>NZ_CP061281.1:3933854-5245139 GCF_014621695.1 Streptomyces xanthii
AGATCCCTACGGCGAAGCAGAGCGCGGCGACGAGAAGGACGGGGATCGCCACGGCGGGCGGCGGCCCCGGCCTGCGCTGCGGGGCGTCCTGATGTTCCTGGGGCTGTGGGTGGGGCCGAGGCCGAGGTTGGTGCCGGGGGCGAGGTCGGGGCTGAAGAGGTTCGGGCTGGAGCTGTGGAACCTCTTGGGCGCGAGCGGTGTACAGAGAGTGACGGCCTTCTTCGTCCGGGACCACGGTGGTCACCGCAGGGGCCGGCTGAGGGGAGCGGTCGTGGAAGGTCTCGGTGTGCGGTGGGGGCGGCGTGGGATCCAGCGGACGGAATCCCGTGCCGGTGGGCTCGGGTTCCAGCTGGGGCGCCGGCTCGGCGGCGCTGAGAGGCGCGCCGACGGAGGGGGACAGCACCGGCATCGGCGGCACCGGTGGTGGAGGTGGTGGGAGCGGCTCGTCGCGGGGCGACGGAGGCGGGAGATGGAAGCTGCCCGTCTCCGACATCAGGGGCTGACCCGATGTGGAGTCGGACCCGAACCTGGAGTCGGACCCGGACCCGGACCCGGACCCGGAACTGGGAGCGGGCGCGGAATCCGATTCCGGTTCTGGCTCGGGTTCCGGGCTCGGGCTCGAGTTCGGGCTCGGGTGCGGTACGGAGTGCAGGGGCGCGGGCTGGTGCGGGAGCGGCGGCGGTACTGGGGGTGGGGGTACGACGAGAGCGGGAGGTACGAGGGGAGCGGCGGGCATGACGGGGGCCGTGGGGGCGGCCGGCGTGGTCGGCGCGGAGGTGGAGGCCTCGCGCAGGTCGTCGCTCGCCTGAGGCCGTACGGGGCTTCCCGCGGCGTTCAGGGGGCGGGCCCTGCGCCCGCGGACGGCCGGCCCGTCGGGGCTGAACCCCGGGGGGAGCGGGCCGAGTTGGTCGAAGACCTCGATGAGCTCGTCGTCGGGGCCGGGCTCGGGCAGCAGCTCGGCGGCCGCGAGCAGCGCCTTGCGCGCCCCGGTGGCCGTGCGGAAGCGGGCCTCGGGATCGGGCTGGAGCAGCCCGGCCAGGACGCCCCACAGAGGGCCCGGCACTCCACGCGGAGCGCTCGGCGTGCCACGCTCGGCGAAGTGCTCGATCAGGGCCTGAGCGTCGGGCTTGGCACCTTCGAGGAGGTAGAGGGCGACGAGTCCCACGGCGAAGAGGTCCGCGGGGAAGTCCGGTTCGGCGCCGAGTGCCTGCTCGGGGGCGAACCAGCCGGGCGTTCCGACCACGTAGTCGGCCTCGGTCAGCCGTGGCTCGCCCTTGCGCATCGCGATGCCGAAGTCCGACAGGCGCAGATGGGGCAGGCCGGTGCCGGTCGCCTCGAGCAGGATGTTGGCGGGCTTGATGTCACGGTGGACCACGCCCTCCGCGTGCACGGCGGTGACGCCGGCCAGGAGCTGGTCGAGGAGCACGCAGACGAACTCTGGCGGCAGGGGGCCGTAGTCGGCGACGAGATGGGCGAGCGAGCCGCCCGCGACCAGATCCATGGTGAACAGGACCTTGTCGTCGTCCGCGGCCCAGCTCGCCGGGGCCAGGACGTTCGGATGGTCGATGCGCAGGGCCTGCTCGCGCACGAAGCGGAGCAGTGTGTGGGCGTCGCTCTGCTGCAGGACCTTGGCCGCGACGTAGCGCCGGCGCCGGTGGTCCCAGGCGCGCCAGACCGCGCCCACTCCCCCGCGGCCGATCGGGTCGGCCAGTTCGTACCGGCCGGCGAAGACCTCACCCATGGTCGTGCGTCGCTCCCCTCCCGGGGCCGTGCGGGGCACGGGCCCTTCGGACGTCACGTACGGTCCTCCGGTCCGCCGCGCGACCGCCGCCGGGGCGGGCGGTCACGGGGCGGCGGCCGGCGTCGGGCTCGCCCGGGGTCAGCTCTGGTGCGACTGGTAGTGGGCGACCGCGTCGGCGGTGCGTCCGGCGCCGTAGACCCGGAGGAACTCTGCCAGTTCCGGGTGGGTCGGGGCGAGGGAGTCGGCGGCCTCGATGATGTCGCCGGCGGCGGACACGGAGCGCAGCAGCGACTGGATCTCACGCACCACGCGCTTGACCGTCGGGGCACCCGAACTGGACGTGGCCTGACCGGCGTTGCTGAGCACCGAACCCCCCTGGGACTTCTTGATCTCTTCCATGCGCTCGGTGGCCTCGACCGCACTCACGCTGCCGTCCGCGACCTGCCCCGCCAGGTCCTGCAGCAGCTGCACCCGCTGGACGACAGCGGGGTTGCCGATCTTGGCGCGCTGGCCGCTCATCAGCTGGGAGAGCATGGGTGCGGACAGTCCGAGCACGCCCGCGAGACGGGCCTGGTTCAGGCCGAGGTCCTCTATCAGCCGACGGAAGAGCGCCCCCAGCGGCTCCCCGTACCAGTTGCGCTGGAGCTCCCGTGCTCTCGCGGTAGCTTCCTGCTGTGCGGCGTCCATTGCGTCTCCCCATCGCTTCCCCAAGTACGGCGCTTCGCTGCCGCGAAGCACGTGGGGCATCTTACGGAGAGTGGTCGCCCGCCGGGACCCCCAATCCTTTTGCGGTATCCGGGGGGTGACCCGGTACTCTGGTCTGCGATGCCCGCCCGGAGCGCGAATCTTCCGGTGCGGTGCGTTGTTTTCGGGGCCTTAGCTCAGTTGGTAGAGCGCTGTCTTTGCATGGCAGATGTCAGGGGTTCGACTCCCCTAGGCTCCACTCGCATATACCCCTCTGATCTGCGGAAACGCGATCAGGGGGGTCTTTTTGCGTCCCGATCCCCCGTGCCGGCGTGCGGTCGCGGTCGTACGGACAGGCGGCTTCGTGAGCCCGGGGGCTCGGGGCCGGCGGTGTTTGCTGCCCCTGCTGATTCCGTGGTGCCCCCCGTACCCGTGCCGAGGGGGCGGTCCTCCCGTTCCAGGTGCGGTCATGGCCGGTGGCGGTCGGCGGAATCCGTTGTCCGTGACCCGGCGCAGCCGCGAGGCTCGATCACGTGATCAGCAATCTGGTTGGAGAAGACCTCCGTCCCCCGCTCGTCCGGTCCTTCGCGCAACTCGCGTCGCTGGATCCGGACCGGCCCGTCGTCACCCTGTTCAGCGGTGGCCTGGACAGCTCGTACCTGCTGCTGCGGCTGCGGCGGATGGGCGTCCGTGAGATCCACGCGGTGAGCATCGACATCGGCGAGGACGAGTCCTGCACCTACAAGCGTCAGGTGGCCGAGGCGCTCGGCGCCCGGATCCACATCCTCGACCGGCGGGAGGAGTTCGCCGCCCGGCACGTGGCACCCGCCATCGCCGCACAGGCCGTCTACCTGGGCATCCATCCGGTGAGCTCCAGCCTCAGCCGCCCGCTCATCGCCCAGGCCGCGGTCGACCTCGCCCGCGCCATCGGCGCGCAGGCCGTACTGCACACCGCCAACCGCTCGCAGAACACGCTGCGCCGTCTTAACGGGGCGCTGGGGTTGCTCGGCTACGAGGGTGCCTTCGGCAGCCCGTACGACCTGGACCCGGTCACCCGGGAGCAGAAGCTGGCCGAGCTGGGCGAAGCGGGCGTCGGGCTGCTGGCCGGGCGCATCGTCAGCGGCGACTCCAATCTGTGGTGCCGGGAGTTCGAGTCGGGCATCCTCGACGATCCCGAGCTGCACGAGGTGCCGGAGGAGATGTACACGTGGAGCAGGCCCACCGCCGCTCCTGGTGAGACGGAGCGCCTGACCGTGGCGTTCGAGCACGGCCTGCCGGTCGCCGTCGACGGCGTTCCCCTCGGGCTGACCGAGATGATCGACCAGCTCAACCGGCGCGTCGGTGCGTACGGCCTCGGCCGCTACTCGGGCCTCGAGCACCTCGACCACGGCGAGAAGGTCCTGGAGATCCGGGAGATGCCGGCCGCCTGGCTGCTCCTGAACACCTACCGGCACGTCGAGAGCGCCTGCCTGGATGCCGAACTCATCCGGGAGAAGCGGCACTTGGAGCAGGTGTGGACCCGGGAGGTCCTGGAGGGCCGCTGGTTCGGCGAACTGCGGCTGTCCGTGCAGGCGTTCATCGACAGCTGCGCCGCCCGCACCACGGGGTCCGTGACCTGGCAGCTGCGCACGGGGGGAGCCGACACCCGGTCCATCAGCGCCCGCAGACCGCTCTACCTGCGCGACCGCGAGCTGTGGGAGGAGCACACGATCGCCGCCGAGTCCGCGCCGTTCGCCCCGCAGCCGACGCTGCTCGCCACCGTCTGACCCGGCAGACCGGACCGACGCCACCCCGCACTTCCTCTGGAGCACCCCATGGCCACCGCCATCGCCCACCCCGTCGCCACCCACCCCGTCACCGCCGAGGCCGTCGAGGCCCTGGCCGGCCCCGGTGGGCACCTGATCCCCGCCGCCGACTTCTCCGCGCTCGTCGGCGCGGACCCGGCCGAGTGGAACCGCTTCGCCCGGCACTGGGACGAGCTGACCCTCGACACCCACATGGCCGACGGCGGCACCTACCGCCACCGCCGCTACGGACAGTTCGACCTCGACCCGGCCGCCGCGGAACTCACGCTCCTGCCGCACGCGCCGTACCGCCAGGAGACCGACGTCAACCCGCTCAACGGGGGCGTCGAGCGCGTCTTCGACCCGCTGACCGAGTCCTTCGCCACCGACCCGCTGCTGCGCTCGGTCCTGGTCGAACTCGGCCGGATCTTCAGCGCGGTCGACGGCACCACCGCGTGGAACGTGAAGCTCCACCCGTACCGCATCGCCGCGTCCGCCGACCAGACCGGTCAGCCCGCGCCCGAGGGGCGGCACCGCGACGGCGTCACCTTCATCACCTCGCTGATGATCGGCCGAACCAACGTGACCGGAGGCGAGAGCGGTGTGTACACCGACGAAGGCGAACACCTCATGACCACTACGCTGTCCCGGCCCGGCGACATCCTGCTCGGCGACGACCGCCGCACGCTGCACTCGGTGACCCCGGTACAGCCGCGGGACCCCGGCCTCGCCGCGCACCGCGACGTCCTGGTGATCGCCTACACCGCGCGCTGACGCGTACTCCCTTCCCTACGCCCGCCTTCCCGAGCCACCCGAGGAGCCCCATGCCCGCCACCGCGCCCCGCCGTGCCTGGCTGACCGACCTGCCCGTCCTGCTGGTCGCGGTGGTCTGGGGTTCCAGCTATCTGGCCGCGAAGGAGGTCACCACCGCCCAGACCGTGCTCGCCGTTCTGGTCCTGCGCTTCGCGGTCGTCCTGCCCGCGCTCGTCGTCGTCGGCCGGCGCAAGTTGCGCGCCATGGACCGCACACAGATACGCGGAGCCGGGACCCTCGGCCTCATCCTCGCCGGGATCTTCCTCCTGGAGACGTACGGCGTCGTGCAGACCTCGGCGACCAACGCCGGGCTCATCATCAGCCTCACCATGATCCTCACACCGGTCGCGGAGAGCAGGCTGCGGGGCACCCCGCTGCCCCGATCGTTCGTCGCGGCGGCCGCGCTCTCGGTGCTCGGCGTGGTGCTCCTCACCCAGGGCGCCGGCTTCACCGAGCCGTCCCTCGGCGACCTGCTGATGCTGGGCGCCGCGGTCGCCAGGACCGTGCACGTCCTCGCGATGTCCCGGATGAAGTCCGCGCAGGGCGCTGACTCCCTGTCCATGACCACGGTCCAGCTCTCCTCCGCGGTCCTGGTGTTCGCCCTGCTCAGCGCGGTGCCCGGCACCGGCACCGCGCCCTGGACGGCCGCCGCGGACCTCAGCGCGGCGGGCTGGCTGGGGTTGCTCTACCTGTCCGCCTTCTGCACCCTGTTCGCCTTCTTCGTGCAGATGTGGGCCGTGCGGCGTACCTCCCCGTCCCGGGTCAGCCTGCTGCTCGGCACCGAGCCGGTGTGGGCCGCGGTCGTCGGCATCACGCTCGCCGGCGACCGGCCGGGCTCGCTCGGACTCGCGGGCGCCGTCCTCGTCCTCGTCGGTACGACGTGGGGCCGCACGGCGGCCGAGCCCGCATCGAAGGAAGAGCCCGCACCGAAGGAGGAGTCCGCACCGAAGGAGGAGTCCGAAGAGCCTGCTGCGGCGGCAACGGCGGCCGCGGCGCAGACCACCGCCGGGCCCGCACCGCTGCCCGAGAGCGCCCTCGGATCAGTCGTCGAGCCAGCCGGAGCGGACGGCACACACCCCGGCCTGGAACCGGCTCGCCGCTCCTAGCCGTTCGGACAGCTCGGCGACGAGGCGGCGGACCGTGCGTTCGGACAGGCCCAGCTTGCGGGCCATCGCCTCGTCCGTGAGGCCGCCCGCCAGCATCCGCAGCAGTTCGCGGTGGCGGCCCGACGGCAGCCAGCCGCTCCCGTCGTCCGGCCGGTCCGGCTCGTCATGGGCGTCGGCGAGCACACTCGCCGACGCCCAGCAGTGCTCGAAGATCTCCCGAAACACCCCGACGAGGGTCTCGCCGCGCAGGACGACGGCCGCGATCTCCTCGTCGTTCCCGTCCGCGGGCCTGGGCGGCGCGGGCACGATGGCCGACGAGCGGTCCAGCACGATCAGCCGCAGGGGAAGGGTGTGCGCGGTGCGTACCTGCGCGCCCTCGGCGTTCAGTCGCCGCAGGTACGAGGCCATGTGCGGTACCGCGGCCACGGCCCCCAGATGGATCGTGCGGATGCGCACGCCGCGGCCGAGGGCGAGCCGGTCGCGCTCCAGGCCCGCCTCGATCATCTCGGTGGGCAGCGCGCGGCCGGGGTGCAGCGAGAGCACCTCGTCCTCGACCCGCTGCGAGGCGTCCTCCAGCGCCGCCGACACGTTCGCCGCCCCCGTCACCACCTCCAACTGGGCGTCGAGCAGGCCACGGACGCGCAGCGGGTGGAAGTCCACGACGAGCCGGTCGAGGGCCGCCCGGGTCTGCCGCATGGCGTCGAGGTAGGCGCCGGTGCTGCGATCCTCCTCGAGCAGGAGGTTGCGCAGCGCGGTGTCGGGCGAGAGCGCGGTCCACCCGCTCCTGGTGTCGGACGACGGTGTGAACAGACCCAGTTCGCCGAGCAGCTGGAGTGCCTCCGCGAACTCGGTGCCGTTCCAGCCCCGCGACGCGACGAGCGTCTCGGGATGCCAGTCGGCCGCGTCCAGCGCCGCCCGGTAGATCTCCCGCGCCCGCGCGCGTACGACGTCCTCCACCTGAACCCCCCCTTGCGCGCACGGCCGGGAGCCCAGGGGTCCCGTTGCGTGACGCGGCCCCAATGCCTGCCAAGATCCTAAGGAGCCGGGTCTCCCCCTGCCAGGCTTGGTTCGCCATACGGACGGGCGCTGAACCTACGGGCGCACGTCGAGCCTTACGGGCAGCTGCGAGGCGACGTCGGCGTGGGTCCGCTCCAGGCCATGGCCGGACCCGGAACCCTGTCAGGCGTAGCCACGGATCACCCCACCGGAACATGCTGGGCGCACACCCACCGAGCCCCGTTCCAGGAGGATTCCTGTGTCCGCTGCCCAGACCGCCGTCCGCACGCGCCGCCCGTCCGCCTTCCGGGGGCTGCTCACCGCACTCGCCGCCGCCCTCGTCCTCGGCGGTGCGGTGGCGGCCGGCACTGACGCCGGGCAGCGGGGTGCGGTGGGCACGGCCGCATCCGGTGACTCGCTCATCTGGGGCTGACCTCGGTGCCGGCACCTCGCGTCGCCGTCATCGCCCCGCTCACCGGGCCGCGGGCGGCCTGGGGTGCGGTTCTGCTCCGCGAACTGGCCCGGGTGCGGGCCGTCCGGCCGGGCGCCGCCGACTGGCACGTGCACGACGAGACCCCGGACGTGGCCGCCACGGTCGTCGGCCTCGGCTACACCGCGGTCCTCGGCCACAGCGACCCCGCGATCACGGTGCGGGCCCGGAAGACCTACCAGGCGGCAGGGCTGCCGAGCCTGCTCCCCTTCGTCCACGCCGGACCGCCCGCCCTGAGCTGGGCCCCTGACGACGTGGCGCTCGCCTCCACGATCGTCCTGGCCGCGGCCGCGCTCGGCACCGGCCTCACGGTCGTCCGCGACGACGGGCCCTACTGGGCCGCGCTCGCCGACCGGGTCACCGCGGAGGCCCGCGCCACGGGCCTGGGGCCGGACGGCGTGCCCGCGGTCCTCGCGCCGCAGGAGCGCTTCTCGGCACTGCGGCCGCCCACGGCCGGGCCCGTGCTCGCCCTGGCCGAGTGCGGCCTCGCCTCCTTCTCCGCTCTCCGCGACGCGGCGGCGGATCAGGACGTGTGGGCCGTCCACCCGCACACCTGTGCGCCGCGCCGCGCCTGGACCGCGGCGACGGCCCTGGCCCAGGCCTTGGAGACGGCCCTGTCGGGCCCGGCCCTGACCACCGCGATCCGCGCCCGCTCGGCGGCCCTCCTCGCCGCCCGCGGCGGAATCCTCGGCGAGGCGTGGCGCGTCTCGCGCGTACGGGAGGTGTGCGTGCCCGGCCGGTCGTGCACGCGATGAACGCGGCCCTGACTCGGTGGCGAGGGTGACGCTCCACCACCCGAAGAGCCCCTCGGGCCCGGTCGTGGAGACCGGGCCCGAGGGGCTCTTTTGTGTCCGGGCGGCGCCGGGGCGAGGCGGGCGCGCGCGGCCTCAGCGGCCCTCGTCCGGGCCTTCCTCCGCCTCGGCTTCCGCCTGCTTGGCCTGCACCTCCGGGTCGAGGTGGGCCTGGCCGCTGCCGTCGACCGAGGAGAGCGGGGCGTTGTCGGGGACCTCGGTGGCGGCGGGGGGCTCGACGAGCCAGTCCGGGTTGGCCTGCTTGTCCCACCACTTCCACGCGGCGAACGCTCCGCCGGCCAGCAGGCCGATCAGGGCGATGCCCTTGAGGGCGCGGCGGCCGCGGTGACGGCGCTCGTGCTTGCGGGCCAGGGCGCGGATCTCGTCCGCCGAGACCTGGCTGCGCAGGGCGGCGATGGCGGCGGCGCTGCGGGCACCGGCCTCCTCGGCGACGGGCTGGGCGGCGGCGACGGCCTGTTCGATGCGGGGCTTCGAATACGCGGCGGCCTGCTGGGCGGCCCGGCGGGTGCGTGCGGCGGCCTCGTGGGCGGCCAGGTCGACCTTCGGCGGTACATGCGTGCGCGCCTGCTCCAGGCGCGGGGCGAGGTGGGCGTCGTACTGGACGCGCGCCTGCCGTGCGGCCTGGGCGAGGTGCGGGGCGAGCGCGACGCGGGCGTCGTGCGTGTACTGGGCGGCCTTGTCCTTGGCCGTCTCGGCGTAGGGCGCCACCACGTCCGCGGCGTGCAGCACGCTGTCCTTCGCCGAGCCGGTCGCGGCGCGCACGCTGTCGATGCGGGTCACGTGATCCTCCTCCTCGGTGGCGTACAGGTTTTCACCTTTCCACCCTTTTGCGGATCATGCCTGCCAGAGGCGGCAATGCGGTGGTAAGACGCGGAAAGGGGCCTGCCGACGACAATGCCACGGATCCCGGTGGGACGCGCCGGGTCGGCACTGGACCAGTGGGGTTTTTCCGCCGGAAACCCCCGCACAACCCTGACAGTCGAGCGGGCGCCGGGGTGCCGGTGCCGTGCGAGGATCGGGAGGGCACAGGAGACGACGGAAGGCAGATCGTGGCCGAGCAGCTTTACGCCACCCTCAGGACCAATCAGGGCGACATCGAGGTCCGGCTGCTGCCGAACCACGCACCGAAGACGGTCAAGAACTTCGTGGAGCTCGCCAAGGGCGAGCGTGAGTGGACGAACCCGGAGACCGGCGAGACGTCCACGGCCCCCCTCTACGACGGCACGATCTTCCACCGCGTCATCAGCGGCTTCATGATCCAGGGCGGCGACCCGCTGGGGAACGGGACGGGCGGGCCGGGGTACCAGTTCGCGGACGAGTTCCACCCCGACCTGGCGTTCAACAAGCCGTACCTGCTGGCGATGGCCAACGCGGGCCCCGGGACGAACGGCTCGCAGTTCTTCATCACCGTCTCGCCGACCGCCTGGCTCACCCGTAAGCACACGATCTTCGGCGAGGTCGTCGACGACGCCAGCAAGAAGGTCGTGGACGCCATCGCCACCGCGCAGACCAATCCGCGCACCGACCGTCCGCTGAGCGACGTGGTCATCGAGTCCGTGGTCGTCGAGACCCGCTAGCCCGTCGCCGGGCCGTGTCTTCGGCCTCAGGGAACCTTTTCGCCCCGCTCGTCCGTAAGGATGGGCGGGGCCGCTTCACCTGAGGGGACGGACCGACATGGCCGACGCGCACCAGGACGGAGAAGGACTGCCCGGCTGCTACCGGCATCCGGACCGTCCCACCGGGGTCCGCTGCACGCGCTGCGAGCGGCCCGTCTGCCCGGAGTGCATGGTCAGCGCCTCCGTGGGGTTCCAGTGCCCTCAGTGCGTGCGGAGCGGCTCGGGGACCGGGCACCGGCCGACCGCGACGCGGCCGCGCACGCTGGCCGGCGGCACGGTCGCCGCCGACCCGCGCCTGGTCACCAAGGTTCTGATCGGGATCTGCCTGGCGGTCTTCCTCGTGCAGCTGTCCGTCGGAGATCACTTCACCAACCGGTTCGAGATGCTCGGGCTGGCCTGGGTGCCCGGCTTCAGTACTCCGCAGGGTGTGGCCGAGGGGCAGTGGTACCGGCTGGTGACCGCGATGTTCCTGCACGGCGGCTATGCCCACATCGCGTTCAACATGCTGAGCCTGTGGTGGATCGGCGGTCCGCTCGAAGCGGCCCTGGGCCGGGCCCGGTATCTCGCGCTCTACTTCGTCTCCGGGCTCGCGGGCAGTGCGCTCACCTATCTGCTCGAGGAACCGAACCAGGGCTCGCTCGGAGCCTCCGGGGCGATCTTCGGCCTCTTCGGCGCGACCGCCGTCGTCATGCGCCGGCTCAACTACGACCTGCGGCCCCTGATCGCTCTGCTGGTGATCAACCTGATCTTCACCTTCACCCCGGCGTTCAACATCGCCTGGCAGGCCCACATCGGTGGTCTCGTGGGGGGCCTGGCCGTCGGGTACGGGATGATTCACGCCCCGCGGGAGCGCCGCGCCCTCGTGCAGTACGGGGTCTGCGCACTGGTGCTGCTCGCCGTCGTCGTGACGGTCGTCGTGCGGACCGGACAGCTCACTTGAGCTCGTTCCTCCACCGATGGTGACCGCCGTTGTCCACAGCGTGTGCCGGATCTTGTGCATGTGGTGGAGAACGACTGCGCCCCCTGCCGCTGACCTGGGTTTTCCCAGGAAGGGCAAGGGGCGAACAGATGGTCGACCGTAACCTCGCCGGTCACACCGGCGTCAATCTCCGAGAGGTTATCCACAGATCGTCTGACCTTTTCCCCATGTGGAAAACCTGTGGATAACTCAGTGGAAAGCTCGGGCCGAAGCTGGTCCCGGGCCTACTTCCACTGCGTGGAGACGGCGAATCCGGCGGCGATGAAACCGAAGCCGACCACGATGTTCCAGTTGCCCAGGGCGTCGATGGGAAGCGACCCGTTGCTCACGTAGAACACGACGATCCAGGCGAGTCCGATGAGGAACATCGCCAGCATCACCGGGGCCACCCAGCCGCGGTTGGTCAGCTTGACGTTCGTCGCCTGCTTCGACGCCGGCGGCGGGGTGTAGTCGGCCTTCTTGCGGATACGTGACTTCGGCACGAGGGTCTCTCCTGTCGATGCGCTGCGTGGCCGCGCAGGGAACGTGGACGGGCTCCGGAGCAGCGTACAAGCGGAACTTCAACGGAATCTGAGTGCTCCCCCGGGCGTCCGTTAGCGTAGTGCTTCCGCGGCGTCGAAGGAGATAAGGGTACGTTGAGCAATTCTGCCGACCCCCGGAACGAGCCCGGTGCCGACCTCGACCACGGTGGCGGCACCGGTTCCGCCCGTGGCCGTTTCCGCCCCGTGAGGCTGCTCACCGTGGGCGTTTTCGCCCTTGCCGGCCTTATTTTCTTCACCAGCTTCAATACGGCCAAGGGCACCAATATCCGTACGGATGCGTCCCTTCTGAAGCTCTCCGACCTCATTCAGGAGCGCAGCCACAAGAACAAGGAGCTGGAGGAGGGGAACAGCGGCGTCCGCGACGACGTCGAGGCCCTCGCCGAGCGCGACGACGGCTCCACCTCCGCCGAGGACAAGAAGCTGGACGCCCTGGAGAAGGCGTCCGGCACGAAGAAGCTCAAGGGCGAGGCCGTCTCCGTCACCCTCGACGACGCCCCGCCGAACGCGACCGCCAAGCTCCCCGGCTACCCCGAGCCGCAGCCCAACGACCTGGTCATCCACCAGCAGGACCTCCAGGCCGTGGTGAACGCCCTGTGGAAGGGCGGCGCCAAGGGCATCAAGGTCATGGACCAGCGGCTGATCTCCACCTCCGCCGTGCGCTGCGTCGGCAACACCCTGATCCTCCAGGGCCGCGTCTACTCGCCCCCCTACAAGATCACCGCGATCGGCGACCCGGACGAGCTGAAGCAGGCCGTCGCCGCCTCCCCGGAGATCCAGAACTACATGCTCTACGTCAACGCCTACGGGCTCGGCTGGAAAGTCGAGGACGACGGGGCGGTGACTCTTCCCGGTTACTCGGGCACAGTGGATCTCCATTACGCGAAGCCCGTCAGCCAGTAGCCGCCATAAGACACCGGGGGGTGTCGGTGCGAGTCGTCGTCCGGACGTTCAGCGAGCTGTGCATCACGGTCGGTGCCGCGATCGTGCTGTTCGTCGTCTACGTACTGTTCTGGACCGGTGTGAAGGCCGACAGTGCGATGAGCCACCAGATCGACGACCTCCAGGACCAGTGGGCGCGCAGACCCGTCGCCACCGCCTCCCCCGATCCCGGCCCGGCGCCCGGCGAGGAGTCCGCGGACACCTCGCCGCCCGAGCCGGCCGCGTACCGGGACGGCAAGCCCTTCGCCGTGATGTACATCCCGCGATTCGGTTTCACGTGGAACAAGCCCGTGCTGCAGAACACGGAGGTCGACACCCTCAAGAAGGGACTCGGCCACTACGCGGGCACCGCTCAGCTCGGGCAGAAGGGCAACTTCGCGGTCGCCGGCCACCGGCGCACGTACGGCGACCCGTTCAAGGACTTCCCCAGGCTGCGGCCCGGTGACCAGGTCGTGCTCACCGACGGCACGACCTGGTTCACGTACGTCATCGACACCGAGCCCTACAAGACGCTGCCCGGGGACGTGGGCGTGATCGACCCCGTGCCGCGCAAGTCCGGGTACAAGGAACCGGGGCGCTATCTGACGCTCACGACGTGCGAGCCGGAGTGGGGTCACAGCCACCGGCTCATCGTCTGGGCGCATCTTGATGCCACTCAGCCTGTGGAGGCCGGGAAACCGGAAGCGTTGCGCCGTTAGTCTGGTGCGCGTACGAAGACGGCGTGGAAGGAGCGACCGGCATGTACGGCTGGATCTGGCGGAATCTGCCGGGCAACGCGTGGGTGAGGGCGCTGATCTCGATCGTGCTCGTCCTCGCGGTCGTCTACGTCCTCTTCCAGTACGTCTTCCCCTGGGCCGAGCCGCTGCTGCCCTTCAACGATGTGACGGTGAACGGCCAGTGAGCACGCGAAAGACCCGCATTCTCGTCGTCGACAACTACGACAGCTTCGTCTTCAACATCGTCCAGTACCTGTACCAACTGGGCGCGGAGTGCGAGGTGCTGCGCAACGACGAGGTGACGACCGCGCACGCGCAGGACGGCTTCGACGGGGTGCTCCTGAGCCCCGGCCCGGGCGCCCCCGAGCAGGCGGGCGTCTGCGTCGACATGGTCCGGCACTGCGCCGACACCGGCGTCCCGGTCTTCGGCGTCTGCCTCGGCATGCAGTCCATGCAGGTCGCGTACGGCGGCGTCGTGGACCGCGCGCCGGAGCTGCTGCACGGCAAGACCTCCCTGGTGCGGCACGAGGGCAAGGGCGTCTTCAAGGACCTGCCCGACCCGTTCACCGCGACCCGGTACCACTCGCTGGCCGCCGAGCCGGACACCGTGCCCGAGGTCCTCGAGGTCACGGCCCGCACCGAGGACGGCATCATCATGGGCCTGCGCCACCGTGAACTGCCGGTGGAGGGCGTCCAGTTCCACCCCGAGTCCGTGCTGACCGAGCACGGGCACCTGATGCTGGCCAACTGGCTGGCGGAGTGCGGCGACGCGGGCGCGCCGGCCAGATCGGCGGGTCTCGCGCCCGTCGTGGGCAGGGCCTCGGCGTGACCGAACTGCGCCCGGACGACCCTCTCGGCGGTCCCTTGCCGGGGCAGCAACAGGGGCATCAGGGGCAGCAGCACCCGTCACCGTGGTTCCGCCCCCCGGGCGCCGCGGAGCAGCAGCAGCCGGTCCAGGAGCCCGCACCCGAGCCGGAGCCCGAGTGGTACGCCCCCGAGGGCTACGCCCAGGACTGGTACCCGGAGCCGGATCTCCAGGTGCCGGACGCGCAGACGCCCGTACGGGACGACGAAACGGTTGCTCTGCGCACGGCCGACACCCGGCGCGCGGCGGAGCCCGTCGTCACCGGCGGCCGTGCGGCGCGCAGGAAGGCCGCCAGGAAGGGCGGAGGGCGCCATGCGGGCGGAGCGGCCCCCGCGCCCGCCGCGGACCCGGAGAAGCCCGACGACAGGCCCCTCACGCGCGTCGAGGCCCGCCGCGCCGCGCGGGCCGCGCGCCCGAGCGCCGGCGTGCTGGCGAGCCGCGCCATCGGCGAGGTCTTCATCACCCTCGGCGTGCTCATGCTCCTGTTCGTCACCTACCAGCTGTGGTGGTCGAACGTGCGGGCCCACAACATCGCCGGCGACGCCCGCAGCCACCTCGAGGACGACTGGGCCAACGGCAAGGGCAAGCCCGGCACCTTCGAGCCCGGCCAGGGCTTCGCCATCCTGCACATCCCGCGGCTGGACGTCGTCGTGCCGATCGCCGAGGGCATCAGCAAGCCCAAGGTGCTCGACCAGGGCATGGTCGGCCACTACGACAAGGACAGCATCCCGACGGCGATGCCCGACGCGAAGCAGGGGAACTTCGCGATCGCGGGGCACCGCAACACGCACGGCGAGCCGTTCCGCTACATCAACCGTCTCGAGCCCGGCGATCCGATCGTTGTCGAGACGCGCGACAAGTACTACGTCTACAAGATGGCGAGCATCCTCCCGCAGACGCCGCCGTCGAACACCGCGGTGATCGATCCGATCCCCGCCGGGTCCGGTTTCACCAAGCCCGGCCGGTACATCACACTGACCACCTGCACGCCGGAGTTCACCAGCACCTATCGGATGATCGTCTGGGGCAAGATGGTCGAGGAGCGGCCGCGCGGCAAGGGCAAGCCGGACGCCCTCGTCGACTAGGGCGCACACCGGCGGCGGGCATCACGGGCACGGCACAGGACGGGGCGAACAGTCAGTGGCAGCGACGACCGGCCGCGAGAGCGACCATGAGCAGGACGCGGAGCGCGACGGCGCCCCCGCCTCACCCGCATCCCCGCCGCCGCCCCGCAGGGGCCGGATCGCGGCGGCCGTCAGCGTCTTCGGCGAACTCCTCATCACCGGGGGCGTGATCCTCGGCCTGTTCGTCGCGTACTCGCTGTGGTGGACGAACGTGATGGCCGACCGGGAGGCCCACAAGCAGGGCAACAAGGTCCGCGACCACTGGGCCGCGGACAAGGGCCCCGGCGCCCTCGACACCAAGGACGGCATCGGCTTCCTGCACGTCCCCGCCCTGGGCAAGGGCGAGGTCCTCGTCGAGAAGGGCACCTCGAGCAAGGTCCTCAACGACGGCGTGGCCGGCTACTACACGGACCCCGTGAAGGCCGTCCTGCCCACCAGCGGCAAGAAGGGCAACTTCTCGCTCGCCGCGCACCGCGACGGGCACGGCGCCAAGTTCCACAACATCGACAAGATCGAGAAGGGCGATCCGGTCGTCTTCGAGTCGAAGGACAAGTGGTACGTCTACAAGGTCTACGACATCCTTCCCGAGACCTCGAAGTTCGACGTGGACGTCATCGACCAGGTGCCCAAGCAGTCCGGCGTGAAGAAGCCCGGGCACTACATCACGCTGACGACCTGCACGCCCGTCTACACCTCCCGCTACCGGTACGTGGTGTGGGGCGAGCTGGAGCGCGTCGAGAAGGTCGACAGCGAGCGCACACCGCCGAAGGAACTGCGCTGACGCCACGGCACACGTGAGAGGGCCCCGGCCCCCCTTGTGGGGGACCGGGGCCCTCTCGTACGCGAAGCGGGCGGGTCAGTCCTCGCCGAGGCCGCCGAAGAGGCCGCCTCCGTTGTTGCCGCCGTTGCCGCCACCGCCGGGCGCCGTCACCAGGGTGATGGTGTCGCCCTTGTTGATCGGGCTGTTCGCTCCGGGCTGGCTGCCCATCACGACCGCGTTGTCGTCACCCGGGGAACCCGCCGCCAGCTGGACGTTGAGCCCCATGTCGGAGAGCTGCTTGCGGGCGTCCTTCAGCTTCTTGCCCCCGAGGTCCCCGGGGACGGTCAGCTGCTCGGCCGCCTTGGCGACCTTCAGGGTCACCGTGGAGCCCGGCTCGGCCTCGGAGTTCGCCGCGAGGCTCTGGGAGAAGACCTTGCCCGGCTCGACACCGGCGGCCTCCTCCTCGGTGCAGGTCGCCTTCAGCTTGTTCTGCGTGAGCTGGGCCGTGGCCTGCTCACAGGTGAGGTTCTTGGCGGAGGACACGTCCGGCACGACGACCGTCTGCTTCGCGGCGGCGACGGTCAGGGTGATCTCGGTGCCCTTCTCGACCTTGCCACCGCTCTCCGGGTCCTGCTTGAACACCGTGCCGGGCTTGCGGTCCGACTCCTCGGACTCCCGGGAGATGTTCGTGAAGCCCTTGCTCTTCAGGTCGGCCTCGGCCTCGGCGTACGACAGGCCCGTGACGTCCGGGATCGTCAGCTTCGGCGACCCCGTCGACATGCGCAGGGTGATCGTCTCGCCCTTGTCGACCTTGCCGCTCTTCGGGTCCTGCTCGCAGACCGTGTTCTTCGGGCTGTTCTGGCAGGCCATCGGCTCGCCCTTGACGACCTTGAGGTCGACGCGGTCGGCCTTCTCCTTGGCGTCCGGGAAGCTCTCGCCGATGAGGCTCGGGACCTCGACCTGGCCGTCGCCGCTGCCGCCGCTGCTGAACCACTTGCCGATCAGGATGGCGCCGACGAGCACGAGGATGCCCGCCGCGACCAGCAGGATCGTCGACGTGTGGCTCTTGCCCTGCTTGCGCCGGCCGCCGCGGGGCTCGTCGTAGCCGTAGCCGCCGTCGTCCGGGTTGACCGGGGGCAGCATCGAGGTCGGGGCCGCGCCGCCGTTCTGCGGGCGCAGCATGGCCGTCTGCTGGTCGTCCGGGTGGCCGCCGTAGCCGACCGCGCCCATGGACGCGGTGGCCGCGACGGGCTGGCCGTCGAGGCAGGCCTCGATGTCGGCGCGCATCTCGTCGGCCGACTGGTAGCGGTAGTCCGGGTCCTTGACCAGGGCCTTCAGGACGATCGCGTCCATCTCGGGCGTGATCTCGGGGTCGAAGACCGACGGGGCCTGGGCCTCTTCGCGGACGTGCTGGTACGCGACCGCGACGGGCGAGTCGCCGACGAACGGAGGGCGGACCGTCAGCAGCTCGTAGAGGAGACAGCCCGTCGAATACAGGTCTGAGCGGGCGTCGACCTGCTCACCCTTGGCCTGCTCCGGCGAGAGGTACTGGGCGGTGCCGATGACCGCGGCCGTCTGCGTCATCGTCATGCCCGAGTCGCCCATGGCGCGGGCGATGCCGAAGTCCATGACCTTCACCTGTCCGGTGCGGGTCAGCATGACGTTGGCCGGCTTGATGTCGCGGTGGACGATCTGGGCGCGGTGCGAGTACTCGAGGGCCTGGAGGATGCCGATGGTCATCTCCATGGCCCGCTCGGGCAGCAGCTTGCGCCCCGAGTGCAGCAGCTCGCGCAGCGTGGATCCGTCGACGTACTCCATCACGATGTACGGGATGGAGATGTTGTCGACGTAGTCCTCGCCGGTGTCGTACACCGCCACGATCGCGGGATGGTTGAGCGAGGCGGCCGACTGGGCCTCCCGGCGGAACCGGGCCTGGAACGACGGGTCGCGCGCGAGGTCAGCACGCAGCGTCTTCACCGCCACGGTGCGACCGAGCCGGGTGTCATGCGCGAGGTAGACCTCCGCCATGCCACCACGGCCGAGCACCTGGCCCAGCTCGTACCGGCCGCCGAGGCGACGCGGCTCTTCCATGGTTACCTACCAGCCCTCTCCGTCGGTTCCGTCCGTCCCGTGCGGGGGCGGGCGGTGTGCCGTCCGGCATACCGTACCCGTCCCACCCGACGTGACCTGGTCAGCGTCGGGAGCCGTGACAGGACCGGTATCGCCACGTGCGACTTCGTGAAGAACAGGTGACCGGGCTCACATGAAGAGGTGAACCCGGCCGAGCCTGAGGATGTGTACGTCACTTCCGTCACGTACGTCACTTCTTGCCGTTGATGACCGCTTCCATGACGCTCTTCGCGATCGGGGCGGCGAGACCACCACCGGAGATGTCACCGCGGTCGGCGTCACTGTCCTCGACGACGACGGCGACGGCCACCGGGGTTCCCGAGCTCGTCTTCGCGTACGAGACGAACCAGGCGTACGGGGTGCCCTCGTTGTTCACACCGTTCTGCGCGGTACCGGTCTTGCCGCCGACCGTCACGCCGGGGATCCTCGCCGCGGTGCCGGTGCCGCTGTTGACGACCGTCTCCATCATCGACTGGAGCTTCTGCGCGTTCTCCTTGGAGAGCGGCCGGCTCATCTCCTTGGGCTCGTGCTTCTCGATCGTGTCGAGGTTCGGAGCCTTCAGCTCGTCGACCATGTACGGCTCCATCAGGGCGCCGTCGTTGGCGATCGCCGCGCCGACCATCGCCATCTGCAGCGGCGTCGCGGCGGTGTCGTACTGGCCGATGGCGGAGAGCGCGGTCTGCGGCCTGTTCATCTCCTTGTCGAAGTTCGAGGCGCTCGCGCGGACCGGGATGAACTGCTCCTCGTTGAAGCCGAACTTCTCGGCGGTCTCCCGCATCTTGTCCTTGCCGAGGTCCGAGCCGACCTTGCCGAACACGGTGTTGCAGGACACCCGCAGGGCCTCGCGCAGCGTCGCGTTCTTGCAGGGCAGGTTGCCCTCGTTCTTCAGCTCCGTCGTCGTGTCCGGCATCGTCCAGGGCAGCGGCGAGTCCGTGCGCTCGTCGGCGCCCGAGTACAGGCCGTGCTCCAGAGCGGCCGCGGCCGTGACCAGCTTGAAGGTGGAGCCGGGCGGATACGTCTCGCGCAGCGCCCGGTTCACGAGCGGCTTGTCCTTGTCCTTGTCGAGCCTGGAGAAGGTCTTGCCGTCCTCGTTGAGGCTGCCGGCGAACGACGACGGGTCGTAGGACGGCGTCGACGCGAGCGCGAGGATCTTGCCGGTGGAGGGCTCGATCGCGGCGACCGCGCCCTTGCCCCGGTTCTTCAGGCCGTCGTACGCGGCCTTCTGTGCGGCGGCGTCGAGGGTCGTGACGACGTTGCCGCCCTCCTTCGGCTTGCCCGTGATCATGTCGAGCGTGCGGCGGAAGAAGAGCCGGTCGTCGCTGCCGGAGAGGATGCCGTCCTCGAGGTTCTCGATCTGGCTGGCGCCGACGACCTGCGAGGAGTACCCGGTGACGGGCGCCCACATGGGCCCGTCCTTCCAGGTCCGCTTGTACTTGAGGTCGGTGCCCTTGGTCTTCGTCGACCCGGTGATCGGCTTGCCGTCGACGATGATGTTGCCGCGCTCGGTCGAGTAGCGGGCGATCAGGACACGGCGGTTGTCCTTGTCCGAGGCGAGGGTGTCCGCCTTGACGTACTGCAGCCAGTTGTCCCGGATGAGCAGGGTCAGGATCAGCAGCCCGCAGAAGATCGCGATTCGGCGCAGGGGCTTGTTCACGGTCGGACCACCTGGGTCATCTCGGCGTCGGGACTGGGAGCGGGGGCGGGCGCGGGCCTGCGGGCCGTGTCGCTGATGCGGATCAGGATGCCGATGAGCGCCCAGTTCGCGATCACGGACGAACCGCCGTACGCGAGGAACGGCATCGTCATACCGGTCAGCGGGATGAGGCCCATGACACCGCCGGCGACCACGAAGACCTGAAGGGCGAAGGCGCCGGACAGGCCGACGGCGAGCAGCTTGCCGAAGGGGTCGCGGGCCGCGAGGGCGGTGCGGACGCCGCGCTCCACGATCAGCGCGTAGATCAGCAGCAGCGCCATCAGGCCGGCGAGGCCCAGCTCCTCGCCGAAGGTGGCGAGGATGAAGTCGGAGTTGGCCGCGAAGCGGATCAGCTCGGAGTGGCCCTGGCCCCAGCCGGTGCCGAGCGTGCCGCCCGAACCGAACGCCCACAGGGCCTGCATCGCCTGCTCGGAGTGGCCCGGGATGCCCTGACGGCTGAGCTGGAACTCGCGCATCGGGTCGAGCCAGGCGTCCACACGCTGCTGGATGTGCGGCTCGAAGCTGGCCACACCCACGGCGCCGACCGCGGACATCAGCAGACCGAAGACGATCCAGCTGGTCCGCTCGGTGGCGACGTACAGCATGATGACGAACATTCCGAAGAACAGCAGCGACGTACCGAGGTCGGTCTCGAACACCAGGATGAGGATCGAGATCGCCCAGACGACGAGGATCGGACCGAGGTCACGTCCGCGCGGCAGGTACAGGCCCATGAAGCGCCGGCTGGCCAGCGCCAGCGCGTCGCGCTTCACCATCAGGTAGCCGGCGAAGAAGACCGCGAGCACGATCTTGGCGAACTCACCGGGCTGGATGGAGAAACCGGCCACGTTGATCCAGATGCGCGCGCCGAAGATGTTCTGCCCGAGGCCCGGGACGAGCGGCAGCAGCAGCAGGACCAGGGCGCCCAGCATCGAGATGTACGTGTAGCGCTGCAGGACGCGGTGGTCCTTCAGGAAGATCAGCACGACGATGAACAGGGCGATGCCCATGGCCGTGTACATCAGCTGCCGGGGCGCCGCGTTGCCCGCCTGGTCGATCGACTGCAGCAGCTTCGACTGGTCGAGCCGCCAGATGACGACCAGACCGAGCCCGTTGAGCAGCGTCGCCAGCGGCACCAGCAGCGGGTCCGCGTAGGCCGCGAACTTCCGTACGACGAGGTGCGCGACGCCGGCCATCAGACCGAGGCCGAGCCCGTAGCCGAGCAGGCCCGCGGGCAGCTCGCCGTCGATGGCCAGGCCCACGTTGGCGTACGCGAAGACGGGGATGACCACGGCGAACACGAGGAGCGCCAGCTCGGTGTTGCGCCGGCTCGGCGCCCCGATGGCGCCGATGGTCGACGTATGGGTCGTGGAGTTACTGCTCATGGCGTGCTGAGGCCCCCAACGGCTCTACTGCTGTGCGCACGCCTTGGCCAGCTGCTGCTCTTCCTCGGAGAGAGTGGGGCCAGGGGTGGGCTTGGGAGATTGCGATGACTTGGCCTTGCCGGACGGCGACTGCGACGGGCCGGGCGAGGGCGCCTTGCGGAACGAGGCCTTGGACGCGGTGCCGCCCGAGGTCGTGCCGCCCGCTTCGCCCTCACCGGACTTCGCGTTGCTCTCGCTCTCGGCCTGCTGCCGCTCGGCCTGCTTCTTGCACGCGGTGGCCTGCGCCGACAGCTCGACGATCTTGTCCTGCGCGGCCGCCAGGTCGCCTTCGGCGATGGTCGACTCGACCTGCTTGCGCTGGTAGGGCGGCAGGTACTTGAGTTCGATCTCCGGGTGGTCCTTCTCGACCGCGGACAGGCTCACCCAGGCGAGGTCCTGATTGATGCCGCGGTAGAGCGCCACGTGCTCGTCGTTCGAGCCGACGAAGTACTGGGTCTGCGTCCAGCGGTAGCCGCCGTACAGGCCGCCGCCGATGACCGCGAGCGCCAGCACCGAGTACAGCGAGCGCTTGAGCCACTTCCGGCCGCGCCGCGGCTTCACGAAGTCCTCGTCCGCGTACGCGCCGAAGCCCCCCTCGGGCGCGTAGCCGACGTTGTCGCCGCTGCCGGGCGGGCCGAACTCGCCGCCGCCCCCGCCCTGTCCGGGCGCGGGCCTGCCGAGTCCCGCGGCCCGTCCGGCCGGGGTCTCCATGGCGCCGCCGTCGTGCGGCTGGTGCTGGTTCTCCGCGACCGCGCCGACGATGACCGGGGCGTCCGAGAGCTGTCCCGCGAGGGTGTCGCCGCTGTCGATGTCGAGGACGTCGGCGACGATCACCGTGATGTTGTCGGGGCCGCCGCCGCGCAGCGCCAGCTGGATCAGGTCCTGGACCGTCTCCTGCGGGCCCTGGTAGCTGGCGAGCGTCTCCTCCATCGTCTGGTGCGAGACGACGCCGGACAGGCCGTCCGAGCAGATCAGGTAGCGGTCGCCCGCGCGCACCTCGCGGATCGAGAGATCCGGCTCGACGTGGTCGCCGGAGCCCAGCGCACGCATCAGCAGCGAGCGCTGCGGGTGCGTGGTGGCCTCCTCCTCGGTGATGCGGCCCTCGTCGACGAGGCGCTGCACCCACGTGTGGTCCTGCGTGATCTGGGTCAGCACGCCGTCGCGCAGCAGGTAGGCGCGCGAGTCGCCGACGTGCACGAGGCCGAGCCGCTGGCCGGTCCACAGCAGGGCGGTCAGGGTGGTGCCCATGCCCTCGAGCTGGGGGTCCTCCTCGACCATCATGCGCAGCTGGTCGTTGGCCCGCTGCACGGCGGTGCCGAGCGAGGTCAGGATGTCCGACCCCGGCACGTCGTCGTCGAGCGCGACGATCGTGGAGATCACCTCGGAGCTGGCCACCTCACCGGCGGCCTGGCCCCCCATGCCGTCGGCGATCGCGAGCAGCCGGGGACCGGCGTAACCGGAGTCCTCGTTGCCCTCGCGGATCATTCCTTTGTGCGATCCGGCGGCGAAGCGCAGTGACAGACTCATGCGCACCTCGCCCGTCGGCTCCGGGTACATCCGCACGGTGCCCACCCTCCGGTCGGGAGCGCGCCGAAGTCCCCCGCGGGGACTGCCGCGCCGGCTCGCTCGCTCCGCTCGCGCTCATTCATGACGTAGCACTACTTCCGCAGCTCGATGACGGTCTTGCCGATGCGGATCGGCGCGCCCAGCGGGATCGGCTGGGGCGTCGTGAGGCGGGTCCGGTCGAGATACGTGCCGTTGGTGGACCCGAGATCCTCGACGATCCACTGGCCGTCCCGGTCCGGGTAGATCCTGGCGTGCCTGCTCGACGCGTAGTCGTCGTCCAGCACGATCGTGCTGTCGTGCGCGCGGCCCAGCGTGATGGTCTGCCCCTGCAGCGCCACCGTGGTGCCCGTGAGGGTGCCCTCGGAGACGACCAGCTTGGTCGGGGCGCCGCGGCGCTGGCGGCCGCCGCCCGACTGCTGCTGGCGCTGCTGCGGGGGCGCGGCCTGGCGGGCGGCCTGCTGCGCGCGCCCGCTCTCACGACGTGCGCCGCGCTGTGTGACACGCGTGCCGAACAGGTCGCTGCGGATGACCTGGACGGCCACGATCACGAACAGCCACAGAACGGCCAGGAAACCCAGCCGCATGACCGTCAGGGTCAGCTCTGACATTGCCCCCGCTTCACCCTTCGGCTTGCCGGTAAACGATGGTGGTGGAGCCCACGACGATCCGCGAGCCGTCGCGGAGCGTAGCGCGGGTGGTGTGCTGCCCGTCCACCACGATCCCGTTGGTGGATCCCAGATCCTGGATCGTCGAGGGCGTTCCGGTCCGGATCTCGCAGTGCCGGCGCGATACGCCGGGGTCGTCGATCCGCACGTCGGCCTCGGTGGAACGGCCGAGCACGAGGGTGGGGCGGGAGATCTGGTGCCGCGTGCCGTTGATCTCGATCCAGTGCCGCGTACGGGAGCCCGGCATCGGGCCCGCGCCGGGGCGCTGCGCCGCGGCGGCGGGCCCCGAGGGGGCGTGCGCCGGGCGGCCGGGAGGCGGTGCGGACGGCATCGGCGGCGCGGCGGCGGGCGGGTACCCGTAGCCGCCGGGCGCCTGGGCGGGCCGGGGTGCGGCACCGGGGTGCTGCGGCTCCGGCCGGTCCTGGCTGGTGGACGAGGCGAGGGTGCGGCTGCGCACGCGGTACAGACCCGTGTCCAGGTCGTCCGCCTTCTCCAGATGGACCTTGATGGGGCCCATGAAGGTGTAGCGCTGCTGCTTCGCGTAGTCGCGGACCATGCCGGACAGCTCGTCCCCGAGCTGGCCCGAGTAAGGGGCCAGTCGCTCGTAGTCGGGCGCGCTCAGCTCGACGATGAAGTCGTTGGGGACGACCGTCCGGTCCCTGTTCCAGATCGTCGCGTTGTTGTCGCACTCGCGCTGGAGGGCGCCGGCGATCTCGACGGGCTGGACCTCGGACTTGAAGACCTTGGCGAAGGTGCCGTTGACCAGCCCCTCGAGGCGTTGCTCGAACTTCTTCAGGACTCCCATGGGGCACCTCCTCCTTCGTAGCCGTCCTGCTTGTCGCTGTTGCCTTGCTCGCTCGTGCTGCCTACTTGGTACTGCTTACTGATCGTATCCACGCGTCGGGAAATCGGCTGGTTCCCCCTGTCCGCCCGGTCGATGAGTGTCGACGCTCACAGCCCCTGCCACGCCCCCGTCCACAGGGATCGTAGAGGGGGTCTCGGGACAGTGTCCCGTACGCGGCTGTGGAACCGGTCGGCCCGGACGTGACTCGTGGGCCGTCGCCGGCCGACGTGACCCGTGACCGCGGGTGCCCGCCGGAAACGGATGTGAATCCACCCTCCGCAGCGTGCTAATCTTCTGCATGTCGGAAGGCGCCGCGGCCCGAAAGGGAGCGGAGCCGGAGGACACACCCAATGCGCGGGTGGCGGAATAGGCAGACGCGCTGGATTCAGGTTCCAGTGCCCGCAAGGGCGTGGGGGTTCAACTCCCCCCTCGCGCACACAGCCGAGACGGGCTCATCGTGAAGACGATGGGCCCGTTTCGCGTTTCCGGGTGGCGTCGGCGTGGATGAACTCCGGCGGATCCGGCGCCTGTAGATGTGTCCTGTCTCACGTCGCGCTGTCGTGCGGTGTGAGACGGCGCAGAGCCCCGCGGACCGGGAAGGTCCGCGGGGCTCTGTCGTGCCGGTCCGTCGTGCCGGCGGCCGGGGTCAGGCGGCGTGCCGGGCGGCCGTCTCCTTGCCCTTGCGCTGGGCGTCCAGGAGGGCCTTCTCGCGGGAGGCCTCGAAGAGCGGGACGAGCTCGGCCATCGCCGGGTTCTGCGGGGCCATCGTCAGCTCCGGGACGATGAAGTCGAGGTCCAGGGCGAGGGTGTCGCGCAGCACGGCCTCCAGGTAGTTCTGCACGTACTCCATGCCCTCGCGCGGGGTGCCCGGCGCGTACGAGCCGCCGCGGCTGGCGACGACCGTGACCGGGGTGCCCTTGGCGGCCGGGGCCTCCACACCTGCGGTGCGGCCGAACAGGATCACGTTGTCGAGCCAGGCCTTCAGGGTCGACGGGATCGAGTAGTTGTACATCGGGGCGCCGATCAGGATGGCGTCCGCCCGCTCCAGCTCCTCGATGAGCTTCACGCGCTCGGCGAAGGCCGCCGCCTGCTCGGGGGTGTGCGCGGACGGATCGGAGAAGCCGGCCAGGTGGGCGTGGGCGCTCAGGTGCGGGACCGGGTTCGTGTCCAGGTCGCGGTAGACGACCGTGCCCTCGGGGTGCTGCTCCTGCCAGGCGTTGCGGAAGGCGTCCGTGACCGTGCGCGAGGAGGACGCGGCGCCGGGGAGGAGGGAGGAGTCGATGTGCAGAAGCGTGGCCATGGGGTCTCTCCCGGAGGTGAGGGTGGCGCAGCCGCGCCGTGAAGCGTGCTGCAGATGAGTATGTAGCTATTGATAACACAGGTACTTACTTTTTTTCATCCCCGTACGGGAACGCAGTACGCTGGGCGCATGGCCGGAAACGGGGAAGTCGCGGGAGTCGGGGCGCGGGCGGCCGTGCCCGGGGCGTGTTCGACGGTCGGCATCGGGATGACGCGGGTCTTCGCGCTGCTCGGAAAGCGCTGGACCGGGCTGGTCGTGGCCGTCCTCATGGAGGGGCCCGTGCACTTCTCGGATCTGCGCCGGGCCATCCCGGGGATCAGCGAGCGGATGCTCTCGGACCGGCTGACCGAGCTGGGGGGCGCGGGACTCGTCGTGCGGGAGGTCGACGCGGGGCCGCCGCTGCGGGTCGCCTACCGGCTGACCGAGGCCGGTGAGGCGTTGCAGCCGGCGCTGCGGGAGCTGGGGGACTGGGCCGAGCGGTATCTCGGGGTGCCCGAAGGGAAGGGTTGCTCGGAGTAGCGGCTTCGGGAGGCCCGGGGGCGCGGGCCGGGGCCTGGAGTCCGGGGGCTCGTTCTTCGCGGACTCGGGGGTGCCTGCTCCGGGGTTTCGGGGGCTTGTTCTCCCGGCTCGGGTGAGGGGCTTGTGCACAGGCCGTGGGTTTTCCACAGGCTCTGACGGGGATTTTCGCGCGGCGGTACGGTCGTGACCGATCAGAGTTCACAGGCAGCTGCCGGGCTGGGCGATGTGCCCGTCGGAGCGATGTACGGGGGAGGCGGTCTGCGTGGGCGGATCCGGGGACACGGTGGCGGCGGTGCCGCGGCAGGGCGACGGGCCGGACTCCGGCGCGGCCAGGAGGCTGCCGCGGGTGCCGGGGTTCGCACGGTTCGGCGGCGTCGGTGGCGAGGCGGCCGCGGTGGGCACGCCCAAGGAGGCCGGGAAGGCGCTGCGGCGCGGTGTGCCCCGGTCCTCGCACGCGGACTTCGCCCCGGACGCGGGCCGGCCGGACGCCGTCGCCGCCGTCGAGGAGTCGGGGCGGGGCCGGATACCCGAGCTGACCCCGCTGCGGGTCGGGCGGATGGTCGCGACCCCCTTCGCCTTCCTGCGCGGTTCGGCCGGCCTCATGGCGTACGACCTGGCGCGCACGCCGGTCACCGGCATCGGCGCGCAGATCTGCGGCGACGCCCACGCGGCGAACTTCGGCCTGTACGGGGACGCGCGCGGCGGACTGGTCATCGACCTGAACGACTTCGACGAGACCGTGCACGGCCCCTGGGAGTGGGACGTGAAGCGGCTCGCCACGTCCCTGGTGCTCGCCGGGCGAGAGGCCGGCGCCGACGAGGACACCTGCCGCAAGGCCGCCCACGACAGCGTCGGCGCCTACCGCCGCACGATGCGGCTGCTGGCGAGGCTGCCGGCGCTGGACGCCTGGAACGCGATCGCGGACGAGGAGCTCGTCTCCCACACCGACGCCCACGACCTGCTCGGCACCCTGGAGCGCGTCTCGGAGAAGGCGCGGAACAACACCAGTGGCCGCTTCGCCGCGAAGTCGACGGTGGAGGTGCCGGGCGGCGGGCGGCGGTTCGTGGACGCGCCGCCGGTGCTGCGCTCGGTCCCGGACGCCGAGGCCGCGTCCGTCGCCGCCGCGCTCGGCCCCTATCTGGAGACGCTGTCCGAGGACCGGCTGCCGCTGCTGGGGCGGTACGCGATCCACGACGTGGCGTTCCGCGTGGTCGGCACGGGCAGCGTCGGCACACGCTCGTACGTGGTGCTGCTGCTCGATCACCGGGGCGAGCCGCTGGTGCTGCAGGTGAAGGAGGCGCGGCCGTCCGTGCTGCTCCCGCATCTGCCGGCCGTCGGCTTCGCGGCGCCGGAGGCCGGGCACGAGGGACAGCGGGTGGTGCTCGGGCAGAAGCGGATGCAGGTGGTCAGCGACATGCTGCTCGGCTGGACGACGGTGGACGGACGGCCGTTCCAGGTGCGGCAGTTCAGGAACCGGAAGGGGGAGCGTGGACCCGGCCGCGCTCGCCGCCGACCAGGTCGACGACTACGCGCGGATGACCGGCGCGCTGCTCGCCCGCGCCCATGCGCACAGCGCGGACCCGCGGCTGGTCGCCGGCTACTGCGGCAAGAACGAGGAGCTGGACGAGGCCGTGGCGGCCTTCGCCGTGGCGTACGCGGACCGGACCGAGACTGATCACGGGGAGCTGGTGCGGGCCGTGCGCGAGGGGCGGACCGCGGCGGAGACCGGGGTGTGAGGCCCTGGCCAGGACAGGGCCTAGGCTGGACGGGTGACGACCCCGGAGAGCGACGTGGCAGAGCAGCAGGCGGAGGGGCGGCCCACGGACGGGCAGCCCGCGGGCGGCTCGGCCGAGCAGGCTCAGGACCGAAGCGAGGCGGCTCAGGACGGAGCCGGGCAGGCTCAGGAGCACGGCGAGCAGGAGCACGGCGAGCAGGCTCAGGGACGCGGTGAGCGGGCTCAGGAGCATGGCGGTGCGGCTTCCGGTGAGCAGGCCGGGGAGCGGCCCGAGGAGCGGCTCGAGCGGGCCGTGCGGGCCGCCGAGCAGGCGCTGATCGAGTTCGAGATCGCGGTGGAGACCTTCCGGGTCGAGGTGGAGAACTTCTCCCGGCTCCACCACCAGAAGCTCGGGCCGATGTACACGCGCCTCGACGAGCTGGAGGCCCTGATCGCCGAGGCGACCGCGGCCCGTACCGGTGACCCCGAGGACCGGGCGAAGGCCGAGGAGGCGCGGGCCCGGGTCATGCCGATGCCGGGGGTCGAGGAGCTGTTCCACGGCTGGATGGACGGGGACGGGCTGTTCCCCGAGGCCGTCGCCATGCTGACCGATCAGCCGGTGCGGCCGCCGCAGCGGGTGCGGCCGAGCGAGGAGGCCCGCAAGCTCTACCGCGAGCTGGCCCGCAAGGCGCATCCGGACCTGGCCCAGGAGGAGACGGAGCGGGCCCGGCGCGACGAGTTCATCGCGCGGGTCAACGCGGCGTACGGCCGGGGCGACGAGGCGCTGCTGCGCGAGCTCGCCGAGGAATGGGCCGCGGGGCCGGTGCCGCCGGAGCGGGAGCCGTCGCCGAGCGAGGAGCTCTACGCCCGCCTGGAGTGGCTGGCGCAGCGCAAGGAGCTGCTCACGGTCGTGGCCCGGGAGCTGGAGGAGAGCGCGATCGGCTCGATGCTGCGGATGGCGCCCGACGACCCGGACACCCTGCTCGACGAGATCGCCGAGCAGCTGCTCGCGCAGGTCGCGGAGCGCGAGGCGGAGCTGCGGCGGCTCACCTCGGCCTGAGCCCGTTTCCTCTTCGGGTAGCGTCGTACGCATGGTTTTCGGTTCTGGTGTGCCCACGGTCGCGGTCGACGAGCTCTCCGAGGGGGACTTCCTCCTCGATGTCCGTGAGGACGACGAATGGCGGGCGGGGCACGCCGAGGCGGCGCTGCACATCCCGATGAGCGAGTTCGTCGCCCGGTTCGGTGAGCTGACGGAGGCGGCGCCCCAGGACGGGCGGGTCAACGTGGTCTGCAAGGTCGGCGGCCGGTCCGCCCAGGTGACCGCCTACCTCGTGCAGCAGGGCATCGACGCGGTGAACGTGGCCGGTGGCATGGAGGCCTGGGCCGCGGCGGGGCGTCCCGTCGTGGACGGCGAGGGCAAGCCGGGCGCGGTGCTCTGACCTTTCCCGCGCGCGGTCGCCTCCTGGTTCTTGCGGTCGCTTCTCGATTCTTGCGGTCGGTCCTGTGACGCAGACCGACTGAGGGCCCCGGTTTTCGCCGGGGCCCTTCTGCGTGCCGGGCGCGGGTGCCGGCGTGCGGATGCGGTGCGGGCGCGGGTGGGGTCTCAGCCGAGGGGGTGGGCGGCCAGGAGGTCGCCCAGTGCCTCCTCGTGCGCGGCGGCCGGGCCGAGCGAGAGCTCCAGGTGCTTGGCCCAGGCGTGATAGCGGTGCAGCGGGTAGTCGGTGTCCGCGCCGAAGCCGCCGTGCAGGTGCTGGGCGGTCTGCACGATGCGGCGCACGCCCTCGGAGGCCCAGGTCTTGGCGACCGCCACGTCACCGGCCACGGGCAGCGCGCCCCCGGCCCCGCTGCTGATGCGCCAGGCGGCCTGCCACAGGGTGGCCTCCATGGCACGCAGGTCGATGTACCGGTCGGCGGCCTGCACGGCGACGGCCTGGAACGTGGCGATGGGGTGGCCGAACTGCTCGCGCTTGCCCGCGTAGTCGCTGGTCATCCGGAGCGCTCCGGTGCCGAGGCCGAGGGCGAGGGCGCAGGTGCCGGTGGCGAGGAGATCGTGCAGCCGGGGCCAGGCCTCGGGGGCCTCGATCATGTCCCGGGCCGCGACGCGTACGCCGTCCAGGCGGAGCTCGGCGAGGCGTTCGCCGGTGGTGGATACCTGCTCGTCGAAGGTGAGGCCCGGTGTCCGCGTGCCGGGCCCGGGGAGGACCGCGATCAGGGGAGTGCCCTCGCCGGTGTGCGCCGGGACGAGGATCCGGTCGGCGTTGAACGCCCAGGGCACCGCCGTCTGCACCCCGTCCAGGATCCAGTTTGCCGGCCCGTCGGCCTGATCCCCGGAGCCCTCCTGCCGTGCGGTGACCGCGAGTTCGGCAGGGTCGTGGCCGGTGCGGCCGGCCGAGGCGACGGTCAGCACGAGCTCGCCGCGCCCCGCGCCGGGCAGCAGCTCCTGCCGCAACTCCGCGCTGCCGTGGGCCTGTACGGCCGTGGCGGCCGCGCTGTGCTCGAGCAGCGGCAGCCGGGCCAGGACCTGCGCCGACTCGCGCAGCACCAGACACAGCGCCACGGCGTCGAGCCCGGCCCCGCCGTGCTCGGGCGCGATCACCAGGCTCAGCAGATCGGCGCCCGCGGCCTTGGCCCACAGGGCGCGGTCGAAGTCCTCGGCCACGGCCCCCGGAGTCAGCGAGGGGCTGGGCACCCCGTCCGGAGCGACCGGTGCGAACACCGCCTTCGCCGCCTCGGCGGCCGCCTCTTGCTCCTCGGAGAAGGTGAAGTCCACCGGCTGTCCCTCCCGTGCCTGCCCCGGCGGCTCTGCCTCGATCCGCCGGGCCGTAGCGGAATCTGACGGAGCGTCAAGATAGAACAGGTTCTATGAGAAGGGAACAGGAGGCGGGAGGAACAGGACGAGGGGCGCCGGGGTGGCCGAGGAGCGGGCGCCGGGGTGGCCGAAGGGCCGCGCGGCGCCCGGACTCAGCGGTCGAAGTCGAGCTCCACCTTCTCCGTGGTCGGGTGGGACTGGCAGGCCAGCACATATCCCGCCTCGGTCTCCTCGGGCTCCAGCGCGAAGTTCCGGTCCATCCGGACGGACCCCGCGACGAGGAACGCGCGGCAGGTCCCGCAGACGCCGCCCTTGCAGGCGTAGGGCGCGTCCGGCCGGTTGCGCAGAACCGTGTCCAGGAGGGACTCGCCGTCCTGGACGGGCCAGCTGCCCGCGCGGCCGTCGAGCTGCGCGGTGACCGTGGCGTGGGCGGGTGCCCCGGCCGCCGAACCGGGCCGGGCGGCGCCCTGGGCGTCGTCCACGTGGAAGATCTCCTCGTGGACGCGGTCGCGCCGCACGCCGAGGTCCCGCAGCGTCCGCTCGGCGCTCTGCACGAGCCCGTAAGGGCCGCACAGGAACCAGCCTGAGACCCGCTCGACCGGCAGCAGCGCCGGCAGCAGGGCCGACAGGCGCTCCTGGTCGAGGCGGCCCGAGGCGAGACCGGCCTGCTGCTCCTCCCGGGACAGTACGGTGACCAGCTGGAACCGGTCCGGGTAGCGGTCCTTCAGGTCGGCGACCTCCTCCAGGAACATCGTCGACGCGGTGGTGCGGTCGCTGCGGATCAGGCAGAACCGGGCCTCGGGCTCGCGCGCCAGCAGCGTCGCCGCGATGGAGAGCACCGGGGTGATCCCGCTGCCGCCGACCACCGCCGCGTAGTGCCCCGGCGCCGGGTCGAGGACGAAGCGCCCGGCCGGCGTCATCACCTCGACCTCGTCGCCCACGCCGATCTCCTTGTGGGCGTACGTGGAGAAGGCGCCGCCGTCGACCATGCGCACACCGACGCGCAGCGTGTCCGGTGCCGTGCCGGCCGGGGCGGGGGAGCAGATCGAGTACGTGCGGCGGATCTCGGCGCCCTCGGTCGTGCCGTCCGCGGTGCGGCGCAGGGCGAGGTGCTGGCCGGGGGTGAAGCGGTACGCCTCGCGCAGTTCGCTCGGCACCGCGAAGGTCAGGGCCACCGAGTCGTCGGTGAGCCGGTCGACCGCGGTGACCCGGAGCCGGTGGAAGCGGGCCCTTCCCGCTCCTTGTGCCATCACAGCTCCTTGAAGTGGTCGAAGGGTTCGCGGCAGGCCAGGCAGCGGCGCAGGGCCTTGCAGGCGGTGGACGAGAAGCGGCTGAGCAGCTCGGTGTCGGTCGAGCCGCAGTGCGGGCAGGCGAGCGGCTCCTCGGCCGGTGCGTCCGCGCCGGTGCGGCGGGTCGGGCTCAGCGTCAGGGCGACGGGCCCGGCGGGGGCGCGGGTGGTGCGGGGCGGCGCGATGCCGAACTCCCGGAGCTTGCGGCGGCCTTCGGGCGTGATGTCGTCCGTGGACCAGGCGGGGCTGAGCACCGGGCGGACGGTGACCTCGGGGATCCCGTGCTCGTGCAGCACCCGCTCGATGTCGGCGGACATCGCCTCGATCGCGGGGCACCCCGTGTACGTGGGGCTGAGCTCCACCTCGACGCGGCCGGGCCCCAGGCTGTGCACGGCGCGCAGCACGCCGAGCTCCGTGAGGCTCAGCACGGGCAGCTCGGGGTCGGGCACGGAGCCCGCGAGCCGGCGCAGCTCCGCCTCCAGCGGGGTCTCCTGCTCGCGGGCGAGGGTCACCATGACGCCCCCGGGTGACTGCGGTGCAGGTGCTGCATCTCGGCGAGCATCCGCCCGAAGGACTCGGTGTGCAGGCCCTGGCGTCCGGCACCGGCGCTCCAGGCACCGGTCTGCGGGCCCGCGGGCACGGCCAGCCCGGCGCGGCCGAGCACGTCCGTGACCCGCGCCGTCCACGTCTCCTGGATCTTCTGCCAGTCGACCGGCAGTGCGGGCACGGGCTGGAACAGCTCGCCGGTGAAGCGCCACAGGGCGTCGACCGCGCGCTGCATGCGGGCGTGGCTCTCGTCGGTGCCGTCGCCCAGGCGCAGCGTCCACTGCTCGGCGTGGTCCTGGTGGTAGGCGACTTCCTTGACCGCCTTGGCGGCCAGCGGCGCGAACGGGGAGTCCGTCGCGGCCAGTTGTGTGTGGAGCAGCAGCTGGTACGTGGAGAAGAAGAGCTGGCGGGCGATCGTGTGCGCGAAGTCGCCGTTGGGCTGCTCGACCAGCTGGGTGTTGCGGAAGGCGCGCTCCTCGCGGAGGTAGGCCAGCTCGTCCTCGTCGCCGGCCATGCTCAGCAGGACGCGGGCCTGGCCGAGCAGGTCGAGCGCGATGTTCGCGAGGGCGACCTCCTCCTCCAGGACAGGGGCGTGGCCCGCCCACTCCCCCAGGCGGTGCGAGAGCACCAGGGCGTCGTCGCCGAGGGCGAGGGCGGCGGCCGCGGTGTCGGTCAGCCGCTGCGTCTCAGGGGCCTGCGTCACAGGTGCTTCACCCCTTCCGGGATCTCGTAGAACGTCGGGTGGCGGTACGGCTTGTCGGCCGCGGGCTCGAAGAAGGGGTCCTTCTCGTCCGGCGAGGAGGCGGTGATCGCGGCGGACGGCACGACCCACAGGGAGACGCCCTCGCCGCGGCGGGTGTACAGGTCCCGCGCGTTGCGCAGCGCCAGCTCGGCGTCCGGGGCGTGCAGGCTGCCCGCGTGGGTGTGGGACAGGCCGCGGCGGGAGCGCACGAAGACCTCCCACAGGGGCCATTCCGTGCGGCCCTGTGCCTCGGGGGTGGGGGTCTCGCTCATGCCGCCCTGCCTTCGTGTGTCGTGGCCTTCGTGGAGTGCTTGGCCGCGTGGGCCGCGGCGGCCTCGCGCACCCAGGCGCCCTCCTCGTGGGCGCGCCGGCGCTGGGTGATGCGCTGCTCGTTGCACGGCCCGTTGCCCTTCAGGACCTCCTTGAACTCCGTCCAGTCGATCGGACCGAAGTCGTGGTGGCCCCGCTCCTCGTTCCACCGCAGCTCGGGGTCGGGGAGGGTGAGGCCGAGGGACTCGGCCTGGGGGACGCAGATGTCGACGAAGCGCTGGCGCAGCTCGTCGTTCGAGTGGCGCTTGATCTTCCACACCATGGACTGCGCGGAGTGCGCCGACTCGTCGTCCGGCGGGCCGAACATCATCAGCGAGGGCCACCACCAGCGGTCCACCGCGTCCTGCGCCATCGCGTGCTGGGCCTCGGTGCCCCGGCTCAGGGCGAGCAGCAGCTCGTACCCCTGGCGCTGGTGGAAGGACTCCTCCTTGCAGACACGGACCATCGCGCGGGCGTAGGGCCCGTAGGAGCAGCGGCACAGCGGCACCTGGTTCGTGATCGCGGCGCCGTCCACCAGCCAGCCGATGGCGCCGACGTCAGCCCAGGTCAGCGTCGGGTAGTTGAAGATCGAGGAGTACTTCTGGCGGCCGCTGTGGAGCTTGTCGAGCAGCTCGTCGCGGCTGGTGCCGAGGGTCTCGGCGGCGCTGTAGAGGTACAGGCCGTGGCCCGCCTCGTCCTGGACCTTGGCCATGAGGATGGCCTTGCGGCGCAGGGAGGGGGCGCGGGTGATCCAGTTCGCCTCCGGCTGCATGCCGATGATCTCGGAGTGCGCGTGCTGGGCGATCTGGCGCACCAGCGTCGCGCGGTAGGCGTCGGGCATCCAGTCGCGGGGCTCGATGCGCTCGTCGGCCGCCACCGCCGCGTCGAAGACGGCCTGGAAGCCGGCCTCGCCGAGGTCGGCGGCCTGGTCCGGCCGCGTCCCGGCTGCCTGATGTTGCGGGGCTGCTGTCGCCATTCCCGATCCCCTCGACCTTGGGTCCCGACGGGGCCGGGGGCTCCGTCAGCTCCCGACCGATCGTTCGGTTCGTCGAGTTCAATGGTGGGACCCGGCGCCGTAGGGTGTCAACCCTGAACAGCCCGCCTGTGGACAAGTCCGGTCTGCACCGTCCCTTCACCTGTGGAAAACCGCGGTCGACTGTGTTTGGCGCTCGCTCCCCAGTACGGTTCCGATGCGCCGCGGGGACACGGCGGGCCGGGGGAACGGCCAGGGGAACAGGGAATCGGGATCGGGGAGCACCGATGGACACGGAAGCAACGGCGGCGGACGAGGGCGTCCGGCCCGATCCGGAGCCTGAGCCGCGGCCGAACCCGCCCGGCCGTGCCGGCATCGCGGGCCTCGCCCCCGGCTACCAGCTGACGGCCGCGCTGGCCCTGGCGGCGATCGCGCTCGTCACCGGCCTGCACGTCCTCATGGTGTTCCTGCACGTCGCGCCGTCGAACACGCTGAGCAAGCAGTACGGCCGCGACGTCGACGACTGGGTCTATCCCGAGTTCGAGCAGAACTGGAAGCTGTTCGCCCCGAACCCGCTCCAGCAGAACGTCGCGGTGCAGGCCCGCGGCGAGGTGCGCACCCGCGACGGGGACACGCGGCAGACCCGCTGGTACGACCTGTCCGCCGCGGACGGCGCCGCCATCGACGGCAACCTGCTGCCCAGCCACACCCAGCAGAACGAACTGCGCCGCGCCTGGGACGTCTACGGGTCGACGCACGACGCGCAGAACCGTCCCACCGGACTGCGCGGCACCCTGTCCGAGCGCTATCTGCGCCGCATCCTCGTGCTGCGCCTGGACCGGCTCGGCGTGACGGAGAAGGGCGAGACCCTCGAACGCGTCCAGGTGCGTTCGCGGTCCGTCACCATCGAGCCGCCGAAGTGGAGCACTGAGAAGGTGAACCGGAAGCCGTTCTACCGAGAGATCCCCTGGTGGTCGGTGACCGCGTACGACGCTCCGCTCGACACCGGCGCCCGGGTGCGCGTGCAGGGACCGGCCGGTGAGGCCCGATGACCCGCCTCGCCCGCTTCGGCGCACAGCTCTACGCCGCCCTCCAGAAGATCACCGCGTCCCCGCTCGCCCCGTACCAGAGCGCCGTGATCCGGATCGGGTTCGCCTCGACCTGGCTGCTGTTCCTGCTGCGCGAGTACCCGCACCGGCGGGAGCTCTACGGTCCCGACGGGCCGTGGAGCTGGGACCTGGCGCAGCAGCTCATCAGCGAGAACCACGCGTTCAGCGTGCTGATGTGGTCCGACGGGCGCGCCTGGTTCGAGCTCGTCTACGCGGCGGCCGTCCTGGCCTCGCTCCTGCTGGCCCTCGGCTGGCGCACCCGCACCATGTCGGTCCTGTTCATGATCGGCGTGCTCTCGCTGCAGAACCGCAGCGTCTTCGTGGGCGACGGCGGGGACAACGTCATCCACCTCATGTCGATCTACCTCGTCCTCACGCGCTGCGGCCAGGTGTGGTCGCTGGACGCGCGGCGGGCGGCACGCGCGCGGAGCGGCCTGCCCCGGCCGGACCGCGCCGGGCCCGTCCTGTGGTGGGTGGCCGGCCTGGCGCTCGCGGCGATCACGTTCACCGGGGACGTCCGCACCGGCTGGCTGCTCGTCTTCTGGTCGCTGTGGGCCGTCCACGGCGTGTGGTGGTTCCTGAACCTGCGCGCCCCGGACGGCGACCCGCGCCTGCTGTGCGACGTCGTCGCCAACCTGGCGCACAACGCCGCCCTGCTGGTGATCATGATCGAGGCGTGCCTGATCTACGCCACCGCGGGCTGGTACAAGATCCAGGGCAGCCGCTGGCAGGACGGCAGCGCCGTCTACTACCCGCTGCACCTGGACTACTTCTCACCCTGGCCCGCCCTGGGCGACCTGCTGACCTCGTACGGCCCGATGGTGCTGCTCGTGACGTACGGGACGGTCGCCGTGCAGGTCGCCTTCCCGTTCACCGTGTTCAACCGGCGGGTCAAGAACGTCCTGCTCGTGCTCATGATCACCGAGCACCTGGCGATCGCCGTCGTGCTCGGGCTGCCGTTCTTCTCGCTCGCGATGATCGCCGCCGACGCGGTCTTCCTGCCGACACCCTTCCTGAAGTGGCTGGGCGGGCGGGTGGCACGCGCGCGTGAGCGCGTTTTCCCCGGCACGCGCGCGGAGGGCGGGCCCGAGGTGCCCGGGCCGCGTCCGGCGGACGGGGGGCAGGGGGCCGCGGACGTGTCCGGGGTGCCGGTCACCCGCACGTAGGCTTCCCGGCATGAGCGGGGCGAACGGGACACAGGCGGCGCGGGGCGCACACGGCGGGCGGGAACAGGACGCGGTGCGGGTCTGGCGGCAGCACGCCCAGGAGGCCGTGCTGCTGGACGGCTTCCACGCCCTCAAGCACGCGCTGCGCTTCGGCGCGGACGTGCCCGTGGCGCTCGCCGTCGACCGGGCCGCCGCGCTCGCCCTCGCCGCCGATCTCGCCCCCGACGTCGCCCCCGGACTGGCCGCGCGTCTGGTCGAGGTGCCGGACGACGTGCTGCGCGCGCTCGTGCCGCGGCTGCACCCCACCGGGGTCGCCGCGCTCGCGGGCCGCCCCGCGGTGGCGGAGCGGCTCGGCGCCCTGCACCGCACGGACCGTACGACCCCGGTCGTCGTCCTCGACCAGCCGCGCAACCTCGGCAACGCGGGCGCCGTCATCCGGCTCGCCGCCGGCTACGGGGCCGCGGGAGTCGTCACGACGGGCAGCCTCGACCCCTGGCACCCCACGGTCGTGCGGGGCGGGGCCGGGCTGCACTTCGCGACCGCCGTGGCGCGCCTGGACGTCGGAGAGCTGCCCGCGGGGCCGCTGTACGCGCTCGACCCCGAGGGCGCCGACATCCGCGGCCTGGAGCTGCCCGACGACGCGCTGCTCGCCTTCGGCTCGGAGCGCAGCGGCCTGACGCCCGAACTGCGCGAGCGCGCCGACCACCTCGTCTCCCTGCCGATGCGGCCCCAGGTCTCCAGCTACAACCTGGCGACCAGCGTCGGCATGACCCTCTTCCACTGGAGCACGCACAGCCCGCACGCGCCCCGGGCGGACCGGGGCTAGGTCCTGTCTGGAGTTCCCCGTCTGCGCCCCGACGCCCGGCACGCACCCTCGCCGCACGGTGTCCCAGGACAGGTGGCTCCGCCACATGTCCTGGGACGCCGCACACCGAGGGCACGCACCGACCGCCGCTGCGCCCGCGCTCCGCGCGGACGACGGGGAACTCCAGACAGGACCTAGGAGGCGACGGCCTCCCGGCGGACCTCCACCACGCGGAAGCGGTTCGACACGAAGGCGCCGTCGCACAGGGCCGCGTTCGCCGCCGGGTTGCCGCCCGAGCCGTGGAAGTCGGAGAACGCCGCCGTCTGGTTCACGTACACCCCGCCCGTCAGGTTGAGCGAGAGCTGGGCGCACTCCTCCAGGCAGACCTCCTCGACGGCGCCGGCCACCTCCTCGGAGGTCGTGTACGCGCCGACGGTCATCGCGCCCTGGTCGCGGACCGTGCGCCGCAGCAGGTCGAGGGCGTCGGCCGTGGAGTCGACGGCCACCGCGAAGGAGACCGGGCCGAAGCACTCGCTCATGTAGGCCGCCTCGGTGTCGGCGGTCTCCCAGAACTTGCGCGCGCCGTCGAGCTTCACCATCGCGGGCGTGCGCACCACGGCGTCCGGGAAGTCCGGGTTGGCGACCTCGCGGGAGGGCAGCGCCACCTCGCCCAGGGAGGCGGCCGCGTCCAGGCGGGCCTTCACGTCCGGGTTGACCAGGGCGCCCAGCAGCGCGTTCGCCCGCGCGTCGTCTCCGAGGAGGCCGCCGACCGAGCGCGCGAGGTCGGCCACGACCTCGTCGTACGTCTTCGGGCCCTCGTCGGTGGAGATGCCCTCACGGGGGATCAGCAGGTTCTGCGGGGTGGTGCACATCTGGCCGCTGTACAGGGAGAGCGAGAACGCGAGGTTCGACAGCATGCCCTTGTAGGAGTCGGTCGAGTCGATGACGACCGTGTTGACCCCCGCCTTCTCCGTGTAGACCTGCGCCTGGCGGGCGTGGGTCTCCAGCCAGTCGCCGAACTCGGTGGAGCCCGTGTAGTCGATGATCTTGATCTCGGGGCGGACGGCGAGCGTCTTGGCGATGCCCTCGCCGGGGCGCTCGGCGGCCAGCGCCACCAGGTTCGGGTCGAAGCCGGCCTCGGCGAGGACGTCCCGCGCGACCTGGACGGTCAGCGCGAGCGGCAGCACCGCGCGCGGGTGCGGCTTGACCAGGACCGCGTTCCCCGTCGCCAGGGAGGCGAACAGGCCCGGGTAGCCGTTCCACGTCGGGAACGTGTTGCACCCGATCATCAGCGCGATGCCGCGGCCGACCGGGGTGAACGACTTGGTGAGCAGCAGCGGGTCGCGCTTGCCCTGCGGCTTGGACCACTCCGCCGCGTCCGGCGTGCGGACCTGCTCCGCGTACGCGTAGGCCACCGCCTCCAGGCCGCGGTCCTGCGCGTGCGGGCCGCCCGCCTGGAACGCCATCATGAAGGCCTGGCCGCTGGTGTGCATGACCGCGTGCCCGAACTCCATGGTGCGGGCGCTGATCCGGGCCAGGATCTCCAGACAGACCGCCGCGCGCAGCTCCGCGCCCGCCTCGCGCCAGGCCCGCAGACCCGCGCGCATGGCGGGCAGCAGCACGTCGATGTCCGCGTGCGGGTACGTGACGCCCAGCTCTACGCCGTACGGGGAGACCTCCCCGCCCACGAAGTCGTCCGTGCCGGGCTGGCCCAGGTCGAGGCGGGTGCCGAGCAGGGCGTCGAAGGCGGCCTTGCCCTCGGCCATGCTCAGGCTCCCGTTCTCCCCGTACGCCTTCGGGTGCTCCGGGTGCGGGGACCAGTACGCGCGCGTGCTGATGGCTTCCAGCGTCCGGTCGAGCGTCGGCCGGTGCTCGGCGATCAGGTCGTGCGCGGTGCGTTCGGCGGCCATGGGGGACCAACTCCTCCTCGGCGGCGGCTCCTCGTCGAGCCGGCGAGCTGGGCAGGGACGGGCAGACAGAGTTAGAGTAACCGAACGATCGGTCGGGACAAGGGGGTGCGGCGAACCTGTGGACGACAGCCCTTCGCCGGCCGGGCCTGACGGCCCCCGGGGCCCACGCGCTCGGCTGCATGCGGAAGGATCGCGCGCATGACAGCACATGACCGCCCCGTCGGCGTGGTGGGCACCGGCACGATGGGCCAGGGAATCGCCCAGGTCGCCCTGGTCGCCGGGCACCCCGTCCGGCTGTACGACGCCGTGCCCGGCCGCGCGCGCACGGCCGCCGAGTCGATCGCCGCACGGCTCGACCGGCTCGTGGACAAGGGCCGCATGAGCGGCGAGGAGCGCACCGCCGCCGTCGCCCGCCTCACGCCCGCGCAGTCGCTCGACGCGTTCGCGGACACGGCCCTCGTGGTCGAGGCCGTCCTGGAGGAACTGGACGTCAAGCAGCGGCTGTTCCGCGAGCTCGAGGACGTCGTCGACGACGACTGTCTGCTCGCCACGAACACCTCGTCCCTGTCCGTCACCGCGATCGCCGGTGCCCTGCGCCTGCCCGGCCGCTTCGTAGGACTGCACTTCTTCAACCCGGCGCCGCTCATGCCGCTCGTCGAGGTCGTCTCCGGCGCCGCCACCGACGTCACCGCCGCCACGCGCGCGTACGAGACCGCCCGCGCCTGGGGGAAGACCCCGGTGGCCTGCGCCGACACCCCGGGCTTCCTGGTCAACCGGATCGCGCGGCCCTTCTACGCCGAGGCCTTCGCGGTGCACGAGGAGCAGGGCGCCGACCCCGCCACCATCGACGCCGTGCTGCGCGAGAGCGGCGGCTTCCGGATGGGCGCCTTCGAGCTGACCGACCTCATCGGCCAGGACGTCAACGAGGCCGTGACCCGCTCCGTGTGGGAGGGCTTCTACCAGGACGTGAAGTTCCGGCCCGCCCTGTCCCAGCGCCGCCTCGTGGAGGCCGGCCGGCTCGGCCGCAAGACCGGCCAGGGCTGGTACGCGTACGGGGAGGGCGAGGAGCGTCCCGAGCCGCACACGGCGGCGCCCGCCGAGCCCCCCGCGCGCGTGAGCGTCGAGGGCGACCTGGACTCGGCCGCCGAGCTGATCCCGATGATGCGCGAGGCGGGCATCGAGGTCGTGCAGGAGGACGAGGACAAGGGCACCCGCATCGTGCTGCCCAGCGGCGGCCAGCTGGTGCAGGCCGACGGCCAGACCTCCGTCGAGTTCCGCGACGTCGTCTACTTCGACCTCGCCCTGGACTACCGCTCGGCGACCCGGATCGCGCTCGCCGCCTGCAAGGACGGCAACCCGCGCACCCTGGACGAGGCGGTCGGCCTCTTCCAGGCGCTCGGCAAGCAGGTCAGCGTCATCGGCGACGTGCCGGGCATGATCGTGGCCCGCACCGTGGCCCGGATCATCGACCTCGCGCACGACGCGGTCGCGCGCGGCGTGGCCACCGAGGAGGACGTCGACACCGCGATGCGGCTCGGCGTCAACTACCCGCTGGGGCCCGTCGAATGGAGCCGCCGGCTCGGCCGAGGCTGGGCCTGCGGAGTGCTGGAGGAGCTGCACGAGCGCGACCCCTCGGGCCGCTACGCCCCCTCCCTCGCGCTCTTCCGGCACTCGTACAACCCGAAGAAGTGGGAGGGCTCCGCATGACCACGCCGCGACGTGCTCCGGGCCCGCGCCGCGACACGTACACCCCCGAGACGCTGCTGACGGTCGCCGTGGCGGTCTTCAACGAGCGCGGCTACGACGGCACTTCGATGGAGCACCTCTCCAAGGCCGCGGGCATCTCCAAGTCGTCGATCTACCACCACGTGTCGGGCAAGGAGGAGTTGCTGCGCCGCGCGGTCAGCCGCGCGCTCGACGGGCTCTTCGGGATCCTCGACGAGGAACCCGCGCGCGTGGGACGCGCGGTGGAGCGACTGGAGCACGTCACGCGCCGCATGGTCGAGGTCCTGACCGGCGAACTTCCCTATGTGACGCTCCTGTTGCGCGTGCGCGGGAACACGGACACGGAGCGGTGGGCCATGGCGCGCCGCCGCGAGTTCGACCACCAGGTCGCCGCGCTGCTCAAGGCGGCCGCGGCCGACGGGGACGTGCGGGACGACATAGAAGTGCGGCTCGCGACCCGCCTCCTGTTCGGAATGATCAACTCCATCGTGGAGTGGTACCGGCCCGACGGCGGCGGCCAGCTCCGCCCCCAGGAAGTCGCCGACGCGGTCGTGGAGCTGGTCTTCCAGGGCATGCGCAAGCCCGCCTGAGCGCCCCTCGGGGCCCTGGGGCGGGCCTCAGGCGTCCGGCCCCAGGTCCTCCTCCTCGAAGACCAGCAGCGTGCGGCTGCTGAGCACCTCGGGGATCGCCTGCAGCTTGGTGAGGACCAGCTCGCGCAGCGCGCGGTTGTCCTGCGTGTGCACCAGGATCAGCACGTCGAAGTCACCGCTGACCAGCGCGATGTGCGAGGCCTCGGGCAGCTGGCGCAGCTGGTCGCGCACCGTGCGCCAGGAGTTCTGGACGATCTTCAGGGTGATGTACGCGGAGGCGCCCTGCCCGGCCCGTTCGTGGTTGACGCGGGCGCCGAACCCGCGGATCACGCCGTCGTCGATGAGCCGGTTGATGCGCGCGTAGGCGTTGGCCCGCGACACATGGACGCGCTCGGCGACGGACCGTATCGACGCGCGGCCGTCCTTCTGGAGCATCTGGAGGATGTCGCGGTCGATGGGATCGAGCGGGCGGGCCACGGGCTCCGGCGGCGGCCCCCCGGAGCCGTCGGCCATTTGTTCAGATGCCATGTGCCCGCGCCTCCCTACCATGGACGTACTGCATTCATCTCAGGCTGTGGAGAACCGTTTGTCCACAGCCTGAAGGTGCCTGTAGCCAAAATGTGCCGACGACCGAACAATCGGTAGGTGAGGCGCATCACACCTGACGCGCCGCCGAAGCCGCTCCCACGAGGAGGTGCCGTCATGACGGTCATGGAGCAGCGGAGCACCCGCCGCACAGGCAGGACCGCCCCGCCGCCCGCCTGGCAGCCCCGCACGGACCCCGCGCCGCTGCTGCCCGACGCGGAGCCGTACCGCGTCCTGGGCACCGACGCCGCCGCGAAGGCGGACCCCGAGCTGCTGCGCCGGCTGTACGCCGAGGTGGTCCGCGGCCGGAGGTACAACGCGCAGGCGACCGCCCTGACCAAGCAGGGCCGCCTCGCGGTCTACCCCTCGACCACCGGCCAGGAGGCCGCCGAGGTCGCCGCCGCCCTCGCCCTGGAGGAGCGCGACTGGCTCTTCCCGAGCTACCGCGACACCCTCGCCGCCGTCGCCCGCGGCCTCGACCCCGTCCAGGCCCTCACCCTGCTGCGCGGCGACTGGCACACCGGCTACGACCCGCACGAGCACCGCGTCGCGCCGCTGTCCACGCCGCTCGCCACCCAGCTGCCGCACGCCGTCGGCCTCGCCCACGCCGCCCGCCTCAAGGGCGACGACGTCGTGGCGCTCGCCATGGTCGGCGACGGCGGCACCAGCGAGGGCGACTTCCACGAGGCGCTCAACTTCGCGGCCGTCTGGCAGGCCCCGGTGGTCTTCCTGGTGCAGAACAACGGCTACGCGATCTCCGTGCCGCTCGCCAAGCAGACCGCTGCGCCGTCCCTGGCCCACAAGGCCGTCGGGTACGGGATGCCGGGCCGGCTGGTCGACGGCAACGACGCGGTGGCCATGCACGAGGTGCTCACCGAAGCCGTCACCCACGCGCGCGAGGGCGGTGGTCCGACCCTGATCGAGGCCGTCACCTACCGCATGGACGCGCACACGAACGCCGACGACGCGACCCGCTACCGCACCGACGACGAGGTCGAGGCGTGGCGCGACCACGACCCGGTCCTCCTCCTGGAGCGCGTCCTGACCGAGCGCGGTCTCATCGACGAGGCCGGGATGCAGGCCGTGCGCGACGACGCCGAGACGATGGCCGCCGCGCTGCGCGAGCGCATGAACGCGGACCCGGTGCTCGACCCCATGGACCTGTTCACCCACGTCTACGCCGAGCAGACCTCCCAACTGCGCGAGCAGGCCGAGCAGTTGCGCGCCGAGCTCGAAGCCGAGGCCGAGGCGTCCGAGGGAGGCCGCTGATGGCGACCGTCGCCCCCGAGCAGGCCGCGAAGCCCGCCACCAAGCCGGCCACCATGGCCCAGGCCCTCGGCCGCGCCCTGCGCGACGCGATGGCCGAGGACCCGTCCGTGCACGTCCTCGGTGAGGACGTGGGCACCCTGGGCGGCGTCTTCCGCATCACCGACGGACTCGCCAAGGAGTTCGGCGACGACCGCTGCACCGACACCCCGCTCGCCGAGGCCGGCATCCTCGGCGCGGCCGTCGGCATGGCGATGTACGGTCTGCGGCCCGTCGTCGAGATGCAGTTCGACGCGTTCGGCTACCCGGCCTTCGAGCAGCTCGTCTCCCATGTCGCCAAGATGCGCAACCGCACGCGCGGGACGATGCCGCTGCCGATCACGATCCGCATCCCCTACGGCGGCGGCATCGGCGGCGTCGAGCACCACAGCGACTCCTCCGAGGCGTACTACATGGCGACGCCGGGCCTGACGGTCGTCACGCCCGCCACCGTCGCCGACGCGTACGGGCTGCTGCGGCAGTCGATCGCCTCCGACGACCCGGTGGTCTTCCTCGAACCGAAGCGCCTGTACTGGTCCAAGGACACCTGGAACCCGGAGTCCCCCGCGACCGTTGAACCCATCGGCACGGCAGTGGTCCGCCGCCCCGGGACCAGCGCCACGCTCATCACGTACGGGCCGTCCCTGACGGTCTGTCTGGAGGCGGCCGAGGCCGCCCGCGCCGAGGGCTGGGACCTCGAAGTGGTCGACCTGCGCTCCCTGGTGCCGTTCGACGACGCGACGGTCGCCGCGTCCGTGCGCCGCACCGGGCGCGCGGTCGTCGTCCACGAGTCCCACGGCTTCGGCGGACCCGGCGGCGAGATCGCCGCGCGGATCACCGAGCGCTGCTTCCACCACCTGGAGGCGCCGGTGCTCCGGGTGGCCGGGCTCGACATCCCGTATCCGCCGCCGATGCTGGAGCGGCACCATCTGCCCGGCGTGGACCGGGTGCTGGACGCCGTCGCACGTCTCCAGTGGGATCAGTGAGGGGATCGGTCTGATGGCGCAGGTGCTGGAGTTCAAGCTGCCCGACCTCGGCGAGGGGCTCACCGAGGCGGAGATCGTGCGCTGGCTGGTGCAGGTCGGCGACGTCGTCGCCGTCGACCAGCCGGTCGTCGAGGTCGAGACGGCCAAGGCGCTCGTCGACGTGCCGTGCCCCTACGGGGGTGTGGTCACCGCCCGCTTCGGCGACGAGGGGAGCGAGCTGCCCGTGGGGGCGCCGCTGCTGACGGTCGCCGTCGGCGCGGACGCGAGCACGGTCGTGGAGGCGCCGGGCGCCGCCCCGGCCGAGTCCGAGGGCTCGGGCAACGTGCTGGTGGGGTACGGCACGACCGCCGCGCCCGCCCGGCGCCGACGGGTGCGGCCGAACGCGCCGAGCGCGCAGTCCGCGCCGGCCGCGCCGCCCGCTCCCGCCCCGGCGGCCCCGGTCCCGGCTCCGGTGCCCGTGGCTCCGGCGGCTCCGGCGCCCGTGAAGCCGGTGCACGCGTCCGGGCCCGTCCCGGTCATCTCGCCGCTCGTGCGCAAGCTCGCCCGCGATCACGGGCTCGACCTGCGGGAGCTGACGGGTTCCGGCCCCGAGGGGCTGATCATGCGGGCCGATGTGGAGCGCGCGGTGGCGGGTGCCGCCGCACCCGCCCCGGCGGCACCTGTGGCCCCGGCGCCCGAGGGCCAGGCGCTCAAGGGTCACCGCACTCCTCTGCGCGGGGTCCGCGGCGCCGTCGCCGACAAGCTCTCCCGCAGCCGGCGCGAGATCCCCGACGCGACCTGCTGGGTGGACGCCGACGCGACGGAGCTGATGCGCGCCCGCGCGGCCATGAACGGGGCGACCGGACCCTCCGCGGGCCCGAAGATCTCCGTCCTGGCGCTGCTCGCCCGCGTCTGCACGGCGGCCCTGGCCCGCTACCCGGAGCTGAACGCGACGGTGGACACGGAGCGGCGCGAGATCGTCCGGTTCGACGAGGTGCACCTCGGGTTCGCCGCGCAGACCGAGCGCGGGCTCGTCGTCCCCGTCGTCCGGGACGCGCACGCGCGCGACGCCGAGTCGCTGAGCGCCGAGTTCGCGCGGCTCACGGACGCGGCGCGGACCGGCTCGCTGACGCCCGCGCAGCTGACCGGCGGCACGTTCACGCTCAACAACTACGGGGTGTTCGGGGTCGACGGCTCGACGCCGATCATCAACCACCCCGAGGCGGCCATGCTCGGCGTGGGCCGGATCGTGCCGAAGCCGTGGGTGCACGACGGGGAGCTGGCGGTCCGTCAGGTCGTCCAGCTGTCGCTCACCTTCGACCACCGGGTCTGCGACGGCGGCACGGCGGGCGGCTTCCTGCGCTACGTCGCGGACTGCGTGGAACAGCCGGCGGTGCTGCTGCGCACCCTGTGACCCGGGCGCCGGGGGTGCGGTGAACGGCGGCGCACCCCCGGGACCCCGTACGCGAGGGTGGCAATGATCCTTCGTGCGCTCATACTCGGGGGATGAACGAGAACGCCGTCCGCGGCCCCGCACCCGCGTACGACGCCGTCGTCCTCGCCGGGGGCGCCGCGCGGCGGCTCGGCGGGGCCGACAAGCCCGGGGTCCGGGTCGGCGGCCGCGCCCTGCTCGACCGGGTGCTCACCGCCTGCGCCGGGGCCCGCGACACCGTCGTCGTCGCCGCGCCCCGCGCCACGGCGCGGCCCGTCACCTGGGCCCGCGAGGACCCGCCGGGCGGGGGCCCGCTCGCCGCGCTGGACGCGGGAGTCCGGGCCCTGCCGCCGCGAGGCCACGGGGCGGCGGAGACCGTGGTCGTGCTCTCCGCCGACCTGCCGTTCCTGACCCCCCGCACGGTCCGGCTCCTGCTCGACACGCTGCACGCGGGGCCGGCCGAGGGCGCGGGAGCCGTCCGTGCCGGGGCCACAGAGGACGCCGAAGCCGTTCACGCCGGGTCCGCCGAGGACGGCCACGCCCGATCCGCCGCAGACGCCGAAGCCGTTCACGCCGAGGACGCCCATGCTGGGTCCGCCAGGGCCGTCCACGCCGGGTCGGCCGAGGGCGCTGAAGCTACCCCCGCCGAAGCCACCCACGCCGGGGGTGCCGCAGCCGTCCATGCCGGGCCCGCCGAGGACGCCCACGCCGGGTCCGCCGGCGCCTTCCACGCTGGGCCCGCCGAGGGCGCTGAAGCCACCCCCGTCGAGGACGCCCACCCTGAGGTCGCCAGGGCTGCCGATGCCCGCTCCGTCGAGTACGCCGAAGCCGCCCGCGCCCGGTCCGCCGAGTACGCCGGAGCCACCCCCTCCGAAACCACCCACGCCGGGGGCGCCGCAGCCGTCCATGCCGGGCCCGCCAAGGACGCCCCCGCCGAGGGCGCCGGGACTGCCGATGCCCGCTCCGTCGAGGACGCCGAAGCCACCCCCGCCCCGCCCGCCAAGGGCGCCGAAGCCGTTCTTCTCACTGACCGCGACGGACGCGACCAGCCCCTCGTCGCCGCCTATCGCCGCGCCGCGCTCGACCGTGCGCTTCGCGCCCTCGCCGCCGAGCACGGTGCGCTCGAAGGGCTGCCGCTGCGCCTCCTCACGCGCGCACTGCGCATCGCCCGGGTCGCCGACCCGGAGGACCCCGTCGCGTCGTTCGACTGCGACACCTGGGACGACATCGCCGAAGCCCGGACACGGATCAGGGAGCATGGACGCGTGCTTGAAGAATGGATCTCCGCAGCCAAGGACGAACTGGGCCTCGACCTGGACGTCGACACCGGCGCACTGCTCGACCTCGCCCGCGACGCCGCGCACGGGGTCGCCCGCCCCGCCGCGCCCCTGACGACGTTCCTCGTCGGATACGCGGCCGCGCAGGCCGGTGGCGGCCGCGAGGCGGTCGCCGCCGCCACCGCGAAGGCCGTCGCGCTCGCCGAACGCTGGGCGCGGGAGGCCGAGTCCGCCGCGGCCCCGGACGACTCGGCGGCGGGCGACTCGGCGCCGGGCGCGGAATGACCGCCCCGGACGGCCGTTCGGTGTCGCAGGCCGACCCGATCGACGGCGACGTCGACGAGGCGCTGGCCCTGGCCAACGCGCACAGCGCCCCGCGCGGGCAGGGGGTCCCCGGTGCGCCGCGCGCAGCCGCGCCCGGCCCCGCCGACGCAGGCCGGGACGCACCTCGCGCACCCCGCGATCCCAGCCCCGGCACCGAGGCGCCCGCCACCGGCCAGGACGCCCCGCGCGAGACCGCCCGCGACCGTCACCACGCCACCCCCTGGCCGGCCGCCCGCCGCATCGCCGCCCAGGCGGGCCGGCAGGCCGCCGCGCACCGGGCCCGTACGACCGAGCCGCCCGTCGACCCGGTCACCGGCGCGCAGACCGACCCGGCGACGGGGCTGTCCCTCGACCCCGTGGCCGACGCCTCGACCGCCCCCCGAGCGGAGCGCTTCCCGCGCGGCGCGGCCCGTGTCCCCCTGGAGGCGGCCCTCGGACTCGTCCTGGCGGCGCCGCTGACCGCCCTCACCGATCTCCCGTCCTTCGACACGTCCGCGATGGACGGCTGGGTCGTGGCGGGCCCCGGCCCCTGGGCCGTACGCGACGAGGGCATCCTCGCCGGGCACGAGCCGCCCGCGCCGCTGTCCGACGGGGAGGCCGCGGCCATCGCGACCGGCGCCCGCATCCCGCCCGAGACGACGGCGGTCATCCGCAGCGAGCACGGGCGGCTCGACGACAAGCGGAACCTGCACCCGCTGCGCGAGGTCGCGCACGGGCAGGACATCCGGCCGCGCGCCCAGGAGTGCCGCAGCGGCGAACTGCTGCTGCCCGCAGGCTCCGTGGTCACCCCCGCGGTCCTCGGCCTGGCGGCCGCCGCGGGCTACGACGACCTGCTCGTCGTGCCCCGGGCCCGGGTCGAAGTCCTCGTCCTGGGGGACGAGTTGCTCACCTCGGGCCGCCCCCGCGACGGCCTCATCCGCGACGCGCTCGGCCCGATGCTGCCGCACTGGCTGCGCGCGCTCGGCGTCGAGGTGATCGCCGTGCGCCGGCTCGGCGACGACGCCGGGGCCGTCCTCAAGGCCGTCCGCGACTCCACCGCCGACCTCGTCGTGACCACCGGAGGCACCGCGTCCGGCCCCGTCGACCACGTCCACCCCACGCTCCGCGCCCTGGGCGCCGAACTGCTCGTGGACGGCGTCAAGGTCCGCCCCGGCCACCCGATGCTGCTGGCCCGGCTCGCCGAGGGCCGGCACCTCGTCGGACTGCCCGGCAACCCGCTCGCCGCCGTGTCCGGCCTGCTCACCCTCGCCGAACCGCTGCTGAGCGAGCTGTCCGGCCGGGCGGCGCCCGAGTCCTCGTACGGGCGTGAGGCCCGGGAGCCGGACACCGCGCCGCTGCACGCGGCGGTCCAGGGGCACCCGCACGACACCCGGCTGGTGCCCGTCGTGCTGCGCCAGGACCGCGACAGCGGGCACGACTGGGCGGTTCCGCTGCACTACAACGGCCCGGCCATGCTGCGCGGCATCGCCGCCGCAGACGCCCTCGCGGTGATCCCGCCCGGCGGAGCCCAGGGGGCCCAGGAGGTAGGGATCCTCGATCTGCCATGGTCGTGGAGCACAGGGAACCCCGGGACCGATCTCCCGGGAAACGAAGGGTGTTTCACGTGAAACTGGCCGGCCATGACGCCATCGCGCGTCAGGCGGACGAGAAGACGACCACCTACCGGGTGAAGCTGCCGCGCCGCGTCGTCGTGCCACCGCTGAAGCAGGTGGCCCGACGGCTGGCGATGGCCCTCGGTGTGCTCGTCCTCACGGGGTTCCTCGTCTGGATCGACCGGGCCGGGTACAACGACAGTTCGGACCGCACGGTCGATCTGCTCGACTCCTTCTACTACGCGACCGTCACGCTCTCCACCACGGGATACGGCGACATCACGCCGGTCAGTGACAGCGCCCGCCTCACCAACATCCTCGTCATCACACCCCTGCGCGTGCTGTTCCTGATCATCCTGGTCGGCACCACGCTGGAGGTCCTCACCGAACGGACCCGGGAGGAATGGCGCCTGAACCGCTGGAGGTCCAACTTGCGTGACCACACTGTCGTCATCGGCTTCGGCACGAAGGGCCGCAGCGCGGTGGAGACCGTCTGCGCGACCGGGCTCAAGCCCGAGCAGGTCGTCGTGGTCGACCCCAGCAGCAAGGTCATCGACGCGGCCAACGCGCTGGGCTACGCCGGGGTCATGGGCGACGCGACCCGCAGCGACGTCCTGGTCCGCGCCGAGGTGCAGCGCGCCCGGAAGATCATCATCGCCACGCAGCGCGACGACACGGCGGTCCTGGTGACGCTCACGGCGCGGCAGCTGAACCGCGGGGCGAAGATCGTCGCCGCGGTCCGCGAGGAGGAGAACGCGCCGCTGCTGCGCCAGTCCGGCGCGGACGCGGTCATCACCAGCGCCAGCGCGGCGGGCCGGCTGCTCGGCCTGTCGGTCCTCAGCCCCAACGCGGGCATGGTCATGGAGGACCTCATCCAGCAGGGCAGCGGCCTCGACCTGATCGAACGGCCGGTGATAAAGGCCGAGGTGGGCCTGGAGCCGAAGCAGGTCGACGACCTCGTCGTCAGCGTCGTGCGCGGCCACCGGCTGCTCGGCTACGACGACAAGGCCATCGGCACCCTGCAGTTGACGGACCGTCTGATCACCATCGTGCGGGCCACCCCGACCACCCACGTGGCACCGGACACCAAGCCGCTGCCCCAGGACTGACCCGGGCGTGACGCGGGGCCGCGCCGGGCCCACGGGAGTAGCCTCGCGGCCATGTATGCGATCACGATCCCGGAACCCGGCGGACCCGAGGCGCTTCTCTGGGCGGAGGTCCCCGACCCCGTGCCCGGCGAGGGCGAGGTCCTCGTCGAGGTGGTCTCCAGCGCCGTCAACCGCGCCGATCTGCTCCAGCGCCAGGGCTTCTACAACCCGCCGGCCGGCTCCTCCCCGTACCCCGGTCTGGAGTGCGCGGGCCGGATCGCCGCGCTCGGGCCGGGCGTGGGCGGCTGGTCCGTCGGCGACGAGGTGTGCGCGCTGCTCGTCGGCGGCGGCTACGCGGAGAAGGTCGTCGTCCCGGCCGGCCAGCTGCTGCCCGTGCCGCGGGGCGTCGACCTCGTGACGGCGGCGGCGCTGCCCGAGGTGACCTGCACCGTCTGGTCCAACGTGTTCATGGTCGCGAACCTGCGCCCCGGCGAGCTCTTCCTCGTGCATGGCGGCTCCAGCGGCATCGGCACGATGGCGATCCAGCTCGCGAAGGCGGTCGGCGCCAAGGTCGCGGTCACCGCGGGCACCAAGGAGAAGCTGGACTTCTGCGCCGAGCTGGGCGCCGACATCCTGATCAACTACCGCGAGCAGGACTTCGTCGAGGAGATCCGCGAGAACACCGCGGGCGGCGGCGCCGACGTCGTCCTCGACAACATGGGCGCCAAGTACCTGGGCCGCAACGTGGACGTCCTCGCCACCAACGGCCGGCTCGCGATCATCGGAATGCAGGGCGGCGTCAAGGGCGAACTGAACATCGCCACGCTGCTCGGCAAGCGCGGCGCGATCACCGCGACCACGCTGCGGGCCCGGCCGCTCGCCGAGAAGGCGGCCATCGTCGCGGCGGTCCGTGAACACGTCTGGCCGCTGATCGAGGGCGGCCATGTGCGGCCGGTCGTGGACCGGACGCTGCCGATGGCCGACGCGGCGCAGGCCCACCGGGTCCTGGAGGAGTCCGGGCACATCGGCAAGGTGCTGCTCACGCTGCCGTAGCCGCCGCGGCGGTCAGCGGCGCAGCCGCAGGGCCAGGAAGCCGAGGCCGAGCCCGGTGAGGAGCAGGCCGAAGCCCAGCGGCAGCACGTTCACCAGCGGGCTCGTCCCGTCGTCCGGCACCACGGTCTGCTGCCGGGCGGCGGCCGGGGGCCGCGGGCGGTGCGTCGGGGTCGCGGAGGGCTCCTCGACGGGCGGCGCGGGCGGCCGCAGGGCCGCGGGGCCGGTCGGATGGGGGCGGGGCCGCCCCGGCGGGGTGCGGCCCTCGCCCGCCTGGGTGCCCGCGAGAGAGGCTCCGGGCGAGGGTTCGGCGGCGTACGCCGGGGACGCCTGCGCGACGGCGGAGACGAGCGCACAGGCCGCCGCGGCCGGCAGGGACGCCGTGAGCACGAGAAGGGTCGCCGCGAGAGCTCCCGTCACCCGTCCGGCCACCCGCCGAAGCCACGCCATGCACTGCCCCCTTCTGCCCGTGCCGCTGCCGCGCTGCTGCCGTGCTTGCGATAAGCCTCACATAGGCCAATAAAACGGGCACGCCGGATTTCGGGGCACCCGGGTGCGGTGGATCACTGTCCGACGGGGGCACCACCCAAGGGTGAGAGCACGGTGCGAGAGAATGGCGGCATGGAGATGCCGAGGAACGAACGGTCGCCGGAGAACCCGCAGATCCTGGTCGTGGGCCAGGACGGAATGGCTCTGGGCGGCGGCGGAGCCGACGAAGCCCGCGAGGTCCCGGTGACGGAGATGGTCGAGCAGCCCGCCAAGGTGATGCGCATCGGCAGCATGATCAAGCAGCTGCTGGAGGAAGTGCGCGCGGCTCCCCTGGACGAGGCGAGCCGGCAGCGGCTCAAGGAGATCCACCACAGCTCCGTCAAGGAGCTCGAGGACGGCCTCGCGCCGGAGCTCGTCGAGGAACTGGAGCGGCTCTCCCTGCCGTTCACCGACGAGGCCACCCCGAGCGACGCCGAACTGCGCATCGCGCAGGCCCAGTTGGTGGGCTGGCTCGAGGGTCTCTTCCACGGGATCCAGACGACGCTCTTCGCCCAGCAGATGGCCGCCCGCGCCCAGTTGGAGCAGATGCGCCGCGCTCTTCCGCCGGGCGCCGGCGGCGAGGACGGCGACGAGGACCCCCGCACGATCGGCCGCTCGGGCGGGCCGTACCTGTAGGCGACGGACACCGAAAGCAAAGGGCCCGGCCCGCGCTCCACGCGCGGACCGGGCCCTTTCCGGTCGGACCGAAGTGGGGTCAGTACCTCGGGTTGACCTTGCCACCGGAGTAGCAGTTGACGACGATGCCGGGCTTGTTCACCTTGGTGCGGCCGTTGTAGAGCTGCACCTCGACGCCCGCGTGCTTGATGCCGCGGGTGTCGTGCGCGGAGGTGTTCCAGGTCTCCGCGGAGCCGCTGACGTGGTGCCAGGGCCAGTGCTTGAGCTTGCTGCCGGTGTAGGTGACCAGGCGGATCGCCGGGTGGAAACCGTCGGCCTTGGTGTCCTTGCCCTTGAGCTTGAGCGGGTCGAGCTTGGTCCTGCCGGCCCAGGTCCAGCTCGCCGAGCCGCTCGCGCCCGTGACCGAGCAGGACTTGCTTGCTCCGGCCGCGGCGGCCGGGCTCGCCGCGAGTGGAATCAGTACCGCTGCCAGCGCCCCAGCGACGAAGGCCCCCGTTTTACGCGTGTGCACAACGCTCCCTCAGATCGTCCGAGTTGACGTGTACACACTATTCGCAGAGGCAATCGGTACCTAGGCGATCGGGTGCGTGTCGCGCGGACGATCCGGAGGGCGGCGGCGCGGGATCAGCCGCCCGAAGGGTTGCCGGTGGAGACCTGGAGCTGGATCTTCACGCCGGTCGGGTCGATCTCCGTGTTGGCCGCCGGGCTCTGGTTCATGACCGTGCCCTCGCCGTACGTGTTCTCGTCGATGTGCACGACCTCGGGCTGCCAGCCGGCCGCCCGGAAGCACGCCTTCACCGAGTCGATGTTCTTCAGGTAGAAGTCCGGGACCTTGATCTTGTTCTCGTCGTTGAACCCGGTCTCGGGCTCGGTGCACTTGTCCGTCTCGATGGTCTTCGTCTTGTCGGGGCCCTTGTGACCGGCCACCTCGGACGTGCCGCCGCTCGGCTTGCCGTTGCCCTCGGGGTCGGGGTCGTCGCCCTGGTTCGTCAGGACCGCGATCAGGCCGCCGATGGCGACCAGCGCGACGACGATCGAGGCGATGATCACCATCATGTTCTTGTTCCGGCCGCCGGAACCGCCGGAGCCGCCGCTCTGCGGGCTCGCCGTCGTCACCGGCTGCGCCGAGTACGGGGCCGGCGTCTGCGGCGCGTAGGACATCGACGGGGGCGGCGTCTGGTACCCGCCCTGCTGCGGATACCCGTACGCGGGCTGCGGCGCCGGGGTCGGCGTGCCGTAAGGGTTCTGCGTCTGCGGCTGGTACGGCGTCTGGACCGGGCCCGGGGTCGGCATCCCGTTCTGGTCGACGGGCGGGAAGACCGTCGCGCCGACGCCCGCGCCGCTCGACGTCTGCGCGCCCGGCACGATGCTCGGCGCCGCGTGCGTCAGCGACTGGGCGACCCGCAGGCACTCGTCCCGCATCGCCTCGGCGCTCGGGAAGCGCTCGTTCGGGTTCTTCTTCAGGGCACGGGCGACCAGCGCGTCGATCGCCGGCGGCAGCGAGCGGTTGATCGAGGACGGAGCCACCGGCTCCTCCTGGACGTGCGCATACGCTATGGCCAGCGGCGAGTCCGCCTCGAAGGGCAGCCGGCCGGTGGTCAGCTGGAAGAGCATGATGCCGACCGAGTACAGGTCGGAGCGGGCGTCGACACCGCGGCCGAGAGCCTGCTCCGGCGACAGGTACTGGGGCGTGCCGACGACCATGCCGGTCTGCGTCATCGAGGTCACACCGGACTGCATGGCGCGCGCGATGCCGAAGTCCATGACCTTGACGACGTTCCGCTTCGTCATCATCACGTTGCCCGGCTTGATGTCGCGGTGGACCAGGCCCATCTCGTGGCTGATCTCGAGCGCGGCGAGCACGTCGGCGGTGATCTTGAGCGCCTTGTCGGCGGGCATCGCGCCGTACTGGCGGACGTCCTCGTCGAGCACCGAACCGAGCGGCCGGCCCTCGACGTACTCCATGACGATGTACGGAGTGATCGTGCCGTTCAGCTCGTCCTCGCCCGAGTCGAAGACCGAGACGATGTTCGTGTGCGTGAGCTTGGCCACCGACTGGGCCTCGCGCTGGAAGCGCTGACGGAAGGCGTCCTCGCGGCCGAGTTCCGTGTGCAAAGTCTTGATGGCGACCGCGCGGTCGAGCCGCGTGTCGTGCGCGAGATGCACGGAGGCCATGCCGCCCTCACCGAGCAGGTCGCGCAGCTGGTACCGCCCACCGGCCACGGAACTGCCCGCGTACCGCCCGCCCTGCCCGCCGCCGGCGCTGCCCTCGGTCATGTCTCCACGTCCCCCATAGGCGCCCCGCTGACGGCGGCGGCCCGGTGATCGAATCAGCTATTCCCGGCCAAGTCTGCCCCAGGGCACCGACACGTCAAGCTCGATGCCCGTTCCGTGACCGTACGGGCAAGAAGCGTCGCGGAAGCGTTACAGGCGATCGCCGGAGAAAGGGGCAGGGAGCGCGCATACGAACGACATGGGTCCGGCACAGAAATTGCGCGCACGATTTGCACGACGTACACGGCAACGGGTTTGATACCGGATCCATCTCGGGACGGGACCGGCGCCCAAGCCTGTAGCGTGGCCCGACGGAGCTCGTGTTCACAACCGCGCGTACTCCGAATGCGCGGATCCGGCAGCACACACAGCAACAGCACGGACAGAAACGACGGCGAGGACTGATGGCACAGCAGCAGCGCGCTCAGGGCCCGTCCGACCCCGAGGCGACTGGCGGCGGTATGTCAGACGCGCCGGAGGCGTGGGGCAACGGCGGGCTGGTCGGAGACGGCCGGTACCGGCTCACCCACCGCCTCGGCCGGGGCGGCATGGCCGAGGTCTTCGCGGCCGAGGACGTGCGCCTCGGGCGCACCGTCGCCGTCAAGCTGCTGCGGGCCGACCTCGCGGAGGACCCGGTCTCCAAGGCCCGCTTCACGCGCGAGGCCCAGTCGGTCGCCGGCCTGAACCACCACGCGGTCGTCGCGGTCTACGACTCCGGCGAGGACTTCGTGAACGGCACGGCGGTGCCGTACATCGTCATGGAGCTCGTCGAGGGCCGCACCATCCGCGACCTGCTCATCAACGCGGAGGCGCCGGGCCCCGAGCAGGCCCTCATCATCGTCTCCGGGGTGCTCGAGGCGCTCGCGTACTCGCACCAGCACGGCATCGTGCACCGTGACATCAAGCCCGCCAACGTGATCATCACGGACACCGGCGCGGTCAAGGTCATGGACTTCGGCATCGCCCGCGCCCTGCACGGCGCGCAGTCGACCATGACGCAGACCGGCATGGTCATGGGCACGCCCCAGTACCTCTCCCCGGAGCAGGCCCTCGGCAAGGCCGTCGACCACCGCTCCGACCTGTACGCGACCGGCTGCCTCCTCTACGAGCTGCTCGCGCTGCGGCCCCCCTTCACCGGTGAGACGCCGCTCTCCGTCGTCTACCAGCACGTCCAGGACATGCCGGTGCCGCCGTCCGAGGTCTCGGACGCGACGCCGCCGGAGCTGGACGGCCTCGTCATGCGCTCCCTCGCCAAGGACCCGGACGACCGGTTCCAGACGGCCGAGGAGATGCGCGGGCTCGTCCAGTACGGCCTGCAGATGCTGTACGAGCAGGGCGGCCACACCGGCACCTGGAACACGGGCCCGGTCGACATGCACGAGGGCGGCAACACCCCGGCGATGGGCATGGGCATGGCCGGCACCACCGCGCTGCCGCACCCCGGCGACACCGGCACGGCCGCGCAGCCGATGCTGCGCCCGCCGGGCCGTGACGACGGCGGCTTCGACGGCCACGGGAACGGGGGCGGTGGCGGCCGCGGCAAGATGTGGATCGTCGCCGTGCTGGCCGTGATCGCCGTCGCGGTGGGTGTCGCCTTCGCGCTCAACGCGGGCGACGACGGGACCAAGAAGCAGAACGACAAGCAGTCGCCGTCGGTCTCGCAGTCCGAGGAGTCGCAGGAGCCGAGCGACGACGCCACCGACGAGACGGACACCGGTGGTCAGACGGAGGAGCCGGGCGGCGACACGGGCGGCCAGCCCGACTACACGCCGAGCCAGCAGCCGTCGCAGCAGCCGACGACCCCGTCCACGCAGCCGACGGAGCCGACGGGCGAGCCGACCGGCGAGCCGACGGACCAGCCGACGGAGCCCACGGACGAGCCGACCGAGCCCACGGAGGGGCCGACGGACCCGACGACCGATCCGACGGGTGACACGGCCGGCACCGACACGGGTGGCGTCGACGGAGGCGTCGACAGCGACGTCTGATCCGCGCCGGGCTCAGGTCCGGCGCCGCGCGGATCCGCCCCGCAGTTCGTGCACGGTGACGAACTGCGGGGCGACGCGCAGGTACACCGCGTCGTAGGGGTCGCCGTCCGCGGAGTGCGGGGCGGCCCCGAAGCGTTCCAGCTCGGCCGGGGTCGGCTCGGCCCGCGCGCAGGTGCCGACGCACTGCACGGACCACTGCCCCTCGTCCTCCGGGCGCTCGGCGCCCAGGTTGTCCGCCCCGTAGGCGACGACGCTACCGACACAGGCCAGGTGGTAGCCGTAGCCCCGGTGCATGCGCAGCAGCAGCCCGCCGTCGGAGACGACGTGCCGGGCGGCCGCCAGGAAGGGCAGCGCGCGCATGCTGGTGGCGACTCGGCCGTAGTCCACGCGGGCGAGCAGCTCGAAGCCGCGATCGTGCTCGGGCTGGGGATCGGAGGGCATGTCCCCACTGTGCGCCGCCGCGCGGGTACGGAAGAAGAGGACGTTGCCCCGTGGACCACGGGACCAAAGTCCCGGTTTCTCCCGCTATGAGGAAGGGGAAGGGTGAGCCCAGCCTCATCCGGACGGGGGTCTCAGTGCTTCTCCGCCTGCATCCGGGCGACGAACGCGGCCGCCTGCGAGCGGCGCTCCATCCCCAGCTTCGACAGCAGGCTCGACACATAGTTCTTGATCGTCTTCTCGGCGAGGTGCAGCTGCTCGCCGATCGCCCGGTTCGTCATGCCCTCACCGATCAGGTCGAGGATCCGGCGCTCCTGGTCGGTCAGGCCCGCCAGCCGGTCGTCGGCCTTGGCGCGGCCGCCGTCCCGCAGCCGCTCCAGCACCCGCGCGGTGGCCACGGGGTCGAGCAGGGACTTGCCGGCGGCGACGTCGCGCACGGCCGACAGCAGCTCGTTGCCCCTGATCGCCTTCAGGACGTAGCCGGAGGCGCCCGCCATGATCGCGTCGAAGAGGGCCTCGTCGTCCGCGTACGAGGTCAGCATGAGGCACTTGATGGAGTCGTCCCGGGAGCGGAGCTCGCGGCACACCTCGACGCCGCTGCCGTCCGGCAGGCGCACGTCCAGGACCGCGACGTCGGGCCGCGTGGCCGGGATCCGCACCAGCGCGTCGGCGGCCGTACCGGCCTCTCCGACGACCTCGATGTCGTCCTCCACCGACAGCATCTCGTGGACCCCGCGCCGGACCACTTCATGGTCGTCGAGGAGAAATACGCGAATTTTTCCGTCTTCGTGCACGACGTCAGTCTTACACGCAAGCCCTTCCCGCGCCCCAGGTGACCGGGATAACGTGCCGGTGTTCCGGCCCCCTGCCAGGCTGTGACCAGTGACCGGCCGCACGGCTGTGACCTGCGACGCTTCGTCTCCGGCGCGATTACTAGGATTTCCGAGCATCGAATTACTTGGAAATCCAAGCAAAAACGCAGGTCAGATGGGGTTTCGCAGATGTGCGGCGCACTGGGTAACGTGCTGGGTGAAGGGTCTGCCGGGACGCAGGATCTGTTTCGTTCTTTCTAGTCACGCCTGAACCCGGCGCAGCGCACCCACCCCGTGCGTGGACGGATCAGGCGAGCCGAGCCGACTGGCCATCCGGCAATCCCGGGGCCGGACCGACGGAGGAGCACACGTGACCGTAGACAGTGCTGACAGCACTGCCGCTGCGCAAGAGGCACAGCCGCCGCGCAAGCGGGCCGCTGCGAAGAAGTCCGCGAAGAAGTCCACCGGCACGACCGCGGCGAAGGGCCGTCCCGAGCTGGTCCAGCTCATGACGCCCGAGGGCAAGCGGGTCAAGAACGCGGCGTACGACAAGTACGTCACCGACATCACCGACGACGCCCTGCGCGACCTGTACCGCGACATGGTGATGGCCCGCCGCTTCGACGCGGAGGCCGTCACGCTGCAGCGCCAGGGCGAGCTGGGCCTGTGGCCCTCGCTCCTCGGGCAGGAGGCCGCCCAGGTGGGGTCCGGGCGCGCCACCCGCGAGGACGACTACGTCTTCCCGACCTACCGCGAGCACGGCGTCGCCTGGTGCCGCGGGGTCGACCCGACCAAGCTGCTCGGCATGTTCCGCGGGGTGAACAACGGCGGCTGGGACCCGAACAGCAACAACTTCCAGCTCTACACGATCGTCATCGGCTCGCAGGCCCTGCACGCCACCGGTTACGCGATGGGCGTGGCCAAGGACGGCGCCGACTCGGCGGTCGTCGCCTACTTCGGCGACGGCGCCTCCAGCCAGGGCGACGTGGCGGAGGCCTTCACGTTCTCGGCGGTCTACAACGCGCCGGTCGTGTTCTTCTGCCAGAACAACCAGTGGGCCATCTCCGAGCCCACCGAGAAGCAGACCCGCGTGCCGCTCTACCAGCGCGCGCAGGGCTACGGCTTCCCCGGCGTCCGCGTCGACGGCAACGACGTCCTCGCGGTGCTCGCCGTGACCCGCTGGGCCCTGGAGCGGGCGCGCAACGGCGAGGGCCCGACCCTCGTCGAGGCCTTCACCTACCGCATGGGCGCCCACACCACCTCCGACGACCCGACCAAGTACCGGGCCGACGAGGAGCGCGCCTCGTGGGAGGCGAAGGACCCGATCCTGCGCCTGCGCACGTACCTCGAAGCGCAGACCGACACGGACGAGGGCTTCTTCGCGGAACTCGACGCCGAGGCCGAGGCGTTGGGCAAGCGAGTGCGCGATGCGGTGCGGGCCATGCCGGACCCGGACCACATGGCGATCTTCGAGAACGTGTACGCGGACGGGCACGCGCTCGTCGACGAGGAGCGCGCGCAGTTCGCCGCCTACCAGGCGTCGTTCGCGGAGGAAGGTGCCTGATCATGGCGGTACAGAAGCTTCCGATCGCCAAGGCGATCAACGAGTCGCTGCGCACGGCGCTGGAGAGCGACCCCAAGGTCCTCGTCATGGGCGAGGACGTCGGCAAGCTCGGCGGTGTCTTCCGGGTCACCGACGGGCTGCAGAAGGACTTCGGTGAGGACCGGGTCATCGACACCCCGCTCGCGGAGTCCGGCATCGTCGGCACCGCGATCGGTCTCGCGCTGCGCGGCTACCGGCCCGTGGTGGAGATCCAGTTCGACGGCTTCGTCTTCCCCGCGTACGACCAGATCGTCACGCAGCTCGCCAAGATGCACGCCCGCGCGCTCGGCAAGGTCAAGGTGCCGGTCGTCGTGCGCATCCCGTACGGCGGCGGCATCGGCGCGGTCGAGCACCACAGCGAGTCGCCCGAGGCGCTGTTCGCGCACGTGGCCGGCCTGAAGGTCGTCACGCCGTCGAACTCGTCGGACGCGTACTGGATGCTCCAGCAGGCCATCCAGAGCGACGACCCGGTGATCTTCTTCGAGCCCAAGCGCCGCTACTGGGACAAGGGCGAGGTCGACACCGAGGCCGTCCCCGGCGACCTGCACAAGGCCGTCGTCGCGCGCGAGGGCACGGACGTGACGCTGGTCGCGTACGGGCCGATGGTGAAGGTCTGCCTGGAGGCCGCCGCGGCCGCCCAGGAGGAGGGCAAGTCGATCGAGGTCCTCGACCTGCGCTCGATCTCGCCGGTCGACTTCGACGCCGTGCAGCGGTCGGCGGAGAAGACGCGGCGGGTCGTCGTCGTGCACGAGGCCCCCGTCTTCCTCGGCTCCGGCGCGGAGATCGCCGCCCGGATCACCGAGCGCTGCTTCTACCACCTGGAGGCGCCCGTGCTGCGGGTCGGCGGGTACCACGCGCCGTATCCGCCGGCGCGCCTGGAGGAGGAGTACCTGCCGGGCCTGGACCGGGTGCTCGACGCCGTCGACCGCTCGCTTGCGTACTGAGGAGGGCTGAAGACATGGCACGTGAGTTCAAGATGCCCGACGTGGGCGAGGGCCTGACCGAGGCCGAGATCCTCAAGTGGTACGTCCAGCCCGGTGACACGGTCACCGACGGGCAGGTCGTGTGCGAGGTCGAGACGGCCAAGGCCGCCGTCGAGCTGCCGATCCCCTACGACGGGGTCGTGCGCGAGCTGATCTTCCCCGAGGGCACCACGGTCGACGTCGGCCAGGCGATCATCTCCGTGGACGTCGCGGGCGAGGAGCCCGCCGCCCCCGCGCCGGCCGCCGCCGAGCCGGTGGCCGCGGAGGAGCCCGAGGAGGCCCCGACCGGGCGCCAGCCCGTGCTCGTCGGCTACGGCGTCGCCGAGTCCTCGACCAAGCGCCGCGCCCGCAAGGGCGACACGGCCGCCCCGGCGGCCAACGGGACGGCGGCGCAGGTCGTCGTCGAGCAGCGTCCGCTGGCCAAGCCGCCGGTGCGCAAGCTCGCCAAGGACCTGGGCGTCGACCTGGCCACGGTGATCCCGTCGAACCCGGACGGGATCATCACCCGCGAGGACGTGCACGCCGCGGTCGAGCTGGCCGCACCCGCTGCCGCGCCCGAGGTCCCGGCCCAGGCGCCCGCGCCGGTCCCGGCCGCCCCGGCCTCGGCGGCGCCGGTCTCGTACGACACGGTCCGCGAGACCCGGATCCCCGTGAAGGGCGTCCGCAAGGCGACCGCCGCGGCGATGGTCGGTTCCGCGTTCACCGCGCCGCACGTCACGGAGTTCGTGACGGTCGACGTGACCCGCACGATGAAGCTCGTCGAGGAGCTCAAGGGCGACAAGGACATGCAGGGGCTGCGGGTCAACCCGCTGCTGCTCATCGCCAAGGCCCTGCTCGTCGCGATCAAGCGGAACCCCGCGGTCAACGCGTCGTGGGACGAGGCCGCCCAGGAGATCGTCCAGAAGCACTACGTGAACCTGGGCATCGCCGCGGCCACACCGCGCGGTCTGATCGTGCCGAACATCAAGGACGCGCACGCGATGGCCCTGCCGGAGCTGGCGGCGTCCCTCGGTGAGCTGGTGGCGACGGCCCGGGACGGCAAGACGTCCCCGGCGGCCATGCAGGGCGGCACGGTGACGATCACCAACGTGGGCGTGTTCGGCGTCGACACCGGTACGCCGATCCTGAACCCGGGCGAGTCGGCGATCCTCGCCGTCGGGGCGATCAAGCTCCAGCCCTGGGTCCACAAGGGCAAGGTGAAGCCGCGTCAGGTGACGACCCTGGCCCTCTCCTTCGACCACCGGCTGGTGGACGGGGAGCTGGGGTCCAAGGTGCTGGCGGACGTGGCGGCGATTCTGGAGCAGCCGAAGCGCCTCATCACCTGGGGTTAGTCCCTAGCGGCGAGGCCCCGCACCACAGGGTGCGGGGCCTCGCCGTGTGCGGGACCAGGGCCTAGCGCTTGAAGCCGTAGTCCATGAGCTTCTTCGCGTCGGACGTGCGGGCAGTGACCGACGTCGACTTCAGGACCGTGCCGATGACCGTCTTGCCGTTGCGGGTCGCGGCGAAGACCAGGCAGTAGCCGGCCTCCGGGCCCGAGCCCGTCTTGACGCCGATGGTGCCGGTGTACGAGCCGAGCAGGTTGTTCGTGTTCGTCCACGACATGTAGCGGTAGCCGCCGGACTTCGTCGTGACCTTCTGCTTCGTCGACTTGGTCTTCACGACGGAGCGGAACGTGGAGCTCTTCATCGCCGAGGAGGCGATCTTCGTCAGGTCGCGCGGCGTCGAGTAGTTCGAGCCCTGGCCGATCCCGTCGAACGAGTCGAAGTGCGTGTTCCTCAGGCCGAGGCTCGTCGCGGTCTTGTTCATCTTGCCGATGAAGGACTTCACGCGGGCCGCGCGCGTGGTGCCCGAGCCGAACTTGTCCGCGAGCGCGTAGGCGGCGTCGCAGCCCGAAGGCAGCATCAGCCCGTACAGGAGCTGGCGGACGGTCACCTTGTCGCCGACGATCAGGCGGGCGGACGAGGCGTTGTTCCTGACGATGTAGTCGCTGTACGCCTTCTGGATCGTGACCTTGGCGTCCAGGTTCAGGTTCGGCTGGGACAGCACCACCTTCGCGGTCATGATCTTGGTGGTCGAGCCGGTGGACCGGCGGGTGTCCGCGGCCTTGGTGAACAGGCTCGCGCCCGTCCCGTTGTTCATCACATAGCCGCCGGCCGCGGCGATGGTCGGTTTGGCCGGTGCGGTGGCGGCCTGTGCGGAGGTGGTCAGCGCTCCGCTCGTGAGCACGGTTCCGGCGACGAGAACAGCGATGCCCGAAGTGCGAATTTTCAAGATGGACGCTCCAAATGCCCCTAAAGCGCGGCCCATTGGGTGGATCGCGCACGTAAGAGACTTCTGGGACGCGTCCAGGGTTGTACGGCCCGGTACACGAGATCGGGTGATCCCCGTTCCGCATGGTGGACGTCCCCTGTGTTGCGTACGTGTTGTATCTATGATGTGCGCATGCCCGCGACCTCGACCCCTGCCCCGGCCTCGCCCCCGACCCCGACCGTCACCGAGAAGCGGCCCCCCGCCGCGGAGCGCGTGTACGACCACGTGAAGCGCGGCGTGCTCGAACGCCGCTACGAAGGCGGCACCCTGCTCACCGAGGGCGAACTCGCCGAGGCCGTCGGCGTCTCCCGCACGCCCGTGCGCGAGGCGCTGCTCAAGCTGGAGGTCGAGGGGCTGCTCAAGCTGTACCCGAAGAAGGGCGCGCTGGTCCTGCCGGTGTCCGCGCAGGAGATCGCGGACGTCGTCGAGACCCGGCTGCTCGTCGAGGAGCACGCGGTGCGCAAGGCCGTGCCCGCCCCGCCCCGGCTCCTCGAACGGCTCGCCGAGCTGCTGGAGAAGCAGCAGGCGCAGGCCGCCGCCGGACAGTTCGTGGACGCCGCCACCACCGACCGCTGCTTCCACGCCGAGATCGTGCGCAGCGCGGGCAACGAGATCCTGTCCCGCCTCTACGACCAGCTGCGCGACCGGCAGCTGCGGATGGGCGTCGCCGTCATGCACTCCCACCCCGACCGGATCGCCAAGACGCTGGCCGAGCACGGCGAGATCCTCGACGCGCTGCGCGCCGGGGACGAGGAGGCGGCCGTCGCCGTCGTCCGCCGGCACGTGGGCTGGTTCCAGAACCTGGCGCGGGGTGACGTGCGATGAGCTCCGCCTCCTCCCCGTCCGACTCCGCGCTGCGGCTGCCCGGCGATCCGCCCGGCGGCCGGCGCGCGGTCGCCGTGTGGTGCATCGGCGTCTCCGTCTACTTCGTCGCCGTCATCTTCCGCACCTCGCTGGGCGTCGCCGGACTCGACGCCGTCGAGCGCTTCGACATCAACGCCTCGGCGCTGTCCACGTTCTCGATCCTCCAGCTGCTCGTGTACGCGGGCATGCAGATACCCGTCGGCCTGATGGTCGACCGGCTCGGCACCAAGAAGGTGCTGACCATCGGCGTCGTCCTGTTCACCCTCGGCCAGCTCGGCTTCGCGTTCTCCTCCTCGTACGGGACGGCGCTCGTGTCGCGGGCGCTGCTCGGGTGCGGGGACGCCATGACGTTCATCAGCGTGCTGCGGCTCGGCACACGGTGGTTCCCGGCGCGGCGGGGGCCGCTCGTCGCGCAGCTCGCGGGCCTCGTCGGCATGGCCGGCAACCTCGTCTCCACGCTCGTCATCGCGCGACTGCTGCACGGCATCGGCTGGGAGGCCGCGTTCGCCGGATCCGCCGTCGCGGGCGTCGTCGTCCTCGTGCTGATGCTGCTCTTCCTCAAGGACCACCCCGAGGGATACGCGGCCCCGCCGCTGCCCGCCTCGCACAAGGGGGCCGCCTACGTGCGGGCGCAGATCTCGGCGGCCTGGCGCGAGCCCGGGACCCGGCTCGGACTCTGGGTCCACTTCACGACGCAGTTCCCGGCGATGGTGTTCCTGCTGCTGTGGGGGCTGCCGTTCCTCGTCGAGGCGCAGGGGCTCTCGCGCGGCACGGCGGGGGAGCTGCTGACCCTCGTGGTCCTCTCCAACATGACCGTCGGACTCGTCTACGGGCAGGTCGTCGCCCGCCACCACTCGGCGCGGCTGCCGCTGGCGCTCGGGACGGTCGCCGCGACGGCCGTGCTGTGGGCCCTGCCCGTCGTGTGGCCCGGGCAGGCGCCGATGTGGCTGCTCGTCGTGATGTGCGTGGTGCTCGGGGCCTGTGGACCCGCGTCGATGATCGGGTTCGACTTCGCGCGGCCGGCGAACCCGCCGGAGCGGCAGGGGACCGCGTCCGGGATCGTGAACATGGGGGGCTTCGTCGCCTCCATGACCACGCTGCTGGCGGTCGGCGTGCTGCTCGACGCGACCGGGGACGACTACCGGATCGCCTTCTCGGCGGTGTTCGTGCTCCAGGCGTTCGGGGTGGGGCAGATCCTGCGCCTGCGCAAGCGGGCCGCCCGCGCGGAGCGGGAACGGGTCGTCGCGTCCCGGGTGACCTCGGTGCACGTGCCTGCGTGACCTTCGCGGGACCGGGGGCGGATCCGATCCCGCCGCAATCCTGTTGACCGTCCCCGGCCCCGGGTGCTGGAGTGCCGCGCGTGGAAAGCATCCCCGCCAACCGGCGGCTCTGGAACCAGATCAGCGGCGACTATCAGGACAGGCACGACGCGCGGATCGGCGCCGCGCCCCGGCTGTGGGGCATGTACTCCGTCCCCGACGCGCACCTGAACGCCCTGGGTGACGTCACCGGCAAGCGGGTCCTCGAACTCGGCTGCGGCGCCGGGCAGTGGTCGAGGGCGCTCGCCGCCGAGGGCGCCCAGGTCGTCGGGATCGACCTTTCCGAGGCCCAACTCGACGCGGCCGCCTCGGCGATGGGCGCGGACCGCTATCCCCTGGTGCAGGGCGCCGCCGAACAGCTCCCCTTCGCAGACGACAGCTTCGACCTCGTGTTCTGCGACTTCGGCGGGCTGAGCTGGGCGCCCCCGCACCTGGCCGTCCCGCAGGCCGCACGCGTGCTGCGCCGGGGCGGACGCCTGGTGTTCAACGTGGCCAGCCCCTGGTTCGAGGCCTGTTACGACGAGGCCGCGAGCCGCGTCACCACGACGCTGCAGAAGGACTACTTCGGGCTGAGCGGCATCGCGGAAGGCGACGGCGCGACCAGCTATCAGCTCACCTACGGCGACTGGGTCAGGGTGCTGCGCGGCGCGGGTCTCGTCATAGACGACCTCATCGAGCCCCGGCCCGACCGCGGGACGACCAACGGCTACAACGAGACCGACCCGCCCGACTGGGCCCACCGCTGGCCGGCGGAGCTCCTCTGGGTGACGCGTAGACCGAGCACTACGGAGTGACGGCGAACGACGCCAGGATCGCCTCGACCAAGGACGCGTCGCCCTCCGTCTTGAGGGCGTCGCGGGCCGCCTCCGGGGTCGTGCGGCCGCAGGCGAGGCGGACGTAGGTCTCCCAGTCCAGGGCGATCGTCGCGGCGGGGCCGAGCGAGGGGGCGCCGTCGATCGTGCCCTTGCCCTCCGCGTCCACCCGCACCGTGCGCAGGAACTCGACGGGCCCGTGCACGTCGAAGACCACCGCCGAGTTCGCCGGCGCGCCCGCGTCCTTGGCGACGACCTTCGGCAGGATCGCGAGCAGCATGTCCCGGGTGACGTGCGCCCCGGGCGAGTCGAGATTGCCGGGCGTGCCCAGGGCGCGGCGCAGGTCCTGCTCGTGGACCCAGATGTCGAACGCCCGCCGCCGCATCGCGTACTCGAGCGTCTCCTCGACCCCGCGCGGCCCGCGCACGATCGTGCCGGGCTCCCGCGACTCGTTCCGCAGCTGCCGCGAGCGGCGGATGATCGTGTACTCCAGCTCCGAGACCATCTCCGGCGCCGTGTGGTGCCGGCGGACGTCGACCTGGATCTCCTGGTACCGCTGGCCCTCCGTCTGCACGTGGTAGAGGTCGCGGGGCAGCGTGTGGATCGGTCGCGGGTCGCCGAGCATCTCGCAGTCCACGCCGATGACGTGCGACACGATGTCCCGTACCGACCAGCCGGGGCAGGGCGTCGCCCGGTTCCACTCACCCTCCGCGAGCGGCGTGACCAACTCGGATATCGCTTCCACGGAGTGGGTCCAGGCATCGGCGTAGGACTGAAGGCTGGGGTGGAGACTCACGGAAGGGGACCCCTCGAGCGGTTGGTACGCGGGCGTATGGCTAGGCGGCGGCGGACGCTGTCGGTGCGGGTTCTGGGGGTCCGGGGGAATCCCCCGGACTGGCACAGTACGCTGCCCGAAGGCACCCCGGCAGCGCTTTCGTACGACGATCGTAGGCCGGTGTTGACGGCTCGAATGCCAGGACGGTGGTAGTGTGCGCGCCTCCCTCATCCAGATCGCGGTAAACGAGGACGAATCGGTCAACTCGCGGCGGGAGCGAGTGAGTTCCCTGGTCCGCGACCAGGCAGGTTCGGCCGATCTCGTCGTCCTTCCCGAGCTGTGGACGACCGGAGCCTTCGCCTACGAGCTGTTCGCCGCCGAGGCCGAACCCCTGGAGGGCCCCACCTTCGACGCCATGTCGAAGGCAGCCGCGGACGCGGGCGTCTGGCTGCACGCCGGCTCGATCCCCGAGCGCGACCCGGACGGTCCGCTCTACAACACCGCGCTCGTCTTCGCCCCCGACGGCACCCTCGCCGCCGCCTACCGCAAGATCCACCGCTTCGGCTTCGACAAGGGCGAGGCCGTCCTCATGAGCCCGGGCGACGAGCTGGTCACCGTACGGCTCCCGGAGACCGTGCTCGGCGTGACCACCTGCTACGACCTGCGCTTCCCCGAGCTGTACCGGGGCCTCGTCGACCGCGGCGCCGAGACCCTCCTCGTCTCCGCCGGCTGGCCCGAGCGGCGCCGCGCCCACTGGACCCTCCTCGCGCGGGCCCGCGCCGTCGAGAACCAGGCGTACGTCCTGGCCTGCGGCAGCGCCGGCACCCACGCGGGCGTCGAACAGGCGGGCCACAGCATCGTCGTCGACCCCTGGGGCGAGATCCTCGCCGAGGCGGGCGCCGGCGAGGAGGTGCTGCGCGTGGAGCTCGACCCCGCGAAGGTCGGCGCCACCCGCGAGCAGTTCCCGGCCCTCAAGGACCGCCTCCTCGGCCTGGACACCCCGCGCCGCCCCTGACCCCCGGGAGCACGCTCAGTCGAGGTCGCCGCGTTCCTTCTCCGCGAGATGGATCACGCACACGGCGACCGCGACGAGCAGCGCCGGATCGGCGTCCTCCCGCACCACGTTCACCCCGTACGTGTCCCGCACGCGCAGCCAGCGCCGCGAGATGTCCGCGAGCAGTTCGCCGTCGTACTCCACGGCGAACTCGCGGTCCAGGATCTTGCCGCTGACGTCGAGCTCGGTGCCGTCGACCAGCTCGACCCGGTAGTGGTTGCGCAGCAGCGACAGGCGTTTGCGGCGGATCTTCGCGAGCGGTTCGCCGTCGCGCTCGATCACCATCGTGTCCCGCAGCGCGAGCATCTTCTGGCGGATGTCGATCAGGACGCGTCCGTCGGGCCCCTTGAGCTCGAACGTGTCGCGCAGCCGCATCGCCTTTCCGTCGACGAGGAAGGCCTTGCGGCCCTGCTCGTCCTCGATCCAGTAGTCCTCGCCGACGGCGAAGAGCCGTTCCCGAACTTCGTAGCGCATACGCCCCAGCCTGCCCGCGCGCGGGCGGCCCGACCCCCGGGAGTGACCCGAACGGCCCAGCCCCGCGCGCGCCGCCCCCGCCCCCGCCGGTCTCCTTGACCCATGACCAGGGACGACGAACTCTCCGCGCTGCGCGCTCGGGTCGCCGAGCTGGAGGCGGCCGCCGGACGGCCCGCACGGCGGCGGGCGGGGCGGACGAAATCCACGTTCGCCGTCGTCCTGATCGTGCTCGCCGCCCTGCTCACCCCGCTCGGCGCCGTCGCCGTCTGGTCCGACGCGCTGATCGGTGACACCGACCGGTACGTCGACACGATGGCGCCGCTCGCCGAGGACCCCGACGTGCAGAACGCCGTCGCGGACCGGGTCACCACCGCCGTCATGAGCCGCATCGAGATCGCCGACCTGCTGGAGAACGTCGCCCCCGACGACCGGCCCGCGCTGGAGAAGGCGCTCGGCGCCGCGAGCGGGCCGATCACCGACGGGCTCACCTCGTTCGTGCACACGGTCGCCGACCGGTTCGTCACCAGCCCCGCCTTCGCCACCGTGTGGAAACAGCTCAACCGCACCGCCCACACCGCCGTCGACAAGGCGCTCACCGGCAGCGGCGGCGACGCCGTCAAGGTCGAGAACGGCATGGTCACCCTCGACCTCGCCCCCGTCGTCGAACAGGTCAAGAACGGCCTCGTCGACCGCGGGCTCGACGTCGCCGGGAAGATCCCCGAGATCCACACCGAGATCACCGTCATGGAGTCCACCGGCGGCCTCGCCAAGGCCCGCAAGGGCTTCCGGCTCCTCCAGCTCCTCTCCTGGGTGCTCCCGCTGCTCGTCCTCCTCCTGGCCGCCGCCGGTGTCCTGCTCGCCCGGCGCCGCCGCCGGGCCCTCGTCACCGCCGCCCTCGGCATCGCGGCCGGCGCGCTGGTGCTCGGGCTCGCCCTGTGGCTCGGCCGCGCCTACTACCTCGACGCCCTGCCCTCCAGCGTCTCCCGCCCCGCGGCGGAGTCCGTCTTCGACACCCTCGTCCGCTTCCTGCGCAGCGGCGTCCGCATGATCGCCGCCCTCGGCATCGTCATCGCCCTGGCCGCCTGGCTCAGCGGCCCCGGGCGCTGGGCGCGGGCCACCCGCGACGCCTGGTGCGGCGCGATCGGCTCGGTCCGCCGGTCCGTCACGGCCGGCACCTTCGGCCCGGTCGGGCCCTGGGTGCACCGCATGCGGACCTGGCTGAACTGGACCGTGGCGGCCGTCGCCGCCGCCGTCCTCATCGCCTGGAACTACCCGACCGGCGCGGTCGTCGCCTGGATCGCGTTCGTCGCCCTGTGCGCCCTCGCGATCATCGAGTTCCTCGACGTCCCGGAATTCCAGGACGCGGCCTCGCCCGCGTCCCTCCCGCCCGAGGGCCTCGCGCCGTAGACGCCATGGCCCGTCACGCCTCCCCGAGGGCCTTTACGCCGTAATCGCGGCAGACGCCTCCACAGGCGCCGCCCCGAACCGTCTCCGGTACGCCGAAGGGCTCAGCCCCGTCGCCCGCTTCAGGTGCGCCCGCAGGTTCGCCGCGCTCCCCAGACCGCTGTCCCGCGCCACCACGTCGAGCCGCAGCTCGCCCCGCTCGATCAGCCGGCAGGCCAGCGCGATCCGCTCCCCGAGCAGCCAGGCCAGCGGCGTCGTGCCCAGCTCCGCCCGGAAGCGGCGGTGCAGCGTCGCCGGACTCACCCCGGCGCGGGCCGCGAGCCCGGCCACGGTCAGCGGCTCGCCGAGCCGCTCCTGCGCCCAGACCAGCAGCGGCGCGAGCGAGGCGTCCGGCACCTGCGGCACCGGGCGCTCCACGAACTGGCGCTGCCCGCCGTCCCGGTGCGCGGCGAACACGAGCCGCCGCGACACCGCGTTCGCGATCTCCGCACCGTGGTCGCGGCGCACCAGGTGCAGCCCGAGATCGAGCGCGGAGGCGCTGCCGGACGAGGTCAGGATGTCCCCGTCGTCGACGAACAGCACGTCGGGTTCGAGCCGCACCCCGGGGAAGCGGCGGCGGAACGCGTCCGCCCACATCCAGTGACAGGCCGCCCGCCGCCCGTCCAGGAGCCCCGCCTCCGCGAGCGTGAACGCCCCGCTGCAGAACCCGACGAGCCGGGCCCCGCGCGCGTGCGCGGCCCGCAGCGCGTCCAGCACCTCGGCCCGCCGGGGCACCTCGGTGTCCGGCCGGTTCGGCACGATCACCGTGTCGGCGCTCTCCGTGGCCGACAGGTCGGCGACCCCGCTCAGCGTGAAGAACCCGTCCCGCATCACCGTGTCCGGCTGCGCCGCGCACAGCGCGAACGAGTAGAGGGCGCGCCCCAGTTCGGGCCGGCGCAGCCCGAACACCTCGATCGCGCACGCCAGCTCGAAGGGGTTGGAGCCCTCGTCGACGAGCGCGACCACCCGGTGCACACGGTCCGATTCAGAGTCCTGCGAGGATCCTTGCGGCATACGAGATTTCTAGCACTCACACCCGGTCCCGCGCCGCCCGCACGCTGGACACCATGAACCCCGTCACGCATCCCGCACTCCCGGAACCCGTCTCGCTCCCGCAGGCCCTGACCACCTTCGACGCCCTGTGGAGCCCGCGCATCGTCACGCAGGTCAACGACTACGACGTCCGGCTCGCCAAGGCGGAGGGCGAGCACGTGTGGCACGTCCACGAGCACACCGACGAGTTCTTCCTCGTCGTCGAGGGCGAACTGACCATCGCCCTGCGCGAGGACACCGGCGAACGCGCCGTCGTCCTGCCCCGCGGCTCCGTCTTCACCGTCCCCCGCGGCACCTGGCACAAGCCCCACGCCGCCCCCGGCACCGCGCTCCTCGTCCTGGAACCCACCGGAACCTCCTCGACGGGCGACGCCCACGACCCCGTACCGGCCCACGTGGACTCGACGACGGGGCACCCTGTCCAGGTGTGACCGTCTTCCGCGCAGGTGGCAAGCTTGAAGCATGAACGATGCCGCCCCGGTGCCCAGCCCCGCCCCCGCCCGCCGTGCCCGAGTCCGCGCTCCCGAACTGGTCGGCAAGGGCGGATGGATCAACACGGGCGGGAAGGAACTGACGCTCGCCGACTTCCGAGGGCGCACGTTGGTCCTCGATTTTTGGACCTTCTGCTGCGTGAACTGCCTGCACGTGCTCGATGAGCTGCGGGAGCTGGAGGAGAAGCACCGGGACACGCTCGTGATCGTCGGTGTGCACTCGCCGAAGTTCGTGCACGAGGCCGAGCACGCGGCGGTCGTCGACGCGGTCGAGCGGTACGGCGTGGAGCACCCGGTGCTCGACGACCCGGAGCTCGTGACCTGGAAGCAGTACGCGGTGCGGGCCTGGCCGACGCTCGTGGTGATCGACCCCGAGGGGTACGTCGTCGCGCAGCACGCCGGTGAGGGGCACGCGCACGCGATCGAGAAGCTGGTCGAGGAGCTGGAGGCCGAGCACGAGGTGAAGGGCACGCTGCGGCGCGGCGACGGGCCGTACGTGCCGCCGGAGCCGGTCGCCGGCGACCTGCGCTTCCCGGGCAAGGCGCTCGTGCTGCCGTCGGGGAACTTCCTGGTGTCGGACACGACCCGGCACCAGCTGGTCGAGCTGGCGGCGGACGGCGAGACCGTCGTGCGGCGGATCGGGGACGGGGAGCGCGGCTTCGGGCCCGAGTCGTTCAACGAGCCGCAGGGGCTGGCGCTGCTCGACGAGCGGACCGTGGTCGTCGCCGACACCGTGAACCACGCGCTGCGCGCCGTCGACCTCGACAGCGGGGCCGTGACGACCCTCGCGGGCACCGGGAAGCAGTGGTGGCAGGGCTCGCCCACCAGCGGGCCCGCGCTGGAAGTGGACCTGTCCTCGCCGTGGGACGTCGCCGTGTTCGGCGGGCGGGTGTGGATGGCCATGGCGGGCGTGCACCAGCTGTGGACGTACGACCCCGTGGCGCGCGTCGTCGCGGTCGCGGCCGGGACGACGAACGAGGGGCTCGTCGACGGCCCCGGCGACGAGGCCTGGTTCGCGCAGCCCTCGGGGCTCGCCGCGACCGAGGACCGGCTGTGGGTGGCCGACTCCGAGACGAGCGCGCTGCGCTGGGTGGACCCGGAGGGACATGTGCACACCGCGGTCGGCACCGGCCTGTTCGACTTTGGGCACCGGGACGGGGACGCGGGGCAGGCGCTGCTCCAGCACCCGCTGGGTGTCACCGTGCTGCCCGACGGCTCGGTGGCGGTGGCGGACACGTACAACCACGCGCTGCGCCGCTACGACCCGGCGACCCGCCAGGTCAGCACGCTGGCGACGGATCTGCGGGAGCCGAGCGACGCGGTCCTCGTCGGGGACGACATCGTGGTCGTGGAGTCGGCGCGGCACCGGCTGACCCGGCTCCGGCTGCCCGAGGAGGCGGTGAGGGTGGACGCGATCGCGCACCACACGCAGCGCGCCGCGACCGAGATCGCGGGCGGAAAGCTGCGGCTCGACGTCATCTTCCAGGCGCCGGCCGGGCAGAAGCTCGACACCCGGTACGGGCCCTCGACCCGGCTGCTCGTCTCCTCGACGCCGCCGGAGCTGCTCGTCGCGGGCGACGGAGCGGGCACCGAGCTGGGCCGTGAGCTGGTCCTGAACCCGGAGATCGAGGAGGGCGTGCTGCACGTGTCGGCGATGGCCGCGTCCTGCGACGACGACCCGGCCAACGAGTACCCGGCCTGTCACGTCCACCAGCAGGACTGGGGTGTGCCGGTCCGCGTGGCCGAGGGCGGGGCGGACCGGCTGCCGCTGGTGCTCGCGGGGCTGGACGAGCAGACCGCGCGGGGCTGACGGGGGTCCGGCCCCGCGCGGCGTCGGTGGTCCTGCGCGGTCAGTTGCCGAACGGCTTGACCGTGTTCCAGGAGTAGACCTCGATGCCGTCGTCCATCTTGCCCGCGTACTCGACCTCGCCGGGCGTCTGGATCGTCTCGGTCTCGGCCTCGTCGGGGTTGTTCATCTGCAGGGACAGGCGGATCGACGTGAAGTAGTCGTCCTCGGCCTTGACGTCCTGGGTGACGGCGATCGCCGAGTAGATCCGGCCGCCGGGCTGGACGACCAGCGGCTGCGCGGGCTGCTCGTCGTCCTTGGCCTGCGGGACGTCGCCGTTGGCCTTGCCCGGGGTGACGACCGGGAACTTCTGCACGGTGCAGGCGCTCGCGGAGCGGTTCTCGGCGGTGATCAGCAGGTGGTCGCCCTGCTGCTCGGGGTTGCGGCGCTCCAGCTTGTAGGTGAGGAAGCCGACCTTGCACTCGGGCGTCTTCTTCGCGGCCGTGCCCGAGCCCCCCGTGCTCGAGCCGGTCTTCGAGGAGCCGGCCTGCGCGGCGTCGCCGCCCGAGGCCTGCGCCGCGTCGCCGCCGGTGCCCGAACCCGCGTCCGCGCCCTGGTCCTTCGAGGCGTCCGAGCCGGCCGAGGAGCTCGACGCGGTGTTCTGCGCGGCGCCCTCGTCCTTGGTGCCGGTGTCGCCGTTGCAGGCGGTCAGCGAGAGGCTCAGGGCGGCGGCCGCGGCGGCGAGGACGACGTTGCGGGCGATGGTGCGGGTCATGGTGGGACTCCCCCGTGTGCGGTGGGGCCGCCTGGTCCGGTCGGCCCCTTGTGACCACCACTCTGCCGGGGGCCGTCGCCGTCCGGTCGTTCCTCCGCTATCGCCCCGTCGCTGTTTCGCTTCCGATCCGTTCGAGCTGCGCCTTCGCCTTCCGGATACCGTCCTCGAAGCCCCGCTTCACCGCTTCGTCATGGGCTTCACGGAGGCAGTCGAGAGCTTCCGCTTCGCGGCCCAGGGCGTGCAGTGCGGCGCCGCGCGCGATCCGCAGCAGGATCTGGCGCAGCGGGGCGAGACCCTCGGCGGAGGCGCCCGGCAGGGTCAGCCCGCGCTCGGTGCAGTCGAGCACCGCGGCGTGGTCGCCGGTGGCCAGGAGCTGGCGGGAGCGGTGTTCCAGGGCGAGCAGTTCGGTGAGGATGTCGTCGGTGGCGCGGGCCAGCTCGGCGGCCCGTACGACGTGGGCGAGGGACGCGGTGCTCGGCCCGCCGTCCCGGTCGAGGGCGACGGCCAGGTTGACCAGCGCGGTGGCCTCGCTGGAGGTGTCGCCGGCGCGGGCCGCGAGCTCCGGGGCGCGCTCCAGCTGCTCGATCGCCTGCGTGAGCCGGCCCTCCTCGGTGAGCACCCAGCCGTACAGGGCGCGGACCCGGGACTCGGCGTCCGGGTCGTCGAGCCGCTGCGCGGCGGCGAGCCCTTGCTCCATGAGCGGCAGCCAGTCGTCGCGGACGTAGCCGACGACGTACGGCCACTGCAGGACGGCGAGCCGCCAGGCGCGGTCGTCGTGGCCCGCGGCGTGCGCGGCGACGGCGGCGGCGACGAGGTTCTCGCGCTCCACGGCGTACCAGGCCAGGCCGGCGGCCCGGTCGGTGAGGGCCGGGTGGCCGAGGTCGGGCCGGATGTCGGCGGGCAGGACGCAGCAGGGCCGGTCGTCGGGCTCGGTGACGGACGCGGCGAGGAGCGCGGTGCGGACGTAGTGGTCGAGGAGCCGGACCAGGGCCTCGTCGGTGGCCTCGGTGTCGTCGGCGCGGGCCAGGCCGCGCGCGTAGAGGCGGACGAGGTCGTGCATCAGGTACCGGCCGGGCGTCGGCTCGGTGATCAGGTGGGCGCCGGCGAGGCGGTCCAGGGCGGCGGCGGCCTCCTGGGGGGAGCGGCCGGTGAGGGCGGCGGCCGCGTACCGGTCGAGGTCGGGTCCGGGCAGCACGCCGAGCCGGTGGAACAGCAGCCGGGCGTCCTCGGGCAGGGTGCGCAGGGTGAGCCGGAGCGCGGCGGCGACGCCGGTGTCGTCGACGTCGAGGAGGGCCAGGCGGCGCTGCTCGTCGGCGAGTTCGTCGGCGAGGCCGGACAGCGGCCACTCGGGGCGGGCGTTGACGCGGGCGGCGACGACGCGCAGGGCGAGCGGCAGGCCGGCGCAGAGTTCGGTGAGGCGGGCGGCGGCCTCCGGTTCGGCGGCGAGCCGGCCGGCGGCGCCGGTCGCGGCGGCGAGCAGCGCGGCGGACCCGGCGGGGTCGAGGACGCCGAGGGCGACGGTGCGGGCCAGCTCGCTGACGGCGAGCCCGTCCAGGCGCAGCCGCGAGGTGACCACGGCGGCGCTGCCGGGACCGGCCGGGAGCAGCGGGCGGACCTGGGCCGCGGTGCGCGCGTTGTCGAGGACGACGAGGTGCCGGTGGCGCTCGGTACGGGTGCGGTACGCGGCGGCGAGCGCGCCCGGTGTCTCGGGCAGGTCCCGGGCGGGCACGCCGAGGGCGATGAGGAACTCGCGGAGCACGTCGGCGGTCTCGGGGGCGCTGTCGCCGCTGCCGTCGTCGTCGCTGAAGCCGCGCAGGTCGGCGAAGAGGACGCCGTCGTAGCGGTCGCGGACGGTGTGCGCCCAGTGCAGCGCGGCGGCGGTCTTGCCGACGCCGGCGGGTCCGGTGAGCACGGTGACGGCGTGCTCGGGTCCGGACGCGGCGTCGAGCGCGGCGAGTTCGCGGTCGCGGCCGACGAAGCCGCGGGGCGGCCGGGGCAGCAGGTCGGGGCCGTCCGGGGCGGTGGCGCGGACCGGTTGGGGGGCCGGGACCTCGGGCGCTGTCTGCGGTCCGGGCTTGGCGGGCGGGGCGCCGGGGCCGTCGCCGGCGAGGATCTCCGCGTAGGCCTCGCGCAGTGCGGGGCCCGGGTCGACGCCTAGCTCGTCGGCGAGCAGGGTGCGGGTGCGGTGGTACTGGTCGATGGCGTCGGACTGCCGGCCCGCCCGGTACAGGGACCGCATCAGCGCGGCGGCGAGCGACTCCCGCATGGGGTGCGCGACGGCCTCGGCGTGCAGCAGGGCGGCGGCCCGCGCGTGGTCGCCGAACTCGCCGTAGGTGCGGGCCAGTTGCTCGACCGCCGAGATCCGGGCCTGCTCAAGCCCGTCGGCGGCCACGCGCAGCGGGCCGCCGGTCGCGACGCCGACCAGCGCGGGCCCGCGCCACAGCGAGAGCGCCTCGCGCAGCAGGGCGGCCGCGTCGTCGGGGGAGCGCTGCTCGTGCGCGAGCCGGACCAGCTCGTCGAAGCGGTGCGCGTCGAGCAGCGACTCGGGCATCTCCAGGACGTACGCGTCGCCGCGCGTGACGAGCCGCACGCCCCACTCGTCGGCGCCGCCCTGCGCGAGCAGCGCCCGCAGCCGGGACACATGGCCCTGGGTGACCGTGCGGGCCCGCGCGGGCGGGCCCTCGGGCCACAGCGCGTCGATCAGCTGGTCGAGCGGGACCGCCGTGTTGGGGCGGAGCAGGAGCGCGGCGAGGAGGCTGCGCCGCTTGGCCGGTCCGAGGGGGAGTTCACCGGTCTCGGTGGCTACGCCGACGGTGCCGAGCAGCCGGAACTCCACGTATGCGCTCCCCTTGGGACGGGCCTTGGTGCGGCCCCGATGTTGTCGTACTCCAGAGTACGGGGCGGGGTGGCGCCGTTGACTTCCTGGTCCGTTGCCGCGTTCCGGCCGGTGGGGGTTGCTCGCGCAGTTCCCCGCGCCCCTGAGACGCACACCCTTCGGGTGGCATCTCCCGGATCCGCGGGACCGGTCAGAGCCGGCGGTCGCGGTCGTCTTCTACGACGGTGGTCTGGGTGGGGGTCAGGCCCCTGCGGCGGCCGATGCTGCGGAACACGAAGACGCCGATCAGCCCGACGATCATGAGGATCCAGCCGACCAGGTGGAGGTCGACGCCCTTCATGTGCCAGTCGGTCGCGAACGCGAGGATCGCCCCGAGGGCCACGAGGATGATGCAACCGCCCAAGCTCATGAGAACCGCCTTCCTGAGAGGTGCGCGGACATGCGTGAGGGGCCCGGGTACCCCGGACCCCTCCGTTCTCACACTCCGCGGGACTCAGCCCTCCAGGAACGCCACCAGAGCGTTCGCGAGGAGGAACGGGTCGTCGGCGCCGCACAGTTCGCGCACGCTGTGCATCGACAGGATCGCCGCGCCGATGTCGACGGTCTTGATGCCGTGCCGGGCCGCGGTGATCGGGCCGATCGTGGTGCCGCACGGCATCGCGTTGTTGGACACGAACGACTGGAACGGCACGCCGGCCTTCTCGCAGGCCGCCGCGAACACGGCGCGGCCGCTGCCGTCGGTGGCGTAGCGGTTGTTGACGTTCACCTTGAGGATCGGGCCGCCGTTGGCGCGCGGGTGGTGCGTCGGGTCGTGCCGCTCGGCGTAGTTGGGGTGCACGGCGTGACCGGTGTCCGAGGACAGGCAGATCGTGCCGGCGAAGGCCCGCGCCTTGTCCTCGTACGAGCCGCCGCGGGCGAAGACCGAACGCTCCAGGACGCCGCCGAGCAGCGGGCCGTCGGCGCCGGTGTCGGACTGCGAGCCGTTCTCCTCGTGGTCGAACGCGGCGAGCACCGGGATGTACGGCAGGTTGTCCTGCTTGCTGACCTCGGTGAGCGCGGCCGTGCAGGCGTGCACGGACAGCAGGTTGTCCATGCGCGGGCCGGCGAGCAGCTCGCGGTCGCGGCCCAGGTAGGCGGGGGCCTCGACGGCGTACGTCATGAGGTCCCAGCCGGTGATGGAGCCGCGCTCCAGGCCGTTCTCCTCCTCCAGGAAGGCGAGCAGGTCGCCCTCGTGGACGTCGTCGCCCAGGCCCCAGATGGGCTGCATGTGGCGCTGCTTGTCGAGCTTGAGGCCCTCGGGGGTGACCGAGCGGTCGAGGTGGACGGCCAGCTGCGGGACGCGCAGCAGGGGGCGGTCCACGTTGACGAGGCGCTCGGTGCCGTCGCGCAGGGAGATCCGGCCGGCCAGGCCCAGGTCGCGGTCGAGCCAGGAGTTGAGCAGGGGGCCGCCGTAGATCTCGACGGCGACCTGGCGCCAGCCCTGAGTGCCCATGTCCGGCTGGGGCTTGACCCGCAGGTTCGGGGAGTCGGTGTGCGCGCCGACGATCCGGAACGGGGTGTGGGGGGCGGCGCCCTCCGGGACGTACCAGGCGATGATCGCGCCGCCGCGGACGACGAACCGGCCGCCCGTCGTGCCGTCCCAGGCGTCGGTCTCGGCGACCTGCTGGAACCCGGCCTTCTCCAGCCGTGCCGCGGCGTTCGCCACCGCGTGGTACGGGGTGGGGCTCGCGGCGAGGTAGGTCATCAGGTCGTCGGTGTGCCCACGATCGAAGGGGCCGGAGGGTGTGCGCATGCCGTCAGGGTAGGCCCTGGCCCACCCATGCCGCCCACTCGTCTGCCGGGCGCCCTTGTCCTGCGGGTGCGGGCCCGGTGGGGGCTGGTCGCGCAGTTCCCCGCGCCCCTGAGATGCGCACTTCGTGCGCGATCTCATCGGGCGCTTGCGCCTCGGGGAAATGCGACCCGAAGGGTCTGCATTCCAGGGGCGCGGGGCTGTATCGATCAGCGGCTCCGCCGCGGGGCGCGACCAGCCACGAACCACCGGTACCCGCCTGCCGGGGGCCACCTGGCAGACGGGTACGCGGATCCAGCCCGGCGGAGCCTAGAAGGCGGCCTCGTCCAGGTCCATCACGTCCAGGCCCGACTCGCTCGTGCCCTGGGCGAGCTTGCGCGCACCCGTGACACCCGGCAGGACGTTCGCGGCGAAGAACTTGGCCGCGGCGACCTTGCCCTGGTAGAAGGGCACGTCCTTGGCGGACGCACCGCCCGCGAGGGCCTCCGCCGCGACGGCCGCACCCTTGAGCAGCAGGTAGCCGACGACCACGTCACCGGAGGCCATGAGCAGCCGGGTCGTGTTGAGGCCGACCTTGTAGATGTTCTTCGGGTCCTGCTCCGTGGCCGCGAGGTCCGTGAGCATGACGCCGACGATGGCCTCGAGCTCGACGGCCGCCTTGGCCAGCGACTCGCGCGCCCCGGCGAGCTCCTCGCCGCCCGTCTCGACCGCGAGGAACTTCTTGATCTCCTCGGCGAGGCCGTTCAGCGCGGCGCCCTGGTTGCGGACGATCTTCCGGAAGAAGAAGTCCTGGCCCTGGATCGCGGTCGTGCCCTCGTACAGGGTGTCGATCTTCGAGTCACGGATGTACTGCTCGATCGGGTACTCCTGCAGGAAGCCGGAGCCGCCGAAGGTCTGGAGCGACTGGGCGAGCTGCTCGTAGCCCTTCTCGGAGCCGTAGCCCTTGACGATCGGCAGGAGCAGGTCGTTGAGGGCGTGCTCGGCGGAGGCGTCCTCGCCGGCGGCCTCCTTGACCTGGATCGCGTCCTGCACGGAGGCCGTGTAGAGCACCAGCGACCGCATGCCCTCGGCGTACGCCTTCTGCGTGAGCAGCGAGCGGCGCACGTCGGGGTGGTGCGTGATGGTGACCTTGGGCGCGGCCTTGTCCATGAACTGGGCGAGGTCGGGGCCCTGGACGCGCTCCTTGGCGTACTCCAGCGCATTCAGGTAACCGGTCGACAGGGTCGAGATCGCCTTCGTGCCGACCATCATGCGAGCGAACTCGATGATGCGGAACATCTGGCGGATGCCCTCGTGCTTGTCGCCGATCAGCCAGCCCTTGGCGGGGTGCTGGTCGCCGAAGGTCATCTCGCACGTGTTGGAGGCCTTGAGGCCCATCTTGTGCTCGACGTTGGTCGCGTACACGCCGTTGCGCTCGCCCAGCTCGCCGGTCTCCCAGTCGAACTCGAACTTCGGGACGAGGAAGAGGGACAGGCCCTTGGTGCCGGGGCCGTGGCCCTCGGGGCGGGCGAGGACGTAGTGGAGGATGTTCTCCGACATGTCGTGCTCACCGGACGTGATGAAGCGCTTCACGCCCTCGATGTGCCAGGAGCCGTCCTCCTGCTGCACGGCCTTGGTGCGGCCGGCGCCCACGTCCGAGCCGGCGTCCGGCTCGGTCAGGACCATCGTCGAGCCCCACTGCTTCTCGACGGCGATCTCGGCGATCTTCTTCTGCGCCTCGTTGCCCTCCTCGAAGAGGATGCCGGCGAACGCGGGGCCGGAGGAGTACATCCAGATCGCCGGGTTGGCGCCCAGGATCAGCTCGGCGTGGGCCCAGATGAGGGAGCGCGGCGCGGTGGTGCCGCCGATCTCCTCGGGCAGGCCGAGGCGCCAGTACTCGGAGTCCATGAAGGCCTTGTAGGACTTCTTGAAGCTGGCCGGGACCGGCGCGGTGTTCGTCTCGGGGTCGAAGACCGGAGGGTTGCGGTCCGCGTCGGTGAAGGACTCGGCCAGGTCGTTCTCGGAGAGGCGGGCCACCTCGTCGAGGATGCTCTTGGCGGTGTCGACGTCCATCTCACCGAACGGGCCGGTGCCGTACAGCTTGTCGCGGCCGAGCACCTCGAAGAGGTTGAACTCGATGTCGCGGAGATTCGACTTGTAGTGCCCCATGGCGACGGCTCCGTAAAGGCTTGGGAGGTGGATCGTCCGGGGGTGTCCCCGGACCTTCCTCGTACGCGTACCAACTAGTAACCACCACAATGCTACCCGCCGGTAATAAGAATCAACCCCCAGCGGGCCAACTGTGACGAACTCGGCCCTCGGGCGAACCCCGCCTCGCCCTTGCGGGGGCTCGGTAGTCTTGCGCCCATGTACGGCTATGACCAGACCCCGGGTGCCGGGCAGCAGTACGCGCCGCCGCAGCAGGGCGGTTACGGGCAGCAGGCCCCGCCGCTGTACCCGGAGCCGTCGCCGCCGTCGCTCGCCGACGCGGTCCGCGCGTTCACGACCGGATCGATGTCCGCGGAGGACTTCCAGCAGATCTTCGCCTCGTCGAAGGTCTACTGCCCGCGCGGCGACAACCCCGGCTTCCTCGCGCTGCACAACACCCAGCAGCCCGTGATCCCGATGTTCACCTCGCTCAAGGAGCTGCGGACGTACGCGGGCAAGGAGTCCAAGTACTTCGTGATCACCGGCGCCGAGGTCATCGACCTGCTGCCGACCGGCTACGGCTTCGTCCTCGACATGGAGGGCGAGCACCGCATGGTCTTCGACGCGAAGGCCGTCGAACAGATGGTCGATTTCGCGATGCGCCGCATGTACGGGTAGGTGCCGTCGGTCGTGGCACCCGTGTGTCACGGCCGTCCGGTCGACGTGCGAGTCGGCAATCCGGGGCATTCATGAATAGCCGATCGGATGACATGCCCGCCCCGGTGCCGGCCATAGCGTCGAGGACATGAACATCGCTCGCATCTCCCGCCGCTCCGCTCTCACCGCATCCGCGATCGCGATCGCCGTGTCCGCCCTGGTGCCGGTCTCGGCCATGGCGGCCGACGCGTCCGCCGCACCGGCCCCCGCTTCCGCTTCCGCGTCCGCGAAGCTGAAGGACGCGACTCCGTCCGACGTGCTCGCCTCGACCCCGTGGAAGACCACCGGCGCCGTCGACCAGGACGGCAACCGTGTCGCCCTCGACGACCCGGCCGTGTCGAACTTCGTGGGCTGGGCCTACTTCGACGCCGACGGCACGTACACCATGTACAACCTCGACGACAGCCCCAAGCTGCACGGTGACTGGACCGTCACCCCCGACGGCTCCGAGCGCTGGATCAACGCGAAGGACGCGAACGGCAAGGTGCTCTTCGAGCGCACCGTCCCGATCACCCAGCTCGACAAGAACGTGTTCACCTACCGCGTCTTCCCGAACGCCGGCGACACCAGCGTGTACTACGACATCGTCCACACCAAGACCAACCACGTCGAGCCCGGCACCGACGGCCGCGGCCCCGGCGCGAACGGCAACCAGGGCGGCAACGGCGAGTACCACTTCAACAACGGCAACGCCCGCTGATCGCGATCCGCCGCATCGAAGGCCCGGAGGGAATGTCCTCCGGGCCTTTTCGTGTTCCAGGTGGCAGAAAGTTCTACGTTCAACTAAAGTTGAGGCACGAGGACGCCAAGGAGGTCCCCAAAATGCCCGCTGTGACCGTCGAGAACCCGCTGACCCTGCCCCGAGTGGAAGCTCCGGCGGATGCCGCGGCGCGCCCCGTGCTCGCCGTGACGACCGCGCCGGGCGGCTTCGAAGGGGAGGGATTCCCGGTGCGCCGCGCGTTCGCCGGAATCAACTACAAGTACCTCGACCCGTTCATCATGATGGACCAGATGGGCGAGGTGGAGTACGCACCCGGAGAGCCGAAGGGCACCCCGTGGCACCCGCACCGCGGCTTCGAGACCGTGACGTACCTGATCGACGGAACGTTCGTCCACCAGGACTCGCACGGCGGCGGCGGCACCATCACCGACGGCGACACCCAGTGGATGACGGCGGGCTCCGGCCTGCTGCACATCGAGGCGCCGCCGGAGTCCCTCGTCATGTCCGGCGGCCTCTTCCACGGCCTCCAGCTGTGGGTGAACCTGCCCGCCAAGGACAAGATGAAGGACCCGCGCTACCAGGACATCCGCGGCGGCCAGGTCAAGCTCCTCACCACCGCCGACGGCGGCGCGCTGCTCCGCGTCATCGCCGGTGAGCTCGACGGCCACGAGGGTCCGGGCATCACGCACACGCCGATCACGATGGTGCACGCCACCGTCCGCCCCGGCGCCGAGGCCACCCTGCCGTGGCGCGAGGACTACAACGGCCTCGTCTACGTGCTCGCCGGCCGCGGCACCGTCGGCGCCGACCGGCGACCGGTCCACATGGGCCAGACCGCCGTCTTCGGCGCGGGCGGCTCGCTGACCGTGCGGGCCGACGAGTCCCAGGACTCGAACACCCCGGACCTCGAGGTGGTCATCCTCGGCGGACAGCCGATCCGTGAGCCCATGGCCCACTACGGCCCCTTCGTGATGAACACCAAGGCCGAACTCCAGCAGGCCTTCGACGACTTCCAGGCCGGCCGCCTGGGCGTCATCCCCACCGCCGAGCGTCTGCCCCACACCTGACCGGGCCCCGGGGCCGCGTGAAGTGACGGATCGTCACTCGCGCGGCCCCGCCCGGCGCGTGGCCCGGCACCCGGCCGTGTTCAACTGGTCGGGTGAAGCCGGACACCGAACTACTGCCCCGTTCCGCCCGCCGCGTCGCCGCCTGGTGCGCGGTGGCGCTGCTCGTCACCGGGGTCGCCTGGGTCGGGATCTGGCTCTGCGTCGAACTGCGCACCGCCGTCGTGCCCGTGCTGCTCGCCCTGCTCGGCACCGCCCTGCTGCGGCCCGTCTACCTCGCCCTGCGCAAGGCCAAGGTGCAGCAGTCGCTCGCGGCGGGGCTCACCTGCGCGCTGATCCTCGTCGTGGTCGGCGGCGCCGGATACATCGTCGTCGCCGCGCTCATCGACACCGGCGACCAGATCATCGCCTCCGTGAAACAGGCCGCCCGCGACCTCTCCGACAAGTTCGGCACCGGCGTGCTCGACCTCGATCATCTCGCCGACAACGCGCAGGACCTCATCAAGAAGTACGGGGGTTCCGCCGCGTCCGGAGTGATCAGCGGGCTCAGCGTGGCCGGGGAGATCGCCGCCATGGCCGTGCTCGCCCTGCTGCTCTGCTTCTTCTTCCTGCGCGACGCCGGGCGCTTCCGCGTCGCCCTGCGCCAGGCCGCGCCCGGCTCCGCCGGCGAGACCCTGGAGGCCATCGCGCGGCGCGCCTTCGCCGCGGTCTCCGGCTTCATGCGCGGGACGACCCTCATCGCGCTCATCGACGCGTTCTGCATCGGCATCGGGCTGCTGATCCTTCAGGTGCCCGGTGCGGTCGGCCTCGCGGCGCTCGTCTTCGTCGGGGCCTACATCCCCTATCTCGGCGCGTTCATCTCCGGCGCCGTCGCCATTCTCGTCGCCCTCGCCGACCGTGGATTCGTCATCGCGCTCTGGGCCCTCGGCGTCGTCCTCGCCGTGCAGGTCCTGGAGGGGCATGTCCTCCAGCCGATGATCCAGTCCCGCACGGTGCAGATGCATCCTGCGGTCGTTCTGCTCGCCATCACCTCGGGTGCCTCGGTCGCCGGCATCCTCGGCATGCTCCTGGCGGTGCCCCTCACCGCGGCGGCGTTCGGCATTCTGAGCGAGTTGCGGGGGCGGTACGGGTCGGGTGGCGTGACCGTTTCACGTGAAACAGGGGTCTGATCGCGGCCTGGGGGCCGGCTGATCCGGCGCGTCGCCGTAGGGCTTCAGCGTCATCGCCGGCTGCGGCGCCGTCGTGGCTGGTCGCGCAGTTCCCGGCCCCCGGCAGAGGCCTTGGTGTTGAGGGTCAAGGCGCGGTCGGGTCTGGTTCGTAGAGTTCGAACCAGATGCATTTGCCTTCGCCTCGGGGGTCGACGCCCCAGCGGGAGGCGAGGAGTTCCATCAGGACGAGGCCGCGGCCGGAGGAGGCCAGTTCGCCGGGGCGGCGCTTGTGGGGGAGGTCGTCGGAGCTGTCGGCGACCTCGACGCGCAGGCGGCGCGGGCCGCCCGCGGTGCCGCCGCTGACGGCGGCGACCAGCAGGGCGTCGCCGTCGGTGTGGACCAGGACGTTCGTGACCATCTCGGAGACCATCAGGACCGCCGAGTCGACCTGGTCCTCGTCGGCCCAGTCGTGCAGCAGCTCGCGCAGCTGCTGGCGGGCGGCGGAGATCCGCTCCGGCTCGGCCTGGGCGATGGTCATGGCGGTGCGCCGGACCGGTACCGGCAGGGTCACCGCGGCGGTGCGGCGCAGCAGGAGGAGCGCGATGTCGTCCTCGCGGCGGTCGGCGAGGGGGCCCGTCGTGTAGTGCGAGGCGGGGCCGAGCACGGCCTGGACGAGGGTGTCGGCCAGCTCCTCGAGGTGTTCGGCGGGGCCCGACTCCAGTGCCTCGCGGACCCGGGACCAGCCGGTGTCCAGGTCGTGGCCGCCGGTTTCTATCAGCCCGTCGGTGCAGATCAGCAGCGTCTCGCCGGGTTCCAGGACGAGCCGGGAGGTGGGGTAGTCGGCGTCCGGGTCGATGCCGAGGGGCAGGCCGCCCGCGGTGGGCCGGATCAGGACCGTGCCGTCGGCGGTGCGGACCGCCGGTTCGGGGTGGCCCGCGCGGGCGATCTCGAGGACGCCGGTCGCGGGGTCGGCCTCGATGTAGAGGCAGGTGGCGAAGCGCGGGTCCTCGTTTGCCGAGCGGGCCGCGTCCCCGACCCCGGACAGGAAGCGGGAGGCGCGGGAGAGGACGGCGTCGGCGTGGTGCCCCTCGGCGGCGTAGGCCCGCAGGGCGACGCGGAGCTGGCCCATCAGGCCGGCCGCGCGCACGTCGTGGCCCTGCACGTCGCCGATGACGAGGGCGATGCGGTCGCCGGGCAGCGGGATCATGTCGTACCAGTCGCCGCCGACCTGGAGGCCGCCGCCGGTGGGGACGTAGCGGGCGGTGATGCTCATGCCGGGGATCTCGGGGCCGAGCGTCGGCAGCATCGACTTCTGCAGGCCGTCGGTGAGCTCCCGCTCGGACTCGGCGACCCCGGCCCGGGACAGGGCCTGCGCCAGCATCCGGGCGACGGTGGTGAGGACGGAACGCTCGTCCGGGGTGAAGGACACCGGGTAGGCGAAGCCGGCCATCCACGCGCCGATCGTGCGGCCCGCCACGACCAGCGGCAGGAACGCCCAGGACTGCCGCTGGAACGGTGCGGCGAGCGGCCAGGCCGCCGGGTAGCGGTCCCGGTACTCCTCGGGCGAGGACAGGTACACGGCGCGGCCGGAGCGCACGACCTCGGCGGCCGGGTAGTCCGTCGCCAGGTCCATGTCCGTGAAGGGGCCCTCGTCGCCGGCCTGCTGCCCGTGGTGGCCGATGACGGTGAGCCGCTCGCCCGCGACGCCGAAGACGGCCAGGCCGCTGGGCGAGAACCCGGGCATCGACAGTCCGGCGGCGACCCGCAGCACCTCCGCCGTGGAACCGGCCTCCGCGAGGGCGCGGCCCGCGTCGAGGAGGAACGCCTCGCGGGAGCGGCGCCAGTCGCCGGTGACGGGCGTGCGGGAGGCCGCGCCGGGGCTCTGGTCGGAGACCTCCTGGAGGGTGCCGATCAGCTCGTAGGAGCCGGAGTCGTCGCCGTGGACGACGGGGCGGGAGCGGCTGCGCACCGTACGGATGACGTGGCCATGCTCGTCCATGATCCGCAGCCGGGCCTCGGCGAGCGTGCCCTCGGCGACGGCGAGGCGGACGACGCCGTCGATCTCGTTCCAGTCCACCGGGTGGAAACAGGCGCGCGCACCGGCCTCCGTGAGGGTGACGGGCTTGCCGTCGGGCGAGGGCACTCCGATGAGCCGGGCGGCCTCCGCGTCGAACGTGACGAGGCCGGCCCGGTTGTCCCACCGCCACAGGCCGGTCGCGAGAGCGGCGAGGACGTCCTCCACCGGCGGGAGGGGCTCACCAGTGCTCATGGCCCCACTGTAAGAAGAGGAGATCGCACACTGCCACCGAGAGTGGCCCCGCGGACGGGCGCCACGGGCACGGCGGGAGTATTCGGAAAGCGATCATGACGCGGCCGGTACCCTTGGGAGATCCGGGTCGTGACCCCGGGAGATCCCGAATCGCAAAGGCTGGATGAACGACGATGCATCGGTACAGGTCCCACACCTGCGGCGAGCTCCGCGCCTCTGACGTCGGCAGCGACGTCCGGCTGAGCGGCTGGCTGCACAATCGCCGAGACCTGGGCGGCATCCTCTTCATCGATCTGCGCGACCACTACGGCATCACGCAGCTCGTCGCCCGTCCGGGCACGAAGGCCGCCGAGGTCCTCGACAAGCTCACCAAGGAGACGGTCGTCCGCGTCGACGGCAAGGTCGTCTCCCGCGGCGCCGACAACGTGAACGCGGAGCTGTCGACGGGCGAGATCGAGATCGAGGCCACCGAGGTCGAGGTGCTCGGCGCGGCCCAGCAGATCCCGTTCACGATCAACGCGGACGACGGCGTGAACGAGGAGCGGCGCCTGGAGTACCGCTTCCTCGACCTGCGCCGCGAGCGCATGCACAAGAACATCATGCTGCGCTCGGCCGTGATCGCCTCGATCCGCTCGAAGATGGTCGCCCTCGGCTTCAACGAGATGGCGACGCCGATCCTCGCCGCGACCTCCCCCGAGGGCGCCCGCGACTTCGTCGTCCCCTCCCGTCTGAACCCGGGCAAGTTCTACGCGCTGCCGCAGGCCCCGCAGCAGTTCAAGCAGCTGCTGATGATCTCGGGCTTCGACCGCTACTTCCAGATCGCGCCCTGCTTCCGCGACGAGGACGCGCGCGCGGACCGTTCGCCGGGCGAGTTCTACCAGCTCGACGTCGAGATGAGCTTCGTGGAGCAGGAAGACGTCTTCCAGCCCATCGAGAAGCTCATGACGGAGCTGTTCACCGAGTTCGGCGGCGGCCGTGAGGTCACCTCGCCGTTCCCGCGCATCCCGTTCCGCGAGTCGATGCTGAAGTACGGCAACGACAAGCCGGACCTGCGCGCCAAGCTCGAGCTGGTCGACATCTCCGACGTGTTCGAGGGCTCGGAGTTCAAGGCGTTCGCCGGCAAGCACGTGCGCGCGCTGCCGGTGCCGGACACCGCCTCGCAGTCCCGCAAGTTCTTCGACGGCCTGGGTGACTACGCGGTCGAGCACGGTGCGAAGGGCCTCGCCTGGATCCGCGTCGGCGAGGACGGCTCCTTCCAGGGCCCGATCGCGAAGTTCCTCACGGAGGAGAACGCGAAGGTCCTCACCGAGCGCCTCGGCCTGGTCCACGGTCACGCCGTGTTCTTCGGCGCGGGCGAGTTCGACGAGGTCTCCAAGATCATGGGCGCGGTCCGCGTCGAGGCCGCCAAGCGCGCCGGCCACTTCGAGGAGGGCGTCTTCCGCTTCGCGTGGATCGTCGACTTCCCGATGTACGAGAAGGACGAGGAGACCGGGAAGATCGACTTCTCGCACAACCCGTTCTCCATGCCGCAGGGCGGCCTCGAGGCCCTGGAGACCCAGGACCCGCTGGACATCCTCGGCTGGCAGTACGACATCGTGTGCAACGGCATCGAGCTGTCCTCCGGCGCGATCCGTAACCACGAGCCCGAGATCATGTTCAAGGCGTTCGAGATCGCCGGATACTCCAAGGAGACCGTGCAGAGCGAGTTCGCCGGCATGCTCCGCGCGTTCGAGTACGGCGCCCCGCCGCACGGCGGCATCGCCCCGGGCGTCGACCGCATCGTGATGCTCCTCGCCGACGAGCCGAACATCCGCGAGACGATCGCCTTCCCGCTCAACGGCAACGCCCAGGACCTCCTCATGGGCGCCCCGACCGAGCTGGACGAGGCCCGCCTGCGCGAGCTGAACATCCAGCTCCGCAAGCCGGTCGAGAAGAAGTAACGCACCGCGCGGACACACCGCACGCACGAAGGGCCCGGAACCAGCTGGTTCCGGGCCCTTCGTGCGTGCGGGGGTGTTACGCGGCCGGCTCGCCGCCGAAGCGCTCCTTGTAGGACTCCAGGTCCTCGTCGGTGATCTTGGCGAAGAGGACCGGCGGGACGGTGAAGGGGGTGCCGGCGGGGACCGTCGTCAGCGCCGTCGCCTCCTCGGCGGAGATCCACGTACGGGCCTCGTCGCCGGGGAGGGCGAACGCGGCGCGCATCGCGGCGGCGGAGGACGGGATGAACGGCTCGGAGACCACCGAGTACAGGTGGATGAGGTTCATCGCCGTGCGGAGGGTGAGGGCCGCGCCGTCCTTGTCGGTCTTGATCTCCAGCCAGGGGGCCTTCTCCTCCAGGTAGGAGTTGCCCGCCGACCACAGGGCGCGCAGCGCCGCCGCGGCCTTGCGGAACTGGAGAGCCTCCATCTGCTCCTCGTACTCGGCGAGCAGCCGGGAGATCTCCGCGCCCAGGTTCGCCTCGGCCTCGCCGGGCGCGCCGCCCGCCGGGACCTCCTCGCCGAAGCGCTTCTTGGAGAACGACAGGACGCGGTTGACGAAGTTGCCGAGAGTGTCGGCCAGGTCCTTGTTGACCGTGGCCGTGAAGTGCTCCCAGGTGAAGGAGGAGTCGTCCGACTCGGGCGCGTTCGCGATGAGGAAGTAGCGCCAGTAGTCGGCCGGGAGGATGTCGAGCGCCTGGTCGGTGAAGACGCCACGCTTCTGCGACGTGGAGAACTTGCCGCCGTAGTACGTCAGCCAGTTGAAGGACTTCAGGTAGTCGACCTTCTTCCACGGCTCACGGACACCCATCTCGGTGGCCGGGAACATGACGCTGTGGAAGGGCACGTTGTCCTTCGCCATGAACTCCGTGTACCGGACGTCGGCGGCGCCCTCCGGCTCGTACCACCAGGACTTCCAGTTCCGGTTCTCCGGGTCCTGGTCGGCCCACTCCTTCGTCGAGCCGATGTACTCGATCGGGGCGTCGAACCAGACGTAGAAGACCTTGCCCTCGGCGGCCAGCTCCGGCCAGGTGTCGGCCGGGACGGGGACGCCCCAGTCCAGGTCACGGGTGATCGCGCGGTCGTTGAGGCCCTCGGTCAGCCACTTGCGGGCGATGGAGGAGGCCAGGTGCGGCCACTCGCCGGCGACCTCGTCGATCCACGCCTCGACCTCGTGCTGCAGCTTCGACTGGAGCAGGAAGAGGTGCTTCGTCTCGCGGATCTCCAGGTCGGTGGAGCCGGAGATCGCCGAGCGCGGGTTGATCAGGTCCGTCGGGTCCAGGACGCGCGTGCAGTTCTCGCACTGGTCGCCGCGGGCCTTGTCGTAGCCGCAGTGGGGGCAGGTGCCCTCGACGTAGCGGTCCGGGAGGAAGCGGCCGTCGGCGGGCGAGTACACCTGCCGGATCGCGCGCTCCTCGATGAACCCGTTCTCGTTCAGCTTCCGGGCGAAGTGCTGGGTGATCTCCGCGTTCTGCGGCGAGGACGACCGGCCGAAGTGGTCGAAGGCGAGCGCGAAGCCGTCGTAGACCGCCTTCTGCGCGTCGTGCGCCTGCGCGCAGAAGTCCGCGACCGGGATGCCCCGCTCCTTCGCGGCCAGCTCGGCCGGGGTGCCGTGCTCGTCCGTCGCGCAGATGTACAGGACCTCGTGACCGCGCTGGCGCAGGTAACGGGAGTACACGTCGGCCGGGAGCATGGACCCCACCATGTTGCCCAGGTGCTTGATCCCGTTGATGTACGGAAGGGCGCTGGTGATGAGGTGTCGAGCCATCGGAGGCTGCTCCCAAGTCGTGACGATCTGAATCCAGAAATCGTATCCGACATGGGGCGGCCGCCCGCGCGGTGTTTTACAGCGCGGACGGCCGGGGCGGTGGGCGGGCTCCGGGGCTACGGGCGCCAGGTCGCCAGGAGGCCCTGGTAGAGCTCGGCGTCGGTCAGCTCGCGGGGGGCGGCGCCCGCCAGGAAGTGGCCGGCGTTGTCCGCCTTCAGCTTGCGGAGGTAGTCGAAGGCCTTGGCCTCCGGGTCGCCGAACGCGACGAACTGGAAGTGGATCGGGCGGCTCGCCGCCTTGGCCAGGGCCTCGTTCGCCGGGCGCTGCACGTCCGGGGGGCCGTCCGTCTGGAACACGACCAGCGCGGGGAGCGTCGGGTCGTCCGACTTCTCGTGGTGGGCGACGACCTCTTCGATCGCGCGGTGGTAGCTGGTGCGGCCCATGCGGCCCGCCGCCGCGTGCCACTCGTCGATCTTGCCCTCGTACGAGGCGTCCAGGGTCAGGTCGCCCGTCGCGTCGATGTCCGTCGAGAAGAAGACGGTGTGGACGGTGGGGGTGTCCCGGGGGTCCAGGTGGGCGGCCAGGGCGAGGGCCTGGTCGGCGAGGGCGTTCGCGGAGCCGTCCTTGTAGTACGGGCGCATGGAGCCGGAGCGGTCCAGGACGAGGTAGACCGTGGCGCGGGTGCCGGTGAGGTCGTTCTTCTTCAGCTCGGCGCCGGCGGCCTTGTAGGCCGGGGCCAGGGCGGGGGTGCGGGACTTGACCTTGGCCGGGGTGTGGGCGGGCTTGGCCGGCTTCGCGTCCGGGGTCTCCGACGCGGGGGCCGGGGCCTCTTTGGCGGGTTCGGACTGCTCGGTCGGCTCTGCCTCGGCGGCGACCGGCTGGGCTTCCTCGGCGGGGGCGGGGGCAGCCTCGGCGGCGACCGGCTCGGGGGTCTCGGCCTCGGCGGGCTCCGGCTCGGCCGGGGCGGCAGCCGCCTCGGGCTCGTCGGAGGGGGCGTCGGCCGCGTCGGCCACGGCCGGCTCGGGGGCCTCGGCGGCGGTCTCGCTCGCTTCGGCGGCCGTCGGCTCGGCGTCCTCGGCGGGAGCCACCTTCGCCTCGGCCGCGACCGGCTCGGCCTCCGCGGGCTCCTCGGCCTCCACGGCTTCCTCGGCGGGAGCGGCGGTCGGCTCGGCGGCGACCGGCTCGGTCTCCTGGGCCGGAGCGGGGGCTGCCTCGGCGGCAACGGGCTCGGGGGCCTCGGCCGCTACGGGCTCGGCTTCCTCGGCCGGGGCGGGGGCCGGTTCGGCGGTGGCCGGCTCGGGGGTCTCGGCCGGGGGCTCGCTCGTTTCGGCGGTCGCCGGCCCGGGCTCTTCGGAGGGGGCGGGGATCGTGACGTTGTCGAAGGCCGCGGCCACCAGGTCGTCCGCCTCGGAGTTCGCCGGGGCGGGGATCTTCGGCTCGGTGGCAGGCTCCGCGGCGGGGTCGTCCTTCTTGCGGTTCCGTCCGAACGCGTTCCGCAGACGATCCAGAATGCCCATGTGCGCAACCTTCCGCATGAGTTGATCCCCAAAAGGCCCGAACCCCTGGCCAGGGCGGACACGTAAGGTTAGCCGCCGGTCGGCGACCGTTCCGCAGCGCGTTCGCCCGCGTCCGGGTGGTCCGGGAATTCCCGCAGGCCGTCGCCCAGTTCACGGGCCCAGATGCCGTCCGGCGAACGGAGCAGTCGGACGAAGGCGCGTTCCGCGGGGGAGAGCAGACGGTCGCGGCGGCGGACCAGGGAGACGGGGCGCGGGCTCGGTTCCGGTTCGACCGGGAGGATCGTGAGCGCGCCCGAGCGCTCCACGTCGTCGACCACGGCGTGCTCGGAGATGAGGGCGACGCCGAGCCCCGCGCCGACGCACTGCTTGACCGCCTCGGGCCCCCACACGTCCGACCTCGGCACCGTCTCCGCCAGGCCCCACGCGTCGAGGACCCGCTCCTGTTCCGTACGGGTGTGGGAGCCGGGTTCGCGCATCAGGAAGCACTCGCCGGCGAGCAGCGCCGGGTCGAGAGGTCCGAGGCGGTCGGCCAGCGGGTGACCGGTGCGGGCGACGAGGACGAGGCGCTCCTGGAGCACCGGCTCGACCAGCAGCTGGGCCGTCTCCCCCGGCCCGCCCGCGACGACCGCGATGCCGATGTCCCCGGCGAGCAGCCGCTCGGCGACGGCCCGGTTGTTGCCGACGAAGACATCGCACTCGACGCCCGGGTACCGCGCCCGGAAGCGGGCGAGGAGCGTGGGCAGCAGATACGTGCCGACCGTGGTCGAGCCGCCCACGAGCAGCCGCCCGTGTTCGAGGGACGACACCTGCTGCACCGCCGCCACCGCCTCGTCGGCCAGCAGGAAGACGCGCTTGGCGTACGCGGCGAGCACCTCGCCCTCCGCCGTGGGCCGGGTCCGCGCCCCCGAGCGGTCCACCAGCGTCACCTTCAGCGACTGTTCGAGCCGCCGTACCTGGTTGGAGACCGAGGGCTGACTCATGTACAGCTCGTGCGCCGCGGCGGAGAACCCCTGGTGCTCCACCACTTTCAGGAAGATCCACAGACGGTGCAGGTTGAGCTCCATAGTCGCGCGAGCGTAGAGCACTACTGACCGGTCGGACAGGGCTCCGGCGCACCTCGTCCGCGGCCCGCGGGGCTATGGCCGTCATAGCGAACTTCGTGGTTCTGCGCCCCGGAACGCCGGTGGTACCCATGGAATCGAGGGCGCCCCACGGCTCCCGCACCGACGCCCGACACCTACGACCCACAGGGGTGGACGTACATGAATCCTGTCGCCGGCACGACGTGGCAGACCTCCGCCGACGGCGCGCGGCTCACCGTCAACGGGCGCGCGTACCCACGCCCGGGCCGTCCGGTCGTGGTCGTCTGCATCGACGGCAGTGAGGACGCCTACCACGAGCGCGCGATCGCGGACGGCCTGATGCCGTTCACGGAGGGCATGCTGGCGCGCGGCGGCGATCTGCGCGGCGCGTGCACGATGCCGTCCTTCACCAACCCCAACAACCTGTCCATCGCGACCGGCGTCCCGCCCGCCGTGCACGGCATCTGCGGCAACTACTTCTACGACACCGAGGCCGGCGAGGAGGTGATGATGAACGCGCCCGAACTGCTGCGTGCGCCCACCCTGTTCGCCGCGTTCTCGCAGACCGGCGCGCGGGTCGCCGTGATCACCGCCAAGGACAAGCTGCGCCGGCTGCTCGGCAGCGGCCTCGCCGAGGGCGGCATCTGCTTCTCCGCCGAGAAGGCCGACCAGGTCACCCTCGCGGAGAACGGCATCGAGAAGGTCCTGGAGTCCACCGGCTTCGAACTGCCCTCCGTGTACAGCGCGGAGCTGAGCGAACTGGTGATGGCCGCCGGGTGCGAGGTCCTCGAACGCGACCGGCCGGACCTCATGTACCTGTCGCTCACCGACTACATCCAGCACAAGCACGCGCCCGGCTCCCCCGTCGCCAACCGCTTCTACGCGATGCTGGACCGCTGGTTCGAGCGGATCGACGCGCTCGGCGCGGTCCTCGTCGTCACCGCCGACCACGGGATGAACGCCAAGTCGGACGCGGACGGCGAGGCCCGGGTCGTGTTCCTGTCCGACTGGTTCGACGCCGAGACCGGGGCGGGCGCGAGCCGCGTCATCCTGCCGATCACCGACCCGTACACCGTGCACCACGGCGCCCTCGGCTCGTACGCGACCGTGCACCTGCCGGGCGGCGCGGACCGGGAGGCGCTGCGGGCGAAGCTCGCCGGGGTCGGCGGCGTCGACATCGTCCTCACCCGCGAGGAGGCCTGCGAGCGCTTCGAGCTGCCCGGCGACCGGATCGGCGACCTCGTCGTCATCGCCGAGCGCAACACCGTGCTCGGCACGACCGCCGCCCGGCACGACATCTCCGGGTTCGAGGAGCCGCTGCGCTCGCACGGCGGCCTCACCGAACAGCGTGTCCCCGTCCTGGTCAACCGGCCCGTCGAGCTTCCGGCCGGGCACCGGCTGCGGAACTTCGACGCGTACTGGATCGGCTGCCACGCGGCGGCCGGGGAGCCGCTCCCCGCCTGACCCCGCTCCCGCAGTACCCCGACCCCCCACCGCTCAAGGCCATTCAGCAGTACCGGCCCCGGCGCCGCCGAGGTGTGCGCCGGGGCCGTGCCGTACCCGGAACAGTTCAGCCCCTTCCGCTCCGTCGAGGATTGGACTCCCCATGGCCGACACCGACCCACCAGCCGTCCCCCGCCCACCCACCGAGGGCGCCGGCCCCGTCACCACCCGCGAGGCCCAGCGCACCGTCCACCCCCACCTGGTGAGCCCCCGGCTGCGCTGGCAGATCTTCGCCGTCACCTGGATCGCGTACGCGGGCTTCTACTTCGTGCGGCAGGCGTTCTCCGTCGCGAAGCTCGGCATCCTGGACGACCCGCTGCTCGCCCACACCCTCTCCGAACGCGTCCTCGGCGTCATCGACGCGATCTACCTCGCGGCGTACGCCGTCGGGCAGTTCGTGTGGGGCGCCTGGTCCGACCGGTTCGGTCCGCGCCGCGTCGTCATCACCGGCATGATCGGCGCGATCGGCGCCGCGTGTCTGATGGGCGCCTCCAGCGCGCTGCTCGTGTTCGGCGGCGCCATGGTGATCCAGGGCCTCGCGCAGTCGGCCGGCTGGGCGCCGCTGTGCAAGAACATGGGCGCCTTCTTCCCCGTCGCCGAGCGCGGCCGGGTGCTGGGCATCTGGTCCACGAACTACGCGTTCGGCGGCCTCGCCGCGCCGCCGTTCCTGGGCTGGCTCGCCTACTCCGTGTTCGACAGCTGGCAGGCCGCGTTCTTCTGCGGGGCCGCGTCGCTGGCCGTCGTCCTCCTGCTCTTCGTCCTCTTCCAGCGCGACGCGCCCGAACCGGGGAGCCGGGAGGAGAAGGAGCCCGGCGCCGAGCCGACCCGGCGCGGTGGGCTCGCCCTGTACCGCTCGACGCTGCGCGACCCGATGGTGCTCACGCTCGGCGCCGCGTACTTCCTGCTCAAGCCGGCCCGGTACGCGATCCTGCTGTGGGGTCCGGTGCTGGTCAGCGACCGGCTGCCGCACGTCGACAAGGTGGGCGCCACGGTCATCCCGGTGGCGTTCGGCGCGGCCGGGGTCCTGGCCCCGATCGCCGTGGGCTGGGTGTCGGACCGGCTCTTCCAGTCCCGGCGCGTGCCCGCCGCCGTCCTGTCGCTCGCCCTGCTGACCGTCGTCCTCGGCCTGTTCATGCCGCTCACCGCGACGGACAGCGTCGGCGTCATGGTCGCGCTGCTCGCGGTGATCGGGCTCGCCGTGTACGCCGCCGACTCGATGATCTCCTGTGTCGCCGCGGTCGACTTCGGCACCGAGGACGGCGCGGGCACCGCCGCCGGACTGGTCAACGGCTGTGGCTCGGTCGGGGCGATCCTCGGCGGCCTGCTGCCCGGCTTCCTGTCCGGCTCCTCGCTGTTCCTGCTGTTCTCCGTCGCGGCCCTGCTGGCCGGGCTCGTCATGCTCCCGCACTGGAACCGCCGCCCGCGCACCGCGGCCGCCCAGTGAACTCCCCCTTTCCAGCGGCACGTTGAAAGGCAGGCACACATGAACCGTCAGCACGCGGACACGGCCGTCGTCGGCGCCGGCATCGTCGGGCTCGCGCACGCGCTCGCCGCCGCCCGGCTCGGCCGCAAGGTCGTCGTCTTCGAACGGGACGACTTCGCGGTCGGCGCCTCGATCCGCAACTTCGGGATGATCTGGTCGGTCGGCCAGCAGCGCGGAAAGGTCTACGAGCGGGCGCTGCGCAGCCGCGAGGTGTGGCTGGAGGTCGCCGCAAAGACCGGTCTGTGGGCGCCCGAGACCGGCTCCCTGCATCTGGCCCACCACGCCGACGAGGTCGCGGTCCTGGAGGAGTTCCTTCAGCTCAGCGACGCGGCCCGGGAGCGGGGGACACGGATGATCACCGCGGACGAGGCCGTCGGGCGGTCCGGTTTCGCGCGCCGGGACGGGCTGCTCGGCGCGATGTGGAGTCCGACGGAGGTCAACGTCGACCCGCGCCGGGCGATCCCCGCGGTCGCCGAGCACCTGGCCGCGGAGTACGGCGTCGAGTTCCGCTTCGGCACCCATGTGCGCGGCATCGCGGCGCCGACGGTCTCCACGACGGCGGGCGACTGGGACTGCGGGCAGGTCTTCGTCTGTTCCGGCAACGACTTCGCCTCCCTCTATCCGGAGGTCTTCGCCGAGAGCGGCCTGACCCGCTGCAAGCTCCAGATGATGCGCACCGCCCCCCTGGCCGGCGGGCGCGCGCTCGGCCCGATGCTCTGCGGCGGCCTCACCCTGCTGCACTACGCGGCCTTCGACGGCTGCCCGTCGCAGGCCGCGCTCGCCGAACGGATGGGCGCGGAGCGGGCGTTCCACCGCGAGCACGGCATCCACGTCCTGGTCTCGCAGACCGCCGACGGCCGTCTCACCCTCGGCGACTCGCACGCGTACGGGCCCACGCTCGGCCCGTTCGCGGACGGTGCCGTCGACGACGCGGTCCTGGAGTACCTCGGCACCTTCGCCGGGCTGCCGCCGGAGGCGGAGGTCACCGAGCGCTGGGTCGGCTTCTACCCGTCGCTGCGGGACGGCCGCACCGAGCTGGTCGTCGACCCCGAGCCCGGGGTGACGGTCGTCAACGGGGTGGGCGGCGCGGGCATGACGCTCTCGTTCGGCCTCGCCGAGGAGAACCTGGCCTCGCGCTGACCCCCCGCATCCTGTGTGAAGAAGGCCGAAGGGCCGGTCCCCCCGAGTGGAGGAACCGGCCCTTCGGCCTGCGCCGGCGAAATGCGGGGCTAGTAGGAGATGCAGGCCGAGTGCCAGGCCGTGTAGAAGTCGAAGACCTCCGGCGAGCACTCCGGCGGGCCGTACTGGCTGGCCTTGTCGCCGACGTGCGGCAGGTGCGCGTACGCGCCGACGCCGGGACGGTTGACGTGCAGCATGCCCGCCTCGAAGCGGTCCAGGGCCTCGAAGGCGCGGGTCTGGGAGGCGGTGAAGACCGTCCCGGACATGCCGTACTTCACCGAGTTCGCGATGCGCAGGGCGTCGTCGAAGTCCTCGGCGTCCACGACCGCGAGCACCGGCCCGAACACCTCCTCCTGCGCCAGCTCCGCGTCCCACGGCACGTCCCGGATCACGGTCGGCTGGACGTAGCAGCCGTCCGGCAGGCCGGGGCGCTCCTCGCGGCCGCCGCCGCACACCACCTTGCCGCCGTCGCGCTGCGCGCCCGCGATCGCGGCGAGCGCCGCGTCCCGCCGCGCGGTGTCCACGACCGGGCACAGTTCGGAGGCCGGGTCGAAGCCGGGCCCGACCCGCAGGCTTGCGACGCGGGCGACGAGCCGTTCCAGGAACTCCTCGCGCACCCGGACGTCGACGACGGCCCGGCTGGTCGCCGAACAGCGCTGGCCGGCCTGCCCGAACGCCCCGTGCACGACCGCGTCGACGGCCTTGCCGAGGTCGGCGTCGTCGCACACGATCACCGCGTTCTTGCCGCCGAGTTCGAGCTGGGTGCGCAGCAGCCGGTGGGCGCCGCCGGTGTGGATGGCGGTGCCGATCGGCAGGGAGCCGGTGAAGCTGATGCCGGCCACGGCCGGGTTGGCGACGAGCGCCTCACCCGCCGCCGCGTCGCCCTGCACCAGGTTCAGCACCCCGTCCGGCAGGCCGGCCCGCTGAAAGACGTCGACGAGGAGTGCCGAGGTGAGCGGGGTCAGCGGGGACGGCTTGAGGATCGCGGTGCAGCCGGACAGGAGCGCGGGGGCGACCTTCCACATGGGGATGGCCAGCGGGAAGTTCCAGGGGGAGATCAGTCCGACCACGCCGATCGGCTTGCGGAAGGTGTAGGCGAAGGTGCGGGCCTCCTCGGCCGGGACGGTGACCCCGCCCAGCCGGCGCGCCTGCCCGGTCGTGAACTCCAGGACAGACTTGGCTCGTCGGACCTCCCCGAGCGCCTCCTTCAGGAGCTTGCCCTGCTCGCGCGTGATGGCGTACGCGAACTCCTCGGTGCGCTCGTCCAGGAGGTGCAGCGCCTTCGTCAGGAAGGCGGCCCGCTCGACCGGTCCGATGCCGCGCCAGCCGTCGAGCGCCCGCCGCGCCTCCTCCACCGCGAGGTCGACGTCGGCGCCGCCCGATTCCGCGAACTCCCCCAGGACGTCCGAGAGATCGGCCGGGTTCACGTCCGGGCGACGCTGCCCCGACTGTGCCGAGACCCACCGCCCGCCGATGTGGTTCTCCGTCAGATGTCCCGCCACCTCGAACCGTGTGTCTCCCGGTGCCACAGCCATTCCCTGCTCCTTCGCAGCCGGTGGGATCGTCACCGCCACCCTCGCCCCGCGAACAGCGGGTGAACAACGGGTGATCTGCCAATACCGGGTATAGGGGCTCGCTATGCGGGCCTCCGGGCGCGCCGTCCTCGGCCGCCGACAGGTTCACCGCGCGTTCATCCCGCGTCCCCCGTCCCGCACCCGTGCCCCCTTACCGTCGCGGCCGACACGACTTCGCAAAGGGGAGGGAAAGCGTGCGGAAAATGCTGCCGCTGGTCTCGGTCGACGGACGTCACGCGGGGGGCCGTTCGGCGCTGACCTGTCGGTTCCGCTGTGGTGACGCCTGCTTCCACGAGGTGCCGAACACCAGCGACAACGCGTACGTCGGCGATGTCGTCGCCGGTGCGCTGAGCCGCCGTTCGATGCTGCGCGCCGCCGCCGTGGTGACCGTCGCGGCCGCCGCCGGTACGACGGTCCTGGCCGGTCCGGGCGCGGGGGACGCCACGGCCGCCGCCGGACACGGCGGACACGGCGGGGGCGGGGCGGCCACGGAGGGTGCGCGCGGGCTGCGGTTCGCGCCGGTCGCGCCGAACACCGCCGACGCCGTCACGGTGCCCGGCGGATACGGGCAGAACGTGGTCGTCCGGTGGGGCGAGCCGATCCTGCGCGGGGCCCCGGCCTTCGACCCGGAGCACCAGAGCGCGAAGGCGCAGGCCGGTCAGTTCGGCTACAACAACGACTTCCTGAGCCTGCTGCCGCTGCGCGGCGAGCACGGCCGGCAGGTCCTCGTCGCCAACCACGAGTACACCGACGAGATCCTGATGTTCCGCGGCTACGACCCGGCGAACCCGACCCGCGAGCAGGTCGAGATCGCGTGGGCCGCGCACGGCCTGTCCGTCGTCGTGGTCGAGGAGAACCGGAAGAACGGCGGCCTGAACGCCGTCTCGCGCCACCACCTCAACCGGCGCCTGACCGCCACCAGCCCCTTCCGCCTCTCCGGCCCCGTCGCGGGCAGCCCGCTGGTCCGCACGAAGGCCGACCCGAAGGGCACCACCGTCCTCGGCACGCTCAACAACTGCTCGGGCGGCACCACCCCGTGGGGCACGACCCTGCACGGCGAGGAGAACTTCAACCAGTACTTCGCCAACGCCGCCAAGGTCACCGACCCGACCGCGGCGGCCCGCCTCAAGCGGTACGGCGTGATCGGCGAGGCCTCCGAGCGCAAGTGGGAGCGGTTCGACGACCGCTTCGACCTGGCCAAGGAGCCGAACGAGGCCAACCGCTTCGGCTGGGTCGTCGAACTCGACCCGTACGACCCGGAGTCGACGCCGCGCAAGCGCACCGCGCTCGGCCGCTTCAAGCACGAGGCCGCGCAGCCGCGCCTGACCGGCGACGGCCGCCCCGTCGTCTACATGGGCGACGACGAGAAGTTCGACTACTTCTACAAGTTCGTCGGCAGCAAGCGCATGGCGAAGGGCGGCTCGCGGGCCGCCCACGCCCACAACCTGACCCTCCTCGACGAGGGCACCCTCTACGTCGCCAAGCTCACCGGCGACTCCCCGGCGGAGCAGATCGACGGCACGGGCGCGCTGCCCTCCGACGGCGAGTTCGACGGCTCCGGTACGTGGATCCCGCTGGCCACCGCCTACGCGGGCGGCCGCGCCGAGTCGCACGTCGAGGGCATGACCGCCGAGGAGGTCTACCTCTTCACGCGGTTCGCCGGGGACAAGGTCGGCGCCACGAAGATGGACCGGCCCGAGGACATCGAGCCGTCGCCGCGCACCGGCAAGGTGTACGTCGCGCTGACCAACAACTCCGACCGCGGCAAGGCCGGCAAGGCGGGCCCGGACGAGGCCAACCCGCGCAACCTCAACAAGCACGGGCAGATCCTCGAACTGACCGAGGCGCGCAACCGGGCCGAGTCGACGACGTTCGGCTGGTCGCTGTTCCTGGTCGCCGGTGACCCGGAGGACCCCGCGACGTACTTCGCCGGGTTCCCCAAGGAGCGGGTCAGCCCGATCTCCTGCCCGGACAACGTCACGTTCGACCCGCACGGCAATCTGTGGATCTCCACGGACGGCAACCAGCTGGGCTCGCACGACGGGCTGTTCGGTGTCGCGACGCGGGGTGAGCTGCGGGGCGAGCTGAAGCAGTTCCTCACGATGCCGACCGGGGCGGAGACCTGCGGTCCGCTCGTGCAGGATCGCCGGGTGCTGGTGTCCGTGCAGCACCCGGGGGAGATCGACGGGGCGTCCGTCGAGCGCCCGGCCAGCACCTGGCCCGACGGCCCGGGCCGGATCGTGCGGCCTTCTGTCGTCTCGGTGTGGCGCACCGATGGGGGCGACATCGGTATCTGACGCGACCACCGGCCGGTGGGGGCTGATCGCGCAGTTCCCCGCGCCCCTGAAATGCACGCCCTTCGGGCGGCATTTCCCCGATGGGCCGCGCTCCTTGAGATGGCGCACGAAGTGCGCATCTCAGGGGCGCGGGGAACTGCGCGAGAAGCCCCACTACGCCGCACTCGGCAGCGAACCGGTCGGCCCCGTCGGGATGCCGATCGCCCGGGCGGCGGCCACCTCCTGGCGGACGGGTTCCAGGACGCCCTCGGGCGACCCGGGGTCACCGAAGTCGGCCCGGACCTCTTCGAGGACCACAGACTCCCGCAGCCCCTCGGAGAGCTCCCGCAACTGCGCGGAAACCCGGCTCACCTCCGCCGCAGAAGGCGGAGGTGAACCATGCCCCACGCGCACCCGCGCAGCGGTCGTCGCGTCCACGATCCGCTCGACCGCCACGACGAGCGGCCACCACGCCGCCGCCCGCTTCCCCATGGGCGGCGGCTCGGTCAGCGCCCGCTGGAACTCGGCCCGGATCAGCGACAGGTCCCGGTACAGACGGCGCCGCATCCGCGCCCGCGCCGCCGTGTCCCGCTCCCCCGGCGCGCCGAACGCGCTGTCCACGTACGCCGCCGTGTCCCGCACCGCGTCCGCGAGCCGGTCCCCGATCCGGGTGTGCCAGCTCTCCGGCCACAGGAGATAGCCGACGACCAGCGCGATCGCGCAGCCCATCAGGCTGTCCAGCAGCCGGGGCCACAGCAGGGCCGTGCCCTGGTGGTTGAGGATGTCGGACAGGAGCAGGATCACGGGGGTGATGGCGGCGGTCTGGAAGGCGTAGCCGCGCGGGGTGAGGGCCGGGATCAGCGGGGCGAGCAGCATCATCACCGGCACGGACCACCAGCCCAGCGGCACCTCGGAGAGGACGGCCGCCGCGACGACGAGCCCGGCGGCCGTGCCGAGGGCGCGCAGCAGGGCCCGCGAGAACACGGACCCGAAGTCCGGCTTGAGGACGAACGTGATGGTCAGCGCCACCCAGTACGAGCGCGGCACGGCGATCAGCGACACGAGGGACTGCGCGATGCCGATGCAGAGCGCGAGCCGCAGGCCGTAGCGCCAGGAGGCCCCGGACAGCAGCACCCCGCGCGCCGCCCGCCGGGCCCGCACCCGCAGTGCGGCGGGCCGGCCGAGCCGGTCGGCGACGTTGGTGAAGTCGGCCTCGCCGCGCCGGGAGGCGACCTCGGCGGCGTGCCGCAGGGCCTGGTCGACGGCGCGGGCGGCGGGCCCTTCGGGGGCGGGCAGGTCGCGGGCCGCGCTCTCGGTGGTCCGCCCGGCGGCGACGGCCTCGGCGATCTCGCGGACGGCGGCCGGGATCCGCGGCGACAGCGGCACTCCGCACTGGTGGGCGGCGGGGGCCGCCTCCAGGACCGGGGTGAGGGCGTTCAACTGGCTGACCAGCCGGACCTGTTCGGGGTTGCGGCCGTGGGCGAGGGCGCGCCGGGCGAGGACGAGGTCGTAGGCCTGGTTGAGGGACTGGGTGACCGCGATGCGGGTCTCCGCGTAGCTGAGGTCGTCGGTGCCGGCGGCTTCGAGGAGGTTGGCGACGCTGCGGTACGTGGAGGCGACCGCGGCCCGTTCGGGCACGCCCCCGCGCAGCGGCCACGCCAGCAGGGCGAGCAGCAGGACGAGGAGGCCGCCGGTGAGGATCAGGAGCGGGGCGAGCCACCAGTCGCCGGGCATCGGGAGGCCCGCGCCGACCACGCAGTTCAGCAGGAGCAGCAGTCCGGAGACCGAGGCGACCGCGCCGATCGTGGAGATCATCCCGGAGACCAGGGCAACGGTGGTGACGACGGCGACGGCGAGCCAGCCCTGCCCGTACACCTGGGTGCCGAGGACGACGCCGAGAGCGCCGAAGAGCTGCGGCACGGCGATGTTCAGGATGCGCATCCGGTACGCGTCGGCCGTGTCGCCGACGACGCCGGAGAGGGCGCCGAGGGCGACGACGGCGCCGTACGTGAAGTGGTGCGTGGCGAGGCCCACCGCCAGGGGGGCGGCCAGGGCGATCGAGGCGCGGGCCGCGGCGGCCCACGGGACGGGGGCGCGCTGCGGCCGAAGCGTTCTGACCAGCCAGTCTGGAGGTGGCATGGGCCCATTATGTGGCGGGTCCGGCATCCGGCCCGGGTCGTTCCCGTGAACGCGCCTTCCTCCGACCACGGGCTCCCCGCGCCTCGGCGGGGACCGGCGGAACTACGGCGTCTTCCGGGCCCGCGCGGGCTCCTGGGCCAGCGCCCAGATCACGAACACTCCGATGCCGATGGCGATGACGGACCAGACCGGCGCGTAGGGCAGGAACAGGAAGTACTCGATGACGTAGAGCACGGCGAGGCCGATGCCGACGCCGCGCGCCCAGTCCGCGCCCTTGAGGACGCCCCAGCCGGTGACGGCCACGAGGACGCCGATGACGAGGTGGATCCAGCCCCATGTGGTGAGGCTGAACTCGTAGACGTAGTCGCCGACGCGGCCGTACACGTCGTCCTGGGCGATGCCCGCGATGCCGTTGAGGACGCCGAGGATGCCGCTGGTCATCATCAGGACGCCCGCGAATACGGCGCCGCCGGCCGCCCAGTCGGGGTTGCCGGGTCCCTCGCCCCGCGTGGGGTCGGGTTCGCGGCGGCGCTGCGCGGCGGACCAGGCGGCCGGGTCGGGGTCCGGGGCGGATCCGGGGCCGGGGGGCGGTGTGCTCTGGCTCATCGAGGCCTCCTCGCGACGGCGGTCCGCCCTGCACGGCGAGCCGCCTCGTGTCGTCAGGGGAATGCTCGTCCGGGCCGGACCTCGCGGCACTCCGCGCGCGGCTGTTCGGGTGACGCGGGGCCCGCCTTCGCTCTCGTCCCGGCGGCGGCCCGTGCGCGCCGGCCGGGCGGCCCGTACCGGCCGAAGGCCCAGGATCCGAGGGCGACGGCGAGGCCGGTCCCGACGAGGATCCAGGACGCGGTCCGCATCGACGAGGTCAGCGCGTCGTACACGGCTCCGGCGGCCGCCTTGTCGGCGTCGGTGTCCAGGTCGTCGAGGGTGAGGGAGCGGGCGATCGTGAGGGCGAGCAGCAGTGCGGCGGCGCCGAGCGCGACGCCGACGGCGGTCGCGGTGAGCGCCCGGCCCCGGCGCAGCGCGAGCAGCAGGCCCGCGACGGCGCACACGACGGCCGCCACCGGCAGCCAGATCCCGGCCACCTGCAGCATGTGGAACACCTCGCGCAGATCGGCGAGTTCACCGGCGGACAGGACGGTGATCTCGGTGTGGGTCACCGGGATCTGTTCGGCGAACGGCACGCCGTCGTCGATGAGCTGCTGCCTGACCTGCGCGGTGACGGGCGCGAGGTCGAGCGTGACGGCGCCGGTGCTGCCGTCGTCCAGGGCGTCCTGCACGGCGTCGTGGGCGGCCCGGTTCGCCGTGTCCCAGGCCCGCTGGAAGGTGGCGGTGCCGGTGAAGGAGACGACGGCGTCGTGCAGGTACTGGTCGACGGCGCCGACGAGCGGGCCCACGTCGAGGGAGCGCATGATCCCGGTGGTGACGGCGTCGGCGACCGCGTTCTGCACGTCGGGGTCGGTGGCGAGCGGCGCCATGGCCTCCACGTACCGGTCGCTGTCGCCGATCGCGTACTTCGCCCAGGTGGAGAGCGTGCCGAGGGGGACGAGGAGGCAGGCGAGGACGAGGAGGACGGGCGCGAGCACGCGGCGGACGGCGCGGACGGAGGGGGCGGGGCGGGTCACCCTTCCCAGGCAAGACCCCGGCCGCGCGGGGCGCGACCGGGGCTCGTGCAGACGGACCAAACAGGGGTCACTTCCGGTTGTAGAGGCGCATCGTGACCGGGCCGAAGACGGCGACGAGGACGGCGGCCCAGCCAAGGGACCACAGCACCTCGTCGGTGGGCCAGTCGCCCTCCATGAGGCCGCGGACGGCGGAGGCGACGTGGGTGACGGGGTTGTTGTTGACGAAGGCCTGGAGCCAGCCGGGCATGGTCTCGGGCTTGACGAAGATGTCGCTGAGGAAGGTCAGCGGGAAGATCACCATCATGCTGACGCCCATGACGGACTTCTCGGTGCGCAGGAGCAGCCCGAACATCGTCCAGATCCATGAGAACGCGAACGAGAAGACGAGCAGCAGGGCCACGCCCGCGAGGACGCCGGGGAACCCGCCGTCCGGCCGGAAGCCCATGATCAGGCCGACGGCGAGCATGACGACGGAGGCGATCGTGTAGCGCAGGGCGTCGCCAAGCAGGTAGCCGACCATGACGGCCGGGCGCCAGATCGGCAGGGTGCGGAAGCGGTCGAAGACGCCCTTCTCGATGTCGGTGTTGACCGAGACGCCCGTGTACATCGTGATCATGACGACGGACATCACGAGGATGCCGGGCAGCAGGTACTGGATGTACTCGCGCGGGGAACCGGCGAGCGCGCCCCCGAAGAGGTACGTGTACATCAGCACCATCATGATCGGGAACGCCGTCACATCGAACAGCTGTTCTGGTACGTGTTTGATCTTCAGGACCGCGCGCCAGCCGAACGTGAGCGAGGCGGCGAGCGCGCTCGGGCGCCGCGGCCGCTCCGTGGCGACCAGCAGCGCGGCCAGCGAGTCGGCGCTGACCGGAGCGAGGTCCTGTGCCTCGCCCGTTCCGGTACCGGTGGCGGTGCTCATGCCGGGTCCTCCTCGGGGGTCCGGTCGGTCAGGGCCAGGAACACCTCGTCGAGGCTCGGCTGGCCCAGGGAGAAGTTGTCGACGGTGATGCCGGCCGCGGCCAGCTCGGCGAGCGCCCGGGACGCGGCCTCCGCGGCGCCCCGCCCGTTGCCCGCGCCGCCCACCCGCGCGGTGAGCGCGACCGGGTCCGGCTCCAGCTGCACGGCCGCGTCGAGCACCCGCGCCAGCAGCCGCTCCGCCTCCGGCCGCAGGTGCGCGTCCCGCAGCCGTACGTGCACGGCGCCCGCCCCGACCGAGGACTTCAGCTCGCCCTTGGTGCCCTCGGCGATGACCCGGCCCCGGTCGATGACCGCGATCCGGGCCGCCAACTGGTCGGCCTCGTCCAGGTACTGCGTGGTGAGCAGCACGGTCGTGCCCTGCGCGACGACGGCCCGGACGATCTCCCACACCTGGTTGCGGCTGCGCGGGTCGAGGCCCGTCGTCGGCTCGTCCAGGAACAGCAGGTCCGGGGTGTTGAGGATCGACGCGGCGATGTCGATGCGGCGCCGCATGCCCCCCGAGTAGTTCTTCACCTGCCGGCCCGCCGCCTCGGCGAGCCCGAACGCCTCCAGGAGCTGCCCCGCGCGGGCGGCCGCCGACTTCCTCCCGTGGCCGGTGAGGCGCGCGAGCAGCACCAGGTTCTCCTGGCCCGTCAGATCCTCGTCCACGGACGCGTACTGGCCGGTCAGGCTGACCCGCGAGCGCACCGCGTCCGCCTCGCGCACCACGTCGTGCCCGAACACATGGGCCTCGCCCGCGTCCGGCCGCAGCAGCGTCGCGAGCATCTTCACCGTGGTCGTCTTGCCCGCGCCGTTCGGCCCGAGCACGCCGTAGACCGTGCCGGCCGGGACGCTCAGGTCGACGCCGTCCACGGCGCGGTTCTCGCCGAAGGTCTTGACCAGTCCCGCCGTCTCGATGGCGAGCCCGGTACGGGTCCTCGCGGCGGCTGCCGTGCTGCTCATGTCGGGATGCCCCTCTCGCGGTCACGTCACAGATGCAGACCCGCCCGGGCCCGCGAACTCATCGGCGTACGGCCCTGTTGCCACTGGGGCAGGAGTGGCTCCGGTGGAGCACTGGGCCGAACGGGTGTTTCCTGGGTGTGGGGAGCTAGGAGGACGATCATGCGCCGAACAACTCCGGCCATCGCCGCGGCCACGCTCGTCGCGGGCGGCGTGCTCGCCGTGACGGCGGCGGCCCCGGCCAGTGCGGGCAGCGGCGTCGTCTGGGGGACCGTCGTCTCCCAGAGCGAACTCAACGTCCGCTCGGGCCCGAGCACTTCGGACCCGGTCGTCACCCGGCTCGAACCGGGCGACCAGGACCGCATCGAGTGCGCGACCAACGGCTCTCGGGTGCACGGCGATCCGGCCTGGTTCTGGCTGATCGGCGCCCGCGGCTGGGTCAGCGCCACATACATCGACACCGACGGCCGCTCCGTGCCGAGCTGCGAGACGCCGTGCCCGCCCGACCACCCGCAGCGTGACAGCCACAGCACCGACTACCGCGACAGCCCGACCTTCTGGTTCCGCTCGGAGACCAGCATCGAGTTCGGCGTCACGTACTGAGCCGCCGACCGGCCCCGCACGAGGGGAGGCGCCCCGGAGGTCCTGGACCTCCGGGGCGCCTCCCGTGCTGCCGGTCGTCCCGGCGCCGTCAGACGTACTCGCTCGCCGAGTAGTAGCGGTAGTAGACCGCGATGAAGACGCCCGCCGCGATGAACGCGCCGAGGAACACCGACCACAGGATCCCGCCGTCGGCCAGGCTGTGCAGGAACCCGATCGAGACACCGGCCATCACGCCCCAGGCGCCCGCGCGGGCGAAGAAGTGCCGGCCCGCCTGCGCCGCCGACCACTGGTGGATGCCGAAGCAGAGCACCGCCACGAGGATGCCGGTGACGAAACCGAGCGCGATGTTGCCGCCGGTGACGGCCTCGCCGTAGCGCTGGATGTTCGCCGCCCAGAAGCCGTAGGCGGTTCCCGCGACGAACGGCAGGACCACGGCCGGACTGGTCGGGGCGAGTGCCGCGCCGCCGGGGCGCCGCCGGGATGCGGGTGCCGCGTGCTGAGCCATGTCGGGCTCCTTTCTCACGTCCCCCGGGACCCCTTTGGGCCCGGGTTCCCCGTCTTTCCATTGACCGCTCGCGGCGGGCGTAGTGCAACATGCGGGGCCGTCGGGCCCGTGTTTCGCTGGGCCCATGAACATCGTGCTGTTCGGCGCCACCGGCATGGTCGGCAGCCGCATCGCCGCCGAGGCCCTCGCCCGCGGCCACCGGGTCACGGCGGTCAGCCGGTCCGGCGGCTCCCCGCTGCCCGGCGTCACCGCGGCCGCCGCGGACTGCTCCGACCCCGTGAAGGTGGGCGAGCTCGCGGAGGGCCACGACGCCGTCGCCAGCGCCCTCGCGCCGCCACGCGACGGCTCCGACCCGACGCTGCCCTTCCTGGCCCTCAACGAGGCGCTGGTGGCGGGAGTGCGCAGGTCAGGGGTGTCGCGGCTGGTCGTGGTGGGCGGCTCGGGCAACCTGTTCGCCGAACCGGGCCGGATGCTCCTCGACCAGCCCGGCTTCCCCGACGACTACCGCGGCGAGGCCCTGGCCCACCGCGACGTCCTGACCTATCTGCGCACCGTCGACGACCTCGACTGGACCTGTGTGTCCCCGGCCGCGGACATCGCCCCCGGTGAGCGCACCGGCGAGTTCCGCGTCGGCGGCGACCGCCTCATGACCGACGAGCACGGCAACAGCCGGATCAGCGCCGAGGACTACGCGATCGCCTTCGTCGACGAACTCGAACGCGACGCGCACTCCCGGGGCCGCATGTCCGTCGCCTACTGACCCGGGGCCTCCCGTCCGGATCAGGCGCGGCCGAGGAGCTCCACGACGCGGTCGAGGGCGGCCGGGGCCAGATGCCGGCGCAGCGCCTCGACGACGTCCTCCGGGGTGCCCCGGCTGTCGATCTTGATTACGCCGTAATCGCGGCCGCCGCGCCGCTCGCCCCGGGCGGCCGGCACGGACGGGGCCGGCAGCGCGCCGTGGTGCCCCGGCAGAGCCTGGTCCTCGCGGGGGAGCCGGGCGATCCGCCGGGCGTCCTCGACCGAGACGCGGCCGTCCGCGAGCGCCTCCTGGATGTCCTCGCGCAGCTTCATCAGCGACAGGCGCTGCGAGACGAAGCCCTGCGTCTTGCCGATCCGGGCCGCGACCTGACGCTGCGAGTACCCGTACGCGGTGATCAGGCCCTGGATGGCCTGCGCCTGCTCCAGCTCCGTGAGGTCGTCGCGCTGCACGTTCTCGATGAGCGCGTCCTCGTCGGACCGGCTGGCGTCGTCCCGCACCAGCACCGGCACCTCGTCCAGGCCCGCCATCCGGGCCGCCGCGAGCCTGCGGTGCCCGTGCAGCACGACGTACGGGGCCGCTCCGACGGCCTCCCGGTGGTGCGGGTGGGCGGCCAGGAACACGGCCGCCGGGACCACGCCGAGCGCCTGGAGCACCCCGCGCTCGCGCACCGTCTCGGCGAGTCCGTCCAGGTCGCGCAGCTCGTGACGGGGGTTGTCGGGGTTCTCGGCGAGGTCGCTGACCGGCACCGTGAGCGGCTTGGTGTCGGGCCTGCGGCGCGGGCCCGGGGCGGTCGCCGCCGGGGTGTCCGGGCCCGTGGCCAGCAGCGAGGACAGGTCCGTGCGGCGCCCCATCAGACGTTCACCTTCTTCTTGGTGCGGGCCTTGGCCGTCGTACGGGGCTTGCGCGCGGGCTTCGGGATCGCGGCGAGCCCCACCTCCAGGGCGAGCCGGAAGAAGTCCTCGCGGGCCTGGAGCGCGACGCGGTTGGCCCCGTACTGGGTGACGACCAGGCCGTCGGCGCTGGCCCGCGTGTGCAGCTTGTAGTGGCGCACGACGGTACGGGCCAGGGGCCAGCCCTGGGCCTCGACGAACGCGCGGGTCTGCGTCAGGTCGGCCTTGCCGTCGCGCGGGTCCCAGTTGTTGATGACCACGCGGAACGGCAGTCCGCGCGGCTTCACGACCCGCTCGATCGTGCGCTGCGTCGGCTGGAAGCTCAGCGGCTCCGGCTCGACCGGCACGATGACGTCGGTGGCGTTGGACAGCACGGCGCGCAGGGCGTCGGCGGCGGCGCCCTTGCCGAGAGGGTCGGCGCCGTCGTCCTCGGCGAGGTCGAGCCAGCCCGGGGTGTCGACGAAGACGTGCTGGGCGGACGGGATGCGGGACAGTGCGGCGAGGCCGGCCAGGTCGTCGTGGGCCTGCACGAAGTCGAAGGGCAGGTCCTCGCCGACCCGCTCGGACCACCAAACGGCGGAGCCCTGCGGGTCGATGGACACGGCGACGACGGGCGGCTGCCCGTCGCCTCCGGCGCTCTTGGCGGTGCCGGCGCCGAGGACGTCCGCGGTGACGGCGGCGAGGTTCACGGCGAGCGTGGACTTACCGACGCCGCCCTTCTGATTGAGGATCACGTGTACGTGCGCCACGAGGTACTCCCGTATGGGGCGGTTTTGGGGGGTTTTGCTCGTGGTTACTTTGGCAGTGCGGGTTCTTTTGGGCGCGGGTACACGCCGTGCGTGGGGGCGGGAACGGGTGTGTTGGCGGCTGCGGGTACGTCGTGGCTGGTCGCGCAGTTCCCCGCGCCCCTGAAGGCATGCGGCTTCGCCGCGCCTTCCCCGAAAACAGGCGCCCGCACCTGCGTCGGGGAAATGCGACCCGAAGGGTCTGCATTTCAGGGGCGCGGGGCTGTGTCCATCAGCGGCTCCGCCGCGGGGCGCGACCAGCCCCCACCGGGGCGCACCCGGTCGCGAAGGGCCGGAGCTACGGCGAGGCCTCCAGGGACGGGGGTGTCATCGGGCGGACCGAACCGCCCGCCCAGCCCAGGACACCGAGCACCAGGAACGCGCCGAGCAGCATCTTCGCCGAGGCGCCCAGGAAGAGCGGCCGCGTCCCCGAAGGCCCCCGGACCACCCCGATCGCCGAGTCCACCGACCCCTGGTCGCCGAACAACCGCTTGGGGTACGCCGAGGACAGCAGCAGCACGTACGCCCCGACCCGCATCCGATAGCGCAGCACCGCCGCACTCGCCCCGAAGAGCGGCAACGGCATCCGTCCGAGGGCCAGCACCACCAGCCACGTCACGAACGACACGGCCCACCACCCGGCCGTCACCAGCGCGCACACGAGCGCCGCGGGCAGCACGAGCGGCAGCCGGAACAGCACGGCGAACCGGTTCAGCGCCGAGGAGTGCAGCCGCACCTGCACCGGGTAGCCGAAGGGCCGTTCCAGGGCGAACGGCGGCAGCCGGTCCGTGAGCAGCATCGCCGACGCCGACAGCCGTGTCTCGTAGCCGAGGAAGCCCGCGAGCCAGCGTTCCAGCCGGTCCGGCGCCCGGCCGATGAGCAGCGCCCCGCACCAGGCGGCCACGACGACGGGCACGGAGACGAGCGACAGCACGACGAGCACCACCGCGTGCGGCAGCAGCAGGAGCAGCCGGAGCAGCACGGTGAGCCGGTTCTGCCGGCCGGGCGGCGGCACCTCGAGTTCGGGGAGCGGTTCGGCGCCGGGGACGAGCGGGACCGTGCCGAAGCCGGGAGACGTGGACATGCCGCAACTGTGCACAGCGCCGCAGGTCACGGCATCCGCTCGCACCCGTTCAGGTGGCGGCCCGCCCGGAGCCAGAGGGCGTTGCGGGCACAACTCCCTTATGTCGTACTGGAGTTGAGGGCGCGGAGCAGGAGTGGCGTGGCCAGCAGGAGGACTCCGGCGACGGCCAGTGCCGTCCGCGTCCCGGTCAGCGCCGCGAGCGCGCCCCAGGCCAGGGTCAGCGCCGCCGTCACCGCCTTGCCCGTGACCGTCCAGGCGGACAGCACCCGGGCCACCCGGTCCGGCTCCGTGCGCCGCAGCCGCTCCCCGGCGAGCACCGGGTTGAAGACGCCGCAGCAGAAGATGAGACCCAGCTCGACGGCCATCACGGTGAACAGGCCGCCGGTCCCGGTCCCCACGAACGCCAGGCCCAGCGGCCAGCAGGCGCGGGCCGTGCCGCTGACCCGGAGCACACGGTCCGCCCCGTACCGCCGGACGAGCCGGGGCGTCAGGCGGGAGCCGAGCAGGCCGCCCAGGCAGGGCACCGAGAAGGCGAGGCTGTACTCCCACACGGGGAAGCCGAGTTCGCGCAGCATCAGCACCGCCATCAGCGGGGCACCGACCATGATCAGAGCGTTCACCAGGGTCGTGTTCAGGAACAGGGCCCGCAACTCGGGCCGCCGCCACAGATACGTCCAGCCCTCCGCGATCTCCGCCCGGCTCAGCGCCTTCCCGCCCCGCGCCGGCTCCGGCTCCGGGCGGCGGATCGCACGGACGCCGAGCGCCGACAGGACGTAGCTGACCGCGTCGCCCACGATCGCGGTCAGCGGCCCGAACACGCCGATCGCCGCACCGCCCAGCGGCGGCCCGAGCGCCGTCGCCGTCCAGGTCGTCGACTCGAAGCGCGCGTTGGCGAGCAGCAGCCCCTCCGCCGGGACCAGCGCCTTCAGATGGGCCCCGCTCGCCGCGCGGAAGACGATGTCGGCGGTCGCCACGACCACCGAGACCAGGACCAGCTGCGCGAACGTCAGCGCGTTGAGCACGTACGCGAGCGGCAGCGTCAGCAGCGCCGCGCAGCGCGCCAGGTCCGCCGCGATCATCACGGGGCGCTTGCGGCGGAACTCCACCCACGGGCCCAGCGCACCGCGAGCAGCGCCCCGACCGCGATCCCGGCCGCCGCCAGGAACGACACCTGCGCCGGGCTGCTGTGCAGCGTCACCACCGCGATCAGCGAGAACGCGTCCAGGGCCAGCCAGCTGCCCGCCGTGCTCACCGCGAACGCGGCCCACAGCCACCCGAAATCCCGCCCGAGCCCCGCCCGGGCCCGCTCTGTCCCTGTCGCCACCCGGCGATCCAACGCCCCGTGCGCCCCGCCCGGCAAACAACCGCCGGGCCGATCCGTACAACCCGTGGTTGTATGAACAGGGTGGACCTCGAAGCCGTACGCACCTTCGTCGCCGTCGCCGACGAGGGACAGATCCAGATCGCCGCGCAGGAGCTCGGCATCACCCAGCAGGCCGCCTCCAAGCGCATCGCCGCGCTGGAACGGCGGCTCGGCGTCCGCCTGTTCACCCGGACCCCGCGCGGCGCCCGGCTCACCCTGGACGGCCAGACCTTCCTGCCGCACGCCCGCGCCCTCACCGAGGCCGCCGACCGCGCCGCCGCCTCCGTACGCCCCGGCAGCCGCCCCCTGCGCGTCGACGTGCTCGGCACCAACCTCATCACCAATGGTCTGCTCCACGACTTCCACCGCGACCACCCCGGCGTCCCCCTCGACGTCGTCGCGCTCGGTGACGGCCGGGCCGCCCTCGAAGGCGTGCGGGACGGCGGGCTCGACGCCGCGTTCTGGGTGTCCCGGGTGCCCGACCGGCGGCTGCCGCCCGGGATGAGCGCCGCCCGCGTCGTCGACGAACCGGTCGTCCTCGTCACCGGCCCCGCCCACCCGCTCGCCGACGCGGCCGAGGTCACCCCCGGCGACCTCGCCGGGCACCGACTCTGGATGCCGGGTCTCGCCCCGGGCTCCGAATGGGCCGCGTACTACGCGCAGTTGGCGTCCGAGTACGGGCTGACCATCGACACGGGCGGCACCAACCTCGGCGGCGGGCACCTGCTGCGCACCGTCGCCGACGCGCCCGACGTCGCCACGCTCATGGGCACCCGCACCCCGCTCGTGCGCCCCGCGGGCATCGAGCTGCGCACCATTCCGGTACGCCGCCCCACCCCGCTCTACCCGCTCGCCCTGATGTGGCGCGACGACAACCGGCACCCTGGCCTCGCTGCCCTGCGCACCGCCCTGACCGCCGGCTACCGGCCCCCGGACCCGGCCGCGCACTGGCTCCCCGACTGGGCGTGAGCCGCGGGCCGTGGCAGCGGGCGGGCCGTGACATTTGTACGGGTGAGCCGGGGACGCTTCGCTCTGCCGGACACCCCCGCCTACCGGCCAGGATCGGTGGTGTCGGAGCACGGACACCACACCAGCGGCACCGGGGGACAGGCCATGACCACGTACACGGACTCGGAAACGCGCACGGACACGGACACGGAAACGCGCACGGGCGCCGAGTCGCACATGGAGAAGGGCGGTGCGGACGCCCGCTTCGAGGGGCTGCCCGCCTGGTACTTCCCGATCATGGGCTGTCTCGCCGGGGTCTTCGACATCGCCCGCGTCCACCCCGCGCTCTACGCGGTGATCCCGGTCGTCCTAGTCCTCAACCTCGCGCTCTCCCTCACCGTCCTGCGCACCCGGATGCGCCTGATGAAGGCCCTCTGGAAGAACAAGCGCACCCGGCTCCTCGCCCTGGCCCTGCTCGCCCTGCGCCTGCTGATCCGACTCGGGCTCGGCGCGCTCGGCTTCTCCCTCGGCACCGCGACCGGCGGCGTCGTGGTCGGCGTCCTCATGGGCGTCCTCGCGACCGCCATGGCCTGGGGCGACCAGTGGCTGATCCTGCGCACCCTGCGCCGCACCGCCACCGCCACGGCCTGAGCCCTACTCCTCGCCCGCCGGCTCCTCCTCCGGAGGCTTCTGCGCCGAACGGCGCTTGCGGACCTGCCACATCCGGAACCCGGCCGCGAGGACGATCAGCCCGACGCCCGCCGCGACGACCACGATCGCGCCGGTCGACACCGACGTCACGTCGACCTCGAACGTGATCGGATCGCCCCACGGCTTGCCGTCGCTGCGGGTGTAGAGCTGCGCGGTCAGCTCCGCCTTGCCGTTGGCGCGGGCCGTCACCCCGATGTGCGTCGTGTGGTTCGCGGAGCCCGCGGCCTGCACCGCCACCGCCGGGTCGTTGACCCGCAGCCGCTCCGAGTCGCTGGACGTGACCCGCAGTTCGAGCCCCGCGACCGGCTGCTGGAGCGCGTTGTCGACGGACACCGGGATCTGCGCGTCGCCCGACGTGAGCGTCACCGTCGTCTTCGGCACCAGGCGCAGCGAGGCCACCGACGCCGTCAGGAAGTCCGTCGTCCGCTCCTGGAACGCCTCCTGCTCCGCGGCCGGCCGGCCCCGCCAGGCCGTGGACAGCGCCCGCGCCATCGCCGCGTGCACGGACTCCGTCGTGGCCCGCGGGTCGGCGAGCACCTTGGAGAGCGTCGCGAGCCCGTCCAGATCCCCCGCGGCGGCCGCGAGCTGCCGCGCCGACAGCTGCTTCGCCCGCAGCGCGGCCGGATACTCCGCGCTCGACCCGGCCGTCCCGTCCACCGCCTCGTTCCCCGCCGAGCGGAGCGTCTCCAGCTCGAGCCAGCCGTCCTCGCCGCCCGCGTCGAGCGCCGCGGCGAGCGTCCGCGCCCCGCGCCCGGACAGTTCGCGGGGCGGTACGACGACGTGGTGCGAGCCGGTCCGCAGCTGCTCGGACAGGTCGGTCACGGCGCCCTCGTCGGGCTTCTCGGCCTCGCTTCTGGACGACTCGCTCTTCGACGGGCTCGGAGAGGCCCTGGACGCGTCCGGGCTCGGCGACCCGCTCGCGGACGGTGCCGCCGACGGGCTCGGGGAGGCGGTCGGCGACGGACGCTCCGGGTCCTTGATCGCGGTGAGCGCCTTGGTGACGGCGGCGTCGTAGGGCAGCGCCGTCAGCGCGTCGTCGCCCTTGCCGAGGGTCACCGGGTCGGCCTCGTCCGGGTCGAGCCCCTGCCCGGAGGTGAGCATCCGGGTCACGCCGAACCGGGTGCCGAGCGCGGTGATCCGGCGGTCGAGCGCGCCGTCCGCCGGCCAGCCGAGCCCGGCCCGGCTGCTGATGCCGAGCAGCTGGTCGACCTCGGTGCGGGCGCCGCTCGCGAGTCCCGTCACGGCCTCCGTCAGGTCGTCGCGGTCCGGCCCGGGGTGATGGGCGAGCGAGGCCAGGTCGGGGTCCGCGTACGGCAGCAGCCACACGTCGTGGCCGTCGACGGCGTCCTTGAGCGCCGCGAGCCAGGCGCGGGCGGCGCCCTGCCCGGTGCCGCGGACGCTGTCCTGCGGGTTGCTGGAGCCGTCCGGGCCCGCGACCCGGTAGCCGTCGGCCATCTCGTGCGCGGCGATCACCAGGTCCGGGTCGACGACCCAGTTGACGTCGTGGCCCTTGCCCGCGTCGACGACCTCGCGCAGCCGCCCGCCCTCCGCGAACAGGCCCGCGAGCGCGTCGTCGTCGAACACCGCCTGCGCGGTGGGGCCCGCGCCGAGGGACGCCGCCGTCAGGTGCGGGGGAGCGGTCACCGGCCACACGACGGCCGCCCGCAGCGGGTCGTCCTCGGAGTGGTCCGCCGCGCGCGCCTGCGGCCCCGGCAGGGCCGCGGCCCCCAGCACCACGGCGGACACGACCAAGGCCCGTGCCGCCGCCCCGTATCCCGCTGCCGCCATCCCGTCCCCTGCCTTCCCTGAGGCCTTTCCCTGAGGCCCTTGTCCGAGGCCCTTCCTTGCGGCCTCGAAGCCCTGTGGCCCTTCCTTGAGGCCCTTGAGGCCTGAGGTAACACCGTGCGGCGGACCGTCGCAGGTACCGCGCGCGGGCGGCGCGTCGGCGCCGGACCCGCGCTCAGAGCGCCGCCGGCTCCAGGTCCGCACCGATCCGCAGCAGGTTCCCGTCCGGATCCACCAGGGCGAACTCCCGCATCCCGTACACCGTGTCGTCCGGTTCGACGAGCCGCGGCGTCGCGTACGGGTCCGCCGGCGGGCCCGCCTTCCGCCACTCCTCGTACAGCGCGTCCACCGTCCGCGCCCCGCCGTCCAGCCGCAGGTACGCGGCGTGCGCACCGGCCAGCGGGTCGGTCTCCGGGGCGTGGAAGAAGTGCAGTTCGACGGTGTCCCGTACGAGGATCAGATAGCCGTCGTCGGGGTGGTGCCCGGCGACGGAGAACCCGAGGCCGGCGTAGAACGAGGCGGTCGCCGTCAGGTCACGTCCGGGCATGACCGGTGCGACGCGGCCGGTCAGCGGGGTGCGGGGCATTCTGGCTCCCAGGGGCGCTCGGCGGGGCGGCCGATGTCGCCCGATAGAGTGCGGCTCCCGGCGCGGTCGCGCTTGACGCCCGCGCCGGTGACGTGTCCCTCCCGAGCATGACGCACCCCGTACGAGGTACCAGGCAATGACTGCGCCGATACACCCCCCGGTGACGGTCGTCGGGATCGGGGCCGACGGCTGGCCCGGACTGCCCGAGACCTCGCGCGCGGCCCTGCTCGACGCGGAGAGCGTCCTCGGCGGCGCCCGCCAGCTCGCCCTGCTGCCCGACTCCTGCACCGCCGAGCGTGTCCCGTGGCCCACGCCGCTGCGGCCCGCCGTGCCCGGACTGCTCGCGGAGCGCGCCGGACGCCGGATCGCCGTCCTGGCCAGCGGCGACCCCATGTTCTACGGCATCGGCCGCACCCTCACCGAGACCGTCGGCGCGGCCGCGCTGCGGATCCTGCCGCACCCCTCGTCCGTCGCGTACGCGTGCGCGCGGCTCGGCCGGCCCGTCGAGGACACCGAGGTCGTCACGCTGGTCGGCCGCCCCGCGGACCGGCTCGCCGCCGCGCTGCACGACGGCCGTCACGTCCTCGTCCTGTCGGCCGGCGCCGACACCCCGGCCCAGGTGGCGGCCCTGCTCACCGACCGCGGGTTCGGGCCCAGCCGCATGACGGTCCTGGAACAGCTCGGCGGCGAGGCGGAGTCGGCGCACGAAGGCGTGGCGGAGTCCTGGGACCACGCCCCCGGCGACCCCCTGAACGTCATCGCGATCAGCTGCGTCCGCGCGCCCGGGGCCCTGCGCCTCGGCGCCGTCCCCGGACTGCCCGACGAGGCGTACGAGCACGACGGCCAGCTCACCAAGCGCCACGTCCGCGCCGCGACGCTCGCCGCGCTCGCCCCCGCGCCCGGCGAGACGCTGTGGGACATCGGCGGCGGCTCGGGCTCGATCGCCGTCGAATGGCTGCGCACGCATCCGTCGTGCCGCGCGTACTCGGTGGAACGGCACCCGGAGCGGGCGGCCCGCATCGAGCGCAACGCGGCGCGGCTCGGCGTGCCGGCCCTGACGGTCGTCCACGGCGCGGCGCCCGCCGCCCTGGCCGAACTCCCGTCCCCCCACGCGGTGTTCATCGGCGGAGGCCTCACCGTCCCAGGCCTCCTGGACGCCTGCTGGGAGGCGCTGGCCCCCGGCGGCCGTCTGGTGGCCAACACGGTCACCCTGGAATCCGAAGCCCTGCTGACGCAGTGGTACCGCCGTCACGGCGGCGACCTGACGAAGCTCTCGGTCGCGCACGCGGTGCCGGTCGGCGGGTTCACGGGTTGGCGCCAGTCGATGCCGGTGACGCAGTGGTCCGTGGTCCGTAACGAGAACCGAGTTGAGGAACGATGACCGTCTACTTCATCGGGGCGGGCCCCGGCGCTGCCGACCTGATCACCCTGCGCGGCGCCCGCACGCTCGCCGCCTGCGGCGTCTGCCTGTACGCGGGCTCGCTCGTCCCCCGCGAACTCCTCGCGGAGTGCCCGCAGGACGCCCGCCTGGTGGACACCTCACAACTCGATCTCGACGCGATCGAGCGGGAGTTCGTGACGGCGCACGAGGCGGGCCTGGACGTGGCCCGTCTGCACTCGGGCGACCCGTCGGTGTTCAGCGCGGTGGCCGAGCAGATCCGCCGCCTCGAAGCCCACGGCATCCCGTACGAGATCGTCCCCGGCGTCCCGGCGTTCGCGGCGGCGGCGGCCGCCCTCAAGCGCGAACTGACGGTCCCCACGGTCGGCCAGACGGTCGTCCTGACCCGCATCGCCCAGCAGGCCACCCCGATGCCCCCCGGCGAGGACCTCGCCACCCTGGGCAGGAGCGGCGCCCTCCTCGTCCTCCACCTCGGCGCCCGCTACGTCGACCGCATCGTCGGCGAGCTCCTCCCGCACTACGGCGCGGACTGCCCCGCGGCGGTCGTCGCGTACGCCTCCCGCCCCGACGAACTGGTCCTGCGCGGCACCCTCGGCGACATCGCGGCCCAGGTGAAGGACGCGGGCGTCCTGCGCACCGCCGTCATCCTGGTCGGCCGCACCCTGGCCGCCTCCCAGTTCCGCGACAGCCACCTGTACTCGACGGAGCGCGACCGGCACGTGTGCTGAGCCGGCGCCGTCAGTCGACGCCGGCCGACTCGGCCGCCGACGCGAAGGCGAGGATGTCGGCGGCCGCCTCGCGCAGGGTGCCGAAGTGGCGGTGCACGCCGTCCACCGGCGCCGGGGTGTTGACGCCCCACACCGTCATCCCGGCCCGCAGCCCCGACCGCACGCCGGACGGGGCGTCCTCGACGACCAGGCAGTCCTTCGGCTGAACACCGAGCCGCTCGGCGGCGAGCAGATACGGCACGGGTGACGGCTTGCCCTCCTCCACGGCGGCCGCGTCGACCACGACCTCGGGAACGGGCAGTCCCGTCCGCGCGAACCGTCCCCGCACCCGGTGCTCGTAGTTCGACGTCACGAGCGCCCAGGAGCCGGGGCGCAGGGCGTCCAGCAGTTCCGAGGCGCCGTCGAAGGCCGTGTAGACGCCGGTGCGGACGTCCTCGTCCTCCAGTTCGTGCAGGGCGGCGAGGCACGCCCGGGGATCGCGGCCCGGAGCGACCTGCGCGAACGTCTCCAGCGGCCGCGTCCGCAGCGCCACCCGGTAGACCTCGTCGGGGTCGAGCCCGTACCGCTCCGCCCATGTACGCCAGACCAGCCGCTGATTGGCCAGGGCGTCGATCAACGTGCCGTCGACATCGAACAGCACGCACCTGCCGGCACCGCCCGCTCGGGATTCATCCATCACGCCGGCGATCCTGCCATCAGGCCTCCTGGTCAGGCACAGGGAGTGACATGCCGTCCGGCCGCCACCCGGGCCGGTTCCACGGCGGCGAGGCGCGTACCGAGGGTGACCAGGGTGAGGCCGAGGCGGGTGCGCAGACCGGTCCTGAGCCCGGCCGCGCGGCGGAACTCGGCGGCCTCGGAACGGAGTTCGGCGGCGTGAGTCTCGTGCGCGTACGCGTGGTGGACCTGTTCGGGTGTCATGGCGTGGGGTCCTCTCCGGGCGGCTCGGCGGTGACGTCGGTGGGGAACAGGTGCGTGTGCAGACGGACTTGCTCGGCGCGGGGATCGTCTTCGCCCTGACTCGCCCGCCAGTACTCCTCGACGACCTGGTTGAGCCGCTCGCCGAGTTCGCGGCTCTTCTCCGGGGTCAGGCGGAGGGTGTAGTCGCTCATGTCCGAGGCGGCGATCCATTCCTCGGAGAGGGTGTGCCGGGTGGCGATGAAGGTCGACAACTCACTGGTGTGGCGGTCGGCGACGGTGTGCAGATAGACGTCCGCGGCGCCGCGGACCGCCGGGTCCGGATCGGTCATCAGGGTCTCGTCGACACGGATGCCCTGGATCGCGGCCCGCCACCAGCGCTCGCGTCCCTTGCCGCGCTCCGGGTCGTCCTCGACGAAGCCGTGCGCGGCGAGCTGGCGCAGGTGGTAGCTCGTCGCGCCGCTCGACTCGCCCAGACGCTCGGCGAGTTGGGACGCAGTGGCCGGCCCGTCCGCCCGCAGCGACTGCAGCAGGTGCATCCGCAGGGGATGCGCCAGGCCGCGGAGCGAACGGGCGTCAAGGGTGCGGACCTTGTGGCCGGGGACCGGCTCGGACGGGTTCGAGGAGTGCGGGGGTGGGGTGGGCTGCTCGGGCATGGCTCCACCGTAGAGTTACAAAGGACTCTTTGCAACAGGTTCTTTGCATGGATTTCTTTGCAGAGAGTTCTTTGTAGAGGCCTCCGGCAGGGCTGTCACGTTCAGCCGTCAGCCGTCAGCCGTCAGCCGTCAGCCGTCAGCCGTCAGCCGTCAGCCGTCAGCCGCCGCTCGTGCCGCGCGCGGGCGGCCTCATGCGCGTCCCGGAGAAGGGAGAGGGCCCGATGCGTCGTGCGCTCGGCCGGGTTCACGACGCAGATCCAGCCCTGGGCGGCGTACACCGGGTGGGGCAGGACGACGTCGACGGCGCTGTGGTCCGGGTCGACCGGCAGGTCGGGGGCGGGAGCCGTGCGGGCGACCTGGATGTTCAGGCGCCAGCGGTCCGGGGTGTCGAGGCCGGAGGCGGTGTCGCCGGGGTAGTTCTTGGTGACGATCGTCGCGTAGGGCTGCGTGTGCGCCGGGGGCCGGCCGTCGGGGGCGTAGAAGAAGAACGCGTCGCCCCACGCGATCTCCGGGGTGCCGTCCCCGGGGGTGGGCAGCTGCACGTGCGCGCCGTCGAAAGCGTGCACCTCGGCGATGATCCGGTCCATGCTGGTGGTCGTCATGACTCAAGCTTCCGCTTCAAGTGCTTACGTGGGGTTCGCGCGCCTGCGGACCGTCGACGTCGCCCGCGCCACCGGGTACTCCGTGCAGCAGGTCCGGGACCTGGAACGGCTGGGCGTGCTCCCGCCGGCGGCCCGCGAGGGCAACGGCTACCGCGTCTACACGGACACGCATGTACGGGCCCTGCACGCCTACCGCGGCCTGGCCGAGGCCGTCGGGCCCGTCGAGGCGCGGCGGCTGCTCGCGCGGCTGTGGACCGTGTCTTTGGAGGAGTCGGCCGCGACCGTGGACGCGCTGCACGCGGGGCTCGCGCGGGAGCGGGACGAGGTGCTGGCCGCCGAGCGGGCGCTGGAGCTCGTGGAGGCCGAAGTCCACAGAGCCGGTTTCGAAGGCGAGGTGGAGGCGGTCGATTCCATGACCATCACCGAGCTCGCCCAGGCGCTCGGGGTGCGGCCCTCCGCCCTGCGCTTCTGGGAGGAGCAAGGGCTCGTCGTGCCCGAGCGGGTCACCTCACAGCGGGCCCGGCGCTACGGTCCCGTCGCGATCGGCGCCGCCCGCGTCGTCGTCGCGTTGCGCGGCGCAGGGCACCCGATCCCCGCGGTGCGGGACATCGTCGCCGCCCTGGACCGCGTCGAGGGCCGGGCCGGGGCCCGCCGCGCGCTGGACGACCGGCGCCGCGCCCTCGCCGTACGTTCGGTCGCGCTGCTCCGGGCGAGTGCGCACCTCGTGGCGGTGATCGAGGGCGCCGCCACTCAGGACTGACCAGGCCCCCGCAAAGCACTGCGCCCCACCACGTTCCCCGCGCGGTCGATGCAGATCACGTCCACCGTCACCGGGGCCCCGCGCAGGACGGAGAGGGCCTGGTCGCGGGCCTCCGCCGCGACGAGGTCGCCCAGCGGGACGCCCGCCGCGTCGCACAACTGGAGTGCCGCGAGGCCCGTGTTGGCCTCCGCGATCTGTTCCGCCAGTTCCGGGGACGCGCCGCCCCGGGCCGCCAGCGAGGCGAGGAACGGCTTGTCGACCTGGGAGCGGGCCGAGTGGAGGTCGAGGTGGCCCGCCGCCAGCTTGGAGAGCTTGGCGAAGCCGCCGCAGATGGTGAGGCGGTCCACGGGATGGCGGCGGACGTACTTCAGGACGGCGCCCGCGAAGTCGCCCATGTCGAGCAGCGCGTCCTCGGGGAGGGCGTACTCGCGGATCACCGTCTTCTCGGACGTGGAGCCCGTGCAGCCGGCGACGTGCGTACGGCCCGCTGCCCGCGCCACGTCGACCCCGCGCCGGATCGAGTCGATCCACGCCGAGCACGAGTACGGGACGACGATGCCGGTGGTGCCGAGGACGGAGAGGCCGCCGAGGATGCCCAGGCGCGGGTTCCACGTGGAGCGGGCGATCTCCGCGCCGTTGTCGATGGAGATCGTGATCTCGACGTCCCCGGAACCGCCGTGCCGGGCCGCGACCTCGGCGACGTGCGTGCGCATCATCTCGCGGGGGACCGGGTTGATCGCCGGTTCGCCGACGGCCAGGGGGAGCCCGGGGCGGGTCACCGTGCCGACGCCGGGTCCGGCCCGGAACACCACCCCGGAACCGGCCGGAAGCTCCCGCACCGTCGACCGCACCAGTGCCCCGTGCGTGACGTCCGGGTCGTCGCCCGCGTCCTTCACGACCCCCGCCGTCGCACTGCCGTCGGTGCCCCGCTCCTCCACCGCGAGCGCGAACGCCGGCGTCTGCCCCTTGGGCAGCGTGATCGTCACCGGGTCGGGGAACTCGCCGGTCAGCAGCGCCGTGTACGCGGCGGTCGTCGCGGCCGTCGCACAGGCCCCGGTCGTCCAGCCGGGCCGCAGACCGGTGTGCTTGAGTTGGGCCCCGCGCCCGCCCTTCGGCTCACCCGGGCCGGCCGATTCAGACATGGAGCTCCTCGATGCACGTACTCGTTCTCGGTGGGACGACGGAGGCCCGTGAACTGGCCGGGGCCCTGCACCCCCTGCCCGGGCTCCGCGTCACCAGCTCGCTCGCGGGCCGCGTCGCCGCGCCCCGGCTGCCCGCCGGTGAGGTGCGGATCGGCGGCTTCGGCGGTCCGGAGGGCATGGCCCGGTGGATCCGCGAGAGCGCCGTGGACGCGGTCATCGACGCCACCCATCCCTTCGCCGAGACGATCAGCTTCAACGCGGCCGAGGCGGCCGCCACCGCCCATGTTCCCCTGCTCGCCCTGCGCCGGCCCGGCTGGGTGCCGGGCGCGGGCGACGACTGGCGGGAGGTCGGCTCCCTGGCCGAGGCGGCGCGGGCGGTCGCGGGCGCCGGGCGGGTCTTCCTCACCACGGGCCGGATGGGTCTCGCCGCGTTCGCCGGGGTCGACGACGCCCACTTCCTCGTACGGTCCGTGGACGCGCCCGAGCCGCCGTTCCCGCCGCACATGGAGGTGCTGCTCGACCGGGGCCCGTTCACCCTCGAAGGCGAGCGGAAGCTGCTGGCCCGGCACCGCATCGACGTCCTCGTCACCAAGGACAGCGGCGCCGCCGCCACCGCCCCCAAGCTGGCCGCCGCCCGCGAGGCCGGCATCCCGGTCGTCGTCGTGCGCCGCCCGCCGACCCCGGACGGGGTGCCGGTGGCGGCCTCGGTCGCCGAGGCCGCCGACTGGCTTCAGACGCGGTCCGCCGGCGCCGTCTCCGGGTAGCGGCGCGGCGTCCACGCGATCGTGCGGCCGTCCCCGCGCACCGTCGCCTGCGTCTGCGACGAGCCGACGATGAGCAGGGTGCGCATGTCGACCACGGACGGGTCGAGGTCGGCGAGCTTCACCACGCGCACCGACTCCTCCGGGCCGCCCACGTCCCGGGCGAGGACCACCGGGGTGTCCGGCAGCCGCAGTTCGAGCAGCAGCTCGCGGGCCTTGCCGACCTGCCAGGTGCGGCTGCGCGAGCCGGGGTTGTACAGCGCCAGGACCAGATCGGCCGCCGCCGCCGTGCGCAGCCGCTCCGCGATGACCTCCCACGGCTTGAGCCGGTCCGAGAGGGAGATCGTCGCGTAGTCGTGGCCGAGCGGGGCGCCCGCCTTCGCGGCGGCGGCGTTCGCGGCGGTCACCCCGGGCAGCACCCGCACCGGCACGTCCGCGTACGCGTCCTGCGCCGCGACCTCCAGGACCGCCGTCGCCATGGCGAAGACGCCCGGGTCACCGCCCGACACGACCGCGACGCGGCGCCCGCGCCGGGCCAGGTCGAGCGCGAACTCGGCGCGCTCCGACTCCACCTTGTTGTCCGAACCGTGCCGCGTCTGCCCCGGCCGGTGCGGCACCCGCGCCAGGTACGTCGTGTAGCCGACCAGGTCGTCGGCGTTGGCGAGGGCGCCGCGCGACTCGGGCGTCAGCCACGGCGCGCCCGCGGGACCGGTGCCGACGACGACGACCTCGCCGCGCTCCGGCGCCGGGTCCTCGACCGGTGCGGCCTCGATCCGCGACGGCAGCACGGCCACCGAGAAGTACGGCACCGACTCCGGGTCGATGTCCGCGAGGCGGCCCGTGCGCTCGCCCGCCATGAACGCCCGCTCCACGTACCGCGCGTCGTCGAGCCGGCCCGCGTTCTCCACCGCCGAGCGCACCTTGGTGAAGGTCCGGCCCAGCTTCATCACGACCGCCGAATCGGCCGCCGCGAGCCGGGCGTTCAGCTCGTCCTCCGGGAGCGTGCCCGGGATGACGGTGAGCGTCTCCTTGTCCTCGCACAGCGGTTCGCCGAGCCGGGCGGCCGCCGCGCTGATGGACGTCACACCGGGAATGACCGTGGTCTCGTACCGGTCCGCGAGGCGCTTGTGCATGTGCTGGTACGAGCCGTAGAAGAACGGGTCGCCCTCGGCGAGGACCGCGACCGTGCGGCCCGCGTCCAGGTGCGCGGCGAGCGTCGCCGCGGCCTCCGCGTAGAAGTCGTCCAGCGCGCCCCGGTAGCCGCCCGGATGGTCCGTGGTCTCGACCGTGAGCGGGTACATCAGCCGCTCCTCGATCTGGCCCTCACGGATGTGCTCCGCGGCGATCGAGCGCGCGATGGAGCGGCCGTGGCGCGCGCAGTGGTACGCGATGACATCGGCGCCGGCGATCGCGCGGACCGCCGCGACCGTCATCAGCTCCGGGTCGCCGGGCCCGAGCCCGACCCCGTACAACTTGCCTGCGGTGGAAGGGGAGTTGGTGTCGCTCATGCCTGGATCTCCTCCTCCGTCGCGATAGCGTTCAGGGCGGCGGCCGTCATGGCGCTGCCGCCGCGCCGGCCGCGCACGATCAGGTACTCGAGGCCGAGCTCGTTCACCGCGAGCGCGTCCTTCGACTCGGCGGCGCCGACGAAACCGACCGGGATGCCCAGCACGGCCGCGGGGCGCGGCGCGTCGTCCTTCGCCAGCATCTCCAGGAGGTGGAACAGGGCGGTCGGCGCGTTGCCGATCGCCACGACCGCGCCGTCCAGCCGGTCCCGCCACAGTTCGAGCGCGGCGGCGCTGCGCGTCGTGCCCAGGTCGGCGGCGAGCGCCGGGACGCGCGGGTCGCGCAGGGTGCACAGCACCTCGTTGTCGGCGGGCAGACGCTTGCGGGTGACGCCGCTCGCGACCATGTGCGCGTCGCAGAGGATCGGCGCGCCGGCCCGCAGCGCGGCGCGGGCCTTCGCCACGACGCCGGCCGAGTGGCCGATGTCCTGTACGAGATCCACCTGGCCGCAGGCGTGGATCATGCGGACCGCGACCTGCGCGACGTCGGCGGGCAGCGCGGCGAGGCCGGCCGCGGCCTCCGCGCGGATGGTGGCAAAGGACTCGCGGTAGATCGCCGCGCCGTCCTTCTCGTAGTCATACACGGGGTTCGGCTCTTTCCTCGGTCGTTCGGTACGTGCCGTCGGGCAGCGCGGTTACGTCCAGGTACGGGCCGGCCGGGTGACCGCAGCGGCGCTCGCAGCCGGACCAGTAGGTGGGGAGGGTGGGGTGGCGGGGCTCGGCGTCCCGGCGTACGTCGGTACGGGACTTGGCGCAGCCCGGGGTGCCGATGCACGCGCCGAGCCTCGCCTCGGGCGACGTGGGGTCCGTGATCAGGCCGGCCGCCGCCAGTGCGGGGCGGTCGGCGGGCCCGGCGCCGGGGACGACGACGGTCCGCCAGGGGGTCATCCGCAGTTCCCTCTGCGGGAGGCGCCAGGCGAGGTCGGTGAGGGCCGCCCATTGGTCCGGGGTGAACGATCCGAAGGGGGCCGTCGCGATGAGGGGGGCAGCGCCGTTGGTGGTGGTTGGTTCGTCGCCGGGTGACGCGTGCGTCGTGGCTGGTCGCGCAGTTCCCCGCGCCCCTGAGGTCGCACTTCGTGCGCCCCAGGAGCGGCGGGTCACCTCATCAAGCCCCTCGGGGTCCCCCCGGACGAAGTCTGGGGGAGATTGAGGAGCGGGGGCCGGGGCGGAGCCCCCGGGGGTGCTCATGCGCAGCCCCGCCGCCATCAAGTCCCGGGATATCAACTCGGCCAAGGGCGCGCCCAGTTCGGCGACCCGCCAGACCCGACGTCCCGTCACTTCCGAAGCAGCCGCCAGGAAGGACTCGGCCGCGATCACCGCCGCCCGCGCCGCGTCCTCGTACCGCACGACGAACTCCGCGTCCGCGACGACCAGTTGGGCCGAGCCGCCGTCGGGGAGGCCGCGCAGCAGCACATCCGGCCCGAGCGAGGAGACGTCCCCGCGACCGTCGTCCAGCGCGAAGAGGAAACGGCCCGACAGACCCGGCGTCACCGAGCTGGCGCACAGCGCGGAATCAAGCCCGGTCAGCCAGGGCCGCACGTCCACGAAGCCCGCGCCGTCGAGCCCCGACAGCGGCGAAGCCACCACGTTGCGGACCCGCTCGTGGAGCGGCGACGGCAGCAGCCCGGCCTCGCCGAGCACCTCCGCCAACTCCCCGCCGCACCCGTCCCGCAACCCCCGCAGCTGCACGTTCCCGCGCGAGGTGAGGTGCAGCACCCCGTCCCCGAGCCGCCCCGCCGCGTCCGCGAGCGCCCGCGCCCGCACCGCGGTGAGCACCCCGCCCGGCACCCGGACCCGCGCGAGGAATCCGTCGTCGGCGGCGTGCAGCCGCAGCGCGCCGGGGCAGGCGTCACCCCGGGACGTACCGGACGTACCGGGACCGAGGGGTATGGGGGCGGGGGACATGCCGGGGAGCATACCCATCCCCACCAGCGCTCCCGCTGTGAGCAGCGTCCCGTATCGGGCTTCCCGCCCGCCCCGTACGATGAGCGGCGGCGGTCCCGTCCGGGCCGTCACATCGCCAGCGACGGCGACAGGGGAGGAAGCCCGGTGCGATTCCGGCGCGGTCCCGCCACTGTGAGCCCCCACCGGGGGCGAGCCAGGAACTCCCGCCGTCAGTAACCACCCGGGGCGCGGACACCCCGAGGAAGGCCAGACGACGCATGTCTCAGCAGCCCTCGCAGCCGGCACAGCCCGCGCAGCGCATCCTGCTCCTGTCGACGTCCGACACCGACCTGCTCAGTGCCCGCGCGGCGAACACCTCCGCCGACGCCCCGGTCACGTACCGCTTCGCGAACCCGTCCCGGATCGACGCCGGGACCGGTCTCGACGCGCTGCTCGACGGCGCCGACCTCGTCGTCGTCCGCCTCCTCGGCGGAGTCCGCGCCTGGCAGGACGGCATCGACCGGCTGACCGCCGCCGGGATCCCGCTGGTCGTCCTCACCGGCGAACAGGCCCCGGACGCGCAGCTGATGGCCGCCTCCACCGTGCCCGTCGGCATCGCCGCCGAGGCCCACAAGTACCTGGCGCACGGCGGCCCGGCGAACCTCGCGCACCTGGCCCGCTTCCTGTCCGACACCGTGCTGCTCACCGGCCACGGCTTCGAGCCCCCGGCCGCCGCGCCGACCTGGGGCCCCCTCGACCGCACCGCCCCGCGGGCCGACGGCCCGACCGTCGCCGTGCTCTACTACCGCGCCCACCACATGAGCGGCAACACCGCGTTCGTGCACGGCCTGTGCGACGCGATCGAGCAGACCGGCGCCCGCCCGCTGCCCCTCTACGTCGCCTCCCTGCGCGCCCCCGAGCCCGAGCTGATCGACGCGCTCGGCGCCGCCGACGCCGTCGTCACGACCGTCCTCGCGGCCGGCGGCACCCGCCCCGCCGAGGCGAGCGCCGGCGGGGACGACGAGTCCTGGGACGCGGGCGCGCTGACCGGCCTCGACGTGCCGATCCTCCAGGCCCTGTGCCTGACCTCCTCGCGCGCCGACTGGGAGGAGAACGACGAGGGCGTCTCCCCGCTGGACGCCGCGAGCCAGATCGCCGTGCCCGAGTTCGACGGACGCCTCATCACCGTGCCGTTCTCGTTCAAGGAGATCGACGAGGACGGGCTCCCCGCCTACGTCGCCGACCCCGAGCGCGCCGCCCGCGTCGCCGGGATCGCCGTGCGCCACGCCCGCCTGCGCCACATCCCGGCCGCCGAGAAGAAGCTCGCGCTCGTCCTGTCCGCGTACCCGACCAAGCACTCCCGCATCGGCAACGCGGTCGGGCTCGACACCCCCGCCTCCGCCGTCGCCCTCCTGCGCCGGCTCGTCGACGAGGGCTACGACTTCGGCGACACCGCCGAGATCCCCGGCTTCGTCTCCGGCGACGGCGACGAGCTGATCCGCGCGCTCATCGACGCGGGCGGCCACGACCAGGACTGGCTCACCGAGGAGCAGCTCGCCAAGAACCCGGTCCGCATCCCGGCCGCCGACTACAAGCGCTGGTACGCGACCCTGCCCGAGGAGCTCCGCGAGGGCGTCGAGCGGCACTGGGGCCCGCCGCCCGGCGAGATGTTCCTGGACCGCTCCCGCAACCCGGAGGGCGACATCGTGCTCGCCGCCCTGCGCCGCGGGAACCTGCTCATCCTCATCCAGCCGCCGCGCGGCTTCGGCGAGAACCCGATCGCGATCTACCACGACCCCGATCTCCCGCCGTCCCACCACTACCTGGCGGCCTACCGCTGGATCGCCGCGTCCTCGGACGACAACGGCTTCGGCGCCGACGCGATGATCCACCTCGGCAAGCACGGCAACCTGGAGTGGCTGCCCGGCAAGAACGCGGGCCTGTCCGCCGCCTGCGCCCCCGACGCCGCCCTCGGCGACCTGCCGCTGATCTACCCGTTCCTGGTCAACGACCCGGGCGAGGGAACCCAGGCCAAGCGGCGCGTCCACGCCACGCTCATCGACCACCTCGTACCGCCGATGGCCCGCGCCGACTCCTACGGCGACATCGCGCGCCTTGAGCAACTCCTCGACGAGTACGCCCAGATCGCCTCGATGGACCCGGCGAAGCTCCCGGCCATCCGCGCGCAGATCTGGACGCTCATCCAGGCCGCCAAGCTCGACCACGACCTCGGCATGGCGGACCGCCCCGACGACGACGGCTTCGACGACTTCCTGCTCCACGTCGACGGCTGGCTGTGCGAGGTCAAGGACGCGCAGATCCGCGACGGCCTGCACGTCCTGGGCGCCGCGCCGCAGGGCGAGGCCCGCGTGAACCTGGTCCTCGCGATTCTGCGGGCCCGCCAGATCTGGGGCGGCACGGAGGCCCTGCCGGGGCTGCGGGAGGCTCTGGGGCTGGACGAGTCGGCGGCGACCCGTACCGCGGCGGACTCCGTCGAGGAGCAGGCCCGTGCGCTGGTCGAGGCGATGGAGGCCGCGAACTGGGATCCCGCCGCGGTCGCGGGCGTTGTTGCCGACAGCGGGCCGGTGGGGTCTGGTCGCGCCCGCGCGGCGGAGCCGCAGGTGTCACAGCCCCGCGACCCTGAAGGCGATGACTCCGTCATCGCCATCCTCGACTTCGCCGCCCGTGAGGTCGTGCCCCGCCTCGACCGGACCACGGACGAACTCGACCACTCCGTCCGCGCCCTGGAGGGCCGCTTCGTTCCCGCGGGCCCCTCCGGCTCCCCGCTGCGCGGGCTGGTCAACGTCCTCCCGACCGGCCGCAACTTCTACTCCGTGGACCCGAAGGCCGTCCCGTCCCGCCTCGCGTGGGAGACCGGCCAGGCCCTCGCCGACTCCCTCGTCGAGCGGTACCGGCAGGACAACGACGGCGCGTACCCGACCTCCGTGGGCCTGTCCCTGTGGGGCACGAGTGCCATGCGCACCGCCGGCGACGACGTGGCCGAGGCCCTCGCCCTGCTCGGCGTCCGCCCGGTCTGGGACGACGCCTCCCGCCGCGTGACCGGCCTGGAGCCGATCCCGCACGAGGAGCTGAACCGCCCCCGCATCGATGTGACGCTGCGCATCTCCGGCTTCTTCCGCGACGCGTTCCCGCACGTCATCGGCCTGCTCGACGACGCGGTCCGGCTGGCCGCTTCGCTCGACGAGCCGGACGAGCACAACCACGTACGGGCCCACGTACGGGCCGACCTCGCCGAGCACGGCGACGAACGCCGCGCCACCACCCGCATCTTCGGCTCCCGCCCCGGCACGTACGGCGCCGGTCTGCTCCAGCTGATCGACTCCAAGGACTGGCGCACCGACGCGGACCTCGCCGAGGTCTACACGGTGTGGGGCGGCTACGCCTACGGCCGCGGCCTCGAAGGACGCCAGGCCCGCGGCGAGATGGAGACGGCCTACAAGCGCATCGCGGTCGCCGCCAAGAACACGGACACCCGCGAGCACGACATCGCCGACTCCGACGACTACTTCCAGTACCACGGCGGCATGGTCGCCACCGTCCGCGCCCTGCGCGGCACCGCCCCCGAGGCGTACATCGGCGACTCCACCCGCCCGGAGACGGTCCGCACCCGCACCCTGGTCGAGGAGACGTCCCGCGTCTTCCGCGCCCGTGTCGTGAACCCCAAGTGGATCGAGGCGATGCGCCGCCACGGCTACAAGGGCGCCTTCGAACTCGCGGCGACCGTCGACTACCTCTTCGGCTACGACGCCACGACGGGCGTCATCGCCGACTGGATGTACGACAAGCTCACGGAGACGTACGTCCTCGACGAGACGAACCGTCAGTTCCTCTCCGAGGCCAACCCCTGGGCCCTGCACGGCATCGCCGAGCGCCTCCTGGAGGCCGAGTCCCGCGGCATGTGGGAGAAGCCCGATCCCCAGGTCCTGGAGGCCCTGCGCCAGGTCTACCTGGAGACCGAGGGCGACCTGGAGGACGACGCGTAGGACGGTGTGCGGGACGGGGCGGAAGAAGGCGGACGGAACCCACTGTCCGCCGACCCCCTGGGTGACTTACGATGCAGCCGTCTTCGAGCCCGCGTTGACCAGTGGCTTCTCCGGTGGGGGGTACCTCCGGCGCCCGGACGTCCGCGTGCTCCCACAGCATCACCGGCGTCGCTCCGGCGCCGGTCCACCCAGGGGGGTTCGACACCCTTGCGCAGACGCGCTCTCTCCACCGCGACCGCCGTCGCGGTCCTCGCAGGTTCGGCCGCGCTCGGCGTCGCCGGATCCGGCACCGCCGTCGCCGACCCGGCGAAGGCCCTAGGCGTCAAGTCCGTCGGCGACATGGCCGTCGACGGGGTGCACAAGCGGATCTATCTTTCCGACCCGCAGAGCGACGCCATCGTCGTCACCGACTACGCCGGCGCCCAGCTGCGGCGCATCACCGGCCTGGACGGGGTGCGCGGCCTCGCCCTGTCGGCGGACTCCTCGCGGCTGTACGCGGCCGTGACGGACACGGACACCATCGCCGAGATCGACACGGCCGCCGGCACCACGGTGGGCTCCTACGCGCTGGGCGGCGCCGACGCACCGCTGGACCTCGCGGTGGCGGGCGACGTCCTGTGGTTCAGCTACGGCCCGTCCGGCGACGGGGCGCTCGGCTCCCTCGACACCACGCAGCCCACCCCCGAGCCCGCCCTCGGCCAAAAGGGCTCGTACACCTTCTACGGGGCACCGGTCATCGCCGTGTCGCCGGACGGCAAGGAACTGGCCGCGGGGGACCCGAACACCTCCGGCGGGGTCGCCGCCGTGTACGACCTGTCCGGCACCACGGCCACCGAGCGGGTCGTCAAGGGCCTGGAGGGTGCCTCCTTCCACCGCCAGCTCGCGTTCTCCCCGGACGGCACCGAGCTGTTCGTGGCGGGCGGCAGCGGGTCCGCGCCCTCGGCCTACGCGACCACCGACCTCAGCCCGGTGCGGACCTACCCCGCCGGTGGCTTCGGCTCCGCCGTTGCGGTCTCGCCCTCCGGGAACGTGGCCGAGGGCAGCTCGCCCTCGTACGACTCCACGGTCCACGTCTACCGTCCGGGCGGGACCACCGCGATCCGCAGCTACGCGCTCGGGCACACCTCCACCATCTCCAGCGGTGACGACACCCTGGTCCCCGGGGCGGTGGCCTGGACGCCCGACGGTTCCCTCCTGTTCGCGGTCTCCGACAACTACGAGGGCGCCTTCCGCCTGCACACCTACACGGACCCGAACCGCACGGCCCCCACCCTGACGGTGAACGCCCCGTCGACGGCCACCCGCGCCACGTCCCTGACGGCCACCGGCAAGATCAGCTCGGTGGTGCCGTTCACGGCCCCCGTCCAGCTGACGGTCACCAGGTCGGACCTGGAGACTCCGAGCGGCAAGGTCGTCAAGACCGTCACCACCAAGGCCGACGGCACGTACTCGTTCACCGACACCCCGCCCGCCGGCGGCAAGGTCACCTACAAGGTGTCCTACGCGGGCGACGCGGACCACGCCCCCGTCAGCAAGTCGGACGCGGTCGAGGTGTCGCGCAACAGCACCACGCTCACGCTGAACAAGAACAAGAACGTCTACGAGTACGGCAGCGACGTCACGTTCACCGCGCACCTCGGCACCACCTACAAGAACCGCAAGGTGGACATCTACGCCAACCCCTACGGCAGCGACCGGCCGAACAAGCTGGTGAAGTCGGGCACGGTCAACTCCAGCGGCAACCTGTCCGTCACCCTCGACCTGACCCGTGACGTCACGCTCTCCGCGGTGTACGCGGGCGACGCCCGCTACAAGCCCAAGACGGTCACCAACACCGTCTACACCCGGGCCCGTTCCTCGGTCACCCCGTCGAACCACTACAAGACCGGGACCATCGGCTCGCACAAGTACTACTGGTTCCACAAGAGTTCGACGATCTACGTGACGACGTCGATGAACTACTACACGGGCCGGCAGTTCCGCCTCGACCTCCAGGTCTACGCGGGCGGCGCCTGGCGCTCGGGCGGCAGTGAGTACTTCAATCTCGGCACCGCGGGCACGACGAAGGTCAACATGGGCGCGGTCGGCGCCTCCGGCTACAAGTTCCGGGTCCGCGCCGTGTACGTCAACGGCAGCTCGGGCGACAACGTCAACACGACGAAGTACAGCTCCTGGAAGTACCTGTACTCGACGAACTAGCCCGTCAGACGGGCGGTGAGACTGCGCCCGTACACGTGGTGCGTGTCCACGTCGAGCCGGGTGCCGCCCGGCACGGCACGGACGCGCACCGCGTCGTCTCCGGAGACCTTGCGCAGGGTCCGCCCGCGCAGGGTCACGGTGACGGTGTCGCGGGTGGTCGTCGGGTCGGCGACGGCGACCGCCACCTCGTCCCCGCTCTGGCGCACCAGCACGGATGCGGCCCCGTCGACGCTCAGCCCGGCCACGTGGTGCGTCCCGGCGCCGAAGCCGTTCAGCGCGGTCAGGCCGAGGCCCTCGTGGCGGACCGCCTGGAGGCGCGGGGTGTTGGCGAGGACGCGGACGGCGTCGTACGAACGGACCGCTTCCGCCGTGGCGCCGGGAAGCAGCGCCCAGGCGAAGGCGATCGGGCCGGCGCCGGGCGGTTGCGCCGTCGTCAGGGAGAAGACCTGTTTCGTGACGGCCGTGTCCGGGTTCGAGAGGCGGACGGTGCGGCGGCTGCGGGTGACGGTCGTCAGGCGGGGCTCGGCGGCCGGGCCGGCGAGCCGGACGTAGCCGACCGCCGTGCCCTGCGTGGCATCCGCCCAGCGCACCCAGGAGTCCCCTTCCGTCACGGACACCGCGTCGCCCGCCGCCGCGATCCGCGCGTCGAGCGTCGTCGTGACCGCGCGGCCCGCGCCCGGCGCGTCCCCGACCCCCGCACCGAGCAGCACGACCTCGTCGTCCAGCAGGAACCAGGAGCGGGTGGCGCGGGCGGAGCGGTACGCCACGAAGTCGTCCGGCAGGATCCCGGCCGTCTTGTCCCGCCACGGCACGTCGTCCGTGAGCACCCAGCCGACCGCCCCGTACGCGCCGAGCACGGCGCCGCCGGAGTGCGCGCCGGTGGCGGTCGGGAAGTAGACGTACGCGTTCTGCGACTCGCTGGACGCAGTGAAGTTCAGCGGATGGCCGGGGTTGTCGTAGAAGAGCTTGCCGCCGTACGCCTCCGGGACGGTGGCCCGGTGCTCGACGGGCGCGGTGACGCCCGCGAGACCGTACGGCGAGACGGTGGCGAGGTGGTCGACGCCGTACGCCTGCCGCTGGTCCTGCCCGGACAGGTACAGCTGGTGCGCGCCGTCGCCCTGGAACCACGGCATCAGGTTCTCGCCGCTCATGTACTCGTACTTGGAGATCCGGTCCGAGCTGCGGGAGAGCGTGAACGCGTAGCCGGGGCGGCGGTGCACGGTGCGGTCCATGGCGTGGAAGGCCACCGACCGGGCGGGCGGGTTGAGGTCGGCGGCGGGGACGGAGGCGTCGGCGAGGAGGTCCGCGTACCGGACGATGCTGAGCGGGGAGACGAACGAGGTGGGGTCGAGCGCGCTGCGGGAGCCGGCCCGGATGTGCTTCACATAGCTCTTCAGGGCCCGGGCCGGTTCGCCCGCGGACAGGGAGGCGAGGTCGACGACGGCCTCCACGATCACGGCCACGTCGTCGTACCCGGTGCCGGTGCGCGACACCGCGCGTCCCTTCACCGCCTCCATCATCCAGCCCTCGAAGATCAGCGGCGCGAACCCGTCCGCGACCCACCCGTGCACCACCGGCACCAGCTCGTCGCCGTGCGCGAACCCGCTCCCGTCGAGGACCTTCAGCGTCTGCACGACCCGGCTGAGCAGGCCCTTCCCGTACGAGCCGGTGTACGCGACGGAAGCGTGCTGGAGGAACGATCCGTCGGCGTAGTACCCGTCCGTCACGCCGTGCCGCAGGTCGTACGGGTCGATCGTCGCGAACACGGTCAGCTGGTCGGTGAGCGCCTTGCGGATGCGGGCCTCGTCGGCGGTGAGGGCGCCCTGGAGGATGCGGTTGGTGGTGATGTCGGCGAGGTTCGCGCCGGTGTGGAACCGGGAGTCGAGGTCGACGTCACCGTCCTTGCCGTTGCGCAGGTACGCGTCCATCGAGGCGAGGCACGCGGTGACCAGTTCGGCGGGGGCGCGGCCGGCGAGCAGGACGAGGGTGCGGGTGAGGTGCTGGGAGATCCCGATCTCCCAGGAGAACCAGTTGCCGTAGTAGCCCTTGGACTGGTCGCCGTAGAAGCGCTCGTGCAGCCACGCCAGCCGGTCGAGCACCCGGTCCTGCACGGCCGTGCTCCCGTACAGATCGGCCGGGACGCCGGGCGTGCGCGTCGCGAGCGCGATCTCGTACAGCTTCTGGAAGCTGGCGGTCAGGTTCGGGTCGCTGGTGCCGAGCGGGAGACCGGAGAAGAGTTCGGTGTCGCCGCTCGCGGCGTCGAGCGCGGCGAGGTTCGTGCGGGCGGCGCGCTCGATCGCGGCGCGCTTGCCGGCCGTCTCCGCACGGGAGTTGGAGTCCTCGGTGCCGGCGAACACGGCGACCGTGTTGGCGAGCACCCGGGCCGCCCCGTCAGCGGCCCGGGCGGCCCCGGCCCACCCGACCGGTACGACCCCGAGCACTCCGGCCGCCCCCAGCATCCCCAGCACGTGCCTGCGACTGAGTCCCATCCGCCGGACGATGACAGACCATCACCTCCCTCACAAGGGGTCTCACTCCCACCAGGCGCTCCGCACCCGCAGGGACCCCGTGCTCTCGCAGCCCGCCCCGTTCACCACTTCCTCCGTGTCGAGGCTCCAGCCGACCACCCCGTTCCCCTTCCGGCCGAGCTCGATGACCCGCTGTGCGTCGACGTGCCGCCCCTCCTGCACCTGGCAGCGCAGCACCGAGGTCCAGGCCCGCCCGTCGAGCGCGGTCCCGACGGCCAGGAGCGGGAGCACCAGGACGGTGAGCACGGCCGCCACCCACCGCTCGGTGCCGCTGATCCGCCGCAGCCAGGGGGCCGGTTCGTACGAGGGGTCGTGATGGTGGCGCCCGCGCCGCCCGGCCCGGTACTCGACGACGACGCCCTCGCGGAGCGCGAACGCGGCGAGCCCGGTGCCGAGCCCCCACCAGGGCCCGTAGAAGCATCCGGCGAGGATCCCGACGGCGATCGGGTTCGCGACGGTGAGGGCGAGGCGGCGGGCGGTGCCGAGCAGCCCGCCGCCCTTGGGCACGGCACCCCGCGCGGCGAACAGCGCGAACACGACCCGGGAGGCGACGATCCCGAGCACGGCGCCGAGCAGGGGTTCGGTGAGGACCATGCCGATGAGCACGTCCGGCCAGTTCCCGAACTCCATGCCGACGAACACGTCCCGGGCCCCCTCGGCACCGCCCACGGTGTACGCGACCTTGATCGCGGGCACGGCGAGCGCGAGGGCGAGGAGCACGGTGTGCCCGGGGCCGCCCTTGCGGTCCATGGAGCGGACCTGTTCCGGCTGTCGCTGTTCCTGCACCTGCTCTGGCATGCGGCCCACTGAAACACCTGCTCCGGGCCTGCTCGGGGAGGCGGCGCCGGGGCGGGCCCTCACCCGCACGGCCGGGTCCCGGGTGCGCGGGGGGCCCGCCGCGCCGATGGTCGTAGCACCGGTGCGCACCGGAACGCACCGGAGTCGGCACGGGACGGGGGACGGTGTTGGGACAGGCAGGGACGCTCATCCTCGTCATGGCGGCGGCGGTCGTGGCGCCGCTGCTCGCGCACGGGGTGGGCCGCTGGGCGCGGATCCCCGTCGTCATCTTCGAGATCGTGCTCGGCATCCTGATCGGGCCGGACGTGCTGGGCTGGGCGCACGGCGGCGAGGTCGTCGACGTGCTGTCCGACCTCGGCCTGTCGATGCTGATCTTCCTGGCCGGCTACGAGATCGAGTTCGCCGCGATCAAGGGCGACACCCTGCGCCGTTCGGTCGCCGCGTGGGTCGTGTCGCTGGCGCTGGGCCTGGCGATCGCGCTGGCCCTCACCGGGCTCGACCTGGCCCGTACGGTCATCATCGGCACCGCACTGACGAGTACGGCGCTCGGCACGGTGCTGCCGATCCTGCGGGACAGCGGCGATCTGGATGGCCGGTTCGGCACGGTGATGCTGGCGTTCGGCGCGGTCGGCGAGTTCGGGCCGATCATCGCGATGGCGGTGCTGCTGAGCGGGCGCAGCCCCGGCACGGCCACCGTCGTCCTCGCGGTGTTCGCGGCGATCACCGCGGCCGCCGTGTTCTGGGCGCTGCGCCCGCGCCCGCCCTGGTTCAGCCAGGTGATCCGGACGACCCTGCACACGAGCGGCCAGTTCGCGGTGCGGTTCGTGATGCTGCTGCTCGTGGCGATGCTCGCGCTGTCGCAGGCGTTCGGCCTGGACGTGCTGCTCGGCGCGTTCGCGGCGGGCCTGCTGACCCGGCTGGTGCTGGTGGGGGCTGCGCCGGAGAGCAGCGAGGAGGTGCTGGAGAAGGTCGAGGCGATGGGCTTCGGGTTCCTGGTGCCGCTGTTCTTCATCGTGACCGGCATCGAGTTCGACCTGGCCTCGCTGCTCGACGGGGGCCGCACGCTGCTTCTGCTGCCGGTGTTCCTGGTGCTGTTCCTCGTGGTCCGCGGCCTGCCCGCGTACTTCCTGGCCCCGCGTGACCTGAGCCCGCTCAGCCGGCGCGCCCTGACCGTGTACTCGGCGACCTGCCTGCCGCTCGTCGTGGCGATCACCGCGATCGGCGTCGACGACGGGGTGCTGGCGCAGAGCGACGCGGCGGCGCTGGTCGGCGCGGCGATGATCTCCGTCCTGGTCTTCCCGCTGGTCGCGATGCGGCTGCGGGCGCGGGCCCGGGGCACGGCGCCGGAGCTGCCGCGCGGGGCGGGGGAGACGGAGACCTGGTGAGCCGGGGCCGCGCTCCTTTGTCTCAGCCAGGGCTGCGGGGCAGATCCCAGACGACTCGCCGTTTGCGCGGGCCGCGCAGCAGCCCCTGCGTCTGGGTGGTGATCGCGGCGAGCGCGTTGACGGTCCAGTGGGCGAGCGGATACAGGGGCAGCAGCAGACACGCGTAGAGGAGCCGTGGGTCGAGGCGGAGTTCGACGGCGACCGCGATCGCGATCTGGAGCATCGCGACGACGGCGATCCCGACGCCCCACGCGATCATCCAGCGGAACTCGGTGTCGCCCGGGTGCCCGATCCAGTGCACGACGCCCCACACGGTCGCCGCGAGCATCGTGAGCACCCAGACGTAGGAGAGGAGGGCCTCGACGGCGATGGGCCACATGCCGCGGTGCCGGGCGCGGGCGACGGTGCGGCCGTGCGTGCGCAGCACCTCGCCCTGGCCGCGGGCCCAGCGGGTGCGCTGCGCCCAGATGCCGCTCAGGGTCTGCGGGACCTGCATGCCGACGAGGGCGTGCGGGGCGAAGCCGGTGAGGTGTCCGGCCTCCAGGAGCCGCCAGGTCAGTTCGATGTCCTCGGTGGCCATGCGGGGGTCGTAGCCGCCGACGGCGAGGACGGCGTCGCGGCGGAACAGTCCGAGGACGCCCGCGACGGTGCCGACCCGTCCGGCGAGCGCGTGGGTGCGGCGCATCAGCCCGATCAGCGAGGCCGTCTCCAGCATCTGCATGGTGGCGAGGACGCTGCCCCGGTTGGTGACGCGGGGGCTGCCGGCGACGGCCGCGTAGCGCGGGGAGCGCTGGATGCGGGCGACGAGGTGGTGTACGGCGTCGGGGTGCAGGTGGGTGTCGGCGTCGGTGACGAGGACGAGGTCGTGGCGGGCGCGGCGCATCCCGTCGTTGAGGCGGTCGGCCTTGCCGAGGTTCACGCCGTCGTCGAAGACGGTGACGCGCGGGTCGTCCCCGGCGGCGGCGCGGGCGGCGGCGACGGTGGCGTCCTTGGAGCCGTCGTTGAGGACGAGGATCTCCAGGCCGGGGTAGTCGACGCGGCGCAGGGCCGCGACGCAGCGCGCGATGACCGCTTCCTCGTTGTAGGCGGGGACGAGGACGGTGACGCCGGGCCAGCCGCCGTCCGGCTCGACCGCGTCGGGCCGCTCGTCGAGGAGCCGGAAGGCGACCCCGCCGACCATCCAGGCGGCGCCGGTCACGACCGGGTAGAACGCGAGGAAGACGAGCAGGACGTCGAGGAAGCTCACGGGGCCTTTCCCTCCTCACGGCGCCGGGAGGCGCTGCCGAAGGCCAGGGCGATCCCGAAGACGCACCAGGAGACCAGGACGGCGAGCAGCAGGTGCCGCAGGATGAACGACTGCCCGAGCAGCACGACCGCGAGGACACCGGCCGCCAGCCAGATCAGCGTGCCGAGCAGGAACGCGAGGACCTTGCGGCGGCCGGGGGCGGGCCGGGCCGGTTCGAAACGGAGCGGCGGGCGGCTGGGGCTGGTGCTCATACACGGACCGACCTTCTCGTGCGGCTCACGCGTCACGTAGCGGCAACCCTATGGCGCCCTGGGCCGGGTATGCACCTTATGTCCGTCGCGGGGGGTGCGGGCGACGGCTGTCGTCGGGGGTGCGGGCGGCGGACCGTCAGGGGGTGCAGGCGGCGGCGACCGACACGCTGTTCTCGTACAGGTGGAAGCGTGTGATGCGGCCCTCCTCGACGGTCAGGCGCAGCGCGTAGGGCCCCTCGAAGGACTTGCCGGTGGCGCGCACGGTGCCGGAGATGTGCCCCATCAGCACGGCGTCCGTGCCGTCGACGAGCAGCGTGTCGACCGAGGCGCGGGCGTCCTCGGCGACGGTGTGCGCGGCCAGCTCCTCGAACTGCGCGGCGCACTCGGCGGCGGTGCGGCGGGGCCGGATCCACGGGACGACGGGGTTCTCGGCGAGCAGCCAGTCGACCTCGTCGGCGAACAGCGCGGTCAGCCGCTCGGTGTCGGCGGCGGCCCGTGCGGCGAAGAAGGCGTCGACGGCGGTGCGGGTGGCCCGGGCGGCGTCGGTGCGGCGGGTGTCCTCTGCGGTGGTCATGCACCGATCGTGGCCCGGGCCGCCGGAATGCGCGATGACCTGGGAGGTAATGCCGCCCGTCAGCCCCGCAGCGCCGACGCGAGGATTCCCGGCAGGCGCCGCATCCTGCCGTCGGCGGTGTACGCGGTCAGGCGGCGCATCGTCGTGCGGCCGGTGCGGTTGGTGACGTAGTACGGCGGGCGGGGCGACAGCGAGGGCGAGCCCGTGAACAGGCCGCGGGGCGCGGGCGCGAACGGCGCGCGCAGCACCGTCTTCTCCACGTCCTCCAGCTGGAAGGCGTTGTGCACGAACCCGATGCCGCTGCCGATGTCCTGCCGGGTGTGGCCGGGGAACGCGCCCCACGGCGTGTAGCCGAGCAGGAAGCCGAACGCCGACCAGCAGTTGACGCCGAGCGTGCCGTAGCGCAGCGCGGCGATCGCCCCGTCGACCGCCGTGCGGTGGGCGCGCTCGGTGCGGGGGTGGACGAGGAGCGTCGCCCCGAGCGTGCCCGGCAGCCTGTCGTTGGCGAACTCGACGGCTGCGGCGAGGAATTCGGGGGCATCGGCGCCGGGCAGGCGCACCACGCCGAGCGCGCTCGCGAACACCTCGATGGTGAGCATCGGGTCGTCGGGGTCGCTGATCTCGGGGACCAGGACCCGGCAGCCGCCGTCGCCGTAGGCCTCGGCGTCCGGGTGCGTGCCGGCCGTCGCGGCGATCCGGTCGGCCGCACCCGGGTAGTGATCGGCGCGCTCGGGCAGTTCGCGCAGGACCCGGCGGATCTCCTCGAGCAGCCGCTCCGTGCCGTCCCAGTCCCGTGGCACGACCAGGACCTGGGTGGCGACGCAGTTGTGGCCGGAGTTGTTGAGCTTGCTCGTGACGATGTGCTCCGCCTGGAAGCGGAAGTCCGCCGCGCTCCACGGTCCGGGCGTCACGATGCACGGGCTCACCCCGCCCAGCTCGCTCGTGAACGGCTTGCCGTTGAGCGGGGCGCCGGCCGCGCGGCGCTGTGCGGCCTGCTCGTCCGTGCCCCACACGATCGCGTCGTGGGTGCGCTCGCTGCCGGTGACATGGATGGTGTCGACGCCCTCGTGCCCGGTCAGGTACGCGCCCTCCGCCGCGCCCCCGTCCACGAAGCGCACCCAGCCGCGCTCCACGAACTCGGCGAACACCGCCTCGAAGTGCGGCCGCAGGTAGGCGTTGACCGGGTTCATCTTGGCGAGGACGACCTGGCCCTCGGCGTACAGCTTGTGCAGGACGTCGAGCGGGGTGATCGCGGCGACGTTGCCCGCGCCGAGCACGAGCGCGACTCCGCTCGCGCCCGCCCGGCCCCGGTACTCCCCGGCCGCGCGGGCCAGGACCTGCTCGCGGGTGGTGCCCGGCAGCGTCCACACCTGGGCGCCGAAGCCGCTCAGGAGCAGCCGGTCGGAGCCGGTGACCGGGAAGACGTCGACGACCGTACGACCCTCGCGGGTCCGGACCGCCCTGTCCGGTACGGGAGTTCGGCCCGCGTCGAGGCGGCGCAGGACGTGCAGGGTGGCGCGCACGCCCTGCGCGAGCGCCCAGGGCGCAGCCACCCAGTCCTCGGCCGCCCAGCCGGAGTCCTCCGGATACCCCTTGGCGCGGGCCGCGTCGGCGACCATGGCGGCGGCGCCGGCCGCGATCCGCGGCAGCATGCGCTCCAGCAGGGCGATCCGCTCGGGCAGCGCGGTCCTGGTCCAGCTCCCGGCGCGCTCGCGCAGGTCGTGGACGGCCCGGTCCAGCGGGGCGGTGTCCAGCGCCGATGCGGTGGTGCTCACAGGTCGACTCCTCTTGTGTTCACGGGTGTTCAGGTGGTCAGGCGGGTCCGGTCGCGCTCCGGGTCGACGAGCGCGTACGCGGCCACGGCGCCGGCCGTGAGCAGCACGCCGGACAGCAGCACGGCGTGCCGGTAGCCCGCGGTGCCCTGGGCGTCGACGAGGGCGCCGACGACCGCGGGCGCGACCAGGCCGGCTGCCGTGACCAGCGCGTTCATCAGGCCGAGGGCGCCGCCGCCGCGGCCCGGCGGGGCGAGGGCGGCGACGGTGGTGGCGGCCACGGTGGCGTAGGCGCCGCCGAAGCCGAAGCCCAGCGCGATCAGCACGGTCTGGGACGCGCGCCCGTCGGTCAGCGGTGTGAGCAGCAGGCACACCGCGCCGATCGCGAGCAGGCCCGCGCCCACCCGCCCGCGCGCGGCCTTCCCGCTCGCGCCGCGCCGCATCAGCCGCCCGGTCAGCCAGGCCTGCCCGAACAGGACGGCGGCGCCGACCGCCCAGGGCGCGACGATCACCAGTCCGGCGGTGCCGGCCGCGTAGCCGAGGGCGTGGCGCAGGTACGACGGCAGCCACACCAGCATCAGCGCCACGGTCCAGTAGCTGGTGAAGTACGCGAGCGTCGTGCCGATCCAGGTGCGGCTCGCGAAGATCCGCCGGTAGGGGACCTGCGGTCCGGTGCCCGTGGCGCCGCCGCCGGCGGGGCGCGGGCTGTCCGCGCCGAGCGCCGCCCAGGCGAGACCCCACACCGCGCCGGCCGCCGCGAGCACCCACAGGGCCGAGCGCCAGCCGTGGTGCTGGATCAGCCAGGTCAGGGTCGGGGCCGAGACGATGACGCCGAGCGTGATGCCGACCGTGATCAGGGCGCCCGGCAGATTGCGCCGGTGGTCGGGGAACCAGGACAGCGTGGCCTGCTGGGCGACGGGGAACGCGGGTCCCTCCGCCGCGCCCAGGAACACCCGGGAGCCCACGAGGACCGCGAGCCCGCCACCGATCGCGGGCGGCACCTGCGCCACCGACCACAGCGCGGCCATGACCAGGAGCAGCACCTTCGGCGACACCCGGTCGGCGGCGAGCCCGACCACGATCGCGGCGACCGAGAACAGCAGGAAGAACGCGCTGTTGGCGAGCCCGAACTCGGTGGCGCTCAGGTGCAGATCGGCGCGGATCTCGTCACCGGCGAGCCCGAGGACGGACTTGTCCGCGAAGTTGACCATCATGAAGAAGACGAGCAGGCCGGTCACCGTCCAGGCCCGCCGGCCGCCGCCCTCGCGGTCCGCGACTCCCTTGCCGGGCGCGGCGGTCGTGGCGGTCATGCGAGCGGGACCCCGGCGATGGCGATGCGCTCCATCACCCGGCGCTGCGGGAAGTAGTCGTTGACCGCGTAGTGCTGGACGGCGATGTTGTCCCAGATCGCGATGGAGTCCGGCTCCCAGTGGAAGCGGATCTGGAACTCGGGGATGCGCGCCTGGAGCACCAGGATGTCGAGCAGTTCGCGGTTCTCCCGCTCGGACAGGCCCTTGATGTACCGGGTGAAGGGCTCGTTGACGTACAGCGTCCGGCGGCCGCTGCGCGGGTGGCGCACGACGACGGGGTGCTCGACCTGCGGCCAGTTCGCGCGGAAGGCGGCCTTCTGGGCGTCGTCCATGAGCGCGCCCCAGCTGGCCTCCCAGTCGTGGACGGCGGTCAGTCCGTCGATGCGCTCCTTCAGGTCCTCGGGCAGGTTGTCGTAGGCGGCCGCCATGTCGGCCCACATGGTGTCGCCGCCCGCGGCGGGCACCTCCACGGCGCGCAGCACGGCGCCGAGCGAGGGGTTGGCCATGAACGAGTGGTCGCTGTGCCAGATGTTCTTGTTGCCCGCGGCCTTGGCGTCCTTGGCGAGCCGGGAGATGCCGGGGGTGCCGGTCCGCGCGAAGAACGGGTTGGGCTCGGGCGGGCCCCACACACCCGAGAGGGCCAGCTGGTGCTCGGCGGTGAAGCCGTGCTGCCCCCGGAAGAAGATCACCTTCCACTCGAGGAGCGCCTGGCGCAGCTCCCCGGCGAGCTGCTCGGTGAGGGGCCGGGTCAGGTCGACGCCGCCGAGCACGGCGCCGAAGTGCGGGGTGAGCGGGGCGACCTCGAAGCAGGTGTACGCGGGCTGTTCGGTGCCCGGGGCGAGCCGGTCCAGGGTGCGGCGCCCGTAGTGCATCAGGGGCTTGTCGAGCACCGGGCGGGGATCGGCCACGGAGGCCGAGGCGACGTCGTGCATGAGGAAGTCCTCCCGACAGCGCACGCGTGAACGCGGGCGGCTGGATGACAGACACGGATTACGTAACCGGCAGTATCGATATTGCCTCGCGACGAGGCAAGGGGGTGCGCCGGGTTGATTTCCGGGGGCCGGGAGGCGGGGACGGCCCCGGGATCGGGGGACGGGGTGGCCTGGGGCTGGGGCGGCGGTCCGGGACCGGGCGGTGCGACGGCCTGGGGTGGGGAGGCGGGGCGGGCTGGGGCTGGAAGGCGGGACAACCCGGGACCGGGAGACAGGGCGGCCTGGGGCTGGTCGGTGTGATGGCCTGGGCCGGGAGAAGGGGCGGCAGAGGCCGGGAGGCGGGGACGCCCCGGGATCGGGAGGCGGGGCGGCCTGGGGCTGAGGGGAGTGGACGGCCCGGGACCGGGAGGCAGGGCGGCCTCGGGCTGAGGGGAGTGGACGGCTCGAGGCCGGGAGGCAGGACAGTCCGGGACCGGGAGAACCGAGGCGGCCTCGGGCTGGGGGGCGGGGCGGCCCGGGGCCGGGCGGTGCGACGGTCCGGGACCGGGCGGTGGGGTGCTCTGGGGCTGGGGGTGGGACGGCTGGGACCGGGCGGCGCCGCCCGGCGTCAGGAGGCGACCGCGCGCCCCACGAGGTCCACCACCGAGTCGACCAGCGCCTCGTCCGGCAGCCGCTGCTCGGCGACCAGGCGGAACAGCAGCGAGGAGGCGACCAGCGTCGTCGCCGTGGACAGATCGGCGTCCGGCCGCACGTCGCCGCGCGTCACGCCGCGCTCCAGGACGTGCCGGGTCTCGCTCGTCACGCGCGCCGTGTACGCGCCGTACCCCTCGGGCACCATGTCCTGCTCGGCGGCGGCGCCGATCACCCCGGCGAGCAGTCGTGCGATGCCCGGCTGCCGGTACGCGGTCATGCGGGCGGTCAGGACGGCCCGCAGCTCGGCGCGGAAGTCCCCCATGTCGGGCACGCTCAGCGGCCCGATCCGGGACTCGGCCGCCGCGATGACGAGATCCTGCTTGGTCGGCCAGCGCCGGTACATGGCCGGCTTGCTGACCCCGGCGCGGGCCGCGACGGAGTCCATCGTCAGCGCGGCCATGCCGCTCTCCGCGACCAGTTCGACCACGGCGTCCAGGACGGCGCGCGTGACGTGCTCCTGGCGCGGCCGTCCCGGTCCCCGCCGCGTGCCCTGCCCCTGATCGTCGGCCATGCGGCGACCCTACGCGGCCGTGAGCTCCGCCCGCAGCACGTGCTTGGTGACCTTGCCGGAGGGGGTGCGCGGCAGCTCGGCGCGCAGGACGAGTTCGCGGGGGATCTTGTAGCGCTCGTCCAGGGCCGGGCCGGTCGGGTGCCGGCCATGGCGCGAAGCTCTGAATGATGGTTCACTGCTTGTATGGCCTACCGCAAGACCCCCGCCGAGATCGGCCGGCTCGAAGCCGCGCGCGAGCACCTCGTCGCCAGCGCCACCGCCGTCGTCGCCGAGGTCGGCTGGGCGCAGGCCTCGGTCACCGCCGTCGCCGCCGCGGCCGGGATCGCGGCCGGGTCCGTGTACCAGCACTTCCCGTCCAAGGCCGCGCTCGCCGTCGAGGTGTTCCGGCGCGCCGCCGGCCGCGAGGTCGAGGTCCTCGGGCAGGTGCTGCACGAGCCCGGCGACCCCGTCGAGCGCCTCGCCCGCGGCGTCGAGGTCTGCGCCCGCCGCGCCCTGGAGAACCGGGGCCTGGCCTACGCCCTGCTCGCCGCCCCCGCCGAACCGGCCGTCGGCGCCGAGCGCCTCGACTTCCGCCGCCGCTACCGCGCCCTGTACGCCGAGGTCGTACGGGAGGGCATCGCGGCCGGCCGGCTCCCCGCACAGAACGCGGAGATCACCGCCGCCGTGCTCACCGGCGCCATCGGCGAGGCCCTCGTCGACCCTCTCGCCGACCCCGACCCGGACGGCACCGGACAGCTCCTCGCCGACCTCACCGCCGCCGCGCTGCGCTGCGCGGGCGCGCCCACACCCTGACCCCACCCCGTCCCGTCACAGGAGGCACGCACCGTGCAGAGCAAGCCCACCGCCGTGACCCACGAAGTGACCAACCAGGCACCGCCGTTGACCGGCCACGACGTCGCCGACGACCCGGTCCTGCTGGAGGGCGTGCGCCGCGAGGGCGCCGCCTGGTCCCTCGACGACCTGCACCGCATCGGCCGCCGCGCGGGCAGCGAGGAGGTCCGCCGCTGGGCCGAGGAGGCCAACACCTACGAGCCGGTCCTGCGCACCCACGACCGCTACGGCAACCGAGTCGACGAGGTCGACTTCCACCCCGCCTACCACTCCCTCATGGACGTGGCGATCTCCGAAGGCCTCGGCGGCAGCGCCTGGGCCGACGAACGGCCCGGCGCCCACGTCGCGCGTGCCGCCGGGTTCATGGTGTGGTCCAGCACCGAGGCCGGACACGGCTGCCCGGTCTCCATGACGTACGCCGTCGTGCCCGCCCTGCGCCACGCCCCCGACCTCGCCAAGACGTACGAACCCCTGCTGACCAGCCGCGTCTACGAGCCCGGCCTGCGCACCCCCACCGAGAAGGCCGGGCTGCTCGCCGGCATGGGGATGACCGAGAAGCAGGGCGGCACCGACGTGCGCGCCAACACCACGGCCGCCGTCCCGCAGCCCGACGGCACCTGGCGGCTGCGCGGCCACAAGTGGTTCACCAGCGCCCCCATGAACGACCTGTTCCTGGTCCTGGCCCAGGCCTCCGGCGGCCTGTCCTGCTTCCTCGTGCCGCGCGTCCTGCCCGACGGCAGCCGCAACACCTTCCGGATCCAGCGCCTGAAGAACAAGCTCGGCAACCGCTCCAACGCCTCCAGCGAGCCCGAGTTCGACGACACCGTCGCCTGGCTCGTCGGCGCCGAGGGCAAGGGCGTGCGCACCATCATCGACATGGTGACGAGCACCCGCCTCGACTGCGTCCTCGGCTCCGCCTCCGGCACCCGCGCCGCCCTCGCCGAGGCCGCCCACCACGCCCGCCACCGCTCGGTGTTCGGCGCCAAGCTCATCGACCAGCCGCTCATGCGCAACGTGCTGGCCGACCTGTCCGTCGAGTCCGAGGCGGCGACGACGGTCGCCCTGCGTCTCGCGGGCGCCGCCGACCGCGCCCAGCATGGTGATGAATCCGAGCGCGCCTTCCTGCGCCTCGCCACCGCCGTCGCCAAGTACTGGGTCTGCAAGCGCCAGCCCGCCGCCGTCGCCGAAGCCCTGGAATGCCTCGGCGGCAACGGATATGACGAACTGTCAGGAATGCCGCGCCTCTACCGCGACGCCCCCCTCAACGGCATCTGGGAAGGCTCCGGCAACGTCAACGCGCTCGACATGCTCCGCGCCCTCGCCCGCGAACCCGCCTCCCTCGACGCGTTCCGCACGGAGATCGAGGCCGCGTCCGGCGCCGACGCGCGGCTCGACACCGCCTGGCGCGAGCTCCAGGGCGAGCTGACGCTCACCGAGGACGCCCCGCTGCGCGCCCGCCGCGTCATCGAACGCGCCGCGCTCGTCCTGCAGGGCTCGCTCCTCGTCCGGCACGCGCCGGCCGCCGTCGCCGACACGTTCTGCGCGACGCGGCTGGCCGGCGACCGCGGACAGGCCTTCGGCACGCTGCCGCCGGCCTCTGACTTCGCGGCGCTCCTCGACCGGCTGCCCGCAGGCCTCTGACCGGGGGACGCGGACGGATCAGTCGTCGGCGCTGTCGGCGGCGGCCTTCGCGTCCACCACCCCGAGCCCGAGTTTCTCCACGTGGTCCGGGTTCTTCGCCGTGTCCCGGATGATCCGCATGATCTCGTCCGGGTCCTTGCCCTCGCCGTGCAGCAGCGCGGCGACGGCCGCCACGTACGGGGCGGCCATCGACGTCCCGTCCAGCTCCCCGTACCCGGAGTCGTTCACCTCCCCGTTCTTCTTCTCGGTGAGCTGCACCCCGTACGTTGGCAGCGTCGACATGATGCCGACGCCGGGCGCCGAGACGGCGTCCTGCGCACCGAAGTTGGAGAACTCGGCCGGCTGCCCGTCGCGATCGCTCGCCCCGACCACGAGCACCGGAGTCTGCACCTTGTACGGCTGGGTCGCGGCGCCGTCGTTCCCGGCGGCGGCCACGACCACGGCGCCCTTGTCGTGGGCGTGCTGGATCGCCGCGTTCAGGATGCCGCCCTGGAGGAGGTTCGACATCAACGGGCCTTCCCCGAGGGAGAGGTTGATGACGTCGGCGCCGTGGTCGGCGGCCCAGACGATGCCCCGGGTGATGTTCCCGTTGCTGCCGCTGCCGTCGGCGCCCAGGACCCGTACCGGCATGATCTTCGCGGCGGGGGCGCCGCCCGCGACGCCGATGCCGTTGTCGGTGTGGGCCGCCGCGATGCCCGCGACGTGCGTGCCGTGCCCGAAGCCGTCCTGCGGCTTCTTGTCGCCGTCCACGAAGTCGTACCCGCCGACGAGACGGCCCTTCAGATCCGGGTGCTTCAGGTCGACGCCGCTGTCGACGACCGCGATCACCGTGTCGTCGCCCTCCGTGTCCTTCCACGCGTCCGGCAGCCGCAACGTGTCCAGCGCCCACTGCCGGCCGCGCAGCGGGTCCGCCTTCTTCTCGTCGTCCCCGCACGCCGTGGTGAGCCCGCCGACCATGACCCCCACAACGATCCCGACGCAGATCCTCCGGACGGCAGCACGGGTCATCGGGGCCTCTTCTCGATCGGCGCGTTCTTCTCTCGGGCTGCTTCCAGGGGACGGCCCGCCCCTCGCGACGGCGACACGGGTTCCTCCGGACGGGTGAGCCTCTCGTCGCCGGCTGCGGGCGGGTGGGGGCTGGTCGCGCCCCGCGGCGGAGCCGCTGATGGACACAGCCCCGCGCCCCTGAAAGGCTGCGGCTTCGCCGCGCCTTCCCCCGACAACAGGCGCCCCGCACCTTGATCGGGGAAATGCGACCCGAAGGGTCTGCATTTCAGGGGCGCGGGCCGGTGGGGCGCGACCGGCGGGCCCCCGGGGCGCACGGAGTGCGCCTTCAGGGGCGCGGGGAACTGCGCGACCAGCCCCCACCGGCCCGCACCCCGCGACGAGAGGCTCACCCCGCAGACGCTCCCCGCGCGCGAACCCCGGCCCACCCCGCGATACTGCGGCACATGGACGACCCGCCCCCCGCGCGGCGCGCATGCTCACCCGCCTGAAGAACCTCCAGGCCAGAGCCGAGCGCCGCGCCCCCGTGATCACGGAGGTGATCGCCCGCCTGGTCACGGGCCGGCTCCTCGACTCGGCGACCCGCCTGGCGGCCCAGGCCTTCCTCGCCGCCGTCCCCCTCCTCTTCGCGATCGCCGCGTTCGCCCCGCACGGCATCCGCGCCCAGCTCCAGGACTCCGTACGGACGATGTTCGGCCTCTCCGGAGTCACCGCCGACGAGCTCGGCCAGGTCATCAACTCCGACGCCGACGACGAGATCCGCGACACGAGCGGAGCGATCGGACTCGTCGTCGCCCTCGCCTCCGCGACGAGCTTCAGCCGCGCCATGGCCCGGGTCTGCGAACGCGCCTGGGGCCTGCCGAAGGCATCGACCCGCATCACAGCGTGGCGCTGGGTGGTGTGGCTGCTCGCCCTCGTCCTGTTCGTCTTCCTCCAGGGCCCGATCCGCCAGGGCTTCGGCGCCGGCGCCCTCCTCGGCGTCCCCCTGTTCTTCCTGCTCAGCACCACCGTCTGGCTGTGGACCCAGCACCTGCTGCTGGCCGGCCGGCTGCCCTGGCTGCCGCTGCTCCCCGGCGCGGTCCTGGCCGGCGCCGCCACCAGCGCGCTCGCCCTCAGCGCCCGCGTCTACCTGCCCGTCGCCCTCGATCGCGCCCTCGGCGAGTACGGCGCCCTCGGCCTGGTCCTCGCGATGCTGTCCTGGCTGATCGTGCTGTGCGCGGCGGTCACGTTCGCGCTCACCATCGGCGCGGTACTGGCCCAGGCCCCGCCCCTGGACCGCTGGGTGAACCGCCCGCCGCCGCGCCCCTGACCCCCGTTCGGCCCACCGCCACGTGCACCCGCCACCGGCCCGGACTTGGATGACGCCATGAGGTCCGGCCCCGCCAGGCGGCCGAGGGCGAACGACGAGGGGGCCCGCATGACGGCAGCCGAGGACACCGCCGCACCCCGCGGCGACGGCCCGCCGCCCCCGTCGCCCGCCCGGCTCCTGCTGACCCCCGGCTACCTCCGCCTGCTCCTCCTGTCCGTCCTCCTCGGCATCCCGGTCGCCCTCGCCGCGTTCTTCTTCGTGAGCCTCCAGCACTGGCTCCAGCACGAGATCTGGACCGAGCTCCCCGACGCCGTCGGCTACACGGAAGCCCCCTGGTGGTGGCCGCTGCCCGCGCTCGCGCTCGCCGGCCTGATCCTCGCCCCGATCGTCACCCGCTTCCCGGGCGGCGGGGGCCACCTGCCCGCCGACGGACTCGGCGCGGGCGACCCCATCGGCCCCCGCGAACTCCCCGGCGTCGTCCTCGCCGCCCTCACCGTCCTGCCCCTGGGCGGCGTCCTCGGCCCCGAGGCACCGCTGATGGCCGTGGGCAGCGCCCTGGCCCTGCTCGCCGTACGCCGCATCAAGGGCGCCCAGAACCCGCAGGCGCTCGGCGTCGTCGCGACCGCCGGTTCCACCGCCGCGATCTCCACGATCCTCGGCGGCCCCATCGTCGCCGCGATCCTGCTCCTGGAGGCCGCCGGACTCGGCGGCGCCCAACTCGTCGTCCTGCTGCTGCCCTGCCTCGCCGCCAGCGCGTCCGGCGCGCTCGTCTTCACCGGGTTCGGCCAGTGGACCGGCCTGAGCATCGGCGGCCTGTCCCTGCCCAGCGTCCCGCCCGACGCCAACCCCGACGCCGGCGACTTCCTCTGGGGCATCCCGCTCGCCGTCCTCATCGCCGCCGCCGTCGCGCTGGCCCGCCGCCTCGGCCACGGCACCGGCCGCTGGACCGCCCGCGACCGCACGGCGACCCGTACGGTGGCCTGCGCCCTGGCCGTCGGCGTCTGCCTCTCCGCGTACGCCCTGATCACCGGGCGCTCACCGGAGGAGGCCGCGCTCTCCGGCCAGGCCATGCTCGGCGAACTCGCCGCGCACCCCGGCGCCTGGTCGGTGGGAGCCCTGTTCGCCCTCGTCGCCTGCAAGGGGCTCGCCTGGGCCATCAGCCTCGGCGGCCTGCGCGGCGGCCCGATCTTCCCCGCCCTCCTCATCGGCGCCGCGGCGGCCGTGGCCTGCGCCGCGCTCCCCGGCCTGGGCCCGACCCCGGCCCTCGCCCTCGGTATGACCGCCGCGGGCACCGCCGTGATGGGCCTCCCCCTGTGCAGCGCCGTCCTGACGGTTCTCCTCCTCGGCAAGGACGCCCACGACCAGATGCCCCTCATCGTCATCACGGCCGTCACCGCCCATCTGACGGTGACCTTCCTGAACCAGAAAACGGCTCGCCCCCGCACCCCCCGGACCGACTAGGGTGTCTCTCTTCGGCCCGGGCGAGGAGCCCACCGGAGTCCCTGGAAGGCCGCCCGTATGGACACGGACCCGACCCCCACCTCCACCGCCGCACGCCGCCGCCTCGAAGAGGCCCTCCACACCCTCGCCGTCACCTTCCGCGGCATGACGGCGATCCCCGAAGAGGCGAACTGCACCTGCCACTGGGGCAGCGAGGAGGAGCAGGCCCTCCTCAAGGTGCCCGACGTCGAGCTCGACCCGGACCTTCTGCGCCGCACCTGGCTGGCGATCGACTGGACGGACCACGGCGCCGTCATGCGCCGCATACTCCCGCAGTTCGCAAGGGAGTTGGCCGCCGGCCGCGCAGAAGCCTGTGTGTACGGCGTGGCCGAGGCCGGCGGCTCCCTCGCCCGGGGCCACTGGCAGCAATGGCCCGAACGGCAGGCCGCAGCCGTACGCGACTTCCTCGACGCCTGGTGGACCCACACCCTCACGGACCCGACCCCACCCGTCCCCGCCCACGACGTCCTCGCCGTCTGCGCCGAGGCCTCCGGCACCCTCACCCCCTACCTGGCCACCTGGACCCGCACCACGGGCCCCGTCAGCGACGACCACCTGACCCGCGCGGCCACGGAATGGGAGTACGACCTCCTGGGCGACGACCTCCCCTGGAAGGGCAACTGGTACGACACCGACCGCGACCGCCTCCGCACGGACCTGACCGACTGGCTCCTGGGCCCCGGCACGGACCGCCTGCGCGGGGCGCGAGCCCCCGAGGAACTCATGAGCCGCATCGCCCTCCTCGCCCTGACCGACGAGGCCCGCTACACCCACCCGGACTGGCCGGGCCACCGGTACTGACCAGGACGGCGTCAGGCGGGCGCGTACTCCTTCCACACCTGGGCGTCCGTGCCGTTGCACGCGTGGATCTGGACCCGGACGCCGTTGGCGAATTCCGCGTACGGCACGTCCAGGCACTTGCCCGACGCCGGGTTGGTGAGGGAACCCGGGGTCGGGGTGTCGTGGCGCCACTGCTGTGCGCCGGTGCCGTTGCACGCGTAGATCTGGACCTTGGTGCCGTCGGCCGTGCCGCCGCCGGCCACGTCCAGGCACTTGCCCGAGTGGGGGTTCACGAGGGTGCCCGGGTCGGAGGCGGGCTTCCAGACCTGTCCCGGGGAACCGTTGCAGTCCCACAGTTGGACCGCTGTCGCGTTCTCCGTGCCGGAGCCGGCGACGTCCAGGCAGTGCCGCCCGCCGTCGGGGCTGTAGGTGAACTCCGTGGGCCGGGGCGTGGTCTCCGCGGTGGTCACGGTGAACGAGCACCAGGCCGACCAGGCGGACGGCCCGTCGGCGTTCTCGGCCCGGATCCGCCACCGGTAGTCACCCGCGCCGAACGTGCTCGTGGGGATCTGGACGCCCCACCCGTGCCCGGCCGGCCCCGTGTCGACCTGGTAGCTGCGGAACGCCGGCTCGTCCGGACGTGCGAGCTCCACGGTCCCGGCGAGGCCGGGCTGCGGTTCCACGGTCGGGACCGAGGCGGCGAACAGCGGGCTGAAGGCGTTGTCGGCACGGAACGCGGGAGGGGTCCCGGTACCGCAGAACTGGAAGCCCGCGTAAGGGCCGTCGGATATCCGCAGCGCTTCGGGGACGTCGGGGACCGCCGCCCAGGCGGGCGTCGGAAGACCGGCGCACGCGGCGGCCAGACCGGCGGCCGCGACGACCAGAGAACGAGTGCGGGCCATGCTCACTCCAACACGTGATGGACGATGCGGACGCCCACGAGTCCACACCGCGGGACGGCCCGGAGTAAGCCCGGCGGGGCAGGCGTAAGGGTTACGTCACATCCCCGCACGGGCGTCGCCGTCCGACACGACGACCGGTCGCGGGCCCGCGGCACAGGTGAGGAGCGGGCCCGCGACGGGTGCCGGTGCTACTCCTCCAGCCAGTCCGTCGGGGTCGACCCCTGGGACGTCAGGACCTGGGGGTCGCTTCCGTCCGTCGCGCCGGCGACGTACGTGCTGCGCGTGTAGTCGACGGTGTTCACCGCGGAGAAGGCGATCCGGGTGCCGTCGGGGGAGAAGACCGGGCCCTGGACGCCGGTGAGGTAGGTCGTCCAGTTGTTCTGCAACTGTGTCGTGGCGCCGGTCGCCACGTCGACGGTGGCCAGGCCGTTGTCGGTGACGTAGGCGATGCGCTGTCCGTCGGGGGACCAGTCGACGGGCCCGGACGACGCGTCGCGCGCGGTGCTGACCTGGCGCACCTCACGGGTCGCGACGTCCATGATCCAGACGTCCCGGCCGGACTCCCAGCCGTCCGGCGTCTCGTACGTGCTGGTCCGCACGAACGCGATGGTCTTGCCGTCCGGCGAGAACGTGCCCGCGCCGCCGGCCGGTGTGAGCACCTCCTGACCCGTGCCGTCGGTCCTGATCCACTCCATACCGCGAGGGCTGGAGTAGACGATCCGCTTGCCGTCGGGCGACCAGTCGGGCAGCGCGACGTACGGAGCCTCGTTCGCCTCGGGCGCGATGCCCGGGACCAGCACGCGCCGGTCACTGCCGTCGCTGCCGGCGAGCACCAGGTTCCGGGCGTACGCGCAGCCCTCGGGCTGCGGGATGCAGGTGTCGTCACGCTGGACGAACGCCACGGTGGAGCCCTTCGGGGACAGGACACCCTCCTGGGCGTTCTGCGCGAGGGTCCGGATGACGCCGCCGCTCGCCGGGTCGAGCGTGACCAGTGCGGGAGAACCGGAGGAGTAGTCGGTGACGGTGATCCGACCGGCCGCGGACTCCTGCCCCGCCACAGCGGTCCCTGCTGTCGGCAGGCCGGCGGCGACGACGATCCCCACGGTCAACACGACGCGTTTGAGAAGCACTTGAGCCCTTCTGGGGCAGCCGGTGTCTCCGGCCCCCGCTACAAGAGCGGAAGCCGATCAAGGAACGTCACAGGGACTCGGTCACGTCCCGGGACGCCGTACGCCGGAGGCCCCCGCCCTCCACCAGCGCCCCGCCCACCACCAGCCCCACCGCCAGCGCCGTGACGATCGTGACGAGCTTCATCAGGTCCTGGAAGCCCTCGATGACGTAGCCGCCGGCCAGCGTCGTCAGGCCGCGCATGCCGAGCGAGCCGACGGTCAGGGTGAAGAAGCCCGGGAGCAGCAGGATCAGCCGGGGCGGGCGGCCCGGGCGGCGGGCGATCAGCGTGGCCGCCGCCGCCAGGACGGCGGCGGCGACGAACGTACCGCCCGTCTCCCCGACCAGCTTCGTGAACGCCGACTGCACGCCCACGGTGACGTACACGAGCACCAGCAGCGGCACGAAGAACCGCACAGGGATCGCGAACGCGAGCACCGTGCCCGCCGTGAATACGATCCACGCCAGGAACAGCGCCCACCGGGGCAGATCCGCGTCCGCCGCCACGTCGAACAGAGCGCGGGTGTCGGTGCCGGTCACGACGACGCCGAGCAGCACCCCGAGATACAGCTGGACCAGCAGGAACACCGAGTAGACGAGCCGGATCGCACCCGTCGTGATCAGGCCCGCCGACAGCTCGGCGGTGGCCGCGCTCAGATAGTCGCCGGGCACGAAGTAGAACAGCGCCGGGAGCATCAGCAGCACCGGACCGCCGCGCGCCGGATCGTCCGCGAACACCTCGATCGTGACGACGGACACGGCGACCGACACCACCAGCGGCAGGATCCGTTCCAGCACCGGCACTCGGTCCGCCGCGACCGCGAGCCCCGCGGCCAGCGCGCCCAGCACGGCCGTGGCGCCGATCTCGTACCAGGTCGGCTGCATCAGCGGGGAGAACCCCAGCGAGAACAGCACGATGCCGAGGAACTTCAGCCACCACGGGTACGGCGCCGGCGCCGCCACGATCGCCGCCAGCCGCCGGTCCGCCTCCGCGAGCCCGATCCGGCCGCCCCGCACCTTGGCGAGCAGCGGCTTCAACGCGGCGACCTGATCGAGCCGGAACACCTCCGGGACACCGTGCACGGTGACGGTCCGGGTCCGGCCGTCCGCCGAGGTCACCGCCACCGCGGCCGCCTCCGGCACCAGCAGCAGCGTCGCGGAACCGCCGTACGCGCGGGCACTGTCCGCGACCGCCCGTTCCACGAGGTGCGCGCCCTCACCGGAGGTACGCAGCAGAAGCCCCGTCAGCCGGGACAGGAACACGACCAGCTCGTCGAGCCCGGCAGGGGCGCCGGGCACCGCAGGGGCGCCGAGCCCCGCCGGATCGCCGGACACCGCGGGGGCGCCGGGCTCCGCGGGGGCGCCGGGCTCCGCCGGATCGCCGGTCCCCGCGGGGGCGCCGGGCTCCGCAGGGGCGCCGAGCCCCGCCGGATCGCCGGGCTCCGCAGGGGCGCCGGGCTGCACCGGACCGGCGAGCCCCGCCGCACCATCAGGACCGGGGCCGGGGCCGGGGCCGGGGCCGGGGCCGGCACCGGGGCCCATGCCCCCGTCCCGCTCCGCCCCCGCGGCCTCGCGTCGCTCCACGCCCGTCTCCTCGCTCCGGCGCCAGGGGCTCCAGCCTGCACGCGCGCCGGGCGCTCGGCATCTCGGACCCCGCGCCCCCGGGACCGGTCCCGCCTCACCCGGCCCGGCAACCGGCCCCCGGATCCGCCTCCCGGAACCGGCCCCACCCGCCCCACCCTCCCCGCCCGCCTCACCCGAACGGCCCACTCGTCCTGCGCCCGGCCGCGACCCCGCCGAGGCTGTCCCCGACCTCGTCCACAGCTCCCAGGAGGGCCTGATGGCATCGATGGACGTTCCGGCGGACACTCCGAGACAGGCCGAGCGGGCGGAGGTGAGAGCGACCGCCCGGCCGACCCTGTCCTGGGTGACCCTGGCCCTGATGACGACCGCGTCGGTGGCCAGCCTCCGGGCCGCGCCCACCATGGCCGTCTACGGCCTGGCCTGCGTCTTCCTCTACCTCGTCCCGGCGATCGTGTTCCTGCTGCCGACCGCCCTGGTCTCGGCCGAACTCGCCTCCGGCTGGTCGGGCGGCGTCTACCGGTGGGTGAGCGAAGGACTGTCCAAGCCGCTCGGATTCCTCGCCGTGTGGTGCCAGTTCGCGATGACGATCTTCTACTACCCGAGCCTGCTCGCCTTCGTCGCGAGCACCATCGCGTACGTCATCGACCCGTCCCTCGCCTCCAACGGCCTCTACACGGCGATCGTCATCATGGTCCTGTACTGGACCGGCGTCTGGGTGTCCTCACGCGGCACCAAAGCCCTGGCCGGACTGTCCAGTTGGGGCCTGATCATCGGAACGCTCATCCCGGGCACCCTCCTCGTGGTCCTCGGCATGGTCTTCCTCGGCCAGGGCAACGCCTCCGCCGCCCCCATGACCTCGGACCACCTCCTGCCGGCGTGGACCGGCCTCGCGAGCCTGGTCCTCATCGTCAACAACTTCCTCTCCTACTCCGGCATGGAGATGAACGCGGTCCACGTCTCCTCGCTGAAGAACCCGGCGAAGGAGTACCCGAAGTCGATGTTCCTGGCGATGGGCCTCGTCCTGCTGATCTTCATCCTGCCCGCCCTGGCCATCAGCTGGGTCGTCCCCGCGAACCAACTCAGCCTCACCGCGGGCGTGATGCAGGCCTTCGACGCCTTCTTCTCCCACTTCCACATCGGCTGGATGACCCCGATCGCCGCCGTGATGCTGATCTCCGCGGCCCTCGGCGGCATGCTCACCTGGCTCGCCGGACCCTCGAAGGGCCTCCTCGAGATCTCCCGCAGCGAGGGATACCTGCCGCCGTTCCTGCAGAAGCTCAACAAGTTCGGCATCCAGCAGAACATCCTCGTCACCCAGGGCGTCGTCACCACCGTCATCGCCCTGCTGTACGCGCTGATCCCGAACGTCTCCAACGTGTACTGGATCTTCTCGACGATCACCACGCAGGTGTACCTCATCGTCTACCTGCTGATGTTCGTCGCCGCGATGCGCCTGCGGAAGACCCAGCCCGACCACCCGCGCGGCTACCGCGTCCCCGCCCTCGGCCTCCTGTGCACGGTCGGCCTGCTGGCCTCCCTCGCCGCGCTCGCCATCGGCTTCGTACCGCCCTCGCAGTTCGGCAGCGGCAGCGTCTGGTCGTACGTCCTGCTCATCGGCTCCGGCCTGATCATCCTCGGCCTGCTCATCCCGTGGGCGTTCCTCAAGTTCCGCAAACCCGGCTGGCGCACCGAGGCCGCCGAGGAAGGCGGCACGTCATGAGCCCCACCCGCTTCGCCTCCGAACACAAGTGGATCTACGTCGGCGCGATCGTCCTCCTCGTCGCCCTCGCGATCATCGGAATCATCCAGTACGAGAGCGTGAAGACCGGCAACGAGGCGGCGAAGAAGGCGAACCAGCTCGCCGACGCCGCCGAGGAGGCCGGCTACCCCCGCCCCGACACGGAGACGATCGAACGGGCCCTCGGCACCGACGGCGGCACCGTCTGCGAGGACCCCGCCGGCGCCCTCGCCTCCGCCCTCTGGAAGATCAACGTCTCCAACGGCGCCGCCTTCGTCGGCCAGCGCCCCGTCATCGGAGACGCCCGCGCCCTGCGCGCCGAGGCCGAGATCCTGAAGATCTACTGCCCCGACAAGCTCGACACGTTCAAGGACAAGCTCGACGACCTGAAGACCGACGACACGGTGAGGCGAAACGCATGAGTGAACTGGCCGCACGCATCGCGGCGTTGATGCCGCGCGCGAAGCAGGACCTGACCGACCTCGTCGCCGTCCCCTCGGTCGCCGACCCCCGCCAGTACCCGCCCGAGGAGTGCCACAAGGCCGCCCGCTGGGTCGCCGACGCCTTCTCCGAGGCCGGCCTGCACGACGTGCACCTCGTCGAGACCTCCGACGGCAGCCACGCCGTCGTCGGCCACCGCCCGCCCCCGCCCGGCGCGCCCACCGTCCTGCTCTACTGCCACTACGACGTCCAGCCGCCGCTCGACGACGCCGCCTGGACCACCCCGCCCTTCACCCTGACCGAGCGCGACGGCCGCTGGTACGGGCGCGGCACCGCGGACTGCAAGGGCAACATCGTCATGCACCTCACCGCGCTCAGGGCGCTCGGCGACGACATCCCCGTAGGCCTGAAGTTCGTCGCGGAGGGCTCGGAGGAGCAGGGCACGGGCGGCCTGGAGGCGTACGTCACCGAGCACCCGGAGGAGTTCCTCGCCGACGCCCTGCTGGTGTGCGACACCGGCAACGCGGAGGTCGGCACCGGCACCGCGACGATCACCCTGCGCGGCCTCGCCAACCTCGTCGTCACCCTCGACACCCTCGAGGGCGAGATCCACTCGGGCATGTTCGGCGGCCCCGCCCCCGACGCGCTCGCCGCCCTGATCCAGACCCTGTCGACGCTGCGCGACCCGGCCACCGGCGCCACCCGGATCGACGGCCTGGACTGCGAGGGCACCTGGGAGGGCGTCGGCTACGACGAGGCGACCTTCCGGCGCGACGCCGGCGTCCTGGACGGCGTCCACCTCACCGGCACCGGCACGGTCGCCGACCGGCTGTGGGCCCGCCCCGCCGTCACCGTCCTCGGCATCGACTGCCCGCCCGTCGTCGGCTCCGCGGCCGCCGTCCCCGCCACCGCCCGCGCCCGCGTCAGCCTCCGCGTCCCGCCGGACATGGACGCCGGCACCGCCCGCGAGGCCCTCACCAAACACCTCACCCAAGCCGCCCCCTGGGGCGCCCGCGTCACCGTCGAGACGGAGAGCACGGGCTCCCCGTTCCGCGCCGCCACCGACGGCCCCGCCTACCAGGCCCTCGGCACGGCCATGAGCGAGGTCTACGGCAAACCCCTCGCCTTCCTCGGCCAGGGCGGCTCCATCCCCCTGTGCAACGTCTTCGCCTCGGCCTACCCCCGCGCCGAGATCATCCTCATGGGAGTGGAGGAACCCCGCTGCCTCATCCACGCCCCGAACGAGAGCGTCGACCCGACGGAGATCGAGCACATGGCCCACGTGGAGGCCCTGTTCCTGAAAGAGTTCGCGACCCGCGCCACCCCGTGAGAACCGTGAGAACCGTGAGAACCGTGAAAACAAACAACCCCCGAGTCGACGACTCGGGGGTCCGGTGGAGCGGGTGACGAGAATCGAACTCGCGCTCTCAGCTTGGGAAGCTGATGTTCTACCATTAAACTACACCCGCGCGGTACGGCCGTTGAACTGATCCGTACTGGCGGACACTGTACCTCATCCCGGGCCCCGGGCGCGTGAGCGCCGGGGCCCGGCTGCGTTCCGGGGCCTGGAAGTGACTGCGGGTGAAGGGAGTTGGGGCGTACGGTGGGGGGACCGCGCGAGGGTTGTTCAGAGGCGGAGCGCCGCGTGGATTCGCGTCCCTTTCATCCCGTAATGTGACCCCGTCGTCGGTCAGGAAACTGACCACATGGCTCGTGGGGAAGGGACTCCGGGACTTGATGGACTCGATGGAGCGCACCGTCGTCCGATGTGCCGAGGGGCACGTGTTCAGCACCGCTTCGTTCCCGATGCAGCAGGCCGACCGACTCGGTCCCGGCCGGCTCATCCGGTGCCCGCGCTGCGCCCGGCTCCGGCACGCGGTTCCGGTGGGCGCCGACAAGCGGTAGGCAGCGAGGACGGCTCAGCGCGGGGGCCCGCCGATTGTGGCGGGCCCCCGCGCTCTGCGTATCCTCAGTGAGTGCTTCTCTCAGACAAGGACATCCGGGCCGAGATCGACGCCGGGCGGGTGCGGATCGATCCCTACGACGAATCCATGGTGCAGCCGTCGAGCATCGACGTACGTCTCGACCGCTACTTCCGGGTGTTCGAGAACCACAAGTACCCGCACATCGACCCGAGCGTCGAGCAGGCGGATCTGACCCGGACGGTGGAGCCGGAGGGCGACGAGCCGTTCATCCTGCACCCGGGCGAGTTCGTGCTCGCGTCGACGTACGAGGTCATCTCGCTGCCCGACGACCTCGCCTCGCGCCTCGAGGGCAAGAGCTCGCTGGGCCGGCTCGGCCTGGTGACGCACTCGACCGCCGGGTTCATCGACCCGGGCTTCAGCGGGCACGTCACGCTCGAGCTGTCGAACCTCGCGACCCTGCCGATCAAGCTGTGGCCCGGCATGAAGATCGGCCAGCTGTGCATGTTCCGGCTGTCGTCGCCCGCCGAGTACCCGTACGGCAGCGAGCGATACGGTTCGCGTTACCAGGGGCAGCGTGGGCCGACGGCCTCCCGCTCCTTCCAGAATTTCCATCGGACCCAGGTGTGAGCGGCAGCAACATGAGTGACGTGCGCGAGAACCTTACGTACGAGATGTTCGGCGGCGCCGTGCGCGAGCTCGCGCAGACCATCGCCGACGACGGCTACGAGCCGGACATCATCCTGAGCATCGCGCGCGGCGGCGTCTTCGTCGCGGGCGGCCTCGCCTACGCCCTGGACTGCAAGAACATCCACCTGGTCAACGTGGAGTTCTACACCGGTGTGGGCACCACCCTCGAGATGCCGGTCATGCTCGCCCCGGTGCCGAACGCGATCGACTTCAGCGACAAGAAGGTCCTGATCACCGACGACGTCGCCGACACCGGCAAGACGCTGAAGCTGGTCCACGACTTCTGCCTCGACCACGTCGCCGAGGTCCGCTCCGCGGTGATCTACGAGAAGTCGCACTCGCTGGTGAAGTGCGAGTACGTGTGGAAGCGCACGGACGACTGGATCAACTTCCCGTGGTCCGTCGAGCCGCCCGTCGTGAAGCGGGACGACCAGGTTCTCGACGCCTGAGGCGCAGCAGATGTGAAGAAGGGCCCGGCGCCGTCGATCTCCGACGGCGCCGGGCCCTTCTGTCTGGTCCTCTGCGGGTCAGAACGTGCCCAGCTTGATGATCGACAGCAGGGCGATCAGCTGGATCGCGGACGCGGCCAGGGCCTTCGGCCAGGGGAGGTCGTGGGACTTGGAGACCATCGAGGTCAGCAGGGCGCCGGCGGCCAGCCAGGTGGCCCAGCCGAGCAGCTGCACGAACATCTCGTCGCCGCCGAGGAACATGCCGACGACCAGACGCGGGGCGTCCGTCAGGCAGGCGATCAGCATGGACAGGCCGACCGTGGGCTGCCACGCGCCGTCGCCGCCGAGCTGGCGGGCCAGGGTGTGCGTGACGACGCCGAGGATGAAGAAGCTGATCGTGACGGCGACGCCGGTGGTCAGGACGTAGGGGATCGCCGACGACATCGTCGCGTTGATCACGTCCTCGCGGGCTCCGTCGAAGCCGAAGATCGCGAGCAGGCCGTAGACGAAGGTCACGACGAGGGCCGGGCCCCACATCGCGTAGTCCCGCATCTGGAGGTACGTCTGGTTGGGGCGCAGGACGACTCCGGAGAGGAGTTCCTTCCAGTGCAGGCGGGGGCCGACGGGGCCCGCCGGGGCCGCGCCCGCCTGGTACGTGGCGCCCTGGTTGTACGGGTCCTCGTGCACCGAGAAGGCCTGCGTGTGGCCCGGGTTGTTCGCCGCGTACGGGTCGTGGCCGCCGCCGAAGTACTCCGGCTCGCCGTGCCCGCCGCCCTGGGGCCACTGCTGCTGAGGCGCCTGCGGCGGTTGCCCGTACGGCTGCTGCGGGTACTGCTGCTGCGGTTGTCCGTACGGGGCGTGCGGGGGGTGCCCTTGCTGCGGCGCTTCGCGGTTGTCCCGGCCGCGTCCGTTCCTGAATCCAGCCACGTAGTCGAACGTACCTGGTTTCGACGGCCCGGTGCCGAGCCCGGGGGACCGGGCCCGGCATTGCGGCTGAGCTGTGACATCCATTACGGGGCCCCCTAGGGGGCACCACCGGGGGCGGGGGTCAGTTGGCGGCGTTGGCGCCGAACTCCGGGTAGCCGTCCGTGCTGACGCCGGCGGCCGTCGTGGAGATCGAGCGGGCGCCCGTCGTGGTGATCTTGGTGCCGTTGGACGGGAGGTAGGTCAGGGAGCCGTTGAAGTCGTTCTCGCCGAGGGCGCCGATCGTCAGGTCGGACTTGCCGTCGCCGGTGACGTCGGTGAGCTTCACCTCGGAGCCGAAGTAGTCGTACGCCTCGTCGTCGCCGGGGACGCCGGCGGTGGACTGGGCGAAGAACTGGGTGCCCGAGAGCGTGTCGATGCCGTTCGGGGAACCGTAGAGGACGGTGACCGCCCCGGTGTCGACGACCGAGGGGTCGCCGAGGTTCTCACCGGCGGCGCCCACGACCAGGTCCTGGTAGCCGTCGCCGTTGATGTCGCCGAGGGAGACCTCGCCGCCGAACCAGTCGCCGCGCTCGGAGCCGCCGGGGACGTTGCCGGAGTCCTGGGTGACGTTGGTGGTGTCGGCCGGGCCGGTGGCCGAGCCGTACGTGATGTGGACCTGGCCGCCGACCACGGACTCGGGGACGGAGGGGGAGCCGTCCTTGGACGGGTCGAAGTCCTGGCCGGTGACGATGTCGGCGTAGCCGTCGCCGTTCACGTCGCCGATGCCGGTGATCACGCCGCGCTTGAGCTGCTTGGCGCCGCTCATGGTGAGGCCGGAGGCGGAGCCGGGGACGTAGTAGTTGGTGTTCCAGCCGGAGCTGGTCTCGTAGCCGTTGACGATCAGGTCGGTCTTCTTGTCGCCGTTGACGTCACCGGCGGTGAGGTTGAGCGGGCCCGCGTCGCTGGCGGCGATGACATTCGGCTTGACGGTGTAACGGCCGCCCGAGGTACCGGACTTGGTGATGCCGCCCTTGTAGACGTAGACGGCGGCGCCGGTGGAGCCGACCGCGAGGTCTTCGACCCCGTCGCCGTCGAAGTCGCCCGCGGCGAGGGTCTTGCCCCAGCGGTCGTGGGAGGAGACCGCCGGGTCGGGGAGCGTGGTGCCGCCGGTCAGGCCGCCGGCGGACCCCCACAGAATGGTGACCATGCCGCCGTCGGTGTCGCCGTCGATGTCCTCGAAGGAGGCGGACACGGCGAGGTCGTCGAAGCCGTCCTTGTTGAAGTCTCCGTAGGCGCTCATCCAGCCGAAGTGGTCGCCCTTCTCGGCGCCGCCCGGAACGCCCGGCGAGTTCTGGGTGAGGGTGGCGCGCTTGGTGCCGCTGACGCCGGTGGGGGAGCCGTAGAGGGCGACGATCGAGCCGGCCTCCTTGTAGCCCGCGACGGTCGCGTCGCCCGCGGAGAACGCGACGTCGCCGTACCCGTCACCGTTGAAGTCGGCCTCGTGGTGGTGGACGGAGTCGCCGGCCGTGGCCGTGCCCGTGGCGGTGACGGCGAGGGCGCCGGTGAGGGCCGCGGCGACGGCGGTCGCCGTGAGGAGGTGTCTGTGCTTGGCCATGCGTGGCTCCTGCTGCAGGGGATGCCTGGCGGGCATCCGCGACGATGAGGTGCCGGTTTCGCCGTCGTTCACCCGGAGTTGTCCGGGGCATGATCGGCGGTTCGGCGAACAGGAGACTCCTTGTGGGGTGCAAGGGTTGTACGGGGGCGGTGACAATTTGTGTCAGCCGGTGAACACCGTGGTGGAGAAGGCGAGTGCGGCGTCGGGAGAGGCGATGGCGGGCTCGGTGACGCCGCGCAGCACCTCGACCGTGTCGGTGTCGCCGTCCGCCGCGGCCCGTTGCAGGACGAGGTCGCCCTTGCCGTCGCCGTCGAAGTCCGCGACGGCGACGACGCGGCCCTTCACGTCGGGGCCCGACAGGAGCCGGGTGCCGCCGTGCACCATGCGGACGGGGTCGCCGGCGTCGCCGGAGACGACGAGGTCGGTGCGGCCGTCGCCGTCGAAGTCGCCCGCGTCCAGGGCCGATCCGGTCGGCGCGGGGACCTTCACCGTGCGGCCCGCCGCGCCCTGGGGGCCGTAGAGGGTGATGCCGGTGGTGGTGAGGACCGCCGCGCCGGGGGTCGTGCCGAAGCGGCCGAAGGCCACGTCCTCGCCCGCGGGGTACTTGGCCCCGGGGCGGCCGGGGCCGGTGGGGCCGCCGCGTACGAGGGCGGAGCGGGCGGTGCCGGTGTGGGCGCGGACGAGGACGTCGTCGGCGCCGTCGCCGTCGAGGTCGGAGGCGGGGCCGGCCGGGACGTTGCCGGAGGCCTGGACGAGGCGGGCGGTGCCGCGGGGGGCTCCGGCGCGGGTGAACGGGCCGGGCAGGAAGGTGAGTCGGCCGCCGCTGGCGTGGATGACGAGGTCGCCGTCGCCGTCGTCGTCGAAGTCGCCGCACACGGGCTGGTCGGGCCAGTCGTTGCCGAAGCGGGCCTTGTCCGGGATGCGGAGGGTGACGGCCTTGCCGGAGATGCCGGTGGGGGAGCCGAAGAGGATCTGCACGGGGACGGGGGGCCGGCCCTGGCCGTCGTAGGGCGGGTCGGTGGAGACGACGAGGTCGGAGAAGCCGTCGCGGTTGAGGTCGCAGGCGGCCTCGGAGCTGAACGCGGCCGGGATCTGGCCCTTCGTCGGGGCGGCGTACTCGGCGGGGGAGAGCAGTTGGCGGGTGGCCGGGTCGGGGCCGTGCTTCTCGCGGCCGTAGACGATGCCGATGCCGGGGTCGTCGCCGAGGCCCTTGTGGGCGAGGTCGTCGAGGACGAGGTCGGGGGTGCCGTCGCCGTTGAAGTCGGAGGGGACCTTGCTGCCCTTGCCCTCGGGGATCGGGCGGGTCTGGGTGTGGGCCTTCTTGGCGGCCAGGGCCGAGGGGGCGGTCTTGCCGGCGGAGGCGCCGTCGCCGCCGGAGCAGGCCGTCAGGGGCAGGGTGAGGGCGAGCGCCAGTGCTCCGCTGATGCCGAGTGTCCTGGTTCTCGTGTTCACCGTGTGTCCCCGCCCGCTTTTTTGTGTGTGTGACCGCAACATGATGGCTTTTGACGGGCGGGAGGTTAAGGGGCGGGGGGTGGCTACTGCGTCACGTGGGGCGGGGCCGCGCATGGGTGCGGCCCCGCCCGGCGGTACGGATCAGTCGTCGATGGCGGCTCCGAAGCGGGCGTTCTGGTACGGGGCGTGGAGGGAACCCGCACCGTAGGTCCAGGAGCCGGTCGCGGTGACGCCTCCCGATCCCGCGGAGAAGACCCAGATCACGCCGTCGTTCGTGTTCTCGCCCGGCGCCGCGGCGAGGAGCCCGAAGCGGCCGTCGTCGTTGGGGTCGGTGAACGCGACCTGCGCGCCGAACTTGTCGCCCTTCTCGGCGGTGCCCGGCACGTTCGTGGAGTTCTGGTTGAAGTCCTTCACCCCGGTCGCGGTGAGACCGCCGGCGGACCCGCGCAGCACCCAGACCGCGCCCGCGTCGGCGACCGTGCCGATGTCCTCGCCGGACGCGCCGACGGCCAGGTCGGCGAAGCCGTCGCCGTTGGTGTCGCCGACGGAGAGGTCGCTGCCCCAGCCGTCGCCCTTCTCGGCGGTGCCGGGCACTCCGGTGGTGTTCTGCGTCCACCACTCGGGTTCGCCGTAGGGGCCGGTGGCCGAGCCGTAGTGGACGCCGACGAGGCCGCCGGTCATGGTCTCGCCGCCGTCGTCGGGGCTGTGGGGTTCGCCGGTGATCAGGTCGTCCTTGCCGTCGCCGTTGACGTCGCCGGAGGCCACGACGGGGCCGCCGCGCACGGCGAGGATGGGCAGCGGGTCGGCGTCGGAGGCGGTGCCGGGCAGGACGTAGGACCAGCCGTGGCCGGGCTCGGAGCCGACGGAGGTGCCGGAGACGACGAGGTCGGCGAAGCCGTTGGCGTCGTAGTCGCCGGTGGTCAGGGACTTGGGCTGGATGCCTTCCGGTTCGTCCTGGGCGGCGCGGGCGGCGGGCGCGTTCTGGGTGAAGTTGCGCCGTGAGTCGCGGGCGAGGTTCTTGCCGGTGGTGCGGGCGGCGGCGGGGGCCGTCTCGTAGCGGTAGATCGAGAGGCCGGCGTCGTCGAGGACGGCGAGGAGGTCGCCGGGGGTCGTGTCGGAGAAGCGTGCGGCGGCGAGCGCGGAGCCGAAGTGGCGTCCGGCGGCGAGCTCGTCGGACTGCAGCCAGGTGCTGTCGGCGCCGGTGAGGCCTCTGGGTGTGCCCCAGAAGACGACGCCGCCGCCGGAGTCGGCGAAGGAGGCGAGGTCCTCGCCGGGCGCGCCGACGATCGCGTCGTCGTAGCCGTCGCCGTCGAGGTCGCCGGTGGCGACGGCCTGGCCGAACGCGTCCCCGGTCTCGGCGCCGCCGGGCACCCCGGTGGTGTCCTGGCTGAACACCGCGGAGCGGGTGGTGCCCATGCCGCCGGAGCCGCCGTACTGGACGGTGACGAGTCCGGCGCCGGTGTGCCCGCCGACGGTGGCGCCGGGCGCGCCGACGAGCACGTCGTCGTAGCCGTCGCCGTTGAAGTCGGTGTTGCGGTCGTTCGCGCGGGTCCCGCCGGGCGTGCCGGCGTACGCGGACGGGGCGGTGGCGATGAACATGCCGCCGAGAAGAAGGAATGACGCCGCTGCGAGGGCGGCCGAACGGTTCTTGCGCACGTGCGGCTCCTGGGCTGACGGAGGGCCGGGCAGCGCGGGGGGACGGCCGGAAAGGGCCCGTTCCTTTTCCGACATACCGTTTGACACGGGATCAACCGGAAGGGTTGTACGGCTCTTACAGCGGCTTTCTTACGACAGAGAGGGCACCCCGTGAATTCACGGGATGCCCTCGATGTCGTACGGGAGTCCGCCTCAGAGGCTGATGTCTCCCGAGTGGCGGCCTACTTGACCGGCTCCGGCTCCGGCGCGTCCTCGGTCTCCGTCTCGCCCGCCGGGTCGGCCGGCGTCTTGACGGAGTCGAGGAGCAGCTGGGCCACGTCCACGACCTGGATGGACTCCTTGGCCTTGCCGTCGTTCTTCTTGCCGTTGACCGAGTCGGTCAGCATGACGAGGCAGAACGGGCAGGCGGTGGAGACGATGTCCGGGTTGAGGGACAGGGCCTCGTCGACGCGCTCGTTGTTGATGCGCTTGCCGATGCGCTCTTCCATCCACATGCGGGCGCCGCCGGCGCCGCAGCAGAAGCCGCGCTCCTTGTGGCGGTGCATCTCCTCGTTGCGCAGGCCCGGGACCTTGCCGATGATCTCGCGCGGGGGCGTGTAGATCTTGTTGTGGCGGCCCAGGTAGCAGGGGTCGTGGTACGTGATGATGCCCTCGACCGGGGTCACGGGGATCAGCTTGCCCTCGTCCACCAGGTGCTGGAGCAGCTGGGTGTGGTGGATGACCTCGTAGTCGCCGCCGATCTGCGGGTACTCGTTGCCGATCGTGTTGAGGCAGTGCGGGCAGGTGGCGACGATCTTCTTGGCGGTGCGGGGCTTCTTGGACTCCTCCGTCACCTTGCCGTCGTCGTCGTACTCCTCGCCGAAGGCCATGTTGAGCGCCATGACGTTCTCCTGGCCGAGCTGCTGGAACAGCGGCTCGTTGCCCAGGCGGCGGGCGGAGTCACCGGTGCACTTCTCGTCGCCGCCCATGATCGCGAACTTGACGCCCGCGATGTTGAGCAGCTCGGCGAAGGCCTTGGTGGTCTTCTTGGCGCGGTCCTCGAGGGCGCCGGCGCAGCCGACCCAGTAGAGGTACTCGACCTCGGTGAGGTCCTCGATGTCCTTGCCGACGACCGGCACCTCGAAGTCGAGCTCCTTGAGCCACTCCAGGCGCTGCTTCTTGGCGAGGCCCCAGGGGTTGCCCTTCTTCTCCAGGTTCTTGAGCATCGTGCCCGCCTCGGACGGGAACGCGGACTCGATCATCACCTGGTAGCGGCGCATGTCGACGATGTGGTCGATGTGCTCGATGTCGACCGGGCACTGCTCGACGCAGGCGCCGCAGGTGGTGCAGGACCACAGGACGTCGGGGTCGATGACGCCGTTCTCCTCGGCGGTGCCGATGAGGGGGCGCTCGGCCTCGGCGAGGGCGGCCGCGGGAACGTCCTTGAGCTGCTCCTCGGTGGCCTTCTCCTCGCCCTCCATGGTCTTGCCGCCACCCGCGAGCAGGTAGGGCGCCTTGGCGTGGGCGTGGTCGCGCAGCGACATGATGAGGAGCTTCGGGGAGAGCGGCTTGCCCGTGTTCCAGGCGGGGCACTGCGACTGGCAGCGGCCGCACTCGGTGCAGGTGGAGAAGTCGAGCAGGCCCTTCCAGGAGAAGTGCTCGATCTGCGAGACGCCGTAGACGTCGTCGTCCGAGGGGTCCTCGAAGTCGATCGGCTCGCCCTTGGAGGTCATCGGGAGCAGCTCGCCGAGCGAGGTGTCGCCCTTGGCGTCGCGCTTGAACCAGATGTTCGGGAAGGCCAGGAAGCGGTGCCAGGCGACACCCATGTCGGTCTTCAGGGCGACCGTGATCATCCAGATGAAGGAGGTCGCGATCTTCAGACCGGCGAAGAAGTAGGTGAGGTTCTGGAGCGTGGAGACGTCCAGGCCCTCCAGCGCGTTCACGACGGGGTACGAGATGAAGAACGACGCCTCGTAGCTGTCGACGTGGTGCTGGGCGCCTTCGAGGGCGTGCAGCATGAAGATGCAGACGCCGACGATGAGGATGACGGCCTCGACGAAGTACGCCTGGCCGAAGTTGGAGCCGGCGAAGCGGGACTTGCGGCCCGGCTTGCGCGGGTGGGACAGCTGGCGGATCGCGATGAGGACGACGATGCCCAGGACCGTCATGGTGCCGATGAACTCGACGAAGACGTTGTAGGGCGCCCACTCACCGATGATCGGCAGCAGCCAGTCCGCCTGGAACAGCTGGCCGATGGCGTTGACGATCGTCAGCAGCAGGGAGAAGAAGCCCACCGCCACGAACCAGTGCGCGACACCGACGACGCCCCAGCGGTTCATGCGGGTGTGGCCGAGGAACTCCCTGGCCACGGTGAGGGTGCGCTGTGCGGGATCGTCCGTGCGGGTGCCCTTGGGCACGTTCTGGCCGAGCCGCATGAAGTTGTAGATCTGCAGGAGAGCACGGACGAACAGCGCCGCGCCCACCACGATCAGAACCAGCGACACGATGATCGCGGCGAGTTGCATTGGGGGCTCCTCGGGCCTGCGAGGGGAGGTCTCGTTGTTGACCGACGATTGATTACTAAGCGGTAACTTATGCAGTCCGTCTGAGACTACCCACTTACCCGGTCGCAATGTAGTCGCCAGGGTCGTGATCTGTGTCGCTGAGGTATCACTCAGTGGGCCCGATGGCGGGCTCGGGCTGCGCCGCGCGGTAGATCGTGTTATTCGCCCCATATTTGGACATAACGGATTACCTTAAGTCGGTATCCGGACGGGCGAGCCCCCCGGTGTCATCCCGATACCGCAATCAGTCGAGGGGCCCGATGGACGCGCTCACCTACCTGGTCACCGGCGGCGCGGGCTTCATCGGCTCGCATCTGACGGACGCCCTCCTCGACCGGGGCCACACCGTCGTCGTGCTCGACGACCTCTCCACCGGCGACCGCGCCAACCTCGACCGCGCCTGGCCGCAGCGCGGACTGCGCTTCGTACGCGGCTGCGTCCTCGACGACCGGCTCGTCGACGAGCTCACCGGCCGCTGCGACGTCGTCGTCCACCTCGCCGCCACCGTCGGCGCCCGCGTCGCCGCCCGCCCCCTCGACTCCTTCACCGCGAACGTGCGCGGCACCGAGACCGTCGTCGCCGCCGCCCTGCGCCACCGCCGCCGGCTGCTGCTCGCCTCCACCTCCGAGATCTACGGGAAGAACGGCGCGGGCCCGCTCGCCGAGACCGACGACCGGATCCTCGGCCAGACCACCGTCGCCCGCTGGTCGCACTCCACCGCCAAGGCCGTCGACGAGATCCTCGCCCTCGGCCACCACCGCGAGCACGGACTGCCCGTCACCGTCGCCCGCCTGTTCAACACCGCCGGGCCGCGCCAGGCGCCCGGCTGCGGCGCCGTCGTGCCCACCTTCGCCGCGCAGGCGCTCGCCGGCCGGCCCCTCACCGTCCACGGCGACGGCACCCAGCGACGCTGCCTTGCCCACGTCGACGACGTCACCGACGCGCTGCTGCGGCTCCTGGACCACCCCGGCGCCGTCGGCGAGGTCGTCAACGTCGGCTGCGGCGAGCCGACCGCCGTCGCCGACCTCGCGGGCCTCGTCGTCGAGCGCGCCGGCTCCCCGTCCGCGCTCCGCTTCGTCCCCCACGACACCGGTGCGCCCGGCGGCGAGGACCCGACCCGGATCCCCGACACCGGCAAACTGCGCGCACTCACCGGCTGGCGGCCCCGCCGCACCCTCGACGACATCGTCGACGCGGCCCTGGCCGACGCGGCCGCCCGCCGGCCCGCCGCACCGCTCGCCGCCGCGGCCCGGGGCTGACGTGCTGTACGGGACCGCCGCCGCGTCGGCCGCACTGCTGCTCACCACCCTGCTGACCGCCGCCCTGCGCCCCCTCGCGCTCGGCCGGCGCCGCCGCCGGGGCGTCGCCCTGCGCGGCGCGCCGCGCGTCGGCGGCCTCGCCCTGCTCACCGTCACCGGGGCGGTCGCCGCCGCCGGAGCCCTGACCGGCGCCGTGCCGCTCGACCCCGCCACGACCGCGCTGCTCACCGGCGCCACCGTCGTCGGCCTGCTCGGGCTCGCCGACGGGCTGCGGCCCGGCGGACTCGACGCACGGGTGCGGATCGCCGCCGAGGCCGCGGCCGCCACCGTCGTCGTCCACCTGGCCGGGCTCGGGCTGCTCACCGGGGCCCTCGCCGTCCTGTGGATCGTCTTCGTCACCCACGCCTTCCGGCAGCTCGACACCTCCGAGGGCGTCATGGGCACCGTCGGCGTCGTCACCGCGCTCGGCCTGTGCGTGTGCGCGGGCGCCGAAGGGCTCGGCGCGCTCGCGGTGCTCCTCGCGCTGCTCGCCGCCGCGCTCACCGGGCACCTGATGCACGCCTGGCACCCGGCGCGGGCCCGGGCCGGCGGCTGCGGCGCGCTCTACACGGGGTTCCTCGTCGCGGGCGCCGCGCTCCTGGTCAACGCGGAGCACACCGCGCCCGAACCGGCCGCCTCGATGTTCGCGCTCACCGCCCTGCCCGCCGCCGACGCCGTGCTCGCCCTGGTGACCCGGCGCCGGGCCCGCCGCCCCGCGCACCTCGCGCACCGGCTGCGCCGGCTCGGCCTGACCGCGCCCGGCGCGGCCGTCGCCCTGGGCGTCGCGACCGCGCTCACCACCGTCGTCGGCGTGCTGCTGCACCGGGGCGCGCTCGGTCCCGAGGCCGTGTGGTGGCCGGCCGCCGCACTCGCCCTCGCCGTGCTCCTCGCGCTGCGCGACACGAAGGCTTCCGAGGCGGTACGAACCGAAGGGGTACGCACATGAGGACGTTCGGCGGGGCACGGGACCTGGTGCGCCGGCTGGTCCAGGACGAGATCGACCTGGTGCTGGACTCCGGCGCCCACGACGGCGGCTTCGGACGCGCCCTGCGCCGGGCGGGCTACCGCGGCCGCATCGTCTCCTTCGAGCCCTTCGGCGGCCCCCGCGCCGGGGTCCGCAGGGCCGCCTCCCGCGACACGGCCTGGCAGGTGCTCCCGTACGCCCTCGGCGACCGCGACACCCGCTGGACCCGCCGCCTCGACGGCATGTGGGAAGAGGTCGTCGCCCCCGGCGAACGCGTCCTCCTCCAGGTCGACCGCCACCCCGAACTCCCCCAGATCCTCGCCGGAGCGGGCCCCTTCGAGGAGGACCTGACCCTGGTACGGACCGGGGTCGCGGGAGAGGCGGCGTTCGCATGACGGATCCCTCGGCGGGTGCGCGGGTGGTGGTCCGTCGCGCAGGCGGGGGTTTCGGTGCGGGGCGGGTGCTTGTGTGGGGCTTTCGGCGGTCGGGTGGGTTCCGGTGCCCGGGTGGCTCCCGGTTCTTCGGAGCGGTCCTCGTGCCCGTGCGGGCCGTGGGCCCGGGAGAGGCGGTGGTCGCGTGAGGATCGCGCTGGTGCACGGGTTCCACGGGCCGGGCGGGCCCGGTGGGGAGAACGCCGCCGTGCTCGACCAGGCCGCCGCGCTCGTCCGCGCCGGGCACGACGTGCACCTCGTCGTCACCGCCGCGGGCGGACCGCTGCACGCGGCGCCGCGACGCCGCGCACCCTGCCCGGTCACCGTCGTCACCGGGCAGGGCCGCGGCCCGCTGAGCGCGCTGCGGGCCCTCGCCCCCGACGTCACCCACATCCACCACGCCCCGCCCGGCGCCGGACGCGCCTGGGCCGCCGACTGGACCGGCCCGCTCGTCGCCACCCTGCGCGACACCCGCCCCCAGGGCGGCGCCGGCGGCGTCCTGCACCGGCTCGCCGCGCTGCCGCAGGCCCGCGCCGCCCGCGCCGACCGCGACCCGCTGCTGCGCCGCGCCGACCGGCTCGTCGTCCGCTCCGAACCGGCCCGCGACCAGTACCTGCGCGCCGGGGTGCCGCTGCGGCGCCTCGCCCTGATCCCCGACTTCGCGCCCGCCGTGCCGACCGTGCCGGACGCCCCCGAAGGGCCCTGGACCTACGTGGGCCGGCTCGCCCCGGAGACCGGGATCCTCGACCTGCTGCGCCGCTGGCCCGAGGGCCGGCGTCTCGACGTGCTCGGCGCGGGGCCGCTCGAAGGGGCCTGCCGCGCCGCGGCCCCCGCCTCCGTACGGTTCTCGGGGCCCGTCGGGCGGGGCGGGCTGCGGGCCGGGCTCGTGGGGCGGCGCGGGCTCGTCGTGCCCGGGCGCGGGGCGCAGGACCTGCCCGTCTGTTACGCGGAGGCGCTGGCCGCGGGGGTGCCCGTGCTGGCCGTGGGGGGTGCGGCGGTGCCGCGGGCCGTCCGGGCCGAGGGGACGGGGACGGTGGCCTCCTGGGCGGCTCCGCTGGGCTCCGCCCTGGACGTGGCCGAGCGCCTGTTCCCGGGATTGTCCGCGCACTGCCGCGCCGTCCACAGCGAGTCCTACGCGCCCGAGCCCTGGATCGACCGGGTGGCCCATGTGTACGCCGCCGCCGTCCAGCACGGTCCTTCTGGTCTCGTACGCGGCTAGGGGTGGGTGGGGCTTGGTCGCGCCCCGCGGCGGAGCCGCTGATCGGACACAGCCCCGCGCCCCTGAAATGCAGACCCTTCGGGTCGCATTCCCCCGAGGCGCAAGCGCCCGATGAGATCGCGCACGAAGTGCGCATCTCAGGGGCGCGGGGAACTGCGCGACCAGCCCCCACCAGCCCGCACCCGGCAACGCTCAAGACGAGGCACCCCGGTGGCCGCGCCCCCGGGTGCGACCAGCCCGCAGTGCCGCCAGAACGTACGGCGCCACGATCAACCCCGGCGCCCGGACCCCCGCATGCCGCACGCAGTACACCGCCCAGGGCCACACAGGCCGCTCCGCCTCGGACGCGACCCGCCGCAGCGCCTCCCGCACCCCGATCCCCGGCTCCGAGGACGCGGGCCGCCCGGAACCGCCCCCGGCCCACTCCCCGACGGTTCGCGGAGCCACGTACGCCGCGACCCCGGCCCGCCGCGCCCGCAGCCCGTGATCGTGATCCCCCATCCCGTGCCGGAACACCTTGTCGATGTCCCCGACCCGCTCCCGTACCGCCCACGGCACCAGCACCACGTCCCCGTCGTACGTGGCACAGCGCTCGGGCGCCCCCGTCGGCTCGACCAGGGCGAGCGCGGGCGGCCCGGAGCGCCCCGACCGCACGGTGACCCCCGCGCGGGCGACCGCCCCGACGACGATCGCCGCGTCGTCGAAGCGCCGCGCGGTCGCGAGGAGCTCCGCGAGCGCCCCGGCCCGCAGCCGCACCCCGACGCCGAGCCAGAGCTGGTGCGTCGGCTCGGGCAGCCCCGCCGCGCGGCTGTTGCGGCTGGCGAGGCGCATGCCGTGGCTCCAGTAGACGTCGGGCCCGGCCTCGGCGACCTGGACGCCGGGGTGCGCGCGGCGGACGGCCTCGGCGGTGCCGTCGCGGGACCCCGCGTCGACGAGATGGACCCGCACGCGCGTGCCGGCCGGCAGCCCGGTCTGCGCGGCGAGGGCGTCGAGGGCGGCGAGCGTCGAGGCGCGGCGGTCGCGGCAGGTCATCAGTACGGCTACCTGGGGCGGCTGCGACTCCATAAGGGATATTAGGTACATAAGGGCACCGGGACGAGTCCAACTCCCGCCCCCTCGCGGCGCGTCGGCAATCTGCTTGCCCATAAGGGCTGAATAAAAGTTGAGCGGGCTCGACTCAGGTCTGTTGACGGGGAGGGGTGGGGTGGTGCACCCTTGAGCCAGTTCCACTCAAGTAGTCAGCTGGAGGAATCGAAATGGCACGTGCGGTCGGCATCGACCTGGGCACGACTAACTCCGTCGTCAGCGTTCTCGAAGGCGGCGAGCCCACCGTCATCACGAACGCGGAGGGCGCCAGGACCACGCCGTCCGTCGTCGCCTTCGCGAAGAACGGCGAGGTGCTGGTCGGCGAGGTCGCCAAGCGCCAGGCGGTCACGAACGTGGACCGGACGGTCCGCTCGGTCAAGCGCCACATGGGCACTGACTGGAAGATCAACCTGGACGGCAAGGACTTCAACCCGCAGCAGATGAGCGCCTTCATCCTGCAGAAGCTGAAGCGGGACGCCGAGGCCTACCTGGGCGAGAAGGTCACCGACGCGGTCATCACCGTCCCGGCGTACTTCAACGACTCGGAGCGTCAGGCGACGAAGGAGGCCGGCGAGATCGCGGGCCTGAACGTCCTGCGCATCGTCAACGAGCCGACGGCCGCCGCCCTGGCCTACGGCCTCGACAAGGACGACCAGACCATCCTGGTCTTCGACCTCGGTGGCGGTACGTTCGACGTCTCGCTGCTGGAGATCGGCGACGGTGTCGTCGAGGTGAAGGCCACCAACGGTGACAACCACCTCGGTGGTGACGACTGGGACCAGCGCGTCGTCGACTACCTGGTCAAGCAGTTCAACAACGGCCACGGCGTGGACCTCTCCAAGGACAAGATGGCGCTCCAGCGCCTGCGCGAGGCGGCCGAGAAGGCCAAGATCGAGCTGTCCTCCTCCACGGAGACCACGATCAACCTGCCCTACATCACGGCGTCCGCCGAGGGCCCGCTGCACCTGGACGAGAAGCTCACGCGCGCCCAGTTCCAGCAGCTCACGTCCGACCTGCTGGAGCGCTGCAAGACGCCGTTCCACAACGTCATCAAGGACGCGGGCATCCAGCTCTCCGAGATCGACCACGTCGTTCTCGTCGGTGGCTCGACCCGTATGCCGGCCGTCGCCGAGCTCGTCAAGGAACTGACGGGCGGCAACGAGGCCAACAAGGGCGTGAACCCGGACGAGGTCGTCGCCATCGGCGCCGCCCTGCAGGCCGGTGTCCTCAAGGGTGAGGTCAAGGACGTCCTGCTCCTCGACGTGACCCCGCTGTCGCTTGGTATCGAGACCAAGGGCGGCATCATGACGAAGCTCATCGAGCGGAACACGACGATCCCGACCAAGCGGTCCGAGATCTTCACCACCGCCGAGGACAACCAGCCGTCCGTCCAGATCCAGGTCTACCAGGGCGAGCGCGAGATCGCGGCGTACAACAAGAAGCTCGGGATGTTCGAGCTGACCGGTCTGCCGCCGGCCCCGCGCGGTGTCCCGCAGATCGAGGTCGCCTTCGACATCGACGCCAACGGCATCATGCACGTGACCGCGAAGGACCTCGGCACGGGCAAGGAGCAGAAGATGACCGTCACCGGTGGCTCCTCGCTGCCGAAGGACGAGGTCAACCGGATGCGCGAAGAGGCCGAGAAGTACGCGGAGGAGGACCACGCCCGCCGCGAGGCCGCCGAGTCGCGCAACCAGGGCGAGCAGCTCGTCTACCAGACGGAGAAGTTCCTCAAGGACAACGAGGACAAGGTTCCGGGTGACGTGAAGACCGAGGTCGAGTCCGCCGTCGCCGAGCTGAAGGAGAAGCTCAAGGGCGAGGACACGGCCGAGATCCGCACCGCCACCGAGAAGGTCGCCGCCGTCTCGCAGAAGCTGGGCCAGGCCATGTACGCCGACGCCCAGGGCGCCCAGGCCGCCGGCGGTCCCGAGGGCGACGCCCCGCAGGGTGACGCCAAGGCCGACGACGACGTCGTCGACGCCGAGATCGTCGACGAGGACCGCAAGGACGGTGCCGCGTGACGGAGGAGACCCCGGGCTTCGAGGAGAACGAGAAGCCTGACGTCCCCTCCGGCGCCGACGACGCCGAGCCGAAGACCGCTCCCTCCGACAAGGAGGGGGCGGCCCCGGCCGGGGACTCAGCTTCCGCTTCGTCCGCAGGTGATGTGGCCCTGACGGCACAGCTGGACCAGGTGCGCACCGCGCTCTCCGAGCGCACCGCGGACCTCCAGCGCCTGCAGGCCGAGTACCAGAACTACCGGCGCCGCGTGGAGCGGGACCGCGTCACGGTCAAGGAGATCGCCATCGCGAACCTCCTGTCCGAGCTGCTTCCCGTCCTCGACGACGTGGGCCGCGCCCGTGAGCACGGCGAGCTGGTCGGCGGCTTCAAGTCCGTCGCCGAGTCGCTGGAGACGGTCGTCGCCAAGATGGGCCTGCAGCAGTTCGGCAAGGAGGGCGAGCCCTTCGACCCGACCGTGCACGAGGCCCTGATGCACAGCTACGCGCCGGACGTCACCGAGACGACCTGCGTGGCGATCCTGCAGCCGGGTTACCGGATCGGCGAGCGCACCATCCGCCCCGCGCGGGTGGCCGTGGCCGAGCCGCAGCCGGGCGCGCAGGGCAAGTCCGACGAGGCCTCCGACCAGGATGCCGAGAAGGACGACGGTGGCCCGGACAAGGGCTGACGTACACACGCGCAACGGAATGAGTGAGGAGGGACGTCGGGGCCGATGAGCACCAAGGACTTCATCGAGAAGGACTACTACAAGGTCCTCGGCGTCCCCAAGGACGCCACGGACGCCGAGATCAAGAAGGCGTACCGCAAGCTGGCGCGCGAGAACCACCCCGACGCCAACAAGGGCAACCCCAAGGCGGAGGAGCGCTTCAAGGAGATCTCCGAGGCGAACGACATCCTCGGCGACGCCAAGAAGCGCAAGGAGTACGACGAGGCGCGTGCCCTGTTCGGCAACGGCGGGTTCCGTGCGGGACCCGGCGGCGCCGGCGGCGGCACGTTCAACTTCGACCTGGGCGACCTCTTCGGAGGCGGCGCCCAGGGCCAGAGTCAGGGCCAGGGTGGTTTCGGCGGCGGCATCGGCGATGTCTTCGGCGGCCTGTTCAACCGGGGCGGCGCGGGCACGGGCACCCGTACCCAGCCGCGCCGGGGCCAGGACATCGAGTCCGAGGTGACGCTCAGCTTCACCGAGGCGGTGGACGGGGCCACGGTCCCGCTGCGGATGTCCTCGCAGGCCCCCTGCAAGGCGTGCTCCGGCACCGGCGACAAGAACGGCACGCCGCGCGTGTGCCCGACCTGCGTCGGCACCGGGCAGGTCTCGCGGGGCGGCGGTGGCGGCTTCTCCCTCACCGACCCGTGTGTGGACTGCAAGGGGCGCGGCCTCATCGCCGAGACCCCCTGTGAGGTCTGCAAGGGCTCCGGCCGCGCCAAGTCCTCCCGCACCATGCAGGTGCGCATCCCCGCCGGGGTCTCCGACGGGCAGCGCATCCGCCTGCGCGGCAAGGGCGCTCCCGGTGAGCGCGGCGGCCCGGCCGGCGACCTGTACGTCGTCGTCCACGTCGACGCGCACCCGGTGTTCGGCCGCAAGGGCGACAACCTGACGGTGACCGTCCCCGTGACGTTCACCGAGGCCGCCCTCGGCGGCGAGGTCAAGGTCCCGACCCTCGGCGGCCCGTCCGTCACCCTGAAGCTGCCCCCGGGCACGCCGAACGGGCGGACGATGCGGGCCCGCGGCAAGGGCGCCGTCCGCAAGGACGGCACGCGCGGAGACCTGCTGGTCACGGTCGAGGTCGCGGTCCCCAAGGACCAGGACCTGACCGACGAGGCCCGTTCGGCCCTCGAGTCGTACGCCAAGGCGACTGAGGACACGGACGTACGGGCAGAACTGTTCCAGGCGGCGAAGGGAGCCTGAGCCAGATGGACGGCCGTCGACGAAGCAACCCGTACGAACTGACCGACGAGACACCGGTGTACGTGATCTCGGTGGCGGCCCAGCTGTCCGGCCTGCACCCGCAGACCCTGCGCCAGTACGACCGCCTCGGCCTCGTCTCGCCCGACCGCACGGCCGGGCGGGGCCGCCGCTACTCGGCCCGCGACATCGAACTGCTGCGCACCGTCCAGCAGTTGTCGCAGCAAGAGGGCATCAACCTGGCCGGCATCAAGCGCATCATCGAGCTGGAGAACCAGGTCGCCGCGCTCCAGTCCCGCGTCGCGGAGCTCTCCGCCGCGGTGGAGGGCGCCGCGGCGGCCATGCAGCAGCGCGAGGCAGCGGTCCACGCCTCGTACCGCCGCGACCTGGTCCCGTACCAGGAGGTCCAGCAGACCAGCGCCCTGGTGGTCTGGCGCCCGAAGCGCCCGAAGGACTGACCCGCGTCACGCCGTGTGGCCCCGGACGACCCGTCCGGGGCCACACGGCGTTCCGGGTCTCACCTCACGTCGTCCCGGACGGCCCGTGCCGACGGCGGTGATAGCGTCCTGGCCATGCTCCAGGAGAACACCCAGCCTGCCGAGCCGGTCCGCCGGTCGGCCAAGCGTGTCATCGGCGCCGTCGTCCTGGTTCTCCTCGGGGCGGGCCTGCTGTACGTCGGGATCGACGCGATCGCCGATCCGGCCTCTGTCGTCGCCGACTCGGCGAACACGGGGCGCAGCGCGGACACCGAAGCCGAGGCCAAGATCGTGGGCCTGGTGATGTGCCTCTTCGGGATCTCGGTGCTCGGCTTCGGCATCAGTCTCCTGAGGGCGAACGCGACCCAGGGCCCGAAACCCGGCAGCTGAGAAGTCTGCCCCGAGGTCACAGACCGCCCAGGAAACCGGCCCAGGCCGTCCCGCTCACGGCCAGGTGCGGGCCCTCCGCGTTCTTGGAGTCCCGTACGTGGGTCGTGCCAGGGGCGTGGGCCACCTCGACGCAGTCGGGCTCGTCGCCGCCGCTGCTGTAGGTGCTCTTGAACCAGGCAAGCTCGGTCGGGGAGCCGGCGTTGGTCTCGCGGTTCATAGTTCTCCCAGCACTCGCTCGATGAAGGCCAGTGACTCCCCTGGCGAGAGGGCCTGAGCTCGGATGATGCCACACCGGAGTTCGATGCTGCGGAGCTGTTTCGGGTCGGAGACCGGGCGGCCGTTGTACAGGCCGTCACAGCGCCCGATCGCGGTTCCGTCCTCGAACTTCAGCACGTCCATGTTCCCGCTCATCCCCGCGTGATCCTCCCGGTCCGTCGGCATCACCTGGATCTCGACCGTGCGCAACTGGCCCAGATCCAGGAGATGTTCGAGCTGGCCGCGCAGGACGGTCCGGCCGCCGATGGGGCGGCGCAGGGTCACCTCCTCCTGGATGAAGCTGAGGGCAGGGGCCGGGTCGCGGTCGAAGACGGACTTGCGGGCCGTGCGGCCGGCCATCGCGCGTTCGATCTGCTCGGACGACAGCGCGGGGCGGCGCATCGAGAAGAGCGCCTGCGCGTACTCGGGGGTCTGGAGCAGGCCGTGCGGGCTGTGGTTCCAGTACGAGGTCAGTTCGACGGCCTTGGCCTCCAGTGCCGCGATGTCCCGCACCTTCTTCGGGTACCGGACCTCGGCGACATCCGGCTTCATCGCCTTGAGCAGGCCGTTGGCGCGGAGCACGTCGTCGGCCTTGTCCAGGAATTCAGGGCGCGGGATCCGCGTACCGGACTCCACTTTGTAGACGATGCCTTCGCCGTAGCCGAGTGCCGCGCCGAGTTCCGAGACCTTGAGGCCGGCCGCCTCGCGCAGCGCTTTCAGCTGGTGTCCCACCAGGGCGATCACCGCCGCTCCCTGTACGTCACCGGGTTCGATCTCCCAGCCGTCACCGTCCGTCGCACCGGTCATCCGCGCGTACCTCCCGCCCGTTCGGCTCCCCGCCCACGTTCCGTGAACCGCCCTACCCACCAAGGGGCTTGGACAGCCTGTACAGCTCTGGACAAACGCTGGACAGTGACCGTACGTGACAGGCGAGTCGCGGATCAGGGTATGCGGGGGCGGCCACGCTGAGTGATGTGAATCGACAGAACTTCAGCGTCCAGCTGTCCCCGACCCCGCGCGCGGCCCGCCTCGCCCGCCTCCTCGCCGTCGAACAACTCCGCACCTGGGGCCTCGCCCACGCCCTCGACGACGCGGCGCACGTCGTCGCCGAACTCACCGCGAACGCCGTCACGCACGGCCGCCTCCCCGTCCGCGACTTCGTCCTCAGGGTGTACGTGACCGAGGGCGTCCTGCGCATCGAGGTCACCGACACCCGCGCCGACCGCCTCCCTCAACTCCGGGTGGCGGAAGGGGAGTCGGGACGCGGGCTCGTCCTCGTCGAGGCGCTCGCCGAGCGGTGGGGTGTCACCCAGGGGCCATTTCCCCGTAAGACCGTCTGGGCTGAGCTGAGGCTCGGCCGGCCGGGGTGTGGAAACCTGGGCGCCGGTGCCGTGGGCGGTCAGTACAAGGAACTCTTGGCCGGGGGAAAGGAACCTTTCCAAGCCCCACCTCTCCCCGCCTGCGAGCCGGTTCACCCGCAGTGGTGAACCTTGCCAATTCCGCTGGCAATTGCCCTAGTTGGTTGCTCTACGCTCACCGCAACAACCCCAGACAGACGTCGGCCCCCGACGGGACTAGCGATCCCGGTCGAGGGCCTGACCATCAAGGAAGATCACGACTTCCCCATGGATACGAGCGACCTTAGCGTGCCCTCGCACGCGCAGTCCCACGATGCCGGAAACGACCGCCCGGACGAGTGCACCGAAGTGCCCGCCGGCGCCGGGATCGTGCACGAGAACGCCCGGCACGAAAGTCACTTCACGGTCGTCGGCAACCACCTTGCCCAGCATCGCGAACTCTCCGGCCTCGCCATCGGCCTGGCCGTGCACATCCAGTCGCTGCCGCCCGGCGCCAAGGCGGATGTGCGCACCCTCGCTGCCCGCTTCCCGGAGGGCACCACGCGTATCTCGGCGGCGCTGCGGGAGCTCGAAGCGCACGGGTACCTGCGGCGCGAGCGGCACCGGACGCCGGACGGGCGGGTCCGGACGCGCACGGTCTCCTGCAACCGGCCCGGCGCCCCACCCGCCCAGCCGCGCCGCCGCCCTCCCGCGCCGAGGAAGCCCAGGCCGCTGACGGTCCCGCAGCCGGAGCACCGGCCCGGCCCCGCGCTCCTTCAGGCCTGCACCGAACTCCTCGCCGGCCTGCACCGCACGGACTCCCGCCTCACCCTCCCGGCCCGGGACATCGAACGCCTCACCCCGGGCGTCGCGGCCTGGCTGGAACGCGGCCTCACCCCCGCCGCCGTCCGCCACGCCCTCAGTCGGGGACTGCCGGAGGGCGGCCCGATCCACCGCCCCGCAGCCTTGCTCGCCCACCGCTTGCAGGCCGAACTGCCGTCGTGGTCACGCCCGTTCGATCTTCCGGAGCCGGCCGAGCCACCCGTACGGCATCCCCTCCGCAACTGCGACGTGTGCGACCACGCCTACCGTGGCCCGGAACCGGGCCGCTGCCCCGGGTGCGTCAGCCGACCTTGAACGTGATGCGCGCGAGCGAGCCGTAGCGGCCGTACGTGTCAGCCACCTCGACCTCGACCGTGTAGGTGCCGATGGACGTCGGGCGCCAGGTCAGCGCGTTCCCGGTGGTGGTGCGGGTGAAGGCGTTCGGGCCGATGACCCGCCAGCGGTAGCCGCCCGGCGTGTGTCCCGGCTGCGCTGCCGGGGTCGCCGTGACCGTGACGTCCTGGCCGAAGCCGTGGCCCGCGCAGTCGTTGGCGGTGCACTCGGTGAACGGGGCGGACAGAGTGAGGGTCGCGGCCGCGGGCGCCTCCGGGGTGGCCGGGGTGAGGCGGTCCGCCGCGGTGGTCGGGGACGGGGCCGAGTCGAGGCCGTTCTGGTCGACGGTGGTCACGTAGTACCAGGCCTTGCCCGCGGTGGCCGTCGTGTCGTCGAAGACCTGGGCGGTGACCGGGCGTTCCGTCAGCAGGGTCCAGGCGCCGTTCGGGTCGGTGCGGCGGTAGATGCGGTAGCCCTGGTCGTTGAGGGTCCAGGGGATGGCGAGCCGGGTGGCGCTGTCCATCGGGGTCGCGGTCGGGGCGCCGGGCGCGGCCAGGGCGGAGGCCGCGGGGCGCGTGGCCGTGGCGGTCGCGGAGACCGGCGAGACGTTGCCCGAGTGGTCGACGGCGTACACGCGGTACGACGTGGGGACACCGGCGGTCGCCGTCGCGTCCAGGTAGGAGGTGCCGAGGACGATGCGCGGGCCGCCGCCGTCGTTGCTCTCGGGGGTCGACACCCACACCTCGTAGTGTGCGGTGTCCTCCGTGGCCGCCTGCCAGCGGACGTTGTTGCCCGCGGTCGTGCCGTCCGCCGTCACGTCCTGCACCTGGGAGGGCGGGGTGACGTCGGGCTCGCCGGTGTCGGCGACCGCGGACGGGGCGGAGACGTTGCCCGCGGCGTCCCGGGCGACCACCTGGTAGTACCAGCGGGGGGTGGTGGAGAACGACGGCGTGTCACGGAACGACGTGTCGGTCAGCCATCCCGAGACGGCGGTGTAGGTCCCGTCGGCGGCGGCCGCCCGCCGCACCTGGTAGCCGGTGGCACCGGCCGAGGTCTGCCACTTCGCCGTGACGCCGCCCTCGGACCGCTCGACCGCGAGGCCGGCGGGAGCGGCGGGCGCGGTCTTGTCGGCCGTGGTGACGGCGAGTTCGGCGGAGGCGGCGGAACGGTTGCCCGCCTTGTCGACGGCCCGGATCCGGTACTGGTACGCGGCGCCGGTGGCCGGCGGGTTGTCGGTGTACGGGGAGGACGTGGTCGTCGCCAGGTACTCCCACGTGGTCGCGGCCGCCGCCTTGCGGTAGACGCGGTAGTTCGCCAGGTCCATCTCGACGTTCTTGGCCCAGGACAGCGTGGCCTTGCGCGTGCCGTTGTCGTAGACGGCCTTGAATCCGGCCGGGGCGAGCGGCGCCGTCTTGTCGTACGTGGCCGAAGTGCGGGGCACGTACGTGTACTTGACCTGTGCGGTGCCGGTCCAGTTCACGTAGTCGATGCGGAGGGTGTGCCGGCCCTTGGGGACGGTCAGGTTCACGGTCTTCGCGTGTGACGAGCCGGTGTTGGACCACAGGTCGATCTTGCGGCTGCCGTCCAGGTAGACGCGGATGCCGTCGTAGCCGGAGGCGGCGAAGGTGAACGGGCCGCCGGAGCCGAAGTCGCGGGTGACGGACCAGCGCACGCCGAAGTTGTTCGTGGGCAGGCCGGTGGCCGGGGCGCCGGTGCCCCATTTCTGGTCGATCGCCGAGTCGCAGTCGGTCTTCTTCGGCGTACCGGAGAACGTGGTGTTGGCGAAGAACTCCCGCTTGAAGACGGGCGAGGCGCAGGTGACGGTTGCGGCGCCCGCGGCCGGGACGGCGGCGCACAGCAGGCCGGCGGTGGTGGCTGCCACCAGGAGTGCGGCACCGAGGGGTCTGGCGGATGTCATGGCGGTCCTGAGAGGAGTGGAGTTCCTGAAGGGAAGGGAAGGGAGGGGGAAGAGCGGGGGCTATTTCAGCGCCACGCTGTCGCCCGTGGCCGTCACCGGGCTCGTCGTGCCCGAGCCCGCGAACTTCCAGCGCCAGGTGCCGGACGCGTTCGCCGTGAGCGTCGTCTTCAGCTTGCCCGCGCTGTCCGTGGTCGCGGACTTGACCGTGGTGTAGGTCGAGGTGCCGGACTTCTTGAACTGGAGGGAGACGGACTTGCCTGCGTAGCCCCAGTAGGCGTTGGAGTCCCAGCTGGCGCGGGTCAGGGTGCCGGTCACCGTCAGGGTGCGGCCCTTGACCACCGGTTCGGGGGTGGCCTGGGTGGCGGTGAGCTTGGCGTAGCGCTTGATCCTGACCGTCTTGCTGGTGTCCAGGGTGTAGAAGTCCTGGTCGTTCGCCGCCGCCTCGGCGTCGAGGTGCCAGGTGCCCGCGTCGGCGTTGCGCAGGTCCGCGTAGTCGTCGGAGGCGTTCGCGTCGAAGGAGTACTTCCAGGCGCACTTCATCGTCGTGGACGTGGGGCGGGTGCAGGACGCGGAGTAGGGGAACGCGATGCGGCCCGCGGGGCTGACCAGCTTGCCGCCGTAGATGCCCTTGATCCCCGAGCCGTCCTTGGCGGTCGCCGTCACGGTCAGGTACTGGGTGGCGCTGACGCCGACGTTCACCGTCGACTTGCTGAACGTGACCGACGTGAACGTCGTGTCCCCCTTGTGGGTGTCCGCCTGCGCGGCGGGCGTGAGGAAGGGGAGCAGCACGAGGGCGCCGCCCGCGACGGTGGCGGCCGTACGGATTCGCATGGTTCTCCAGGCAGAACGGTCCGGATCTTCGACGCTTCGTCCGGGCGTGGAGAAGACACGTGGAGGGTTCGCTTGGTTGTACGGCGGGTGTACGGGCTTCGTACAACCTTCGGGGCAGGTCAGGGGTCATGAAGCCGATACGCCGCTCCCCACCCGTTTTCCTTGCCTCGTCCGAGAGAGGCCGAGAGGATCCCGTTGCACAAGAAGAGATCCGGCGCCGCCGCTGTCGCGGGGGCGCTGTCCGTCGCCGCGGTCGGCGGGCTGCTCGCCGTCGCTCCCCAGGCGGCCGCCGCCACGACCTGCTCCACCAACGTCTACCAGCGGTCCTTCTACAAGAACACGACGTTCTCCGGCACTCCGGTGAAGACCGACTGCGACAGCGCCATCAGCCAGAACTGGGGCACGGGCTCCCCGGCCACCGGCGTGCCCACCAACAACTTCGGCGTGCGCTGGTCCGTCACCCGTGACTTCGGCTCCGGCGGCCCGTTCACGTTCAACGTGTCCGCCACCGACGGCGTCCGCGTCTACCTGGACGGCGTCCGCAAGATCGACCTCTGGCAGGGCACCGGCGACACCGCCCGCTCCAAGAGCGTCAACCTCACCATGCCGTCCGGCAAGCACACCCTGCGCGTCGACTACGTCAACTGGACCGGCGCCGCCAAGGTCTCCTACACGTACGCGCCCCGCACCTCGGCCACGTACGACTCGGTGAAGCCGCTCGCGCCGACCGGTGTGAAGACCGCGTACGACACCACCACGCGCCGCACGACCGTCTCCTGGTCCGCCAACAAGGAGATGGACCTCGCCGGGTACAGCCTGTACCGCAGGGAGGCGCGGACGGGGAGCACGTGGACGAAGGTCGCGTCCACGACCACCGGCCGCAGCTACACCGACCCGCTGGTCAACCCCGACGACCGCACGCCGTACTACTACGAGGTCCGCGCCAGGGACAAGGCCGGCAACACCTCGTCCGGCTCCGCCGACACCATCGTGCGGCCGGTCCCCACGGCGACCGGGATGACCGGCTCGTACGACCCGGAGACCCGCCGCGTCAGCCTGAAGTGGACGCAGAACACCGAGCCGCACTTCGACCACTACACCGTCATGTCGAACGAGATGATCGACGGGCGCGGCACGTGGGTGGCCATCGGCACCACCAAGGGCAACACCTGGACCACCGATCCGGTCGTCGCCGACGGTGAGGCCAACCAGTACAAGGTGATCGTCACCAACGACGGCGGCACCACCGAGTACGTGGGCAACGGCTCCCTCAACGCGTATGCCGAGAACGAGGTCTGGCTCAACATCCCGGACCAGATCGGCCCGTACTACGCGCCCGACCTGAAGCTGGACCGCTGCGACGCCGGCGTGTGGGTCGCCGCGTCCGACTCGACGCCCGCCCCGATCCGCGACTTCGCGGGCTTCCAGGTCGAGCGTCGCCTCGCGGGCACCGAGGCCTGGACCGTCGTCCTGCACAAGGGCTACGACCCGCGACTGACGACGGCCACCGCCTCGGTCTGCGACCCGCTGCCGGTGGACGGGAGCGTCTACGAGTACCGGGCGTTCACGTACGACCAGGCCGGGAACCTCTCCCCGGCCACCGAGATCCAGTCGATCCGCGTCGACGACATCTCCTGGCCCACCACCGGCTGACCGGTACGCGGCACGGTTCATGGGCCCGCCCATACTGGGCCCATGACCGAGATCCGTACCCCTCGCCTCCTCCTGCGCCGCTGGCTGCCCGACGACGACCTGGTCCCGCTCGCCGAGATCCAGGCCGATGCGGCGGTGATGCGGTACGTCGGTGACGGCGCGCCGCGCTCCCTCGACGAGACCGCCGAGGACATCGAGCGCTGGGAGGAGGAGTGGGACGACGAGGGGTTCGGGATCTTCGCCGTCGAGCTGCTCGGATCGGGCGAACTCGCCGGCGCCGTCGGCCTCTACGTGCCGGACGCCCCGGCTCCGGTCGCCGGGCACATCGGCATCCAGTGGCGGCTCGGCCGGCAGTTCTGGGGGCAGGGGTACGCCTCCGAGGCGGCCCAGGCGACGCTGGAGTTCGCCCTCCAGGACCGGGGCATCGACCGGGTCGTCGCGGCCACCGCGGAGGGCGACACGTCGTCCGTGAAGGTGCTGGCCAAGCTGGGCATGGAGTTCACCGGCGAGGCCGACGGCATGCGGCTGTACGCGATCGACCTCACCGAGTACGAGGGCTGAGCCCTCCCTCATTACCTTCGGCGTAATCGCGGTCCCGGGCACGTCCCGGCACTCTGAAGTCACCGGAACCCGGGCGGCGCACTCCGTCCGGGCTCCGGCCCCGACAGACGTAGTGACGACGCCCAGGAGGCCGACCGCCATGACGACCACCGGAACCAGCCGCACCGTCCACGAGGCCGCCGCCGACCGCTACTTCGAGGCGTGGAACGCCCGCGGCGCCGAGGCCCGCGCCAAGGCGGTCGCCGCCGCCTGGACCGAGGGCGGCACCTACACCGACCCGCTCGCCGACGTCGCCGGACACGAGGGCGTCGCCGCGGTCATAGCGGCCGCGCACGAGCAGTTCCCCGGCTTCTTCTTCCGCCCGCTCGGGGCCGTCGACGGGCACCACGGCATCGTGCGCTTCGGCTGGGAGCTCGTCTCCGAGGCCGACGGGTCCGCGCCGGTCGCCGGCTTCGACGTGGTCGAGCTCGACGAGGACGGCCGGATCCGTTCGGTCCACGGCTTCCTCGACCGGGTCCCTATGTCTTCATAAAAGGAATCTAAGGACCCGGTTTCGTTGCATTGTGGCTTCACCTCTTGACGCTCGGTGGGCGGCCGAGTTGGCTTCGAGCCACCTCGGTCGCACCACTGCGGCCATGTCAGGGAGGTATCCGCACATGAACACGCGCATACGATGCGTCACGACGACCGGCGTCGTATCCGTCCTCTTGGTCTCGCTCTCGGCCTGTGGTGGTCTGCTGCCCGGTGGGGACGGTGGCAGCAGCGAGCCCACGCACAAGGGAAACGATGTCAAGATCGGTCTGCTCCTGCCGGAGAAGGAGACGACCCGCTACGAGAAGTTCGATCACCCGGGCATCGAGGCCAAGGTCGCCGAACTCACCGAGAGCCAGGGCGAGCTGGTCTACGCGAACGCGGAGCAGGACGCGCAGCAGCAGAGCCGCCAGTTGCAGCGCATGATCGACGCGAAGGTCGACGCGCTGATCGTGGACCCGGTCGACGCCGAGGCGATCGCGCCGTCCGTCCAGAAGGCGAAGGACGCGGGGATCCCCGTCATCGCGTACGACCGGCTCGCGCAGGGCCCCGTCGACGCGTACGTCGGCTTCGACAACGAGCTGGTCGGCCAGACCCAGGGCAAGGAACTGCTCCTCGCGCTCGGTGACAAGGCGGGCAAGAGCAGCCAGGTCGTCATGATCAACGGCGCGCCGTCCGACCCGAACGCCGCCCAGTTCAAGGAGGCCGCGCGCGCCGAGCTGGCGAACACGGTCACCGTCGCGAAGTCCTACGACACCGCCGACTGGAAGGCGCAGAACGCCAAGGCGGAGATGAAGCAGGCCATCACCTCGATCGGCGCGGGCCGCATCGCGGGGGTGTACTCGGCGAACGACGGCATGGCGGCGGGCGTCGTCGAGGCGCTGCGCGAGGCCGGCGTGACGAAGATGCCGCCCATCACGGGGCAGGACGCGGAGCTCGCGGCGGTGCAGCGGATCCTCACCGGTGACCAGTACATGAGCGTCTACAAGCCGTACGCCAAGGAGGCCGCGACGGCCGCCGAGATGGCGGTGCGGATCGCTCAGGGCCGCACGATCGAGTTCGAGGCGCTCGCGGCGGACCGCACGAACAGCCCGACGACGAAGCAGATCCGCACGGCGAGCGTGAGTGTCGTGGCGCTGAAGCGGGACAACATCAAGTCCACGGTGATCAAGGACAAGTTCTTCAAGGTGTCCGAGATCTGCACGGCGAAGTACGCGGCGGCGTGCGCGGAGGCGGGGCTGACGAAGTAGTCCGGCCGGTGCGGTGGCCGGGCGCCGCGTCTCACTCGCCGCTGTGCAGGATCCCCGACTCGGCGATCCGGTAGCCGAGCTGGGCGCGGCTCTCGCTGCCCAGCGCGGCCGCCAGCTTGGCGATGTGGAGCCGGACCGTGCGGATGTTGACGCCGAGCCGCTCCGCGATGACGGCGTCCGTGTGCCCCTCGATGAGCAGCGCGGCGATGGTCCGCTGGCGGTTCGTCGGGTCGCTGTGCGGGGCGGGGCCCGGCGCGGTCGCGGGGTGCATGGGCGTGGCGAGGCGCCACAGCCGCTCGAAGGTGGTGACCAGGTAGGAGATCAGGGCCGGGTGGCGGATCTCCAGGGCGACGGTCCGGTCGGTGCTGGCGGGGATGAAGGCGACGGAGCGGTCCAGGAGGACGAGGCGCTCGGTGACCTCGTCGAGGGTGCGCACCTCCACGTGGCCGTCGAGCTGCTCGTAGTGGGCGCGCACGGCGGGTGAGTGGCGGGAGGCGTGCTGGTACAGGGTCCGCATGTGGCAGCCGCGGGTGAGCAGTTCCTGCTCGCGGGGGAGGACCATGGCCAGCTGGTCGGGTGGCCGGAAACCGCCGGGCTGGATGGTGAGCAGTTCCTGGGAGGCGCCGCGCATGGCTTCGGCGATGGCCGCGTTGATCCGCTGGAAGCCCATGTGGATGGAGATCATCGGGGAGTCGGGGACGGCGGCGCGGCGGGCGTCCAGCTCCATGAGCGGGGCGAAGGCGGCGGCGAGCCGGGCCTCGCGGCTGCGGCGCTGCGCTATCTCGTCCTCGATGCTGTTCAGGAGGGCCGGCAGGGCGACGGCGGGGGCCACGGGGCGGAGCCAGTCGGCGTCACCGGGGTCGGGCCGCAGGAGGCCGAGTTCGGCCAGGCAGGGCGCGGCGGACGCGTCGGACCTGCGCAGCCGGCCCCAGTGCAGCGCGTGCGCGTAGAGCCGCGAGCCTTCCTCGCAGAACTCCTCGGCTCCGTGCGGGTGGGCCTTGGCGGTCACGCGTCGCTCTCTCTGCTCGGCAGGTCCGGTTCGTGGTCCAGGATCCCCGATCGGGCGATCAGGAAGCCGAGCTGGGCCCGGCTCCCGCTGCCGAGGGCGGCCGCGATCTTCGCGATGTGCGCGCGGCAGGTGCGGACGTTCATCCCGAGGCGGCGGGCGATGGCCTCGTCGACGTGGCCCTCGATCAGCAGCTTGGCGATGGAGCGCTGGACGCCGGTGATGCCGTCGGTGGCCGGTGGGTACGGGGGCTCGTCGAGCAGGGGAGTCGCGCGGCGCCAGAGGTCCTCGAAGACCTTGGCGAGGTACTCGACGAGTCCGGGGTGGCGCAGTTCGAGGGCGACCTGGCGCTCCTCGCCGACCGGGATCAGGGCGACGGTCCGGTCGAAGATCATCAGTCGGTCGATGAGTTCTTCGAGGGTGCGTATCTGTACGTTCTTGCGGTTGATCCGGGCCGCGTAGGCGAGCGTTCCCTGGCTGTGGCGGACGGTGTGCTGGTAGATGGTCCGCATGGCCACGCCGCGGTCCAGGACGGTCTGGCCGCGCTTGAGGGCCACGTTCAGGGTGTTCTCGCTGCGGCCGCCGCCGGGCTGCACGGTGAGCACCTCGAACTTGCACTCCGACGTGAGCTGCTCGATGCCCGCGTTGATCCGGGCGTCGCCCTCCAGGACGGTGATGGCGTGGGTGGCCGGTTCTGCTCGTGCCGTGATGGCCATGAACGGCTCGAAGAGCTCTGTCAGGGCCACGGCGGTCTTGCGCCGCTCCTGTATCTCGCGCTCCAGCGGTGTCAGCCACTGGGCGAGCGCGGCGTTGGGCGGAACCGGGAGGAGCCGGCTCGCGTCGTCCGGATCCGGGTGCAGCAGGGCCGAGGCGAGCAGGCACGGCGCGTCCTCGGCGGTCGCGCGCGCGAGGCGTCCCTCGGCCAGGGCGAGCGCGTAGAGCCGTGCCCCCTCGTCGCAGAGCGGGGTCGAGGGATGCGGATGTGTCGGTTTCGTACCTATTGAGAACAATCTCCACCCCCCAGGGTCCTGAACGTGCAGGAACATGATGCATCGACCCTGTGGCTTTGACGTGCCGGATTGAGACATCGTCTTGGTACAGCCGGGGGAGAGGAACCGACCAAGTGAGGACGAAGCCGACTATGTTGAAGCGCATGCTTCGCTCGGTGGTGATCGCCGCCTTTTCCGCCGGGCTGGCCGCCAGTGTCGCGAGCGGTCTCGATCTCGGGTGGAACGCGAGCCCGGCGAGCACGGTGGCGGCGACCCCGCCGGATCTTGGCTGGAACAGCAGCCCCGCGACCACCGACGGCTCCGCCGTGGCCCCTCCGGACCTCGGATGGAACGTCGCCCCCCAGGACCTCGGCTGGAACGGTCCGGGCGCGTGATCACGCCACCCGACGACAAATCCCTGCGCCGCGAGATGGCGATCGCCTACCGGTCCGGCTGGCACACGGTCGATCTCGTGACGGCGATCCCGAATCCGGGTGACTCGCTCATGGTCACCCTGTTCGGGGAGCCGATCGTCGTGGCGCGGGACGACGACGACGACATCCGGGCCTACCGGTGTCTGCGTCGACCGCGCGGCGCCCCCCAGCCGGTGCGGACCGTCGTCCGGTACGGAATGATCTTCGTCAACCTCGACCAGCGGGACCACCAGCTGGTCGGCGAGACGACCGGCACCACAGCCACCCCCCGCAGTGCCTGACGCGATTCCCCCGTCGTTGTAGATCGCGCAGGTGCTTCCCCCCGCAGCGGCGTCACCGTGGAACCTGAACCACGGTGGCGCCGCTGTAGTTTTCGTGCGGGACCGCCGCGGCGCGGCTCAGTCGTCGAAGACGCCGTTGCCCGTCGCGCGGGTCACCGCGATCTCGATCACGATCCGGTCCGGATTGGGCCGGGGCGTACGCGTGTACCGCTCCGCGTACCGCCGCTCCGCGTCCGCGACGCTCTCCCGGTCCGCGCGCACCGTCGCCGTCCCCTCCAGCGTCGCCCAGCGCCGGCCGTCCACCTGGCAGACCGCCACCCGGGCCGCGCCCGCCGCCTGCAGCACGTGGACCGCCTTGCGCGTGGTCCTGCTCGTGATCACCCGGGCCACCCGGCGCTCGGCGTCGTAGGTCACGCCGACCGGGACGACGTGCGGGGTGCCGTCCGCGCGCAGGGTCGTGAGGGTGCACAGGTGCCGTTCCCGCCAGAAGTCCAGGAAGGCCTGAGCCGGATCGTCCAGGTCGATGCGCTTCGCCATGCCCGGAACCTATCCCGGGACACCCCCTGCCTTACCTTGAGCGGAATAGACTCAACTTTGTGTACGCTGAATAAGTCAGAGTTGTCGTAGGAGGACCCCGGACGGGGTCGGACGTGGAGGAGAACGAGTACGTGGACGCCGAGCTGACGAACCGGAGCCGTGACGCGATCAACGCGGCCACCAGCCGGGCCGTGTCCGGGGGACACCCGGATCTGACCCCGGCGCATCTGCTGCTTGCCCTGCTGGAGGGGCAGGACAACGAGAACATCGTCGATCTGCTGGCCGCCGTCGAGGCCGACCAGGCGCAGATCCGGGCCGGCGCCGAGCGCGTGCTCGCGGCCCAGCCCAGCGTGACCGGCTCGACGGTCGCGCCCCCGCAGCCCAACCGCGAGCTGCTCGCGGTCATCGCCGACGCGGCGGAGCGGGCCAAGGAGCTGGGTGACGAGTTCCTCTCCACCGAGCATCTGCTGATCGGGACCGCCGCGAAGGGCGGCGCGACCGGTGACGTACTGATCCAGAACGGGGCCGGTGCGAAGGCGCTGGCCGAGGCGTTCGCGAAGAGCAGGGGAGGACGCCGGGTGACGACACCCGACCCGGAGGGCTCGTACAAGGCCCTGGAGAAGTTCGGCACCGACTTCACCGCCGCCGCGCGCGAGGGCCGGCTCGACCCGGTCATCGGCCGCGACCAGGAGATCCGCCGCGTGGTGCAGGTGCTCTCGCGCCGCACGAAGAACAACCCGGTGCTCATCGGCGAGCCCGGCGTCGGCAAGACCGCCGTCGTCGAGGGCCTCGCCCAGCGCATCGTGAAGGGCGACGTCCCGGAGTCGCTGAAGAACAAGCGGCTCGTCTCCCTGGACCTCGGCGCGATGGTCGCCGGCGCGAAGTACCGCGGTGAGTTCGAGGAGCGGCTCAAGACCGTCCTCTCCGAGATCAAGGAGAGCGACGGCCAGATCATCACGTTCATCGACGAGCTGCACACCGTCGTCGGCGCGGGCGCCGGCGGCGACTCCGCGATGGACGCGGGGAACATGCTGAAGCCCATGCTCGCCCGCGGTGAGCTGCGCATGGTCGGCGCGACGACGCTCGACGAGTACCGCGAGCGCATCGAGAAGGACCCCGCCCTGGAGCGCCGCTTCCAGCAGGTCCTGGTCGCCGAGCCGTCCGTCGAGGACTCCATCGCGATCCTGCGCGGACTCAAGGGCCGCTACGAGGCGCACCACAAGGTCCAGATCGCCGACAGCGCGCTCGTCGCCGCCGCGACCCTCTCCGACCGGTACATCACCTCCCGCTTCCTGCCCGACAAGGCCATCGACCTCGTCGACGAGGCCGCGTCCCGGCTCCGCATGGAGATCGACTCCTCGCCCGTCGAGATCGACGAGCTGCAGCGCTCCGTCGACCGGCTGCGCATGGAGGAGCTCGCCCTCGGCAAGGAGACCGACCCGGCCAGCAAGCAGCGCCTCGACAAGCTGCGCCGCGACCTCGCCGACAAGGAGGAGGAGCTGCGCGGCCTCACCGCCCGCTGGGAGAAGGAGAAGCAGTCCCTCAACCGCGTCGGTGAGCTCAAGGAGAAGCTCGACGAGCTGCGCGGCCAGGCCGAGCGCGCCCAGCGCGACGGCGACTTCGACACCGCCAGCAAGCTGCTCTACGGCGAGATCCCGACCCTGGAGCGCGACCTGGAGGCCGCGTCCGAGGCCGAGGAGGAGGCGGCGAACGACACCATGGTCAAGGAGGAGGTCGGGCCGGACGACATCGCCGACGTCGTCGGATCCTGGACCGGCATCCCCGCCGGCCGCCTCCTGGAGGGCGAGACGCAGAAGCTGCTGCGCATGGAGGACGAGCTCGGCAAGCGGCTCATCGGGCAGGGCGAGGCTGTACGGGCCGTGTCGGACGCGGTCCGGCGCACCCGCGCGGGCATCGCCGACCCCGACCGGCCCACCGGCTCCTTCCTCTTCCTCGGCCCGACCGGCGTCGGCAAGACCGAGCTGGCCAAGGCGCTCGCCGACTTCCTCTTCGACGACGAGCGGGCGATGGTCCGCATCGACATGAGCGAGTACGGCGAGAAGCACTCCGTGGCCCGGCTCGTCGGCGCGCCCCCCGGCTACGTCGGCTACGAGGAGGGCGGCCAGCTCACCGAGGCGGTGCGGCGGCGCCCGTACAGCGTGGTGCTGCTCGACGAGGTCGAGAAGGCGCACCCCGAGGTCTTCGACGTGCTGCTCCAGGTGCTCGACGACGGGCGGCTCACCGACGGGCAGGGCCGCACGGTCGACTTCCGCAACACGATCCTGATCCTCACGTCGAACCTGGGCAGCCAGTACCTGGTCGATCCCCTGACCTCCGCCGAGGAGAAGAAGCGGCAGGTCCTGGACGTCGTACGGGCCTCCTTCAAGCCGGAGTTCCTGAACCGGCTGGACGACCTGGTCGTCTTCTCCGCGCTGGAGAAGGACGAGCTGCGGCGCATCGCCGGGCTGCAGATCGACCGGCTCGCCAGGCGGCTCGCCGAGCGGCGGCTCACGCTCGACGTCTCCGACGCGGCGCTGGACTGGCTGGCGGAGGAGGGCAACGACCCGGCCTACGGGGCGCGGCCGCTGCGGCGTCTCGTCCAGACGTCGATCGGTGACCGGCTCGCCCGGGAGATCCTCTCCGGGGAGGTCACGGACGGGGACACAGTGCGGGTGGATGCCTTCGGCGACGGGTTGATCGTAGGGCCCGCGACGGGGAAGTCGCTGTAGGGCCGGCCGATCGTCTGCCGGGTCGCGGTCGATTGCCGGCCGCGGCCCCGGTGGGGGCTGGTCGCGCAGTTCCCCGCGCCCCTATGGAGATGCGCACTTCGTGCGCCATCTCCATAGGGGCGTCGGCGCATCGGGGAAATGCGACCCGAAGGGTCTGCATTTCAGGGGCGCGGGGAACTGCGCGAGAAGCCCCACCGGCCGGCACGCCGGGAGCGAACAGATGGCGGCAGACGGGGGGCCGGGCTTGCCCCCGGGGGCCCCCTCTGAGAGAGGATGAGTTGTATCCATACGAAGGGACAGACATGAGCATCGACCCGTCCTCGATTCCGAACTTCGGGGCGCAGCCCGATCCCCAGGGGGCGGGACCGTCGGGCCCCGTCATCCCCGACCAGGACCTGGTCAAGCAGCTGCTCGACCAGATGGAGCTCAAGTACGTCCTCGACGAAGAGGGCGACCTCGCCGCTCCGTGGGAGGAGTTCCGCACCTACTTCATGTTCCGCGGCGAGGGCGACCAGCAGGTCTTCTCGGTGCGGACGTTCTACGACCGCCCGCACGGCATCGAGTCCAAGCCGCAGCTCCTGGAGTCCATCGACGACTGGAACCGCCGGACGCTGTGGCCGAAGGTCTACAGCCACACCCACGACGACGGCCAGGTCCGCCTCATCGGCGAGGCCCAGATGCTGATCGGCACCGGTGTCTCCCTGGAGCACTTCGTGTCGTCGACCGTCAGCTGGGTCCGCGCCGCGATCGAGTTCGACCGCTGGCTCGTGGAGCAGCTCGGCCTGGAGGCCGAGGTCGACTCCGCCGAGGACGAGAAGCCCGAGGACGACTCGGAGTAGGACCGAGGCCTACAGCGGGGTGTGCGCGTAGACGACGAGATACGCCCCGTACGCCGTCGAGAACCCGGCCAGCGCGCCAAGGACCGTCAGGGCCTGCGCGGGCCGGGTTCTCCATGTCCGGGCCAGCGCGGCCGCGAGGGGCAGCAGCAGCGGGAACGCGGGCAGCAGGAAGCGCGGCTTGGACTCGAAGAAGCCGGAGCCGCCCACCGCGACGAGCAGCAGGACCCCGCTGTACACGAGCAGCGGCAGCGGGGCGCGGTCCAGGAGCAGGAGCGCGTAGAGCAGGACGGCGGCCGCGACGATCAGCAGGCTCATCGTCCTGGGCACGGCGAACCGGTCCCCGTGCAGCAGCAGCTCCTTCACCGTGCGGGCCGCGCCCGCCCCGAGGTCGAAGGACGAGCCCCAGCGCCGCTGCACGGTGAAGTAGCCGCCGAGCGGATCACCGGTGCGCACCCCGACCCACAGCACGTACGCGCACCAGCCCATCGGCGCGAGCAGCGCGCCCGTCCACAGCCTGGGGACGACGCGGCCGCGCCGGCGGAGGACTTCGAGCAGGGCCGCGGCGACGACGGCGGCGGCGACCGCGCAGCCGTTGGGGCGGGCGAGGCCTGCGAGGGCGGCGAGGGAGCCGGCCCACAGCCAGTTCCCGTTCAGGACGGCGTACAGCGCCCAGGCGGCGAGCGCGGTGAGCAGCGGTTCCGTGTAGCCGAGCGACAGCACGACCGCGTGCGGCAGCAGGCCCCAGAGGACGACGGCCAGGGACGCGGTGACCGGGCCGTACAGGCGGGCGGCGACGCGGTGGATACCGAGGGCGGCGGCGAGCGCGGCGGCCCAGGCTACGAGGAGGCCGCAGGCGCCGCCGGACAGGAACGGCAGCAGGGTGCGCAGGGCGCGGATCAGGGCGGGGTAGAGCGGGAAAAACGCAAGGTCGCTCTGGACGATGTCGGGTCCGAAGCGCAGGGTGCGGGCGCCGTAGCCGTGCGCGGCGATCCCCAGGTACCAGAGCGAGTCCCAGGTGCGGCCGAGCACGGCGAGCGGCCGCTGCCCGCCGAGCCAGGCCGCGAGGGCGAGGGCCGCGGCCCCGGTGAGCCGGGCCGCGGCGAAGAGGCCGAGCGCGGTCAGGGCGGAGGAGGGGCGCCTCGGGGGACGGATCCGGCGCGGCACGGGGACGGCCGCCGCCCCCTCCCGCTCCCCGGCCACCTGCGCGAACTGCTGCTGGGTCACACCACCGCACCCTGGGCGGCGCGCGCGCCCCGCGCCACCCGAACGCCTCCGCCCGGACCCAGCTCGTCCCGGATCGGGTGGGCCGCGCGGGTGACCCGGCGCGGCGGCGTGACAACCCTCCCGGGCGGGCTCTCTCGGGCGGGCTCTCTCGGACGGGCCTTCTCGGACGGGTTCTTCCGGGCGGGCTCTCTCGGAGGGGTTCTTCCGGAGGGGCCCTCTCGGGCGGGCCTTCTCGGAGGGGTTCTTCCGGCCGGGCTCTCTCGGACGGTCTCTTCCGGAGGGGCCCTCTCGGGCGGGCCTTCTCGGAGGGGTTCTTCCGGCCGGGCCCTCTCGGACGGTCTCTTCCGGAGGGGCCCTCTCTGACGGACCCTCCCGGACGGGTTCTTCCGGGCGGGCTCTCTCGGGCGGGCCTTCTCGGAGGGGTTCTTCCGGCCGGGCCCTCTCGGACGGGCTCTTCCGGAGGGGCCCTCCCGGACGGGCCCTCTCTGACGGACCCTCCCGGACGGGCTTTTCCGGGCGGGCTCTCTCGGACGGTCCCTCTCTGACGGGCCTTCTCGGGCGGGTTCTTCCGGAGGGGCCCCTCCAGCCGGGCTCTTCCGGACCGGCCTTCTCGGGCGGGATCCTCCAGCCGGGTCCCTCTCGGGCGGGATCCTCCAGCCGGGCTCCTCCCGGACGGGCTCGTCCAGCCGGGCTCTTCTGGCTACGCCTTGAGGCGGGTCACCGCGTCGCTCAGCACCTCGTCGCGCTTGCAGAAGGCGAAGCGGACGAAGGGGGCGCCGGCCGTGCGGTCGTCGTAGAAGACCGCGTTCGGGATGGCGACGACGCCGCAGCGCTCGGGCAGGGCGCGGCAGAACGCGAAACCGTCGTCGAAGCCCAGGGGACGGATGTCGGTGGTGATGAAGTAGGTGCCCTGGGGGCGGAAGACCGTGAAGCCCGCGTCCGTGAGACCGGCCGCGAGCAGGTCCCGCTTGGCGGTCATCGAGGCGCGGAACTCCTCGAAGTAGGAGTCGGGCAGCGCCAGCGCCTCGGCGACCGCGTACTGGAAGGGGCCCGCCGAGACGTACGTGAGGAACTGCTTGGCCGAGCGGACCGCGGCGACCAGCTCCGGCGCGGCGGTCACCCAGCCGACCTTCCAGCCCGTGAACGAGAACGTCTTGCCGCTCGACCCGATCGTCACGGTCCGCCCGCGCATCCCGGGCAGCGTGGCGAGCGGCACGTGCTCGGCGTCGTCGTAGGTCAGGTGCTCGTACACCTCGTCCGTGACGACGAGCAGGTCCCGCTCCACGGCGAGCTCGGCGACGGCGGTCAGCTCGGCGCGGGTCAGGACGGTGCCGGTCGGGTTGTGCGGGGTGTTGATCAGCAGGAGCCGGGTGCGGGGCGTGATCGCGTCGCGCAGCTCGTCCAGGTCGAGGCGGAACGATCCCTCGTGCGGGCGCAGGGTCACCGGGACCCGGGTGCCGCCCGCGAGAGCGATGCTCGCCGCGTACGAGTCGTAGTACGGCTCCAGGGCGACGACCTCGTCGCCGGGCTCGACCAGGGCGAGCAGCGAGGCCGCGATGGCCTCCGTCGCGCCGGCGGTGACGAGCACCTCGGTGTCGGGGTCGAACTCCAGGCCGTAGCGGCGCCGCTGATGGTCCGCGATCGCGGTGCGCAGTTCGGGGACGCCGGGGCCCGGCGGGTACTGGTTGCCCCGGCCGTCGCGCAGCGCCCGCACCGCGGCCTCCCGGACCTGCTCGGGCCCGTCGGTGTCGGGGAAGCCCTGCCCGAGGTTGATGGCGCCGGTGCGCACGGCCAGCGCGGACATCTCCGCGAAGATCGTGGTCCCGAACTCGGCGAGACGGCGGTTCAGCAGAGGGCGCGCGCTGGAGGTCATGCGGGCCATCCTCCGCCGAACCTCTGGACTTCCTCAACTCTGCTTTGGCTTCGATCCGGTGCGGGAATCCCCACTCCACGCCGGTAGCGGCGGCCCTCGGGGATCACGGGGATTCCGAGGGGTTCGGGGGAACGGAAGGAGGACCGGTGATGGAAGCAGTCGTCATCGTGGTCTTCGTCGCGGTGGTCGTCGCCATCGTGATCGGTACGGCTCGTGCGGGCGGCAGCAAGCCGCAGCGCACGTCTTTGAAGAAGAGCGGCGCCCGCGGCTCACGGCGCGGCGGCAGCAACAGCAACAGCAACAGCTGGTGGGCGGGCGGCGGGAACTCGTCGGTGGGGAGCTCCTGCTCCTCCTCGTCCTCCGGTTCGTCCGGACACCACGGCCACTCGTGCGGCAGCTCCTCCTCCTGCGGGAGCAGCGGTTCCTCCTGCGGGGGCGGCTCGTCGTGCGGCGGCGGGGGCGGGTGCGGCGGCGGCAGCTGACGCCGGCCCGGGAGGTGCGGCTCACGCGGGGACCACTGACACGGGGCAGTGGTGTCCGGGTGGGCCGCACGCGCGTACGGGCGCACATCTGGACCAGTGACGACTCGGACATCCGTCCGGTCACGTACCCGCAGGTGGTGCGCCGGGCGCGAAAGGTCGCACGGAAAGTTGAACAGTTGAGCTGCACGGCGCCCGAGGGGATGGAAACCCTCCGAAAGTTGGGTAAAAACGCTGTGAGGTCGGGGCCGCCCATGATTCCCTTTAAGCGTCAACTCAGCCCTCGTACTACGTACTCATCGCGTTCGCGTGGGCACGAGCCGGTCCCTTTGACGTAGCCGGCCCCATCTCCCTTTGCGTGCTAGCGGAGCCGACCCATGCTCACGACCCTGAACACCGCCTACTCCGACACCAGTGCGGCCGACCTGGCCTGGACACTCGGACGCGAGCCCCTTCCCGCGCTCGCCACACTCGACATCGAACTCGCGGGCGCGAAGATGCAGTTGCGTCTTCTCGGCGCCTCTCACCAGGTGCTCCTCGAGGAGGAGAGCGGCGCCTGCTCGGAGACCGTCGCCTGTATGCCCGGCAGCAGCACCCCGCTCCCGCTCGGCGTCGCCAAGCGGGTGGGCGACTGGGAGTACGAATTCGCCGCCCGGGTCGAACATCTGACGGAAGGGCAGTTCGCGGGGCGCGCCCAGGAGCTGCTCGCCCTCGTCGCCGATCATCCGAACGGGCTCGCGGGCGTCTTCCCGGGCAGCCCGCACGCCTTCACGGCGATGCTCGCCCACCGCCACGAGGGCCAGGTGCACTGGCGCACCTGGCACGCCTACCCGCAGGACGGCCAACTCGTCGCCACCCGCAGCCGGGTCGGCGTCCGCGTCCCGGTCGGCGCGATGGCCTAGGTCCCGTCCGGTGCGGGGTATGCGTCCCGGGCCCTGTTCCACACGTGTGGGTGACAGGGTGCGGTCATGTGGTGACGTAGCGTTCCAGGAGTGATCGAACCGCACGCGCCCGCCCCGCCCGGGGGCGCCGGGACACCCCGGCCCCTGGGCGCGCCGGAGCGTGCCCGCGCCCCGCTGCCGGTGAGGCCCGGCACGGGCCGGTTCCTGGTCCTCGTCGGCGTCTTCGTGTGCGCGGCCTGCGGACTCGTCTACGAGCTGGAACTGGTGGCGCTCGCCTCCTACTTGATGGGCGACTCGGTCACCCAGGCCTCCGTCGTGCTGTCCGTCATGGTCTTCGCCATGGGCATCGGCTCCCTCGCCGCCAAACGGCTGCGCTTCCGGGCGGCCGCCGGCTTCGGCATGGTCGAGGCCGTGCTCGCGCTCGTCGGCGGGTGCAGCGCGATGGCCCTGTACGCGGTCTTCGCCTGGACCGGCGACTGGGGCGGGGCCTGGCGCGACGGACCCCGCTTCCTGCTCGTCGGGTTCTCCCTCGCGATCGGCGTGCTCATCGGTGCCGAGGTGCCGCTGCTCATGGTCCTCATCCAGCGGATCCGCAGACAGGACCCCGGCGGCGCCGTCGCCGACCTGTTCGCCGCCGACTACGTGGGCGCGCTCGTGGGCGGACTCGCCTTCCCGTTCCTGCTTTTGCCGATGCTCGGCCAGCTCACCGGCGCCCTGCTCACCGGGGTGGTCAACGCGGTGGCGGGCGGCGCCCTCGTCCTCGGCCTGTTCCGCCGCGACCTGAGCCCGCGCGGCCGCTGGCTCCTCCTCGCGGCCAACGCGACGGTCCTCGCCGTCCTGGCCTTCGCCTGGCTCCAGGTCGACGCGTTCGAACGGGCGGCGCGGGAAGCGCTGTTCGGGGCGCCCGTGCGGGTCGCCGAGCAGAGCGCGGAGCAGGAGATCGTCCTCACCGGAGACCCCGGCCGGCCGCCCGGTCTCTACCTCGACGGCCGGCTCCGGGCGGGCGGACCCGACGCCCGGCGCCGCGCCACCCGGCTCGTACGGCCCGCGCTCGGGGGCGGGCCGCACGAGCGGGTCCTCGTGCTCGGCGGCGGGGACGGCGTGACCGTGCGGGAGGTGCTCCGCGCGGGCGGCGACGGGGTGCGCCGGGTGGACGTCGTCGACACGGACCCCGCCGTGGTGCGGCTGGCCCGGAGCGACCCGGGGCTCGTCGCGCTCAACGGGCGGGCGTTCTCCGATCCCCGGGTGCGGGTGGTCACAGGGGACGTCTTCGCGCGCGTACGGGGCGCGGCCGCGCGGGGCGAGCGGTACGACCTCGTCATCTCCGACCTGCCGGATCCGGCGCTCTCGGTGGACAGCGCGAAGCTGTACTCCGAGGAGTTCTACGGGCTGGTGGAGCGGGTGCTCGGGGACGAGGGGCGGGTGGTGGTCCGCGGCGGGGCGACGGTCGCCTCGACCCTGCGGGGGGCCGGCTTCCAGGTCGTGGGGTACGGGCCCGGCTATGCCGTCGGGGGCGAGGGGGCGGTGCCGCGGCTGTGGGGCGTGCGGGTGGCCGAGGTCGACCTGGGTCGGGCTCCGTCGACGCTGGTGCATCCGCGTTATTGACGCCTATGGCCCAGCGGCCCGAGTCCGTCTCGCGGCAGCCCCTCCGTCGTGGCTGGCCGCGCCCCGCGACGGAGTCGCTGATAGACACAGCCCCGCGCCCCTGAAGGCGCACTGCGTGCGCCCCAGGGGCCCCGGTGGTCGCGCCCTGCGGCGAGGTCGCTGATCGGGGACGGCCTCGCGCTCTTGAAGGCGCACTTCGTGCGCTCCAGGGGCCAGGCTGGTCGCGCCCCGCGACGGAGCCGCTGATCGGGTACGGCCCCGCGCCCCTGAGGGCATGTGGCTTCGCCGCGCCTTCCCCTGAAGGCGCACTGCGTGCGCTGTCTCGTCGGGGGCTGAGGCATCGGGGAAATGCGACCCGAAGGGTCTGCATTTCAGGGGCGCGGGGAACTGCGCGACCAGCCCCCACCGGCCCGCGGACCCGTACGAAACAGAGGGCGCCCCGGCGAAGAGGGAGACACGTTCCCGACGGCGTCGCTAGGCTCGGGCGGCATGGAGCATGAGGTGTTCGTTCCGGTACCGGCGGAGTCCCTGAGGGCGGTGCTCTGCGACCCCCTCCGCGTGGCCCGGGCCCTGCCCGGGTTCCAGCGTGACGCCTCCGGCGACGGTGGCCGGCTCAAGGTGCGCATCGGCGGGACCGCCATCACGTACCGCGGCAGCGTCCAGGTCACCGAGACCCCGGACGGCTCGTTCACGCTGACCGGCGACGGCACGGAGGCCCGCGGCACGGGCGCCGTCGCCTTCGAGCTGACGGCCCGGGTCGCCGCGTCGGACGGCGGCTCCCGCGTCACGTTCACCGGCACCGGTACCGGCGACGGCCGCGTGGCCGAGCTGGACGAGGACGCCGTGACCTCCGCCGCCCAGCGCCTGCTCGGCCGCTTCGCGGAGAACCTCGGCACGGAGAGCCAGGACCTGGGCGCGGATGAGCCGGAGGACGAGCTCGCCGACGATGCCGATGACATCGACGACGCCGAAGGCATCGAGGGCGCCGGCGGTGCAGAGGGGCCGGAGGGCGCGGCCGGGCCGGAGGCGCTGTCCGTGTTCGACACCGAGGTGCCGCCCTCCTCGCTCGGCCCCGAGACCGACTTCCAGGGCGACTACGAGGGCGAATTCGAGAACGGCGAGCTCCCGGCTGAGCCCGCGGCCGCGCACGCCCGCCGCACGATGATCGGCCGCAGCGCCGAGGAGGTCGACCACGCCCCGCCGCGCGGCCGCTACGCCCCGGTCCCCGGCCCGGAGGGCGCCGCCGCGAGCGCCACCCTGCGCTGGGCGGCCCCCGCCGCCGCCCTCGTCGTCGCCTCCGTGATCGTCGTGGGCCGCGCCCTGCGCCGACGCCGCTGACGGTGCGCCGCCCCGACACCGCCTAGGCTCAAGGCTCGTGACGACTCAGGAGACGACGCTGACCGCGGGCGACGCGGAAGTGACCGTGGCGCCGGGCAACGGCTGCCGGGTGAGCAGCTTGAAGATCGCCGGGACCGAGCTGCTGCGGCAGGGGCAGAAGTACGGCTGCTTCCCGATGGTGCCGTGGTGCGGCCGGATCAGGGACGGCCGGTTCCTGGACGGCGGGCACGTCCGCCAGATGCCGCTCAACTCGCCGCCGCACGCCATCCACGGCTTCGCCCGCGACGCCGAGTGGAAGACGGCCCGTACGAGCGCGGCCGAGGCCGTGTTCACGTACGACCTGACCGAGCCGTGGCCGCACCCCGGGCGGGTCACCCAGATCGTCGCGCTCACCGAGGACAGCCTGACGCTGACGCTCGGCATCGAGACGTACGGCGACTCGTTCCCCGCGCAGGCAGGCTGGCACCCCTGGTTCAACCGGAACCTCGGCGGTGAGGACGTGCGCGTCGACTTCGAGCCCGCCTGGCAGGAGGAGCGCGGCGACGACCATCTGCCCACCGGTCGGCGGATCGACCCGAAGCCCGGCCCGTGGGACGACTGCTTCGGCATGCCGGACGGCGTCGATGTCACGCTGACCTGGCCGGGGCAGCTGGAGGTGAACGTGAAGAGCCGCGAGCCGTGGGTCGTCGTCTACGACGAGCAGGACGCCGCCGTGTGCGTCGAACCGCAGACCGGCCCCCCGAACGGCCTCAACACGCAGCCCCGGCTCGTGACCCCCGTCGATCCGCTGGAGGCGAGCACCACCTGGACCTGGCGACGGCTGTAAAACGCGGCGCTTAAGCTCGTAGGCATGACTTCGAACGACGTGCGCGACGCGCTGCTCCAGCAGATCAAGGACAAGGCCGTGGTGCACGGCAAGGTGACGCTCTCCTCCGGTCTGGAGGCCGACTACTACGTCGACCTGCGCCGGGTCACCCTCGACGGCGAGGCCGCCCCGATGGTCGGGCAGGTGCTGCTCGACCTGACGGCCGACCTCGACTTCGACGCGGTCGGCGGTCTGACGATGGGCGCCGACCCGGTCGCCGGCGCGATGCTGCACGCCTCCGCCGCGCGCGGGCAGCGCCTGGACGCGTTCGTGGTCCGCAAGGCCGCCAAGGCGCACGGCATGCAGCGCCGCGTCGAGGGCCCGGACATCAAGGGCCGCCGGGTGCTCGTCGTCGAGGACACCTCCACGACGGGCGGGTCGCCGCTGGAGGCCGTGCAGGCCGTGCGGGAGGCCGGGGCCGAGGTCGTCGGCGTCGCGACGATCGTCGACCGGGCCACCGGTGCCGCCGAGAAGATCACCGAGGGCGCCGGGGTCCCGTACCTCTTCGCGTTCTCGAAGGACGAGCTCGGCCTGGACTGAGGCGACCGGCCGGTAACCCCACAAGTCTGGAAAGATGGGGGCGACGATGAAGTCACCCCATGGTGCTTGGTGAGGGTCGGACCACCGGTCAGGACACCAGAACAACCCAAACCCGCAACGCGCGCTTCACGAGGAGACGGCAGATGCCCATCGCAACCCCGGAGCAGTACAACGAGATGCTCGACCGGGCCAAGGCGGGGAAGTTCGCCTACCCGGCCATCAACGTCTCGTCGACGCAGACCCTCAACGCGGCCCTCCAGGGCTTCGCGGAGGCCGAGAGCGACGGCATCATCCAGATCTCGACCGGCGGCGCCGAGTACCTCTCGGGCCAGGGCGTGAAGGACATGGTGACGGGCGCGCAGGCCCTCGCCGAGTTCGCGCACGTCGTCGCCGCGAAGTACCCGAACAAGATCGCGCTGCACACCGACCACTGCCCCAAGGGCAAGCTGGACGGCTATGTGCGCCCGCTGCTCGAGATCTCCGCGAAGCGGGTCACCGACGGCGGTCTGCCGCTGTTCCAGTCGCACATGTGGGACGGCTCGGCCGAGACCCTCGCCGACAACCTCGACATCGCCCAGGAGCTGCTCGCCAAGGCCAAGGCGGCGAACATCATCCTGGAGATCGAGATCACCCCGACCGGCGGTGAGGAGGACGGCGTCTCGCACGAGATCAACGACAACCTCTACACCTCCGTCGACGACGCGATCCGCACGGTCGAGGCCCTCGGCCTCGGTGAGAACGGCCGCTACCTGCTGGCCGCCTCGTTCGGCAACGTGCACGGCGTGTACAAGCCGGGCAACGTGGTGCTCCGCCCCGACCTGCTCAAGGAGCTGAACGAGGGCGTGGCCGCGAAGTACGGCAAGCCGGCCGGCTCGCAGCCGTTCGACTTCGTCTTCCACGGCGGCTCGGGCTCCACGATCGAGGAGATCCACACCGCGCTGGAGAACGGCGTCGTGAAGATGAACCTCGACACCGACACCCAGTACGCCTTCTCGCGCCCCATCGCCGGGCACATGTTCGAGAACTACGACGGCGTCCTGAAGGTCGACGGCGAGGTCGGCAACAAGAAGACGTACGACCCGCGCGTGTGGGGCAAGAAGGGCGAGACCGGCATGACCGCCCGTGTCGTCGAGGCCTGCGCCAACCTGCGCTCCTCGGGCACCCGCATCAAGTAGCCCGACCGGTACCCCTGCGGGCCCGGCCCTCCCTCGGCACTGCGAGGGGGCGCCGGGCCCGTCCCGTTCCCCGCCGTCTTCCCCGCTGCCCGGAGGGCCCCTCAGTGACGTACGACTTCGACACCCCGGTCGACCGGCGCGGTACCTGGTGCGTGCAGTGGGACGGCATCACCGACCGCTTCCCGGACCCGGACCTGCTGCCGTTCACCATCTCCGACATGGACTTCGCGTGCCCGCCCGAGGTGCTGACGGCGCTCGGGGAGCGGCTCGCGCACGGCGTGTTCGGCTACACCGACTGGCGCAACGACGACTTCAAGGGCGCGATCCGCGACTGGTACCGGGACCGGTACGCGACCGAGGTGGACGTAGAGCGGCTCGTCTTCGGGCCCTCCGTGCTCAACCAGATCGCCCAGCTGCTGCGCATGTGGACCCGCGAGGGCGATGGCGTCGTCCTGCACACCCCCACCTACGACGGCTTCCGCAAGGCGGTGCTCGGCGCCCGCCGGGACCTGCGCGCCGTCGGCGTCGACGACTGGGCGGGCCTGGAGCGCGAGCTGGCCCGCCCCGACAGCCGCGTCCTCGTCCTGTGCTCCCCGCACAACCCCACCGGGCACGTGTGGACCGACGCCGAACTGCGCCGGATCGCGGACCTCGCCCGCAGGCACGACGTCGCCGTGATCAGCGACGAGATCCACTCCGACCTCGCCCACGCGGGCCGGCGCCACCTGCCGTGGACCCGGTACGGGGACGGACTGCGCTGGGCGCTGGTCACCTCCGGCAGCAAGTCCTTCAACTTCCCCGCGCTGAGCGGCAGTTACGGGTTCGTGGGCGACCCGGGCGACCATGCCGAGTTCGTCCGCAGGATGGGGCACGACGAGGGCCTGGAGTCGCCGCCGGTGCTCGCGCTGACCGCGCACATCGCCGCCTACCGCGAGGGCGGCCCCTGGCTGGACGCCCTGCGCGCGTACACGTACGGCAATCTGCGGCTCGTCGAGGAGCGGTTCGGCGCCGCGTTCCCCGGGCTCGGCTGGCGGGTGCCCGAGGCCGGCTACCTGGCCTGGATCGATCTGCGGCCGCTCGGGATCACCGAGGACGCCGGGCTGCAGCGGGTGCTCGTCGAGGAGGAGAAGGTCGCGATCATGCCCGGATCCGTGTACGGGGCGCCCGGCTTCGTGCGGCTGAACGTGGGCTGCCCGCGCGGCAAGGCGGAGGCCGGGGTGGACGCCCTGGTCAGGGCCGTGACCAGGGTGATCGCCTGAGCGCCGGACGCAGGCGGCACACTGGACCCATGAGCCTTCACGAGAACCTCCTCGGGGGACCGCCCCCGACCCACCTGCCGGACGAGCCGGAGCCGCGGGAGCTGCTCGCGGGCGGCACCGACCCGGCGGACGTCGCCGCGAAGTACCCGACCTCCTCGCTCGCCTGGGCGCAGCTCGCGGACGCCGCGTACGAGCGCGGCAGCGTCGTCGAGTCGTACGCCTACGCGCGCACCGGCTACCACCGCGGGCTCGACGCGCTGCGCCGCAACGGCTGGAAGGGCCACGGCCCGGTGCCGTGGGAGCACGAGCCGAACCGCGGCTTCCTGCGGGCCCTGCACGCCCTGGCGCGGGCCGCCGGCGAGATCGGCGAGCAGGCGGAGTACGAGCGCTGCACGCAGTTCCTGAAGGATTCCTCGGAGACCGCCGCGCAGACCCTCGGATAAGCAGGACCGAGTCGAGGCCCGCCTGTGATCAGGCGGGCCTTGCCGTTTCGGGGGAGGATTGCGGAGGATGCAGGTGGGGACCGGGGCCCCGTGCCGGTAACGGCAGGGCGGACCGCTACCCGGATACACATTCAGGAGACAGCGATGTCCCACGACGCGGAACACGTAGCGGAAGACGCGACCCCACAGGACGCGGACGCACCCGCCACCCCGCATCTCGACTTCGCGGGCACGACGCCGTACGAGGACTACGTCCAGGCCGATGTGCTCACCCACCTCCAGCACCTGCGCTCGGACGACCCGGGCGAGATGGTCTTCCTGGTCACCACCCAGGTCATGGAGCTGTGGTTCACCGTCATCGTGCACGAGTGGGAGACCGCGGGCGGGGCGCTCGCGCAGGACGACGTGCCCACCGCCGTGGCGGCCCTCAAGCGCTCGGTGCGCGAGCTGCAGGCGCTCAACGACTCGTGGCGCCCGCTGGCGCAGCTCACCCCCGCCCAGTTCAACTCGTACCGGAGCGCGCTCGGCGAGGGCTCCGGGTTCCAGTCGGCGATGTACCGGCGCATGGAGTTCCTGCTCGGCGAGAAGTCGGCGTCGATGCTGGTGCCGCACCGGGGCGCCCCGCGCGTGTACGCGGAGCTGGAGAAGGCCCTGCACCAGCCGAGCCTGTACGACGAGGTGCTGCGGCTGCTCGCCCGGCGCGGCCACGGTGTGCCGCGGGCCGTCCTGGACCGGGACGTGTCGCAGCGCTACGTGCCCTCGCCCGAGGTCGAGGCGGTGTGGACCGAGCTGTACGCCGGTGACGAGAGCGGCGAGCTTGCGCGGCTCGGCGAGGCCCTCACCGACGTCGCCGAGCTGATCTGGCGCTGGCGCAACGACCACCTGGTGGCGACGCGGCGCGCGATGGGCGCCAAGACCGGCACGGGCGGCAGCGCCGGTGTCGCGTGGCTGGAGAAGCGCGCGCAGAAGAACGTGTTCCCCGAGCTGTGGACGGCGAGGTCCCATGTCTGACCTGATCGAGCGGGCGCGGGAGCTGGACGCGCGGGACCCGCTGGCGGCGGTGCGCGCCGACTTCGTCCTGGACGAGGTGGTGTACCTGGACGGGAACTCGCTGGGCGCGCTGCCCGCGAACGTGCCGGGCGCCGTCGAGGACGTCGTACGGCGGCAGTGGGGCGAGCTGCGGATCCGGTCCTGGACGGAGTCCGGCTGGTGGACGGCCCCCGAGCGGATCGGCGATCTCGTCGCCCCGCTGGTGGGTGCCGCGGCCGGGCAGATCGTCGTCGGCGACTCCACAAGTGTCAACGTGTTCAAGGCACTTGTGGGCGCGGTCCGGCTCTCCGGCGGCCCTGACGCGGGCCGGGACGAGATCCTGGTCGACGCCTCCACGTTCCCGACGGACGGCTACATCGCCGCGTCGGCCGCGCGGATGACCGGCTGCACGGTCCGCCCGCTGGCCCCCGCCGAGGTGCCGGACGCCCTCGGGCCGCGCACGGCCGCGGTCCTGCTCAACCACGTCGACTACCGCACGGGCCGGCTGCACGACCTGCCCGCGCTGACCGCGGCGATCCGCGCGGCGGGCGCCGTCAGCGTGTGGGACCTGTGCCACAGCGCGGGCGCGCTGCCGGTCGGGCTCGACTCGCACGGCGTCGACCTGGCGGTCGGCTGCACGTACAAGTTCCTGAACGGCGGCCCGGGTTCGCCCGCGTACCTGTACGTGCGGGCGGGGCTCCAGGACCGCTTCGACTCTCCGCTGCCGGGGTGGAACTCGCACGCCGAACCGTTCGGCATGCGGCCCGAGTACGCGCCCGCCGACGGCGCGGTGCGCGGCCGGGTCGGGACGCCGGACATCCTGTCGATGCTGGCGCTGGAGGCGGCGCTCGAGGTCTGGTCGCGGCCGGACGTGAGCGTGGACGCGGTGCGGGCCAAGTCGCTGGCCCTGACGGATTTCTTCCTGGAGTGCGTCGCCGCGTACGTGCCCGAGGGGCGGGTCGTCACGGTCACCCCGCGGGCGCACGCCGAGCGGGGCAGCCAGGTGGCGCTGGCCTGCGAGGACGCGGGCGAGGTCATGGAGCGGCTGATCGCGGCCGGTGTCGTCGGCGACTTCCGGGCGCCCGACGTGCTGCGGTTCGGATTCACCCCGCTGTACCTGTCCTTCGCGGAGGTGGAGCGCGCGGCGCGGGTCCTCGCCGACACGCTCGGGTGACCTGATCAACACGTGACGGTCCGCCGGCGCCCCGTCCTCATCGGGCGGGGCGTCGGCGCACGTCACGGGCCTGGTAGCGTCCGCGTACCCCGCGGTGCCCCGGACATGGCCCGGCACCGTCGCCCCTGACGCCGAGAGGTTGGAGCATGCCGGACGAAGCCGCCGCCCGCGACGCGGCCGAGGAGGCGTCGGCCTTCTCGCACCCCGTCGTCGAGCCGGACGTCAGCGCCGCGTACGGAGATCACCCGGACCAGGTGATCGACTTCCACGCGCCGAGGACGGCGGTGGCCACGGCCCCGCTGGTCGTGGCCCTGCACGGCGGCGCCTGGCGGGCGCCCTACGACCGGAAGCATCTGAGCCCCTTCTGCGACTACCTGGCCCGGCGCGGCTTCGCCGTCGCCAACGTCGAGTACCGGCGGGGGCCGGGGGATGTCCCCCCGCAAGGCGCAGCCGTTCCTCATCAGGGGGTGAAGGGTCCCGTCGCCGGGCGCTGGCCCGAGACCTTCGACGACGTGGCGGCCGCCTTCGACGCGCTGCCCGCGCTCGTCGCCGAGCACCTGCCCGCCGCGGACGTGCGCCGCACGGTCGTCACCGGGCACTCGGCGGGCGGACACCTCGCGCTGTGGGCCGCGGCCCGGCACGTACTGCCCGCGGACGCCCCCTGGTTCACCCCGGCCGCGCCCGCGCTGCGCGGTGTCGTCGCGCTCGCGCCGATCGCCGACCTGGCGCTGTCGGAGGAGCTGGGCGTGTGCGGCGGGGCGAGCGGCCAACTCCTCGGCGGTTCACCGAAGTTGTTCGAGGAGCGGCGGCCGTGGGCCGATCCGTCGCTGCTGCTGCCCACCGGGATCGCCACGACGATCGTGCAGGGCCGCACCGACACCACCGTCCCGTTCGCGGTGACCGAGGCGTACGCGGACGCGGCGGCGCAGGCGGGCGAGGTCGTCGGCGTCACGTACCTGGAGGAGGTCGGCCACTTCCCGCTGATCGACCCGGCCGCCGACGCGTGCGCGGTCGTCGCCGAGGAGATCGCCCAACTCGCCTGGTAGGGCAATGGGTTGAGAAGGAGTACCCCTACCCGGGTATGACGGGTGATACCTGGGAGCTACGCGCGAGGTTGGCTCCGTGGCGTGATGCCGGTTACGGCCCGTGATTCATAACTTCCTTTCCAGAGGCACCGGACGGCGGTGCCCGGAGGGGGAGTGACGGCATGGGCCGCTGGCCGGGACGGATCCGCCGGACGCTGCTCGCGGCGCTGGTGACGGGCGCCGTGGCGGTGCCGGTCTCGGCGGCCGCGCACCCCGACGTCCCCGCCCCGCCGCCGGCCCGCACCGGCCCGGTCACCGCGGGCTCGCTGGACTCGGCGTACGACGCGAACCGGGCCGTGGCGCGGGAGGCCGCCCGCATGGCCGCCGGGTTCGGGGCGACGGGCAGGGCCCGTGAGCTGCGCGAGATGGCCGCGGACGGCCGGACGTTCCTGCACTTCGACGCGCGCGGCTCCGGCCGGGCCGTCGAGGTGTTCGGCGATCTGGCCCGCGCCCGCCGGATCGCCGTCCTGGTCCCCGGCTCCGACACGTCCCTCGACACCTACGACCGGTTCCGCGCGGGCGCGCTCGCCCTGCGCGACCGGCTCGGCGGACGGGCCGCGGTCGTCGCCTGGCTCGGCTACGAGACACCGGCCACCGTCAGCGCCGCCGTCGCCACACCGGGCCGCGCCGAAGAGGCGGCACCCCGACTGGTGGACGCGGTAAGGGAGTTGAGGTCGCTGGGCAGCGGCGGCCACCGCCCCTCGGTCACCCTGCTCTGCCATTCGTACGGATCCGTGGTGTGCGGGCGCGCGGCGGGCGCGCTGCGCGGTCCCGCGGCGGTGTCCGACCTCGTCCTGGTCGGCAGCCCGGGCACCGGCGCGGACAGCGCCTCGGGGCTCGGCACCCGGGCCCGGGTGTGGGCGGCGCGGGGCGGCGGCGACTGGATCGCCCATGTGCCGCACGTGAGCGCCGGGTTCTTCGGCACGACGGTCGGTCTCGGCGCCGACCCTGTCTCGCCCGGCTTCGGCGCCCGGGTCTTCGCCGCCGGGGCCGGCGGCCACAGCGACTACTTCCGCCCCGGCACCCCTTCCCTCGCGGGGATGGCCCGCATCGTCCTGGGCTCGGATCCCCGCACCGGCGATCTGCGGGGCGCGGCGGCATCCCAGGCGTCCGACGGCTCCCCGTCGTCCCCCGTGTCCCCCGCAGGCGTGTCCGATGTGACGGAGGCTTCTCATGCGTGAACTCCTGCTGCCCGCACGGTCGTTCGTCCGGCGGGTCGACGCGGCGACCCCCGCGCACCGGGACCGCGCGGTCGACGCGCTGCGCGCCCTCGCGATCTGCGGGGTCGTCCTCGGGCACTGGTTCGTCACGGCCCTGGTGCCCGGCGGCGACGGCGCCCTGCACACCGCGAGCCCGCTCCAGCACCTGTCCTGGCTCGCGCCCGTCTCCTGGCTGTTCCAGACGCTCGCCGTGTTCTTCCTGGTCGGCGGGCACATGGCGACCAAGGGGTACGCGTCGGCTCGGGCCCGCGGCGAGACGTACGGGGCGTGGCTGACGGCCCGGCTCGGGCGGCTGTTCCGGCCGGTCGCGGCGGTGCTCGGGGTGTGGACGGCGGCGGCGCTCGGCATGCTCCTGTCCGGGGTGCCGTACGACACCGTCCACACCCTGGGGAAACTCGCGATGTCCCCGCTGTGGTTCCTGCTGGTGTTCGCCGCGCTGACCGCCGCGACCCCGCTCGTGGCCCGGCTCAACCCGCTGTGGCCGCTGGCCGTCGTCCTCCATGTGGACCTCGTACGGTTCGGCTTCGGCGGCCCGGCCTGGCTCGGCTGGATCAACCTGGCGGCCGGCTGGCTCGTGCCGTACACGCTGGGCGCGGCCTGGACGCGGGAGGCGCTGGGCCGGCGGGCCGGGTCGGTGCTGCTCGCCGGCGGGGCCGCCGCGACGGCCGGGCTCGTCCTGTGGGCCGGGTACCCGGCGTCGATGGTCGGCGTGCCCGGCGCCCCCGTGTCGAACCTGAACCCGCCGACGCTCGCCGCCGTCACCTTCGGGCTCGCCCAGTGCGGACTCGCGCTGCTGCTCCTGGACCGGCTGCGGTCCTGGCTGCGCCGGCCGGTGGCCTGGGCGGCGGTCGCGGTGGTCAACCTGTTCGCGATGACGATCTTCCTGTGGCACCAGACGGCCCTGATGGCGGTCACCGCGACGGGCCTGCTCGCGGGCCGGCTGCCCGGCCTGCACACCGTGCCCGACTCGCTCACCTGGGTCGCGGCGCGGGCGGCGTGGCTGCCGGTGTTCGCGCTCGCCCTGACTGTGTGCTGGGCGGCGTTCCGCACGTACGAGCAGGGCGGGGGCCGGCGCGGCTCGCGCGTGGTCAGGGAGCGGCGCCGCCGGAGCCCGCGGGCCGTGGTCCGTCATGGCTGACCGGCGGCGCCGGGCGCCCATGTCCCCCTCTAGGGTGGGGGACATGGTGGGGGACAGGGCGGGGGGCCGGAGGGAGCGCGGGGAAGCCGAGGCGGACGATCTCGGGGCGCTGCTGCGTTCCCTGCGACGCGATCTGCTCACCTTCGAGCGCAGGCCGCTGCCGCCGCTGAGCCGCCCGCGGCTGCTGCGCTGGGTGCCGCACCTGCTGCTCGCCTGGATCGCCCTCGGCACGACGCTCTCCGGCATCGACCAGATCGGCAACGGCTACCACCTGGGCACACCGGCCGCCATCGCCCTCATGGGCGTGCAGGGCGGCGCGATGCTGCTCGCGCTGTGGCGGCCCGCGTGCGCGTTCTGGCTGTCGCTGCTCGACTCCGTGCTCGTGGCACAGCTCGCGCTGCCCTGGCTGTCCGGGCAGGCGGCGTCCGGCGAGGACGCGTGGCCGTGGGCCGCGCCCGCCGTCGTCGCCCACGGGGCCGTGCTGCTGCTGCTCGCGCTGCGGGTGCCGACGCGGGCGGCCGTCGTCGCGTTCGCGCTGAGCGCGGCCGCCGGGCCGCTCGTCCAGCGCTCCGGGGCGGACATCGCCCGCTACTCCTCGACGACGGCACTCTCCATCGTCGTGTTCGGGATGCTCGCCCTGCTCGGGATCGCGCTGCGCGGCCGCCGGGAGGCGCGGAACCGGCTCGTCGTCCAGGAGGAGATCACGGCGGAGGAGCGGGCCCGGCGCACGGTCCTGGAGGAGCGCGCGAACATCGCCCGTGAACTGCACGACGTCGTCGCCCACCACATGTCCGTCATCTCGATCCAGGCGCAGGTCGCCCCGCACCTCGTCGAGAACCCGCCGGACGCCCTGAAGGAGAACCTGGACGGCATCCGCGCGAGCGCCCTGGAGGCGCTGGCCGAACTGCGGCGGGTGCTCGGGGTGTTGCGGGCGGAGGATCCGGGGGCGGGCGGCGTGGGCGACGACGATCCCGGTACGGCCGCAGCGCCGCAGCGCCCGCAGCCCACCCTCGACCGGCTCGACACGCTCGTCGCCGGCACCCGGGCCGCCGGGCTCGCCGTGACCGTCCTCGGCACCGGGGAGCGGCGCCCGCTGCCGCCCGGCGTCGAACTGTCCGCGTACCGGATCGTGCAGGAGGCGCTCAGCAACGCGCTGCGGCACGCGCCGGGTTCGACGGTCGAGGTGGCGCTCGACCACCGCCCGGACGGGCTCGGAGTCCGGGTCACCAACACCGCGCCCGAGCGGCCCGCGGCGCCCTCGCCCGGTGCGGGGCACGGGCTGCTCGGCATGCGGGAGCGCGCCGCGATGCTGGGCGGCACGCTCGACGCCGGGCCCGTCGCCGTGGCCGGCGGCTACGAGGTACGGGCCTTCCTGCCCGCGTCCGGCGGTCCTCGCCCGGGCGCACGTCCTGCCGGGGGAGAGAACTGACATGCCGATCCGGGTCCTGATCGCCGACGACCAGATGATGGTCCGGCAGGGGTTCACCGTGCTCCTGAACACCCAGCCCGACCTGGAGGTCGTCGGGCAGGCCGTCGACGGGCTCGACGCGCTCGCGCAGGTCGCCGAACTCGCCCCGGACGTCGTCCTCATGGACATCCGGATGCCCGAGCTCAGCGGCATCGAGGCGACCCGCCGGGTCACCGCGTCGCACCCCGCCGTACGGGTCCTCGTCCTCACCACCTTCGACCTGGACGAGTACGTGTACGAGGCGCTGCGCGCGGGGGCCTCCGGGTTCCTGCTCAAGGACGCCTCCGTGGAGCAGCTCGCGGAGGCGGTCCGTGTCGTCGCCTCCGGCGAGGCGCTGCTCGCGCCGACCGTCACGCGGCGGCTGATCGCGGAGTACGCGCGGCTGTCGGACGGGGGCGCCCGGGCGGGGGCCGTGCCGGGGCAGCGGCCCGCGGAGCTCACCGACCGCGAGTCGGAGGTCCTCGTGCTGATCGCCCAGGGGCTGTCGAACGCGGAGATCGCGGAGAGTCTCGTCGTCGCCGAGCAGACGGTGAAGACCCATGTAGGCCGCATCCTCGTGAAACTGGGCCTGCGCGACCGCACCCAGGCGGCGGTCTTCGCGTACGAGTCCGGGCTGGTGACGCCGCGTTCGTCGCGCTGAGCGGATTCCCTGCGGGGCTTGGGCGAGGCCCCCGCGGGGTACGCCGGGGGCCGCGCCGGTTCAGCACACATCCCGGCCGGAGTGCTGCGGTGGCTGAGCGCGCAGTTCCCCGCGCCCCTCTGCCGGGGCTCGACTCCCCGGCGCCTCTCGCCTCTGGCGTGGTGCCTCCCGTGCGCCCCCCTGCCTGCTCCCACCCACCCGCCCCCTCCGGGCCGGCGCCCCCGGAGGGGGCGGGCGGGTGGGAGGAGGGCTGGACCACGGCTGGGCCCGGGGGTGGATGGTTGCGGGCAGGCGGGGCCGCCCTTCGATGCCGTCCCCGGGAAGGGGCAGGGTTCAGCGGGGCTGGGGGGCGTCCAGGCCGAGGGTTTTGCGGTGGGCTCGCCAGCGGGCCATCATTTCGGCCAGTTCGAGCTGCATGAACTCGAAGAAGGCCAGGGTCTCGGCGATGCGGCGGCCCGCGGGGCTGTCGGGGCCGAGGTTGTCGACGCCCTCGCGCAGGGCGTCCTCCCAGCGCTTGAGGACGCTGTCCCGGTTGCCCAGCGCCTCGTACCACTGGTTGCTGTGCACCCGGAACAGGTCGCGCCGCGTCCCGGGCTCCCGTTCGCGCGTGACCATGTGCTGCTGCGTGAGGTACCGCACCGCGCCGGAGACCGCGGCCGGGCTGACGGTGAGCCGCTCCCCGAGTTCCGCCGAGGTCAGCGCCCCGGAGTCGGAGGCGAGCAGCGCGGCGAAGATCCGGGCCGGCATCCGCGGCATCCCGGCCTCGACCAGCTGACCCGCGAAGCGTTCGACGAAGCGGGCGCGCGGGTCCGCGGACCCCGCGGAGTCCACCGCTTTCGTGTCGTCGTCGGCGCCGCTCATGTCCTGATCATCTCCCCTGCCCGTACCGCCCCCGCCTGAGCCCCCGAGTTTATACGCTTCCTTAACTTCACAAATTTGTGAAGTCCGCGTAGCTTCAGAATCATGACGAAGGCAATCACGGTCTCCGGACTGCACAAGTCGTTCGGCAGGACCCACGCCCTGGACGGGCTCGACCTGGACGTCGAGGCCGGCGAGGTGCACGGCTTCCTCGGCCCGAACGGCGCCGGCAAGTCGACCACCATCCGCGTGCTCCTCGGACTGCTCCGCGCCGACTCGGGCGCCGTGCAGATGCTCGGAGGCGACCCCTGGGCCGACGCCGTGGAGCTGCACCGCAAGGTCGCGTACGTCCCCGGCGACGTCACCCTGTGGCGCAACCTCAGCGGCGGCGAGGTCATCGACCTGTACGGACGGCTGCGCGGCGGCCTCGACGAGCGGCGCCGCGCCGAACTCGTCGAACGCTTCGAGCTGGACCCCACCAAGAAGGGCCGCACGTACTCCAAGGGCAACCGGCAGAAGGTCGCGCTCGTCGCCGCCTTCGCCGCCGCCGACGTCGACCTGCTCATCCTCGACGAGCCCACCTCGGGACTCGACCCGCTGATGGAGGAGGTCTTCCAGGCGTACGTGCGCGAGGCCGCCCGCGAACGCGGACAGACCGTCCTGCTGTCGTCCCACATCCTCAGCGAGGTCGAGGAGCTCTGCGACCGCGTCAGCATCATCCGCAAGGGCCGCACCGTCGAGAGCGGCTCCCTCGCCCAGCTGCGCCACCTCACCCGCACCAGCGTCACCGCCGAACTCGCGGGCCCGCCCAACGGGTTGGCGAACCTGCCCGGCGTGCACGGCCTCGACGTCCAGGGCCACCGCGTGCGGCTCCAGGTCGAGTCCGACCGGCTCGACGCCGTACTGCGCTCCCTCACCGCGTCCGGCGTCCGGTCCCTGACCAGCACGCCGCCCACCCTCGAAGAGCTCTTCCTGCGCCACTACCAGGAGGACCTCACCGGGGCCGCCCCCTCCGAGGTGACCCGATGAGCGCCGCCGTCACCGCCACCACCACCGGCTATGCCCCGCGCACCGGCGGCAGCCGCCAACTCGCCGGGACCGGCGCCCTGTTGCGGCTCGCCCTGCGCCGCGACCGGATCATGATGCCGGTCTGGATCTACGTCGTGGCCCTCACCGTCGTCACCATGCCGAAGACCCTGAAGGGCCTGTACGGGACGGACGCCGAGCGGGCCGGCGTGCTCGACACCATGCGCACCAACAGCTCGCTGCGCGCCCTCTACGGACCGGCCCTCGACGACTCCCTCGGCGGGCTCACCGTATGGCGGGTCGGCGCGTACGCGGCCGTGTTCGCTGCGGCGATGAGCCTGCTGATCGTCGTCCGGCACACCCGCGACGAAGAGGAGAGCGGGCGCCAGGAGATGGTGTCCGCCGCGATGGTCGGCCGGCGCGCCCCGCTCACCGCCGCCCTGCTCACGGCCCTGATCGCGAACGCGACGATCGCCGTGTTCATCACCGTCGGCATGGCCGTCACGGCCGGTGACGGGCTCGCGGGCGCGCTCGCGCTGGGCCTCGCGACCGGCGGCGCCGGCATGGTCTTCGCGACGATGGCCGCGATCGTCGCCCAGTTCACCGAGAGCGCCCGGCTCGCCCGCGGCGCGACCGCGGGACTGCTCGGAGTGGCCTTCGTGCTGCGCGCCGCCGGTGACGCCGGCAGCGTCGACGGTTCGTCCGTCATGACCTGGCTCTCCCCGATCGGCTGGCTGGAGAACACCCGCGCCTACGCCGGTGAACGCTGGTGGGTGCTGCTCCTGTTCGCCGCGGCCGTGCTCGCCCAGGGCGCGGCGGCCTACGTCCTCGCCGGGCGCCGCGACATCGGCATGAGCTTCCTGCCCAGCCGCCCGGGACCGGCCCGCGGCCGGATCGGTTCCGCGGCCGCCCTCGCCCGGCGGCTCCAGCGCGGCAGCGTCCTCGGCTGGTCCCTCGCCTTCCTCGCGTCCGGCGCCGCGCTCGGCGGCGTCACCAACGGGGCCACCGATCTCGTCGGCGGCAGCGCGGACACCCGCGAGATCATCGAGCGGATGGGCGGCCAGTCCGGGCTCACCGACGCGTTCCTCGCCGCGATGGTCGGCATGCTCGGCATGGTCGCCGCGCTCTACGTCGTCCAGGCCGTGCTGCGCCTGCACGCCGAGGAGACCGGACAGCGGGCCGAGCCCGTCCTGAGCGGCGCGGTGGGCCGGCTGCGCTGGGCGGCCGGCCACCTGGTCATCGCCTTCGGCGGCGCCGTGCTGATCATGCTGCTCGGCGGGCTCGGCCTGGCCGCCGGATACGGCCACGACCTGGGCCCGATCCTCGCCGCGTGCCTGGTCCAGCTCCCCGCGGTGTGGGTGCTCGGCGCGGTCGCCGCGCTCCTGTACGGGCTCGCCCCCCAGGCCGCCCCGGCGGGCTGGGCCGTGGCCGGCGCGGCCCTGCTCCTCGGCTGGCTCGGCCCGGCCCTGAAGCTCCCGCAGGCGATCATGAACCTGTCCCCGTTCGGCCACCTCCCGAAGCTGCCCGGCGGCACGATGGACTGGCCGCCGGTGCTCGTCCTGACCGGTCTGGCGGCGGTGCTCGTCGCCGCCGGCCTCGCGGCCCTGCGCCGCCGCGACCTCTCCAACTAGCCGGTCACCGGCTGCGGTTCAGAGCTCGACCGGCAGTCCCTCGAGGCCCCGGATCACGAAGTTCGGCTTGCGCACAGGCTCCGACGTCGCCCGCAGCGTCGGGGCCTGCGTCAGCAACGCCCGCATGGACGCGGCGAGTTCGATCCGGGCGAGCGGGGCGCCGATGCAGTAGTGGATGCCCGCGCTGAAGGAGATGTGCGGATTCTCGGCGCGGGTCAGGTCCAGACGCTCGGGGTCGCGGAAGACCTCCGGGTCGTGGTTCGCGGAGCCGAAGAGCAGCGCCACTTCGGAGCCCCGGGGGATGACCGTCCCGGCGACCTCGATGTCCTCCAGGACCCAGCGTTCGAAGAGCTGGAGCGGGGTGTCGTAGCGCATCAGCTCCTCGATCGCGGACGGGACCAGGGAGTGGTCCGCGCGCAGGGCGGCCAGCTGCCCGGGGTGGCGGAACAGGGCCGCCCAGCCGTTCACCGTGGAGTTGACCGTGGCCTCGTGGCCCGCGTTCAGGAGCAGCACGCAGGTGGAGATCATCTCCTGCTCGGTCAGCCGGTCGCCCTCGTCGTACGCGGCGATCAGACCGGAGACCAGGTCGTCGCCGGGGTCGGTGCGGCGGGCGGCGATCAGCTCCCGCAGATACGCCGTGAACTCGACGGACGCCCGGACCGCGGCCCGTGCCGTCTCCTCCGGCGGATTCAGCTCGTACATGCCGCAGATCGCCGCCGACCAGGGGCGCAGCAGGGGCCGGTCGGACTCCGGGATGCCGAGCATCTCGGCGATGACGGCGACGGGGAGGGGCTCCGCGACCGCCGTCAGGAGGTCGCCGCCGCCGGCCGCGACGAGGTCCCCGACGAGGTCGCCGGCCAGCTTCTCCACGTAGGGGCGCAGCCGGTCGACCGTGCGCGGGGTGAAGGCCTTGGAGACGAGGCGACGGATGCGGGTGTGGTCCGGCGGCTCCAGGTCGAGCATGCCGTGGTCGTTGAGGGTGTGGAACGGCTCGTGCTCCGGCGGTGGCGCGGTCCGGCCGAACTCCTCGTGCGTGCAGCGGTGTTGGTAGGTGCGGCCCAGACGGCGGTCCCGGAGCAGGGCGGAGACGTCCCGGTGGTGCGGGATCAGGTACTGGCGGGTGGGCTCGTAGCGGTGGACACGGCCGGACGCGCGCAGCGCGCGGTACGCGGGGTAGGGGTCGGCCAGGAACTCCGGGGACCAGGGGTCGAAGGCGGTGACGGTGTGGCTCATGAGCGGACGTTAGTCCTGCCGTCCGGGGCGGGGACAGGCCCACGAGCTCGGGTGGCCCGGGTCCGGCCGGCGTCCGCGGCCCCGATCGGGCTTCTCGCACCCCGCGGCGGAGCCGCTGACGGACACAGCCCCGCGCCCCTGAAATGCAGACCCTCCGGGTCGCATTTCCCCGAGGAAGGCGCAGTCAGCTCGGGGTCACGAGGCGGGCCTCGTACGCGAAGACCGCCGCCTGGGTGCGGTCGCGCAGCCCCAGCTTCACCAGGATCCGGCTGACGTGCGTCTTGATCGTGGACTCTGCGACGACGAGACGGGTGGCGATCTCCGCGTTCGACAGGCCCTGGGCGATGAGGACGAGGACCTCCGTCTCCCGTTCGGTCAGCTCGCCGTAGGCCTCGGCGCGGACGCGGGGCGTCTCGGCGAGCTTGGAGAACTCGGTGATCAGACGGCGGGTCACCGTTGGTGCGAGCAGCGCCTCGCCGGAGGCCACCACGCGGACCCCGTCGGCGAGCTGGCGGGCCGAGGCGTCCTTGAGGAGGAAGCCCGAGGCGCCCGCGCGGAGCGCCTGGTACACGTACTCGTCGAGGTCGAAGGTGGTGAGGACGAGGACCTTCGCGCCCTCACCCGCGGCGACGATCTCGCGGGTGGCGTCGATGCCGTTGAGCTCCGGCATGCGGATGTCCATGAGGACGACGTCGGGGCGCAGTTCGCGGACCCGGGCGACGGCCTCCGCCCCGTTGACGGCCTCGCCGACGACCTCGATGTCCGGCATGGCGCCCAGCAGCACCGAGAAGCCCTCGCGGACCATCATCTGGTCGTCGGCGATCAGCACCCTGATCATGCGTCGCCCTCCGCGTCCGGCGTGGCCGCGACCGGCACGAACACCGAGACCTCGTAGCCACCGTCGTCCGTCGCGCCCGCCGTCATCTCGCCGCCGAGCATCGCGACCCGCTCCCGCATGCCGGTGACCCCGTGCCCCGCGCCGGGGCTGGGCTTCACCAGGGCGCCGGGCGGCCCGTTCACGATCCGCAGGCCGAGCCCGCCGAGCACGTACGCGACCTCCACCCGGGCCGGGGCGCCGGGCGCGTGCCGCAGGACGTTGCTGAGGGCCTCCTGGACGATGCGGTACGCGGACAGCTCGACGCCGGGCGGCAGTTCACGGACGGCGCCGGTCACGGCACGGTCGACGGTGAGGCCGGCGTCACGGACGTTGTCCAGGAGGCGGTCGAGGTCGGCGAGGGTCGGCTGCGGCGCGTCCGGCGCCTCGTAGTCCTCGGCCCGTACGACGCCCAGGACCCGGCGCAGCTCGGTGAGGGCCGCCACCGCGTTCTCCCGGATCGTCACGAACGCCTGCTCCAGCTCCGGCGGCGGGTTCTCCACGCGGTACGGGGCCGCCTCGGCCTGGATGGCGACGACCGACATGTGGTGGGCGACGACGTCGTGCAGCTCGCGGGCGATGTTCGTACGCTCCTCGAGGAGGGTGCGGCGGTCGCGTTCGACGGCGCCGGCCGTGCGCTCCTGGACGACCTCGCGGCGGGCCGTCCGGTTGACCTGGACCAGGGTCACCAGGGCGACCGCGATACCCGAGGCGACCAGCATCGGAACGGCGTCGCTGTTGTACCAGTCGCCGCCGGTCACCGGCGTCACGACGAACCCGTAGAGCGTGCTCAGCGCCCACATGCCGGCCGCCGTGCGGGGCCCGGTGCGGGCCGCGACGATCATCATCACGAGGGTGTGCCCGACGAGGCTGCCCGCGGGCCAGGGGGTCGGGGAGCCGCCGGTCACGAAGACGAGGACGGCGGCCGCGCCCAGCGAGACCCACCAGGCGAGGACGGGGCGCAGCAGCGTGAGCGCCACCGGCGCCGCCACGAGGATTCCGCACAGCACGGCGACGTACGCGTCGGCGCCGAAGCTGACGCTCTCCGCGCCGACGGCGAACGTGAGCAGGGCGAGGGCCAGCACGGCGGCGTGCGGCAGCACCCCCAGTTCGCCGCGTATCCGGCGCGGGAACATCCGGGTCCAGGGGCCGTCGGCCGCGGCGCGGGGCAGCGGACGGTACGCCCGCACGTCCCGGAACAGGTCCGCGCGGAGCCCGCTCAGCGCCGCCTTGACCAGGCTGAGCTCGGGGCTGGCGGAGGTGGTCGTCTCGGTCATGCGCCTCACGGTAGGCGCCCCACCCACCCCGGGTCGTCCCCACCGGGACGGGTCCCTCCGGGTCCCCCTCAAGTACTACGCGCGGCCCTCCGGGCAGGGGCGGGTGCCTTGTCCTTCCGGGCAGGGGCGGGTGCCTTGGCTCTCCGGGCGGGGACGGGTGCCTTCCGGGTGGGGACGGGTGCTTCCGGGTGGGGACGGGTGCTTCCGGGCGGGGCGGGTGCCTTTCGGGGGCCAGGTCGCAGGCTGGGGCTCAGCCCTGGCCCGCCGCCTGCTCCCACCCGCCCGCCCCCTCCGGGGCCGTCGGCCCGGCACCGGGCGCACCCCACAAGGGCTCGGGGCCGCCCCTAGCGCCGGGCGTACCCCAGAAGGGCTGTTGGCCTGCCTCCGACCGGCGTCTCCTTCGCGGGGTACGACGGGCGAATGGCAGCCCGAAGCCCCGCCCCCGTGCGAGGCCCGCACCCAGTCCATCCTGAACCGTCTGCCCCGCCGCCGGCCCAGCCTTGGGGCCCAGTCCTGGCCCGCCGCCTGCTCCCACCCGCCCGCCCCCTCCGGGGGCAGTCGGCCCGGCGCCGGGCGCACCCGACAAGGGCTTGAGGCTGTCCCCAGCACTCGGCGCACCCCAAAAGGGCTGGGGCGTCCCCAGCGCCGGGCGCACCTCGCAAGGGCTGCGGGCTGTCTCCGACGGAGCGACTCCATCGCGGGGCACGTCCGACAGGCCCCTGGGGCGCACGAAGTGTGCCTTCAGGGGCGCGGGGAACTGCGCGACCAGCCACGACGCTGGCGCACCCGGCGACGATGCTCGCCCGCAACGGCGAGAGCGCTGCAACCGGGACTGACTGGAACGCGCACCCGATGCTGGGGCGCTGCCTCGCTCCAGGCCACGGAGACCGCATACGCACCCGGTCGGGGCCGCAGCGCTGCCCCGAGGCCGGGCGCCGGGCCGACGCCCCCGGAGGGGGCGGGCGGGTGGGAGCAGGCGGCGGGCCAGGGGGCCCGGAGTGGCCCAGGCCGGCGCGGCCGGCAGCCGTACCCAGGGCTCCAGTACGGCTGGAGGCAGGGCGCTGGGGCGAGGTCGTCAGGGTGTGGGAGCGGGCGGCGGGCCAGGCGGCCCGGAGTGGCCCAGACCGGCGCGGCCGGCAGCCGTACCCAGGGCTCCAGTACGGCCGGAGGCAGAGCGGCGGGCCAGGGGGCCTGAGCGGCCGAGACCGGCGCGGCCGGCAGCCGTAGCCGGGGCTCCAGTACGGCCGGAGGCAGGGCGCTGGGGCGATGCCGTCAGGGTGTGGGAGAACCGGGCGGGCCGCCCGGGAGGCCGGGGCTGGGCCGAGACCAGGGCCTGCGGAAGCCGTATCCGTATCCGGGGTCGTCTGTGCTGCCCGAGGCCGGGCGCCGGGCCGACGCCCCCGGAGGGGGCGGGATGGTGGGAGCAGGCGGCGGGCCAAATGAGAGGCCCTACGCCAGAGATCAGAAGTCGGAGTCCGGACGCCGGAGAAGCCAACCCCGGGGACCTGGAAGTGCCGGGCCAGGGACGCCCCGTCAGGGGCGCGGGGAACTGCGCGACCAGCCACGACGGCGCGGCACCCGGCGACGGCACCGCCCCCCGGCGGCACTGCACCCCCTGCGGCACCGCCCCCCGACGGCACTGCACCCCCTGCGGCACCGCCCCCCCCGACGGCACCGCCCCCCGACGGCACCGCCCCGCCCCACCAGCCCGCAGCCGCGAACCGCAGTCGCGGGCCGGTGAAAAGGGGACGTCAGGCCACGTGCTCGTCCGCGACGGAGAGCGCCGCGTCCAGGGCCGCGAGGCCCTCCTTCAGTTCGGCCTCGGTGATGTTGAGGGCCGGCACGACATGCGTGCGGTTCATGTTGACGAAGGGCCACAGACCGTTCGCCTTGGCGGCCCCCGCGAACGCCGCCATGGGAGCGTTGGCCTCGCCCGCGGCCGCGTACGGCACGAATGGCTCCCGCGTCTCCCGGTCCCGTACGAGTTCGAGCGCCCAGAACATGCCGACGCCGCGCACCTCGCCCACCGACGGATGCCGCTCGGCGAGCTCCCGCAGCCCGGGCTCGACGACCTCCGTCCCGAGCCGCGCCGCGTTGGCGACGATGCCCTCCTCCTCCATCACGTTGATGGTGGCGACGGCCGCGGCGCAGGCCAGCGGGTGCCCGGAGTAGGTGAGACCGCCCGGGTAGGGCCGCTTGGCGAAGGTCTCCGCGATGGCGCCGGAGATCGCGACACCGCCCAGCGGTACGTACCCCGAGTTGACGCCCTTGGCGAAGGTCAGCAGGTCCGGCGTCACGTCGTACAGGTCGGCGGCGAACCACTCACCGGTGCGCCCGAAGCCGGCCATGACCTCGTCGAGGACCATGACGATGCCGTACTTGTCGCACAGCTCGCGCACGCCGGCCAGGTAGCCCGCGGGCGGCAGCATGATGCCCGCGGTGCCCGGCACGGTCTCCAGGATGATCGCGGCGATCGTCGCCGGACCCTCGAACTGGATCGTCGTCTCCAGGTGCTCCAGCGCGCGGGCGCACTCCTGCTCCTCCGTCTCGGCGAAGAAGCGGGACCGGTACAGGAACGGCGCCCAGAACCGGACGACGCCCGCGGAGCCCGTGTCGCTGGCCCAGCGGCGCGGGTCACCCGTCACGTTGATCGCCTGCTGGGTGCCGCCGTGGTACGAGCGGTACGCGGCGAGCACCTTGGGCCGGCCCGTGTGCAGACGGGCCATGCGCAGGGCGTGCTCGACGGCGTCGGCACCGGCGTTGGTGAAGAAGATCTTGTCGAGGTCGCCGGGCGTGCGCTCGGCGATGAGGCGGGCGGCCTCCGAGCGGGACTCGACGGCGAACGCGGGCGCGAACGTCGTCATCGTCGCGGCCTGCTCCTGGATCGCGGCGACGACCTTCGGGTGCTGGTACCCGATGTTCGTGTAGACGAGCCCGGACGTGAAGTCGAGGTACCGGTTGCCCTCGTAGTCCCAGAAGTAGGAGCCTTCTGCGCCGGCGACGGCGAGCGGGTCGATGAGTTCCTGCGCGGACCAGGAGTGGAACACGTGCTTGCGGTCCGCGGCCTTGACGGCGGCGCCGACCTGGGGATTCGGCTGAGGGGTCATGAGCCCGAGGGTAGATGTCCGCACTGTGGGCGCACCATCGGCGTCCTGTACGCCCGCCGCCGCCGAACGCGACAGTTTGTCGGGGTTCCCCGGCCGTTCCCTGGCGTTACGGAACCGTAGAAGGCGCATCGGTCCTCTGTGTCGTAGGCCCGCACTATTCTCGTGCTGTTGGTCACGATTCGGGGGAGGGTGGCGCGACATGGACAGACTGGACCGGCTGGGGCCGGGCGACCCGCAGCACATCGGCGCGTACCGGCTGCTGGGGCGGCTCGGGGCCGGTGGGATGGGGCAGGTCTATCTGGCGCGCTCGGAGCGGGGCCGCACGGTCGCCGTGAAGCTGGTGCGCGAGGAGCTCGCCGAGCAGGAGGAGTTCCGCAATCGCTTCCGGCAGGAGGTGCAGGCGGCGCAGCGGGTGGGCGGCGCTTGGACGGCGCCGGTGCTCGACGCCGACACGGAGGCCGCGGTGCCGTGGCTGGCCACGGGCTATGTCGCGGGTCCCTCGCTCCAGCAGGTCGTCTCGCACGATCACGGCGCGCTGCCCGAGCGTTCGGTACGGATCCTGGCGGCGGGCCTCGCGCACGCGCTGCAGGACATCCACGCGGCGGGCCTGATCCACCGCGACCTGAAGCCGTCGAACGTGCTGGTGACGATCGACGGCCCGCGCGTCATCGACTTCGGCATCGCGCGCGCCCTGGAGACGGTCACGGACGGCGGTCTGACGCGGACCGGCGCACTCGTCGGCTCGCCCGGTTTCATGGCGCCGGAGCAGGTGCGCGGGGACCGCATCACCCCGGCCTGCGACGTGTTCTGCCTCGGTTCGGTGCTGGCCTACGCGGCGTCGGGCGCGCTGCCCTTCGGTACGTCGAACAGCGGGGTGCACGCCCTGATGTTCCGTATCGCGCAGGAGGAGCCGGACCTCGACGGGCTGCCGGAGGGCCTGCAGGAGCTCGTACGGGACTGTCTGCGCAAGCGGCCCGCCGACCGGCCGACGCTCGAGGACATCCTGGAGCGGACGGGCGCGGAGGACACGCTCGGGGACGGCGGGCGCACCCGGGACCCGTGGCTGCCGGGCGCGCTCGTGGCGCAGCTGGGGCGGCACGCCGTGCAGCTGCTCGACTCGGAGGACCCGGAGCAGGCCTCCCTGCCGGCGGCCCCGGCCCGGCCCGCGCTGCCGCCCGCCCCGGAGCCCGCCCCGGCGCCCGCGCAGGCCGCGGAGCCCGACGCGCCGCCGCCGCCGGGCGCTCCGGGCGGGGCGCAGCTCGACCATCTCCCGACGATGATCGTCGGCCAGGACGCCGCGGCGCCGACGCCTCCGGCCCCGCCCGCGTACGGCTACCCGCAGGCGCACCCCCAGCCGCACCTCCACGCCCAGCCGCAGCCGCAGCCGGTGTGGAACCAGACGCCGCCCTACGGTCCCGGTCTCGCCCCCGTCGGCGTCCCGCCGCAGGAGCCCCCGCGCCGGGGCCGCTCCACGGCGGCGCTCGTCGCGGTCGCGCTGATCGTGGCGCTCGGCGCGGGCGGCTCGGTGTACGCGCTGATGAAGAACGACGGCTCGGCCGAGGGCAAGGGCGGCGACGACCCGAAGCCGTCCGGCCAGTCCTCGGCCGCGCCCTCGCAGCAGGGCGGCGAGACGACCCCGGGGCAGCAGTCCACCGAGCCGCCCGACTCCCCGTCGCAGTCCGACCCGGCGCAGGCCGGGGCGGGCGACATCCCGGCGAAGTTCCTGGGCACGTGGACGAACGAGCAGGACAACGACTACGGGCACATCACCCGCACCCTCGTCATCGAGCAGGGCGAGCCCGGCGACACCGTGCTCAGGCTGACCCAGGACGGCACGCTGGACAGCGGATCCCCGTACCACTGCGAGTTCGAGGGCGCCCTCGCGTCCGCCGACGACTCCACCCTGAACGTCCAGGGCACGGAGGCGGTCGTCGCCGAGCCGCAGGTCGCGTGCCGCCCCGGCACGCCGAGCACGGTGACGGTCCTGTCCTCGGGCGAGCTGCGCCGCACCCTGATCGACTCGACCGGCCACCGCCAGGTCCTCACGTACGACAAGGAGGGCTGACGGCGGCCGGTGCGGGCGGCTCAGCGTGAGTCGGCCGGGCAGTCCAGACTGTCGTCCGGCCCCCACGTCGTCCTGCGCAGCTCCGGGCCGAGGCCGAACGCGCCGCAGTACGCCACCAGCCGGGGTTCGCCCTCGGTGGCCATCTCGATCACGATCGCCTTGTCGCGCGGAGGCTTCGAACCGGGGTTGCTCTGCGGGTAGCGGATGGCGCCGCTCGTGCCCTGCAGGGCGATCCGGTTGTCGAGCTTGGACTTCAGCGCGGACGGGGTGACGTCCTGCCGGTTGCTGGCGTTGGCGTCGTCCGCGGCCGCGCTCATCACGAGGTAGGCGTCGTGGGCCATCGGGCCGTGCCCGTCGTCGCGCCACTTGTCGTCCGGGCCCGCGTAGTAGGCGTAGTTGCGGACGTAGCGGCGTGCCACGTTGTTCGCCAGTTCGTGGCCCGCGGGCAGTACGTGGGCCGTGTGGTAGAGCCGCAGCTCCGACACGTTGTACTTGAAGTCGCCGTTCAGTTCGGCGTTGGTGATGTCGTTGCCGCCGATGACTGTCAGGGTGCGGCCCGTGCACTCGGTCCTGGTGTAGCTGGACAGGAAGCTGCTGAAACTGTTCACGCGGGACGACCAGTAGACGACGGTGCGCGGGTTCGCCGTGACGTATCCGCAGATCTGCTGGGCGATCTCGGCGGGGTCGCCCGAGTCGCCGGAGTAGCGGAGCATCTTGGCGCCGCCCGGCTCCAGCGCGTCGAACTTCCGGACGAACTCGGCGCCGATCTCGTTGCTGTAGAGGTCCGCCTCGGTGCTCACGACGACCGCCTGGGTCGCCGACTCGCACCGCGCGGGCCCGCCGCCCGCGCCGTCCCCGCCGTCCGCCTCGATCACCGGGCCCTCGTGCGCGAGCTGCACGGCGAGCGTGCTCTCGCGGTCGTCGTTGGGGGCCATCGGCCGGTAGTACGGTCCGGCCTTCTCCATCGCGTCCGCCGACGCCGTCGTGCTGATCGCCGGCACCTGGTGCTCGCTGAGGACGCGGGCCGCCGCCCGCGTCTCGTGCCGGCTCTCGGCGAAGCCGATGACGCCGACGACCGTGCGGTGGTCCCGGGCCGCACGCGTGCGCTCCACGTCGCGCACGATGCCGTCCGCGACCTTCTCCGCCCGCTCGAAGTGCGGGCCCGCGTCCCGCACGTCCACGCGGAGCGCGACCCGGCTGCGGCTGCTGTCCCGGTGCGCCTCGGTGTTGAACCGGGACTGCGCCAGCCAGATGCCGCGCAGCTCCGACAGCGCCTTGTACGCGCCCTCGGTGGGCGACGGGGCGACGTAGACGACCGTGCGGACGACGTACTGCTCCTCGATCGGGGCCGACGCGGTCGCCTTCTCGTCGTCCTCGGCCCGCCGGTTGTTCTTCTCGATCTGCACGAGCACCTTGCGGTAGGCGGCGGCCGGATCGTCGTCGCGCAGCGCGTTGCGCGCCACGTGCAGATCGAGGATCTCCTCGGGCTTCCCGGCGCCGCGCGAGACCCTGGTGCCGTCCAGGCAGCGCGCGTACGTGCCCTCGTCCGCCCCGCCGAGCGGGCTCATGCTCACGCCGGTCCCGATCAGCGCGGCCAGCACGACGCCGATCGCCGCGGCCTCCAGGCGCGGCCCCCACATCGGCGCGGGCGGGCGCAGCCGGGCGACCGGCAGGCCCTCGCCCGCGAACGCCGGGTCCGCGAAGCGGCGGCCGAGGATCCAGGGCGCCGCCTCGACATCCCCGTGCTCGGCGGGCGGGTCGGTCAGGTGCTGGCCCACGACGGCGAGGCTCTCCACGTCCTGCCGGTGCCAGGTCTGCCCGGCGGCCTCCGGATGGCCTTCCGGCTCGCCTGCCCCGACGACGAACAGGGACGCGGAGCCCGGCGCCCGGTAGGCGCTGCGGTACGCCTGGAGGAAGCGTGCCGCGTCGTGACCCTGCGGGGTGTCCGCGGCGGGCAGTTCGAGCAGGACGACGCGACGGGTGCGGCGGCGGCGCTTCCAGGGGCCCGCGAGGCGCGCCGGATGCGAGCGGTGCAGGTCGGACAGGAGGGCGCGCAGCAGCAGTTTCTCCAGTTCGAGCAGCGCGTTCTGGCGCTCGTGCCCGGGGCCGCGCAGCGCGAGGCCCTGCGCCACGACGACGTCGCCGACCTGGTCGAAGACAGACCGCGCGGGGTGTGCGAGGTGCAGCCAGGCGCGGTACCAGCCGTAGCGGCGCGAGCGCAGCAGGCGGTGGCCCCAGCGCCGGTCCCACAGTTTGCGGGGCAGGCTGTAGAAGAGGGGGTGGGACAGCAGCCGCGACAGGTAGGCGAGGACGAGATTGCCGCCGTCCGCCGCCGGCACGAGCTTCGCCAGGTGGTGCGCCGGGCCCTTCGACTCGGCGACCCGCTGCGCGTACAGGGCGTCGCGCAGCTCCCGGCCCTGCAGGCGGTCGTTCAGCTCGGCGTCGGTGAGGGCGCCGTCGCCCTCCCGGGGCAGCCGGGCGAGCCGGATCGCGTACGACACCATCCGGGCGACGAACTCGAAGTCCCGCAGCCGCAGTTCACCGACGTGGCGGGGCGGCTGGGTGCGCAGGTCGCGGCCCACGCGGAGGGTGAGCAGCTCCTCGCCGGGCCGGTCCGGCGGCAGCTGCTGGGGGCGCGAGAAGGCGACGGCCCGCCCGTCCCCGGTGCGCAGCGCCCGCTCCAGCGAGTCGAGCACCCGCTGCCGGCGCGCGCACCGCTCGTCACCGAACCCGCCGGTGTCCAGCAGGACCGGGGGCAGGGGTGTGCTCGCCGGTTTGAGCACCTGCCACCGCTCGGGGTAGACGGCTGCTCTGAAGGCTCGCAGAAACTCCGTCGCGCCCTCGTCGTTCGGGAATCCCATCGTCGCGATCCCTTGGCCTTGATGTCATGGGGCGGTCAAGTATGAGGCAGAACAGGAGAGTTGGGACCGGAGTCGCCGAAAACGGCGAAGCCGCCGCTGTCGGTCCGCGGAGCTAACGTGTGAGGCGGGGGACGAACGAGAGGAAAGAGCAGTGACCGGTACGGCGACGACGCTCGCGCAGGCCCGGGCCGAACTGGCCGCGCTGGAGGACCCGAAGGCGCGCGCCGTCAACGAGAGGCACGGCGACGACCACGGCGTGAACCTCACCAGGCTGCGCGCCCTCGCCAAGCGCGTCGGACCCGACCAGGACCTGGCCCGCGCCCTGTGGTCCACCGACGACACGGCCGCGAAACTCCTGGCCCTCCTCGTCGCCCGCCCCAAGGCCTTCCCCCGCGACGAGCTGGACACGATGCTCCGCACGGCCCGCACCCCGAAGGTCCACGACTGGCTCGTCTCCTACGTCGTGAAGAAGAGCCCGCACGCGGAGGACCTCCGCCTGGCCTGGCTGGAGGACCCCGACCCGGTCGTCGCGAGCGCCGGCTGGGCCCTGACCACGGACCGCGTCGCGAAGAAGCCGGCCGGCCTGGACCTCCCCGCCCTCCTCGACACGATCGAGTCCGACATGAAGACGGCCCCCGACCGCCTCCAGTGGGCGATGAACCACTGCCTGGCCCAGATCGGCATCTCCCACGTGCCCCTCCGCCCCCGCGCCCTCGCGATCGGCGAACGCCTCGAAGTCCTCAAGGACCACCCGACCCCACCCGGCTGCACGTCCCCCTACGCCCCGACCTGGATCACGGAGATCGTCCGGAGGCAGTCCGCGAAGGGCTGACAGACCGCGACGGGCTGACCCCGGAAAGGCCGACGCCCCGCCCCGCCGGGTGGGCGGGGCGGGGCGTCGGTCGTGAGGCGCGTCCTGGGTTACAGGAACGAGTTGATCTCGATCGTCTCGTCGCGGCCGGGGCCGACGCCGATGGCCGAGATGGGGGCGCCGGACATGTCCTCCAGGGCCTTCACGTACGCCTGCGCGTTCTTGGGGAGGTCGGCGAAGGTCTTGGCCTTCGTGATGTCCTCCGACCAGCCGGGCAGGGTCTCGTAGATCGGCTTCGCGTGGTGGAAGTCGGTCTGGGAGTACGGCAGCTCCTCGACGCGCTTGCCGTCGATCTCGTACGCGACGCAGACCGGGATCTGCTCCCAGCCGGTGAGGACGTCGAGCTTGGTGAGGAAGAAGTCGGTCAGGCCGTTGACGCGGGTCGCGTAGCGGGCGATGACCGCGTCGAACCAGCCGCAGCGACGGTCACGGCCGGTGGTGACACCGCGCTCGCCGCCGATGCGGCGCAGGTCCTCGCCGTCCTGGTCGAAGAGCTCGGTCGGGAACGGGCCCGCGCCGACTCGCGTGGTGTACGCCTTCAGGATGCCGATGACGCGGCTGATCTTCGTCGGGCCGACGCCGGCGCCGGTGCAGGCGCCGCCCGCGGTCGGGTTCGACGAGGTGACGAAGGGGTACGTGCCGTGGTCGATGTCCAGGAGCGTGCCCTGGCCGCCTTCGAAGAGGACGACCTTGTTCTCCTCGAGGGCGTTGTTCAGGATCAGGGTCGTGTCGGCCACGTAGCCCTTGATCTGGTCCGCGTAACCGAGGAGCTCCTCCACCACCTGCTGCGACTCGATCGCGCGACGGTTGTACAGCTTGGTCAGGAGCTGGTTCTTGACCTCGAGCGCCGCTTCGACCTTCTGGGTGAGGATCGACTCGTCGTAGAGGTCCTGCACGCGGATACCGACGCGGTTGATCTTGTCCGCGTAGGTCGGGCCGATGCCGCGCCCGGTCGTGCCGATCTTGCGCTTGCCGAGGAAGCGCTCCGTCACCTTGTCGACCGTGACGTTGTACGGCGTGATGATGTGAGCGTTGCCGCTGATCAGGAGCTTGGACGTGTCGACGCCGCGCTCGTTCAGACCGCTCAGCTCGGAGAGCAGGACCGACGGGTCGACGACGACACCGTTACCGATGACCGGCGTGCAGTCCGGGGAGAGGATTCCGGAAGGGAGGAGGTGCAGCGCGTACTTCTGGTCGCCTACGACAACCGTGTGGCCGGCGTTGTTGCCGCCCTGGTAGCGCACTACGTAGTCCACGGACCCACCGAGCAGGTCGGTGGCCTTTCCCTTGCCTTCGTCACCCCACTGAGCACCGAGCAGCACAAGTGCGGGCACAGGCGTACACCCCTTCCGGGCGGGGCATGTCCAAGGTCAGGGGCCGCAGCCGCTGATGTGCGTCACAGCCTTCGTGAACCTTGGGGTACCCCGGAATAGACGAAGCCCCTGGCGCAATAGCGCAAGGGGCTCTTGCACAAAGATGCTACCCGAGGAAGCGAGGCGGAGCCGAGGTGGCGGCTTTGGACCATCCGTCGGACCGCGTGGGCGAGGCGCTGTCGCGGCAGCTCCTGGTGATCGTGGACCCGTCGGCGCGGCGTGCGGACGGGGAGTCCGTACGGATCGCGAAGGACGTTCTGTGCGCGGCCGCGACCGCGAAGGTGTGCCTGCCGGAGGGGCCCGCGGAGTTCGCGCGGGCGCTGGCGCGGCGGGGCGGGAGGCGGCCCGTGGTCGTGGGCGACGACCGGGCATTGCTGCGGGCCGTGTCGCTGCTCCACCGGGACCGGGAGCTGGGCGACGCCGTGCTGGCGATGGTGCCCGTGGGGGCTTCCGTGGGGCTCGCGCGCTCCCTCGGGGTGCCGGCGGGCCCGGTCGCGGCGGCGCGGGCGGCGCTCGACGGGGTGGAGCGGCGGCTCGACCTGCTGGTCGACGACAGTGACGGGGTGGTGCTCGGCGAGCTCCGGATCCCGCCGGTCGGGCCTTCCGGGGAGAGCTCCGGCGGTTCCGGACTGCCGTTCCTGCGGACGTGCCGGTCGCTGGTGCGCGGGTTCGGGACGCGGTCGGCGGGGAGCGCGGCGCCCGCGCCGGGGGCGGCGGCCCGGCTCCGGGTCGAGGCCGACGGGGTGATGCTGGTGGACCTGGACCAGCCGGTCGACGGGGTGTCCGTGGGGGCGGGGGCGGGCTTCGCGCAGGTCGAGGTGCGGGTCGGCGCCGCCGGCGGGGCGGTCCGGGTGGCAGCCCGGAGCGTGACCGTCTCGGGGGCCGATTTCCGGTACCGGGCCGACGCGGTGATCGGGGGTCCGGTACGGAGACGGACCTGGGCGGTCCGCGCGGGGGCGTGGGCGCTGGCGTTGCCGTAGCGGGCCGCGGGGGCTCGGCGCGGGTGCGGGTGGGGCCGCGTCGGGGTCACCGTCGGGGCTGGACTGCGCTGCCGTCCGCGGCGCCACGGGGAGGTGGACGGTCAGGGGCGGGGCCAGGGGCGGCCGTCGAGGCGTTCTATCGCTCGGTTGAGGCGGTGCAGGGACGCGGTGAAGGTCGCGGCCTCGGCGGGGGTCCAGTCGTCCATCAGGTCCTCCAGAATGCCGAGGTTGCGGGCGCGGTCGCCGTCCAGCGCGCGCTCGCCCTCCTCCGTGATCCGGAACTTGCGGGCGATCCCGCCGTCGGGGTCGGGGATGCGCTCGACGAGGCCCTGCCGGGTCATCGCGGCGGTCTGCCGGTTCAGCGTCGACGCGTCGAGCCCGGTCGCCTCGCTGAGCTGGCCGATCGACATCGGGCCGACCATCTGGATGCGGGTGAGCAGGATGTAGGCGCTGCGGTCGAGGTTCCAGATCGACGCTCTGGCGCGGTGCGCGAAGAGATACGCGTGCCGGTTGAACAGCATCGTCTCGAACTCGAGCTGCCGCATCGTGGCGTCCTTGTCGCCACCCGAGCCCTCGCTCGCGTCAGCCACCTCAGCCACCTCGACCCGTCCTTCCTCCGCTTACCGGCAGGTATATCACGGCGATATGCACCGTACATGTGTTGTGCATCGTGCACATGAATTGTACGGTGCACATCCCAAGGACGAAGGAGCTCAACCGCCATGGAAGCCAGCAAGCCCGGGGCCGCGCCCACCGGCCACCCCGGGCGCATCGTCGCCGTACTCGCGTTCGGCGGCATCGTGGCCTCGGTCATGCAGACCCTGGTCGTGCCCCTGCTCGGCGAGCTGCCGCGCATCCTCGGCACCTCCCGGTCGAACGCGACCTGGGTCGTCACCGTCACCCTGCTCGCGGGCGCCGTCGCCACGCCGATCATGGGGCGGCTCGGAGACCTGTACGGCAAGCGGCGGATGCTGCTCGTCTCGACCGTGCCGCTGATCGCCGGTTCGGTCGTCGCCGCGCTGGCCTCCGGCCTGACCACGATGGTCGTCGGCCGGGGCCTCCAGGGCCTCGGCGTCGGTCTCGTGCCGCTCGGCATCAGCCTGCTGCGCGATCTCGTGCCGCCGGAGAAGCTCGGCACGTCCATCGCCCTGATGAGCGCCTCGCTCGGTATCGGCGGCGCGCTCGGGCTGCCGTTCGCCTCGGCGATCGCGGACTACGGCAGCTGGCGCGTGCTCTTCTGGGTGTCGGCGGGCCTGAGCGTGGCCATCGCCGCGCTGCTGAAGTTCGCCGTGCCCGACACGGAGCGGCGGGCGCCGGTGACGGGCGGCTTCGACTACGTCGGGGCCGTCGCGCTCGGCGCCGGTCTGGTCGCGCTGCTGCTCGCCGTGTCGAAGGGCGCGGACTGGGGCTGGGGGAGCGGGACGACGCTCGGCCTGTTCGCCGTCGCCGTCGTCGTGCTGCTCGGCTGGGGGCTGTGGGAGCTGCGCGTACCGGAGCCCATGGTGGACCTGCGCACCACCGCCCGGCCGCGGGTCCTGCTGACGAACGCCGCGTCCGTCGTGGTCGGCTTCGCGATGTACGCCTCGTCGCTGATCGTGCCGCAGCTGCTGCAGCTGCCGAAGGAGACCGGGTACGGGCTCGGGCAGTCGATGATGGCGATGGGCCTGTGGATGATGCCGGGCGGGCTGATGATGATGGCGGTCGCGCCGCTCGGCGGGAAGCTGTCCGGCAAGCACGGGCCGAAGGTCACGCTGCTGCTCGGCAGCGTCGTGATCGCCATCGGGTACGGGATCTCCGGGTTCCTGATGAGCAGCGCGTGGCAGCTGACGCTGGTGATGTGTGTGATCACGGCGGGGGTGGGGTTCGCCTACGGTGCGATGCCGGCCCTGATCATGAGTGGTGTGCCGCAGTCCGAGACGGCGGCGGCGAACAGCTTCAACACGCTGATGCGGTCCATCGGTACGTCGGCCTCCGCCGCCGTGATCGGGGTCGTGCTGTCGCAGATGACCGTGTCGGGGGGCGGGTTCACGCTTCCGTCCGAGGACGCGTTCCGTACGGGGATGTTGATCGGGTGCGGGGTGGCGGTGATCGGGGCGCTGATCACGCTGGCGATTCCGTATCGCGCCGCCGAGGTGGGCGCTGCCGGGGGTGAGGCGGGGGTGTCGGCGGAGGCGGCGGCCGCCCGGCCGGGGGCGGCGCGTTCCTGAACGGGTCGCGCCGTAGGGGCCGGGCTTCGTCGCCGGGTGCGCCACCGTCGTGGTTGCTCGCGCAGTTCCCCGCGCCCCTGAAGGCGCACTTCGTGCGCCCCCAGGGGCCGTCGGCTCGCGCCCCGCGGCGGAGTCGCTGAACGGACACAGTCCCGGGCCCCTGAAGGCGCACTTCGTGCGCCCCCAGGGGCCGTCGGCTCGCGCCCCGGGGCGGAGTCGCTGAGCGGACACAGTCCCGCGCCCCTGAAGGCGCACTTCGTGCGCCCCCAGGGGGCCGTCTTCGGGATCGGTGTGGTCAGCTGAAGATGATCATGGAGCTTTGGGCCAGGCTGCGGGTTGCGGCCTGGTGGAGGCCCAGCCAGACGTGGCGTTCGCGGGCGAACGGGCTGTCGTCGAGGGGGACGGACGCGGCCGGCTCCTCGAGGGACGTCGGCGCCGCCGGAGGCACGGGCGGCAGCGGCGGGTTCGCCGGGTCGATCCCGATGGCCGGCGCCACGAACTCCAGCTCCCGCAGCAGCGCGTGCGAGGAGCCCAGCGGCCCGCCCCCGGCGAGGAGTTCGTCGTCGGACAGCGGCGCGGGGAAGTCCACGGGCACGTACGCGCCCGCGTGGTCGTAGTGCCAGACCAGGTGCGAGCTCTGGGCCGTCGACTCGAACATCTCCAGCAACTGCTCGTAGTCCCCGCCCAGTTCGTCGACCGGCGTCACCACGAGCCCGCACAGCTGGAGCAGATAGGCGCGGCGCAGGAAGTGCAGCGCGTCGTAGTCGAACCCCGCGACCGGGGCCACGTCACCGGAGAGCCCCGGCATGTACGCGTGGACCGGCACCGGCGGGAGTCCCGCGTCGTGCAGTGCCCTGTCGTAGAGCGCGAGTTCCTCGGCGAAGGGGTTGTCGGGGCTGTGGCACAGCACGTCGACCAGGGGGACCAGCCACAGGTCACAGGCCAAGGGGGCTCCTTCGAAGCTCCGTTCGCACCGGGGGTTCCCGGCGTACGCCAGCGTAATGGGCGACACGGCGGCACCACCCTGCCTTGCAGGTACCCATCGCGGGCAGGGAATCAGTCCGGGATTCGGCCCGGGAACGGTCAGCCCTTGGCGAGGGACTCGATCAGGACGAGCGCGTCCTCGTTGTACGCGGCGACGATCGCGTGCGCCGCGTGCGCGTCCCGCGCGACGAGCGCGTCGACGAGCTCGCAGTGCCCCGACCAGAGCCGGCCGCGCAGATCGCCGGCCCGGCGCAGGTGCGGCACCGCGCACATCCAGGACTGGACGCGCAGCCGGTGGAAGAAGTCGGACAGGTACGGGTTGCCGAAGAGCGCGGAGAGCTCGCGCCAGAAGCGCAGGTCGTAGCCGATCAGCACGTTCAGGTCGCCGGCCCCGGCGGCGCGGGCGGCCTCCTCGCCGCGGCGCCGGACCCCGGCGAGGGCGGCGGGCGTGCGCGGATCGTCCGGCGGGTTCTCGGACAGGCCCCGGAAGATGCCGTCGGCGACGAGACTGCGGGCCTCGATCATCGAGCGGTAGTCGCCCAGCGAGTACTCGTGGACCCGGAAGCCGCGGTGCTGGGCCGAGTCGAGCAGCCCCTGCGCGGTCAGGTCGACCAGCGCCTCACGGACGGGGGTCGCCGACACCCCGTACCCCTCGGCGATCTCCTTGACCGTGAACTCCTGCCCCGGGGCGAGCCGCCCGCCGAGGATCTCGTCGCGCAGCGCGTCCGCGATCTGCTGGCGCAGGGTGCTGCGGGTGACGGCGAGGCCGTCGGAGACTGGCACGGATCGGATCCCTAGGGTCGGCCGGCGGCGGCTGCGTCGCCGCTGTCGATGCTGATGATGTTCGCGATGTCGTTACTGATGCGGAAACGACTGTACGAATCGCCAGCCTAGCCCCACCCCTCAGCGCGGCTCCGGCGGTCGCTGGCGGGGCATGTTCGGACGGGTGCCCGGAGGGAGCGGGAAGCGGCCCGGCGGCGGGACCTCGGCGGGCCGCGGTGGGCCGGGCACGGAGGACTGCATGCCGAGCGGGGCCGGGCCCGAGCGGAACTCGACCATCCAGTCCGCGGTCTCGGCGCGGACCAGCTCGGTGACGTCCTCCGAGAAGCGGCGCAGGACGGACAGACAGCGCTCGGCGGCCTCGCCGGCCGTGCCCTCGGCGGGTCCGAGCACCTCGCGCACGCTCTCCGAGGCCCAGTCGAACTGCAGCACCTGGAGCCGTCGCTGCACGGCCTGCGCCGTGGCGACGTCCCTTATCCAGCCGGAGGTCAGCCCGAAGTACCGGTCGCCGACCACGCACGCGACCGCGAGCAGCAGCGCCAGATAGCCCCAGGGGGCGCCGCCGCGGATGACCCGCGTCAGGTCGAGCAGCGGCAGCACCGCTCCGCAGACCGCGCCGAGCGCGGCGCCCCCGCGCAGGGCCCGGGCGGCGCGCCGCTTGCGGACCCGGTCGGTGAGGTACCAGGAGGCGGTGCGCAGGGCGCCCTCCTCGACCCAGCGGTACAGCTCGTCGAGGCGCTCGGCGGGCTCGCCCCAGTCGCCGAGCGGGAACGCCCGCCCCGAGAGGTCACCGGTGCGCGCCCCGCCTCCGGCGGGGTCCGCCTGCGACGGACCCTCGGGCTGCATCTCCGGCTGACTCACCCGGCACTCCCTGGGCTGGTTACGGATGGGGCTGAATGTGCAGCATCTTCCTACCGCCCAATGGGTGGCCCTGTTCCCGTTTTCGAGGGGTATCCGCTCAGAAGTGGCCGTTGATCAGGTATAGGGACCCCGGCCGACTCACTCGAAAGAGTGCAGCGCGACATGCCGGGGCGGGCGCCCCCCGGACCACGTAGGCTCGTTCGGACAGACACTCCGTACAGACCGTCCGTACAGACCAAGGAGCTCATCGTGATCCCCGGTGGTGGCCAGCCCAACATGCAGCAGCTGCTCCAGCAGGCCCAGAAGATGCAGCAGGACCTCGCGAAGGCGCAGGAGGAGCTGGCGCGCACGGAGGTCGAGGGGCAGGCGGGCGGCGGTCTCGTCAAGGCGACGGTGACGGGCTCGGGCGAGCTGCGGGGCCTGGTCATCGACCCGAAGGCGGTCGACCCGGAGGACACCGAGACGCTGGCCGACCTGGTGGTCGCGGCGGTCCAGGCGGCGAACGAGAACGCGCAGTCGCTCCAGCAGCAGAAGCTCGGCCCGCTGGCCCAGGGCCTCGGCGGCGGCAGCGGCATCCCGGGCCTCCCCTTCTAGACCCGGTTCCGACTACCGTACGTATCAAGACAGCGGTGCGTATCAGGACACCGCACACGACCTGAAGGCGAAGGCACTCCGTGTACGAAGGCGTGGTCCAGGACCTCATCGACGAACTGGGCAGGCTGCCCGGCGTCGGTCCCAAGAGCGCGCAGCGGATCGCCTTCCACATCCTGCAGGCGGAGCCGACCGATGTGCGGCGCCTCGCGCAGGCGCTGATGGAGGTCAAGGCCAAGGTCCGCTTCTGCGCGACGTGCGGGAACGTGGCGCAGGAGGAGCTGTGCAACATCTGCCGCGACCCGCGCCGCGATCTGAGCGTCATCTGCGTGGTCGAGGAGCCCAAGGACGTCGTGGCGATCGAGCGCACCCGTGAGTTCCGGGGCAAGTACCACGTGCTCGGCGGCGCCATCAGCCCGATCGAGGGTGTGGGCCCCGACGACCTGCGTATACGGGAACTTCTCGCGCGGTTGGCCGACGGGACGGTCACGGAGCTGATCCTGGCCACGGACCCGAACCTGGAGGGCGAGGCCACCGCCACGTACCTCGCCAGGATGATCAAGCCCATGGGCCTGAAGGTCACCCGCCTGGCCAGCGGCCTCCCCGTCGGGGGCGACCTGGAGTACGCGGACGAGGTGACCCTCGGCCGTGCCTTCGAGGGGAGACGACTGCTAGATGTCTGACGCCACGCTCCACGCCACCAGTCAGGATCCGGACAGCTTCGCTGTTCAGATCTCCGACCAGATCGAGTCGTTCCTCGTCGCGGTGACCGAGGTCGCCAAGGGCGACGAGCCGGACTCGGCGGTGCCGTTCCTGCTGCTCGAGGTCTCGCAGCTGCTGCTCGCGGGCGGCCGGCTCGGCGCGCACGAGGACATCGTCCCGGACGAGCGCTACGAGCCCGACCTGGGCCCGGAGGGCGACGTGGACGAGCTGCGCGAGCGGCTCGCCCGGATGCTGGACCCGGTCGACGTGTACTCGGAGGTCTTCGACCCGTACGAGCCGCGCAAGGCGCCGGTCGCCGCCCGGATCTCGGACGACCTCGCGGACGTCATCGCGGACCTGCGGCACGGCATGGCGCACTACCGCGCGGGCCGGGTCACCGAGGCCCTGTGGTGGTGGCAGTTCTCGTACTTCTCGAACTGGGGCTCCACGGCCTCGGCGACGCTGCGCGCGCTGCAGTCGCTGGTCGCGCACGTGCGGCTGAACCAGCCGCTGGACGACCTGGACGGCCTGGACACCGACGAGGACCTGAGCCGGGCCGAGGGCACGCTGGAGGAAGAGGCCGGCGAGGTCATGGCGCAGGAGATCGCGGGCCCGCTGGGACTGCGTCCGGTCAAGTGACCTGGCCCACTTTCCCGGTTGCCGCGGATGCGGCTGGGCATGCGCTCGTGCGGAGCGGCCGGTCGGCACCAGGAAACCCAGCGCCCACGACGTGAGCGGGACATCTCACGATGTGGTAAAGCTGGGGCGGATTTCGGCCGCTCGTTAGACTGAGCCGACCGCGGTACGCGTACGTACACGCGGTGACAGACGGACTGAGCGAGGAGCGCACGTGGGCCTTGTCGTGCAGAAGTACGGAGGCTCCTCCGTTGCAGATGCCGAAGGCATCAAGCGGGTCGCCAAGCGCATCGTCGACGCCAAGAAGAACGGCAACCAGGTGGTTGTCGTGGTGTCGGCCATGGGTGACACGACGGATGAGTTGATCGATCTCGCCGAGCAGGTATCCCCGATCCCTGCCGGGCGCGAATTCGACATGCTGCTGACCGCCGGAGAGCGGATCTCCATGGCCCTGCTGGCCATGGCGATCAAAAACCTGGGCCACGAGGCCCAGTCGTTCACGGGCAGCCAGGCAGGCGTCATCACCGACTCGGTCCACAACAAAGCCCGGATCATCGACGTCACGCCGGGGCGCATCCGGACCTCCATCGAAGAGGGCAACATCGCCATCGTCGCGGGGTTCCAGGGCGTCAGCCAGGAGGGCAAGAACATCACGACCCTCGGGCGTGGTGGTTCGGACACGACGGCCGTCGCCCTCGCCGCCGCGCTCGACGCGGAGGTCTGTGAGATCTACACGGACGTCGACGGTGTGTTCACCGCCGACCCGCGCGTCGTGAAGAAGGCGCGGAAGATCGACTGGATCTCCTTCGAGGACATGCTGGAGCTCGCCAGCTCCGGGTCCAAGGTGCTCCTCCACCGCTGTGTGGAGTACGCGCGCCGGTACAACATCCCGATCCACGTGCGGTCCTCGTTCAGCGGACTGCAGGGCACCTGGGTCAGCAACGAGCCGATCAAGAAGCAGCAAGGGGAAGAGCCCGTGGAGCAGGCGATCATCTCCGGTGTCGCGCACGACACCTCCGAGGCGAAGGTCACCGTCGTCGGCGTCCCCGACAAGCCGGGCGAGGCCGCGAAGATCTTCCGCGCCATCGCGGACTCCGAGATCAACATCGACATGGTCGTGCAGAACGTGTCGGCCGCGTCGACGGGTCTGACGGACATCTCCTTCACGCTCCCCAAGACCGAGGGCCGCAAGGCCATCGACGCCCTGGAGAAGCAGAAGGACGCCGTCGGCTTCGCCTCGCTGCGCTACGACGACCAGATCGCCAAGATCTCCCTCGTGGGCGCCGGCATGAAGACGAACCCGGGTGTCACGGCCGGGTTCTTCGAGGCGCTCAGCGACGCGGGCGTCAACATCGAGCTGATCTCGACCTCCGAGATCCGCATCTCGGTCGTCACCCGCGCCGAGGACGTCACCGAGGCCGTCCAGGCCGTGCACACCGCCTTCGGCCTGGACTCCGAGTCCGACGAGGCCGTGGTCTACGGAGGCACCGGCCGCTGATGGCCGTGAGTCCTGAGCGGCGTCCGACGCTCGCGGTCGTGGGAGCGACCGGGAGCGTCGGCGGCGTGCTGCTCCAGATCCTGTCCCAGCACGCGGACATCTGGGGCGAGATCCGCCTCGTCGCCTCGGCGCGCTCGGCGGGCCGCAAGCTCACCGTGCGCGGCGAGGAGACCGAGGTCGTCGCGCTGACCGAGTCGGTCTTCGACGGGGTCGACGTCGCCATGTTCGACGTGCCCGACGAGGTGGCGGCCCAGTGGGCGCCGATCGCGGCGTCCAAGGGCGCCGTCGTCGTCGACAACTCGGCCGCCTTCCGCCTCGACGACGACGTGCCGCTGGTCGTCCCCGAGGTCAATCCGCACGCCGCGCGCGTGCGCCCGCGCGGGATCGTCGCGAACCCGAACTGCACGACCCTGTCGATGATCGTGGCGATCGGCGCGCTGCACGCCGAGTTCGGCCTGCGCGAGCTGGTCGTCTCCTCGTACCAGGCGGTCAGCGGGGCGGGACGGGCCGGCGTCGAGACGCTGCGCGCCCAGCTCTCCCTCGTCGCCGGTACGGAGCTGGGGACCAGCCCCGGCGATCTGCGCCGGGCCGTGGGCGACGCGACCGGTCCCTTCCCCGAGCCGGTGGCGCTGAACGTGGTGCCGTGGGCCGGGTCGCTGCGCGAGGACGGCTGGTCCTCGGAGGAGATGAAGGTGCGGGACGAGTCCCGCAAGATCCTCGGACTGCCCGAGCTGCCGGTGGCCGTCACCTGCGTGAGGGTCCCGGTCGTCACCACGCACTCGCTGACCGTCCACGCCCGCTTCCAGAGCGAGGTCACGGTGGGCCGGGCCCGCGAGATCCTCGCGACGGCACCCGGCGTCGTGCTCTTCGACGATCCGGCCGCGGGCGAGTTCCCCACCCCCGCCGACGTCGTCGGTACGGATCCGACGTGGGTGGGCCGGGTGCGGCGCTCGCTGGACGATCCGAGCGGCCTGGAGCTGTTCGTGTGCGGGGACAACCTGCGCAAGGGCGCGGCGCTGAACACGGCGCAGATCGCGGAGCTGATCGCCGCCGAGTTCACGGCCTGAACCGGCCGGGGCGCACCGGCCGGGCACCGGCCGGACCGGAGGCTCCGATGCTCCGACGTCCGCCTGCGCGGTTCAGATGTTCGCATTACGGGCACCCCCCTTCCCTTCCGAAGATCCAAACGTAGGATCTGTGTAAGTTCTGTGAGGGGCATCGGCGCAGATCCTGTGCCGGCGTCGCCGTGCGTCCGAGATTTCCCTCCCCGTCCTGCAACCGCGCGCAGGGCGGGGAGCGTCTTTGCGGTCGCCTTTTCGGTGGCCTCGGGCGGACGAGGCAAATCCGGGCATAGGGGAAGAGCAGGTACGCATGTCGGCATGGGGCACGGCGTCATTTGTGGCGATGGCGGAATCTGTCGCACATCGGATGCCGGACGCGTACAACCCTGACGGGGGGAAGCGTGTCCAACAGGCGTGGCAGAGGTACTCGACTTCACAGCGGTACAGGCACGGGGCGCGGCCCTGCGGCCTCCCCTCGGTGTGCGCCGGCCCCGGGTGGGCGCGGCCGGCGGGATGCCGGTGATCGCCCCCATGCCCGCGACGCGGCCGGCACACATCCCGGCACAGGCGCAGGGCGCTGACGACTCGATGGCGGCCGGCACGACTGTCGATCACCTCACCGAGACGTACCGCGCTCACTACCGCTCCCTGCTGGGACTCGCGGCGCTCCTCCTCGACGACACGGCCTCCTGCGAGGACGTCGTCCAGGAGGCGTTCATCCGCGTGCACTCGGCCCGCAAGCGGGTGCGCGACCCGGAGAAGACGCTCGCCTACCTGCGCCAGACGGTGGTGAACCTGTCGCGCTCCACGCTGCGCCGCCGCATCCTCGGCCTGAAGCTGCTCACCAAGCCGATGCCGGACATGGCGAGCGCCGAGGAGGGCGCGTACGACCTGCTGGAGCGGGACGCGCTGAAGAAGGCGCTGCGCGGTCTCCAGCGGCGCCAGCGCGAGGTGCTGGTGCTGCGCTACTTCGCCGACATGACGGAGGCGCAGGTCGCCGAGTCGCTGGGCATCTCCCTGGGCTCGGTGAAGGCGTACGGGTCGCGGGGCATAGCGGCGCTGCGCGTCGCCATGCAGGAGGCGCCGGTATGAGCCACGCAGGCCGTGAGGGCCCGGAGGAACGGTTCGGCGCCCAGGGGCGGGCCGACGCCGCCGACGCCCCGGACGTACGGACCGAAGACGTACGGACAGAACACGTAGGACGCGCAGGACATGCAGGACACGCAGACCACGCAGGGGACGCGACAGTGAGCGACGGATCCGGCCGCCCGGCCGGTGCGGCGGGCCCCGAAGAAGATCCCGGGGCCGCTCCCGGCCCCGGCGAGGACGAGCTGGCGCTGCGGCGCCTGATGCGGCAGGCCGTCTCGGACATCGCGCCCTCCGACGCGGCGCTCGAGCAGCTCCGCAAGGCGGTGCCCGCGCGCCGGGCCCGCAAGCGGCAGGCCGCGGTCGGCGCGATCGCCGCCGGTGTCTTCGTCGCGATGGCGGTGCCCGCGGTGCTCCACGTGACGAACACGAACGCGTCGAACGACCGCCCCTCGATCGCCGGCAACAGCGAGGCCACGCACGGCGGCGTCGACGCCGGCAAGGCCTCGGGCGGCGGCTCGGGCAAGTCGAAGGGCGAGGGGCCGGGCCGGGGCAAGGACAAGGCCGGGCACGGCAAGAAGGACCGCGGGGGCGGCAAGGGCCGCGACACCGCCGGGACGTCCACCGACCGGCCGGGCAGCGGCAGCACCGCCGCCGCCAGCTCGCCGGTCTGCGACGCGAGCGAACTCGGCACCCCGGTCTCGAACGTGGGCGTGCCGGACGCGAACGGCACGGTCTACGGATCCTTCCGCGTCACCAACGTCTCCACGGGCAACTGCACGATCGACGGCGCGGGTGCCGTCGGGGCGACCGCGCAGGGCGCGGCGGACCCGGCCAGGGTCGCGGTCGTCGACCACACCTCGGGCGACGCGGCGACCGGTCTGCCCGACCCGTCCACGGAGCCCAGCCAGCTCATCCTGGAGCCCGGGATGTCGTACGAGGTGCGCTTCGCCTGGGTGCCGTCCGGGCAGTGCCCGGCGACCGGCGGGCCCTCCAGCGGCGGCAGCGACGGCGGTTCCGGCGACGGCGGCACCGAGTCCCCGTCCCCGACGCCGACCGAGCAGACCACCGGAGCGGGCGACAGCACCGACTCGGGCCTCTCCACGCAGCTCGGCTCGGACGACCCGGCGCAGGGCAGCGTCGTGGTCGAGCACACGGCGGAGCCCGGGGCACCCAGTGCGAACGCCACGATTCAGGGAGCGTGCCAGGGCACGGTCTACAAGACGGGCGTGCTGCCCGCCTCCTAGGCCGTGTCTTCAAACTCCCGCCCGCTCCACGGCGTCTGGTGCGTGCTCTCGCCGCACCGGGCGAAGACCCAAGTAGCTCCGCTACGAGGGCCTGCGCCCGGCACTCCCCCAGCCTTCGGCCGGGGGGACCCCCAGAGCACGCACCAGACGCCGCGAAGCCGCCCTCCGGGCGACGACGGGAGTTTGAAGACACGGCCTCGGTCGGCAGGTCAGCCGGTCGGCTGAGGAGTCTGGGAGGGCTCCTCGGCCTCGACCAGGCCCAGCTCGGCGTCGCGCACGGCCTCGGCCTCGCGGCGCACGAGCCGGAACCACATGAAGACGACGAAGCCCGCGAAGACGAACCACTCGCCGGTGTAGCCGAGGTTCTGGAACGCCTTGAGGTCCAGGCCGCTGCCCTGCGGGGTGGTGGCGGGAACCGGCGTCATGCCGCCGTCGGCCTTGTCGAGCGTGACCCAGGCGTCCTGGACGTCGTAGGGCACCAGGTTCACCAGCGACGCCGCGCTGATCACACCGACCTGACCGGCCGGGAGACCGCCCGCGTTCGACACCCCGTTGGACCCCGCCGACTCGGCGGCCTGCAGCGCGCCGACGACGGTGACCTCGCCCTTCGGTGGAGCGGGCGCCTTCGCGGCGGACGCCGTGCCGGGCAGCCAGCCGCGGACCACCGGGAGCGCCCCGCCGGAGCCGTCGGCGCCCTCAGGGCGCAGCAGCGTCACCACGTAGAAGCCGCCGCGGCCGTCGAGGTCGCGGTCGGGGACCAGGAACTGACGGTCGTACCGGCCGGTCGCGGTGGCCCGCTTGCCCGAGGTCACCTTGTCCACGGGCAGCAGGGACGCCAGCGGCGCCGGCTTCGACTTCTCGTTCGCCGCCGTCCGTTCGGTGACGGTCCGGTGGTCCTGCACCCGGTCCTCGAAACGGCTGAGCTGCCAGGAACCCATGAAAATGCAGAACGGGATCGCCAGCAGGACGAAGACGTTGATCCCCCACCAGCGGGGCGTCAGCAGGAACCGGTACACGCCTTCCACGGTACGGGTCCGATGTAAGGACCCGTCCCGCGGCCCCCGTTCGACGCGTCACACGGCGGCTACGGCAGATGCCGCCGTACGAAGTCCAGCTCCAGGGCGACCTGCTTGATGCGCTCCTCGACGACGAGCGAGCCGTGACCGGCGTCGTAGCGGTACACCTCGTGCACGGCGTCCCGGGCCTTCAGTCGGTCCACGTAGTTGTCGATCTGGCGGATCGGGCAGCGCGGGTCGTTGAGCCCCGCCGAGATGTGCACCGGCGCCTTCACGTCGTCGACGTAGGTGAGCGGGGACGAGGCCGCGTACCGGTCCGGGACCTCCTCGGGGGAGCCGCCGAACAGGGTGCGGTCCAGCGCCTTCAGGGCCTCCATCTCGTCCTCGTACGCCGCCGGGTAGTCGGCGACCGGGACCGCGGCCAGGCCCACCGCCCAGGCGCCCGGCTGGGTGCCGAGGCCGAGCAGGGTCAGGAAGCCGCCCCAGGAACCGCCCGCGAGCACGAGCCGCTCGGGGTCCGCGAGACCGGAGGAGACAGCCCACTCGCGGACCGCCGCGATGTCCTCCAGCTCGATCAGGCCGACCCGGTGCTTGAGGGCGTCGGTCCACTCCCGGCCGTAGCCCGTCGAGCCGCGGTAGTTGACCCGGACCACCGCGTACCCGTGGTCCAGCCAGGCCGCCGGGCCCGCCGCGAACGCGTCCGAGTCGTGCCAGGTCGGGCCGCCGTGGATCTCGAAGACCGTCGGCAGCGGGCCGCTCGCGCCGGCCGGACGCTGCACGAGGGCGTGCACGCGGCCGCCCGGGCCCTCCACCCACACGTCCTCGACCGGCACCGACAGCGGGGCCGTGAAGCCCGGCGGGTCCAGGACGACCTCGCCCGAGGTGGAGCGCACGACCGGCGGCTCGGCGGCCGAGGACCACAGGTACTCGACGCTGCCGTCGGGCCGCGCCGAGGCGCCCGAGACCGTGCCGCGCGGGGTGTCGACCCGGGTCAGGGCGCCCGTCGCGAACTCGTAGCGCCACAGGTCGCCGCGGGCCTCGAAGCTGTGCGCGATCAGCAGCGCCGAACCGTCCGGGTACCACTCCGCCGACACGTCGCCGGGCAGGTCGAGCGTCAGATCGGTCTCGGTGCCGGACGCCACGTCCCACACCATCGGCTCCCAGTGGCCGCGGCGCTGGTGCCCCACGAGCAGCCGGGTGTCGCCGGTGACCGGGGCGAAGCCCAGCACCTCCAGGCCCAGCTCCTCGGTGCCGCCCTTCGTGTCGTCGAGCTCCGCGACCGGCGAGCCGTCGAGCCGGACCACGCGCAGCGCCGCGTGCATCGCGTCGCCGTGCTCGGTGTGCTCGATCGCGATGAGCGTGCCGTCGTGGCTCAGGTCGCCGACGCCCGCGGACTCCCGGTGCCGGTAGATCTCGGCCGGGGCGTCCGCGCCCGGGGCCACCACGTGGATCGTCGTGCCGTCCTCGTCCGTGGACCGGCCGACCACCGCCGTCCGCCCGTCCCGGCCGAGCGCCAGACCCGCCGGGTACGACGCGGCCAGACCGGGCACCGCCTCGGTGTCCGGGCCGCCCGCGAAGGGCTGGCGCCGCCAGATCCCGAACTCGTCCCCGTCCGTGTCGTCGAACCACCAGATCCACGCGCCGTCCGGCGAGAGCACGCCGTCCGTCGTCCCGTTGGCCCGGTCCGTCGCGCGGCGCTGCTCGCCCGTGGCCCGGTCCCAGGCGTACAGCTCGTAGGTCCCCGTCGCGTTCGACACGAACAGGGAGCGGTGCGGGGCGTCTTCCGCCCAGTCCGGCAGCGATACGCGGGGGGCGCGGAACCGGGCCTCCCAGTCGGGCATGGCGGCCCGGTTGCTCTCAGTCATGCGTCCTATGGTGCCCCTTGGGGGACCGGGAGGGGCGCCGTTGGGGTTGCGCCCGCTGTTCGCCCGCGGCCCGGTGGGGGCTGGTCGCGCAGTTCCCCGCGCCCCTGAAATGCAGGCGCTACGCGCCGCATTTCCCCGACGGGTGACCGCCCGATGGAGATGGCGCACGAAGTGCGCATCTCCAGGGGCGCGGGGAACTGCGCGAGAAGCCCCGCCGGGCCGCACCCCGCGACGAGACCTCAGAACCCGCGGCGCAACCCGTGCTTGCGCGCCACCATCGACTCCACCGCCCCGCGCGACAGCACCCGCCGCAACGCGAACACCACCGGCGCATTACTGCCCACCGCATAGAAGGGCCGAGGCCGCGCCGCCTCGATCGCGACCAGCACCTTCGCGGCGACCTTCTCCGCCGGGATCCCGGCCGCCTCGTTCCGGTTCAAAGCGGAGAGCATCGCGTCGTAGGCCCCCCGGAACGGTGACCCCTCCGCGACGTACTGCGTGCGCCGCTCGCTGATCCCCGTCGCGATCGACCCGGGCTCGACCGTCACGATGCCGACCCCGTACGACGCGTACTCCCGCCGCGCCGCACTCGCGAACCCCTTGATCGCCGCCTTCGACGCGACGTACGAGGACCGGTAGGCGAGCGGGAAGCTGGCCAGCATGGAGCCGACCATGACGACCCGCCCGCGCCGCCGCTCCCGCATCCCGGGCAGCACGAGCTGGCTGAGCCGCACCGCGCCGAGGACGTTGATCTGGAAGAGGCGGCGCACCGCGTCCATGGGGAGTTCCTCGAAGGGGCCGCTCTGCGATTCGCCCGCGTTGTTGACCAGCACGTCGACCGGCCCGGCGGCGGCCGCGCAGGCCTCGATGCTCGCGTCGTCGGTCAGGTCGAGGGCGAGGTAGGTGACGCCCTCGACGGGGGAGTCCACCTTCTCCGGGTCGCGGCTCGTGCCGTAGACCCGGTACCCGCGCCGCACCAGCGCGGCGGCGACCGCCGCGCCGATGCCCGAGGAGGCGCCGGTCACGAGCGCCGTGCCGCGGGCGCTCACGCGAGGCTCCGGGCCAGCGCGCGCCCGGCCGCGCGGCCGGAGAAGATGCAGCCGCCCAGGAACGTTCCCTCGAGCGCGTTGTACCCGTGCACGCCGCCCCCGCCGAACCCGGCGACCTCGCCGGCCGCGTACAGCCCGTCGAAGACCGAGCCGTCGGGCCGTACGACCTGTGAGTCCAGGTTCGTCTCCAGGCCGCCGAGCGTCTTGCGGGTCAGCAGGTGGAGGCGTACGGCGATCAGCGGGCCCTGCGCCGGGTCGAGCAGGCGGTGCGGCTTCGCGACGCGCGTGATGCGGTCGGGCAGGTAGGAGCGGGCGTTGCGGACCGCCATGAGCTGGAGGTCCTTGGAGTAGCCGTTGCCGACCTCGCGGTCGCGGGCCACGATCTCCCGTTCGACCTGCTCGTAGGAGACGGGCGCGTCGGGCGTCAGCTCGTTCATGCCCGCGACGAGGGCCTTCAGGTTGTCGCGGACGACGAAGTCCTCGCCGTGGTCGAGGAAGGCCTGCACCGGGCCCGGCGCACCCTTCTTCACGCGCTGGAGCACCAGCTTGAGGTCCTTGCCGGTGATGTCGGGGTTCTGCTCCGAGCCGGAGAGCGCGAACTCCTTCTCCACGATGGCCCGGGTCAGGACGAACCAGGTGTGGTCGTGCCCGGTCCCGGTGATGTGCTTGAGCGTGGCGAGCGTGTCGTGTCCGGGGAACAGCGGCGCGGGCAGCCGCCTGCCCTCCGCGTCGAGCCACAGCGAGGACGGGCCGGGGATGATCCGGATGCCGTGGCCGGGCCAGATCGGGTCCCAGTTCTTGAGGCCCTCGGTGTAGTGCCACATGCGGTCCCGGTTCACGAGGGACGCGCCCGCGGTCTCGCTGATCTCCAGCATGCGCCCGTCGACGTACGCGGGGACGCCGGTCACCATCGACTCGGGGGCCGGGCCCATGCGTTCGACGGGCCAGTTCTTCTTCACCAGTTCGTGGTTGGCGCCGATCCCGCCGGAGGTGACGACGACGGCCTGTGCGCGCAGTTCGAAGTCGCCGACGGTGTCGCGGGAGGAGGCGACGCCGCGCGGTTCGTCCGAGGGCGCGAGGAGCGAGCCGCGCACGCCGACCGCGGCCCCGTCCTCGACGATCAACTCGTCCACGCGGTGGCGGTACTTGAAGGTGACCAGCCCGCGCGTGGCGGCCTCCATGACGGGCTCCCGGAAGACGCGGACGACCTCGGGCCCCGTGCCCCACGTGATGTGGAAGCGCGGCACCGAGTTCCCGTGCCCGGTGGCCGTGCCGGCCCCGCGCTCGGCCCAGCCCACGTTCGGGGTGACCTTCAGCCCGAGCCCGTAGAGGTAGTCGCGCTTCTCCCCGGCGGCGAACCGCACGTACGCCTCGGCCCACTTGCGTGGCCAGTGGTCCTCGCGCTCCCGGTCGAAGCCGGCCGAGCCCAGCCAGTCCGCGAGCGCCAGCTCGTACGAGTCCTTGATGCCCATGCGGCGCTGCTCGGGGCTGTCCACGAGGAAGAGCCCGCCGAGCGACCAGAAGGCCTGGCCGCCGAGATTCGCCGCGTTCTCCTGGTCGACGAGCAGGACGCGCTTGCCCGCGCGGGTCAGTTCATAGGTGGCGACGAGCCCGGCGAGCCCGGCTCCGACCACGATGACGTCTGCACTGGTGTCACTCACGGGGTCTCCCTAGGGGTGCTGTAAGCGTTCAGTACGTTCATGAAGAGGGCCTGGCGGCGGGCCCGTACGACCGGGTCGGCGGGCTGCATGAGGACCTGTACGGCCGTGCCGTCGTGCACGGCGACCAGGGCGTCGCCGAGTGCCTCCTCGTCGGGCACCCGCCGGCCGAGCCGGTCCAGGGCGGTCACGAAGACGGGGAGGATCGCCTCGCGGATGGCGTGCTCGCGGGCGGTCATGACGCGGCGCAGGCCGGGTGTGCGCAGGGCGTGCGCGGTGAATTCGGCGGTGATCCGGTACCAGGCCTCGTCCAGCGGGGTCGCGTCGATCGCGGCCCGCACGGTGGCCTCGGGTCCGGCCGGGCCGAGCCCGGCGAGCGCGGCCCGCAGATCGGTGAGCATGCGGGCCGAGCGCTCCTCCCACAGGGCGAGGAACAGCTCGTCGAGGGAGGAGAAGTTCGAGTAGAAGGCGCCGCGCGTGAAGCCGGCGCGCTCGCAGACCTGCTCCACGGTGGAGCGGCCGAAGCCCTCCTCGGCGAACACGTCCAGTGCGGCGTCGAGCAGCCGCTGCCGCGTGCGGGCGCGGCGCTTCGTGATGGTGCCAGTGCTGCCGGGCGTGTCCGTCATCGCCGCCGCCTCCCGATCGGATACATGAACGTATTCGATACGTTCATGTATCCACAAGAGTTGTGCGGACGGTACCGGGCCGGGCGGCTCAGCCGGTGAAGACCTCGACGAGGGACCAGACCGCGAGCCCCAGCATGCAGACGCCGCCGACCCGCTGCACGGTCTTCAGCGGCACCCGCTTGGCGATGAACCGGCCGGCGACCAGGGCGAGCGCGGACACCGACATGAGGGCCGCTGCGGAGCCGATGGCGGTGGACCAGGTGCCGTTCGTGGCGGCGAGGTTCGCGGTGGTGATCTGCGTGAGGTCGCCCCACTCGCTGATGAAGACGGCCATGAACGCGGTGCCGTAGACCGGCCAGAAGCCCGTGACCGTCTTGCCGCCGGCCTCGTCGCCCTCCTCGTCGTCGTCCCCGCCGCGCAGCAGCATGAACGCGCCGAAGCCGAACATCAGCGCCGACACCAGCTTCACGGTCCAGCCCGGCAGCAGGGAGAGCAGCGAACCGGCGCCCACCGCGATGGCCACGTGCACGATGAACGCGCTGGAGGTGCCGAACCAGACGTACAGCGGCTTCATCCGCGTGCCCATGGCCAGGGAGGCGAACATGGTCTTGTCGGGGAGCTCGGCGAGGAAGATCAGCCCGAAGGCGGTGAGGATCGCCAGGGGGTCGAGATGCATCGGGGGCGCTTTCTCTGCGGGCGGCCGGACCTTCGCGAACCCACCCACTGCGCGGGGAGGACCACTCGACCCGGCAGCGTCGGACACACGTCGCACGGGGTCGCGCGACGTGGCGTACTGCTACTGCCTGGTCGAAGGTCTCGCCCGCCCTCGCCCGATCGGCGGGGGCCCGGCCACCGGGAACCCGGGGGTTCCAGTGTGTCGACGACCGGTTCGCGGGGCTACTCCCCTTCGCTTGCTCCGTCAAGGGTACACGCCGGGCGTTCAGGCACCCCCGTCCCGCGCCCAGGGGCGGCGGACCAGCAGGAACGCCGCGATCGCCGCGAGGACGAGGGCCGCGCCGCCGATCGTGAGCCAGGCCCCCGGGCCCGCCGCGGACGCCGCGTCCACGGTGAGGTCGGCCGTGTTGTCCGCCCGGCGAGGGTCGGCGGCCCCGTACACCGTGGTGACCGCGTCCGTGCCGTCCACCGACGCCTTGTCGATGCGGAACGTGAACGTGTACGAGAGGGTCGCGCCCTTCGCCATCGCGGAGCCGCCGGTGCCACCGCAGGTGTAGCGGCGGCCGCCTGGCTTGCCGAGGCCGAGGAAGTCGTCGGTGTCGTGGCTCGCGTGCGGGGTCCTGCGCCCGTAGCAGGGCTGAGGTGCCTTCACGACGGTCAGCCCGTCGGGCACGCGCAGGGTGACCGGCGCGAGGTCGCTCGTGCCCTCCTCGCGGGTGGGCGCCCGGGAGCCGGGGCCGTTGTTGCGCACGGAGAGCGTGGCGGTGACCTCGTCGCCGACCGCACCCTTCAGAGTGGCTCCGGTGACGGCGAAGTCGGTGGTGTTGGTGGTGGCGACCGTGCTGCCGACCCGGTCGCCGGGGCGCCCGAGGTCCTTCAGGACGGCGGCGTCCGCGCGGGTGCGGGGGGTCGCGGTGAGCACGGGGCCGTCTCCGGCACGGTCGTTCGGGGGGCCGCTGAACGCGGTGACGTCCTGCTCGACGGTCTCCGAGACCGCGCTGTCCGCCACGGTCAGCCCGCCGAAGTCGAGGTCGTAGGACTTGAGAGGGGCGAAGGGGCCCTTCAGGTAGCAGGTGACCGTGGTGCCCGGTCCGCCCGCGTCCTCGACCGAGGTGCAGTTGCGGTACGGGGCCGAGGCGGGGGCGAGCCCGGGGGACAGCGTCATCGTCCAGCGCACGGTACGGACAGGCTTGAGCGAGTAGTTGGTGAACCCGGCCGGGGTCTCGACGGTCGAGCCCGGCTCGACGCCCTTGACGGCGCGGGGCGCCCGGTCGACGCGTATCTGCCCCTCGGGGAACTTCACGTCGACGCGGTGCTCGGCGCGGTGGCCCTCCGCGTCCTTCGCCGTGATCCGGACCTTCGCGGACCTGCCGACCGCGCTCGCCCGGCCGGTGCCGAGGGTCAGGGTGCCGATGCGGCGGGGGACCCCGCGCACGACGCCGCGGACGTTCTCGCAGACGCCGAGCAGGTCGCCGTCCGGGTCGCAGGGCACCGCGACGCCGTCGGCCATGGACTTGAGGGCCCGGGCGTCGACGGTGACGGTGGCGTCCGCCTTGCCGCCCGCCCACGGACCGGTGTTGCTCAGCCAGATGCCGGTGTCGGGGGTGGGCGTCTGGAAGCCGCTGCCGCCCCGGGACGGGATCACCATGGAGGCGTGGTCGACGATCAGGGCGAGAGCGGGCGCCGGGTCGGGGGCCGCCGGGCTCGCGGCGGCGGGCGCGGTGGTGACCGGGGTGACGGCGGTGGCGGCGCAGAGGGCCAGCAGGGCCGATCCGAGGGTTCGGGACAGGGATCTGGATCTGGATCTGGTGAGGGTCACTGGTTCTGCTCCGTCTCCCGGATCGTGGTGCGGCGCCGGATCAGGACGGCGGCGCCGAAGAGGACGCCGACGGCGGCCGCGCCCACGGCGCCGATGCCCCAGACGGGCGGGCCCGCGACCATGTCCCCCTCGAACGAGCCGCTCTCGGCCCGCCCTTCGATGTCCACGCCGACCGGGGCCCGGTTGTCCTCGGGGTGCGCGTCGTTCTTGGTGAGGTCGAACTCCGTGGCGACCCGGACCCATCCGTCCGTCCGCACCCCGTGGCTGGGCTTGTCGAGCCGGAACGCGAAGGGGAAGTTCTCGAACTGACCGGGCGTCATGAGGTCGCTCTTCTGGAGCCGGTGCTGCGAACAGCGGTAGCGCACGGGGTCCTTCCTCGTCTTCCGCTGCTGCTCGTGGCAGGTCTCGGGCGCTCGGACGACGGTCACGCCCTGGGGGACGGTCAGTTCGACGACGTTGGCGGTCTCGTTGTCCTCCTCCCCGTCGAAGACCGCGCTCGCCGTGCCCGGCCCGTTGTTGGTGAAGAAGAACTCGGCCTTCACGACGTCGCCGACCTCGCCCTTGAGCGTGACCGGGTTGACGGAGAAGTCGGGCTTGTTGGTCGATTCGATGCGGGTGCGGAGATGGAGCAGCTCGTCCCGCACGTACGTGGTGTCCCGCGCGGGCCGCTCGGTGAAGGTGAGGGTGCGTCCGGTGCCGGCGCGGCTGCCCGGCACCGGGGGGACGTCCGACTTCCCCGGCTCCTGGATCTCGCTCGCGTAGTACACCGTGTCCCCGGCGGCGTGGGGGCCGAGCCGTACGGCGCCGAGGTCCAGGTTGTAGGAGCCGCCGGGCTTCACGGTGCCGGTCACCGTGCAGAGCATCCCGGGCGAGTGCCCCGGAGTGGTGCCCGACGCGGCGGCGGGGACGGGCTCGTACCGGCAGTTGCGGAACCGTTCGACCGGCACCAGCCCGTCGGAGAACGACACGCCCAGGACGAGCGAACGGTACGTGCGGCGGCTGAAGTTGGTGAAGCCGCTCGGCAGCGCGACGGTCGAGCCGGGCCGCGCGTCGGTGATTCCGGTGATCGCCCGGTCGAAGCGGGGGCCCGGCGCGGTGACGCGCAGCGTGATCCGCGCCGTGTCGACGGTCTTGCCGTCCCGCTTCGCGGTGACCTCGATCGTGCCCGAGCGGCCGGCGGCCGCGGAGCGGGCCGAGGGCCTGGAGTTCAGCGTCACGGACAGTTCGCCCTCGAAGCGGCCGACGTGCACGTCGTCGCCCGGGCACGCGCCCACGAAGTCGCGGTCCTGGTCACAGGGCAGGAAGGAGCTGTCGGTGATCAGGTCCTCGACCCCGGACGCATCGATGACGAAGGAGTACCGGGCGGCCGAGGCCGTGTCGACGCCCTTCAGCGCGATGCGTGCCGGCTCGCCGTCGGTGCCGAGCCCCTGCGTCGCCTTGAAGGGGTCGACCTCGACGACGGGCGGGACCTCGAGTCGTGGCGCGTCGTCGGCCGCGGCGGCCGGGCCCGCGCCCAGCAGGCCGAGGGCGGCGCAGGACAGGGCGAGGCGGCGGACGCGGGCGGAGGCCGTGACGGATCCGGGCGGGGGCAAGAGCACTCCTTCGGCTGGTACAGACCCGGCCCGGCCGAAGGAATCTCGGCCGGGCCGGGCGCGCGTACGCCTCGCAGACCGGTGGCATTGGCCGAGGGTTGTACGGAGCGCAACATTCCGCTCGACCGCCCCTTCGCCGACCCCACCTCACCGAAGCGCCGACCCCGTCCTCACGAAAGGCAACGGCACATGCGCACCCTCACCGTCACGATGTTCATGACCCTCGACGGAGTCGTCCAGGGCCTCGGCCGCCCCGACGAGGACACCCGCGGAGACTTCCCGTACGGAGGCTGGGGCCCGCGGTACAACGACGAGGTGATGGGGCGTGAGCTCGCCGAGGGCATGTCCCGCCCCGGCGACATGCTCCTCGGCCGGCGCACCTGGCAGGACTTCCACCGGGTCTGGGGCCTGGCCACGGACGGCAACCCGTTCACCGCGCACATGAACGCCGCCACGAAGTACGTCGTCTCCCGCACCCTGGACAGCGCGGACGCGTGGGCCGGCTCGGTCCTGCTGCGCGGCGATGCCGCACGGACGGTCGCCGCCCTGAAGGCCACGCCCGGCCCCGACCTCTCCCTCAACGGCAGCGCCGCCCTGGCCCGCTCCCTGCACGCCGCGGGCCTGATCGACCACTACACCCTGCTGATCCACCCCCTGACCCTCGGCACCGGCACCCGGCTCTTCGAGCACCCGGCCCCGCGCAGGGAACTGACCCTGACCCGCACCGTGACGACCCCCGAGGGAGTCGTCGTCGCGCACTACACGCGGACCCCGGAAGCCGGCTGAGCCGCCGCGCGCCGCCACGCCCGGTCGGTCAGCAGACGCAGGCCGTTGAGGCCGACGAGGACGGTGGAGCCCTCGTGGCCGGCGACGCCGAGGGGGAGGGGGAGCGTGCCGAACAGGTCCCAGGCGACCAGCGCCGTGATGAACGTCCCCGCGATCAGCAGGTTCTGCACGACGAGGCGGCGGGCGCGGCGGGAGAGGGCGACGGCGGTGGGGAGGGCGGAGAGCTCGTCACGGACCACGACCGCGTCGGCCGCGTCGAGCGCCAGGTCGGAACCGGCGCGGCCCATGGCGACGCCGGTGTGCGCGGCGGCAAGCGCGGGGGCGTCGTTGACCCCGTCGCCCACGACGAGCACCCGCCGCCCGGCCCGCTCCAGCTCCCGCACGGCCGCCACCTTGTCCTCGGGCAGCAGCCCGGCCCGTACGTCCGTGATGCCGAGCCCCGCGGCCAACTGTCCGGCGGCGCGCGGGTTGTCGCCGGTCAGGAGCACGGGGGCGGTCCCGGTCAGCAGGCCGAGTCCGCGGGTCGCCGCGGCGGCGTCGGCGCGGAGCCGGTCGGCGACACCGAGGACCCCGACCGGCCTGCCGTCGAGGCGGACCAGGACGGCGGTGCGGCCCTGCTCCTCCAGCCGGGCGGCCGCGTCGAGCGCCGGGCGGTCGTGGGCTTCGTCAGGGTCGGGGCCCGTGAGCCGGTGCGGGGCGCCCACGGTCACGCGTACGCCGTCGACCGTGGCCTCGACGCCGGTGCCGGGGCGGGCCGCGAAGTCCGTGGCGGCGGGCAGCGCGGCCGGGCCGCGGGCGACGGCGGCCTCCACGACCGCGCGGGCCAGCGGGTGTTCGCTCGAGTGCTCGGCGGCGGCCGCCCAGCGCAGCACGGCCTCCTCGTCGAGTCCGGAGCCGGGGACCGTACGGACCTCGACGACGCGCGGGGTGCCCTCGGTGAGCGTGCCCGTCTTGTCCAGGGCGACGGCGTCGACCTGCCCCAACCGCTCCATGACCACAGCGGACTTGACCAGTACGCCGTGCCGTCCCGCGTTCGCCATCGCGGACAGCAGCGGTGGCATCGTCGCGAGGACGACGGCGCAGGGCGAGGCCACGATCATGAAGGTCATCGCCCGCAGCAGCGCGTCCTGCACTGCGGCGCCGAACAGCAGCGGCACCCCGAAGACCAGCACGGTCGCGGCGACCATGCCCAGGCTGTAGCGCTGCTCGACCTTCTCGATGAACAGCTGCGTCGGCGCCTTGGTCTCCGCCGCCTCCTCGACCATCTTCACGATCCGGGCCAGCACGGAGTCGGCGGGATCGCGGGTGACCCGCACCCGGAGCGCGCCCGTGCCGTTGAGCGTGCCGGCGAAGACCTCGTCCCCGGCGAGCTTCGCCACGGGCAGCGGCTCGCCCGTGATCGTGGCCTGGTCGACCTCGCTCGCCCCGGCCACGACCTGCCCGTCGCCGCCGATCCGCTCACCGGGCCGGACCAGGACGAGGTCCCCGACGGCGAGGTGCGCCGCCGGGACGGTCTCCTCGGTGCCGTCGGCCGCGATCCGGGTCGCCGTGCTCGGCGCCAGGTCGAGCAGCCCCCGCACCGAGTCCGCCGTACGGGCCGTGGCCACCGCCTCCAGCGCGCCCGAGGTGGCGAAGATGACGATGAGCAGGGCCCCGTCGAGCACCTGCCCGATGGCCGCGGCGCCGAGCGCCGCGACGACCATCAGCAGATCGACGTCGAGGGTCTTCTCGCGCAGGGCCTTCAGCCCTTCCCAGCCGGGCTCCCAGCCGCCGGTCACGTACACGGCCGCGTACAGCGGGCCCCACAGCCACCCCGGAGCCCCGGCCAGGTCCAGGGCGAGCGCGCCGAGGAACAGCAGCAGCGCGGCGAGCGCCCAGCGGACCTCGGGCAGGGCGAGCAGGCGTGTGCGCCCGCGGGGCGGGAGGCCCGGGGAGCCCGTGGCGGCCCGGTCCGCGACCGGTTCCTGCTCGAGCACGTACGGCGGCATGACGAAGACCCCTCGATCGGCGACGGAGAACCGGGACCGGAAGCCGGGAACCGACGGCCGGCGGCCGAGACCATCACCATACACGTTCATGTGAACAGGTCTTCAGGTGTCGTGGGTAGGATGCCCGTATGGGTCACGGAGCCGGCACGACCACCAGCGCTACCACGCGCGAGCGCCTCGACACGGTCGGCGTCGCCGACGTGGCCGCCACCCTCCAGGCCCTGGCGACCCCGTCCCGTCTGCGCATCCTGGCCCGCCTGCAGGAGGGCCCCTGCGCGGTCGGCGACCTGGCCGCGGCCGTCGACATGGAGCCCTCCGCCTGCTCCCACCAGCTCCGCCTGCTGCGCAACCTGGGTCTGGTCACGGGTGAGCGCCGGGGCCGCTCCATCGTCTACGCCCTCTACGACAACCACGTCTCCGAGCTCCTCGACCAGGCGCTGTACCACGTGGAGCACCTGAGGCTGGGCAAGCACGACGAGCCGGCGGACGCCCGCGAGTCCTGAACTCGCCCTTTTCGAGCCTGTTTTCAAGACCCGGTGCCGATTCCTCGGTACCGGGTCTTGGCGTCGCGCCCCGGGGTCCCTACCTTGAGAGCAGAATGTGAGCCCGGCTCATCTTTAAGGATCTCCCCCATGGTCAACGTTCAGCCTTCGCGCTACAGACTCAGATCCCTCGGCGTGGTCTCCGTGCTCCTCGCCGTGCTGGCGCTGGTGCTCGCTCCGGGGCCCAGCTCCGCGGCGGAGCCCCACTGGTGGGAGCCGACCGCGCGGCCGGCCCCCGACTCGCAGATCGACGTGACGGGCGAGCCCTTCAAGGGCACCGACGCCCAGGGCCGGGTCAGGGGCTTCGTCGACGCCCACGACCACATCATGTCCAACGAGGGGTTCGGCGGCCGTCTGATCTGCGGCAAGCCGTTCTCCGAGCAGGGCGTCGCCGACGCGCTCAAGGACTGCCCCGAGCACTACCCCGACGGCACCTTCGCCGTCTTCGACATGATCACGAAGGGAGGTGACGGCAAGCACGATCCCGTCGGCTGGCCGACGTTCAAGGACTGGCCCGCCCACGACTCGCTGACCCACCAGCAGAACTACTACGCCTGGATCGAGCGTGCCTGGCGCGGCGGCCAGCGCGTCCTGGTCAACGACCTCGTCACCAACGGCGTGATCTGCTCGGTCTACTTCTTCAAGGACCGCGGCTGCGACGAGATGGACGCCATCCGTCTCGAGGCGAAGAAGACCTACGAGATGCAGGACTTCATCGACAAGCAGTACGGCGGCCCGGGCAAGGGCTGGTTCCGGATCGTCACGAACAGCGCGCAGGCCCGTGAGGTCGTCGAGCAGGGCAAGCTGGCCGTCGTCCTGGGCGTGGAGACCTCGGAGCCGTTCGGCTGCAAGCAGATCCTCGACGTCGCCCAGTGCGGCAAGGACGACATCGACCGCGGCCTGGACGAGCTGAAGAAGCTCGGCGTCAGCAGCATGTTCCTGTGCCACAAGTTCGACAACGCCCTGTGCGGCGTGCGCTACGACTCCGGCGCGCTCGGCACGGCCATCAACGTGGGCCAGTTCCTGTCGACCGGCACCTACTGGAAGACGGAGGACTGCAAGGGCCCGCAGCACGACAACCCCATCGGCAACGCCCCGGCCCCCGAGGCGGAGAAGCGGCTGCCCGAGGGCGAGGAGGTCCCGACCTACGAGTCGGGCGCCCAGTGCAACACCCGCGGTCTCACCGACCTCGGCGCCTACGCGGTGCGCGGCATGATGAAGCGCAACATGATGCTCGAACTCGACCACATGAGCGTCAAGGCCGTGGGCCAGTCCCTCGACATCCTCGAGTCCGAGGCGTACCCGGGCGTCATCTCCTCGCACAGCTGGATGGACCTGGGCTGGACCGAACGCCTCTACAAGCTCGGCGGGTTCGCCGCGCAGTACATGGGCGGCTCCCAGGGCTTCGTCGGGGAGGCCGCGCGCACCAAGGACCTGCGTGAGAAGTACAAGGTCGGATACGGCTACGGCACCGACATGAACGGCGTCGGCGGCTGGCCGGCCCCGCGCGGCAAGGACGCCCCGAACCCGGTGACGTACCCGTTCCGCAGCTTCGACGGCGGCTCGGTGATCGACAAGCAGACCACCGGCGAGCGCACCTGGGACTTCAACACCGACGGCGGCGCGCACTACGGCATGGTCCCGGACTGGATCCAGGACATCCGCAACGTCGGTGGCGAGGAGGTCGTCAAGGACCTCTTCACGGGTGCCGAGTCCTATCTGCGGATGTGGGCGAACACCGAGAAGTACGCGCCCGGGAAGAACCTCGCGACGGCCGGCGTCGGCGCCTGGGCGTCCTCGTCGGAGTGGTGGAACCCGTTCGAGAGCTTCCAGCCCGGCCGGGCGGTGGACGGCGACAACTCCACCCGCTGGGCCAGCGAGTGGAACGACGACCAGTGGCTGCGGATCGACCTCGGGTCCCCGCAGCAGGTCGGCCGCGTCACCCTCGACTGGGAGAAGGCGTACGGGAAGTCGTACCGGATCGAGCTGTCCACGGACCGCGAGAACTGGACGACGGCGTGGTCCACGACCGCCGGTGACGGCGGCTTCGACACGGCACGGTTCGACAGAACAGAGGCCCGCTACGTACGGATCAAGGGCCTCGAACGCGGCACGCAGTGGGGCTACTCGCTGAAGGAGGTCGGCGTCTACACCGGCTGAGGCACGATCCGGTCGCCGAGATAGCAGTTGAGGACGCGCTTGCACTCGGTGATCAGCCGGGGGTCGCCCTGCGGGTCGGTGCGGAAGGCGAGTTGCAGCACGCCGTCCGCGCACTCCAGGGCGACCCGCACGGCGATGTCCAGCTCGTCGTCGTCCGGGACGCCGGTCAGCGCGCCGGTCAGGGCGCGCAGCCGCCCGGCGACCGCGGTGTTGTTGTCCCGCGTCGGCTCCAGGACGTGGTCCTGGCCCACCGCGCCGAAGTCCACGACACCGAACCCGGTGATGGTGCGGCGCATCGCGACGAACTCTTCGACGGTCACGTCCACGATGCCCGCGATGCCGTCGGGCGCCTCGCGCTCCAGCCGGTCGGTGACCCGGGCCAGGAACAGCTCCAGGTTGCGGGCGGCGAGCGCGCCGATCAGCCCCTCCCGGTCGGAGAAGAACTGGTAGAGCGTGCCGATCGGCACCTCGGCCCGGCGGGCCACCTCCTTGGTGGTCAGCGCGGCGTAGCCGACCTCGTCGAGGATCTCGGCACAGGCGTCCAGCAGCCGTTCGAAGCGCTCGACGCTGCGCTTCTGGACCGGCAGCCGGCGCAACGTCCCTGCAGTGCGGTCTTGATTCACGCTTCCATCATCCCACCGAGGCGATTAACGTGAGTACTGCTCATGTTTCGAGAGTTGGGGGTCGGCCGTGCAACTGGATCTGGACCATCTTCCGAAGGACTTCGTCTGGGGCGCTTCGACGGCGTCGTACCAGATCGAGGGCGCCGTGGAGGAGGACGGGCGCGGCCCGTCGGTGTGGGACACCTTCACCGCCCGCCCCGGCACGGTCCGCGACGGGCACACCGGCGCGGTGGCCTGCGACCACTATCACCGGTACGAGGAGGACCTCGCCCTGATGGCCGAGGCGGGCCTCACCGGCTACCGCTTCTCGATCGCGTGGCCCCGCGTCCTGCCCACCGGCACCGGCCAGGTCAACGCCCGGGGCCTGGACTTCTACGACCGCCTGGTCGACGGCCTGCTCGCCCGTGGCATCGAACCCGTCCCGACCCTCTTCCACTGGGACCTCCCGCAGGCCCTGGAGGACGAGGGCGGCTGGACGAACCGCGACACGGCCCACCGCTTCGCCGAGTACACCGCGATCGTCGCCGACCGGCTCGGCGACCGCGTCCACCGATGGATCACCCTCAACGAGCCGTTCGTCCACATGGTCTGGGGCTACGGCCTGGGCGTCCACGCCCCCGGCCGCGCCCTGTTCCTGGACGCCCTCCCGGTGGCCCACCACCAACTCCTCGCCCACGGACTGGCGTCGGGGGAGCTCCGCTCGCGCGGCCTGGAGGTGATGATCGCCAACAACTGCACCCCGGTCTGGCCGGCCTCGGACTCGGCCGGGGACCGCGCGGCCGCCGACGCCTACGACACCCTGCACAACCGCCTCTTCAACGACCCGCTCCTGAAGGGCACCTACCCCGACCTGTCGGCCTACGGAGCCGACGCCACCCTCGGCGGCTCGGTGAAGGACGGCGACCTCGACCTGATCTCGGCCCCCCTGGACGCCCTGGGCATCAACTACTACAACCCGACCCGCATCCAGGCGCCGACGTCCGAGGGCCTGCCCTTCGAAGAGGCCCCCATCGAGGGCTACCGCCGCACGGCCTTCGACTGGCCGGTGGTCCCCGACGGCCTGCGCGAACTGCTGGTCACCCTGAAGGACCGCTACCCCGCCCTCCCCCCGGTCCACATCACGGAGAACGGCTGCTCCACCGACGGTGCGATCCACGACCCGGACCGCATCGACTACCTGGCGACCCACCTCCAGGCGGTCGACGCGGCGATCGCCCAGGGCGTGGACGTACGCGGCTACTTCACCTGGACCCTGCTGGACAACTTCGAATGGGCGGAGGGCTACCACCAGCGCTTCGGCCTGGTCCACGTGGACCACGAGACCCAGCTCCGCACCCCGAGGTCGTCCTTCACCTGGTACCGGGACCTGATCAGGGCGCAGCGCCGGGGCTGAGCCCTCAGTCCGGAGACACCGCCGAGCTCACCCGCACCGCTCGGCGGTGACGAGGTACCCGACGAAGCCGACCCCCGGCCGTGCCTTCGCCCACCCGTCCGCCTCCCCGTCCACCGGCACCAGCTCGGCCGTGCCCGGGACGGGGTGGTAGACGTTCGTCGTGCCGTCGGCGGGAAGCTCGTACCGGCAGTGCACCTCCGTGACGGTCAGCACCCGCAGCCGGCTCGGCGCCGGGTGCTCCTCCGGCCCGTGATGCTCCTCGCGGAAGCCGATCCCTCCGGCCCGCTCCTCACCGAGGACATCGGCGTAGTCCGCCGGATCGGCCTCCTCCAGGCCCCAGGAGACGACGTCCCCCGGCCCGAAGCTGTCGCCGCAGCACTGCATCTGCCAGTCGTCGACCCAGATCGTCACCGTCATGGAGTCAGTGTCCGCCCGGCGCGGCCCGATCGCAGGGGCGCCCCGGTAACGTCGCCCGCATGATCAACGGCGCCCACGTCATCCTCTACAGCCGCGACGCCGCAGCGGACCGGGCCTTCCTGCGCGACGTCCTCGGGTACGCGTACGTCGACGCGGGGGAAGGCTGGCTCGTCTTCCGGCTGCCGCCCGCCGAGGCCGCGGTCCACCCCGCCGACAGCCCCGCGCACGAGCTGTACCTGATGTGCGACGACATCACGGCGACGTTCGCCGAACTCACCGCGAAGGGCGTCGAGTTCACCGAACCCGTCACCGACGCCGGCTGGGGCGTGAAGACCACCCTCCGCCTCCCCGGCGGCGGCGACCTGGGGCTCTATCAGCCACGCCACGCGACGGCGCACGACCTCTGAACGGACCCGGCGCCCAGGGCTGGGAACCGCGCCCCCGCGATGGGAGGATCACCGCGCTGCCGCGCCGTACCCGAGGGGGCCCGAGGTGCCGTCCACCGAGCTCAAGCACCGGTTCGAGATCGCCGCGCCGCCCGAGAGGGTCTTCGCGCACCTGGCCGAACCGTCGAACTACATAGGCCTGTCCCCGCTCCTGGTCGCCGTCCGGGACGTGCACCGCACGGAGACGGACGGGACCCTGCACTACACGGCCGTGGAACGCTTCCGCTTCCTCGGCGTCCTCACGCACGACAACATCATCGGCGTCACGCTCGTCGCCGCCCCCGAGCGGCTCCCGGCCCGGGCCGAGATCACCGGCGAGGTCCGCAGCCCCGCCCGGGTCCGCATGAGCTACCGCTTCACCATCGACCGCCACGCGTCCGGCAGCGTCGTCACCGACACCCTGCACCTGAGGACACCCCCGGGCCTGCTCCGCTTCGCGGCCTCCCAGGCGGGCGCGGTCCAGCAGAACCGCGCCCGCGTCCTCACGGCCCGCCTGTCCGGCGCCTAGTCAGTCGCCGGAGCCGGGAACACCTGCGCCCGCCCCCGCCGCGACGATCGTGCCCTGCGCCGTCGCGACGAGCCGCTCCTCGCCGTCCTGCTCCATGTAGATCAGGCACTGGCACACGGCCTGCCGCCGCGTGGTCACCAGGGACGTGGCCCGCGCGATGACGACGTCACCGGTGGCCGGCCTGCAGTAGTTGATCTTGTACTCGGCGGTGAGGGCGTCGCCCCCGAGCGCGAGCCCGCCCGCGAACGTGAGCGCGTTGTCGGCGAGATAACTGAGCACCCCGCCGTGCACGAACCCGTGCTGCTGCTGGAGCTCGGGCCGGTTCTCGACACGGATCTCCGCGGAGTCGCGCCCGACCGCCGTCAGCTCGGCCCCGATGAATCCGCTGAACGGCTGCGCCTTGAAGACGGCTTGAGCGAAGGCGGTCAGATCCTGCGTCATGGCGGTGTCCCGTCCCGTCCGATGAACTGAATCAACGTTCAGGTCATGGTACGAGCGGGGCGACGGCCTCACAAGGCTGTTCGGGATCCCCGCCCCGGAAACGCAGGAAGGGCCTGACCCGCTTTCGCGGATCAGGCCCTTGACCTGGTCTTACGGCTGTCGGGGTGGCGGGATTTGAACCCACGACCTCTTCGTCCCGAATGAGGTTCGGGCGTGATCGTCACCGGTTGGTTTGCTGTTTTGCCTGGTCAGAGCGCGGTAGTGGGGCGGCGTCAGCCGGTGTCGCCGGGGCTCGGGGTGCGGGTCGGCTCCCAGATGGCTCCCAGGACGGGAAACCCCGGCAAGCAGGGGCGGGCACTTTCCTGGGCGTCAGGTCCCTACGGGGGCAGGTCCGCCTTCCGACTCCCATGCGGCTTCTCCGTCGACGCCGTTCTCGGTGAGTGCCAGGAGGCGTGGGGCGGACAGCGGGTTCTCGGGGTCTGCGGCGGCTCGCAGCAGGCGAGTGGCCGTGCCGGGCGGCTCGTCGGGTGGGATCACGAGCAGTTCCCAGCGCCCCAGTGAGCCGCAGTCCACGGTGATCGCGTGTTCTTCCGTGGCGAGGAGGGTCTCGGCCACCGCGATCACCTGATGGGGTGCCATGACGGTCCCCGGGGCGTCGGGCCAGGACGCGGCGTCCACGGTGACTCCGGTGACGGCGCCCGCGTCCGGGTTCAACATGCCGACGAGTGCGGGCAGTTCGAGTTCCAGCGCGTCGCAGCGCGGCCACCACGCCCCGTCCAGCGGACCGTGGCTGGCTTCGGGCGTGAGCTTGAGTCGGGGCAGCGGCATCTCGTACGCGTCGATGCCGTCGGGTGGCGTGACCCGGTCGGGCGCTGTGCTGTCATCCATTGTCGTGATCCCGTCCCGGACGGCTCCCAGCTGCCCGCATCGGTCATTCATCAAGACCGGGCCGCTCTTGCGGCCTGCCTGAATGCTCCCTGTGTCCACCAATTTACGCTCGGTTCACGCGGTGTGCTCCGGGTCCTTCGCCGCTCGGTTCCGGCGACGCCCGCGGCGGCCGAGGCCGGGCAGTGGGGCACTGAAGCGATACGACGTCATCCGGACGGCGTGCTGGGCATTCAGCAGGTGGATCAGGACCACGCCGATGATGATCATGGCTGCGATCACCGCGAGGGCGACGAGGGTCTCCATGGGGTCACCTCCACATGCTGCGCGGCAGCGGGAGCACGCGTGCCCCGACGACGGGGCTGAGCGGCGCAGATGGCTTGAGCCCCTCTTGTGCGGCGGTTCCCCGGGTGCCGTGTCTGTCCGTGATCTCGGTGCCGGGGACCGAGGCCATCATGAGGTCTGCCGACGCGGCCGCGGTCTCGGGCGGCACCACCAGGAGGTCGCACCGGCCGAGGCCGTAGGAGCGCAGGACGATGAGGTCGGGGTCCTGTCCGGTGAACCAGGCGAGGTGAACGGTGTGGCCCATGGCGATGATCTCGCGAGGGCCCCTGTGCCAGCGTGCGGGGCCGACAGTGATGCGGGTGACGGGCCCGCAGCGTTCCTCCATGGCGTCCACCAGAGCCGGCAGTTCGGTGGCGAGGTCACGTGAGAACGGCCACCAGGCGCCGTCCAGCAGGCCGGGCAGGGGACGCCTCCTCGTGAGGGTGAGGCGCGCCGGGCGGGAGGGAGTGGTTGCGGTCATGAGGTCGGCCTGTCCCTGGGGCGTCGACCGAGCGGCCCAGCGTCGTGAGCGCCGGGAACGGCGTCGGCATGGGTGCAGGTGCGCGAATTACTCCCGGTGTCTTCACCGTACTCCGGCCTGCGGCCGATCGGGTGTTTCGAGCCGGGCTACTTCTCGCCGTCGAGGGCGGGGCCGCGCCATTCCAGGAGGACGAGCGTGGCATCGTCGGTCGTGGTGTCGTCCCGGGCTTGCATGAGGGTGTGGGACAGGTCGCGTGCGACTTCGCGGACGCCCCGTTCGGCGCGGTCCAGTCGGTGGATCCAGGTGATCAGCTGTTCCTCGCCGAACTCCTTCTGCCCGTTCGCGTGTTCCTCGACCAGTCCGTCGCTGAAGCACAGGATGCGATCACCTGGTTCGAGTCCGCGTTCGTTGACCTCGGGCTGTGCCCCGCCGAAGCCGACGGGGAGGGTCGTGGGGCCTTCGAGGCGGCCGATGACGTGATGGTCGCGGATCAGCAGGGGCGCGGGGTGGCCGGCGTTGACCCACTGGAGCCGGCCTGTGTCGGTGTCCAGCTGCATCATCTGGGCGGTGACGAAGTGGTCCGGGGCGAATTGTTCGGCGATCGCCTCGTCCATGAAGCGATAGATCTTCTCCAGCTCGACGCTGGTCCGGCGGGCGTGCCGGTAGGCGCCGATGGCGACCGTGGCCATGGTGGCCGCGTCCAGGCCGTGGCCCATCGCGTCGATCATGGCGAGGTGCAGGAACGGGCCGTTCAGGGTGTAGTCGAAACTGTCGCCCGCCACGTCGTAGGCCGGCTCCAGCACTCCGGCGACGGCCACCTGCGGCATGGTCATGGCCAGCGGCGGCAGCAGCGCCCACTGGATCTCGGCGGCGACGCTCATCGGTTCGCTGCGGCGGGTGCGGAAGAACTGATCGGTGTAGCCGTCCTTGGTCCTCACCAGGCCGGCGACCAAGGCCGCGAGCCTGCGCAGTACGCGGCGGTCGTCGTCGGTGACACGGTCCAGCGTGAGCGCCAGGACGCCGGCCGTTGCGCCACCGTCCAGCAGCGGCAGGTACACGCGTACGCCGTCGGGCAGCGCCACCTCGACGGGGCGGGAAGTGAGGAAGCACCGACCGGCCTCGGAACGTTCGATGGGCAGCGGCGCGCCGTTCGCCAGTCCCCCGCCGGGATGAGGGATCAGCGTTCGCTGCCCGTAGTCCTGGAGCAGCAGCTGCGTGTCACGGCCGCCCAACCGGACAACCGTCGCGGCGACCAACGGCCCGACCTGGTCAGGGTGCAGTTCGTGCGCACGGTCGAGGAACCCGCCCAGCAGGGCCTCCCCGAAGCTCTCCGCGCGCTCGGCCTCCCGGTGCGTGTGCCGTCCGGCGGTCATCCTGGACCTCCCAACGGGACGAGCCGACAACGTGCCCGCAATCGTGGCAGCGGGCAGCCGGCGCCGCTTCCAGGATGCCCCTCGGCGAACCCGCCCGCCATCTGCCCCGGTGGCGGGCCGGTGTCAGGGCTCCTCGGAGTGCGGGCCCGTCCCGTGGGAGGGCCTGCTGGTGGCCAGCCAGGAACGGGCCGGCTCGGCAAGGTGCGTGGTGTCGACCGTGAGGTGGAGCCGGGTGCCTCCGCCGGGCGCGGGGTAGCTGCGCTGCTCCCCACCTGCGAAGCAGCGCCGGAGCACCTCCGCCACCGCCCGCGCGGCATCAGGGGTGGCTGCGACGATACGGACTTCGGCGTGCCCCGGCGTCGGCAGGGCCTCTGGGTCGTTGGGGGCCAAGGCAGAACCGTCCTTTCGCCCAGAGCGCTCCCCGTGGGGCGGAAGCGATCTCGGAGGGATCTCGGAGGGAGGATCTCGGAAAGACATCGGCAAGGGGGAGCCGATCGACAGGCTCGCCCGTACCCCCCCACCGTACGTCCCACCGTCCCGTCGAGGCCGACAGAAGCGGTCCGCGAGCCGCCCGCCCGCGCCCCCGAACAGCGCGGACGCAGCGGTGCCCGGAGTACGGTGAAAGGACGGGGAGTCCGTCGACGGTCGCCTCGCCACCTGCCGTGGCGTCGCTCCGGCACAGGGAGACGGACCCTCGTGGACAGGTGGTTCAGCCATGACAGACGCAGGTATTCCCCCCACGCCCCAGCTCCTGCTGCCGGACGCCATCCACAAAGCGGTCGGGCCCGGCACGGCGTTGCTCCGGCTGGAGACGAAGCGGTCCCGGCAGGGAATTCTCGACGGGGCCTGGTGGCCTCGTACCCGGGACGTCGAGCAGGAGATCCCGCCGCTCGTCACCGCGCTGACCCGGCACCTCGGCCCGATCACCCGCGTCGGTCTGGACGCCTCGGCCTGGAACGACATCCCGACCCGTGTGACCGTCGAGGGCCGGATCGTGCACCTCGACTCCTTCCCCGTGGGGGACGACACCGCGCTGATCACCCGGGGCGACGAGGACCACTTCGCCCTGATGGTCGTCCCGCCCGGCACACCCCCGGACGCCGCCCGCACGGCCATGGCCCGCGCGGTACGCGCCGACAACGTCACCGATGCGGCCGAGATCCTCGTCGCCGCGATCCCCCAGGCCGGCGGCGAAGGCGTGGAGACGGGCTGACGCGGCGCGGGACTTCCACCCCGGCCGGCTGGTGGACCTGATCGTCAACAACGAGATCACCCCGGCCGTGAACCAGATCGAGACCCACCCCTTCAGCGCGCCGACTACCAGACCCTGATGCGCGAGCACGGCGTGCAGATCCAGTCCTGGGCCTGCTTCGCCGAGGGCAGGAACGACCTGTTCACCAACCCGCTGCTGGCCGAGATCGGCAAGGAACACGGCAAGTCGGTCGCCCGGGCCGTCCTGCGCCGGCTGACCCAGCGCGGCGTCGTGGCCATCCCCAAGTCCGTGCGCGCCGAGCGTATGGCGGAGAACTTCGACGTCCTCGACTTCCGGCTCACCGACGAGCAGATGGCCCGGATCGCCACGCTCGGCACCGGAGGCTCTCTCTTCTTCGACCACCGCGACCCCGAGATAGTCGCCTGGCTCGCGGGACGCCGTCTCGACAGCTACCGCCGCGCGCGCAGAGCGGCGGGGTGCGGCGGGGTGCGGCGGTGGCGCCGAACGAGTGGACTCCTCGACGCGGGGACGGGCGGGTCGGGCCGCGTCACGGCCATCCGGTCCGGTCCTCCCCGGTACCGGCGCTCCGCACGGCTAACCTCCGCATCATGCTGCGTATCGTGGACACCCGTACCGGCCACCTCGTGGAGATTCCCCCCGTACGCCGCCATCTGCTGAGCATCTGCGTCCACCTGCCGGCCGACGAGGCCGGGACCGGCACGACGGACCTGCGGACGCTCCTCGTCGGTGACGTACTGGCCCGCACGGCGGAGCTGCACGGTCTGCAGACCCGCACGTTCCTCACCGCACCGGACCTGCCGGGGGAGCAGGCCCGGGCGCTCGACCGCGCCATGTCCGACCTCGGCATCCACCCGCCCGCCGCCGGCGCCCATCCTCCGGCCGCGGCGCCCGGCGCCGCTGCCGACGTACACGTCCACGCGTACGGGACCCCGCCGGCGGACATGGCCGGCGGGGTCCTCGTCGAGGTGGGCCGCGGCTCCGCGGACGCCGTCGTGCCGGAGGGGACCGATCCGCTGGCGGTGCGGCTGCTGATGCTCCGCCACGCCTACCGCGCGCCGGTCGAGGTCACCGGCGCGGAGCTCGAAGAGGCGCGGCGGATGCTGGAGCACTGGCGGCAGTCGGTGGCCGACTGGGCGCAGGAGCCGTCCAGGCCGGTCCCCGCCGAGGTGCTGCGGGACGCCCGTGCGGCGTTGGCCGATGATCTCGGCGTCCCCGCCGTCCTGGACGCTCTGGCCACCATGGCGACGCGCGAGGACGTACCGGCCGGCGCCAAGTTCGAGACGTTCGCCCTTCTCGACCGCGTCCTCGGACTGGACCTCGCACGCGAGGTGGGCCACCAGCACCGGGCGGCGACCTGACGTCGCGTGCGCGGGCCGCACGGCGCCGGTCGTCACAACGGCCCCAGCGCATTCACTCCGCCGAGGCCGCCCTTCCGGATCGTCACACGTGAGCGTGCTCGATCCATGTCCCATGCTACGCCTGCGGGCCGGACCGGCAGAGGGAGAACGAGGGCCGTCCGGCGGTCCGGCTCAGCCGCGTGCCTCCTCCTCGGCTTCCATGCGGCGGATCCCCTGATGGGTGAGGGAGACCATCGCAGGGGTGTTGCCCGGTTCCCAGTCGACGGTGATCAGGTCCTCGCCGGCGAGGTAGGTGCAGGCGGCGGCCAGGTCCTCCTCCGGGATGCGCAGGTCGTTGCGGAGCTTACGGCCGGGGACTCCGAGGAGTCGGTTGCCTTCGGTGGCTTCGTAGAGCGCGGTCAGGACCCGGGTGCGGTAGTCCTGCCGCTCGCGCAGTGTCGCCATGGCCGGGTCCTTTCCCGAGCCGGTCAGGGCCACGTGTCCGTGACCTTTGGCCGGGTGGCCCGCCCCGTCGGCGTGTGCCGGCCGTGGCCGGGCGGTCGGTGGATGGGCGGGTAGGGGTCGCTGAACCGGTGGGCGGCGATGCGCGCGTCGTGCTGGGCGTTGAGCCGGTGGATCAGGCGTGTGCCGAGCACGATCAGCAGGGCGACCGCCGCGAGGGCGATCAGGGTCTCCATGACGTCACCGCCCCGGGGTCCCCGGCAGGGGGATCATCCGCCGGCCGATGACCGGGTGCCGCTGCGGTGGCGGGTCGGAGCCGCCGTCGGTCTCCCAGGCTTCCTCGCCGCTCCGGGCCTCCCGCATACGACGGCTGGTCGCGGCCTCGTCGGACAGCAGGGCCCCGGCGGTCAGGATGCTGCCGGGGAGGGCGGCGGCGGCCATGAGCCGGGCGGCCGCGGCGGGTTCGGTCTCGGGCGGGATCACGAGCAGGTCGCAGCGGCCGACGGTGTAGGAGAGCAGGATCGTCTTGTCGGGATCCAGCTCGGTGAACCAGCCGACGTGCACGAGGTGACCGGTGGCGGGAACCTTGTGAGGGATGACGGGCCAGTGGCTGGGGTTCACCATGACACGGGTGATGCGCCCGAACTGCCCCTCCAACGCGTCGGCCAGCGGCGGGAGTTCAGCGGTGAGGTCACGCGAACGGGGCCACCAGGCGCCGTCCAGGAGGCCGGCGAGTGTGGTCTTGGGCGTCAGCGACAGACGTGTCGGACGCGGGGGTGCGACGATGGTGGTCATGATCGCGGACCCGTCCCCGGGCCGCCCCGCAGGACGACCCAGTGTAGTGATCGCCGGAAACGACGTCCGCGTGGGAGCGGGTGTTCGAGTTACTCCCGGTGTCTCCAGGGTACTCCGGTCGGTGAGCTTGCGGGGCAGGACTGCGGGCGCGCGGAGTACCGTGAGACCACGGCGGGACTCGCCGGCCATGGCCGCCCCGACAGGCGGCACACCGTCAGGAGTCGGCATGATCCAGATGGCAGACATCCGTGAGTGGAGAACCCACGACGTGGTGGACGCGCGGGGCCACAGGATCGGTGAGCTGGAATCGGTCTACGTCGACACCAGCACCGACGAGCCGGCCATGGCCACGGTCCGCATCGGTCTGCCCACCCGGCACCGTCTGGTGTTCGTCCCCCTGGACGGCGCGACGGCCGGGCCGGGCTATGTGAAGGTCGCCCACGACAAGGCGCTGGTGAAGCAGTGCCCTTCGATCGGCAGCGACGACGTGCTTCCCGCCGAGGCCGAGGAGGCGGTCTTCCGCCACTACGACCTCCCCTACAAGCCCGGGGCGAACGGCGAACGCCAGCTGGCCCGCCGCTGAGCTCCCCGACCGACCGAGGGGGCAGCCCACATGACGCTCTTCCTGGCCCTGATCATCATCGCGCTCGTGCTGGGCCTCATCGGTGCCACCGCCGACGGACTCCTCTTCCTGCTGATCATCGGCATCGCACTGTTCGCGGCGGACCTCATCTACATCACCCTGCGCATGCGCCACTCGGCCCACCACCGTCCGATCCGCTGACCCGGCCCCCCCCGCGAGTCCCCCGTTCCGGCGCGGGGGACTCAGCCCAGAGGGACGCGGCGGCGGCTGCTGCCCGACGTCCTGGACGGCACCATCGCCCCCGGCCGCGTCTTCGACCGGACCTGCACCCTCGACGAGACCCCGGACGCATACCGGGCCATGGCCGACCGGCAGGCTCTCAAGGCCCTCATCCGCTTCTGACTCCAACTCGCCCGCACCACAAAGGACTTCCCTCATGCAGTACGTGACTCTGAACAACGGCGTCGAGATGCCGCTCCTCGGCTTCGGCGTCTACCAGATCCCCGCCGAGGACACGGAACGTGCCGTGTCCGAAGCCCTCGCGGCCGGGTACCGGCTCCTCGACACAGCTGCCGCGTACGGCAACGAGGAAGCTGTCGGCCGGGCCATCCGGTCCAGCGGCATCCCGCGCGAGGACCTGTTCGTCACCACCAAGTTGTGGGTCCAGGACGCCCCCGCGCAGGACAACGCCCGGCGCGCCTTCGAGACGTCCCTGACCAAGCTGGGCCTGGACCACCTCGATCTGTACCTGATGCACCAGCCCTACGGCGACGTCTACGGCCAGTGGCGCGCCATGGAAGCCCTCAACCGCGAAGGCGCGGCCAAGGCGATCGGCGTCGCCAACTTCTACCCCGACCGCCTGCTCGACCTGATCATCAACAACGAGATCACCCCGCAGGTCAACCAGATCGAGACCCACCCCTTCTTCCAGCGCGCCGACTACCAGACCCTCATGCGCGAGCACGGCGTGCAGATCCAGTCCTGGGGCGGCTTCGCCGAAGGCAAGAACGACCTGTTCACCAACCCGCTGCTCGCCGGGATCGGCAAGGAGCACGGCAAGTCGGTCGCCCAGGTCGTCCTGCGCTGGCTGACCCAGCGCGGTGTCATCGCCATCCCCAAGTCCGTGCGCGCCGACCGCATGGCCGAGAACATCGACGTCTTCGACTTCCAGCTCACCGACCAGGAGATGGCCCGGATCGCCACGCTCGACACCGGGAGCTCCCTCTTCTTCGACCACCACGACCCCGAGATGGTCGCCTGGCTCGCGGGGCGCCGGCTCGACAGTTGACCGCCACGCATGCGCAGCGGGCGGGGTGTGGTGGCACCGGACGCGTGGACCCATCGACACGGGGGACGGGCGGTCGCGTCGTGTCGCGGACTGCAGCGGTGATCTCGAGCCGTCCGCATCGAGAAAGGGCGACTGCCTGAACAGCCTGGGACGTCTGTTCAGGCCGCAAGAGCCAGAAGCTTCTCTCTAATCAGCGGGGGGGGGGTGCCCTCAGAGAGCCCGTCGATGGGACGTTGGCGAGGCGGAGCCGGAAGACGCGGCGGGTGGGGTACAGGCAGGTCGATCAAGTCACCCACGCCTGCGACCTGCTGGAGGGTCCGAGCCAGGGAGCGCAGCGCCTCGCGGGTGGCTGCCAGCTGGTGGCGCAGCTCCTCGGCCTCGGGCCACTGCCGTTCGTATGTCACCGGGTCCTGGTCGGCGGGCCGCAAGGCTTCGTACGCCGCGAGCTTCGGGTGCCAGACCGTCAGCAGGGGTCGCAGCACGCGGTTCAGGGTCACCATTGCGAGTACACCGAACGTCAGGCGCCCCGGAGGCACCGGTGGCGCGACCGCCGGGCCGTGCTCATGGAGGATCCCGCGTGTGACGTCGTAGAGGGAGTAGAGCGAACTGAGCGCCTCGCGAAGAACACCCTGCTCGCGTTCCAGCGGAACCACCGCCACCCGGCTGGCCAGTTGGAAGTACAGCTGCCATGCGGCCGTGCGTTCGGCATCCGCGGGCTCCCACACGCCGGATACCTCGCCGACGAACGGAATCGTCAGCTTCGCCGTCACCTGAGCCGGTGCCCCGCGCCCACGCCGCGGTGCCTCGCCGGACTGCGTCATGATCGCCTCCCCGGATCCCCACAGTAGGGTAGGGCATCGTGTGGGACGTCTTCCTCAGTTACAGCCGCAGAGACGCCGACCTGGTCCGGCCGCTGTACCGAGCGCTCTCCGAGGCGGGACTGAAGGTGTTCACCGACGAGTCCGCTGTCGCGGGCTTCGCCGGCATCAGTGAAACCATCCGCCGGGCTCTCGCGGAGTCCCGTGTACTCCTCGCGTACTACTCCACCGGCTATCCGGAGCGCCCTGCCTGCCAATGGGAGCTGACCGCCGCGTTTCTCGCCGGGCTGAGCGAGGGCGATCCGCGGCGCAGGGTCCTGGTCGTGAACCCTGAGCCCTTCACCGACCACATCCACCCGGTGGAGCTCCGCGACACCCGGCACGGCCGGGCTGAAGAGCTCGCATCGGACATCGTCCGGCATCTGCGCCAGGTGCCGGGACCCATGCCCCTGGAGATCAAGCCACCGCAGATACACGGCGTGCTGCCGGCGGTCGTGGGTGAGTTCACCGGTCGACTTCCCGAACTGTGGTGGCTGCACAGTGCGTTGCATGCGCAGGAAGCTCCCCTGGTCACCGGCCGCACCGTGGCCAGGCCCGTGCAACTGCGCGGGATGCCCGGGATCGGCAAGACCCGGCTCGCCCGGGAGTACGCGATGCGCTTCGGAGCGGCTTTCCCTGGCGGTGTGCACTGGGCGCGGGCCGACGCGCCATGCCCGCCGGCCGGCGACCTCCTCGGCAACGGCCCCTGCCTGTACATCGTCGACGACGTGCCGTGCGGACTGCCGCCCCGCGCCGCCGCGGAGCTGGCCGCTCCGCACCCTGCCGTGCGTACCCTGCTGCTCACCCGGAGCCGGGCCTACGGAGGGCTCGGCGAGCACCTCGACCTGGAGCCGCTGCCGCAGGAGGCCGCTGCTGTGCTCGGCGGCGGATCCGACGTGGTGTACGCGGTCGGAGGGCACGCTGGGGCTCTCGCACTGCTGGGACGAGCCGTGCACGCGGGGCAGGACGCCACCAGCCTTGTGGCCGGGCTGTACGAACCGGGCCGGTCGCTGCTCGATCTCCTCGCCGGCGAGGAGATCACCGCGGACTACGTACGCGATGCGCTGACCTCTCCGGGCGAGGCCAGGGACGTGCTGCGTTGCGCGGGCGCGCGTTTCCCGCTGCCGGTGACCGAAGCAGACGCCGCGGCGGCGTTCGCCGCCGACGGACTGCGGCCGGCGGTCGCGCGCCGTCGTGCGGCGGCGGGGCTGGCCGAACTGACCGCGCGCGGCCTGCTGGAGCCCAGCCCCGGTGGCCACCGCCTGCACCCGGTGATCGACCACGCCTGGCGGCACCACGAGCCGGAACCGGCCCGGGCAGAGGTATTGCGTCGGACGGTGCTCTCCCTCCTCGGTGCCGCCACTACGCTGGGCGGGGTACCAGTCCCCGGAGGGCGGAGGGAGACCGCGCCGATGGCTATGAGTGAGGCTGAGCGGATGGCCGCCTTCGACCTTCAGGTCGAACTGGTCAGCCGGATCGGTGTGCAGCCGCTGCCCGCGGACGGCGGCAGCCTGCGCGAGGCGCTGACGTCCCTGAACAGCCTCTTCTCCTTCACCCGCGACACGCTCCACCGCTACAGCGTGGGCCTCCAGGCACCTGCCCTTGCCCCCGATTCGGTGCAGGAACTGGCGGATCGCCTGCTCAATGTCGTGCTGCGGCCCTTCACCACCGAATGGCATCCCCGACTCCTCGACTGGGAAGCCAGGCGCGCCCCGGACACTGGTCCGCTCGATCACGAACGGGCCTGGGAACAGGCGCCGGCCATGCGCGCAGCTTTGGTCGGGCTGCAGGCGCCTCTCCAAGAAGTCACTGCCGCTCTCGCTACCATCTCCGGAGCGGATTTCGGTCTCTCGGCGACGGGATGAGCCAGAGCGCATCGAAGCCCAGCGCAGGACTCGGATCTGAAGCAGACAGTGCGGGACCTGGCGGTGATGTGGCTGCCCATTACACATGGTGCACGGGGATAGGGACTGCGATGGTTTCAAGTGAGCTGAGCCAGCGCACGTAGCGCTTGAGCGGCGGTCGGCCTGTCTCCTGGTGCATGTCGAAGCATCTCGAGGACGAGTGGGCCCATCGGCCCAGGCATCGTCACAGCTCGGCGGTTGCCGGCGACGATTGCTGCCCGTTGTGCCGGCCTGGGTGCGTTGTCGGGGTAGATGACCGCTCGCTTGCCGGTGGCCGCCATGAGGAGGGTGGCGCCGAGTCCATAGATGTCGGCTGCCTGTGTCGGGATGGCCTGGTCTTCGTCGAGGACAGCGGCCGAGATCTCCGGTGCTTCGTAGTGGACGAGGCAGCCGCGGAAGGGGAAGTCGACGGTGTCGGGGACTGGCTTGCCGTGGGCGAGTGCCAGGTCGATGAGGTGGGTGCGGTCGGGACCGATGAGGAAGTGGGCGGGCTGGATGTCGCCGTGGGCCCAGCCCGCCTCGTGCAGTTCGGCCAGGGCGCCGGCGCATTCGAAGGCGGTCTGGATGTCGGGGACTGCGCCGTCTGCACGGGTGCGGGTCCACAGGTGTTGGAGGTCGGGGCCTTCGTGCCAGGGCTGGATGTTCCAGGTGCCCCGTTCCCAGTCGCCGGAAGCTACGTGCTCGGTGGCGAGGTGGGCGAGGACGGCTGCTTCCCGGCCCGGTGCGCGGGCGGTCCATGGCTGGCCCGGCCACTGGTCGGTTGCCTCGATGGGGTAGCCGAGTTTGAGGGCGTAGCGGCCTGAGCCGGTGACGATGTTCCACACCGTCGAGCCCCGGCGGTCGAGCACGAGATCGCACGATGCGATGGACAGGCCGATCATCAGGTGGTCGGGGATGGACGGCGGCACAGAGGTTCCTCTCGCGGGCCGAGCGGGCGCGCCCCCGCCGAGTGCTTGCGGGCGGGGGCGCTGTGGTGGTCGGGGTCAGGCGGCACTGCCGTAGGGGCGGCCGCAGTCCGAGTCGCACTGGGCGAGATTCTCGCCGTCGACCGTCCAGCGCGCGTCGAACACGCGGAATCCGGTGGCCTTCATCGCGTGGGCGGAGGCGGCGACCAGTTCGGGGTCACGTGCGCCGCCTCCGGGCTTGGGGTTGTGGTGCAGGAAGCGGCCGGCGAACCGGTCGCAGAGCTCGGCATACTCCTTGGTGTGGAGGATGAGGGCGTGCAGGCCCATGTCGACCTCGTCGGACGGGACCATCGGCACGGTGGCCGTCGCGGCGGTCACGAGGAAGGCGACGGCCTGGTCGGCGATCTGCTCGGCGACGTCCCGTTCGACGTGGTCGTGGAGGACGACGAAGTGGGCGAGGCTCTCGAAGAGGTCGTCGCCGGCCACGTCGCGGCCGGTCTTCAGTGCGCTGTCGGTGATGGTCATGCCTTCTCCTCGATCTCAGACGGGAAATCGGACTCGGATTCGATCTGCCGTTGGGTCCTGGACTGGTGGAGGCGGTACAGGGCGCTGAAGGCGCGGGCCGAGATCGCCAGGGCCCGCAGGTGGTCCACCGCGCCGGTGTGCCTCATGCCGTGGACGTCGAGCTGCAGGAGGTAGTGGGCGCTGCGGTACAGCGGCCGGGTGTGGGCGTTCTCGGGGACGACCCCACAGGAGACGAGATCGGCGAGCAGCCCGCGCAGCCGGACGGCCCGCTCGGTCACCGATACGGGCGGCGGAAGGGTGAGGCGGATCTGCTGGGCCCACTTCACGTCGGCGTCGACCTGCGCGACGTCGATCGGGTAGTCGCGGTGCTGATGCGGTCTGCTGGTCGTCACGGCACTCACCTATGGCTCCCTCGCCTTGTACGGGACGGGTGGTGGGGCGCCCTCCGGGAGCGCGGGGAGAGCCGATTCGAGTGGCGGCTCCCAGAGGGCGCGTTGTGTTGCGTCACCCAGTACAGGCCCGGCGGGAGCGGGGGCCCAGGAAAGTTGGGATGGCGGCCGGGAGCGGCGGACCGGAAGGTTTTACCTTCGGGCTTCAGCCGCAGGTCACCACACCGCTACCGTCCAAGTCATGGAGGCCAACGGGGTACTTCTGGATCGGATGCGAGAACTCGATCTGACTCAGGACGAGTTAGCCGAGGCGTGCAACGACGCGATCGAATCCCTCACCGGTGCGCGTGGGGCGATGTCGGCGCGCACCGTCTACAACCTGATCTACAGGACCCGTTGGCCACGCACCAAGCAGCGCATGGCGTTGGAGATCGTGCTCGGGAGGCCCGCTGTCGAGCTGGGCTTCATCCCGCGGACGAGTCCGCCCGTGGAGAGCGAGGATCCTGACGTGCACCGCCGAGCCTTCGGCACCTTGACTGCCTCACTGGCACTAGGCGCAGCCCTCCCCGCGACAGCAGCCGCCTCCCAGCACCGGGTCGGGGCCAGTGATGTCGGCCGCCTGCACAGCAAGTTCGCGGAGATCATCGCCAAGGACCATCGCCAGGGTGGACGGGCCAGCATCGAGCACCAGGCGCTCGCCCTGGCCGGTGAGGCATTGGGCCTGGTGCAGAGCGGCTCCTGCTCGCAGCGCGTGAAAGGCATGCTGTTCGCCACCGCCGCCTCCTTCACCAGTTCGGCGATGTGGGCCGCGATCGACGGCCGGCGCTTCGATGCCGCGCAACGCCACTTCGACCGGGCCACCGCCCTGGCCGGCATGTCCGGCGACCAGGCCATCCAGTTCCGCATCTGGTCCCACGCCGGATCCATGTACCGTCACCTCGGCCGCCCCGTCGACGCCCTCGCCGCCAACGACGCCGCTCGTCGCCTGCGCATCACCCGCACCGACCCGATGTTCGCCGCCCTCGGCCATGCCCGACACGCCGCCATTCACGGCGTCTGCCGCGACCCGCGCGCCATCGAACGCTGCATGGACCTGGCCCTCGACGCCTACGACCGCGCCGAAGCCGACGCACCTCGTCCTCTCTGGCTCATCGCCTTCTTCGACCGGGCCGAGATCCACTCGCTGGCCACTGCCGCTCACCTCGCCGCCCACGACTACGAAGCGGCCGAGGGGCATGCCCACAAGAGCCTCGCCCTCCTGCGTGCCCCGCTGACCCGCTCCCGCGCCATCACCACCACCCGCCTCGCCCGCGCCCAGCTCGGCCAGGGCGACATCGGACCAGCCGTCCGCACCGCGATGTCCATGCCCGACCCTCAGGCCGCACACCCCCGCGTCCACGGCATGCTGACCACCTTCGGTTACACCCTCGAACGCCTCGCCCCCGGCTCCAGCCACGCTCGTCTCTGGGCCGGGTACGCCCACGACCACCACCTCGAAGGACCCACCCGATGACCCTCGACGTCACCCTGGAACACGCCCACGACATCGACACCGTGTGGGAGACCCTCATCGACCTCTACGCCCAGGTCCGCGCCGACCAGCTCCACCTCCCGCACTACTCGGTGGAGCGCTACGCCGAACGCCTCGCCCGACACGGCAAGGAACCGGGCTGGGAGACCGTCATCGCCCGCATCGACGGCACCCCCGTCGGCTACGGCTACTGCAACACCCTCACCCCGGTCACCGACCGCTGGTGGCAGCGAACCGCTCCCGAACCCGCCCCCGAGATCGCGTCCCGCACCACGGTCGCGATCAAGGAAATGATGGTCCTGGACACCCACCGTCGTCGCGGTGTCGCCCGCGCCTTCCACGACTCCCTCCTCGCCGGCCGTGAGGAGGAGCAGGCTTCCCTGATGGTGTCCCCGGCCAACCAGGACGGCCGTGTCCAGGCCCTCTACGAGAAGTGGGGCTACGAGTCGATCGGGCGCTCGCAGTCGGCACCGGACGCGCCTGCGCTGACGGTCATGATCCGGCCCGTCCGACTGCCGACCTCCTGATCCGGCAAGCATGGCTGCTCCTCGGGCTCAGTAGGCGATGGTCCCGTTCACGGGTTCCTGGCGCTTGGCCCACGTATGGAACTTCTCGAAGAGAGTGGTGGTGAACAACCCTGCTGCGAACGTGGCATCCCATTGTGTGCCGTCCACAGGAAGGATGTTGCGGGTCCGGATGAACACCATGCCAGGGTGGCTGTTCATGGTGAAGGTGGCAGTCGCCCTGACACCGTCGAGATGATCTCCAAACGCGATCCGCAGGAGGGCACCTTCCTGCCCCTCTTCGGTCATCCCCTGCTGTATCTCCTCGGTAGCGACCTCGCGGAAATGCTGCAGATAAGCCTCGGCCTCGGGGGTGCCGGGGTGCACGCCGATGGACATCGGCTCCTCCTGCCCAAAAGGGACGGTCGTCGCAGGACCGAATGTCCATATTCTTGCGTCTGCGACCTCGCGCTGCCCGGTGGAACCAACCCCTGAGCCCTTCAGCGGGAACGGCCCGACCGGGGCACCGTCGGCGTACCCATCGGTGTTCCCTGGGCGCCGAAGAACGGCCCATGATGTGGCCGGTTGGCATGGCCGCTGCGTGCCTGCGCCGCGCGGGCCCGTGCGCTGGGGGCGGGACGGGCCGCAAGTCGCTGGATACGCCAGGTCAGGACACGGGCCGGCGAGGCTGCGTCGTCCAGGGCCCGCTGATGGGCCGCTTGCTGGAGAAGCCGTTGGGGATCATGTCCTGCCGCTTCGGCGTCGGCCAGAACAGTGGACAGGGCACCGAAGCCAGGGTCCTCGATGATCTCCCCAGCGTGCTCCGGAACGGCCCGGTGAAGATGGCGGATGTGCTGGTCGGCGACATGCTGGGGTGGCCGACGCTGAGTGAGGGCGGCCAGCGGTAGGGCTGCGGCCTGGTCGTAGGCGCTCTCCAGGTGGCTCAGGGTCTGGCGGGCGGCGGCTGCCTGCTGACCGTGATGGCGGAGCTCGTGCCAGCGGGCGGCAGCGACGACCACGAGGATCGCGGCGTCGAGGAACATCGCGAGCAGGGCACCGTCCCGGGGCGCAGGCTCGCGAAGGATGGCACGCACGGCGCCGCGTAGGGCACGGGCGTGCTGGTGGTCGGGCTGGGTTCGGGAGCGAGTGGCTCGCTCGAACTGCGCGGCGGCCTGCTGTAGATGGGAGCGTGCGCCCTTGGGCGCGACAAGAGGTAGTGCGTCGAGGGCCTCGCCGAACGCGGCCAAGTGCGCTTGCGCGGCTGCGTCGTCATGGCGTTCCAAGTGGTGCGGGATGCGCTCCGTGGACGCGGTGGCCCGGTGCCAGGGATTGGTCTCGCGCGACCCCTGTAGCTGCTGATAGTCGGTGGCGTCGAGGCGCCGACGGATCTTGGGCAGTGACAGGTCAGGAGCGAGGGTGGATCCGGAGTACCAGACGGGCTCGCCGGCCTGGTTGATGTCACCGGCGAGGGCGACGGTGTAGCCGCGCACGTCTCCTGAGGGGAAGTGCTTGATCTCTACGCGGACCCCGTCCATGGCTTCCAACAGGCGGACGAACTCTTCGGTGCTCGTTGCCGCGGCTACGGCCGTGCGCACGGTGGTCCGCAAACGTTCGCGGGCACTGTGCGCCTGACCCGTGCGCTTGGCCTTCTCCTGTTCGGCGCGGGTGGGTCGCTTGGCGGCCGTGCGGTCGCCGCGGACCACTTGCTGGAGCCCGTACTCCTTCTCGACGGCTGCGAGTTCGCGGTCGGCGGTGAGGTAGTCGTTCCAGTGGCGGGCGGTGCGCAGGTCGGCGCGGACCTTGGTGGCGGCGATGTGGATGTGATCCGGGGCGTGGCGGACGGCGACCCAGCGGCAGGCGTCAGGGTCGTCCTTGGGCGCGATGCCTGTGGCGGCGACAACGCGGCGGGCGATGTCGGCCCAGTCGTCGTCGCTGAGGTGGCGGTCGGTGTCGGCGGCGCGGATCGAGCAGTGCCACACGTGTTGTTCGGGGGTGCGGCCCAGTCGCTTCGCCTGTTTGACGTGCAGGTCGAGGTCGGCGACGAGTTCCTTCCTGGCGGTGTCGAAGTCGTCGGCGCGACCAGGGTCGGGGGCGAAGCCGTCCCAGGAGGCGACCAGGTGAGGGTCGGTGTGGTCCTTGGCCTTCTTGGTGTCGTACAGGTAGCGGATGAGGCCGGCGGTGCTCTTGCCGCCGCTGATCTTGGCGATCATCCGGCCGCCTTGTTGGCGACGGTCTGGTTCGTGGCCTGGGCAATGTGGCGGACGGCTGTGCCAACGGCGGTGAGCGTGAGGCCGGTCTGGGCCAGCAGCCCGCTGTCCCCAGGGTGTGGATGGCCGCCGGAGTTGAGTTTCCGGGCGATCTGGTTGACGTTGTGGCCGATCCTGGCGACCTGCTGGCGCAGGGCGTTCAGCTCGTCGATGTAGTCGTCGAGGGCCGTGCGTTGGCCGGCGGGTGCGAGGTCGCCGTGGACGTGGCCCAGAGCGACGAGGGCCACGTAGTGGGCGCCGCTGATGTTCAGCGACCTGGCCTTGCTGACGATGGCGGCCTTCTCCTCGGCGCTGTAGCGGGCGTCGACGCGATCTTTGCGGCGTCCCTCGGGGTTGGGCTTGCGGCGGCGGGCGACTCGTCGCAGGGCGGCTTCGTCGGCGGCACGCGGCAGCGGGACGGGCACGTCAGCGACGGGCTGTTCCTCCTCGGGCACCCCCTGGTGCCCGATTGCCTCCGCCACCCCCGGGGCGGAGGCTTCCCCGTGGGACCGGCCGGTGGACGGTCCAGCGGGATACCTTGCTGGCTCGGTGGAAGCTTTCGTGTTCGGCTTCACCTCCGGTGTCGTGGTCGGCAGTTGCTGCTTCGGAATGCGCATGAGGGCCTGTTCTGTGTGGGGTGAGGGTGCGGGCGTGACCTGGACGGAGCTCGTCCCCGTGCTGACCGGCACGGGGACGAGGCGCAGGTGCTGGGCGGCGGCTAGGTGACGAGCACAGGGTCTTGGGCGCTCTGTTCCTGGACGGTGGCCCCGTCGAGTTCGGCCTGGAGCGCGTCCTTCACGCGTTCCGCGTCGTCCTTGCTGATCGAACGCCCGGTGCCGCGGACCGTTTCCTCGATGTGGCGGCGAGAGGCTTTGCCGCCGCGTCCTCGTGGCGCCGTGCGGGCGAGGGCGAGCAGCTCGTGGTCGACGGGCGTTGATTCCTCGCCCGCGGTCGGAGGGTTCTCGCTGACGGGCGTGGGCTCGTCAGCGATCTCCGGTGCCACGTTTGCCACGTTCCACGGTGCGGCCGCCACATCGACCGGCCGCGTCTCCTCGTCAGTGCGCTCGGCGGAGAGATGGCGGTTGATGACGAGATGGAGGTGCACGGCGCCGGCGAGGGCGAGCGGGGCGATGGCGGAGAGGGCCCCGACGGTGGCGTTGTCGAGGTGGAGTCGGGTGCGTTCGTTGAGGCGGACGGCGTGCAGGGCGTTGGCCCAGATGCTGGTGATCGTCGCGAGGCCGACGAGCGTCCAGACGTAGAGGCGGGAGCGCAGTGGGGCGGTGCGCAGCACGATGAGGGCGATGACGCCGAGGGCGATGAAGCCGTCGATCACGAGCGGGAAGAGGTAGGTGAGGACTCCCCGGATGTGGGCGGCGACGGCCATCTGGCGCAGGGCGTCGTAGGACAGCGTGAACCCCACGACGGCGAGGAGGACGACGCCGGTGCGGACGGTGCCGCCACCGCGTAGCGCGGTCGGGGATATCGGTGCAGGAGAGTGCAAGGCGGTGGGCTCCAGGTGGAGGGGTGGGGCTTGTGGGGTGGGGTGCAGGGGGCGTTCACGGAGGGGGCGTTCACGCGGGCCCCCTTCTAAAGGGGGCCCCGCGCGTGTACGCCTGGGCGCGTGTACGGCGTGGACGCTCGCGTGATCGTTTGACCTGCGACTTTGCGGTGAGCGTGTACGCCGTGAGCGGGTCGTGGTGCCGTGTGTCCGTGAGGGCCGCGTGTACGGTTCCGTGAACGCTTTCGCGGGGTCGTCGGCGGGTTCAGCCGACGGCGGTGAGGTGCCGGGCGGTGGCGTAGTAGCGGGCCTGCTGGCCGCCTCCGGCTCCGCCGGCGATGCCGTCGGCCTTGTTCGCCAGGCCGGTGCTGACGAGGCGTTCGAGGTGGCGGCGTGCCTTCTCGACGTCGGCGCGTTCGGGGTCGCCTGAGCCGGTCAGGACGGTCGCGAGCTCGCGGGTGCTCAGCCCGTTGGGGGCGTTGCGCAGCAGGACGGCGGGGTCCTTGCTGGGGTCGACGGTGGTGGTGCCGCGCCGGTGGTCGTGGGTGACGTCCAGCGGGCCGACTTCCCCGGTGGGGGTTTTGAGGTGGTGCAGGGTGACGGCGGGGTCGCCTGCGCGGCCGGTGACGAACAGGACGCTGCCCGCGCCGGCGGTGAACCAGGTGGAGCCGTAGACCTGGTCGAGCGCGGGGCGCTGACCGCGCGGTGCGTCGGCGGTGGCCTTGCGCTGGTGGTGCAGTTCCAGGATCTCCACGCCGCCGCGCAGGGCGCGCATGCGGGCGTTGTGGAAGGAGACGGCCAGGCTGTCGTCGACCATGGTGCTGACGGCGTCCTTGAGGCTGTCGATCACGATGGTGTCGGCCTGGTGTGCGGCGGCGAGGTCGGCGAGGAGGTCGGGCTCCTTGTCGAGGGTGGCCGGCAGCGGGCCTTCCCAGACGACGAGCCCGTCGCGGAGGATTTTCTCGTCGGTGTCGAAGACGCGGCGGGCCATGGCCTTGGCGATCTGCTTGGGCCGGTCCATGGCGAGGTAGAGCACCCGCCTGCTCGGCGCGACCGGCATCTCCAGGACCGTCTCGGACAGGCCGAGGCGGGCGAAGATCACCTGATGGGCGAGGGTCGTCTTTCCGACGCCGGGGGCGCCGACGATCATCAGGCTCTCGCCCGGCGCCCATACGGCCTTGTCCGGCGTACCCCACAGCGGCTCGGCGTCCGCACCGGTCTCCTTGACGAAGGACCAGCCGTCCCTGGCGAAGCGGTTGAGGCGGCCCTGCCCGGAGGCCAGCGCCCGCTCCCGCTCGGCCCGCATCTCGGCTTCGACCTCGCTGCGTATCGCCTCGGGGTCGGCACCCGGCTCTTGGGCCCGCTGAACGGTGTGGACGGCGGATGCGAGCAGTCGGCGGAGGTTGGCCTTATTGCGGATGATGTCCGCGTGGTGCTCTGTGCTGCCGACGCTGTGGTGGAGGTCGGCGAGCTGGTGCACGTAGACGAGGCCGCCGACGCGCTGGAGGTCGCCCTGTTGCTGGAGCAGCTCGGTGAGGACGACCGGGTCGGTCGGCTTGTCCTCGCGCCGCAGAGCCAGCAGCGCACGCCAGATCGTCTCGTGCGCCGGCCGGTAGAAGGCGTCGTCACCGACGATGTGCCGGACCGTGTCGATGACGCCGCTGTCGTGCATGCAGGCGCCGAGCACCGCGCGCTCGGCGTCCATGTTGTACGGCGGCTCCACCACGTCCACGGGCGCGGAGCCGTCCTCGTATCGGGATGGCGTGTTCGGCCGGGCGTCGGCCATACTGGGCATCAGCTCCTCTGCTCGCGGGCCATATGGGACGGCAATCCCGGTCTCCGCGGGTCGATCGCTAGGGATGGCGGTTGAGAGGTTTGCGCTTGAGCCCCCGGCTGCAACCGGGGGCTTTTCGCGTTCCGGGCGTGTGTCGAGCGCTCGGACCCCCGGTTTCGCGTGGGGTGGGGGAGCCATCACTATGCCACAGCTTCTGCGGTTCGCAGAGCCATTCTGCGAACCGCAGAATGGATGCTATTGTTCTGGTGGGCCGCTGCACCTTGCGGAGGCCGCCACGAACGGAGGTTCCGTGAAGGACGAGGACGCCACAGACGGCGGCGTGCTGCTCAGGGGCGAGACCAACGTCGCGGTGCGCATCAAACTGGAGCGCGAGGCGCGCGGCTGGAGCACCAACGCCCTCTCCGACCGCCTGAACGAGGCCGGCTTCGAGATGAACCCGTCCGCGGTCTGGCGGATCGAGAACGGCAAGCGCCGCATCAACCTCGACGAGGCCATCGGCTTCGCCGACGTCTTCGGCCTCGACCTGCGCAATCTCGTCGGCCCGCCGCAGCTGGCGGCCCAGGCCAGAGCCATGGAACTTATCGACGATGTTGTTGACGCCTTCCGTGGCACCCAGCGCGCCAACGCCGCTTTCACCGTGGCGCGCGATGCCTTCGATGCCTACGTGGCCGAGCACCCCGACATCCGTGAGGAGGCTGAGGTCGCAGTCAGCAGCGCCATCGCAGAGGAGGCCAGCAAGCAACTGATGAAAACGTACGGACCTCCGCCCAGCGAGCCCGGCGCCGCCGCTCCCGCCGACGAGGCATAACGCCTACCATCCACACTTCCCGCCCCGGGCCCGCAAACCCCCGGCGCGGGCAGCTCACCCTCGCCATCCCAGCGATCGATCGGCGGATCGGTGTTGCCGCACCCACGCCCGCCAGAAGAGGACACCCTCCTTTGCGCCACGCCGCGATACCCCATGCCCCGACTGTGCCCCTCCCGCGACTTCACCGTCCTGAGCAGGTGGCGGAGGTCCTCGGCTGCTCCACCTGGTGGGTCAAGGATCGGGCCCGCCGACGACTCATCCCCTTCACCCGCGTCGGCCGCGCCTACCGCTTCTCGGACGAGCACCTCGCCGAGATCATCCGCATGAACGAGGCGCGGCCTGCGCTGCCGCGGCAGCAGACACCGGTCACACCCACTCGCAAATCGCCTGCTCCTCAGCCCGCCTCGGCGTCCGCCGTTCCCACTTCGCGCCTGCGAGCCAGGCCGCCACGCCGAGCACGGCAGAGCCAGTTCGGGACCGCGGCCTAGTCCGACGACGAAGAAGGGGAGGGATACATGGGTTTCGGCGAGAAGCGCGGAAACTACTGGCGCGGCCGCTACAAGATCGCGCCCGGCAAGCACCTCACCGTCGTCGGCGAGGACGGCAAGCCGATCAGGTTCGCGACCAAGGGCGAAGCCCAGCGCGCCGCGAGCGAGGCAGAAAACAAATACCGGCGCGGTGATTGGCGCGACCCTGCGCTCGGCCAGGAGACATTCGGCGAGTACGCGAGCCGCTGGTACGAGGCCCAGGACCTGGCCGCCTCGACGATGCAGAACTACAAGCGCCACATCGAGGAGCACCTGCTCCCCGACTTCGAGGACAAGGCGCTCGCCGGCATCCTGCGCACCGACGTCGAACTGTGGGAGAAGAAGGAGCGGGCCGTGTATGCGGCGTCCAGCGTCAAGACCTGGCGCTCGACCCTCCACCTGATCTTCGAGGATGCGATCGACGAGGGTCTGCTCACGTCCAACCCGGCAGCCAGGCGACGCGGCCGGGGCAAGCGTGCGGGCCGCTCCCGCGACCGTGGTCCGGAGAAGGTCATCACCGATGCACTCGGCATCCTGCTCACCGCAGAGCGGGCAGCCCTGCTCTCCGGCCGCGACGACGAGTTCGTCGCCACGGTCCTCAAGGGCTACACCGGCATGCGCTGGGGCGAGGTCGTCGGCCTGCAAGCGGAGTTCGTGCGTGCCAACGCCGTCCGCGTCGAGTGGCAGCTGTACGAACTGGACACGGGCGAGCTGGTGCTCTGCCCGCCCAAGGACGACAGCTACCGCACCATCGACTCGCCGGAATGGCTGTCAGCCCTGGTCCTCAACCACATCGCCCGCACGAAGCCGACGCCATGCTCCTGCCACGGCAGGACCTACGTCTTCCGAGGCCAGGGCACAGCCCGCACCGGCGGCCACCAAGGCGCGAAGCTCGCCGACGTCGCACACCGAGCCGGCGTCTCCACGGGCACGGTGTCGAACGTCCTCAACCACCCGGACCGCGTCCGCGAGGACACCCGCATACGCGTCGAACTCGCCATCTCGGAACTCGGGTTCGTACGAGGAAGCGTCCCGTCGGAGTACGCAGCCCACTGGCGCCGCAACGGCTTCGCCACCTGGCTGTTCACCCCGGCGGTCTCCGGCTGGTACCCGAAGAAGGCGCCTCAGGAGGCCCGCCCGGTTCCGATCCTCGGCGAGCCGTGGCCGGGTATCCCAGCGCGGGGCCGAGGCGCCACCGACCGGGCGGACGCCTGCTGGCTCCCGATCGCCAAGGGCCTCACACCTCACGGCCTGCGCCACACCCACCGCACGATGATGGAGGACCTCGGCACCGAGAAGGTCCTCATGGACGAACGCATGGGCCACATCGACGGCTCGGTCTCAGCGCGCTATGCCCACGTCACACCGGGTATGCGCCGGCGCCTCAGGGCCGGCCTGACCGAGCAGTGGGAAGGGGCAATTGAAGCTCGACTTGCCATGTCTCCCCGTACACCGGTGCGCGTACTCGACAAGATCCTGCACGCGCGGGCAACCGTAGGACGAACGTAGTCCCTATCGGCATTGCGCTGTGGGGCCGCCGCATGGCACCGGAAGGGAGAGCTTCTACTGTGTGCCTCTGCTGCGGCGCGTGCCTTGCCCCATCCTGTTGGGACACAACCAGGCGGGCCAGTGCGGGTCAGGTGGAGGCCCCCGCCGGCTGGGCGCTCGACCTCGTCGAGCACGAGTCCTTCGTGGCTTCGCTAGTGGGGGCCACTCTGAAGCCGGATCCCGAAGTCGGCTCCCAAATGGCTCCCAGATCGGCCCCCAGACGCAAATCAGGCCCGGTGCTGATTTCTCAGTACCGGGCCTGACCTGGTGTTTCGGCTGTCGGGGTGGCGGGATTTGAACCCACGACCTCTTCGTCCCGAACGAAGCGCGCTGCCAAGCTGCGCTACACCCCGATGTCGTTGCTCCGCTCTCTGCTGTTCTGCAGGTCGCGGCGACATCGATTACTTTAGCGGACCGGCGGCCTGAGACGAAATCCGGTTTTCGGCGGGGGCGATCGCGGGGCGGATCCGGTCCAGCCCGACGAGGGCCAGAGCCAGCCCGTAGAAGGCGAGACCGAAGGTCAGGCCGTTGCCGAGGACGCCCGCGTAGCCGTGCGCGTCGACGTCCAGGAACGGGTACGGGTAGCGGGCCGGCGTGCCCGGGGTCATGATCGCGCCGCGGACGAGGGCGAAGCCGAGGTAGGCCAGCGGGTAGGCGAGCCAGAGCGCGGCGTGCCGCAGGCGCAGGGCGCCGGGGGCGGTGAACAGGAGCCAGTCGAGGGCGGCGCCGATCGGGCTGACCGTGTGCAGGAGCTGGTTGGAGACCTGGCGGGGCCCGGTCATGACGGCCTGGGCGGCGTCGTCCGTCATGGAGAAGCCGCTGGAGTCGTTGGCCAGGATCAGGTGGTAGACGAGCCCGGTGATGCCGATGAACAGGAGCGTGCCGCCGGTGACCAGGGGCGGCAGCGCGGGGCGCCCGCTCCAGGCCCGCAGCGCGCCGGCGGCGAGGACGACCGCGACCAGGATGTTCGACTGGATCGTGAAGTAGCTCAGGACGCGCAGCACGCTGTTGCTGATCGAGAGGTCGATGACGATGCCGGTGACGGCGGCCAGGGCGACGAGCGCGCGGAAGGCGGCGGCCAGGGCCGAGGAGCGGCGCCGGAGCGGAACGGCTCCGGCGCCCTCGGGCACCGGGACGGCGGGATCGGCGCCGGCATCGGGTGTGATCATGCCGCCACGCTAGAGCGGCCCGACCGGCCGGGCGAGCCGAAGCCTCAGGACCGCTTCGGGGCCAGGGTCAGGAGCGTCGCCTCGGGCGGGCAGGCGAAGCGGAACGGGGTGTAGCGGTTGGCGCCGCAGCCGGCCGAGACATGGAGGTACGAGGTGCGGCCCCCGGCCTCGTGCGTGGACAGGCCCTTCACTCGGTCGGTGTCCAGGTCGCAGTTGGTGACCAGGGCGCCGTAGAAGGGGATGCAGACCTGACCGCCGTGGGTGTGGCCCGCGAGGATCAGCGGATACCCGTCGGCGGTGAAGGCGTCCAGCGAGCGCAGGTACGGGGCGTGCACGACGCCGAAGGAGAAGTCCGGGCCGGACAGCGGGCCGCCCGCGACCTCGTCGTACCGGTCGCGCTTGATGTGCGGGTCGTCCACACCGGTGAGCCCGAGCTCGATCCCGGCGACCTTGAGCACGCCCCGGGTGTTGGTCAGGTTCAGCCAGCCGGCCTCGTCGAAGCCGTCGCGCAGGTCCTCCCACGGGTTGTGGATCGCGCCGACGACCGGCGGGTTCCCGTTCAGTCCGTGGCGGCCCTGCACCTTCTCGAGGAGGTACTTGGCGGGGTTGCGCGGCTTGGGCCCGTAGTAGTCGTTCGACCCGAAGACGTACGCGCCGGGGAACTCCATGAGCGGGCCGAGCGCGTCCAGGACCTCCGGGACGCCCTCGGGGTCGGAGAGGTTGTCGCCCGTGTTGATGACGAAGTCGGGGCGCAGACCGGCCAGCGAGCGCAGCCAGCGCTGCTTCTTGCGCTGCCCGCTCACCATGTGGATGTCGGAGACCTGGAGGACGCGCAGCGGTCGCATGCCCGCGGGCAGGACCGGGACGGTCACCCGGCGCAGCCGGAAGGAGCGGGCCTCGAAGCCCACGGAGTAGGCGAGTCCGGCGGCACCCACCGCCGCGACGCCGGCTGAGACCTTCAGGGGAATCCCGTATCGCGCGCGCATACGTCCATCGTGTCAGACGCGCGGCGCGGTCCGTCCGGGGGAGGGGCGGGGAAATCCGCGGGCGCTGACGCTGTGACACCTGCGACAATCGAGTCATGACCACGCTCAAGTCGAAGCTGCAGGACGACCTCAACGCCGCGATCAAGGGGCGTGACGAGCTGCGCTCCTCGACGCTCCGGATGACTCTCGCCGCGATCACGACCCAGGAGGTCGCGGGCAAGGAGAAGCGCGAGCTCTCCGACGACGAGGTGCAGGCCGTGATCGTCAAGGAGGCGAAGAAGCGCCGCGAGGCGGCCGAGGCCTTCGACAAGGGCGGCCGTGCCGAGTCCGCCGCCCGCGAGAAGGCGGAGGGCGAGGTGCTCGCCGAGTACCTGCCGCAGCAGCTGTCCGACGCCGAGCTGGAGCAGATCGTCGCGCAGGCGGTCGAGGAGGCGAAGGCGGCCGGTGCCGAGGGCGGCAAGGCCATGGGCCAGGTCATGAAGATCGTGAAGCCGAAGGTGGGGGACCGCGCCGAGGGCGGCCGCGTCGCCGCGACGGTCAAGCGCCTGCTGCTCGGCTGAGAGCAGCCGCACCCGGACATGTGAGAGGGCGCCCCCGTCGGGGGCGCCCCTCTCATCTGCTCATCAGGGAACTAGTGGCGCCAGCCGCCGTTCCCCCCGTTCCCGTTGCCGCCGCTGATCAGGTCCGGCGGGAGCGAGACGCCGGGGAAGGGGTCGTCGCCCCCGCCGCCGTCACCCGGCTTGGCGTCGTCGTGGCCCTTGTCGCGGTCCTTGTCCCGGTCCTTGTGCTTGTCCTTGTCGGGGTCCGGGATGTCGACCTTGTTGAAGGTCGGCGCGGGCTTGCCGGAAAGCGCGCCCGTCATGGCGTCGCGCCAGATCGGACCCGGCACCTCACCACCGAAGACCTTGGCCTGGTAGACGCCGCCGATCGTGATGTTCACCATCGGGACCGACTGGCTGGCGCTGCCGACCCAGACCGCGCCCGACAGGTTCGGCGTGTAGCCGACGAACCAGGCGTTCTTGCGGCCGTCGGTCGTACCGGTCTTACCGGCGTTGTCCCGGCTCTGGAGGCCGGCCTTCTGACCGGTACCGGAGTCGGTCACCCCGCTCAGCAGGGTGTTGATCTTGTCGGCGGTCTGCTCGGACATGGCCCGCGAGCACGTGGTCTTCGGCACCTTGAGCGCCTTGCCGTTCGGCCCGGTGATCGCGTCGATGGCGACCGGCGTGCAGTACGTGCCGCGGTTGGCGAACGCCGCGTAGGCGGAGGCCATGGTCAGCGGCGACAGACCGGTCGAACCGAGGGTCATCGAGGACGGCACCTCGTCGACCTTCTTGCCGTTGCCCTGGACGACGCCCAGCTTGTCGGTCATCTGGACGACGGGGCACATGCCGGTGTCGGCGAGCATCTGCACGAAGTACGTGTTGATGGACTTCTCCATCGCCTCCTTGAGGCGATAGGGGCCGACCTCCGACTCGTTCTCGTTCTCCACCTGGTAGCCGCCGTCGTTGACCCACGGCTTCCCGCTGCAGGTCTGCACCTGCTTCGGGTACGGCATCTCGTACGGGGCCGGGTACTCCTGCGTCACCGGCGTGCCGCCCTCCAGGGCGGCGGCGGCGAGGAACGGCTTGAACGTCGAACCGGTCGGGAAGCCGTACCCCGAGCCGTTGTAGGCCGCGTTGACCGAGTAGTTGAGGACCGTCTCGTTCTTGTCCTTGTCGGTGCCGTACGGCTTCGACTGGCCCATGCCGACGATCTTGCCGGTGCCGGGCTCGACGAGGGTGACGGCCGTGGCGACCTTGTCCGACTTGTAGACGTGGTTCTTGACCGAGGTCTGCACGGACTCCTGGGACTGCGGGTCCAGGGTGGTCCTGATGGTCAGGCCGCCGCGCTGCCACAGCTTGCTGCGGTCCTCCTGCGACTTGCCGAAGACCGGGTCGCTGAGGAAGACCTCGCGCACGTAGTCGCAGAAGAAGGAGGCGCCCTTGACCGCGGTGATGCACCCGTTCTGCGGGCGCTTCACCTTGAGGCCGAGCGGGCTGGCCTTGGCCTTGTCGGCGTCGGCCTGCGAGATGTCGTGGACGTCGGCCATGCGCTGCAGCACGACGTTGCGCCGGCGCTTGGCCTCCTCCTCGTCGTTGACCGGGTCGTAGCGGCTGGGGGACTGGACGATGCCGGCGAGCATCGCCGCCTGCTGCACGTTCAGGTCCTTGGCGTGCTTGGAGAAGTAGCGCTGGGCCGCGGCCTCGACGCCGTACGCCTGCTGCCCGAAGTACGTGATGTTCAGGTAGTTGGCGAGGATCTTCTTCTTGCCCAGCTCGTCCTCGACCTGGATCGCGTACTTCAGCTCCTTGACCTTGCGGCCGATGGTCTGCTGCGTCGCCTGCGCCAGCTTGGTCGGGTCGTCGCCCGCCTCTTCCATGAACACGTTCTTCACGTACTGCTGGGTGAGCGTGGACGCGCCCTGCGAGACGCCGCCGTTCTGCGCGTTCGCGTTGATGGCGCGCAGGATGCCCTTGGCGTCGACGGCCCCGTGCTCGTAGAAGCGCGAGTCCTCGATCGCGACGATCGCCTTCTGCATGTACGGCGAGATCTCGTCGAGCGGGACCACCGTGCGGTCACGGGCGTAGACGGTCGCGATCGTGCCGCCCTGGTTGTCCAGGATGGTGGTGCGCTGCATGAGCGGGGGCGTCTTCAGATTGGCCGGGATCTCGTCGAACCCCTCGACCGATCCCTTGGCCGCGAGGCCGAGCGCGCCCGCAGCGGGCAGCGCGATTCCGGCGAGCACGGCTCCGGCGAGCACGCTGACACCGAGGAACTTGGCGGCCTGTTGGGCCGGCGACAGACCGCCGCCGCCACCGGCCGAGCGCTTCTTTCCCATGGGGGGCAGCCTACGTTCTGATTCTCCGGACAGGCGTATATGCCTTGGCCTAAGCTGCACTCAACTGTCACAGCAGTGCGGTCTCGTATCAAGACGTGGGACGACCCCGAATCGTTCCCGGCACTTTTTCCGTGCCTCTTGTAGTCATTTCCGTCCCCGCCCGCGCACGCGGATTCCGGGGTTCCGGGCGTGTCCGAATCCGCCTCATATGTCGCCCGACGTCCGTTCTGGCTCAGATGAACTGCCCCGTTTTGCCGGGGTTATTACGCATGTCCCTCGGTCACTCCGTCGGGTGATCTGCCGCTTACGCATAGTCCGTTCGGACCATTCAAGATTGGGCCCGAAGGGGGTGTTGCGCTGTGCCCACCTTCCGTAACGTCCTCAACTGGCGGCGGTGAATATGCCGCTGCCGCCGTGGGGGAGCCTCGATTCGGGAGAGGACGGCGCCGGTATGGGCTGGGTAGTCGACTGGAGTGCGCAGGCGGCCTGCCGCACTACCGATCCGGATGAACTGTTCGTTCAAGGAGCAGCGCAGAACCGGGCGAAGGCGGTGTGCACGGGATGCCCCGTGCGCACCGAGTGCCTCGCCGACGCGCTGGACAATCGCGTCGAGTTCGGCGTGTGGGGCGGCATGACCGAACGGGAGCGACGCGCGCTGCTGCGCCGGCGTCCGACCGTCACGTCGTGGCGCCGGCTGCTTGAGACGGCACGGACGGAGTACGAGCGCGGTGCGGGGCTGCTGCCCGCCGAGCTCGAGGAGGACGTGGCGGACGGCTCGCACGAGTACTGCGAGGACGACCGGTACGCGGCCGTCGGGTAGAGAGCGCGGCCCGGGTGGCGTGACAGCGCCCGGCGCGCGCCGCGCGGGACCCGTGGGTCCCGTACGGCTCAGGCAGCTCCGGCCGGAGCACCACCGGCCGCGAGCCGGTCACCGATGTCCCGCAGGCCTGACAGGTCGTGGACATCACCGGGAAGCGCCGCGACCTGGGTCACGGCGACCTCGGGGTGCAGCGCGGTGAAGCGGTCACGCGTGCGCTGTTCGCGCGCGACCACCTGCATGCGTTCGGCGTGCAGGCGCAGCAGACCCGCGGTCAGCTGCGCGACGGTGGGAGTCTCGGGTGCGACGGCTGCGTCGGTCTCGACGGCCGCGTCGGTCTCGGCGGCTTCGGGGGTCTCCGCGGTTTCGGGGGACTCGGGAGAGGTACGAAGCTCTTCCTTCCCGGCCGTCTGATCCACAATGCCGGACTCGTCAAGATTTTCTGCGGCGGCGAGCGCGCGCTCGGCCGAGAGGCGGCCGGCGCCGCTGCCGTGCACCCGGTTGAGCACCAGACCGGCCAGCGGCATGCGCTCGGCGGCCAGGCGCTCCACGAAGTACGCGGCCTCGCGCAGCGCGTCCCGCTCGGGCGCCGCCACCACGAGGAACGCGGTGCCGGGTGCCTGCAGCAGCTTGTACGTGGCGTCCGCGCGGGTGCGGAAACCACCGAAGGTGGTGTCCATCGCGGCCACGAACGTCTGGACGTCGCGCAGGAGTTGACCGCCGAGCAGCTTGCCGAGGGTGCCGGTCATCATCGACATGCCGACGTTCAGGAACTTCATGCCGGCGCGCCCGCCGACCTTCGCGGGGGCCATCAGGAGCCGGATCAGCTTCCCGTCGAGGAAGGAGCCGAGCCGTTTCGGCGCGTCCAGGAAGTCCAGCGCGGAGCGCGACGGCGGGGTGTCGACGACGATCAGGTCCCACTCGTCGCGGGCGCGGAGCTGGCCGAGCTTCTCCATCGCCATGTACTCCTGCGTGCCGGCGAAGCCTGCGGAGAGCGACTGGTAGAAGGGGTTCGACAGGATCGCCCGGGCGCGCTCCTCGTCCGCGTGCGCCTCGACGATCTCGTCGAAGGTGCGCTTCATGTCGAGCATCATCGCGTGCAGTTCGCCGCCCGCCGCGTCGTCGATGCCCTTCACGCGGCGCGGGGTGTTGTCCAGCGAGTCGATGCCCATCGACTGGGCGAGCCGGCGGGCCGGGTCGATGGTCAGCACGACCACCTTGCGGCCCCGCTCGGCGGCGCGCAGACCGAGCGCCGCGGCGGTGGTGGTCTTGCCGACGCCGCCGCTGCCGCAGCACACCACGATGCGGGTGGCCGGGTCGTCGAGCAGCGGGTCGATGTCGAGCGGAGCTCGCGGATCCAGCGTCATCGAAGAGTCCCCTGAATTCCCTGCTGTCGCAGTTCCTCGGCGAGCCGGTACAGGCCCGACAGGTCCAAGCCCTCGGTGAGCAGCGGCAGTTCGTGCCGGGCGAGCCCCGCGTCGGCGAGCAGCTCGCGCTGGGCGCGCTCCAGGGCGTACCGCTCCGCGTACTCGCCCGCCTGGGTGATCAGCGGGCCCGCGAGCCGCTTGGCGCTGCCGACACCGGCCGCGGCCAGGGCCTCGGCGACCGCCGGGCGCACGGACTTCTCGCGGGCCATGGCGAGGGCGTCCTCGCCGAGCAGCGCGGGCCGCACCATGTTCACCATGAACCGCCCGACGGGCAGGTTCGCGGCGCGCAGCTCGGCGACCCCGTCGAGGGTCTCCTGCACCGGCATCTCCTCCAGGAGCGTCACCAAGTGCACGGCCGTCTCCGGGGACTTGAGGACGCGCATGACCGCCTGGGCCTGATTGTGTATGGGGCCGATCCGGGCGAGCCCGGCGACCTCGTCGTTCACGTTCAGGAAGCGGGTGATGCGGCCGGTCGGGGGCGCGTCCATGACCACGTGGTCGTACGCGTAGTTCCCCTTCTTGTCCTTGCGGCGCACCGCCTCGCACGCCTTGCCGGTCAGCAGGACGTCCCGCAGGCCCGGGGCGATCGTCGTCGCGAAGTCGATCGCGCCGAGCTTCTTGAGGGCACGGCCCGCGCCGCCCAGCTTGTAGAACATCTGGAGGTAGTCGAGGAGCGCCAGCTCGGGATCGATGGCGAGCGCGTACACCTCACCGCCGCCCGGTGCCACGGCGATCTTCCGCTCCTCGTAGGGAAGCGCTTCGGTCTCGAAGAGCTGTGCGATGCCCTGCCTGCCCTCCACCTCCACCAGAAGTGTGCGCTTCCCCTCGGTCGCGAGGGCGAGCGCGAGTGCGGCGGCGACCGTGGTCTTTCCGGTACCGCCCTTGCCGCTGACGACCTGGAGCCTGCTCACGTATTCGAGCCTAACCAGTACGTGCCCGGATCACGCAGGAGCCTCCGGAACGTGACCCCCTTCTTCGGCGGCTACAGTCGGCCCCATGGCTAAGAAGTGGGAATACGCGACCGTGCCGCTCCTCGTGCACGCGACGAAGCAGATCCTGGACACGTGGGGCGAGGACGGCTGGGAGCTCGTCCAGGTCGTGCCGGGACCGAACAACCCGGAGCAGCTGGTGGCGTACCTGAAGCGGGAGAAGCAGGCATGAGCGCGGTCGAGGCCAGGCTGGCCGAGCTCGGACTGACGCTGCCGCCCGTCGTGCCGCCGGTCGCCGCGTACCAGCCGGCCGTGCAGTCCGGCGTCTACGTGTTCACCGCCGGGCAGCTGCCCATGGTCGACGGCAAGCTGCCGCTGACCGGCAAGGTCGGCGCCGAGGTCACCGCCGAGCAGGCCAAGGAGCTGGCCCGCACCTGCGCGCTGAACGGCCTGGCGGCGATCAAGTCCGTCGCCGGTGACCTGGACCGCGTCGCGCGCGTCGTGAAGGTCGTCGGGTTCGTCGCCTCCGCGCAGGACTTCACCGGTCAGCCCGGCGTGATCAACGGCGCGAGCGAGCTGCTCGGCGAGGTCCTCGGCGAGAAGGGCGTGCACGCCCGCAGCGCCGTCGGCGTCGCGGTGCTGCCGCTGGACGCGCCGGTCGAGGTCGAGTTCCAGGTGGAGCTCACCGAGGCGTGACCGTACCGGTGTGACGACGGGCGGATCTTCGGGCGGGCACCAGGTGCCTCTCGAACATCTGCCCGTCAGCGGATAGCCTCCGGCCATGGCAAACGGGCAGTGGTATCCCCCCGAGTGGCCGGAGCGGATCCGCGCCCTCGCCGCCGGCACGATGACACCGGCGACGCCCCGGCGCGCCGCCACCGTCATGCTGCTGCGCGACGCGCGGGGCGTCGAGGTGCACATGCTGCGCCGGCGCACCTCCATGGCCTTCGCGGCCGGCGCCTACGCGTACCCGGGCGGCGGCGTCGACCCGCGCGACGACGACCGGCAGGTCCGCTGGGCGGGTCCCTCCCGCAAGGAATGGGCGGTGCGCCTCGGGGTACCGGAGCAGGACGCGCAGGCGATCGTGTGCGCGGCCGTGCGGGAGACCTTCGAGGAGGCCGGTGTGCTGCTCGCCGGACCCACCCCGGACAGCGTCGTGGACGACACCACGGGAGCCGACTGGACCGCCGACCGGCAGGCCCTGGTGGACCGGGACCTCTCCTTCGCCGAGTTCCTGCGGCGCCGCGGGCTCGTGCTCCGCTCCGACCTGCTGGGCGCGTGGGCCCGCTGGATCACCCCCGAGTTCGAGCCGCGCCGCTACGACACCTGGTTCTTCGTGGCCGCGCTCCCGGACGGCCAGCGCACCAGCGACGACTCCTCCGAGGCGGACCGCACGGTGTGGATCCGGCCCGGTGAGGCCGCCGCGGGCTACGACCGGGGCGAGCTGTCGATGATGCCCCCGACGATCGCGACGCTGCGCACGCTCGACGCGTACGGGACCGCCGCCGACGCCCTCGCCGGCTCGGCGGGCCGCGACCTGACGCCCGTCCTCGCGCAGGCGCGGCTGGAGGGCGACGAGCTGGTGCTGTCCTGGCCGGGGCACGACGAGTTCACCAAGCACATCTCCAACGGGGGGAGCTGACCATGTCGGACGCCGCGGCCCTGCCCGGGCAGCCGCGCGGCGGGGTGCTCTCGGGCCCCGCGACCGCCCGCGCGGTCAACGTGCTCGCGCCGAACCCGTCCGCGATGACCCTCGACGGCACCAACACCTGGATCGTCGCCGAGCCGGACAGCGACCTGGCCGTCGTCATCGACCCGGGTCCGCTGGACGACGCCCACCTCACCCACGTCGTGGACACGGCGGAGAAGCTGGGCAAGCGGATCGCGCTCACCCTGCTCACCCACGGGCACCCCGACCACGCCGAAGGCGCGGGCCGCTTCGCCGAGTTGACCGGCACGAAGGTGCGGGCGCTCGACGCGGCGCTGCGGCTCGGTGACGAGGGCCTGGCCGCCGGTGACGTGGTCACGACCGGCGGCCTGGAGCTGCGGGTCGTCCCGACGCCCGGCCACACCTCCGACTCGCTGAGCTTCCACCTCCCCGCCGACCGGGCCGTGCTGACCGGCGACACGATCCTCGGCCGCGGCACGACGATCGTCGCGCACCCCGACGGCCGCCTCGGCGACTACCTCGACTCGCTGCGCCGGCTGCGCTCCCTGACCGTCGACGACGGCGTGCACACGGTGCTGCCCGGCCACGGCCCGGTCCTGGAGGACGCCCAGGGCGCCGTCGAGTTCTACCTCGCCCACCGCGCCAACCGCCTCGCCCAGGTCGAGACCGCCGTCGAGAACGGCCTGCGGACGGCGCCGGAGGTCGTGGCACACGTCTACGCCGACGTGGACCGCTCCCTGTGGCCCGCCGCCGAACTCTCGGTGCGGGCCCAGCTCGAGTACCTGTCGGAACACGGACTGATCGGCTAGCCGCCCGCCCGCCCGTTTCGCTCTCGCGGGTGCCGGTGGTGCGGCCGGGCGGGGATCACGTAGCTCGCCCGGCGGTCACTTCCACTGGGCGCCGGTGAGACCGGACAGGCGGGGCGGGTCGACGATGATGTCGACCTGTACGACCCGCCCGCCGCGCACCGTGAGCGCGAGGACCGCCGTCGGCGTCCCGTTCGGCGCGGCGACGATCCCGACGCCGTCGCCCACGAAGGCGGCGTACGAGGACGGCGCGAGCCGCCCGTACAGCGCGGCCTGACCGGCCACCTCCAGGGCGCCGCGGACCAGCTTGGACGCCGTGCCGGGGCCCGCGTCGACCCGCAACAGGACGTCCGGGTCGAGGAGTTCGAGCAGCGCCTCGAAGTCGCCCGCGCGGGAGGCCGCCACCCAGGCCGCGACGACCTCGCGCTGCCGGGCCAGATCCGTGTCGGCGGGCGGCACCTGACCCTGCACCCGGCGCCGGGCCCGGCTCGCGAGCTGTCGGGTCGCCGCGGGGGTGCGCTCCACGATCGGCGCGAGATCCTCGAACGGTACGGCGAACATGTCGTGCAGCACGAACGCGAGCCGCTCGGCGGGCGCCAGCGTGTCGAGCACGACGAGGAGCGCGAGCCCGACCGAGTCGGCCGTCTCGGCCTCGTGCACCGGGTCCAGCGGCCGGACCACCGGGTCGGGCACGTGGATCTCGACGGCGCCGCCCTCCTCCAGCGGGTCCTCGCGGCGCGCGGTGCGGGTGCGCAGCATGTCGAGGCAGATCCGCCCGACGACGGTGGTCAGCCAGCCGGCCAGGTTCCGCACCTCGCCCGCGCCGTCCCGCTGGAGCCGCGGCCACGCCTCCTGCACCGCGTCCTCCGCCTCGCTGAACGAGCCGAGCATCCGGTACGCCACGGCCCGCAGCCGGGGGCGCTCCGCCTCGAAGCGGGCGGCGAGACCCGCGGGGTCCTGCGGCAGCGGGGTCGAGGTCATGGTGGCGTCTCTCCGTCTCTGCACGTACGCGTCTGTGGGAGGGCCTTGCGGGCCCCTACGAGAACGGGTCCCGCCACGTCGAAGTGGCGGGACCCGTCCTCGTAGGGCTGTGGGCGTCCGGTGTCAGCGGGAACGCTTGGCGAGGCGCTCCACGTCCAGGAGGATCACCGCGCGGGCCTCCAGGCGGAGCCAGCCGCGGCCGGCGAAGTCCGCCAGCGCCTTGTTGACCGTCTCGCGGGAGGCGCCGACCAGCTGGGCCAGCTCTTCCTGCGTGAGGTCGTGCACGACGTGGATGCCCTCCTCGGACTGCACGCCGAAGCGGCGCGACAGGTCGAGCAGCGCGCGGGCGACACGGCCCGGCACGTCGGAGAAGACCAGGTCGGACATCTGGTCGTTGGTCTTGCGCAGGCGGCGGGCGACGGCACGCAGCAGCGCGGCGGCCACCTCGGGCCGGGCGTTCAGCCAGGGCTGGAGGTCGCCGTGGCCGAGGCCGAGCAGCTTCACCTCGGTCAGCGCGCTGGCGGTCGCGGTGCGCGGGCCCGGGTCGAACAGCGACAGCTCGCCGATCAGCTCGCCGGGGCCGAGCACGGCCAGCATGTTCTCCCGGCCGTCGGGGGAGGTGCGGTGGAGCTTCACCTTGCCCTCGGTGACCACGTACAGGCGGTCCCCGGGGTCTCCCTCGTGGAACAGCGCATCGCCGCGAGCGAGGGTCACCTCACTCATGGAGGCGCGGAGCTCCGCGGCCTGCTCGTCATCGAGCGCCGCGAAGAGCGGGGCGCGCCGCAGAACGTCGTCCACGAGTTTCTCTCCTATGTCGCCTGCACCGTGGGGCACGGTGTTCACCGATCCCCATTTTGCCGGACGGTCCAAACAGTGTGATCAGTCACTCAGACACAAGTTTGCCGCACCCGCGCCGCAACCCGAGGGGGAGGGGGCCAATCGGGGGCCGATCCGACGGCTCCCCGACGGATGTCGGTGGCTGCCTTTAGGCTGGCCGGGTGTCCAAAACGCCGGTGAGACCGCAGGTCCGGAGGGTCGGCACGGTGTCCGGCCATCTCGATTCCGCTGTGGGCGAACAGGCGTCGGACCACCCTTCTGTCCCCCCAGGGAAGGCCCTCCAGCCGATGCCAGCGAAGCCCGCCGAGCCAGGCAAGCCAGCCAAGCCCGCGAAGAAGAAGGCCGCCGCGAAGCCGGAGAGCCGGGTCGCGCTCGTGCGGCGGGCGCGCAGGATCGACCGCGAGCTCGCGGAGACGTACCCGTACGCCCACCCCGAGCTGGACTTCGAGAACCCGTTCCAGCTGGTCGTGGCCACGGTGCTGTCCGCCCAGACCACGGACCTGAGGGTCAACCAGACGACGCCCGCGCTGTTCGCCGCCTACCCGACGCCCGAGGACCTCGCGGCGGCGGACCCGGAGAAGGTCGAGGAGCTGATCCGGCCGACCGGGTTCTTCCGCGCGAAGACGAAGTCGATCATGGGTCTGGCGAAGGTCCTGACCGAGGAGTTCGGCGGTGAGGTGCCGGGCCGCCTGGAGGACCTGGTCAAGCTGCCGGGCGTCGGCCGCAAGACGGCGTTCGTGGTGCTCGGCAACGCGTTCGGACGCCCCGGGATCACCGTCGACACCCACTTCGGCCGTCTCGTGCGGCGCTGGAAGTGGACGGAGGAGACGGACCCGGACAAGGTCGAGCAGGCGGTCGGGGCGCTGTTCCCGAAGAGCCAGTGGACGATGCTCAGCCACCACGTGATCTTCCACGGCCGCCGCATCTGCCACGCCCGCAAGCCGGCCTGCGGAGCCTGCCCGATCGCGCATCTCTGCCCGGCCTACGGGGAAGGCGAGACGGACCCGGAGAAGGCGAAGAAGCTGCTGAAGTACGAGAAGGGGGGCCTGCCGGGACAGCGCCTCAAGCCCCCGCAGTCCTACCTGGACGCGGGCGGTCTGCCGGCCCCGCCGCTGGGAGGCTCCTGAGCCCCGTGGGAATCCCACGAACGGGTGAGCGGGGAACGAAGCGAGGGCGGTCGGGCGTTGGGCCCATCACGAGAGTCACGGGGGCGGCGATGAAGAACGTGAGCGAGATCAGCGGTATCGACGGAGATCAGACGCAGGCGGGTGCGGCCCCGGGGGGATCCGGCGCCGGGCCCGACGTCACGCTGCGCACGGCCGGGCTGCCCGCCTGGCTGGACCCGGTCGCCGAGGCCGCCGCGACGGTGCGCGGGGAGCAGCTCAGCCGCTTCCTGCCGCCCGAGGACGGTGCGGGGCGCCAGTCCGCGGTGCTGATCCTGTTCGGCGAGGGCGAGCGGGGCCCCGAGCTGCTGCTGATGGAGCGCGCGGGCTCGCTGCGGTCGCACGCGGGCCAGCCGTCGTTCCCCGGCGGCGCCCTGGACCCGGAGGACGGGGACCCGCGGGCCGAGGGGCCGCTGCGGGCCGCGCTGCGGGAGGCCTGGGAGGAGACGGGGCTGGACCCGAGCGGGGTCCAGCTCTTCGGCGTGCTGCCGAAGCTGTACATCCCGGTGAGCGGGTTCGTGGTGACGCCGGTGCTCGGCTGGTGGCGGACGCCGTCGCCGGTCGCGGCCGTCGACCCCGCCGAGACGGCACGGGTCTTCACGGTCCCGGTGTCCGATCTCACGGACCCGGCGAACAGGGCGACGGCCAGGCATCCGAGCGGGCACCACGGCCCCGCTTTTCTCGTCGAATCGGCTCTGGTCTGGGGTTTTACGGCCGGCGTCATCGACAGACTGCTGCACTTCGCGGGCTGGGAGCGCCCCTGGGACCGCGAGAAGTCGGTCCCGCTCGACTGGCGCTCGTGACAGGGTGGCCCACGTGAATGTGCTGGACATCCTGTTGCTCGCCGCCGCCGCGTGGTTCGCGATCGTCGGTTACCGCCAGGGGTTCGTCGTCGGCATCCTGTCGGTGATCGGATTCCTGGGCGGTGGCCTCGTCGCGGTCTACACGCTCCCTGTGATCTGGTCGGCGGCCACCGACGACGCGGAGGTCACGACGGCGGCCGCGGTCGTCGCCGTGATCGTGGTGATCGTCTTCGCGTCGATCGGCCAGGCCTTCACCACGCATCTGGGCAACAAGCTGCGCCGGTACATCACCTGGTCCCCGGCCCGAGCGCTCGACGCGACGGGCGGCGCGCTGGTCAACGTGGGCGCGATGCTCCTGGTGGCCTGGCTGATAGGTTCCGCGCTCGCGGGGACGACGCTGCCCACCCTCGGCAAGGAGGTCCGCAGCTCCAAGGTGCTGCTCGGGGTCTCCCAGGCGCTGCCCTCCCAGGCGGACACCTGGTTCGCCGATTTCTCCTCCACACTTGCGCAGAACGGTTTCCCCCAGGTCTTCAGCCCGTTCGCGAACGAGCCGATCGCCGAGGTCAGCCCGCCGGACCCGGCGCTCGCCAAGAGCCCCGTCGCGACCTCCGCGAAGCGATCCATCGTCAAGGTCGTGGGCCAGGCGCCCAGTTGCGGCAAGGTCCTGGAAGGCACCGGCTTCGTCTTCGCCGACCGCCGCGTGATGACGAACGCGCACGTGGTCGGCGGCGTCGACGAGCCCACGGTGCAGATAGGCGGCGAGGGCGTCCGTTACGACGCGAAGGTCGTCCTCTACGACTGGGAGCGCGACATCGCGGTCCTGGACGTGCCGGACCTGAAGGCGCCCCCGCTCCGGTTCACGTCGACGGACGCGGAGCGCGGCGGCGGCGCGATCGTCGCCGGCTTCCCGGAGAACGGCGCGTACGACGTGCGCCCCGCGCGCCTGCGCGGCCGCATCACGGCCGACGGCCCGGACATCTACCACCGGGGCACGGTGCGGCGCGACGTGTACTCGCTGTACGCGACGGTCCGTCAGGGCAACTCGGGCGGCCCGCTGCTGACGCCCGAGGGCCAGGTCTACGGCGTGGTCTTCGCCAAGTCCCTGGACAACGCGGACACGGGGTACGCCCTGACCGGCGACGAGATCCGCGGCGACATCGAGCAGGGCCGCACCGCGGTCCAGGAGGTCGACACGGACGCCTGCGCCCTGTGAGGTGAAGGTGGTGCTGCGGTGCGGCCGAGGTCAGTCGCGGGCGCTGTGCCGCAGCCGGGCGGACATCCACCGGGCCCTGCGGCGCAGGATGCGCGAAATGCCCAGCCGGGGGTCGTGCGCCGCGTGGTCCTGCGGCGCCCCCCTCTGGGGAGAGCCCAGCGTCATCGCCGGGCGGCGGGTGCGTGCTGCGTCACTGTAGTCGTGCGTCCAGCCCATACACCGACGTGTGCCCGGGCCTCATGGTCGGTAACCGCCCCCGCGGCGCCCAATTGGCTTATGCGCCGGGCATTTGGCTGTTCGTAGGACAACAGTTCCCACCCGTCCGCCACTCGCCCGCGCCGCGACCGTTTCACCGGTCCGGTTCGGGGTCCTTCAGCCAGTTGACCAGTTCGTTCGAGAAGGCCAGGGGGTCCTCTTCGTGAGGGAAGTGGCCGAGGCCGTCGAAGAGGCGCCAGCGGTAGGGGGCCTCGACGTACTCGCCGGAGCCGGCCGCGCTGCGGGTACGCATCACCGGGTCGAGCGAGCCGTGCAGGTGCAGGGTGGGGACGCGGACCGGGCGCTTCATGCGGCGGTAGAACTGGATGCCGTCCGGGCGGGCCAGCGAGCGGACCAGCCAGCGGTACGGCTCGACGGAGCAGTGCGCCGTCGACGGGATGCGCATGGCCTGCCGGTAGGCCTCGACGGCCTGGTCCTCCGGCTGGTTCGGCCCCGACCATTCGCGCATCAGGCGGCCCACCAACGCCCCGTCGTCCGCGACCAGCTGACGCTCCGGGACCCAGGGCCGCTGGAACCCCCACACGTAGGAGCCGGCCGAGGTCTGCTTGGGGTCGGAGAGCATCGCCGAGCGCCAGCGCCGCGGGTGCGGCATCGACGACACCACGAGCCGCCGCACCAGCTTGGGGCGCATCACGGCCGCGGTCCAGGCGAGATAGCCGCCGAGGTCGTGACCGACGAGCGCCGCGTCCGGCTCGCCGAGGGAACGGACGACGCCGGTGATGTCGAGCGCCAGGTTCGCCGGGTCGTAGCCGCGCGGCGTGCGGTCGCTGCCGCCGACGCCCCGCAGGTCCATCGCCACGGCCCGGAACCCGGCGTCGGCGAGCGCCACGAGCTGGTGCCGCCACGTCCACCAGAACTGCGGGAACCCGTGCAGCAGCAGCACGAGGGGCCCGTCACCCAGCTCGGCGATGTGGAAGCGCGCGCCGTTCGCCGCGACGTCCCGGTGGAGCACGTCCGGCGCCCCGGGCACGTCGAGTCGTACGACCGAGGAGGGCGGCTGGGCCGATGGGGTGGCGGGGTCCGTCATGAGGACGAGCGTGCCACAGCCTCGATGGCCTCGGGGACACGGTCGCCCGGCGTCACCTGACGGGGGTGCGGCTTGGCGTTCTGCAGTACGCCCGCCGTCTCCTTGACCGAGGCGGCCACCTTCTGCGGGCCCTTGCTCTGCTTGGCCTTCTTGGCGATCTTGGCGCCGATGAGGCCGAGCAGTCCGGCCAGCACGAGGCTGCCGGCGAAGGACAGCAGGAAGCACCAGGCCAGGTTCCAGCCGCCCTCCCCGTTGTGCCCGCCGGTCCAGGCGTTGATCCCGTAGGCCAGCGCGAAGCTCAGCATGGGCAGCGAGAAGAGGAGCATGGTCAGGGCGACGATGAAGAGCGCCGCGCTGGTGACCCCACGCTTCACGTCCTGCTTCAGCTGCACCTTCGCGAGGGCGATCTCGTCGTGCACCAGTGCGGACATCTCGGTCGTCGCCGAGGCGAACAGCTGGCCGATGCTGCGTTCGGCGCCGACCGGGCTGCCGTCGGGTGCGCTCATCGCGTACTCCCTGTTCATCTGTAAGCGGTCTGTAGGCGGTCTTCCGCCGGGGCCACGGGCGGTCCCGTACGGGCGTCCCGCCTCAGATCATGCCGGACGCCCGTCGTCATCGCCTGCCCCGCCCGCCACTTCGGCACGCCTGCGGTGTTCCGCGGCCTTCTTCTCGTAGATCTCCGCCATCCGCCGGTGGTACTCCGGGTCGTCCTGCTCGTAGATGTCGGGGATGCCGCTCGCGTCCTCGTCGCGCTCCTCGTCCTCCCACAGGGCGCGGTACTTGGCGTTGCGGATCTTCAGCAGGACACCGGCGAGGACGGCGGCGATCAGCGAGCCCGTCAGGACGGCCGCCTTCACCGCGTCGGTGAGCGCGGTGTCGCCGGCGAAGGCCAGTTCGTCGATGAGCAGCGAGACGGTGAAGCCGATGCCGGCGAGGGTGGCGACCGCGAAGACGTCGGGCCAGGCCAGCTCGTCGGAGAGGGACGCCTTGGTGAAGCGGGCCGTCAGCCAGGTGCCGCCGAAGATGCCGACGGCCTTGCCGACGACGAGGCCGAGCACGACACCGAGCGTCTCCGGCTGGGTGAAGACCTGCCCGAGCGCACCGCCCGAGACGACGACCCCCGCGCTGAACAGCGCGAACAGCGGTACTGCGAGCCCGGCCGACAGCGGCCGCACCAGGTGCTCGATGTGCTCGCCGGGCGACTGCTCCTCGCCCTCGTGGCGGTGGCAGCGCAGCATCAGGCCCATGGCGACACCGGCGATCGTGGCGTGGATGCCGCTGTTGTACATGAGCGCCCAGATGACGAGCGCGAGCGGCACGTACACGTACCAGCCGCGCACGCCCTTCCTGAGCAGGAACCAGAAGACGATCAGGCCGAGCACGGCGCCGCCGAGCGCGGCGAAGTTCAGCTCGCTGGTGAAGAAGATCGCGATGATCAGGATCGCGAAGAGGTCGTCGACGACGGCGAGCGTGAGCAGGAAGGCGCGCAGGGCGCTGGGCAGCGAGGTGCCGATGACGGCGAGCACGGCGAGGGCGAACGCGATGTCGGTGGCGGTCGGCACGGCCCAGCCGTCGAGCGAGCCGCCGCCCGCCGTGTTGACCAGCGCGTAGACGAGCGCGGGCACGGCCATGCCGCACAGCGCGGCGACGACCGGCAGCGCGGCGGCCTTGGGGTCGCGCAGGTCACCGGCGACGAGTTCGCGCTTGAGCTCGATGCCGGCGACGAAGAAGAAGACGGCGAGGAGGCCGTCGGCCGCCCAGTGCGCCACCGACAGGTCGAGCCCGATGGCGCTCGGGCCGAGGTGGAAGTGGCTGACCGTCTCGTAGCTGTCGCTCAGGGCCGGGACGTTCGCCCAGACGAGTGCGGCGATCGCCGCGATCAGGAGGAGGACGCCGCCGACGGTCTCGGTGCGCAGGGCGTCGGCGACGAAGGTGCGCTCGGGCAGGGAGAGCCGGCCCAGGACCTTGCGGGGGCTGTTCGACGGGTCGTCCGTCGGCTTCTTCGTCGGCGCGCTCACGGGTGGGGACCTCCGGTCAGGTACGGCTGTGGACACCGCCGACCAGACTTCCCGGCACACCCTGTGGACATCATGACGCGTTCTTGACGCGCCCTTCACCCTACCGGGTGTATGCGAGGCGTGCCTGGTGGTCGTCACGATACGCACGAAACGGGCACCCGGCGCGTTCGCCGGATGCCCGTTCGGTGGTGTGCGCGGGGTCAGTCCTCGCTGGGCGCCGCCGGCAGCTTGGTCTGGATGAGGTCCATCACGGAGGAGTCGGTCAGCGTGGTGACGTCACCCAGCTCCCGGTTCTCCGCGACGTCGCGCAGCAGACGGCGCATGATCTTGCCGGAGCGCGTCTTGGGCAGCTCGGCGACCGGCAGGACCCGCTTGGGCTTGGCGATCGGGCCGAGCGTGGCGCCCACGTGGTTGCGCAGGTCGGCGACGAGGCCGTCGTCCTCCGCGTTCGCGGTGCCGCGCAGGATGACGAACGCGACGATCGCCTGGCCGGTCGTCTCGTCGGCGGCGCCGACGACGGCGGCCTCGGCGACGGCCGGGTGCGAGACGAGCGCCGACTCGACCTCGGTCGTCGAGATGTTGTGCCCGGAGACGAGCATGACGTCGTCGACCCGGCCGAGCAGCCAGATGTCGCCGTCCTCGTCCTTCTTCGCGCCGTCACCGGCGAAGTACTTGCCCTCGAAACGCGACCAGTACGTGTCGATGAACCGCTGGTCGTCGCCCCAGATGGTGCGCAGCATCGACGGCCACGGCTCGGTCAGGACCAGGTAGCCACCGCCGCCGTTCGGCACCTCGACCGCCTCGTCGTCGACGACGGTCGCCGAGATGCCCGGCAGGGCGCGCTGCGCGGAGCCCGGCTTGGTCTCGGTGACGCCCGGCAGCGGCGAGATCATGATCGCGCCGGTCTCGGTCTGCCACCAGGTGTCCACGACGGGGCACTTGTCGGCGCCGATGTTCTTCCGGTACCAGACCCAGGCCTCGGGGTTGATCGGCTCGCCGACCGACCCGAGGACCCGCAGCGAGGACAGGTCGAACTTCGCGGGGATGTCGTCGCCCCACTTCATGAACGTGCGGATCGCGGTGGGCGCCGTGTAGAGGATCGTGACGCCGTACTTCTGCACGATCTCCCAGAAGCGGCCCTGGTGCGGGGTGTCCGGGGTGCCCTCGTAGATGACCTGCGTCGCACCGTTCGAGAGCGGGCCGTACGTGATGTACGAGTGGCCGGTGACCCAGCCGATGTCGGCCGTGCACCAGTAGACGTCGGTCTCCGGCTTGAGGTCGAAGACCGCGTGGTGGGTGTAGCTCGCCTGCGTCAGGTAGCCGCCCGAGGTGTGCAGGATGCCCTTCGGCTTACCCGTCGTCCCGGACGTGTACAGGATGAACAGCGGCTGCTCGGCGTCGAACGCCTCGGGGGTGTGCTCGGGGGACTGGCGGCCGACCGTCTCGTGCCACCACAGGTCGCGGCCCTCGGTCCAGGCGACGTCCTGCCCGGTGCGCCGGACGACCAGCACGTTGCCGACGCCCGCCGCGCGGGTCAGCGCCTCGTCGACGGCCGGCTTGAGCGCGGACGGCTTGCCGCGGCGGTATCCGCCGTCGGCCGTGATGACGACCTTGGCGTCGGCGTCCTCGATGCGCTTGGCGATGGCGTCGGCGGAGAAGCCGCCGAAGACGACGGAGTGCGCGGCGCCGATGCGCGCGCAGGCCAGCATCGAGATGACCGCCTCGGGGATCATCGGCAGGTAGACGGCGACGCGGTCGCCGGCCTCGACGCCCAGCTCGGTCAGCGCGTTCGCCGCGCGGCTCACCTCGTCCTTGAGCTCGGCGTAGGTGATGGCCCGGCTGTCGCCCGGCTCGCCCTCGAAGTGGATCGCGACACGGTCGCCGTTGCCGGCCTCGACGTGCCGGTCGACGCAGTTGTACGCGACGTTGAGCTTGCCGTCGGCGAACCACTTCGCGAACGGCGGGTTCGACCAGTCGAGTGTCTGCGTCGGCTCGGTGGCCCAGCTGAGGCGGCGGGCCTGCTCGGCCCAGAAGCCGAGCCGGTCAGCCTTGGCCTGCTCGTACGCCTCGGCCGTGACGTTGGCTCGTGCGGCCAGGTCAGCCGGCGGCGCGAAGCGTCGCTCTTCCTTAAGAAGATTGGCCAGGCTCTCGTTGCTCACGACATCTCCCTTACGGTGCTCAGCCGGGGCGGCCGTTGTGTCCCAGGCCACAGCTCATCAGACGGCGCCCCCTGCTGACAAGGGCTGCCCTGAAATTGGTTTAGACCTGTTCTCGTTCCTGTGCGGGCCCGCTAGTTGGGTGCCCGCTCCGCACCCGTTTCCACGTCCGGAACGTCCGGCGGGTTCAGTCGGTCACGCTTTCCCGGGCATGCCGAGGGCGCGGCCGGTGCTCCGGCCGCGCCCTCGGGGTGTCACGCGAGGCCGCTCCGGGACAGCGGACGCCCGTCTCCGACGCCGGCGTCCACGCCGTCCTCCACCCCGTCCACATGGCCGAAGACGGGGTCGTCCGGTGCGGCGCCGCCCCGCTCGCCCTCGGTGAGCAGATAGGCCTGTGCCTCCCCGACGTGGAAGTACATCCCGTGCAGGTCGAGCGCGCCCCGCTCCAGCGCGCGGGCCACCGAGGGGTGCGCCCGCAGATGCTCCAGCTGCTGCACCACGTTGGTCAGGCACAACTGCTCGGCCGCGTCCGCCGGGGGCCGCCCCGCGAGCCGCGCCTCGGGCCGCCCGGAGTCGGCGACCCGCGCCAGGCTGGGCAGCCCGTGCCGCAGCCAGCGCGCGAGCGGAGTCCGCGCCTCCCCGTCGGGCGGGCCGCTGAGCAGGGCCTGCATGGCCCCGCACCCGGAGTGCCCGCACACGGTGATCGACTGCACCTTCAGGACGTCGACGGCGTACTCGATGGCCGCGGCGACCGAGTCGTCCCCGCTCTCCTCGCCCGGCAGCGGCACCAGATTGCCCACGTTCCGTACGACGAACAGGTCGCCCGGGCCGCTCGACGTGATCATCGACGTGACGACGCGGGAGTCGGCGCAGGTGAGGAACAGTTGGGTGGGCTGCTGCCCCTCGCGGGCCAGCCGGGCCAGCTCACCGCGCACCAGCGGTGCCGTGTTCCGCTGGAACGCGCTGATGCCGCTGGCCAGTTGATGCCCGCCGCGGCGCGGCCGCTCCGTCTCGGGGGCGGTGCCCGCGGCGGCGTCGGTGGCGGCCTCCTGGGACCGGTGGCCGTCGCAGTGGTGGTTGCGCCACGGCGTCCACGGGCGGCAGCAGGAGTGCGCGGCGCTCGCGGGCTCGGCGATCCGGGCCCCGGCCCGCCCGGCGACCTCGACGCTGCCGCCCTCCGCGACGTGCGACTTCTGCCAGTCCTGCAGCGCCTCGAACGCGGCGTGGTCCATGAACGACCCGTCCAGCTCGACCACACAGCTCGCGCCGTGCGGCACCTGGTGCAGGGCGCGGCTCAGCCGTGGCACGGCGAGGAAGGTCAACTGCCCGCGCACGCGTACGTGGTGGACCCCGTGCGGGTCCTCCTCGTGCGTGATGCGGGTGCGGGCGAGCCGGTGCAGGGCGACACCGACGGCGACTGCGACGCCGAGGCCGACGCCTTCGAGCACGCCGAGGGCGACGACACCGACGGTGGTGACGACGTAGACCAGGACCTCGCGGTGGCGGGTGACCGTGCGGATGTGGTGCAGGGACACCATCCGGATCCCGACGGCCATCACCAGGGCGGCGAGCGAGGCGAGCGGGATCAGCTCCAGGGCGGGGACCAGGAGCAGCGTGGCCGCCACTACCCAAACGCCGTGCAGCATCGTCGAGTTCCGGCTCACCGCTCCCGCGTTCACGTTCGCCGTCGAGCGGACGGCGACGCCGGCGACGGGCAGTCCGCCGAGGCTTCCGGACACGATGTTCGCCGCGCCCTGGCCGAGCAGCTCGCGGTCCAGGTGCGAGCGGCGGGCCGCGGGCGGCAGGTCGGTCCTGGCGGTGGCGAGCTTGTCGACGGCGACGGCCCCGAGCAGCGACTGCACGCTGCACACCAGGGTCGTCGTCAGGACGGCGGCGAGGATGCCGAGCACCGGCCCGTCCGGCAGCCCGGCCAGCGCGTGGCTGCTCCAGGACGGCAGGTCGACCTCGGGCAGCGTGAGGCCGAACACGGCGGTGGCGGTGGCCGCGGCGGTGACCGCGACGAGGGCGGCGGGCACCTTGCGGGCGACGCGCCCGACTCTGCCCGGCAGCTTGGGCCACAGGACGAGCAGCCCGAGGGTGAGCATGCTCATCGCGACGGCGGCGGGGTGCGCGGCGGCCAACTGGTGCGGGAGAGCCGCCACGTTGGCGAGGACGGAGCTGTCCGGGGTGCCGCCCAGGACGATGTGCAGCTGGGCGACGGCGATGGTGACGCCGATGCCGGCGAGCATGCCGTGGACGACGGCGGGGCTGACGGCGAGCGCGGTGCGGGCCACCCGAAGACAGCCGAGCCCGAGCTGGGCGATGCCGGCGAGGACGGTGACGGCGCAGGTGGTGCGCCATCCGTAGCGCTGGATGAGCTCGGCGGTGACCACGGTCAGACCGGCGGCGGGCCCGCTGACCTGGAGCGGGGAGCCGCCGACGAGGCCGCCGACCAGTCCGCCGACGGCGGCGGCGACGAGCCCGGACTCCAGGGGCGCGCCGGTGGCGAGGGCGATGCCGAGGGACAGCGGCAGGGCGATCAGGAAGACGGAGACGGACGCGGACAGGTCGGCGCCCGCGATGCGGAAGCGGCGGGGCGGTGCGGGTGGTGGGCTGTGGGCCTTACGGAGAGCGGCTGTGGGCTCGTCCGTCCGGTCGGGGTCACTGGCTCGGGTGGGTACGCAGGCTGACATGTTCCCGTCTCCTCCGGGGTGCAGCGCGGTCGCGGAATTGTGGGGGGACCCCAAGTGGTGTGCGGGGTCGGGAAATCGCGGCCGTGGTTCACGGCGTGCAGCGGCGGGATGAAGCAATGCGGTGAAGCAGGGGTGCAACAGGCGGTGAAGCAGCGCGGTGAGCACTGAATTGCGTGAATGCAACGAGATGAATCAACGCTCGGTAAACGGATCGTAATGCAGAGTAAAGGCCAGGGAAGGATTAATCGGGCAAATGGTCCAATGCTTCACCCCGGAGAGTGAATAAGATTTCTGGTCGGCTTGTCGGACAAATTCGACGCGAAGCCCGTGCGACCTTGGCGGCGCACCCGGGCATTTCGGGCATTTCGCACGGTCTTTCTCGTGCCCCGTCTCGCAAGCCGACTCCCAGGAAGAAGGTGGGCGGAAGATGGCCGCCACCCAGCGGATCGCCACCAGGAGGATCGTCGCGGGCGTCACCGCCGCCGCGGCGTGCGCCGCCGTCCTCTCCGGTTGCGCGAACAGCGACACCACGTCCGCGCCGCCCCACAAGGGCGCCGCCGGCCCCAAGAAGGCGGCGCCCGCCGCGCCCGCCCCGGGCAGCGTGATGCGCCCGATCGGCGACGGCTCCACCGCGTACACCGGGCAGCAGCCCCACCTGCCCCGCCCCGAGCGGCTGAGACCGGGACAGAGGCCCCCGCAGTTCGTCGTCTTCTCCTGGGACGGAGCCGGAGAGGACAGCCAGAAGCTGTTCTCCCACTTCCGCGAGGTCGCCAAGGCCAACAACGCGACCATGACGTACTTCCTCAGCGGCGTGTACATGCTCCCGGAGAGCAAGGCGGCCAAGTACCACGCACCGCAGCACTCGGCGGGCCGCTCGGACATCGGCTTCAACGACGTCCAGGGCATCCGTGACACCGCCGAGCAGGTGCGCGGCGCCTGGCTCGAGGGCAACGAGATCGGCACCCACTTCAACGGCCACTTCTGCGGCAAGGGCGGCGGGGTCGGCGAGTGGTCGGTCGCCGAGTGGAAGAGCGAGATCCAGCAGGCCAAGACCTTCGTGAAGTCGTGGAAGACGAACGCGGGCCTGAAGAACATGCCGCCGCTGCCCTTCGACTACGACAAGGAGCTCATCGGCGCCCGCACGCCCTGCCTCGAGGGGCAGAAGAACTTCATGCGGGCGGCGAAGGACCTCGGCTTCCGCTACGACACCAGCGGCGTCAACGACCAGCTGTGGCCCAAGAAGAAGAACGGCCTGTGGGACCTGTCCATGCAGCTAGTCCCCTTCATCGGGCACAAGTACGAGCAGCTGACCATGGACTACAACTTCATGGTCAACCAGTCGGGCACCAGCACCCAGGGCGACCCCGGCAAGCGGGAGTTCTGGGGCGACCAGATGCGCGACAGCCTGCTCGCCGGCTTCGACCGCGCCTACGAGGGCAACCGCGCGCCCCTGGTCATCGGCAACCACTTCGAGTCCTGGAACGGCGGCGCCTACATGCGCGCCGTCGAAGAGACCGTCGAGACCGTCTGCACCAAGCCCGAGGTGCGCTGCGTCAGCTTCCGGCAGCTCGCCGACTGGCTCGACGCCCAGGACCCGCGGACCCTGAAGAAGCTCACGACCCTCGGCGTCGGCCAGGCGCCCGAGCAGGGCTGGGCGTCGTTCCTGACCGGCGGCCCCGCGCCCGCGCCCAAGGGGGTCCCGGGCGCACCGGCCGCCAAGTCCTGACCCGGCCCGGCCGGACCGATGCGGACCGGACCGATGCGGACCGGACCGATGCGGACCGGACCGGATCGGTCCGGCCCGATCCGCTCCCGATCCGCTCCCGATCCGACCCGATCCGATCCGGTCCCGATCCGGCCCTGAGCCGTCAGGCCGTGGCGCCCACGCTCGGCCGGCTCTCCCGCAGCACGAAGTCGGGGTCGACCTGCGCCGCCAGGTCGGCCCCCGTCTTCTCGTTCCCCCAGCTCTGCGCGTTCTTCAGGTGGAAGTGGACCATCTGCCGCGTGTACCGCCCCCAGTCCCGCGCCTCGTACGTGGCGTCGGCGGCGGCCCGCAGGCTGGCGAGCGCCCCGGCGTTGGCCTCCTCCAGGAGCTCGAAGCGGGGCGGGCGGCCCTTCTCCATCGCGCGCACCCAGTCCGAGTGCCCGACGGTGACGAGCAGGTCGTCCCCGACCTCCGCGCGCAGGAAGTCGAGGTCGTCCTCGCCCTGCACCTTGTTCCCCACGACCTTCAGGGCGATGCCGAAGTCCCGGGCGTACTCCTTGTACTGGCGGTAGACCGAGACCCCCTTCCGCGTCGGCTCGGCGACGAGGAACGTCATGTCGAAGCGGGTGAACATGCCGGAGGCGAAGGAGTCGGAGCCCGCGGTCATGTCGACCACCACGTACTCGCCCTGGCCGTCGACGAGGTGGTTCAGGCACAGCTCCACCGCGCCGGTCTTGGAGTGGTAGCACGCGACACCGAGGTCGGCTTCGGTGAACGGGCCGGTGACCATCAAACGGACGGACCCGCCGTCGAGTTCCACCCGCCGGGCGCAGGCGTCGTACACCGGATTGTTCTCGCCCACCCGCAGCAGCCGCGAGCCCTCGCCCGGCGGCGTCGTCTTGATCATCGTGTCGGCGGACGCGATCCGCGGGTTCGAACCGCGCAGGTAGTCCTTGATGAGCGGCAGCCGCGCACCCATCGCCGGCAGTTCGGCCGCGACGTCCTCGTCGAGGCCGAGCGCGGCGCCCAGGTGCTGGTTGATGTCGGCGTCGACGGCGACGACCGGCGATCCGGTGGTGGCGAGGTGACGGATGAAGAGCGAGGACAGCGTGGTCTTGCCGCTGCCGCCCTTCCCCACGAAAGCGATCTTCATGTTCACGAAGCGTAGTGGGGGCGTCGCGTTCCGTGTCGCCCCGGCGTGAAGAAGACCACTCCTTCGTGGGGCGGCGCCCCACGGCCCGTAGGGTCGTACGCATGAGTACGACAGCCGACCCCCTCGCCGCGCTGGCCGACCTGCCGGGCGTGGCCGACTCCGTGGCCTCCGTGCGCAAGGCCGTGGACCGGGTCTACGGGCACCGGGTCATGCGCCGCCGCAGCAACGAGGTCACCTCCGAGGCCGCGCTGCGCGGCGCGCGGGGCAGCGCGGCGCTCTCGGGCGCCGACTGGGCACTCGAGGAGGTGCGCCGGCGCACCGACTTCAGCGGGGGCGACGGCGACCCGGAGGCGCCCGTGGTCGGCGCCGCCCTGCGGCTCACCGCGGAGGCGGGCCAACTCCTTTCCATCTGGCGGCAGTCGCCGCTGCGCGTCCTCGCGCGGCTGCACCTGGTCGCGGCGGCCGACAAGGGCGACGCGGTGGGCCGGCCCCGGCAGGCGGGCGAGCCGGTCGACGAGCCGCTCGTGGAGCTGCCGCTGCCGGACGCCGACGAGGTGGCGGGCCGGCTCGACGGCCTGGCCCAGCTGATCATCGCGGGCAGCGAGGCACCGGCCCTGGTGACGGCGGCCGTGGTGCACGGCGAGCTCCAGGCGCTGCGCCCCTTCGGCTCGTACAACGGCCTCGTGGCGCGCGCCGCCGAGCGCATCGTCCTGGTGGGCAGCGGTCTCGACCCGAAGTCGATCTGTCCCGCCGAGGTGGGGCACGCGGAGCTCGGGCGCGCGCAGTACGCGGCGGCGCTCGACGGCTACGCCTCCGGCACTCCGGAGGGCATGGCGGCGTGGATCGCCCACTGCGGCAAGGCCGTTGAGCTCGGGGTCAGGGAGTCGACCGCGGTCTGCGAAGCGCTCCAGCGCGGCGCCGCCTGACGGGAATCCCCGGAGGAAAAGGCCCCGGAAAAGGGTTGCGGCGGTACGAGTCCTCGTACCGCCGCTGGCATGGCCACCGGGTTACCAAGCGTCCTCGATATCTGTTGCCCATCAGGTCGGGAACTTTGCCCGTCACCTGGTGCGGCTGGCCCGTAATCGACGGGTCGACGTCGCGTGGGTGCCCTGTGTTCATGCTTCGGTCCGTGGGGCCTTGGTTGCGTTTGAAGGTGATCCTCTCGGATGTCCTTGGTCTCGCGGGCCGTTGACTCCTTTGTACTCCAGACCCGCAGAGAGCGGTAGTCCTGGCCACACTTCTTTACTTTTAGGTTCAAATAGGACGCATTCGGGCGCGGCGCTGGCTCGCGTACCAGACCAGGCCCGCGGTGGCCGCCGCGGCGCCGATCGCGACCGCCGCGGCGAGCGCCGGGCGGGACGGCGCGGACAGGTGCGGCAGGCGCTGCTTGAGCCGAACCGGCTTGTGGAAGTCGAGAATCGGCCACTCGCGCGCGATCGCCTCGCGGCGCAGCGCGCGGTCCGGATTCACCGCGTACGGGTGCCCGACCGCGCTCAGCATCGGCACGTCCGTCGCCGAGTCGCTGTACGCGTAGCAGCGCGACAGGTCGTATCCCTCGGTGCGGGCGAGCTCCTCGACCGCCTCGGCCTTCGTCGGCCCGTAGGCGTAGTACTCGATCTCGCCCGTGAAGCAGCCGTCGTCGCCGACGACCATGCGCGTCGCCACCACCCGGTCCGCGCCGAGCAGCTCGCCGATCGGCTCGACGACCTCGGCTCCCGACGTCGAGACGATGACGACGTCGCGGCCCGCGGTGTGGTGCTCCTCGATGAGGGACGCGGCCTCGTCGTAGATGATCGGGTCGATCAGATCGTGCAGCGTCTCGGCGACGAGCTCCTTCACGTGCTGCACGTTCCAGCCGCGGCACAGCGCCGAGAGGTACTCGCGCATCCGCTCCATCTGGTCGTGGTCGGCGCCGCCGGCGAGGAACACGAACTGCGTGTACGCGGTCCGCAGCACGGCCCTCCGGTTGATCAGCCCGCCTTGATAGAACGACTTGCTGAATGTGAGCGTGCTCGACTTCGCAATGACCGTTTTGTCCAGGTCGAAGAACGCCGCCGCGCGAGGCATGGAGGGGGTCAAGGAGGGGTTTTCCACGAGCTCGAGCATAGGCGCCCACCATTCGGCGTAAGCTCGGGCGCGTGGGTTTGCCTGAGAAGGCTCTCGGGTACACCATGGAAGTCACGGATCGTTCGCGACCGTGCTAACCCGGTCTGGCTCCTCCCCCCCCGAGTCGGACCGTGGGGACGACCCCCGCTCTCCCCCCCGGCGGGGGTCGTCGCATGTCCGGACCCGTTTTCGGGCCCTCTTCCTTCTCTGTTCAACCGTGCCGCCCGGCCTCGACGCCGCTGGCGGCACTTCGTCATTCCGTCACGCTGTGTGACCTCCGGGCTGCTGTGCGGGAAGCTCAGGCCTGATCTCGCGGTGTTCACCTGTTGGGGTGAGCGAGATATCCACAAGCGTTCTCGTGTCCACAGGAATTGTCCAAGATCCACACGATTTCCGAGATCGCCGCAGGGTGATTCCGCACGCGAAGTTCCGGGCCGGTCCGACGGCCGGTCCGGCATTGCCGAGCGGTGCGGAGCGACCGGTGTCCGGCGCCGCGCCGACCGGGCTTCGCGGTGGTGCGGATCGCCCGCGGGTGCGGGCGGCGCGGAGAGAGGGGGATCGGACCATGACGGGGACGAGTGCGCAGGACCCGGTGCGGGACACCGGGGCGCGAGGGCGGGCGCCGCTCATCGTGACGGAGGACCTACGGCTCCTGGACGACCTGCTGCGGCTGTGTGCGGCGGCCGGGGTGCGGCCCGAGGTCGGACACGGGGCGCCGGGAGGACGCGGCAGCTGGGAGGGAGCGCCGCTCGTCCTGGTCGGCGACGACGCGGCCGACCGGCTGCGCGGCGCTCCCCGCCGGCACGGGGTGGTGCTCGTGGGCCGGGACCAGGACGACCCCGGGGTGTGGCGGCGCGCCGTCGAGATCGGCGCCGACCACGTCCTGATGCTCCCGGACGGCGAGCAGTGGCTGATGGACCGGATCGCCGACGTCGCCGAGGGAGTGGGGCGGCCCGCCCTCACGATCGGGGTGCTCGGGGGCCGGGGCGGAGCCGGGGCCTCCACCCTGGCCGCCGCGCTCGCCGTGGCGTCCGCGCGGGCCGGGCGGCGCACGCTGCTCGTCGACGCGGACCCGCTGGGCGGCGGGCTCGACGTGCTGCTCGGCGGCGAGGCCGCGGACGGCCTTCGCTGGCCGGCGTTCGCCCAGTCCCGCGGCCGCGTCGGCGCCACCGCCCTGGAGGAGTCGCTGCCTGCGCTGCACGGTCTGCGGCTGCTCAGCTGGGACCGGGGCGATCTGGCGGCGGTGCCGCCGGAGGCCGTGCGCGCGGTGCTCGCCGCGGCACGCCGCAGGGGCGGCACCGTCGTCGTGGACCTGCCGCGCCGGATCGACGCGGGCTCCGTGGAGGCGCTGGCCCAGCTCGACGTGGGACTGCTCGTCGTCCCGCCCGAGCTGCGCGCGGTCGCGGCGGCCCGCAGGATGGCGGGCGCCGTCGGCATGGTGCTGCGCGACCTGAGGGTCGTCATCGCGCCCGTACGGGGCACCGCCGCGCTCGGCACCGACGAGACGGCCCGGCTGCTCGGCCTCCCGCTCGCGGGTGAACTGCCCCTGGACACCGGAGTCTTCGCGGGCAAGCCGCCAGGAGTGGGCGGCCCGCTCGGGCGGTTCGCGACCCAGTTCTGGGACCGCGTCGCCGTCGGCTCGGACGCCGGGGGCGTCGCATGACCGCCGTCGTCGGGGCCCGCATGCTCGACGGGGTCCGCCAGTGGCTCGCCGAGAACGGGGCGGAGGCCACCCCCGCACGCGTCGCCGAGGCGCTCCGGGCCCAGGGCCGGATCCTGGGCGACGCCGAGGTGCTCGGCGCGGCCGGCCGGCTCCGCTCGGAGCTGGTGGGCGCGGGCCCGCTGGAGCCGCTCCTCGGCGACCCCGCGGTGACCGACGTCCTGGTGTCGGCGCCGGACCGGGTCTGGGTGGACCGGGGCGGCGGCCTGGAGCCGGCGGGTGTGCGCTTCGAGAGCGCCGCGGACGTGCGCCGGCTGGCCCAGCGGCTCGCCGCGGTCGTGGGGCGCCGCCTCGACGACGCCCGCCCCTGGGTGGACGCCCGCCTGCCCGACGGGACCCGCCTGCACGCGGTGCTGCCGCCGATCGCCGTCGGCTGCACCTGCCTGTCGCTGCGCGTCGTACGGCCCCGGGCCTTCACCGTGGACGAACTGGTGGCGGCGGGCACGGTGCCGCCGGGCGGCGACCGGGTGGTACGGGCCCTGCTCGACGCCCGCCTCTCGTTCCTGATCAGCGGCGGCACCGGCAGCGGCAAGACGACGCTGCTCAGCGCGCTCCTGGGCCTGATCGGGCCGCAGGAGCGGATCGTCCTCGCCGAGGACTCGGCCGAGCTGCGCCCCGACCACCCGCACGTGGTGCGCCTGGAGGCCCGGCCGGCCAACCAGGAGGGCGCGGGCGCCGTCGGTCTCGACGACCTGGTCCGCCAGGCCCTGCGGATGCGCCCCGACCGGCTCGTGGTCGGCGAGGTGCGCGGTCCTGAGGTCGTCTCCCTCCTGGCCGCCCTCAACACCGGGCACGAAGGAGGCTCGGGCACGCTCCACGCCAACGCGGCGAGCGACGTCCCCGTCCGCCTCGAAGCGCTCGGCACGGCGGCGGGACTCGACCGCCCCGCACTGCACAGCCAACTCGCGGCGGCCGTCTCGGTGATCCTCCACCTCGTACGGGACCGGGGCGGTCGGCGGCGGGTCGCGCAGGTCCACGTACTGGAGCGGGATCCGCAGGGCTGGGTGCGGACCGTTTCCGCGCTGGAGTGGGGCGAGCGGGGGTTCGTGCCCGGGCCCGGCTGGGCGCGGCTGCGCGAGCTGCTGGGGATGCGGGGGGAGCCGGCGTGAGCGGAGTCGTGGTGGTGGCGCTGCTCGGCGTGCTGAGCGTGGCCTGGGCCGTGCGGACGCGGAGCGGTGAACTGCGCAGGGTGCGCGCGGTGTTGGGGCCGGAAGCGGAGGGCGGCGCCGCGTCGGTGGTGCGGTGGCCGGGGATCGGGCGGTACCGGGCCTGGCTGGGGGCGCGCCCCGAGTGGGCGTGCGCGGCGGCCGGGCTGGTCGTCGCCCTGCTCGGGGCCTCGCCGCTGCCCCTCGTGCTCGGGGTCGCCGCGGTGCCCGGGGCGGCGCGGGCGCGCAGGACGCGGGACGCGCGGCGGACACGGGAGCGGCGGGGCGACGCGGTGATCCGGCTGTGCGAGCTGCTCGCCGGAGAGGTGCGCGCGGGGCGCCAGCCCGGAGCGGCTCTCACGGTCGCCGTGCGGGAGTCGCAGGCGCCCGGCGGGGCGGCGGTCGTGGCCGCGGCGCGGTTCGGCGGTGACGTCCCCGGGGCGCTGGGCACGGCGGCCGGGGAGCCGGGCGCCGAGGGGCTGTACGGGCTCGCCGCGTGCTGGCGGGTGGCGGTGGACCGGGGCGCGGGCCTCGCCGTCGGGGTCGACCGGCTGGCGGACGCGCTGCGCGCCGAGCGGGATCAACGGTCCGAGTTGAGAGCGCAGTTGGCGGGACCGTGGTCGACGGCGGTGATGCTCGCGGGGCTGCCCGTGTTCGGCCTGCTGCTCGGCTCCCTGCTCGGGGCCCGTCCGCTGCGGGTGCTGCTGCACAGCGGGCCGGGGATGGGGTGCCTGGTGGTGGGCGGGGCGTTGGAGGCGGCGGGGCTGTGGTGGGCGGTACGGATCGTGCGCGGGGTGGAGCGGGGTTGAGGGAGTGGTCGGGGTGATGGAGGTCGATGTGCTCGGGGTGTTCGGGACGTCCGGTGGGGCCGGACCGATGGAAGAAGTTGTCCACAGGCTGGGGGTGGTGCTGTGTGTCGCCGGACTGAGTGTGTGGGTGGCGTACGGGGTGGAGGGACGGCTGCGGGCGAGGGCGCTGCGGCGGCGGGTGCGGGCGGTTCTGGAGGTGGCCGCCGCCGAGTCGCGGGGGCGGCGTCGGATGCGGATGCCGGCGGGTGTGCGGCGGTGGGGGCCGGTGGCCGGGGCGGGGTGTGCCGGATATGCGCTGGTCGGCGGTGTGGCGGGGGTGTTCGCCGGGCTGGTCCTGGCCTCGGGCGTGGAGTGGTGGCGGGGTCGGGGCCGGGGGAGAGGCGCGGGGTCGGCGGTCGGTTCGGGGGAGGCGCTCGGCGCGGAGGAACGGGCTGAGGTGGTGCGGCAACTTCCCCTCGCTGCCGAGTTGTTGGCGGCCTGTCTGGCGGCCGGCGCGGATCCCGTCGGGGCCGCGCGGGCGGTCGGGGAGTCGCTGGGCGGGCCCGTGGGGCGAGGGCTGGCGCGGGGTGCGGCGCAGGTGCGCCTGGGCGGTGAAGCCGCCACGGCTTGGCAGGAGTTGGCGGCACTGCCCGGCGCGGGCGGGCTCGTGCGGCTCCTGGAGCGGGCCGGGGAGTCCGGGGCGCCGGCGGCGTTGCCGGTGGCCCGGTTCGCCGCGGAGTGCAGAGCCGAGCGGGGCAGACGTGCGACGGCGCTGGCGCGACGGGCGGCGGTGATCATCACCGCGCCGGTGGGGCTGTGCTTCCTGCCCGCGTTCCTGGCGATCGGCGTGCTGCCCGTGGTGATCGGGCTGACGGGAGGTGTGCTGGGCGGAGGGGTTGGTCGATGACGGGTCTCGAGAGGTGAACGAACGTGGTGTTCAAGGGGGTTGTGATGAGCCGTGGATGCGGTGAGTGCAGTGGGTGTGGTGCGTGCGGCGGTCGTCATGAGGTGCGCGGAAGCCGGGGAGCCGGCCGTGGTGTCGGCCTGCGGGTGCGGCGGTGGGCGCGGTCCGTGCGGGCCGCGCGACGGGACGCCGGGATGGTCAGCGCCGAGTACGCGGTGGGGATCCTCGCGGCCGTGGGGTTCGCCGGGCTGCTCTACAAGGTGATGACGAGCGGGGCCGTGATGTCGGCGCTGGAGGAGTTGGTGGGGAAGGCGCTCCATGGGTCGTTCTGACCGGGGCTTCGTGACGGCGGAGGCGGCCGTGGTGCTGCCCGTGCTGGTGGGGTTCACGCTGGCGCTGGTCTGGGGGCTGCTCGCGGTCTCCGGCCAGATCCGGTGTGTGGACGCGGCGCGGGCCGGTGCCCGCTCCGTGGCCCGGGAGGAGCCCGAGCGCGCGGCACGGGAGGCGGCCCTGGAGGCGGCGCCGCCCGGGGCCCGCGTGGAAGTGAGCCGGGAGGGCGATCTGGTGCGGGTGACGGTGTCGGCCCGGTCGGCCGGTCCCGGACCGCTCGCCGCGGACCTGAGGGCGGAGGCGGTCGCGGCGGCCGAGGAGACGGTGGGGGCGGCGTGAGGAGAAGGCGGTACGAGGTGGGGCCGGCGCGGCGGGCCGTTCGGCGCGGGGTGGGTCCGGTGCGGGCGGGACGGGGCGGCCGGACCCGATGGGGTCGGGCGGGGCCGGGTGGGCGGTGGACGGGGGTGCGGCTGCGGGCCGACCGGGGGTCGGCGACGGTGTGGGTCGTCGTGGCGATGGCCGCGGTCGGGGTCGTGTTCGGGGTGGTGCTCGCTCTGGGGCAGGCGGTTCAGGCCCGGCACCGGGCGGGCGGCGCCGCCGACCTGGCGGCGCTGGCGGCGGCGGGCCACTGGATGGAGGGCGGTACCGACGCGTGTGACCTGGCCGGGCGGGTGGCCGGGGCGCAGGGGGCGAGAGTCGTGAGCTGTGCGGTGCGCGGGGAGGTGGCGGAGGTGGTCGCGGCGGCGGGCCGGGGCCCGTTCGCGGCGGAGGTCCGCTCCAGAGCCGGCCCCTCGGGGCCGCACCCCGAGACACCGCCGGGACCGGGACCCGATCCCGAACCGGGCTCGACGGCCGGCCCGCTCCCCGGCGGGACCGCATCGCCGGAGCCCGCACCTACGGAACCAGGGCCGGCTAGTCCCCCGTAGGCACCGCGGGCTGGGGCGCGTCCGGCTGGGTGGGCGCGCCCTGGAGGAGGACGGAGAGGAGGCGGATCGCGCCGCGCTTGTGCAAGGGGTCGTTGCCGTTGCCGCACTTGGGGGACTGGATGCAGGACGGGCAGCCGGCCTCGCACTCGCAGGAGGCGATCGCCTCGCGCGTGGCGGCGAGCCATTCCCGGGCCGTGTGGAAGGCCCGCTCGGCGAAGCCCGCCCCGCCGGGGTGGCCGTCGTAGACGAAGACCGTGGGCAGCAGTGTGTCGGGGTGGAGCGGGATCGAGACGCCGCCGATGTCCCAGCGGTCGCAGGTGGCGAAGAGCGGGAGGAGGCCGATGGAGGCGTGTTCGGCGGCGTGCAGGGCGCCGCCGAGGATCTCGGGGTTGATGCGGGCGGCGTCGAGCTGGTCCTCGGTGACCGTCCACCACACCGCGCGGGTGCGCAGGGTGCGGGGAGGGAGGTCGAGTTTGGTCTCGCCGAGGACCTCGCCGGTGATGAGACGGCGGCGGAGGTAGCCGACGACCTGGTTGGTGACCTCGACCGAGCCGTAGCACAACCGGCCGTCGCCCCAAGGGACTTCGACGTCCGTCTCCAGGACCGAAATGGCCGTGGTGTCGCGGGCGGTAGTGGAGTACGTGGGGTTGGCGGGCTCGACGAGGGCGACGTTGTCGTCGAGGTCGAGGTGCTGGACGACGTAGGTGCGGCCCTGGTGGAGGTGGACGGCGCCGTCGTGGACGGTGGTGTGCGCGGACGCCGCGTCGACGGTGCCGAGGAGCCGGCCGGTGCTCGCCTCGACGATCTGCACCGGGTTGCCGCCACCGCCGCGGATGTCGGCGAGGTCGGCGGCGGACTCGCGGCGCGTCCAGTGCCAGGCCTTCGTGCGCCGCCGCAGCAGCTTCGCGGCCTCCAGCTGCGGGAGCAGCTCGGTGGTGGCAGGGCCGAAGAGGTCCAGGTCCGGTGCGGTGAGCGGGAGTTCGGCCGCCGCGGCGCACAGGTGCGGGGCGAGCACGTACGGGTTGTCGGGGTCGAGGACCGTCGACTCGACGGGCTGGTCGAAGAGGGCCTCGGGGTGGTGGACGAGGTAGGTGTCCAGCGGGTCGTCGCGGGCCACGAGGACGGCGAGGGCGCCCTGCCCGGAGCGTCCGGCGCGGCCGGCCTGCTGCCAGAGGGAGGCGCGGGTGCCGGGGTAGCCGGCGATGACGACGGCGTCGAGCCCGGAGACGTCGATGCCGAGTTCGAGGGCGGTGGTGGCGGACAGGCCGAGCAGTTCGCCGGAGTGCAGGGCGGCTTCGAGGGCGCGGCGTTCCTCGGGGAGGTAGCCGCCCCGGTAGGCGGCGACACGCCTGACGAGGGAGCGGTCGACCTCGGCGAGCCGCTCCTGGGCGATCACCGAGATCAGCTCGGCGCCGCGCCGGGACCGTACGAAGGCGACGGAGCGGACGCCCTGGACGGTCAGGTCGGTCAGCAGGTCGGCCGTCTCGGCGGTCGCGGTGCGCCGCACGGGGGCGCCCTTCTCGCCCTGCATCTCGGTGAGCGGCGGCTCCCAGAGGGCGAAGACGAGCTCGCCGCGCGGTGAGGCGTCGTCGGCGACCTCGACGACCGGCAGGCCCGTCAGACGGCCCGCTGAGGCGGCCGGGTCGGCCGAGGTGGCGGAGGCGAGCAGGAAGACGGGTTCGGAGCCGTAGCGGGCGCACAGGCGGCGCAGCCGGCGCAGGACCTGGGCGACGTGCGAGCCGAACACGCCGCGATAGGTGTGGCACTCGTCGACGACGACGTACTTCAGGGCCTTGAGGAAGGAGGACCAGCGGGCGTGGGACGGCAATATCCCGCGGTGCAGCATGTCGGGGTTGGTGAGGACGTAGTTGGCGTACTGGCGGACCCACTCCCGTTCCTCGAAGGGGGTGTCGCCGTCGTAGACCGCGGGACGGATCGCGTTGCCCAGCGGTTGTGAAAGTTCCTTCACCGACCGGCACTGGTCCGCCGCGAGCGCCTTGGTCGGCGCGAGGTACAGCGTGGTGGCCCCGCGGCCGTTCGGCGCCTCGGAGCCGTCGAGCAGCCCGGAGAGGACCGGGACCAGGTATGCCAGGGACTTGCCGGAGGCGGTTCCGGTCGCGACGACCACCGACTCGCCGTCGAGCGCGTGCTCCGCCGCGAGCGCCTGGTGGGCCCACGGATGATCGATTCCGGCCTTCTGCACGGCGGCGACGACCTCGGCGCGGATCCGGTCCGGCCACACGGCATGACGGCCCGCGCGAGGGGGCAAGTGCTCCGTATGGGTGATGCGCGCAGCCCTGCTCGGACCCGAGGCGAGCCGCTCCAGGACCGCCCCGGGAGAGGGTCGGGAGCCCGTGGACGCCGCAGGTCGTTCGGATCGGTGATTCTTGGCCATCGGCTCCGAGTGTGTCACTGGCGTGACGGACAATGTTCCAAGGCGTCGTGCACGCCTGCCGGTAAGTGATTGAATGCCATCGCGGCTGGCGAACCGTCCCGGGGGATCATGCCGAGGTGTCCCCGAGGGGCGACCGCTCGATTAGCAAGGTGCTGGAGGATCCGTGGACCTGTCCCTGTCGACCCGTACCGTCGGCGATCGTACGGTCGTCGAGGTCGGTGGCGAAATCGATGTGTATACCGCGCCCAAGCTGCGCGAGCAGCTGGTCGAGCTGGTGAACGACGGCAGTTTCCACCTTGTCGTCGACATGGAGGGCGTGGACTTCCTCGACTCCACCGGGCTCGGCGTGCTGGTCGGCGGTCTCAAGCGTGTGCGCGCCCACGAGGGCTCGCTGCGCCTGGTCTGCAACCAGGAGCGCATTCTCAAGATCTTCCGGATCACGGGTCTGACCAAGGTGTTCCCGATCCACACCTCGGTCGAGGAAGCCGTAGCGGCGACCGACTGAGCCGGTCTCGAGAGAGTCAGGGGACCGGGCGGCCCAGGCCGGCCCGGTCTCCCCGAGCACGCCCGTACTTCGGAGGGGATGCATGGCCACCGTCGAACTTCGCTTCAGTCCTCTTCCCGAGCACGTCAGGACCGCCCGCCTCGTGGCGGCCGCGGTGGCGCGCAGGGCGGGCGTGGACGAGGCGGTGCTCGACGAGGTCAGGCTCGCCGTCGGTGAGGCGTGCAGCCGCGCCGTCGGGCTCCATCGGAGCGGCGGCCTGACAGCCCCGGTGCGCGTGGCCCTGATCGAGGAGGAGAAGCAGTTCTCCATCGAGGTCGGGGACGAGGCGCCACGGGCCGCGGCGGTCGCGGTGGCGTCCGCGGGCGGCGGTGCGGGCGAGCCCGAGGACGGCGAGGACGACATGGGTCTCGCGGTCATCAGCGGTCTCGTGGACGACGTGGAGGTCACCGCCGACGAGAGCGGCGGCCTCATCCGCATGAGCTGGCCGACCGCGCCGGACCCGGAGGAGTCACCCGTCTGACCGACGGCGACGAAGACAGCGAGCCCTGCTCACCCGCGCGGTGAGCAGGGCTTTCTTTCGTTTCTGGATCTTTCGTCGATCCTTTCGGCGGGCCTTCAGGTGATCTTTCCCGCCGATCTTTCCTGCCGGTCTTTCCTGTCGAACTCTTTCCGGGTCGAATTCTTTGATGATCGTGAAATGGGGCCGATAATGCCTTGGAGGCATTATCGGCTTCTCTCCGGGTCGACGATCTCATCTTTTCCCGCGTACTGTTTTGATCAGGTTCCTCTCCCTACAATCCGTCCACGTCTTGAGCTCAGTCCAAGCGTCAAGGAGGACGAATGGCGGAGCCTTCCATCCCCTCACATCTCGCGGCCGCGGACCTGACGGACGGCAATCGTCTGATCGTGATCGTCATCGCCGTCGTCGCGCTCGCGGCGCTCGCTCTGGCCGGAGTCCTGGTGCGCCAGGTGCTCGCGGCGGGCGAGGGCACGGATTCCATGAAGAAGATCGCCGGTGCGGTCCAGGAAGGCGCGAAGGCCTATCTGGGCCGTCAGCTGCGCACCCTGGCCGTGTTCGCGGTCGTCGTCTTCTTCCTGCTCATGCTGCTTCCGGCGGACGACTGGAATCAGCGCGCCGGGCGTTCGGTGTTCTTCTTGATCGGCGCCGTGTTCTCCGCGACCACCGGCTATATCGGAATGTGGCTCGCGGTGCGCAGCAATGTGCGCGTCGCCGCCGCGGCCCGGGAAGCGGCCGCGGGGGGAGAGAAATCGGGAAAGGATCCCACGCTCGCCTCGCACAAAGCGATGAAGATCGCTTTCCGTACGGGCGGCGTCGTCGGCATGTTCACCGTGGGGCTCGGCCTGCTCGGTGCCTCCTGCGTCGTGCTGGTCTACGCGGCCGACGCGCCCAAGGTGCTGGAGGGATTCGGGCTCGGGGCCGCGCTGATCGCCATGTTCATGCGTGTCGGCGGCGGCATCTTCACCAAGGCCGCCGACGTCGGCGCCGACCTGGTCGGCAAGGTCGAGCAGGGCATTCCGGAGGACGATCCGCGCAATGCCGCGACCATCGCCGACAACGTGGGCGACAACGTCGGAGACTGCGCAGGGATGGCCGCCGACCTCTTCGAGTCGTACGCCGTCACTCTGGTGGCGGCACTGATCCTGGGAAAAGCGGCCTTCGGTGACGCGGGGCTCGCCTTCCCGCTGATCGTGCCCGCGATCGGCGTCGTCACGGCCATGATCGGCATCTTCGCCGTGGCGCCCCGCGCGAGTGACCGGTCCGGGATGAGCGCCATCAACCGGGGCTTCTTCGTGTCGGCCGTGATCTCGCTCGTCCTCGTCGCCGCGGCCGTCTTCGCCTACCTGCCGGGCTCGTACGCGGAGCTCGACGGGGCGATCGGGGAGGTCACCGGCAAGTCCGGCGACCCGCGGATCCTCGCGATCGTCGCCGTGGCCATCGGCATCGTGCTCGCCGCGCTGATCCAGCAGCTCACCGGGTACTTCACCGAGACGACCCGGCGGCCCGTGCGGGACATCGGGAAGACCTCGCTGACCGGGCCCGCGACCGTGGTGCTCGCCGGCATCTCGATCGGGCTCGAGTCGGCCGTCTACACGGCAGTGCTGATCGGCCTCGGCGTCTACGGCGCGTTCCTGCTCGGCGGCACTTCGATCATGCTGGCGCTGTTCGCCGTGGCGCTGGCCGGCACCGGGCTGCTGACCACGGTCGGCGTCATCGTCGCGATGGACACCTTCGGTCCGGTCTCCGACAACGCGCAGGGCATCGCCGAGATGTCCGGCGACGTCGAGGGCACGGGCGCGCAGGTGCTCACCGACCTGGACGCCGTCGGCAACACGACCAAGGCGATCACCAAGGGCATCGCGATCGCCACGGCCGTGCTCGCGGCGGCCGCGCTGTTCGGCTCGTACCGGGACGCGATCCTCTCGGCGGCCCACGACGTCGGCGAGAAGGTCGGCGACGCCGGGCCGATGAACCTGAACATGGACATCTCGCAGCCCAACAACCTGGTCGGGCTCATCGTCGGCGCCGCCGTCGTGTTCCTGTTCTCGGGGCTCGCGATCAACGCCGTGTCGCGGTCGGCCGGTTCCGTGGTCTACGAGGTGCGGCGGCAGTTCCGCGAGCACCCCGGGATCATGGACCACACGGAGACGCCGGAGTACGGGCGGGTCGTCGACATCTGCACCAAGGACGCCCTGCGCGAACTCGCCACGCCCGGACTGCTCGCCGTCATGGCGCCGATCGCGGTCGGCTTCACCCTCGGCGTCGGCGCGCTCGGCGCGTATCTGGCGGGCGCCATCGGCACCGGCACGCTGATGGCCGTCTTCCTCGCCAACTCGGGCGGCGCCTGGGACAACGCGAAGAAGCTCGTCGAGGACGGCCACCACGGCGGCAAGGGCAGCGAGGCCCACGCCGCCACGGTCATCGGCGACACGGTCGGCGACCCGTTCAAGGACACGGCGGGCCCGGCGATCAACCCGCTCCTGAAGGTCATGAACCTGGTCTCGCTGCTCATCGCGCCCGCGATCGTCAAGTTCAGCTTCGGGGACGACGCGAGCGTCGGCGTACGGGTCCTGGTCGCGGTGCTGGCGCTCGTCGTCATCGTCGGCGCGGTCTACGTCTCCAAGCGGCGCGGCATCGCGGTCGACGACGACGGGGACGATGCCGGACCGGCCGCCAAGCAGGCGGATCCGGTGGATCCGGCGGTGGTGCCGTAATGCCCTAGGAGCGTGCCGAGGACCGTGCGTGCGCGGTCAACACGGAGGCGGGCGGCCCGGATTGACGGGCCGTCCGCCTCTCGCGTGTCCCGGGTTTGCCGTTTCGTGTCCCGTGAGCCTTCTCTCCCTTGATGCAAATGGCCCCTAAAGGGGAAGAAACTGGTCATATCTAACGCCTCGCGTGCGATGGTCGTGTACTTGGCGTGTAAGTTCCGGGGCCGAGAGCCATGGAAGGGACCAATCCGGTGAACAAGAAGCTCGCGGCCGCACTGTCCGGCGGTGCGGTACTGGTACTGGCGCTGTCGGGCTGCAGCGGCGACGACAGCAACGAGGAACTGAACTCCTGGGCCAAGCAGGTCTGTGACGCCCGGGTGGCACCGGCGAAGAAGATCCAGGCCGCCAATGACTCGATCCAGAAGGTCAGCTCGGAGAACAGCAAGCCGGAGGAGGTGCAGAAGGCCGACTCCAAGGCGTTCCAGGACCTCTCCGACGCGTACGGCGACATCGCCGACGCGGTCGAGAAGGCCGGCCCGCCGCCGGTCGACGACGGCAAGAAGAAGCAGCAGAACGCCGTCAAGGAGCTCGACGCCCTCTCCACGGGCTACGCGGACCTGAAGAAGAAGGTCGACGCGCTCGACACCGGTGACCAGGCCGCGTTCGCCAAGGGCCTGGAGGGCATCGGCGAAGGCCTGACGAAGCTCAGCCAGAACGGCGACAACGCCGTCGCCGAGCTGCAGGAGGGCGAGGTCGGCAAGGCCATGGAGAAGCAGGAAGGCTGCAAGAGCACGGCCGCGACGCCGTCCGCCTCCAAGAACTCCTGAGCTTCTGCTTCTGGGCTTCTGAGGTTCTGAGCTCCTGACCTTCTGGGCTTCTCAGTTCCTGAGCCCATGAGTTCCGGGCCGCCCCACCAGCCCCATACGCCTCACGACGCCCCCGGTGCCCCCGCGCACCGGGGGCGCGGCCGTTCCCGGGTCACAATGGGAGCGTGAGTCGTACCAGCCTGGACAACCTGCCCGCCGCCGACCGTTCCGACGTCGCGCTCGCCCTGCGCGACGCGCTGCTCAAAGCCGAGTTCACCGCCGACGGGCTGCTCGACCTGCTCGGGGCGCCCGCGTACGCGGCGCTCGCGCGCAGCGAGACCGTGCCCGCGCTGCGGGCGACCCGCGGCGAGAGCCCCCTGGAGGCGCTCGTCCGCCTCTTCCTGCTGCAGCAGCCCGTGCCGCGCGCCCGCCTGGCGGACGTGCTGCCGCTCGACGCGTGCGTGGCGAGCGGCTGGCTGCGCGAGACCGACGGCGCCGAGGTCGCGGCGACCGTCGACGTGCGCCCCTACGGCGGCCCGGACGGTGAGGACTGGTTCATCGTCTCCGACCTCGGCTGCGCGGTCGGCGGAGCCGGCGGCATCGGCAGCCGCGAGGAGGGCGTCGTGCTCGGTGTCGGCGGCGCGTCCACCACGCTCGCCGGCATCACCGTGCGCACCCCGGTCGACTCCGCCCTGGACCTCGGCACCGGCTCCGGCATCCAGGCGCTGCACGCCTCCCGGCATGCCACCCGGGTCACCGCCACCGACCTCAACGCGCGGGCGCTGCACATCACCGCGCTCACCCTTGCGCTGAGCGGGGTCCCGGCCGCCGAACTCTCCGAGGGCTCCCTGTACGAGCCGGTCGGCGAGGCGACGTACGACCTGATCGTGTCGAACCCGCCGTTCGTCATCTCGCCCGGCGCCCGGCTCACGTACCGGGACGGCGGGATGAGCGGGGACGATCTGTGCCGCACGCTCGTTCAGCAGGCGGGGGAGCGGCTGAACGAAGGGGGGTACGCCCAGTTCCTGGCCAACTGGCAGCACGTGGACGGCGAGGAGTGGCAGGAGCGGCTGCGCTCGTGGGTGCCGCGCGGCTGCGACGCCTGGGTGGTGCAGCGCGAGGTGCAGGACATCACGCAGTACGCCGAGCTGTGGCTGCGCGACGCCGGTGACCACCGCACCGACCCGGCCGAGTACGCGGCGCGCTACGACGCGTGGCTCGACGCGTTCGAGGACGCCGGTGTGCGCTCCGTCGGCTTCGGCTGGATCACGCTCAGGAAGAGCGCGGCCGCCGCCGAGGAGCCGTCGATCACCGTCGAGGAGTGGCCGCACCCCGTCGAGCAGCCGCTCGGCGACACCGTGCGCGCCCACTTCGCGCGGGTCGACTGGCTGCGGGCGAACGACGACGCGGCGCTGCTGGAATCGGCGTTCAAGCTGTCCGGCGAGGTCGTGCAGGAGCAGGTCGGGCTGCCCGGCGCCGAGGACCCGGAGCACGTCGTGCTGCGCCAGGGACGCGGGATGCGCCGGGCCACGAAGGTGGACACGGTGGGCGCCGGGTTCGCGGGCGTGTGCGACGGGACGCTGAGCGCCGGCCGGATCCTGGACGCCATCGCGCAACTGATGGGCGAGGAGCCCGTGTTGCTGCGCGACCGTACGCCCGCGCAGATCCGCACCCTCGTCGAGCAGGGCTTCCTCGAGCCGGTGGCACTCGCCGGCTAGCCGGACTTCGCCCCGCGCTGTACGGGAGTTCACCCGGGGTTCCCCCGTGCGTGCCAGCCTCGCGGCCCTGGGTACCCGAAGCGGCACCGACTGCCGGGGGAGGCAAAGGCGATGGAGAGTACGCCTGCGGTGTTCGCGGGTGCCGTGTTCGCGCTGTTCGGGGCGGGACTGCTGCTGTGGACGGGGGTGCGGTCCGCACAGGGCGAACCGGTCGCGGAAGGAGTGCGTCCGGTCGCCGCCGCGGTGCTCACCGGCAGCGCCGGACTGCTCGCCGTGCTGGCCGCGACGTGGTGCTTCACGCGGGTCTGAGCGGCCGCCCGCACAGGTACGGAGAACCGCCCGCACAGGTACGGAGAACCCGCCGCACAGGTACGGAGAACACGAGGACGCCCGCCCCGGTCGGTACCGGGGCGGGCGTCCTCGTACGTGGTGCGGGCGGAGCGTCAGCCGCGCAGCACGCGGCCCTGGCTGTCGGTGCGGTCGTTGCTCGTGAAGAACAGGATCGCGTCGATCAGGGCCCAGAAGCCGAGGCCACCGCAGGTCAGCAGCTGGGCGATGCCCACGCCGGTGTTGCCGACGTAGAAGCGGCCGATGCCGAAGCCGCCCAGGAAGAGCTGCAGCACGCCGGCCACGATCTTCGACTTGTCCGAGTAAGGACGGCCCTGCGGGTCGTAGCCGAAGGGGGCGTTGGGGTCCTGGCCGGGCTGGCCGGGCTGGGCGGGGTGAGACACGTAAGGCTCCTTGGACAGCGAAAGGCGCGCGGTTCGTGGCCGCGTGCCCGAGCGGATGGCCGAGGCGGAATGCGCAGGTGGGGACTGTGACACAGGCTGCGCGAGCCTCAGATGGCCCCAAAATAAGGGCACTTGCGTGAGGTTCGGGCCACAGGCCTGATTTCGTGGCGGGTTTGTGACCTGCGGGAGGTTTCCGGACCCGGCGCCGCGTCGTGTGACGCGGCGTCAGAGCAGGTTGCGCAGCACGGTCCACACGACGGCCGTGGCGAGAATCGCCACCTGGGCGCGCACACCGATGCCGGGCCGCCAGCGGCGCCCGCGCAGCCCTTCCCAGGCCCAGCGGCCGAGCAGCGCGAGGGCGAACGGGGCGGCCAGCAGCAGGGCGCTGTTGTCGTGCCAGGCGGCGGCGAACTCGCCGTGCATCAGGTCGTACGTCATGCGGGTCCCGCCGCACGCGGGGCACAGCAGCCCGGTGACGGCCCGGAACGGGCAGCCCGGCAGCCAGTGCCCCGGCTCGTGCGGGTTGGTGCCGTACAGGTAGAACGAGCCCGCGAGACCGGCGGCGAAGACCCCGATGGGTGCCGCCGCCGGGTGCCGCAGGGCCGGCGGCAGGCGGTCAGCCGCGGAGGACACGGCCGTTGGAGTCCGTGGTGTTGCTGCTGGTCAGCAGGATGATGCCGTCGATGAGGGCCCAGATGCCGAAGCCGCCGCAGGTGAAGAGCTGGGCGAGGCCGATGCCGACGTTGCCGATGTAGAAGCGGCCGACACCCAGGGAGCCCAGGAAGAGCTGGAGCACACCGGCGATGATCTTCGACTTGTCCGAGTACGGACGGCCGTAGGGGTCGTAGCCGAACGGCGCGTTCGGGTCGTAGGCGGCCGGGACACCGGGCTGCGGCTGGGCGTAGCCGCCGGCCGGGGCGGAGCCGGGGTACGGGTAGCCGTAGCCGGGCTGGCCCTGGGCGGCGCCGTAGCCGGGCTGCGCGCCCTGCTGCGGGTAGCCGTACGGGTTGTTCGGGTCCTGCGGGGGCTGCTGGCCGTACGGGTTGCTGTCGGACATCAGGGGCTCCTGCGGTCGGGATGGGCCTGCGTGGCCTTCGGGCCTTCGGGGACGAGCCGGAGGCCCCCCGTGGCGCAGTCGACAGACTCCCGGGCTCCCCCAGCCACCCCCCATCCTGTCAGGAGGAGATAAAGGTGTGGAGCACGGGCGCCGGACCGGGGCGTAATACAGCGCAACAGGGACGCTCGTGACAGAAACGTGGCACGCACAGTGATCTTCCGCTCACCCGGAGGCCGGGCGTCCGCTCCCCGGTCCGGGGGCAGGATCAAGAAGAGTCGGGTTACCGTTCCGAGTGGCTGCTGCGTGCTTTTCCCGTTTGACACACCGGCGGGAGGTACCGTCACACTCCGCAGCAGTGCCGCAGAAGCAGTGCGCCGCACACCGGACCCGACCGACCAGAACGGCCCGAACCGCCGACCGGAGAGAAGAGCGAAGTTGTCCCCGACCAGCGAGACCGCACAGGGCGGCCGCCGACTCGTCATCGTCGAGTCGCCCGCCAAGGCGAAGACGATCAAGGGCTACCTCGGCCCTGGATACGTCGTCGAAGCGAGCGTCGGGCACATCCGCGACCTGCCCAACGGCGCGGCGGAGGTCCCCGAGAAGTACACGGGTGAGGTCCGCCGCCTCGGCGTCGACGTCGAGCACGACTTCCAGCCCGTCTATGTCGTCAACAGCGACAAGAAGGCGCAGGTCAAGAAGCTCAAGGACCTGCTGAAGGACTCCGACGAGCTCTTCCTCGCCACCGATGAGGACCGCGAGGGCGAGGCCATCGCGTGGCACCTCCTGGAGGTCCTGAAGCCCAAGGTTCCCGTCCACCGGATGGTCTTCCACGAGATCACCAAGGACGCGATCCGCTCCGCCGTCGCCAACCCGCGCGAGCTGAACAAGCGCATGGTCGACGCCCAGGAGACCCGCCGCATCCTCGACCGCCTCTACGGCTACGAGGTCTCGCCGGTCCTGTGGAAGAAGGTCATGCCGCGCCTGTCGGCGGGCCGCGTCCAGTCCGTGGCCACCCGTCTCGTCGTCGAGCGGGAGCGCGAGCGCATCGCCTTCCGCTCCGCCGAGTACTGGGACCTGACCGGCACCTTCGCGACCGGCCGGGCCGGTGACCCGTCCGACCCGTCGTCGCTGGTCGCCCGCCTGAGCGCGGTCGACGGCAAGCGCATCGCCCAGGGCCGCGACTTCGACTCCCTCGGACAGCTCAAGGCCGGCTCGGCGAACACGCTGCACCTGGACGAGGCGAACGCGCGAGCGCTCGCCGCCGCCCTGGAGAACACGTCGTTCGCGGTCCGCTCCGTCGAGTCGAAGCCGTACCGCCGCTCGCCGTACGCGCCGTTCCGTACGACGACGATGCAGCAGGAGGCCTCGCGCAAGCTGGGCTTCGGCGCCAAGGCGACCATGCAGGTCGCCCAGAAGCTGTACGAGAACGGCTTCATCACCTACATGCGTACGGACTCCACGACGCTGTCCGACACGGCGGTGTCCGCGGCCCGCGCCCAGGTCACGCAGCTGTACGGGGCCGACTACCTGCCGGACAAGCCGCGCACCTACGCCGGCAAGGTCAAGAACGCGCAGGAGGCCCACGAGGCGATCCGCCCCTCCGGCGACCGCTTCCGCACGCCCGCCGAGACCGGTCTGACCGGCGACCAGTTCAAGCTGTACGAGCTGATCTGGAAGCGGACCGTCGCCTCCCAGATGAAGGACGCGGTCGGCAACAGCGTCACGGTCAAGATCGCCGGTACCTCCGCCGACGGCCGCGACGCCGAGTTCAGCGCGTCCGGCAAGACCATCACCTTCCACGGCTTCCTCAAGGCCTACGTCGAGGGCGCCGACGACCCGAACGCGGAGCTGGACGACCGCGAGCGGCGCCTGCCGCAGGTCGCCGAGGGCGACGCGCTGTCCGCCGAGGAGCTCACGGTCGACGGCCACGCGACCAAGCCGCCGGCCCGCTACACCGAGGCCTCGCTGGTCAAGGAACTGGAAGAGCGCGAGATCGGCCGCCCGTCGACGTACGCGTCGATCATCGGCACGATCCTCGACCGCGGCTACGTGTTCAAGAAGGGCACGGCGCTCGTCCCGTCCTTCCTGTCCTTCGCCGTGGTCAACCTGCTGGAGAAGCACTTCGGCCGGCTCGTCGACTACGACTTCACCGCCCGCATGGAGGACGACCTCGACCGCATCGCGCGGGGCGAGGCCCAGTCCGTGCCGTGGCTCAAGCGCTTCTACTTCGGCGAGGGCGACGACTCCGGCTCCGCGTCCTCCGCGGGCAACGGGGACGGCGACCACCTCGGCGGCCTCAAGGAGCTCGTGACGGACCTGGGCGCCATCGACGCCCGCGAGGTCTCGTCCTTCCCCGTGGGCAACGGGATCGTGCTGCGCGTCGGCCGCTACGGCCCGTACATCGAGCGCGGCGAGCGCGACCAGGAGGGCTACCAGAAGGCCGACGTCTCCGACGACCTCGCGCCCGACGAGCTCTCCGTCGAGTACGCGGAGGAGCTGCTCGCCAAGCCGAGCGGCGACTTCGAGCTCGGCGCGGACCCCGTCTCCGGCAACCAGATCATCGCCCGGGACGGCCGCTACGGCCCCTACGTCACCGAGGTGCTCCCCGAGGGCACCCCGAAGACGGGGAAGAACGCGGTCAAGCCGCGCACGGCCTCCCTCTTCAAGTCGATGTCCATCGACACGGTCACCCTCGACGAGGCGCTCAAGCTGATGTCGCTGCCCCGCGTCGTCGGCACCGACGCCGAGGGTGTCGAGATCACCGCGCAGAACGGGCGGTACGGGCCGTACCTGAAGAAGGGCACGGACTCGCGCTCCCTGGAGACCGAGGACCAGATCTTCGGCATCACGCTCGAAGAGGCCCTGGCGATCTACGCCCAGCCCAAGCAGCGCGGCCGCGCCGCCGCCAAGCCCCCGCTCAAGGAGCTCGGCGAGGACCCGGTCAGCGGCAAGCCCGTCGTCGTGAAGGACGGCCGCTTCGGCCCGTACGTCACCGACGGCGAGACCAACGCGACGCTGCGCTCGGCCGACTCCGTCGAGGACATCACGCCGGAGCGCGGCTACGAGCTGCTCGCCGAGAAGCGCGCCAAGGGCCCCGCCAAGAAGACGGCCAAGAAGGCCGCCAAGAAGGCTCCGGCCAAGAAGACCGCCGCCAAGAAGACGGCGGCGAAGAAGACGGCGGCCAAGAAGACCACCACCGCCAAGAAGACGACCGCGGCGAAGAAGACCGCGGCCAAGAAGACGGCGCCCGCCGAGTAGGACGGGTCCGCGACAGCGAAAAGGGGCGCCCTCAGGGCGCCCCTTTTCGCGTTCCCGGCGGCGTCCTTCCTGCTCCCGGGCATTTGTTCGGGCAGGGGCCATGGCTGTCGGCGCGTCCCGATAGGCTGGACGAATGACCCGTGCCGAGCAGCCAACGGCCCCCCACACGGCCCCCGACGACGCCCTGGTGGCGGATTCCCGAGAGCGTGCGGTGCGCGCTCTGCTCCGCGTACCGCAGCTGAAGCGGCTGTGGTCCGCCCAGCTCGTCGGCGGGGTCGGTGACGTACTCGGGCTGCTCGTGCTCGTGGTGCTCGCCCTGCAGGCGGCCATCGCCCAGGAGTCCTTCGGCGGCGGCTACCGGGGCGTGGCCTTCGCCGTCGCCACCGTGTTCGGGGCGCGGATCCTGTCGACGCTGCTGTTCGGCGCCGTGCTGCTCGGCCCCCTCACCGCGCTGACCACGCCCGGCGGCCCGCTCGACCGGCGCTGGACCATGGTCGGCGCCGACGGACTGCGCGCCGCCCTGCTGATCGTCGCCCCCCTGTGGATCGACTGGACGCCGGACAACGCCCTGGCGCTGCTCCTCGTGACGGCCTTCGTCTCGGGCGTCGCCGAGCGGTTCTGGACCGTCGCCAAGGAGAGCGCGGCGCCCGCGCTGCTGCCCGCGCCGCCCCCGGAGGGCGCCGCGATCCGGCCGCTGCCCGACCATCTGGACGCCCTGCGCCGCCTCTCGCTGCGCACCACGTTCCTCGCCGTGCCGCTCGCGGCCGCCGCCCTCGTCCTCGTCTCGCTCGTGCAGAACCTGATCGGCGCCGGCGTCGACTGGTTCTCGCTGCACCAGGCCGCGCTCTCCTCCTACGTGGGCGCGGGCCTGTTCGCCGCCTCCCTGTCCGTCGTCTTCTTCCTCGAGCTGCCGGACACCCAGACCCCGCGCGCCCGCTCGCCGCTCGAGGGCCTGCGCCGGCCCAAGACCGCGGCCGGCGTCGACAAGGGCCGCACCGGCGCGATCCCGCTGCTCGTCCTCGCCTGCGCCGCGATCGCCGGAGCGATCTCCGCCGCCGTCGCGGTCTCCGTGCTGCACGCCAAGGACCTGGGCGGCGGCCCCGTCACCTTCGGGCTGCTCGTGCTCGGCCTGACCGGCGGCACCGCCGTCGGCATCCGCACCGCGCCCGCCGTGCTCCCGGCGCTGTCCCGGCGCCGGCTGCTCGCCCTCGTCATCGCGCTGACCGGGATCGCCCTGCTCGCCGCCGGCCTCATCCCCGACGTCACCACCGTCCTCCTCGTCGTCGCCCTCGCCGGCGTCACCGCGGGCGTCGCGGCCAACACCGGCCACACCCTGCTCGACCAGGAGACCGAGGAGTACCGCCGGTCCCGCACCACCGAGCACCTCCAGGCCGTCGTACGGGTCTCCGTCGCGCTCGGCGTGCTGCTCGCCCCGGTCCTCGCCGCGCTCATCGGCCCGCACCGCCTGGAGAACGGCAAGTTCGTCTTCGCGCACGGCGGCGCCGCGTTCACACTGATGCTGGTCGGCGCGCTGCTGCTGCCCGTCGCCGCGCTCGTCCTCGCCAAGACCGACGACCGCAGCGGCGTCCCGCTCCGCCACGACCTGCGCGACGCCCTCCTCGGGGGGAACGATCCGGCGCAGGCCCCCGCCGCGACCGGCTTCTTCATCGCCCTGGAGGGCGGCGACGGCGCCGGCAAGTCCACCCAGGCCGAGGCGCTCGCCGAGTGGATCCGCGCCAAGGGCCACGAGGTCGTCGTCACGCGCGAGCCCGGAGCGACCCCCGTCGGCAAGCGGCTGCGCTCGATCCTGCTCGACGTCTCCAGCGCCGGCCTGTCCCACCGCGCCGAGGCCCTCCTGTACGCGGCCGACCGCGCCGAGCACGTCGACACCGTCGTACGGCCCGCCCTGGAGCGCGGCGCCGTCGTCATCTCCGACCGCTACATCGACTCGTCCGTCGCCTACCAGGGCGCGGGCCGCGACCTGTCGCCCGTGGAGGTCGCCCGGATCAACCGCTGGGCCACCAGCGGACTCGTCCCGCACCTGACCGTGCTGCTCGACGTCGACCCCGAGGCCGCGCGCGAGCGGTTCACCGAGGCGCCGGACCGGCTCGAGTCGGAGCCGATGGAGTTCCACGCGCGCGTGCGCTCCGGCTTCCTCACGCTGGCCGCCGCCGACCCCGGGCGCTACCTGGTGGTCGACGCGGGCCAGGAGCCCGAAGGCGTCACCACCGTCATCCGGCACCGCCTCGACCAGCTGCTGCCCCTCTCCGAGGCCGAGATCAAGGCCCAGGAAGAGGCCCGCAAGGCCGCCGAGGAAGAGGCGCGGCGCAAGGCCGAGGAAGAGGCCGCGCGCAAGGCCGAGGAGGAGCGCCTGGAGCGCGAGCGCCAGGAGCAGCTCGCCAAGCTGCGCGCCGAGGAGGAGGAGCGTCAGCGCCGCGAGCTGGAGGAGGCGCAGCGCGTCGAGGCCGAGCGCCAGGCGGAGGAGGCCCGGCAGCGCGCCGAGGAGGCCCGCCGCAAGGCCGAGGAGGAGCAGGCCCGCCTGCTCGCCGAGGAGAAGGCGCGCAAGGCCGAGGAGGAGCGGCGCCGCAAGGAGGCCGAGGAGGAGGCGCGGCTGCGGGCCGAGGCCGAGGAGCGCCGCCTGGAGAAGCAGCGCAAGGCCGAGGAGGCGCTGCTGCGCGCGGAGGAGGCCCGCCGGCTCGCCGCGCAGGCCGCGCAGGCGGCCCAGCGCAGTGCGCACACGCCGACGACGAACCTGCGCAAGGTCGAGCTTCCGGAGTCCGGCCCCAAGGCCGCCCCGGCCGCCCCGCAGACGCCTGCCGCGCCTGCCGCGCCTGCCGCGCCTTCCGCGCCTTCCGCGCCGGACGTTCCGGACAACGAGACGACCGTCCCGACGCCGATCGTGCGGCCCGAGGCGGCCGGATCGGATGCCGAGGAGACCACGGTCATGCCGAAGCCGCCCGTGCGGGAGGCCGAGGAGACGGCGCAGCTGCCGCGCCCCGACGCCGACGAGACGGCCGTGCTGCCGCAGGTCCAGGAGACGTCCGACCGGGTCCCGCCGGGTTACTTCCGTGACGAGCGGCCCGCCGCGCCGGAGCGGGCGAACGAGCGCACGGCCGAACTCCCGCAGGTCGACGAGCAGGGCCGGCCGCGCCGCCCCCGCCCGGACTGGGCGGAGGAGACGCCGCTGGACGACCTGCCGTCCCTCGCGGACGAGCTGCTCGGCGGGCTGGACGACGAGCCCGAGGACGAGCGCGGGCGGCGCCGCCGTCGCTGAGTCCGCTCCTCCGGTGACGGTGGGGCTCAGGCCAGCCTGAGCTCCACCCAGTCCACGGTGTCGCCGTCCAGCCGGTACCGGTCGACCTCGACCGTGAACCCGGTCCGCTCGGCGAACCGCAGGCCCGAGGTGTTCGACGTCAGCACACAGGTCTCGATCGCTTCGGCGCCCCGCGCGCGGGCGGCGGCGAGCGCCCGCTCGTACAGCACGGTGCCGATGCCCTGGCCGCGGTGCTCGGGGAGCACGCGCGAGATGACCATGGCGGCGCCTCCGTCGCGGGGCGGCCGCACGGTCGTACAGCCGACGAGAGTGCCGTCGGCGGCGTAGGCGACCTCCATGAGGTTGCGCCCCGCGCGGTCGCGGACGTCCTCGGGGGAGAGCAGGGCCGAGGCGACGGGCACGACGGTGTTGTGCACGTGGCGCCAGTCGGCGAGTGCCGCCTCGCCACTGGTGGAATCGAGGGCCTCGACGCGCAGGCCGGTACGTGGATCGCTCATCGCCGTATCCAATCCCGCCGGGGCTGGGTTGTCAGCCGGAATTCGGGGGCCGTCGTTCGGGGGCTGTCAGTCGCGCCCGGCACAATGGCGGGAGTGCGAGGAAAGGGCGGTGGCGCATGACCGTGTGGGACGACCTGGTCGGTCAGGAGCGCGTGGCGGGGACGCTGGACGCGGCAGCGCGGGACGCGGACGCCCTGGTGACGGCGGCGGCGCAGGGCACCGAGCCGCCCGCCGCGTCGAAGATGACCCACGCGTGGCTGTTCACGGGGCCGCCGGGCGCGGGGCGGGTCACGGCCGCGCGCGCGTTCGCCGCGGCGCTGCAGTGCGTCAGCCCCGACCGTGCGCTGGGCGGGGCGCCGGGCTGCGGTTTCTGCGACGGCTGCCACACGGCGCTGCTCGGCACGCACGCGGATGTCTCGACGGTGGCCGCGGTCGGCACGCAGATCCTCGCCGACGACATGCGGGACACGGTCCGCAAGTCGTACACGTCGCCGGCCGGCGGCCGCTGGCAGGTGATCCTCGTCGAGGACGCCGAGCGGCTGAACGAGAAGTCGGCGAACGCGGTGCTGAAGGCCGTCGAGGAGCCCGCCCCCCGTACGGTCTGGCTGCTGTGCGCGCCCTCGGTGGAGGACGTGCTGCCCACGATCCGCTCCCGCTGCCGCCTGCTCACCCTGTCGACCCCGGCGGTCGACGCCGTCGCCGACATGCTCGTACGGCGTGACGGCATCGAGCCCGAGGTCGCCGCCACCGTCGCGCGCGCCACCCAGGGCCACATCGACCGCGCCCGGCGCCTGGCCACGGACCCGCGCGCGCGGGAGCGCAGGGCCGCCGTCCTGAAGGTGCCGCTGCGCGTCGCCGACGTGGGCGGGTGCCTCAAGGCGGCGCAGGAGCTGGTCGACGCGGCGGCCGAGGACTCCAAGCAGCTCGCCGAGGAGGTCGACGCGAAGGAGACCGAGGAGCTGAAGGCGGCGCTCGGCGCGCAGAGCGGCGGACGTATGCCGCGCGGCACGGCCGGCGTGATGAAAGACCTGGAGGACAAGCAGAAGCGCCGCCGTACGCGTTCGCAGCGGGACAGTCTGGACCTGGCCCTCACCGAGCTGACCGGCGTGTACCGCGACGTGCTCGCGCTGCAGCTCGGCTCGCGGGTGGCGCTGGCGAACGTGGACGTCCAGGACACCCTGGAGCGCCTCGCCAGAGAGACCTCGCCCGAGTCGACCCTGCGCCGCATCGAGGCGATCGCCGCGTGCCGCGAGGCTCTTGACCGCAATGTCGCTCCGCTGCTGGCGGTGGAGGCGATGACGATGGCTCTGCGCGCGGGGTGAGTCAGGGGGTGGGGGTCGGGGTCGGTCGGTGGCTGCGGCTCCGGTGGGGCTTCTCGCGCAGTTCCCCGCGCCCCTGAAATGCAGACCCTTCGGGTCGCATTTCCCCGAGAAAGGTGCGGGGTGCCTGTGTCGGGGAAGGCGCGGCGAAGCCGCAGGCCTTCAGGGGCGCGGGGAACTGCGCGATCAGCCCCCACCGGAGCCGCAGCCGAAATCAAGCAGGCCCGCCCAGGACCGCCGGGTACGTAAAGTGACGGTAGGCGCGCGGAGCGTTACGCTCGCCCGATGCACTCCAGGCGCCTGACCCGACCCGCCCGCCGTCGACGATCCGCCCTCCTGGCCGCCGCCACAGGCCTGCTGCTGACGGGCATCGCGGCCTGTTCGCCGCAGCCCGCGGACTCCGCCGACGCCTCGCTCACCGCCCTGCCCCGGTCCACGCCGCAGAACCTGACCAGGTACTACGACCAGACCCTGAAGTGGCGCGAGTGCGGTGCCCCGGGCTTCGAGTGCGCCACGCTCAAGGCGCCGCTCGACTACGACAAGCCGGGCGCCGGGGACATCGACCTCGCCGTCTCCCGGAAGAAGGCCACCGGCCCCGGTAAGCGCCTCGGCTCCCTCCTGGTCAACCCGGGCGGCCCGGGCGGCTCGGCCGTCGGCTACCTCCAGTCGTACGCGGGCATCGGCTACCCCGAGCGGATCCGGGCCCGCTACGACATGGTCGCCGTCGACCCGCGCGGCGTCGCCCGCAGCGAGCCGGTGACCTGCCTTTCCGGGCGCGCCATGGACCGGTACACGCAGACCGACATCACGCCGGACGACGCGGCCGAGCGGACGGATCTGAGCAAGTCGTTCCAGGACTTCGCGCAGGGCTGCGCGACGCACGACCGGACCTCGCGGGACGTGCTGCCGCACGTGTCGACCGTCGAGGCGGCCCGCGACATGGACCTCGTGCGGGCGGCCGTCGGCGACGAGAAGCTGAACTACGTGGGCGCCTCCTACGGCACGTTCCTCGGCGCGACCTACGCGGGCCTGTACCCGGAGCGGGTGGGCCGCCTGGTCCTCGACGGCGCGATGGACCCGTCGCTGTCGGCGCGCGAGCTGAACATGCAGCAGACCGCCGGCTTCGAGACCGCGTTCCAGTCCTTCGCGAAGGACTGCGTCGAACGCTCCGACTGCCCGCTCGGCAAGGGCACCCCGGCGCAGGCCGGCGAGCGCCTGAAGAAGTTCTTCACGGACCTCGACGCGAAGCCGCTGGCCGCGGGCGACCCCGACGGACGCAAGCTCGGCGAGTCCCTCGCGACGACGGGCGTGATCGCCGCGATGTACGACGAGGGCGCCTGGCCCCAGCTGCGCGAAGCGCTCACCGCGGCCCTCGACAAGAAGGACGGCGCGGGCCTGCTCGCCCTCTCCGACAGCTACTACGAGCGCGACCCGGACGGCTCGTACACGAACCTGATGTTCGCGAACGCCGCCGTGAACTGCCTGGACGCGCCCCCGGCGTTCACCTCCCCCGCCGAGGTGGAGAAGTCCCTGCCCGACTTCGAGAAGGCCTCCCCGGTGTTCGGCGCGGGCCTCGCCTGGGCGTCGCTGAACTGCGCGTACTGGCCGGTGCAGCCGACCGGTGCCCCGCAGCGCATCACCGCGAAGGGCGCCGCCCCGATCGTCGTGGTCGGCACCACCCGTGACCCCGCGACCCCCTACCCCTGGGCCAAGTCCCTCGCCTCCCAGCTCTCCTCCGGCCGCCTCCTCACCTACGACGGCGACGGCCACACCGCGTACGGCCGCGGCAGCACCTGCATCGACGGAGCGATCGACCACTACCTCCTGACCGGCACCCCGCCGAAGGACGGAAAGCGCTGCTAAAAGGGTGCGCGGAGCACCCCCGGGGACCGTGTAGGATTGGCGACGTTGCTGACGCACTCCGGTGCGCGCGGCGGCGCCGCCTTAGCTCAGATGGCCAGAGCAACGCACTCGTAATGCGTAGGTCTCGGGTTCGAATCCCGAAGGCGGCTCAGCTCAGAACCCCAGGTCGGATGCATCCGGCCTGGGGTTTTCTGTTGCTCAAGGCATGGTGCTTCGCAGGGGGATGCCGTGGTGATCCAGGGGGCGCATCGCCGTACGTCGAGTAGCCCAGAGGGAGACCGCCCGTGGATATCGACGCGTACAACACCGCGTACCTGCTCTATGCGCCGGCGAAGAGCCCGCAAGGCTGGAATCTGGACCTGGCCGCGTTCGGCCTGGCGCTCGAGGACGCCTTTCCCGAGGTCCGCCACCGGCAGGAGGGCGAACATCCGGGGCGGCTGTCTTTCTGGGCCATGACGGCGGAGGGGGAGGAGTTCGACGGATTCGCCGACAACGAGTCCCGCGACACGATCGCTCTGAGCTCGACCACAGTCGATGAAGCCGCCTCGTTCATCCTGTGGCTTCGCGACGTGTATCTGCCGACCCCTGACCTCATTCGCTTCACTTCCGAGCTCGCCTACGAGCGGGACATCGACACCGACGGGCGCGTCCCCGCCGGTGGAGACCACGAGCGGGTAGCCGGCGAGCTCAGGCGGCACCTCCAGTTCGTCATCGGGGACTGAGCGGGCGCTACCCGACCGATCCCGTCTGCTCGCGCATGCCCGCCAGCTCCACCGGCCGGGTGCGCAGGGCGAAGGAGGCGGGCAGCGTGGCTGCGCGGACCGCGAGAAGGGCGCTCGCGGTGATCACCGCGCCCACCCTCGTGGTTCTCACGTATTTGCGCGGCCGGCCCGGAGAGGACGCGGGCTAGCGCGGGTCCGCGAAGTCCAGCCCTCCGGGTGGACGACGGGACTTGACCGACACGCCCTGGCGGATCGGCGGCCGCACGGTCTCGGCCGGTCAGACCGTCAGCAGCACCCCCGCGTACGACACCCCCGCCACCAGCACCCAGGACGCCAGGCCGAGCAGGGCCGTGCGGGCGCCGCCCGTGCGGGCCAGGGTCGGCAGGTGGACGGCGCTGCCGAGGCCGAACAGGGCTGCGGCCAGGAGGAGTTCCTGGACGAGGGCGGCCGCGTCGAGGAGCGGTGTGCCGAGCAGGCCCGTGGTGCGCAGGGCGACCATCGCCAGGAAGCCGACGACGAAGAGGGGGAGCAGCGCGGGGCCGCGGCCGGACGCGGCGGGGCCGGTGTGGGCCCGGCGGCGGCTCAGGGCGACGCCCGCGACGAGCGGCGCCAGCATCGCGACCCGGATCAGCTTGACCAGGACGCCCTCGGTCAGCGCCTCGGGGCCGGCCGTCTGGGCGGTGGCGACGACCTGCCCGACGTCGTGGACGCTCGCGCCGACCCAGCGCCCGAACTCCGTGGGGTCCAGGCCGAGCGGGGTCCGCAGCAGCGGAAGCACGGCTATGGCGAGCGTGCCGCAGAGCGTGACCAGGGCGACCGAGGAGGCGACCTCCGCCTCGCGCCGCTCGTCGTTCCCGTCCTTGCCGGACCCGCCGCCGAGCACCCCGCTGACCGCGCCGATCGCGGACGCGCCGCAGATCGCGTAACCCGTGGCGACCAGCAGGGACTGATCGGCGGAGAGGCCGAGCCGGCGGCCCAGCCACTGGGTCCCGAAGAACGTGACCAGGACGACGCCGGCCACCATGACCAGCGCCCGCCACCCGAGACCGGCCACGTCGCCGAGGCTCAGCTTCAGGCCGAGCAGCACGATGCCGAGCCGCATCAGCCGCTTGCCCGCCATGGACAGCCCGGGCCGCGCGACACCTCGTACGAGGGTGGCGGCGCCCGGCAGATGGGCCGCGGCGATGCCGAGGACGACGGCCGCGGTGAGCATCGGTACGGCGGGCAGCAGCCGGTGGATCCCGTACGCCAACGCCACCCCCGCCGCGGCGAGCGCGAGGCCCGGGGCGAGGCGCTCCGCGCGGGGCGCGGCGGGCGGCGCCGTCGTGCGGCGGGGGCGTGGCGGACCGATGAGAACCATGGATCTCAGCGTGCGCCGGGCCCGGGGAGCCCACTAGACGCGATCTTGTGGGCAGGTCATAGGGTTCGGCTATGACCGTAGGGTTCGGCTATGACCGTACGAGCCCGCCGATGACCTCGGAGTCAGACCGACCCGCCGACCGCCCCATCGACCGGCCGGCTGACCGTCCCGCCGACCGCCCCACTGATCGCGCCGCCGACGGCGCCCCGCGCCCGCTCCCCGACCTGCACGCCCTCCAGCTGCTGGTCTGTGTCGCCGAGACCGGGAGCCTGGGCCGGGCCGCCGCGCGGCTGCGTATCAGCCAGCCGTCCGCGAGCGCCCGGATGCGGACGCTGGAGCGGCGTCTGGGGCTGAGGCTGCTGGACCGTTCGACCTCGGGCTCGCGGCTCACGCCCGCCGGCGCCGTCGTCGGCGACTGGGCGCGCTCCCTGCTGGAACAGGCGGAGGCACTCGTCGCGGGCGCCGCCGCGCTGCGCTCCCGGCAGGACCACCGGCTCCTGGTCACCGCGAGCCTGACCATCGCCGAGGAACTGCTGCCGGGCTGGCTGGTCGCGCTGCGCGAGGAGGCGCCCGACACCCACGTCGGGCTCACCGTAACCAACAGCTCCGGGGTGATCGAGGCGCTGCGCCGCGGCAGTTGTGACCTGGGGTTCGTCGAGGGGCCCTGGGTGCCGGACGATCTGCACCGCACGGTCGTCGGCCGCGACCGCCTCGCCGTCGTCGTGGCCCCGGGCCACCCCTGGACCCGGCGCCGCCGCCCGCTCACCGGCCGCGAACTCGCCGACACGCCCCTGCTGTTGAGAGAACCAGGCTCCGGCTCCCGCGAGACGCTGGAGAAGGCGCTGCGCCCGTACGACGGTGTGGCGGTGCCGATACTCGAACTGGGCTCCACCGCACCCCTGCGCAGCGCGGCCGCCCAGGGGCTGGCCCCTGCGGTGCTCTCGGCGCTGGCCGTGCAGGAGGACGTGGACCACGGCCGGCTGCGCGAGATCGAGGTCGACCCGGCGGTCCCGCTGCGCCGCCTGCTGCACGCGGTGTGGCCGAAGGGACGCGAACTTCCGGAAGCGGCCGTGCGGTTGCTCGGCGTGGCACAGGCCGCGTGAGACGTCGGCGCGCGGCTACAGGGTCAGCTTGAACCCGTCGTGGCTGCGCGCGAACCCGAGCCCCGCGTAGAACCGATGGGCGTCCGACCGCTGTTTGTTGCTGGTGAGCTGGACGAGGGCGCAGCCCCGCGCGCGGGCCCGGTCGATCGCACGGGACATCAGGGCCCGACCGAGCCCCGTCCCCCGCCGGTCGGCGCGCACCCGCACCGCCTCGATCAGCGCGCGCTCGGCGCCGCCCTTGCCGAGACCCGGGATGTACGTGGCCTGGAGGCAGCCCACGACCGTGCCGGCCGGCTCCACGAGCACCAGCATCTCGTTGCGCGGGTCCGCGTCGATCGCCGCGAAGGCCCGCTCGTAGGCCTCCGTCACGACCACGGCCGCCGGGTCCACGACCCGGTCCTCGTCGGCGAGCAGGGCCAGGACCGCGGGCAGATCGGCGCGGGTCGCGGGGCGGAGGTCGTGATCGTCGGGGCGCATGGGCCCGACCTTAACGGGAGGCGGGAGGCCGCCGCCGAACCGATGCTGCGGAGAGCGCCGCCGTGCCGATGCTGCGGAGGCCGCCGCCAAACCGAGGTCGCGGATGTCTCCGCCGAAACCGATACGGCGGAGCCCTCCGCCGAAACTAAGGTCGCGTCATGGCTGATCAGACGCTGCACCTCACGGTCCTGGGATCCGCGACGCCCTACCCGAGCGCGGACAACCCCTGCTCCGGCTATCTCGTGACCGGCGGCGGCGCCCGCATATGGGTCGACGCGGGCAGCGGCACGCTCGGCCCGCTCCAGCGCTGCACGCGCCTCGACGAACTCGACGCCATCTGGATCTCGCACCTGCACGCCGACCACAGCGCCGACCTGCTCACCGCCTACTACGGCGCGCTCTACGCCGACCTCACGCTCGCGGCGCCGATCCCGCTGTACGGCCCGCCCGGCATCGCCGACCGTCTCGCCGGCTTCCTGACGAACGGTGCGGCCCGCAGCCCGGTCGAATCCGCCTTCGCCGTCACGGAGTTGCACGACGGGCACCGGGTGGACGTCGGCCCGCTCCGCCTGACCAGCCGGGCCGTCGCCCACGGCATGCCCGCCTTCGGCCTGCGGATCGACGGCGCGGGCGGGTCCCTGGCGTACTCCGGGGACACGGCTCCGTGCGCGAGCCTCACCGAACTGGCCGCCGGATGCGATGTGTTGCTCTGCGAGGCCGACAGTGACCGGCACCCGGCGCGGGCGGCGGAGTCCGAACGCGTCCACCACACGCCCGAGGACGCGGGGGAGACGGCGACGAAGGCCGGTGCTCGGCGGCTGATCGTCACGCACGTCGGGCGCTCGCTCACCCCGCGCGCGGCTGTGGAGCGGGCGTCCGCACGCTTCGACGGCCCCGTCGAACACGCCTCACCCGGCGCCGAGTTCAGCATCAAGGGCGACGCTCACTTCGCGTCGGCGTAACACTCCACCCCCGCCACCGAGAACGGGAACCGCACCGGCGTCTCCCCGAAGGTCAGTCGCCCCGCCGTCGCCGCCGCCCGCTCGATCGCCTCCGTCACCTCGGGGACCTCGTGCTCGGGGCAGTGGACGATGACCTCGTCGTGCTGGAAGAAGACCAGTTCGGCGGCGAGCGGGGCCAGGGCGGAGCGGAGGGCGGCGAGCAGCAGGAGCGCCCAGTCGGCGGCGCTGCCCTGGACGACGAAGTTGCGGGTGAAGCGGCCCCGGGCGCGGGAGTTCGTCGAGGCGTAGCCGTACGGGGAGTCGGGGGCGGCCTCGTCCTGGGGGAGGCCCGCCTCCTCCGCGCCGGAGGCGCCCGCCGCCGGGGGACAGGTGCGGCCCAGCCAGGTGCGCACGAGCCGTCCTTCCTCGCCGGCCCGTGCCGCCTCGTCGACGTACGCGACCGCGCGCGGGAAGCGGCGGCGCAGCAGTGCCAGGTTCTTCAGGCCGTCGCCCGAGGTCTGCCCGTATATGGCGCCGAGGACGGCGAGTTTGGCCTGGTCGCGGTCGCCGGAGAAGGCCCGGTCCGAGACCGACTGGTACAGGTCGCCGGACTGGGCGGCGACCTCCATGAACGCCGGGTCGCGCGAGATCGCCGCGAGCACCCGGGGCTCCATCTGCGCCGCGTCGGCCACGACGAGCCGCCAGCCCGGGTCGGCGACGACGGCGCGGCGGATCACCTTGGGGATCTGCAGCGCCCCGCCCCCGTTCGTCGTCCAGCGGCCCGAGACCGTGCCGCCCGGGAGGTACTCGGGGCGGAAGCGTCCGTCCCGCACCCAGTCCTGGAGCCAGGACCAGCCGTGCGCCGTGTAGATGCGGTACAGCTTCTTGTAGGCGATCAGGGGCGCGACCGCCGGATGGTCGACGGACTCCAGCTCCCAGCGGCGCGTCGAGGTCACCTTGACGCCGGCCTGGGCGAACGCCTTCACGACGTCCGCCGGCAGCTCGGGCCGCACCCGTCTGCCGAACGCGGCGGACACCTCGTCGGCCAGCTCCGCGAGCCGCCGCGGCTCGCCGCCGCCCGCGTACCGCTCGCCGAGCAGCTCCGCGAGCACGGCCCGGTGCACATCGGCCCGCCACGGCAGGCCCGCCGCGCGCATCTCCGCCGCGACCAGCATCCCGGCCGACTCCGAGGCGGTGAGCAGCCGCATCCGCTCCGGCCGTTCGGCCGCCGCGTGTCTGCGCTGCTGCTCCGCGTACACCTCCAGCAGGTCCGGAAGCGGCACGTCGACGGGTGGGCGCGGCTCGAAGAGGGAGGACTGGGAGCCGGGGGCGGCCGTGCGCGGCGGCGGGTCCGCGGGGACCGGGGCCTTGCGCAGGCGGGCCAGGGCGGCGGCCGCCGAGCGGGGTTCGCCGTGCCGCCCCTCGTGGCCGAGCAGCAGGTTCTCCGCCGCCTCGATGTCGTAGCAGCGCTCGACGCGGACGCCCGCGGCGAGCAGCCTCGGGTACACGGTGTGGGTGTCGCGCCAGACCCAGCGGGTGACGCCGGGCCGGGAGCGGACCGCCTCGGCGAGGTCCGGCTCGCGCACGACGGGGCCCGCGGCCAGCCCGTCGTCGCCCAGCGGCGCGAGCTCCGCGCCGCCGGACTCGGTGGGGGCGAGCACCCAGCGTCCGGTCATGCAGCGAGTGTCACACCGGCCACTGACAATCCCCGGGCAGGCCGGGTCCGGGTGCCGGGTTCAGCTGTCGCCGCCCTCGTCGATCAGCCGTCTGACCTCCCGGTCGACGAGCCCGAGCCGCGCCTCCGCCACCAGGGGCACCGCCCGCCGCTGCCGCCGCGCCTCGTGCACCTCGACGTCGACGGTGACCAGGGCCCGCTCCCATTTCGGGGCCTGCGCGACGACGGTGCCGCGCGGGTCGACGACCCGGGAGCCGCCCCAGAACGACGCCCCGTTCTCGTTCCCGACCCGGTTCACGAAGACGACCCAGCACTGGAGCATCTTCGCCGTGTACGCGAGCAGCGTGTCCCAGTACAGGCCCGTGTCCATGGCCTCGGGGTCGAGCGTGGACGCGCTGTTCGCGGGCACGATCACGACCTCCGCCCCGTCCTGCACCGCGAGCCACGGCAGCACCGGCTGCCACGCGTCGTTGCAGACGAGGGTCGCCGCCCTGCCGCGCCCGCCGGGCAGGTCGTAGGCGCGCAGCTGCTGCCCGGGGCTGACGTGCTTGCGTTCCTCCCAGGCCAGGTAGTTCGGCAGGTACAGCTTGCGGTGGGAGTGCACGAGGGCGCCGCGCGAGTAGAGGGCGGAGGCGTTGTACGCGCGCAGGCCGGTGTGCTCGTGCAGGCCGACGAGCGCGTCGGCCCCGCCCCGCTCGGAGGTCAGCGCGAGCAGCCGTGGGTCGTCGACGGCGATGGAGGTGTCGGTGGCGAGCGCGCCCAGGTGGTAGCCGTGCAGGCTCAGCTCGGGGAAGACGACCAGGTCGGCGCCCTGGGCCGCGGCCTGCGCGAGCTGCTCGCGGGCGGTGGCGAGGTTCGCCTCGACGTCGCCGAGCACGCAGTCCGTCTGCGCCAGTGCCACTCTCATGTCCCGAGCGTCCCAGGCCCGCCCCCGCCCGGCATCCCGAGCGGACCCCGCCCCTGAGATCATCGAAGCCGGGGAGACGACCGGGCGACCGAGAGGAAGACAGGCAGATGAGCGAAGGCACCGTCGATCGCGCCTTCGCCGAGGCTCTGTACGGATCCGAGGGCGACCTGGACACGGCCGCCTCCCTCCTCGCTGCGGACCCGGCGTCCGACACCGAGCTCGCCCGGCGCGGCCGCGAGCTCGTGCGCCGCGCCTGGGAGCGCGGCTGGCAGCCCGCCGACCTGCACCGCATGGTCGTCCGCGACCTGGGTCCGGACACCGCGCACACCCGCCTCGCGGCCCGTCTGATCCGCGCGGAGACCGGCCGCTACGACGTCCTGCCGCCGCGCTGGACGGGTCAGCTCGACGCCCTGCCCGCCGGCGAGGCCCCCCGCACCGACCGCTTCTCGGCCGCGACGACCACCCTGGAGCTGTACCGGCTGCTGCTGCGGCTGCCCGCGATCGAGCCGGTCGGCCCGGTGCCGGGTGAGGCGCTGAGCGTGCCCGTGGCCGGTGAGCCGCGCACGTTGGCCCGCATCCGCGCGCTGCTCGCCAAGGCGGAGGCGACCGGCTACCCGCCGGAGGCCGAGGCGCTGTCCGCGAAGGCGCAGGAGCTGATGGCCCGGCACTCGGTGGACGAGGCGCTGCTCGCGTCCCGTACGCACGCGAAGGACACGCCCGCGGCCTGCCGGATCGGCGTCGACGCGCCCTACGAGACGGCGAAGGCGGTGCTGCTCGCGGCGGTGGCGGGGGCGAACCGCTGCCAGGCGGTGTGGAACAGCGCGTTCGGCTTCTCCACGGTCGTCGGCTTCGAACCGGACCTGGAGGCGGTGGAGCTGCTGTACACCTCGCTCCTGGTGCAGGCCACGACCGCGATGACGCGGGCCGAGGCGGAGCAGCGGGCGGGCGGCCGCAAGCGTACGAAGACGTTCCGGCAGTCGTTCCTGGCCGCGTACGCGCAGCGGATCGGCGACCGGCTCGCGGCGGTCGCGGACGAGGTCACGGAGGAGCGCGGCGAACTGCTGCCGGTGCTCGCCGCGCGGGACGTGGCGGTGACGGGCCGCACCGAGGAGATGTTCCCGGAGACGGTGACGACGCGGATGCGCGGCGTCTCGGACGAGGCGGGCTGGCACGAGGGCCGCTCCGCGGCGGACCGCACCCGGCTGTCCGGTACGTCACGGTCTGACGAGATTGATCCGGCTTAGTCCCCGTATTCTTGCCGAGTGAGCTGGTTCCGGGCGCTGAAGGACACCACGCGCTCGGGCCTGAGCGTCGAGCGCAAGCGGCTCGAACCGCTCATCGCGGTGCGCGGCGCCGCCGGACTCGCCCTCGTCATCGCGATGAGCCTGTGGCTGTTCGGACCCGAGGTGGCGGCCGGTTCGGCCTTCGGCGCGTTCCAGGCGGCCATCGCCACGTTCCAGCGCAGCTGGCGGCCGCGCCCCGAGCTGGCCTTCGCCTCCGGCGCCAGCCTCGGCGTCTCCACCTTCGTCGGCTACCTCACCGGCTCGCACCTGGCCCTGTTCCTGCCGCTGCTCGCGCTGTGGACCTTCCTCGCCGGACTGGCCTGGGCGGCGGGCCCGACCATCGGCCTGATCTCCTCGTCGAACGTCGCGATGATGCTCGTCACGATCACCCTGCCCACCTCCGTCGCGGGCGCCGCCGCACACGCCGCGATGATGATCGTCGGCGGCCTGGTCCAGGCGGCCCTGGTGATCCTCTTCCCCGTACGGCGCTGGGGCGCCCAGCGGGACGCGCTGGCCGACGCGCTCGCCGCCGAGGCCGACTACGCGCGCCGGCTGCGCCACGACCCGGTCGCCCCCTTCGACCCCGAGCCGCTCATGCTGGCCCGCAGCGCCGCCGCCCTCACCCCGCGCCAGGCCCGCACCCGGCCCGCCCAGCTGCGCGGCACGCGGGGGCTCGCCGAGCGGATCAGGCCCGTCCTCGCCTCGCTCGCCGACCCGGCCGTCGGGGTGCCCGAGGAGGGCCCGGAACGGGACCGGGTGCGGGAGCTGCTCGCCGGCTCCGCCTCGATCCTGGACGCCGCCGCCCGCGCCATCCGGCAGGGGCAGCCCGTGACGATCCCGGGCGGCGCGGTCGCCGCGTTCCGCAGCCCGGACACCGGATCGATCCTCACCGGCCCGGCCCAGCGCGCGGCGAAACGGCTCGGCTCGCTGCTGCGGGACGTCGTGGAGACGGCCGGCGGCACCCGGCCCGAGGACGACGACGTCCGCCGCCGCCCCGCGGACCCGGCCGCCTCCCTGCGCCGCCCGTCCCTCTTCCGGCTGCTGCCCGCCGCCGTGCGGGCGGTCCGCCGTGAGGCCCGGCCGGGCTCGCCGATCCTGCGGCACGCGACCCGGGTCACCGCGGTCGCCCTCGCCGGGTACCTCCTCGGCAACGCGCTGCCCTTCGGGCACGGCTACTGGGCGCCCATGTCCGCCGTCATGATCATGCGGCCGGACTTCTCGCAGACGTACTCGCGCGCGGTCGCCCGGTTCGCCGGCACGCTCGTCGGGGTCGCCGTCGCCACCGGCATCGTGCGGATCGCCCACCCGGGCACGTACACGGCGGCCGCGCTCGCCGTGGGGTGCGCGGGACTGATGTACCTGCTGATGCGCACGGGACAGCTCGCGGCGCAGGCCTGCATCGCGGCGTACGTCGTCTTCCTGCTCGGCATGGGCGGCGAGAGCTGGGACCAGACCGTCGTCGAACGGGTCGTGCTCACCCTGGTCGGCGGACTGCTCGCCATGCTGGCCTACGCGCTCTACCCGGCCTGGGAGACCCCGCGCCTGCGCACCCGGCTCGCCGACCGGCTCGTCGCCCTCGGCGAGTACGCGGCGGCCGTCGTCGGGCACTACGCCCGGCCCGAGGGCAAGGCCTGCCCGGACGTGCGGGAGGCGCTGCTCAAGGCGCGGGACGCGCACATCGCGTGGGAACAGGCGCTGGCCCGGGCCAAGACCGAGCCCGTCCGCAGCCGGGGCCTCACGCGGGCCGCGGCCGACGACGCGGCCGAGGCGCTGCACCATCTGGGGCGGGTGGCGATGCTGATGGAGGCGCATCTGCCGGAGCGCGGGGCGACGCCGGTGCCCGCCGCGTCCGTCCTCGCCGACGCGCTGATCAAGGCGACCCGGGACGGGGCCCGGGCGATCCGTGAGCGTCGGGTGCCGCGCTGGGGTCCCGTGCGGGAGGCGCTGGCCGCTTGGGACGGGGACGGGGTGCCGGATCGTGTGGTGCGGCGGGGGGCGGGGTTGTTGCTGGAGACGCTGGGCGATCTGTCCGATGCGCTGGACACGGAGGCTCCGCCGATGACCCTGAAAGGTGAGCGGGAGCGGACAGCGCCGTAGCTCCGCCGGTTCGTCGCCGGGTGCGGCCCGGTGGGGCTTCTCGCGCAGTTCCCCGCGCCCCTGAAATGCGGACCCTTCGGGTCGCATTTCCCTGATGAAGGCGAGCGGCGACGCCGCTCGCCTTCCGTACCGGTCAGCCCGTGGGGAGGCCCGACGGGAGGCCCGTCGGGAGCTTGCCGTCCTCGGACTTGGTGAAGGCGTCGGTCTTGCCGCCGTCCCAGCTGACCTGCATCGACTTGCCGTCGTTGGACTCGACCTTGCCGGTCGTCCGGTCCGTGCTGCCGTCCGCGCACTTGAGGACGAACGTCGGCGCGGCCCCGTCGGACACCGTGCCGGAGCACAGGTGCCCGTCACCCGTGCTGAGCGAGGCCTGCTTGCCGCCGACGACGAGCACGACGGGCTGCCCGCCGCTCGTGGCGCTCCAGATGCCCTCGGTGTCCTTCACGGAGCCCGCGGAGCCGGACGAGCCGCCGGTCGAACCGCCGTCGGCCGACGAGGACGAGCCGCTGTCGGAGCCCCGGTCCTTCTTGCCGCCGCCGCTGTCGCTGCTGCAGCCCGTCACGGCCAGCGCCGCCACGACGGCCGCGGCGCCCGCGACGATCCGTACGTTCCTGATACGCACAACTTCCCCCTGTTTCACGGCTGTCACAGCGGTCGCTCCCGTCGTGCGACCGCCGCAGCAAGTTACCAGCCGTCACGCCCCGCCATGGTGACGTACCTCTCCCGGCGTGCTATTGAAAACGGCAGTCATTTTCATATACTGGGGTCCATGGCACGCAACGAACTCCGACCGGTGATCAAGCTCAGGTCCACCGCCGGGACCGGCTACACCTACGTCTCCCGCAAGAACCGGCGGAACGACCCCGACCGCCTGACCCTGCGCAAGTTCGACCCCGTCGCGGGCCGGCACGTCGACTTCCGAGAGGAGCGCTGACTTTCATGAAGAACGGCATCCACCCCGAGTACGCCCCGGTCGTGTTCCGCGACCGCGCGGCGGGCAGCGCCTTCCTGACCCGCTCGACGATCACCGCCTCCGACAAGCTCGGGGACCGGACGATCGAGTGGTCGGACGGCAACACGTATCCCGTGTTCGACGTCGAGATCTCCGACGCGAGCCACCCCTTCTACACGGGCCAGCAGCGGGTCCTGGACACCGAGGGCCGCGTCGAGGCCTTCCGGCGCCGCTACGGCGGCTGACCTCGCGGCCGGCCCCGCGGCTGAATCCGGCGAAGACAGCAGGCCCGACCCCTTCCGGGGCCGGGCCTGCTGGTTCTCGTGCCGGGACGGCGTCAGAACGGGAACTGCGAGCGCCCGTGCTGGACCGAGATCCACTTCTGCGTGGTGAACGCCTCGACCGTCGCCTCGCCGTTCAGCCGGCCGATGCCCGAGCGCTTCTCGCCGCCGAAGGCGACCAGCGGCTCGTCGTGCACGGTGCCGTCGTTGACGTGGATCATGCCGGTGTCGATCTGCTGCGCGAAGGCCACGCCCCGCTCGACGTCGCCCGTGTGCACGGCGCCGCTCAGCCCGTACGGGGTGTCGTTCGCGATCCGCACCGCCTCCTCGTCGCCGTCGAAGGGGATGAGGAGCGCGACCGGGCCGAAGATCTCCTGGCGCAGGACGGGGGAGTCGGCGGGCAGGCCGGCCAGGACGACCGGCTCGACCAGGTTGCCGTCCACCGCTCCGCGCACGAGCGCCGTCGCGCCCTCCGCGACCGCCTGCTCGACGACCGCCGAAAGGGCGTCCGCCTGCGTGGAGTTGATGACCGGGCCGATCACGGTCGACGGGTCGCGCGGGTCGCCCGCCTTCAGCGTCCTCACCTTGGCGACGAACTTCTCCGTGAACTCCTTCTCGACCTTGCGGTCGACCAGGATGCGGTTCGCGGCCATGCAGACCTGGCCCTGGTGCACGTAGCGGCTGAAGACGGCCGCGTCGACCGCGTAGTCGACGTCGGCGTCGTCGAGGACCGTGAGCGCGCTGTTGCCGCCGAGCTCCAGGACCGCCTGCTTGAACTGGGAGGCGCACACCGTCGCCACGTGCTGGCCGACCTTGTCCGAGCCGGTGAAGGAGATGACCTTCGGCACGGGGTGGGTGAGCAGGGCGTCGCCGATCTCGGCGATGTCGGTGATGACGACGTTGAGCAGACCGGCGGGCAGGCCCGCGTCCTCGAAGATCTTCGCGACGAGCGAGCCGCCCACGATCGGGGTGTTCTGGTGCGGCTTCAGCACGACCCCGTTGCCGAGCGCCAGCGCGGGCGCGACCGACTTCAGGGAGAGCAGGAAGGGGAAGTTGAAGGGGGAGATGACGCCGACGACACCGACCGGCACCCGGTAGACCCGGTTCTCCTTGCCGTCCACGGGGGAGGGGATGACCCGGCCCTGCGGGCGCAGCGCCAGCTGGATCGCCTCGCGCAGGAACTCCTTGGCCAGGTGCAGCTCGAAACCGGCCTTGACGCGGGTGCCGCCGAGTTCGTCGATGATCGCCTCGGCTATCGCGTCCTCATGCTCCTCGACCAGGCGCAGCGCCCGCTCGAAGACCATCCGGCGCGCGTACGCGTTGGTCTTCGCCCACTCCTTCTGCGCCCGCTCGGCCGCCCGGTACGCCTCGTCGATCTCCTCGACGGATGCGACGGTGATCGACGCCAGCTTGTCCCCGTTGTACGGGTTGAAGTCGATGATGTCCCACGACCCGCGCCCCTCGCGCCACGTGCCGTCGATGTACTGCCGGTCCAGATCGGTGAAGTACGTGTGCGGGGACGGTGACGTCATGGCAAATCCCTTGCTGAAGCGCCGGACAGCTGATGGGACGTCATCGTACGTCCGGCACCGGTCAGTCATGGAAAGAGATCGGCCAACTCGCTTTGTATTCAGGCGAATTCGGTCAGCAACCGGCGCAGCAGTCCGATGCTCTCCGCCGGATCCGGGCACTGCTCGGCGAGGAGGGCCATCGCCTTCTCGTACTGGGTGACGTCCTCGCGCTTGTCCAAGTACAGGGCGCTGGTGAGCTGTTCGAGGAAGACGACGTCGGAGAGGTCCGACTCGGGGAAGGTGAGCAGGGTGAAGCTGCCGGACTCGCCCGCGTGCCAGCCGCGGTCGAACGGCATGATCTGGAGGGTGATCCGGGGCCGCTCGGCCAGCTCGATCAGGTGGCGCAGCTGCCCGCGCATCACCTCGGGTCCGCCGTGCACCCGGCGCAGCGCGGCCTCGTCGAGCACCACGTGCAGCTCCGGGGCCTGCTCGGCGACCAGCAGCTTCTGCCGTTCCAGCCGCAGCGCCACGCGCCGGTCGACGTCCTCGGGGGCGGCGCCGCGCATGCCCTGCTCGACGACCGCGTGGGCGTACGCCTCGGTCTGCAGCAGGCCGTGCACGAACTGGGCCTCGTAGCCGCGGATGTGCGAGGCGGCGGCCTCCAGGCCCACGTAGGTCTGGAACCAGCCGGGCAGCACGTCGGAGTAACTGTGCCACCAGCCCGTGGAGTTGGCCTCCTTGACGAGGGAGAGGAGGGCCTCGCGCTCGGCGCCGTCGGTGACCCCGTAGAGGGTCAGCAGGTCCTCCACGTCGCGCGCCTTGAAGCTCACGCGGCCCAGCTCCAGCCGGCTGATCTTCGACTCGGAGGCGCGGATCGAGTAGCCGGCGGCCTCGCGGGTGATGCCGTGCGACTCCCGCAGGCGCCGCAGCTGCGAGCCCAGCAGGATGCGCCGCACCACCGAGCCGCCCCCCGGCCCCAGCGCCTGGGGCGACGCCCAGGACTCCCCAGCGGTCACGTCGTCCAACCTCCCTGATCCATCAGGGCCCGAAGTCTGCCACTAAAACGCTCCGGCCCGTACTCGCGTGGTTACGGAAAGGGAGAAGAGGCGAAAGCGAGGCGTGAGAACTTGGAAGAAGTCGTGGGAAGAAATGAGCAAGAAGCGGTACGGGAACGGCCAATTCCGGCGCGTGCACGTGCATCTGCCCTTGCATCCGTTCTGCGCATTCGGAACCATGGTCGCCACCACCGCTCGCTACGTACTGCGAAAATGGGGAGTGCCTCGCATGGGGACGAACGGATCGACCATGCTCGAGCCTTTCGACGCGTTGAGGCAGAGTCTTCCCCCGCTCGACCCCTCCGCGGTGTCCAGCGCCGCATCCTGCGCCCTGCCCGCACGGTACGAAGCGGTGCGCAGCGCACGGGAGTTCAGCCGCAGAACGCTCGGCGACTGGGACGTGCCCGAGCGCTTCGACGACATCTGTCTGGTCGTCTCCGAACTCGTCACCAACGCGCTGCGGCACGCGCTGCCCGCGGACACGCCCTACGACCAGGACCCGCCGGTGCGGCTGCATCTGATGCGCTGGGCCTCGCGCGTGGTGTGCGCGGTGCGCGACCCCAGCAACGACAGCCCGGTGGCCCGCGAGGCCGACGTATGCGAGGACTTCTCGGCCGAGTCGGGGCGCGGCCTGTTCCTCGTGGACTCCTTCAGCGACAGCTGGGGCTGGCACCCGATGGCCGGCGCGCTGAGCGGCAAGGTCGTCTGGGCCCTGTTCCGGGTGTGAGCGCCCGACGGCCGCTCAGGCGACCGTCAGATGGTCGAACTCCCCGTCCTTCACGCCCAGGAGCATGGCCTCTATCTCCGCGGGGGTGTAGACGAGCGCGGGGCCTTCGGGGAAGTTGGAGTTGCGTACGGCGATCTTGCCGCCGGGCAGCTTCGCGAACTCCACGCAGGAGCCCTGCGAGTTGCTGTGCCTGCTCTTCTGCCAGACCACTCCGTGCAACTCCGTGGCCGCCATGCCGTTGTACACGTGGTGCACGGTTCGCTCCCCCGGTGGTTCTCGTGGCGCATGGGTGCATGGGACAACTGCCCCGGCTGATCAGGATCATAGCCCTCGGCCAAGATCTTCTGCATGAGCAGATGCACGTGCACGCGGGGTGGTCCCACGACTACAGAACTCGGCGGAACCCGGCGCCGACTCGCGTGAAGAGGTCAGGATCTGACCTACATCGACCGTAGCTTCTTCTCATCGAGTCCGGCGCACGACGGCGGGACGACGGCGAACGACGAGAGGTGTTTCCGATGGTCATGCACGTGAACCCCGAGGCCCGCGGTGACGAGCGCGGCGCGCTCCTGGCCTTCATCGCCGAGCAGCGCGGCGGGGTGCGCCGCACCCTGCTGGGGCTGACCGACGAGCAGGCCGCCGCGAAGCCCAGCGCCAGCGCCCTCTCCCTCGGCGGCATCGTCAAGCACCTGGCGGAGGTCGAGCAGGGCTGGGTGGCCCTGGCGAGCCGGACCGAGCCCGACACGAAGCGCGACCCGGAGTCGTACGGCATCGGCTTCCGGATGATCGACGGCACCGACACCGTCGAGTCGCTCCTCGACTACTACGCGGACGTGGCGCGGCGCACCGAGAAGTTCTTCCACGACGCCCCCAGCCTGGACGACACCTTCCCGCTGCCCGACGAGCCCTGGTTCCCCGACGGCCAGGAGGTCTCGCTGCGCTGGCTCGGCCTGCACCTGATCCGCGAGACGGCCCGGCACGCCGGCCACGCCGACATCGTCCGCGAGTCCCTCGACGGCAAGACCGCGTTCGAACTGGTGGCGCTCGCGCAGCAGGGCTGAGGGCACAACCCCGGGGGCCGCGCAAGTCCGCGGGTTCTACGCTGAGCGCATGTCAGCGATCCGCCTCCTGGTCCTCGGGGCCGTACGGCAGCACGGCCGCGCGCACGGCTACCAGGTGCGCAGCGACCTGGAGTACTGGGGCGCCCACGAGTGGTCGAACGCGAAGCCGGGATCGATCTACCACGCGCTCAAGCAGATGGCGAAGCAGGGACTGCTCCGCGCGCACGAGGTGGCGCCGTCGACGGTCGGCGGCCCGCCCCGCACCGAGTACGAGGTCACCGAGCGCGGCACGAGCGAGTACCTGACCCTGCTGCGCGAGTCCCTCACCGCGTACGACCAGCGGCCGGACGCCCTCACGGCCGCGCTCGGCTTCATGGTCGACCTGCCGCGCGCGGAGGTCGTCGCACTGCTCCGGGAGCGGGTGCGCCGCATCGAGGAGTGGCGCACGTCCGTCACGGAGCACTACACGCCCGAGGGCGGCCCGGAGCGGCTGGGCCACATCGGCGAGATCATGAACCACTGGGTGTTCACCGCCGACACCGGCGCCGAGTGGACTCGCGCGCTCATCGCCCGGATCGAGGGCGGCGCGTACACCTTCGCCGGCGAGGGCGAGCCGTTCGTCGGGGTCCTCCCGGACGGCCGGGAGGACCCGTACGCCGCGCACTGACCGGGCCGGTGCGGGGTCAGTGGTGGAAGGACGTCGCCGCGTCCTTGTCGCGGACCTGCGGGTGCGGCTGGCTGCGCAGGTCGGGCAGGATCCGGGTCAGGTCGTCCACGAGCAGGGCGGCCAGGTCCGCCGAGAAGCCGTTGCGGCACACGACGCGGAGCACGGCGAGGTCCTCGCGGTGCGCGGGGAACGTGTAGGCGGGCACCAGCCAGCCGTGCTCGCGCAGCCGCCGCGACACGTCGAAGACGTCGTACGACGTCACGTCCGGCGCCGTCGTCACCGCGAACACCGGCAGCTCGTCGCCCCGGGTGAGCAGGCGGAAGTCGCCGAGCGCCTCGAACCGCTCGGCGAGCCCGCGCGCCACGTCCCGGGACGCCTGCTGCACGGCCCGGTAGCCCGCCCGGCCGAGCCGCAGGAACGAGTAGTACTGGGCGACGACCTGCGCGCCGGGCCGCGAGAAGTTCAGGGCGAAGGTCGGCATGTCGCCGCCCAGGTAGTTGACCCGGAAGACGAGGTCCTCGGGCAGCGCGTCCGCGTCCCGCCACAGCGCCCAGCCGACGCCCGGGTAGACCAGGCCGTACTTGTGGCCCGAGGTGTTGATCGAGGCGACCCGGGGCAGCCGGAAGTCCCACACCAGGTCCGGGTCGAGGAACGGCGCGACCATGGCGCCGGACGCCCCGTCCACGTGCACGGGGATGTCGAGCCCGGTCCGCTCCTGGAGCGCGTCGAGCGTCGCGCACAGGTCGGCGATCGGCTCGTACGACCCGTCGAAGGTGGAGCCGAGGATGCCGACGACACCGATCGTGTTCTCGTCGCAGAGTTCGGCGGCGGCCGTCGGATCGAGGTGGAAACGGTCGCCCTCCATCGGGACCTGCCGCGCCTCGACCTCCCAGTAGTCGCAGAACTTCTCCCAGCAGACCTGCACGTTGATGCCCATCACCAGGTTCGGGCGGGCGTCGCGCGAGGGGTAGCGGTCCGCGTTCCGCTTCGCCCAGCGGCGCTTGAGCGCCATGCCGGCCAGCATGCAGGCCTCGCTCGACCCCGTCGTCGAGCAGCCCACCGCGGACATCGGGTCCGGCGCGTGCCACAGGTCCGCGAGCATCGCGACACAGCGGTGCTCCAGCTCGGCGGTGCGCGGGTACTCGTCCTTGTCGATCATGTTCTTGTCCCGACACTCGGCCAGGAGGACGTCCGCCTGCGGCTCCATCCACGTCGTCACGAACGTGGCGAGGTTGAGCCGGGCGTTCCCGTCGAGCATCAGCTCGTCGTGCACCAGCTGGTACGCGGTCATCGGCGCGAGCGGCCCGTCCGGCAGCCGGTGCTTGGGCGGCGCGTCGGTCATCCCGGCCGCGGGGTCGGCCGCTCCGTAGAACGGGTTGACGGCCATCGGGCGCTCCTCGCGCCCCCGGGACCGGCCCGCGGGACCGTGGTGCAGCGGAGGCATCGGCGACTCCTTCGTGAGCGGCGTCCCCCCGCGCCAGCCTAGGCAGACATCACGGAACGGGCATATCGGGCGCCCATGGCGTCGCGCTTGCACCTCACGCGGCGTGAGGACCCAAGCTGAGTCACGTACGGAGAACCGCTGCGGGAAAGGAGCGGCCATGACCTCCTCGGTCCACTCGGTCGGCCAGGTGGCCGGATTCGCCGGGGTCACGGTGCGCACGCTGCACCACTACGACGAGATCGGACTGCTCGTCCCCAGCGAGCGCAACCACGCGGGACACCGCCGCTACACCGCGTCCGACCTGGACCGGCTCCAGCGGATCCTCTTCTACCGGGAGCTCGGCTTCCCCCTGGACGAGGTGCAGGCCCTGATCGACGACCCGGAGACCGACCCGCGCGAGCACCTGCGGCGCCAGCACGAGGTGCTGACCGCCCGCATCGAGAAGCTGCAGAAGATGGCCGAGGCCGTCGAACACGCTATGGAGGCGCAGAAGATGGGAATCCAGCTCACCCCGGAGGAGCGCTTCGAGGTCTTCGGGGACAAGGACCCCGAGCAGTACCAGGACGAGGCCGAGCAGCGCTGGGGGAACACCGAGGCCTGGGCCGAGTCCCAGCGCCGCGCCGCCACCTACACCAAGGAGGACTGGCAGCGCATCCAGGCGGAGGTCGAGGACTGGGGCCGCCGCTACGCGGCCCTCGTCGCCTCCGGCGAGCAGCCGTCCGGCGCGGCGGCCATGGAGCTCGCCGAGGAGCACCGGCGGCACATCAGCCAGAACTACTTCGAGGTCCCCTACGAGATGCACGTCTGCTTCGGCGACATGTACGTGGCCGACGAGCGCTTCAAGGCGTTCTACGACGCCATGGGCGAGGGCATCGCCGAGCACCTGCGCGACGCGATCCACGCGAACGCGGCCCGGCACGCGGGGGAGTGAGGACGCCGGCCCGGCTCAGGGCGCGGTGGTCTCCTGGGCGATGACGGCGGCGGTTCCGTAGGCGCAGACCTCGGCCGCCCCGTCCATCGCCTCCGTCACGTCGAAGCGGAACATGAGCACGGCGTTGGCGCCCCGCGCGCGTGCCTGCTCCACGAGCCGGTCCATGGCCTGGTTCCGGGTCTCGACCAGCGTCTTGGTGAGGCCCTTCAGCTCGCCGCCGATCATGGACTTGAGCCCGGCGCCGATCTGGCTGCCCAGGTGCCGCGAGCGCACGGTGAGGCCGAACACCTCGCCGATCACCTGCTGCACCCGGTACCCCGGGACGTCGTTCGTGGTGACGACGAGCACATCCGCCTGCGGATTCTGGCCGCCGCCGAAGTCTTCGATACCCATAACGACAGGTTTGCCACAGTTCACCCGGAGTGCATCCTGAGAGGGCCACTGGAACCTGGTGCCCGCGCGCGGCGTTGATAACTTTGCATCGCCGATCTGCATGGCACCGCAATGCCTTTGCCCTCACCCCCTCAGGAGCCCGGACCCGTGATGACGCTTGCGCTCGGACCAAGCTGGCTGGACCCGGACCATTTGCTGAACACGTTCGGCATCTGGGGCCTGCTCCTGATCGTGTTCGCGGAGTCCGGTCTGCTGATCGGCTTCTTCCTGCCGGGTGACTCGCTGCTCTTCACCTGCGGCCTGCTGATCACCGCCGGCACCCTCGACTTCCCGCTGTGGGGCGCGATCGGACTGATCTGCCTCGCTGCGATCCTCGGTGACCAGGCCGGATACATCTTCGGCAAGAAGGTCGGACCGTCGCTCTTCAAGCGGCCGGACTCCAAGCTCTTCAAGCAGGAGAACGTGCAGAAGGCGCACGAGTTCTTCGAGAAGCACGGCCCGAAGTCGCTGGTCCTGGCCCGCTTCGTGCCCATCGTGCGGACCTTCACGCCGATCATCGCGGGCGTCTCCGGGATGCGGTACCGCTCCTTCATCACGTTCAACGTGATCGGCGGCATCCTGTGGGGTGCCGGTGTGACCTTGCTCGGCTCCTGGCTGGGGAACATCGAGTTCGTCCACAAGAACATCGAGGCGATCCTGATCCTGATCGTCCTCGTGTCCGTGGTGCCGATCGCGATCGAGTTCCTGCGCGCCAAGCGCTCCGCGAAGCGGGAGCAGAACGCGGCTCCGGACGCGCCGGGTGCGCCGGCCGCGCCCTCGCAGCGGGGGCGCCACGCTCGTCGCTAGCCGCGCTTGGGCTCCGCCCGCCTTCTCGTGTGCCGGGTTCCTCTTCGTGGGCGGGTGCGGGCCGGTGGGGGCTGGTCGCGCAGTTCCCCGCGCCCCTGGAAGGCATGCGGCTTCGCCGCGCCTTCCCCCGATGACAGGATCCCCGCGCCTTTGTCGGGGAGATGCGGCGCGAAGCGCCATGCATCTCAGGGGCGCGGGGAACTGCGCGACCAGCCCCCACCGGGCGGCACCCGGCGACGAGACCTCACCAGGCAGGACCGGGACCGGGCGGCGCTAGAAACCACGCGTGCGCTTGGCCGCTCGGCGGCCCTCCGCGCCGGGGGAGCGGATGAAGAGGCGGGAGATCTCGCCACCCAGGTTCACCCCGATCGCGATGGCCATCGCCAGAGCCGCGGCCTGCGACAGGTACACGAGCCCCCCGTCCACATCGTTCTGCGCGATCGCCAGCAGCCCGAAGTACGTCGCCGAACCGGGCAGCAGCGGCCCGATCGCCGCCGTGACATAAGGCAGCGCGGACGCGAACCGGTAGCGGGAGAAGAGCTGGCCGAACAGGCCCACGAGCCCGGCCGCCGCCGCCGTGGACGCCACCGGCGAGATCCCGCCCGCCACATGCATGGCCCCGTAGACGACCCAGGCCACCCCGCCGTTCAGCGTCACCATGAGCACCGTGGAGCGCTCCTGCTGGAGGAGCACGGCGAAGGCCAGGGAGAGCGCCATCGACGCGGCGATCTGCCAGTACGGGCGGTCGATGACCTTGAGCGCGGCCTCCGGGTTCAGCTCGGCGTGCAGCTGCACGCCCACGTAGAGCATGATCAGCACGCCGATCACGATGCCGACGAAGAAGTACATGACTTCCAGCAGCCGGGCCGCGGCCGTGATGTAGAAGCCGGTCAGGCCGTCCTGCACGCCCGCCACGAGCGCCCGTCCGGGCAGCAGCGCGAACAGTCCACCGGTGATGACCGCGGAGGCCCGCACGTCGACGCTGGCGAGCGTGAGCAGGATGCCGATGCCGGCCGGCGGCATCGCGGCGGCCAGGAACTGGTAGAACTCCGGGAACCCGCGCCCCGCGCACAGCCACGCGAGCCGGTCGCCCAGCATCGCGCCGATCGCCGCGGCGAAGAACACGATCAGGTCGCCGCCGACGAGGATCGAGGCGGCGCCGGCGAGCAGCCCGCTCGCCGAGGTGAGCGCCCAGCCGGGATACGGGTGCCGGTTGCGGCGGATCTCCGCGAGGCGCCGGTAGGCCTCCTCCAGGGACACCTCGACGTCCTCGTCGCTGATGTCGTCCACGAGCCGGAACACGGCCGCGAGCCGGTTGTAGTCGGTGCCCCGGCGCCGCACCGTGCGCGAGGCCGTCACCGGATCGTCCACCAGCGAGGGCTGGAACGTGATCGACAGCAGGGTGAACGTCACCGTCGGCTCGCACCGGTCGAGCCCGTAGGAGCGGCACACGGCGAACATCGCCGCCTCCACGTCCTCGGCCCCCTCGCCGCCCGCGAGCAGCAGCTCGCCGATACGCAGCGTCAGGTCGAGCACGCGGGGAACCGCGGGCCCTGTCTCGTCCTCCTTGTGGACCTTCTCCGGCGCGGGCCGCTCGGCCACCGGCATGCGCAGCATCGTGCGCATCCGGTCCTGCCAGGGCGCCTCCTTGGTGAGCCGCACCATCGGGATGCCGTGCGCCGGGGTGAACGCGGGCGGCGACTGCCGCGAGCTGTAGGTCCTCGGCGGTGTGAAGGCCGAGCCCTCCACCTCCACGACCTCCACCGCGTGCACGCTCAGCCCCTCCGGGACCGAGAACTCCGACGTGGTCGAGGACTCCTCGTCCGCCACCGGAGCCGGCGGTGCGACACCGCTCGGCTGCGTGAACGCGCTGCGCGCCTCGTCGGACTGCGGCTTGCGGTCCTCCGGCGCCTCCGACTCCCGCTCCGACACCTCTCGCCCTTCGTACGACTACGTACGCGTCTGCCTCCCGTACGCCTCAGTATGCGCACGGATACACGAACGGGCCGCACGACCCCGGTCGGGGAGGTGCGGCCCGTTCGTGTACGCGGTGCGTCAGGCGCCGGGGGTCAGTGACCGCCCTGGTCCTGGGCGCGCTTGTAGGAACGCTCGATCTCGGCCTCGGCCTCGGTGCGGCCGACCCAGTCGGCGCCCTCGACGGACTTGCCGGGCTCGAGGTCCTTGTAGACCTCGAAGAAGTGCTGGATCTCCAGGCGGTCGAACTCGGAGACGTGGTGGATGTCGCGCAGGTGCTCCATGCGCGGGTCCGTCGCCGGGACGCACAGCAGCTTGTCGTCGCCGCCGGCCTCGTCCGTCATGCGGAACATGCCGATGGCGCGGCACTTGATGAGGCAGCCCGGGAACGTCGGCTCGTCCAGGATGACCAGGGCGTCCAGCGGGTCGCCGTCCTCGCCGAGGGTGTTCTCGACGTAGCCGTAGTCCGTCGGGTAGGCCGTCGACGTGAACAGACGACGGTCGAGGCGGATGCGACCGGTCTCGTGGTCGACCTCGTACTTGTTCCGCGATCCCTTAGGGATCTCGATCAGAACGTCGAACTCCACCGGTGGCTCCTCCATGATCAACACAAACGTCTGGTGATGCAGTGATTAAGTGTCCCTCACGCAGGTGTGTGATCGCGAAAGGGGCTGGTCCGCGGTGCCGGAACTGAAGGCTTCGCAGCTCTTGACGAGCGTGGCGAAGACCGCTGCGCTGACCAAGACCAAGCACGTGACGGTGGGTGCGACGGCGGTGGGGCTCGCCCTCGCGGCCGTCGTGGCGGTCTCGGCCGGCCCTTGGGACGCTTCGGGCCAGCGTAAGGCCGAGGCGGACCGGGCGGCCTCCCCGGAGGCCCTTGGTGGCGCACATCACGGCCGCAGGGCCCCCGCCGCCCCCGCCGCGCCCAGCGCTCCCGCCGTCCTCGCGGCCCCCGGAGCGTCCGTGCCCGGCCCCACCAGGGACGCCCTTGCCGAGGTCCTCGACCCGCTCCTGAAGGACGCCGCGCTCGGCCCGCACCGCGCCGCGGCCGTCGTCGACGCCGTCACCGGTGAGCGGCTCTACGGCAAGGCCGCGGGCGACGCGCTCACCCCGGCGTCCACGACCAAGATCGCCACCGCCGTCGCCGCGCTCACCGCCGCGGGCCCCGACCACCGCATCGCGACCCGTACGAAGCTGGAGAAGGACGGCAAGGAGCTCCTCCTGGTCGGCGGCGGCGACCCCACCCTGACCGCCCGCAAGAAGAACCCCTACGGCGCCGCCAGCCTGCGCGACCTCGCCGACGACACCGCCGCCGCCCTCAAGAAGGACGGCATGACCGAGGTCACACTCACCTACGACACCTCGCTGTACTCCGGCCCCGACACCCACCCCATCGGCCCCAACGAGAACCTCGCCCGGGTCAGCCCCCTCATGGCCGACGAGGCCCGCCTCGACGACTCCGGCAGCGGGCCCGCGCCGCGTGACGGCGACCCCGCGGCCGCCGCCGCCCGTACGTTCGCCGGGCTGCTCCACGACCGCGGCGTGCGCACCAAGGGCGACCCCGTCCCCTCCAAGGCCTCCGGGCAGGCCGAGGACCTCGCGAAGGTCGAGTCCCCGCCGCTGTCCGCCCTGGTCGAGCGGATGCTGACGCACAGCGACAACGACATCGCCGAGGCCCTCGCCCGGCAGACCGCGATCGCCGCCGACGAGTCCCACGACTTCGACGGCGCCGGCGCCGCCGTCAAGAAGCAGCTCAAGAAGCTCGGCCTGCCGCTCGCAGGCGCCCGCTTCGCCGACGGCAGCGGCCTCGACCGCAACGACAAGGTCTCCGCAAACCTGCTCACCGGCCTCCTCGCGAAGGCCGCCGACCCGCACCGCCCCGAGCTGCGCCCCGTGCTCACCGGCCTGCCCGTCGCCGGCTTCACCGGCACCCTCAGCAGCCGCTACGCCGACCCCGCCGACGCCTCCGGCATCGGCCTGGTCCGCGCCAAGACCGGCACGCTCACGGGCGTCAACACCCTCGCCGGGTCGGTCGTCGACGCCGACGGGCGCCTCCTCGTCTTCGCGTTCATGACCGAGGGCGCCCCCGCCCCCCAGGCCGCGCAGGCGGGCCTGGACCGGCTCGCGTCCTCCGTGGCCAACTGCGGCTGCCGCTGAGCGACGGCGCAGGTTCAGGGTCGCGTCAGGGTTCAACCCCTCTCCGCGTACGCGAGGGGTCACGTACCGTTGACGCATGACGAGCATCGGCGGCGCTGCCTCATCAGGGATGGTCGACTGGAACCTCGCGGTGGCCACCGCGACCCGACTCGTACGGCCCGGCCCGGAGGTGAGCCGCGACGAGGCGCGCGCCATCGTCGCGGAGCTGCGCCGGCACGCCAAGGAGTCCGAGGAGCATGTGCGCGCCTACACGCGCATGGCCACGGACCTGCAGCACGACACCCCCGTCCTCGTCGTCGACCGCCCCGGCTGGGTGCGGGCCAACGTGGCGGGCTTCCGCGAGATCCTCAAGCCGCTGCTCGACAAGATGCAGGAGCGCCGCGGCTCCGGCGCGGGCCCGGCCGTCCTCGGCGCCGTCGGCGGCAAGGTCACCGGCGTCGAGCTCGGCATGCTGCTGTCGTTCCTGTCCTCGCGCGTCCTCGGCCAGTACGAGACCTTCGCGCCCGCCACCCGCGACCTGCCGGCCGCCCCCGACGGCGGCGGCCGCCTGCTGCTCGTCGCACCGAACATCGTGCACGTCGAGCGTGAACTCGACGTGGACCCGCACGACTTCAGGCTCTGGGTGTGCCTGCACGAGGAGACGCACCGCACCCAGTTCACCGCCGTGCCGTGGCTGCGGGACCACCTGGAGGGCGAGATCCAGTCGTTCCTCGCCGAGACCGACGTCGACCCGTCGACGTTCCTCGAGCGGGTCAGGGAGGCCGTCCAGTCGCTGTCCGGCGGACGCCCCGACACGGAGGAGGACGACGGCGGCCGCTCGCTCGTCGAGCTGGTCCAGTCGCCCGCCCAGCGCGAGATCCTCGCCCGCCTCACCGCCGTCATGTCCCTCCTGGAGGGGCACGCGGACTACGTGATGGACGGGGTCGGACCGGCCGTCGTGCCGACCGTCGGAGAGATCCGCGAGAAGTTCAAGGAGCGCCGCCAGAAGGGCGCCTCCCGCCTCGACCTGGCCCTGCGCAAGCTCCTCGGCCTCGACGCCAAGCTGCGCCAGTACCGCGACGGCGAGCGCTTCGTACGGGCCGTCGTCGACCAGGTCGGCATGGACGGCTTCAACCGCGTGTGGACCTCGCCGAACACGCTCCCCACCAAGGCGGAGATCGCCAAACCGGCGGACTGGGTCGCGCGGGTGCACAACCGGACGGAGGGGCCGGCGGGCGGCGCGCGCGACGAGGACTGAGCCCGCGGAGGGGGCCCCGCGCGATCGGCCACGCCAGGAATGGCGCAGGATCACCCATCCGAGGGACCGTGGGTCGTGGGCAGGCGTGCAATGCTCGGTGAATGGCTCGCTTCTGTCACCATCGACACACTCTGCGTGACCGAAGTCACCGAGTCACCGTTGAGCGACTGAGCCGTGCCACATCGGTTCACAGTTGGCGCCCCACCCCCTCAGACAACGGAATGAAGGGAACCGGACATGGGTCCCCATCCTGCGGTCGCGGCGATACGCCTGGCGGTCCGCCGCGTCCTCCACGACATCCTCGACACGCAACCCCAACCACCCGCGGGTGACCGGCCGTTGGTCCTGGTCGCCTGCTCCGGCGGCGCCGACTCCATGGCGCTCGCCTCGGCCCTCGCCTTCGAAGCACCCAAACTCGGCGTCCGCGCCGGCGGCATCACCGTCGACCACCGCCTCCAGCCCGGCTCCGACGTCCGCGCCGAGGACGTCGTCCTGCGCCTGACCTCGCTCGGCCTGACCCCCGCCGAGTCCGTCGCCGTCGACGTGGGCCGCGCCGGCGGGCCCGAGGCCGCCGCCCGCGACGCCCGCTACGGCGCCCTCGACGCCGCGGCCGAGCGCCACGGCGCCGCCGCCGTCCTGCTCGGCCACACCCGCGACGACCAGGCCGAGACCGTCCTGCTCGGCCTCGCCCGCGGCTCCGGCATCCGCTCCCTGTCCGGAATGGCCGCGGTCTCGGGGGCCGCCGGCCGTTACCGGCGCCCCTTCCTCGGCCTCGACCGGCAGACCGCCCGCAAGGCCTGCCTCGTGCAGCACCTGCCCGTCTGGGACGACCCGCACAACACCGATCCGGCCTACACCCGCTCCCGGCTGCGCCACGAGGGACTGCCCGCCCTGGAGAAGGCGCTCGGCAAGGGCGTCGTCGAGGCGCTCGCCCGGACGGCCCAGTTGTCCCGGGACGACGCGGACGCGCTGGACGCGTGGGCGCAGCAGGCCGCCCAGACCGTACGGGACGCGGCCGGGCTCCTCGAATGCGCCAAGCTCTACGCGCTGCCGCCCGCCGTACGCCGCCGCATCCTGCGCAGGGCGGCCATCGAGGCCGGCGCTCCCGCGGGTGCCCTCTTCGCCCGCCACATCGAAGAGGTCGACCGCCTGATCACCGGCTGGCGCGGCCAGGGGGAGATCAATCTCCCGGGCAAAGTCGTCGCCCAGCGTCAGGGTGGCAGACTGGTCATCCGGCAAGGCTGACTCGGCGGCTCACGTCGCGGCGGCCGGTGGGACGACCGAAAGTGATGCGGGTGGACGCGAAAGACATGGGCACCGACCTTCAGTCGGTGCTCATCACCAAGGAAGAGATCGACGCGAAGCTGGCCGAGCTGGCCGCGAAGGTCGACGCGGAGTACGCGGGCAAGGACCTGCTGATCGTCGGGGTCCTCAAGGGCGCCGTGATGGTCATGGCGGACCTGGCTCGCGCCCTGTCCACCCCCGTCACGATGGACTGGATGGCGGTGTCCTCGTACGGCGCGGGCACGCAGTCCTCCGGCGTCGTGCGGATCCTCAAGGACCTCGACACCGACATCAAGGGCAAGCACGTCCTGATCGTCGAGGACATCATCGACTCGGGCCTGACCCTGTCGTGGCTGCTGACCAACCTGGGCTCCCGCGAGCCCGCCTCCCTCGAGGTGTGCACGCTGCTGCGCAAGCCCGAGGCGGCCAAGGTCGACATCGACGTGAAGTGGGTCGGCTTCGACATCCCGAACGAGTTCGTGGTCGGCTACGGCCTCGACTACGCGGAGAAGTACCGGAACCTGCCGTTCGTCGGCACGCTCGCTCCGCACGTCTACGGCGGCTGAGCGCCCGTCAGCGCTCGTCGCGGCGGCGGGAACCCTCAGGGGATTCCCGCCGTTGGAGCATGCGAGGGGCAGATTCTCGGTCGTCCCCTGCGGCGTCGGGTGACAATGCTGGGGTACCGTCCGAAGAACAGTTCTTCAAACAGCTTCAAACAGCCTTATCAAACTCACTATGGCAGGAGGGACGGGGCGGCATCGCTCCGTATGGATGGACGTGAAGCGATACTTCCGTGGGCCGGTCATGTGGATCGTGCTGGCCGTCCTTGCCGTGGTCGTGTTGATGCAGGTCGTCGGTTCGTCCGGCGGCTACAAGACGGTGGACACCGGCCAGGTCATTCAGGCCATCGACCAGGACAAGGTGAAGCAGGCCAAGCTCACCACCGGCGATGAGAACAACATCAAGATCGAGCTGAAGGACGGCCAGAAGCTCAAGGGCGAGGACGGCAGCAAGTTCCAGGCGAGCTACATCGGCGACCAGGGCGTCGACGTGGCCAAGGACCTGCAGGCCCGCTTCCAGGACAACAAGATCCCGGACGGGTACACCGTCTCCCCCGAGAAGCAGAACGCCTTCGTCGGCATTCTGATCACGCTGCTCCCCTTCATCCTGCTGCCCCTCATCTTCCTGTTCCTGATGAATCAGATGCAGGGCGGCGGCTCGAAGGTCATGAACTTCGGCAAGTCCAAGGCGAAGCTCATCACCAAGGACACCCCGAAGACGACGTTCGCCGACGTCGCGGGTTCGGACGAGGCCGTCGAGGAGCTCCACGAGATCAAGGAGTTCCTGCAGGAGCCGGCCAAGTTCCAGGCCGTGGGCGCCAAGATCCCCAAGGGTGTGCTGCTGTACGGCCCGCCCGGTACCGGTAAGACGCTGCTCGCGCGCGCCGTCGCCGGTGAGGCGGGCGTCCCGTTCTACTCGATCTCCGGTTCCGACTTCGTCGAGATGTTCGTCGGTGTCGGTGCCTCCCGTGTCCGCGACCTCTTCGAGCAGGCCAAGGCGAACGCTCCGGCGATCGTCTTCGTCGACGAGATCGACGCCGTCGGTCGGCATCGCGGTGCGGGTCTGGGCGGCGGTCACGACGAGCGCGAGCAGACGCTCAACCAGCTGCTCGTCGAGATGGACGGCTTCGACGTGAAGGGCGGCGTCATCCTGATCGCCGCCACGAACCGGCCGGACATCCTCGACCCGGCGCTGCTGCGTCCCGGCCGTTTCGACCGCCAGATCGCGGTCGACCGTCCGGACATGCAGGGCCGTCTGGAGATCCTCAAGGTCCACCAGAAGGGCAAGCCGGTCGCTCCGGACGTCGACCTGTCGGCCGTCGCCCGCCGCACCCCCGGCTTCACCGGTGCCGATCTGTCGAACGTGCTGAACGAGGCGGCCCTGCTGACCGCCCGCTCGGACAAGAAGCTGATCGACAACCACATGCTGGACGAGGCGATCGACCGTGTGGTCGCGGGCCCGCAGAAGCGGACCCGGATCATGTCGGACAAGGAGAAGAAGATCACCGCGTACCACGAGGGCGGTCACGCCCTGGTCGCGGCGGCTTCGCCGAACTCCGACCCGGTCCACAAGATCACGATCCTGTCCCGCGGCCGGGCCCTCGGCTACACGATGGTGCTCCCGGACGAGGACAAGTACTCGACCACGCGCAACGAGATGCTCGACCAGCTCGCCTACATGCTGGGCGGGCGCGCGGCCGAGGAGCTCGTCTTCCACGACCCGACCACGGGCGCGGCGAACGACATCGAGAAGGCCACCGCCACGGCCCGTGCCATGGTCACGCAGTACGGCATGACCGAGCGGCTCGGCGCGATCAAGTTCGGCGGCGACAACACGGAGCCGTTCCTCGGCCGGGAGATGGCGCACCAGCGCGACTACTCGGAAGAGGTCGCGGCGCTCGTCGACGAAGAGGTCAAGAAGCTCATCGAGACGGCGCACAACGAGGCCTGGGAGATCCTCGTCGAGAACCGCGACGTTCTCGACAACCTGGTCCTCGCGCTGCTGGAGAAGGAGACGCTGAACAAGGAGCAGATCGCCGAGATCTTCGCTCCGATCGTGAAGCGCCCGGCCCGCCCCGCGTGGACCGGCTCCTCCCGCCGCACTCCCTCGACCCGCCCGCCGGTGCTCTCCCCCAAGGAGCTGTCGCTGACGAACGGGGCGAACGGGGCCACCCCCGCCATCGAGTCCACCACCCCGGTGGACACGGTCAAGGAGGAGCGCCCCGAGAGCTGACCGGGCCCCGGTGCCCGGGACAGCCCCGGAATGCAGGCCGCGTCCCCCACGCTTTACGGTGTGGGGGACGCGGCCTTTTCGTGGACACGGGCCGCGTCGGACATCCGTTTGAGGAAGAGGCACAGATGACCGACCCGGTGACGCTGCACGGTGAGGGCCCGATCGGCGAGTTCGACGAGAAGCGGGCCGAGAACGCCGTACGCGAACTGCTCATCGCGGTCGGCGAGGACCCGGACCGCGAGGGCCTGCGGGAGACGCCGGCGCGGGTCGCCCGAGCGTACAAGGAGATATTCGCGGGTCTGTGGCAGCAGCCCGAGGACGTGCTGACGACGACGTTCGACCTGGGGCACGACGAGATGGTCCTGGTGAAGGACATCGAGATCATCTCGAGCTGCGAGCACCACCTCGTGCCGTTCGTGGGCGTCGCGCACGTCGGGTACATCCCGTCGGCGGACGGCAAGATCACCGGCCTGTCCAAGCTGGCCCGGCTCGCCGACGTCTATGCCCGCCGTCCGCAGGTGCAGGAGCGGCTCACCACGCAGATCGCGGACTCCCTGATGGAGATCCTGGAGCCGCGCGGCGTCATCGTCGTCGTCGAGTGCGAGCACATGTGCATGACGATGCGGGGCGTGCGCAAGCCCGGCGCGAAGACGATCACCTCGGCGGTCCGCGGGCAGCTGCGCGACCCCGCCACGCGCAACGAGGCGATGAGCCTCATCATGGCGCGCTAGGCGCTAGGCGCTAGGCGCTGGGCGCTGGACGCTGGGCGGTCAGGTGGTGGGGGCGGTGCCCTTCGTGTCGTCGTCGTCCTCCGGGAGCCGGCAGACGTGCTGGAGGAACAGGGCCGCGGCGATCACGCCGATGCCCGCGACGACGGAGAAGCCGGCGTAGATCGCCTGGTCCCGGCGGGGCGCCACGTCCAGGTGCTCCAGCAGGAACGCGAACGTGCCGCCGTACATCCCGGAGACGAGCGCGGCGACCAGGGCGCTGGCCTGGCCGAAGACGAGGGCGCGGGCGGCCATCATGGGGTCGACACCGCGCGCGTCGGGGACCCGGGCGCGCTGGGCCTTCAGCCGGGAGCGGATGGAGAGCGCCGTCGCCAGCAGGACGATGGCGATGAGGGCGAGGACGACGGGGGCGGCCGGGGGGACGCGGGGCAGCGTGCCCACCGCGTTCCACAGCCGGGCGCCCGCCCAGGACAGGACGCCCGCCACCACGAAGAGCCCGGCGAGCGTCCTGATCCGCAGTTGCTTCATCCCCGTGGTCGCCCTTCAGATGTCTACGGCCGTCCACGACCGCCTGGCTGCGGCCGTGTCCGCTAGGCCGTGTCTTCAAACTCCCGTCGTCGCCCGGAGGGCGGCTTCGCCGTGGAGCAGGCGGGAGTTTGAAGACACGGCCTAGACCCTAACGATTACTCGGGCAGCCGGAGTTCCAGGTCGGCGCGCGGGGCGATGCCCTCGCGGGTGACCTCGGCGAGCAGGTCGGCGACGGGGCCGCGGCCGGGCAGCTGGGCCTCCGGCTCCACGTCGTACCAGGGGGCGAGCACGAAGGCGCGCTCGTGGGCCCGCGGGTGAGGGAGCGTGAGCACCGGGTCGTCCGAGACGACGTCCGCGTAGGCAACGATGTCCACGTCGATCGTCCGCGGGCCCCAGCGCTCGTCCCGCACGCGGTGGAAGGCCTCCTCGACCGCGTGGGCGCGCTCGAGCAGCGAGGACGGCGGCAGGGTCGTCTTCAGGATCACCACCGCGTTGAAGTACGAGGGCTGGGAGCCGGGGTCGACGCCCCAGGGCGCCGTCTCGTACACGGGGGAGACGGCTTTGACCCGGACGCCCGGGGTGTCCTCCAGGGCGTCCACGGCGCCCTGGAGGGTCTCCAGGCGGTTGCCCAGGTTCGAGCCGAGGGAGAGCACCGCGCGCTTGGGGTTCGACAGCGTGCTGTCGGCCGCGTCGACCTGCTCGACCACGGAGGCCGGCACCGGCTGGACGGTCGGGTCGAACTGCGTCTTGTTCATACTCGGCTCCGGGTGATGGTGACGGTCACGTCGTCGAAGGGCACGGTGATCGGCGCGTCCGGCTTGTGGACGCAGACCTCGACCTCCCGCACCCCCTCGTGCTTCAGGCACGTCTGGGCGATGCGCTCGGCGAGCGTCTCGATGAGGTCGACCGGCTCGCCCTCGACGACGGCCACGACCTCCTCCGCCACGATGCCGTAGTGCACGGTCTTCGCCAGGTCGTCGTCGGCCGCCGCCGCCCGGGTGTCGAGTCCGATCACCAGGTCCACGATGAAGGTCTGGCCCTCCTCGCGCTCCTTGGGGAAGACGCCATGGTGCCCTCGGGCCTTGAGGCCGCGCAGCGCGACACGATCCACGCGAATCACTCCTGCAGTCGTCGGTAGGAGCCGGTCCCATCGATGTGCGGTCGCTGCGCCGGCTCGTTCGAATCTACCTGCGCGCTCGGACATCGCTCGCCCGCGGGGGCTATGGACATCCGGCGGTCCGGCTGGTAGCCGCCCCTACCCACGCGGGCCCGCGGCCAACCGCGGGCCCGCAATTCCGGGGCTTTCCGAGCCGGGTACCCACTCAGGCGGGTGAGCCGTCGTCGCCCAGGTTGCCGTCGATACCGCCGATGCCGCCGCCCGGACCCTCGTCGAGCCGGCGGTCGATCTCCGCGTCGAGGTCCGACTCGTCCTCCGACTCGGCGAGGACCGGGGACGCGTGGTGGGACCACAGCTTCCAGCCGTCACGGGTGCGCCGGAACACGTTCGTCGCGACGACACGCTGGCCGACGAGCGGGCCGAGCTCCTCGCCGCCCTCCGGCGCGGGGCCGCCGCTGAGGATGTTCTCGGTGCAGGTCACCAGGGCCGTGTCGGCGACCACGCTGATGTGCAGGTCGGTCAGGAAGAACTGGATGTACTCCGTGTTCGCCATGATCAGCGCGTAGCTGCGCAGGACCTCGCCGCGTCCGGTGAGCACCGGCCAGCCCGGGTGGACGCAGCTGATCGAGGTGTCCTCGGCGTCGTCGGGGTCGGCGTCCTCGGCGTAGGCGACGTCCTCGGGGGCCAGCCACAGCGAGGTCAGTTCCTCGAAGTCGCCGCGCTCCAGGGCCTCGTAGAACGCGCGGTTGGCGTCGTCGACGGCCTGGATGTCGGTGTGGGTCACAGGGCTCCCTCGACCGCGCGGGCGACGCGGACGGCGTCGGCGGTGGCCCGGACCTCGTGGACGCGGACGGCCCAGGCGCCGGTGTGGGCGGCGATCGCGGAGACGGCGGCGGTGGCCGCGTCGCGCTCGCGGGCGGGCGGCGGGGCGCCCTGCCCGTCGGAGAGGACGTGGCCGAGGAACCGCTTGCGGGAGGCGGCGACCAGGACGGGGTGGCCGAGCGCGTGGAGGCGGTCGAGGTGGGCGAGGAGGGTCAGGTCGTGCCCGGCCTCCTTGGAGAAACCGAGGCCGGGGTCGACGACGATGCGGTCGGGCGCGATGCCCCCGGCTATGACGGCGTCGACACGCGCGCGGAGCTCGTCGACGACCTCCGAGACGACGTCCTCGTAGTGCCCGTGCACGGCGTCGCCCGCGAGGAGGCCGCGCCAGTGCATGACGACGAAGGGGGCGCCCGCGGCGGCGACGACGGGGATCATCGCGGGGTCGGAGAGGCCGCCGCTCACGTCGTTGACCAGCGCGGCGCCCGCCGCCAGGGACTGCTCGGCGACCTTGGCGCGCATGGTGTCCACGGACACGGTGACGCCCTCGGCGGCCAGGCCCCGCACGACGGGGATGACACGCTTGAGCTCCTCGTCCTCGTCCACGCGCGTGGCGCCGGGACGGGTCGACTCGCCGCCGACGTCGACGAGGTCGGCGCCCTGGGCGACCAGGTCGAGGCCGTGCTTGACCGCGCGGGTGGTGTCGAACCAGCGCCCGCCGTCGGAGAAGGAGTCGGGCGTCACATTGACGACTCCCATGACCGCGCAGCGGTCCCATGCAGGGAGATTGGCTACGTGGCCCCGGCGGACCTGCGACGTGCTCATGCTTCCAGCGTAGGGCTGTGCGGGGGATGCCTCGCGTCGCAGGGGTGAATTCCGGGGCGTCGGGGGCGGGGGAGGGTGATGAAGCCCTCGGCCTGCATCGCGGCCCAGCCGATGCGGGGGAGGTCGCGGGGGGAGCCGTAGACCACGAAGCGGGGTTCCCAGCGGGGGCGGAACTTGGCGTTGAACTTGTAGAGCGACTCGATCTGGAACCAGCGGGACAGGAACACGAGCAGGCCGCGCCAGGCCCGCAGGACCGGACCCGCGCCGATCTTCTCGCCGCGGGCGAGGGCGGAGCGGAACATGGCGAAGTTGAGCGACACGCGCGCGATGCCGTGCCGCGGGGCGGCCTGGAGGGCGGTCACGATCAGCAGCTCGTTCATCCCCGGGTCGGCGGCGCGGTCGCGGCGCATCAGGTCGAGGGAGACGCCGTCGGGCCCCCAGGGGACGAAGTGCAGGACGGCCTTCAGGTCTCCGTGGGGCCCCTGCGGGCCGCCGTCGGCGTCCGGGACCTTGTGGGCCGTGGCGATCAGACAGTCGCCGTCGGCGGAGTCACCGATGCGGCCGAGCGCCATGGAGAAGCCCCGCTCGGTGTCCGTGCCGCGCCAGGCATCGGCGGCGCGGCGGATCCGGTCCAGCTCGGCGGGGGACAGGTCACGGACGCGCCGGACGCGGGTCTCGTAGCCGGCGCGCTCGATCCGCTTCACCATCTGGCGGACATTGCGCATCGGCCGCCCCGCGAGGGAGAAATCCGCGACGTCCACCACCGCCTCGTCGCCCAGCTCCAGCGCGTCGAGCCCCGTCTCGCGGGTCCACACCTCGCCGCCGGTCTCGGAGCAGCCCATGACGGCCGGGGTCCAGGAGTGGGCCCGCGCCTCGTCCATGAAGCGCTCGATGGCGCCGGGCCAGGCCTCCACGTCCCCGACGGGGTCGCCGCCGGCGAGCATCACCCCGGACACGACGCGGTAGCAGACGGCCGCCTTGCCGCTCGGGGAGAACACGACGGCTTTGTCACGGCGCAGCGCGAAGTGGCCGAGCGAGTCCCGGGCGCCGTGCCGCTCCAGAAGGGCGCGCAGCCGGGCCTCGTCGTCCTCGGTGAGGCCCGCCGCCGGATGCTCGGGACGCAGCGCGAAGTAGATCGTGGTGAGCGCGGTGAGCATGCCGAGCGCGCCGAGGGAGAACGCGACCGTGGACGAGGTGCGGCCCGTGTAGTCCAGCGGTCCGTCGACGCCGAACAGCCCGTACAGGACGTGGGCCAGACGGTCCGCCAGACTCGGGTCGCCCGCGAGCTTGTCCGGGTGAGCGCTCACGATCGCGAGGCCGAGCAGCAGCGAACCGGCGCCCATCACCACCAGGTTCGCCAGCGCGCGCCAGCGGCTGCGCGGGTCGGGCAGCGCGTCGAACTCGCCGCGGTGCCGGACGAGGAGCCACAGCAGGGCGAGCGGGATGACGACCCCCGCGAGCGAGTGCCGGTACGCGAACTGGGCGCAGGCGCCGAGCGGCAGGAGCACCACGGTGGCCCGCCAGGCCCGCCGCTTGCGCCGCCGCAGCCCGTGCGCGAGCAGGAGCAGCAGGACGCCGCAGCTGAGCGCGAGGGCGGCCGCGTACGGGCCGAGGGTGCCCGGCAGGACCTGGGCGAGGGCGTGCATGCGGCTGTGCCGGAAACGCGGGAAGACGCCGGCCGCGACGTCGAGCAGCCCGACCAGGAGACCCGCCCGCGCGATCCAGGCCGGCACCGACTCCGGGCGGGGTCCGCGCACCGCGCCGCGCACCACGCGCCCCAGCCGTCCCGGAACGGCGCCCCGGTTCCGCGCATCTATCCTGACGAACATCGCATTTCCGTCGTTCTACGAGAAGCGTGAACGGATATCCATATCGGGCATCCGTGACGTGCGCCCTCTAGGACGGACGCATCGGGAAGCGGGTTCACTCCCACCCGGAAAAGAGCTGTAAAGGGTGAGGAAAGCAGGAGAAAAGCCGCTGCTCCGCACGGGGCGCCCCATCACGTCGACGCGGAGGCGGAAGACAACCCATGGGTCTCACGAGTCACACGGTGCTCGCCCTCGCGGTGCTGCTCGCCGTGGTCCTCTTCCTCGGCACCGTGCTGCTCTGGCCCCGCCTGTCGCACCGCTCCTGGCGGTCCGTCAGCGGCCGTGTGGCGCTGCTGCTCGCCACCCAGCTGCTGCTGTTCTGCGCGGTGGGCCTCGGCGTGAACCGGTCCTTCGGCTTCTACGCGTCCTGGGACGACCTGCTGGGCCGCGAGCAGACCGAGGGCGTCGTCACGGAGCAGGCGGGACCGGGCGGCGCCGCCCGGACCGTGCACGCCGTCTCCGCCGGAGGCCTCACCGCACCGCCCGGCGCCCGGCCGGACAGCCTGGGCCGCATCGAGAAGATCGAGGTGGTGGGGCGCGACACCCGGATCGCGAGCCCCGCGTACGTGTATCTGCCGCCGGAGTACTTCCAGCAGAGCCACGCCGGACGCCACTTCCCGGCGGCGGTCGTCCTCACGGGGTATCCGGGCACCGCGGAGGCGCTCTACAAGGGGCTGCGCTATCCGCAGACCGCCTACCAGCTCGCCGCCGCGCACCAGATGCGGCCGATGATCCTCGTCATGCTCCGGCCGACCGTGGCGCCGCCGCGCGACACCGAGTGCGTGGACGTGCCGGGCGGCCCGCGCACCGAGACCTTCTTCGCACGCGACCTGCCGCGGGCAGTCGCCGCCCGCTACCGCACCGAGAAGGAGTGGGGGATCGTCGGCGACTCCACGGGCGGCTACTGCGCCCTGAAGCTGGCGATGCACCACCCCGACGTCTACAGGGCGGGCGCCGGGCTCTCCGCGTACTACAGGGCGGCGCTCGACCCGACGACGGGCGACCTGTTCCACGGCGACCAGGAGCTGCGGTACCGGGCGGACCTCCTGTGGTCCCTCGACCGGCTGCCGCCGCCCGACACCTCCCTCCTGGTGACGACCAGCAGGCAGGGCGAGTACAACTACCCGGACACCATGGCGTTCCTGGGCAAGGTGAAGCCGCCCGCGCGCGTGGCGTCGATCGTCCTCGACAGCGGCGGGCACAACTTCAACACCTGGCGCCGGGAGATCCCGGCGACCCTCCAGTGGCTGAGCGCCCGGCTCAGCGAATGATCTCCAGGTCCACGTCGGTCCGTGCGACGTCCTGGGCGTCGGCCGCGGTGGAGCGGCGCAGCGCCTCGTGCAGCCGGGCGGGGGTGAGGACGCCCAGGAAGCGGCCCTCGGAGCGCTCGTCGATCACGGCGATCCAGCCCGCGTCGTGCTGGAGCATCGTCGCGAACGCCTGCTTCAGGGAGGCGCCGACGGGCAGCCAGGCCTCCATGCGGCGCGCGTGGTCCCGTACGGTCTCGCCCTTCGCCGCCTCGCGCGCGTGCCCGGCGGAGATCCAGCCGTGCAGGTTGTCCTCGCCGTCCAGGACGACGGCCCAGCGGGCGTCGAGGTCGCGGGGCAGCGGGTCGTCGAGGTGGACGACGGGCGGCTGCTCCAGGTCGCTCTCCTCGATGGGCGTCACCGAGAGGCGCTTCAGGCCCCGGTCCGCGCCGACGAAGTCGGCCACATAGGGCGTGGCGGGGGCGCCGAGCACCGCGGCCGGGGTGTCGAACTGCTCGATGCGGCCCTGCCCGTAGACGGCGATGCGGTCGCCGAGGCGGACCGCCTCCTCGATGTCGTGCGTGACGAACAGGACGGTCTTGCCGAGCGTGCGCTGCAGGCGCAGGAACTCGGTCTGGAGATGGTCGCGGACCACCGGGTCGACCGCGCCGAACGGCTCGTCCATCAGCAGCACCGGCGGGTCCGCCGCGAGCGCGCGGGCCACACCGACCCGCTGGCGCTGGCCGCCGGAGAGCTGCTCGGGGTAGCGCTCGCCGAACACCTTCGGGTCCAGGCCCACCAGATCGAGCAGTTCGGCGGCGCGGGCGCGGGCCTCGGCGCGCCGGACGCCGAGCAGGTGCGGGACCGTCGCCGTGTTGTCGAGGACCGTCTTGTGCGGGAAAAGGCCCACCTGCTGGATGACGTATCCGATACGCCGGCGCAGCTTCACCGGATCGATTTCGGATATGTCGTCGCCGTCGAGGAATATCCGGCCCGCGGACGGTTCGATGAGCCGGTTCACCATTTTCATCGTCGTGGTCTTGCCGCAGCCCGACGGGCCCACCAGCGTGACCAGTTCGCCCGCGTTCACCTCGAAGGACAGATCGTCGACGGCAGTTGTGCCGTCCGCGTACCGCTTGCTGACGTGCTCGAACCGGATCATGGGACCCCATTCTGCCGCCAAGGGCCCGTAGTTGTGTGACGGCGGTGTTGCGGGGAGGGGGTGGGCATCGGCCGTTGTCAGTGCCGGCGGTTAGGGTCGTCCGCAGTTCGAAAAGTGTCGGCGACGACCGTGCGGGGGCGCGGCCGGCGGCATACGTTCGGGGAAACGGGGGAGGCGGGCGGGGTGAGTGAGCAGAACTGCCTGGTGCGCAATGAGTGGGTGTGCGGCGAGTATCTGCGCACCCGCAGCCAGGAATTGGTCGACGCGACCGTGCAGCACGTGGGGATCACCGTCGCCTCGGTGGTGATCGGAGTCCTGATCTCCTTGCCGCTCGCGCTGCTCGCGCGCCGCAGGCGGGCTTTCGCGGCGCCGGTGCTCGGTCTGACGACTGTGCTGTATTCCATTCCCTCCCTCGCGATGTTCTCCCTGCTGCTGCCCCTTTTCGGGCTCTCTCCGGCTCTCGTGATCACCGGCCTCGTCCTGTATTCGCTGACGATTCTCGTGCGGAACATTCTGGCGGGACTCCAGTCCGTCCCCGAAGAGGCCACCGAGGCGGCCCGCGGGATGGGCTACGGGCCGCTGCGCCTGCTGTGGGAGGTCGAACTGCCTCTGGCGCTGCCCGCGTTGCTGGCCGGGGTGCGGATCGCGACGGTGTCCACGGTGGCGCTCACGACGGTCGGCGCGATCGTCGACTACGGGGGCCTGGGCACGCTGATCCTCGGCGGCCTCGACAGCGACTTCAAGGCACAGGTGCTGACCGCGTCCGTGCTGTGCGTGGCCCTCGCGGTCCTCGCCGACCTGCTGCTGCTCGGCCTCCAGCGGCTGCTGACGCCGTGGACGCGGGCGACGCGGGGGCGGGGTCCGCGCCCGCGTCGCAGACGCGTGGCGGCTGCCGCACCCGCGCTCCCTGAGCCCGAGAAGGTGGCATGAACGCGATATCGGGCGCCTGCGACTGGCTGTCCACGAGCGCCAACTGGCAGGGCGAGAAGGGCGTGTGGCACCGGCTCGCCGAGCATCTGTACTTCAGTGGCGTCGCGCTGGGCATCGCCTGTCTGATCGCGCTGCCGCTCGCCCTGTGGCTCGGGCACATCGGCCGGGGCGGCGCCCTCGCGGTCAACGTGTCGAACGTGGGACGCGCGGTGCCCACGCTGGCCGTCCTGGTGCTGCTCACGCTGACCCCGCTGGGCCGGCACGGAGACGTGCCGACGCTGATCGCGCTGGTCCTCTTCGCGGTGCCCCCGCTGCTGACGAACGCGTACGTGGGTGTGCGCGAGGTGGACCGTTCGGTGGTGGAGGCGGCGCGCGGCATGGGCATGAGCGGCGGCCAGGTCTTCGCCCGGGTCGAGCTGCCGCTGGCGTACCCGCTGGTGATGACCGGGCTGCGCTCGGCGGCGGTGCAGGTGATCGCCACGGCGACGCTGGCCGCGATGGCCGGCGAGGGCGGGCTCGGGCGGATCATCACCGCCGGGTTCAACCTCCAGGACACGCCGCAGGTGGTCGCGGGCGCGGTGCTCGTGGCGGCGCTCGCACTGGTCGTCGAGGGCGCGTTCGTGGCGGTGGGGCGGCTGTGCGACCCGATGCGGGGGCGGGCGTGAGCACCGTTCGCGCGGTGCGTCCCCGCGTCGATTCATCCGGTTTCGGCAAGGCATCGGCACAACGAGGAGAGTCATGAACAGCAGGACGCGCAGGGCGGCTCTGGCGGCCGTGGCGGTGGGCGCGCTGACCGTGGGGCTGGCCGCGTGCGGCGGCGACAGCCTGGAGGGCAAGGACGACGCGGGCTCCGGCGGCGGCAAGGGCAAGGTCGTCGTGGGGGCCGCGAGTTTCACCGAGGCGAAGGTCCTCGGTGAGCTGTACCGGCAGATACTCGACGACGCCGGATACGACGCCTCGGTGAAGACCGTCGCGAACCGGGAGATCTACGAACCGCAGCTCGCCAAGGGCGCGATCGACGTGGTGCCCGAATACGCGGCGACGCTCGCCGAATTCCTCAACCTGAAGAAGAACGGCCCGAAGGCGGAGCCGGTCGCCTCCAGCGATGTCGACGCCACGGTGAAGGCGCTGCGGGGGCTCGCCGGGCCGGAGGGTCTGAAGGTTCTGGACGCGGGCGGGGCGGTCGACCAGAACGCGTTCGCGGTGAGCGAGAGCTTCGCGAAGAAGCACAAGCTCAAGACCCTTTCGGATCTCGGCGCTTCGGGCCAGAAGGTCAAGATCGCGGCGGGTGACGAATGCGAGCAGCGGCCGTTCTGCGCGCCGGGTCTGAAGAAGACGTACGGGATCGACGTGGCGGGTATCGACCCCAAGGGCGTCGGCACCACTCAGGCCAAGCAGGCGGTGAAGACCGGCACGGATCAGCTGGTCCTGACGACCACGACGGACGCGACGCTGGAGAACTTCGGGCTCGTTCTCCTGGAGGACGACAAGAAGCTCCAGAACGCGGACAACATCATTCCGGTTGTGAACGCGAAGGACGCGGGCGACAAGGCGATCGCCGACGCGCTCGGGAAGCTCACCAAGGCACTCACCACCGACGATCTGGTGGAGCTGAACCGGAAGGTCGACGCGGAGCGCCAGAAGGAGGCCGATGTGGCGAAGGAATATCTCGAGTCCAAGGGCCTCATCGGTAAATGATCTTGAGGGTGGGGTGGATGCGCGGGGACGGGCGCGGGAGGGCGGGTGACGCCAAGTGATCGGTCATGAGCGCAAGTTCGGCCATTTTCCCGAGGGGTCTGCCCGGATTTTGCCGGGCGGGGCTTCGCGATTCGCCTACGCGCGGTAAGTTTCTGGCCATGCCACGTGGACGTCACCGCCATTCCCCACCCCTGCACCGCATGTTGCCCCCTTCGGTGATCGCCGGTGTGCCGCTCGTCTGCGCGGGCGGCGCCTGGCTGTCCGGCGATCCGCTGGTCCTGCGCGGGATCACCGCCGTCGCCGCGGCCGCCGCCGTGGTCGGCTCCGTCGTGATGCGCCGCTGGGACCGGCTCGCCGGCAAGCAGGTCGCCGAGCTGAACCGGGGCGCGGCGAGCGAGCGCTGGCGGCACGAGGAGGCGGTGGCCGAGCTCGAGGGCGACCTCGAGGAGTCGCGCGAGCTGCGCACCCGCCTGGAGACCAAGCTCCGCTCCAAGCGCGCCGAACTGGCCGCGCTGCGCGGTGAGCACGCCGCACTGCTGCGCCGGTACGCGAACGCGGAGACCGAGCGGGCCAGCGCCCTCGAAGGCCGGCGCCGGCTCGCGATAGAGAGCGCCGCCCCGGCCAGGGCGCTGCCGCCCGTGGGCGCGACGACGCCCGGCGGCGGCGTGACCCCCTCGCTCTACCTGAAGGCCAACGCGGCGCTCGACCGGATGGCCGCCGCGGGCGAGCCCGAGGTCGCGGAGGAGGCGGATTCCCGGGGGAAGTCCTCGGCGGCGTCCGGCCACTCCCTCGTGCCGGCCGTCGCGACCGTGATGCCTCCCGCGCCCGTGCGCAAGGCGCTGATCGGCGGCTTCGACTTCTTCGGCACGGGTCGCTCCGCGCAGGAGCAGGACCTCGCGGACGTCGTCGGTGAGGAGCTGGCCGCCGATGTCGCCGCGGAGCGGCTGACCGCCGAGCAGGCCCGGCAGGAGCGGCCGGCGCTCTCGGCCGCGCCCGGCGAGGCGGCCGGTACGGAGCACGAGGCCGCGGGCGACGTCGACGTCGATGCGGATGTGGATGCCGTGGCCGGTCAGGAGGTCATCGACCTGACGGAGCACGACGAGACCGAGCAGATCGACGTGGGCGACCTCAGGACGGCCCTGCGCGCCTGATCCACCGGCCGCCCCGTCAGGGGCCGCTCGGTTTCGTCGCGGGGCGCGCCCCGGTGGGGGCTGGTCGCGCAGTTCCCCGCGCCCCTGGAAGGCTGCGGCTTCGCCGCGCCTTCCCCAGATGAAAGGCGCCCCGCACCTCGATCGGGGAAATGCGGCGCGCAGCGCCTGCATTTCAGGGGCGCGGGGAACTGCGCGACCAGCCACGACGAGACCGGCACCCGGCGGACGGCACAGCGAGGCACCCGCCCCGCCCCACGCCCCCGGTCAGCGCATCGTCATCCAGCGGTCCGGGCGCGCGTCGCGGCGACCCGTGCGGGAGCGGTCGGCCTGGGCGCGGAGGAGCTCCGCGGCCTCCTGCGCGTCGCGGAGCGGGGCGGTCACCGTCTTGTTGGCGCCCGTGTCCAGGTGCAGGCTCGCGACGCGCCAGTACCGCTGCCAGGGCCCCTGGGTGAGCCGCACGCTCTGCACCTTGGCGTGCGGGACCAGGGCGAGACGCCGCCGGAGCAGCCCGTGCCGGGCCGCGAAGACCGTCTCCGTGACGGCCACCCCGTAGGAGCGCCACCACACGGGCACGCACCAGCGGCCGCGGCGCGGCGACGGGGCGAAGTCGGCCGGCTTGGGCACGGCCGCGCCCGGCAGGATCCGCGCGACGACGTCCTCGGCGTGCTCGCGCGGGGCGACCGGGACCAGGACCGAGTTCGACGAGCCCGCGACATGGAGCTCGACCCGGACCCAGCCGCGCCGCCGCCACAGCAGCGGCTCAACGAAGCGCACCGTCTGCACCCGGCCCGGCGGGACCGTCTCGTGGACCCGGTCGAGCAGCCCGTGGTCGATGCGGAGCCCGTCCTCGGACTCGCCGACCGTCCAGTCGTACTCCTTGACGAAGCGCCCCGCGCTGTTGGTGAACGCGCCGCCGGCCAGCGGCACGGCGACCGCGACGACCGTCCACAGGTTGTGGGTGGCGATCCACAGGAAGGCGGGCACGACGGCCGCGGCGAGCAGCATCGCCCAGGGCGCGCCCGTCAGCAGGAGCGCCGTGGCGAGCATCCGCGGCGGCGTGTGCAGGATCTGGCGGGAGGGCGCCTCGCCCACCTTGTGGGCCGACTCCGGGGCGAACCCGGCGGCCCGCGCGAGGAGTTCGGCCCGCAGAGCGCGCGCTTCCTTCTCGCCCAGATAGGCGAGTTCGTCCTTCTTGTCGGCCCCGACGACGTCGAGTTTGAGTTTCGCGACGCCCGCGAAGCGCGCCAGCAGCGGCTGCGTGACGTCGACCGCCTGGAGCCGGTCGAGCCGGATGTGGGCGGTGCGGCGGAACAACAGGCCCGTACGGATGCGCAGTTCGGTGTCCGTCACCGAGAAGTGCGTGAACCACCAGGTGAGGAAGCCGTACAGGGCGGCGGCCGGCACGAGCACGCCCAGGCCGACGATCAGGGTCGTCGCGGTCAGCTGGGCCAGCCGGCGCTGCGCCTCGTCCATGTCGTGCACGGCCCAGCCGAGCAGCACGGCGATCGGCGCCCACGCTCTGCGCAGGGGCGTGACGGGGTGCAGACGCCGTTCTGCGGCGCTCGCGGCGGTCTCGGGGTCCCGGAGGCCGTCCGGGGCGTGCGGGGCCGTCACAGGCCCGCCGATCGGGCCTCGCCGAGCTCGGTGAGGCGGTCGCGCAGCCGCTCGGCCTCGGCCGGCGCGAGGCCGGGGATCGTCGCGTCGGTGGCGGCGGCCGCGGTGTGCAGCTGGAGACTGGCGAGCCCGAACCGGCGCTCCAGCGGGCCCGAGGTCACCTCGACCAGCTGCATGCGCCCGTACGGGACGATCGTCTCCTCGCGCCACAGGACCCCGCGCGTGATCAGCAGGTCGTCGGCCCGCTCGGCGTACCGCCACGACCGCCAGTTGCGCCCCAGCATCGGCCAGCCCCAGGCCAGCAGCGCCAGCGGGAGCACGGCGAACGCCGCCCACGGCGGGCCCGCGAACACGCCGAGCAGCACTCCGGCCGCCACGGCGGCCGGCACCAGCCACAGCACCAGGAGCAGCCGGCGCAGCTTCAGCAGGCCCCGGGGCAGGCCCGTCCACACCGGGCCGGGCCCGTCGGACGTGTCCGGAGTGTCCACGGCGCCGGTGATGCCCCTCGCCCCTGTATCCATGAGCCCACCCTACGTAGGAGAGACTGTCGGCATGACGCCCACGACTCAGGCCACGGTCGGCATCGGCGGTGCCGCGGAGAGCACCGACATGGTGCTCAACATCGGTCCGCAGCACCCCTCCACCCACGGTGTGCTGCGCCTGCGTCTCGTGCTCGACGGCGAGCGCATCCAGCACGCGGAGCCGGTGATCGGCTACATGCACCGCGGTGCGGAGAAGCTGTTCGAGGCGCGCGACTACCGGCAGATCGTGATGCTCGCCAACCGCCACGACTGGCTGTCCGCCTTCTCGAACGAGCTGGGCGTCGTGCTCGCCGTCGAGCGGATGCTCGGCATGGAGGTCCCCGAGCGCGCGGTCTGGCTGCGGACCCTGCTGGCCGAGCTGAACCGTGTGCTGAACCATCTGATGTTTCTGGGTTCGTACCCGCTCGAACTGGGCGGAATCACTCCGGTCTTCTACGCCTTCCGTGAGCGCGAGGAACTCCAGAACGTGATGGAGGAGGTCTCCGGCGGACGCATGCACTACATGTTCAACCGCGTCGGCGGCCTCAAGGAGGACCTGCCCCAGGGGTGGACCACGCGCGCGCGGGCGGCCGTCGCGGACGTGCGCTCCCGGATGGACGTCTACGACAACCTGGTGCTCGGCAACGAGATCTTCCGCGGCCGCACGCGCGGCGTCGGCGTGCTGACCCCGGAGACGGCGCACGCCTACGGGGTGAGCGGCCCGATCGCCCGCGCCTCCGGCGTCGACTTCGACCTGAGGCGCGACGAGCCGTACCTCGCCTACGGGGAGCTGCAGGACACCCTGAAGGTCGTCACGCGGCAGGAGGGCGACTGCCTGGCCCGCTTCGAGTGCCTCCTGGAGCAGACGCACAACGCGCTGGACCTCGCCGACGCCGCCCTGGACCGGCTCGCCGAGCTGCCGCCGGGCCCCGTCAACCAGCGGCTGCCCAAGGTGCTCAAGGCGCCCGAGGGCCACACGTACGCGTGGACGGAGAACCCGCTCGGGATCAACGGCTACTACCTCGTCTCCAAGGGCGAGAAGACGCCGTACCGCCTGAAGCTGCGCTCCGCGTCCTACAACAACATCCAGGCGCTCACCGAACTGCTGCCGGGCACGCTCGTCGCCGACATGGTGGCGATCCTCGGCTCACTGTTCTTCGTCGTCGGCGACATCGACAAGTAGGGCCCCGAGCGGGTCCCCGCCCGGCAGTCCGACCGGTTCGAGCAGCCAGCCGAAGTCGCCGAGCCCGCCGCGCGCGGTCAGCTCCGCCGCCTCGCCGGCCCGCGCGAGCGCCCGTACGTAGGCGGCCGGGTCCTGGGAGGCGAGGGCGAGCGGCGGGCGGCCCGCGCGTACGCCGAGCCCTCGCAGGGCGGCCCGCTGCGGCACGATCCGGGCCCCGGGCGTCACGGCGCAGGCGTCGAGCGCCACGTGCGCGGTGATGTCGCAGGAGCCGTCCGGCACGGGCGCCGTCTCGCGGCCCTGCCGGAAGCCCGTGAGCGTGCCGAAGGGCGGCCGGGCCCCGCGCGCGTGGGCGTAGTCCGCCGCGACCGCCAGACCCCGCTCCAGGCAGCCCACGGCCGCCGCCCACGCCGTGTCGCGCGGCAGTCCCACCTCGGCCCGCAGGCCCGGCTCGGCGGGCAGCGGCCACCAGGCGTCCAGCCAGCGCCGCGACAGTTCGTCCAGGGGCCCGGCCGCCAGGGTCTCGGCGCCGTCCGCGTCGACGAGAACCAGGCGGGCGGCGCCGTCCTCGTCGGTCTCGACGACGTCGACCGGCACGTTGTCGAGCCACTCGTTCGCGAAGAGCAGGCCCGTGACGCCCTCCGGGGGCGCCGCGTGCCACTCGATCCGGTGATCGAGATCCGCGGGCCGCTCCGCCTTCTCGACCGCGCAGGCACGCACGCGTGCGGCCACACCGGCGGGCAGCACCTGAAGGACGCGCGTGACGAGCTCGCCGCGGCCGGCCGCCATGTCGACGAAGGCTAGCTCCGGCGGGGAGCCCAGCGCGGCGTCCACCCGGCACAGCAGCGCGGCGACGGCGTCCGCGAACAGCGCCGACGCGTGCACCGACGTACGGAAGTGCCCGGCGGGTCCCTCCGGCCCCCGGTAGAAGCCCTCCGGCCCGTACAGGGCCTCCTCGGCGGCCTCGCGCCAGCCGCGCCCCTCGTCCTGTCGTACGTGATCCACCGGTGCAGGCTATGCGCAGGGGGCGCACGCGCCTCCACCTTGGGGAGTACGCGCGCCGGGCGCGGATCGGTCCTCCGGTTGACCCCCGCACACCCGGCGCTTGCCTACGCTGGGTGACGTGCAGCGCCTCTACGCCTTTCTCCGCAGACACCCGACGTGGGTCGACAGCTTCTGGGCCGTCGTCCTCCTCGGCCTGTCCGTGGTGAGTCTGAGTCCCGTCAACGGGGCGCCCGTGCACGACACCAACGTGGTCGCGGCCGTGGTGCTCTCCGTCGTCCTGTGCGTCGTCGTGGCGCTGCGGCGGCGGATGCCCGAGTTGATGCTCGTGCTCGCCGCGGTGTCGGGCCTGGCCCAGATGGTCTTCGACGGCCGGGCCGTCGTGGCCGACTTCGCCCTGCTCGTGATCATCTACACGGTCGCGGCGAACGGCGCGAAGTGGGCCTCCCGCTTCGGCCTGATCGGCGGCCTGTGCGCGGCGCCGCTCGCCGAGCTGCGCTGGCCCACCGAGCACTCCAGCGGCCTCGGCCACCTGGCCGTCACGATCTTCCAGATGGTGCCGTTCGCCCTCGCCTGGGTCCTCGGCGACTCGCTCAGCACCCGGCGCGCCTACCTGGCGCAGCTGGAGGAGCGGGCCAACCGCCTGGAGAAGGAGCGCGAGGCGCAGGCCAAGGTCGCGGTCGCGGCCGAACGGGCGCGCATCGCCCGCGAGTTGCACGACGTCGTCGCGCACAACGTGTCGGTGATGGTCGTGCAGGCCGACGGCGCCGCCTACGTCATGGACGCCGCGCCCGACCAGGCCAAGAAGGCCCTGGAGACCATCTCCGGCACCGGCCGGCAGGCCCTCGCCGAGATGCGCCGGCTGCTCGGCGTGCTGCGCACCGGCGAGCCCGAGGAGGGCGGCGAGTACGTGCCGCAGCCGGACGTGCAGCAGATCGAGGACCTCGTCGAGCAGGTGCGCACGGCGGGCCTGCCCGTCGACTTCAAGGTCGAGGGCACCGCCCGCCCGCTGCCCAGCGGCGTCGAGCTGACCGCCTACCGCATCGTCCAGGAGGCGCTCACCAACACCCGCAAGCACGGCGGCTCCGACGTCGGCGCCAGCGTCCGGCTCGTCTACTTCGACGACGGGCTCGGGCTGCTCGTCGAGGACGACGGCAAGGGCGCCCCGCACGAGCTCTACGAGGACGGGGGCGCCGACGGCCGCGGCCACGGCCTCATCGGGATGCGCGAGCGCGTCGGTATGGTCGGCGGCACGCTGGACGCGGGCCCGCGCCCCGGCGGTGGCTTCCGCATCAGCGCCCTGCTGCCTCTCAAGCCCGCTCATTGACACGTACCAGCGCCACCGGACCCGTACCGGCGCACGCACCGCTCCACCCCGCCCACCAGATGTGAGGACCCGCCCGATGTCGATCAAGGTGATGCTCGTCGACGACCAGGTGCTGCTGCGCACCGGTTTCCGGATGGTGCTCGCGGCCCAGCCGGACATGGAGGTCGTCGCCGAGGCGGGCGACGGCGTCGAGGCCCTCGAGGTGCTGCGCTCCACGTCCGTGGACGTGGTCCTCATGGACGTGCGCATGCCGAAGCTCGACGGCGTCGAGACGACCCGGCGGATCTGCTCGGAGCCGAACCCGCCGAAGGTGCTGATCCTGACCACCTTCGACCTGGACGAGTACGCGTTCTCCGGCCTCAAGGCGGGCGCCTCCGGCTTCATGCTCAAGGACGTGCCGCCCGGTGAGCTGCTCACCGCGATCCGCTCCGTGCACAGCGGCGACGCGGTCGTCGCCCCGTCCACCACCCGGCGGCTGCTCGACCGGTTCGCCCCGATGCTGCCCAGCAGCACCAAGGAACCCCAGCACCAGCAGCTGGCGCGGCTCACCGAGCGCGAGCGCGAGGTCATGATCCTCGTCGCGCAGGGCCTGTCGAACGGCGAGATCGCGGCCCGCCTCGTGCTGTCCGAGGCCACCGTGAAGACCCACGTCGGCCGCATCCTGACCAAGCTCGACCTGCGCGACCGCGTCCAGGTCGTCGTCCTCGCCTACGAGACCGGACTGGTACGCGCGGGCGGCGGACAGGGCTGACCCTCAGGCCCTAGGGCGTGTCTTCAAACTCCCGCCTGCTCCACGGCGTCTGGTGCGCACTCTCGCCGCACCGGGCGAAGACCCAAGTAGCTCCGCTACGAGGGCCTGCGCCCGGCACACCGAGAGCACGCACCAGACGCCGCGAAGCCGCCCTCCGGGCGACGACGGGAGTTTGAAGACACGCCCTAGGATCTGCGCATGCTGCTCTGGATCAACGGCCCTTTCGGTGGCGGGAAGACACAGACCGCGTACGAGCTGCGGCGCCGGCTGCCCGGCAGCGTCGTCTGCGACCCGGAACACATCGGCTTCGGGCTGCACCGCACGCTGCCGCCCGGACTCCGCGAGGACTTCCGGGACCTGGCGGCGTGGCGGGCCGGCGTCCTCGAGACGCTCGACCTCGCGCTCACCCGGCACGACGGGCACGTCGTCGTCCCCATGACGCTCACCGACCCCGCGCACCACGCGGAGATCCTCGGTGAGCTGCGCGAACGGGGCCACGACGTACGGCACTTCACGCTCCTCGCCTCCCGCGAGACCGTCCTGCGGCGCCTGCGCGAGCGCGGACTCGGGCACGTCCTGCGCTTCGTCGTCGGCAAGGAGGGCGTGCTGAAGCGGGAGAGCTGGGCCGTGGGGCAGCTCGACCACTGTCTGGAGCGGCTGCGCGAGCCCGAGTTCGCCGAGCACCTGTGGACCGACGAGTCCACCGTCGCCAAGACCGCCGACCGCGTCGCCGTGCTGTCCGGCCTGACGCTGACACCGAACAAGGACGGCGCCCTGCGGGGCCGCGCCCGCCGCGCCCTCGTCGGCATCCGGCACATCCGGCTGGACTGAGCCTCAGCGCAGCACGCCCTCGATGAAGTCGGCGCCGAGCCGGGACACCAGGCCCAGGTCCAGCTGGTGCTGCACGTACCGGCCGTGCCGCCGCGTGGTGACCAGACCGGCCTTCTTCAGGACCGACAGATGCCGGGAGATCTCCGGCGCCGTCATCCCGTACGCGTCGGCCAGCTCGCCCGTCGTGTACGAGCCCCGGGCCAGGTGCCGGCACAGCCGCATCCGGACCGGGTGCGCGAGCGCCGACATGCGCAGGGTCAGCTCCGCCACGGAAGGCGGCGCGGCAGGTCCGGGCGCCGCGCTCGGGTACAGGATCGTCGGCTGCCAGCCGTGCCGGTGCACGACGAACAGATGCGGCCAGCCCAGGCTCGTCGGCACCAGGAGCAGGCCCCCGTCCCCGGTCGAGGTCTGGCCCTCGGACAGCTTGTCGACGACCACGGCGCCGCCCGCCTCGTCCATCGCGACCGCGCCCGAGACCGAACCGAGCGCCTCCCGCAGCCCCTTGTGCCGCAGCAGCTGCGTCTTGTGCCGGGCGTCGGCCGCCAGCGGGTGCCGCACCCGCGCCCACATGTCGGCGAAGAACGCCTCGTCGCAGTCCTGCAGCAGCTCGCGGAACCAGGCGCGGATCGCCGGGGGATCGTCGAGCAGACGCTGGGTGAAGCGCACCTGGTGCGCGCCGCGCGCCGCCGCGAGGTCCAGCGCCCGCTCCCGCGCGGCCCGGTCCGAGAGGCGGTCCGCGCCGCGCGTCGCGTAGTTCGTCTGGCACGTGAACTCCAGAGCGGCGTCCACGAACTCCTCGTCCGACAGCTTGTCCAGCAGGTCGAGCTCCTCGGCGAGCGTCGCCCCGGGCAGGGTGCGCCGGCCCGGCGCCCCGGAGTACGGCACGAACACGTCCGAGTACGTCGACCGCCACAGGAAGTCCGCCTCGCACAGGCGGTCCGCCAGGCACGGGTCGAGACAGGCGGACACGCTCGTCGTCCACCCCTGCAGCCCCGGGTGGTGCGCGGGCTCCGACAGCGCGTGCAGCGCCATGCCCAGCTCGGCCAGGGGCGAGGGCACGACATGGATCCGCTCCACGGGCAGCCCCGTGACGTCGATGCTCACGCTCATGACCCCATGGTGCACGCCGCCTGTGACAGTCCGGCCGCCGATTGACGGGACCCGTCAATCGGCGTGACCGGTGTGCGGGCCGGGCGCAGGCTCGTGCTCATCGGCCCCGATGCCGGGCGAACAGGCCCGTTCCGGGGTACCGCGTGACAATCGACATGAGCGAGGTGATTTCGATGCCGCTCCACGAGCAGTACGCACTGGACGCCTATCGGGCCGCCCAGCACGGCGAGCCCGCGCCCCCGGCGCCGGGCACGCACGACTGGGCCGTGTACCGCGAGCTCCGCGACTACCGCCGCTTCCGCGCTGTCCTTGCCGGCCACCGGTCCCACGGCCGCCTCCGCGCGGCCTTGAGGTCCCGTTTCGGCGGGTGACGCGCGGGGTGTATCCATCAGCGGCTCCGCCGCGCGGGCGCGACCGGCCACGACTGCGCGTTGGCCGGCGATGATCCTCACCCCCGACGGCGGCCGGGCGCGACCAGCCACGACGGCGCGGCACCCGGCTACGACCTGAATCCCGCGGCGGCGCCGCCGAGACCCCACCCCCGCGCGGAGCGCTACGGCAGGCGTCGTACGAACTCCGCGACCGCCGCACGGACGTCCTCGGCGGTCCAGTCCAGGCCCGCCGCGGCCACCGTGACCTCCGTGAACGCCGTGCCCGGCGCCCCGGCGCCCGGGAACCAGCGCCCGAACAGGGACACCTTCGTCTCCTCGGCCTGCTCCACGGCGGCCTGCGTCAGCACCTCGGCCTCGTAGGGCAGCCACACCTGGAACTGGTGGGTGTGCGGCACCTCGGGGTTCACCCGCGACCACGCCATCCCGGCCGCGTCGAGGCCCTCCCGGATCGCCCGCGCCACCACGCGCGCGTGCCGCACGTACTCCGGCAGCCGCGGCAGCTCCCGGTCCAGGCCCGCCAGCGCCGCGATCGCCTGCGGGAACTGCTGGAAGACCTGGCCGCCGTAGCGGTGACGCCAGGCCCTGGCCTCCTCGATCAGCGTCTCCGGGCCCGCGAGGACGGCGCCGCTGATCCCGCCGAGCGTCTTGTAGAGCGACACGTACACGGTGTCCGCGAGCCCCGCGATCTCGTCCAGCGGCCGCCCGAAGTGCTCCGTGCACTCCCACAGCCGGGCGCCGTCGAAGTGCACGACCGCGTCCCGCGCGCGGGCCGCCTCGCAGACCTCCTCCAGCTCCTCCCAGGAGGGCAGCAGATAGCCGGCGTCCCGCAGCGGCAGCTCGATCATCAGCGTGCCGAACGGCTCGTCCATGGCCTCGATCTCCGGCGCCGTGAACGGGCGCGGAGCGGTCGTCGGCTGCACCGTGCGCAGCCCGGCCACCGTGGTCAGCGACTCCCGCTCGTGCTGCTCGGGGTGCGCGAGCGGGTGCAGCGCGACCGTGCGGTTGCCGGTGCGGCCCGCCCAGCAGCGCAGCGCGACCTGCTGCGCCATCGTGCCGGTCGGGAAGAACGCGGCCGCCTCCTTGCCGAGCAGCCCGGCGACCCGCTCCTCCAGCTCGGCGACGATCCCGTTCCCGTAGAGGTCGACGCCCGCGTCCGCCGCGTCGCCCATCGCCGCGGCGATCTCCGCCATCCGCTCGCCCATCGTGGACTGGAGGTGCCGGTGCGCCAGGGTGTGCTCGGCGCCCCGGAACGCGGCCAGTCTCCGCGCGGCCCGCGCCGTCTCGTCGCTCTCGTGGTTTCCGCTCATGCCGGGATCATGTCGCACCCGTTCTCGTACGGGCGCACGATTTATGTACGGCCTCACGGTCCGTGGGCGACCGAGGCCCGTCCGGGCAGATAGCGTTAACATGACGAGAAATCGTCCGGTACCCCGAGCGGACTGGAACGGAAGGCCTCACCCCGTGATCCCTGCCTCTCCCGAACCCCGATCACCCCGACCCGAACCCACCGACCCGAAGGACCGCCCCGCGCGCCTGACCGTGGGCGTCGTCGGCGCCGGCCGGGTGGGTCCCGCGCTCGCCGCCTCCCTGGAACTGGCCGGGCACCGTCCCGTGGCCGCCTCCGGGGTCTCCGACGCCTCCGTGCGCCGCGCCGCCGCCCTGCTGCCCGACGTGCCGCTCGTGGCGCCCGCCGAGGTCCTCGCGCGGGCCGAGCTCGTCCTGCTGACCGTCCCGGACGACGCCCTGCCCGGCCTCGTCCAGGGCTTCGCCGAGACCGGCGCCGTCCGCCCCGGCCAGCTGATCGTGCACACCTCGGGGCGCTACGGGGCCAAGGTCCTCGACCCCCTGCTGCGGGCCGGCGCCCTGCCGCTCGCCCTGCACCCCGCGATGACGTTCACAGGCACCGCCGTCGACGTGCAGCGCCTGGCCGGCTGCTCCTTCGGCGTCACCGCCCCCGAGGAGCTGCGGCTCGCCGCCGAGGCCCTCGTCATCGAGATGGGCGGCGAGCCCGAGTGGATCGCCGAGGAGATGCGCCCGCTCTACCACGCGGCCCTCGCCCTCGGGGCGAACCACCTGGTCACCCTGGTCGCCGAGTCGATGGACCTGCTGCGCGACGCGGGCGTGAGCGCCCCCGACCGGATGCTCGGCCCGCTGCTGGGCGCCGCCCTCGACAACGCCCTGCGCTCAGGCGACGCCGCCCTCACGGGCCCCGTCGCACGCGGCGACGCGGGCACCGTCGCCGCGCACGTCACCGAGCTGCGCAAGCACGCCCCGGGGACCGTCGCCGGCTATCTCGCGATGGCCCGCGCGACCGCCGACCGCGCCCTCGCGCACGGACTGCTGAAGCCGGAGCTCGCCGAGGACCTCCTGGGCGTCCTCGCGACCGGCGCGGAGGAGACCCGATGAGCACGACCCTGGTCCACGAAGGCGCGGACCTGCGCACCCGCACCCGTACCGGACAGCGCGTCGTCGTCATGACGATGGGCGCCCTGCACGAGGGGCACGCCACCCTCATCCGCACGGCACGCGAGCGCGCGGGCGAGGACGGCGAGGTCGTCGTCACCGTCTTCGTGAACCCGCTGCAGTTCGGCGCGGGCGAGGACCTCGACCGCTACCCGCGCACCCTGGACGCCGACCTGAAGATCGCCGAACAGGCGGGCGCGGACCTCGTGTTCGCCCCGTCCGCCGACGAGGTCTACCCGGGCGGCGAGCCCCAGGTGCGGATCACCGCGGGCCCCATGGGCGAGCGCCTCGAAGGCGCGGCACGGCCCGGCCACTTCGACGGCATGCTCACCGTCGTCGCCAAGCTGCTGCACCTCACGCGCGCGGACGTCGCCCTGTTCGGCCAGAAGGACGCCCAGCAGCTCGCCCTGATCCGCCGCATGGCGCGCGACCTGAACTTCGACGTCGAGATCGGCGCCGTGCCCACCGTCCGCGAGCCCGACGGCCTGGCCCTGTCCTCGCGCAACCGCTACCTGTCGCCCGAAGAGCGCCGCAGCGCGCTCGCCCTGTCCCGTGCCCTGTTCGCGGGCCGCGACCGGCACGCCGCGCAGGAGGCGCTGCGCGCGCGGGCCGCCGAGATCCCCACCACGCGCGCCCGCGCCCGCGCGCTCGACCGCATCGGCGAGTCCCGCGCGGCCGCCGACGCGCACGCCGTCGCCTCGCCGGGCGGCCCCGCCGCCATCCTCGCCGCGGCCCGGCACGTCCTCGACGAGGCCGCCAGGGCGCGGCCCCCGGTCAAGCTCGACTACATCGCCCTCGTCGACCCGTCCGACTTCACGGACGTCGCCGACGGCTTCGAGGGCGAGGCCGTCCTCGCGCTCGCCGCCCGCGTGGGCACCACCCGGCTGATCGACAACCTGCCTCTGACGTTCGGAGCCCGCCCATGAACGCCTTCTCAGGAACCGGCATACGGCTGCACGCGCCCGCCCCGGGCTGGTCCGTGGACGCCGATGTCGTGGTCGTCGGCTCCGGCGTGGCCGGCCTGACCGCCGCGCTGCGCTGCGAGGCGGCGGGCCTGCGCACCGTCGTCGTCACCAAGGCCCGCCTCGACGACGGCTCCACCCGCTGGGCCCAGGGCGGCGTCGCGGCCGCCCTCGGTGACGGCGACACCCCCGAGCAGCACCTCGACGACACCCTCGTCGCGGGCGTGGGCCTGTGCGACGAGCGGGCGGTGCGCACCCTGGTCACCGAGGGCCCCGGCGCCGTACGCCGCCTCATCGAGACCGGCGCCCACTTCGACGAGACCGACGGCGAGCTCCAGCTGACCCGCGAGGGCGGCCACCACCGCCGCCGCATCGCCCACGCGGGCGGCGACGCGACGGGCGCCGAGATCTCCCGCGCCCTCGTCGAAGCGGTCCGCACGCGCGGCATCCGCACGGTGGAGAACGCGCTGGTCCTGGACCTCCTCACCGACTCCGAGGGCCGGACGGCCGGCGTCACCCTGCACGTCATGGGCGAGGGCCAGCACGACGGCGTCGGCGCCGTCCTCGCCCCGGCCGTCGTCCTCGCGACCGGCGGCATGGGTCAGGTCTTCTCCGCCACGACCAACCCGCACGTGTCCACCGGCGACGGCGTCGCGCTCGCCCTGCGCGCGGGCGCCGAGGTCAGCGACCTGGAGTTCGTCCAGTTCCACCCGACCGTGCTCTTTCTCGGCAAGGGCGCCGAGGGCCAGCAGCCGCTCGTCTCCGAGGCCGTGCGCGGCGAGGGCGCGCACCTCGTCGACGCGGACGGCGTGCGCTTCATGGTGGGCCAGCACGAGCTCGCCGAGCTGGCGCCCCGCGACATCGTCGCCAAGGGCATCACGCGCCGCATGCTGGAGCAGGACACCGACCACATGTACCTGGACGCGCGGCACTTCGGCGCGGACATGTGGGAGCAGCGCTTCCCGACGATCCTGGCCGCCTGCCGCGCCCACGGCATCGACCCGGTCACCGAGCCGATCCCGATCGCCCCGGCCGCGCACTACGCCTCCGGGGGCGTGCGCACCGACCTGCACGGCCGCACCACCATCCCCGGCCTGTACGCGTGCGGCGAGGTCGCCTGCACCGGCGTCCACGGGGCGAACCGGCTGGCGTCCAACTCCCTCCTGGAGGGCCTGGTCTACGCCGAGCGGATCGCGGCCGACATCCAGGAGCGGGCCGCCGCGGAGGGCCTCCACGCGCGCGTGCCGGTGCCCGTGCCGCAGCCCGCGACGCCGGAGCACCCGCTGATGCCGCCCGAGGCCCGGTTCACCATCCAGCGCGTGATGACGCAGGGCGCCGGAGTGCTGCGCTCCGCCGACTCGCTCGCCGAGGCCGCGGCCCAGCTCGGCCGGCTGCACGCGGAGGCGGCCAGCGCCCTCGCCGAGAACGGCAAGACGTCCGAGCCCGGCGTCGACACCTGGGAGGCCACCAACCTCCTGTGCGTGGCCCGCGTCCTGGTCGCCGCCGCACGCCGCCGCGAGGAGACCCGCGGCTGCCACTGGCGCGAGGACCACGCGGACCGGGACGACCTCAACTGGCGGCGCCACATCGTCGTACGCCTCAACCCGGACCGCACTCTGGCCACACACACCACTCAGACCGCAGACTTCCCCGCAACGGCAAACCCTCAGGAGCAGTGACCGACGTGAGCGCCACCCCCGACCTCCCCCTGGCGAACGCCTGTGGCGACAGCTGCGGCTGCGCGCACGAAGGCGCCGACGACGCGATGGAGTGCGGCCTCGACCCGTCGCTCGCCCAGCTCCTCGCCGACGCGGGCCTCGACCCCGTGGAGGTCGAGGACATCGCGCACATGGCGATCGCCGAGGACCTCGACGGCGGCGTCGACGTCACCACCGTCGCCACGATCCCCGAAGAGGCCGTCGCCACAGCCGACTTCACCGCCCGCGAGGACGGCGTCGTGGCCGGCCTGCGGATCGCCGAGGCCGTCATCTCCGTGGTGGCCACCGACGAGTTCGAGGTCGAGCGGCACGCCGAGGACGGCGACCGGGTGACCGCGGGACAGAAGCTCCTGTCGGTCACCACCCGCACCCGCGACCTGCTCACCGCCGAGCGCAGCGCGCTCAACATCGCGTGCCGCCTGTCCGGCATCGCCACGGCCACGCGCGCGTGGGCGGACGCCCTGGAGGGCACCAAGGCCAAGGTCCGCGACACCCGCAAGACGACGCCGGGCCTGCGCTCCCTGGAGAAGTACGCGGTCCGCATGGGCGGCGGCGTCAACCACCGCATGTCCCTGTCGGACGCGGCCCTGGTCAAGGACAACCACGTGGTCGCCGCCGGCGGCGTCTCGCAGGCCTTCCAGGCCGTCCGCGAGGCCTTCCCCGGCCTGGCCATCGAGGTCGAGGTCGACACCCTGCACCAGCTGCGCGAGGTCCTCGACGCGGGCGCCGACCTGATCCTCCTGGACAACTTCACGCCCCTGGAGACCGAGGAGGCCGTCGCGCTCACCGCGGGCCGGGCCCTCCTGGAGTCCTCGGGCCGCCTCACGCTGGAGAACGCGGCGGTGTACGCGAGGACCGGCGTCGACTTCCTGGCCGTCGGCGCCCTCACCCACTCCTCGCCGACCTTCGACATCGGCCTCGACCTGCGCGAAGCGAAGTGATCACGCCCCCATGCTGCTGACCATCGACGTGGGCAACACCCACACCGTCCTCGGCCTGTTCGACGGCGAGGAGATCGTCGAGCACTGGCGCATCTCCACGGACTCCCGCCGCACGGCCGACGAACTCGCCGTCCTGCTGCAGGGCCTGATGGGCATGCACCCGCTGCTCGGCGACGAACTCGGCGACGGCATCGACGGCATCGCCATCTGCTCGACCGTCCCGGCGGTCCTGCACGAACTGCGCGAGGTCACCCGCCGCTACTACGGCGACGTGCCCGCCATCCTGGTCGAGCCCGGCATCAAGACCGGCGTCCCGATCCTGATGGACAACCCGAAGGAGGTCGGCGCCGACCGCATCATCAACGCGGTCGCGGCCGTCGAGCTCTACGGCGGCCCCGCGATCGTCGTCGACTTCGGCACGGCGACGACGTTCGACGCGGTGTCCGCGCGCGGCGAGTACGCGGGCGGCGTGATCGCCCCGGGCATCGAGATCTCCGTCGAGGCCCTCGGGGTGCGCGGCGCCCAGCTCCGCAAGATCGAGCTGGCCCGCCCGCGCAGCGTCATCGGCAAGAACACGGTGGAGGCCATGCAGGCCGGCATCGTCTACGGTTTCGCGGGCCAGGTCGACGGCGTGGTGAACCGGATGGCGCGCGAACTGGCCGACGACCCGGACGACGTCACGGTCATCGCGACGGGCGGCCTCGCGCCCATGGTGCTCGGCGAGGCCTCGGCCATCGACGAGCACGAGCCGTGGCTGACCCTGATCGGCCTGCGCCTCGTCTACGAGCGCAACGTCTCACGCGCCTGAGCCGCGGCACCCCACACCTGGCCGCGGCACTCCACAACTCAACCGGGGGACCCCACGCGTGACCGTCATACGTAGCACCGCCGCCCGGGCGGCGGCCCTCGCCCTGCTGTTCACGGCGACCCTGTTCGGTGCCTCGGCGGCCCCGGCGCGGGCCGACGGGGCGGCCGTCGCACTGCACGTGCCGGAGAACGCGTACCTCACGAAGCGCGGCGTCGGCCCGACCGGAGGCACGCGGATCTGGCTCGACCCGAGCCCCGGCGGCGGCCTCGCCACCCGGGCCGGCGTCGAGCTGAAGGTCGACGCCTCGGACCTCGCGGGCACCGCCCGGCTGCGCACCCGGCGCGACTGCGGCGACCACACCTGGACGACGCAGCCGTTCACCTGCGACCTGGGCACCCTCACGCGCGGGAAGCGCAACTACCCCGACGCCCTCTACATCGAGGCAGCGCCGGGCGCCCGCGCGGGCGCCCACGGCACGATCCGCTACACGTTCAGCGCGCCCGGCAGCGCCGACGCCACCTTCGAGACGGAGGTGTGGGTCGGCGGCGCCGATCTGCGCGAGCGCGTGGAGAAGCCGCGCCGGGGCCTCACGGCCGGCGGCGACTTCGAGTTCACCCCGCGCGTGCGCAACGCGGGCAAGGTCCCGGCGCACGGCTTCGGCGTGGAGTTCAGCAGCCCGCGCCTGAACTTCCGTACGCGGTACAGCAATTGCTGGTACGCGGAGACGCGCTCCGCCTACTGCTGGTTCGACCGGACCCTGGACCCGGGCCGCTCCTACGCGTTCGCGTCGCCGATCACGGTCGGGGTGCCCGACGAGACGGTCAACAGCTCGTTCCAGTACAACGCCTATCTGTCGGGCCTGACCGGCAACGCCGAGGACCCCGCCACCGCGTTCACCACGGACGCCGACCCCGGCCTGAAGCGCGGCAAGGGGCCGGAACTGACGGTCCGTGAGGTCGCCGGTGCCGCGTCCGGCTACAACGACGAGTACAGCCTCGGCGAGACCAAGGTCAGCACGACCCAGACGGCCGACCTGAAGGCCGGCGCGGGCGAGCTCGCGGGCCGCACCGGCACCACCGCCGACGTCACGTTCTCGCTGCGCAACGCGGGCCCCGGCCGCGTCTACGGCGCGTACATGGAGATCACCCCGCCCGAGGGAACCTCGGTCGTGGAGCCGACCCCGCCGCCGGACCCGGACAACGAGCTCGAGTGGCAGTGGGAGTGCGGCAGCCTCGGCGGCGGCAAGTACTCCTGCCGGCCCGACCATCCGCTGGAGCCCGGCGAGAACTGGAAGACCACGCTCAGGTTCAAGCTGGACCAGCGGGTGCGCGACGCCGAGGGACGCCTGGACATCAAGCAGGGCAGCAGCCGTCCTGCGAAGGACCCGCGCCCCGCCGACAACACCGTGCCGGTCGTCACGAAGATCACCGGCGGCCCTCTCGTGGAGCCCAGTAAGAAGCCCGTGGCAGAGACGGCGAAGGCGTCCTCCGACGGGGGTGGCTCCGGCGGCCCCGTCGGTCCGGTGCTCGCGGCGGGCGCGGGCGCGCTGGTGGTCGCGGCCGGACTCGGCGCCCTGTGGGTACGGCGGATCAGGGCGCGGCGCCAGCCGTGAGGGCCGTTCGCCGCGTCCCGTCCGCCGCGCCAGCGAACGGGAATTCATTAAATTTGTCTGATTAGACCGTATTGTCGCGGCATGCCCACGCCCTACGGAAACCGCGGCGGTATGGCGTTCGGTGCTGAAGAGCTGCGTGTGCTCCGACGCGCCCTCGCCCTCGCCCTCCATCCCACCCCCGGCTCGGACGAGGACGTCCGGGACTGCCTCCGGCTCGCCGAGTCCGTCGACGAGGCCGCGCGCGAGAGCGCCCGCCAGCGGGCCTTCCTGCTCGCGGACCTCGACCGCTACCGGGCCGCCCTCCCCGGGACCGTCACGGGCTATCTGAGCCTCCTGACGGACGCCCTGGCGGCCGGCCACAGGCCCGGCGCCGACGACCTCGCCGCCCTGCGCGCCCTGCGCGGCAACCCGAAGGCCGCGGTCCTGCTCGACCGCTGCCGCACCCTCGCCGAACAGGGCGTACGGGACCGGCTCGCGGCTCGCCAGCGCCCGCGCGTCCCCGCCTCCCGCGCCCGCCTGCTCGCCCTGCCCGGCGGCCTCTCGGGCGCGACGCAGGAACCCGCCAAGCCGAAGCCTGCGACCCCGCAGCGCCCCGTGCCGACCCCGGGCGAGGTCTTCCCGCCCAAGCGGCGCCCCGCCCAGCCCCCGGCCCCGTCGCAGCGCCTCGTCGCGGGCTAGCTACCCTGGGGGCATGGACTACGTCTCCGCCCTCGTGCCCCCGGTAGTGATGGCCGCGTTCTTCATCGCCCTCATCACGGTGATCGTGAAGACGCAGGGCGGCGACAAGAAGGCCAAGGAGGATTCCGCGGTCGACGCGATCCTCGGCCGCGTCGAGGTCACCGTCGGCGGCAAGGAGAGCAAGGGGTCGGGCGACTCCGACTGACCGCCGCCCGGCGATCCCGCCGAACGACAGCACGGCCCGACAGGGGCGCCCGGACGGGCGCCCCTTTTCTCGTCGCACCCGTTCCCGCCGCCATGTCTCGGGCGCATTCCGGTCTTCTCCCACTATGGTGCTGTTCGTGCCGCGCCCCCTGGGAGAACTCGAAGACGCAGTGATGACACGGGTGTGGAAGTGGAACCGCCCGGTGACCGTTCGAGAAGTGCTGGAGGATCTCCAGCAGGAACGGTCGATCGCGTACACGACGGTCATGACCGTTCTGGACAATCTCCACCAGAAGGGCTGGGTGCGCCGCGAGGCGGAAGGCCGGGCCTATCGATATGAGGCCGTCTCCACCCGCGCCGCCTACTCCGCCGCCCTCATGAACGAGGCCTGGAGCCAGAGCGACAACCCCGCCGCGGCCCTCGTCGCCTTCTTCGGCATGATGTCGCCCGAGCAACGCGAAGCGCTCAGGGACGCCATGCGCATCGTTCAGCCCGAAGTGCGCCCGGGACCCGGGGAAGCGGACGGCGAGCCCGGGCGATAGCGTCCGCTCATGGCACCAGAGCTCCCCGAAGTCGAGACCGGCGGCGAATCGGCCCCTAAAGCCATCACGGTACGCAGGGCCAGGACCGCCGATGTGCCGGCCGTGCGCCGACTGCTCGACGCCTACAGCCGCCAGGGGATCCTGCTCGACAAAGCCACCGTCACGCTTTACGAGGACATCCAGGAGTTCTGGGTCGCGGAACGTGACGACAACGCCGAGGTCGTCGGCTGCGGCGCGCTCCACATCATGTGGGAAGACCTCGCGGAAGTCCGCACCCTCGCCGTGAATCCTCAGGTCAAGGGCGCCGGTGTGGGACACCAGGTACTGGAGAAGCTGCTGCAGACAGCGCGCTGGATCGGTGTTCGCCGTGTTTTCTGCCTCACCTTCGAAGTCGAGTTCTTCGCGAAGCACGGCTTCGTGGAGATCGGTGAGACTCCCGTAGATACCGTTGACACCGATGTCTACAGTGAGCTCCTGCGTTCCTATGACGAGGGCGTCGCGGAGTTCCTCGGTCTCGAACGAGTGAAACCGAACACCCTGGGCAACAGCCGGATGCTTCTGCATCTGTGATCATCGCTGTTCCGTATTCGGCGGACCCGTACACGGCCGTTCACTATGTCTGAATGTCCGTTACGCGCATGTTCTCAGCTGTGCTGGGCAGCGTATCCCGGCCAGGGGTTTGTGTTTTTCGGGCAAAAGCGGTTTGCTTTCCGACGTACTGCAGTAGTGCTTATAACAAGGGGACGGCGATACAGCGGCCGCGGTCGCAGGGGGGCCGGCCCTTCAGATTTCGATGAAAGGAAATCCGGTGGCACAGAAGGTTCAGGTCCTTCTTGTCGATGACCTCGACGGCGGCGAGGCGGACGAGACCGTGACGTTCGCGCTCGACGGCAAGACCTACGAGATCGACCTCACCACCGCCAACGCGGACAAGCTCCGCGGTCTGCTCGACCCGTACCTCAAGGGCGGCCGCCGCACCGGGGGTCGTGCCGCGAGCGGTCGGGGCAAGGCCCGCGCCGCGTCGGGTGGCAACCAGGACACCGCGGCCATCCGCGCCTGGGCCAAGGAGAACGGCCACGAGGTCAACGACCGCGGCCGCGTCCCGCAGAAGGTCCGCGAGGCCTACGAGAAGGCCAACGGCTGAGCCGTCGGTCCCGACCGTGCACGACGCAGCCGGGCCCGGTGGCAGTGAGTCGCCGCCGTGTCCACGAGTCGTACGAGATCGGGGGCGCCCCCACCGCCCCCCACGGCCGAGCCGGCCGGACAGGCCGCCGACGCCGTCAGAGCCGGGAGCACCGGTTCCGCCTCGCGCCCGGGCTCGGGGGGCCGCACCCACACCGCGGCCTCCTGCGAGCCGGACCACCCCGGAGGCGTCGGCGCGGCCATGAGCCCGCCCTCCCCGACGGCCACGAGATCCAGGGGCAGCGCCCCCCACTCCAGCCAGTCGAGCAGCCCCGGCAGTTCGTCCGCGGCACCCGCCGCGACCAGCAGTTGCATCGTCTCTCCGCGCACGGCCACCGGCGAGCGGGGATCGAGCCGGCGCAGCATCGCGAACCCGGCGTCGGCCGGCACCTCCAGGACGTCGAACCGCAGCCCCGTGCGCAGCCGCACCCCGTCGGGCCCGGTCACGGCGGCCCAGCCCAGCTCGTCCTCGTACCAGCGCCGCACCAGGTCCTGGCGGACCTCCGGCGGACGGCGCGGGATCGGGACCGTGGTGCGCGGCGTGCTTCGCGACGCGCTTCGCGACGTGGGAGCCATGCCAGGAGAAACCGCGCGGAACCGTTTCGGGTTACGCATCGTGGCGTTCCGGACGCGGACCGTGTTCGTTCGGGGGCGCGTGAGGCGTGGCGAGTGGCGCAAGGGTGTTCGCCCGTAGCGGAGGGAACCGGCGCGCGCCGCATGGAGTGTCAGTCCCTGCGGGTAAGACATCCCTAGTGGGAGGGGCGACACGCACGGGTCGGGCGGCTCGCGTTCGCCATCGGCGTAGTGATGGTGAGGGTATCTGCCTGGCCTGCGGGAACATCGTCTCGCACCATCGGGTTGGAGCAGATGTCGGCGTTCGGGGCAGGAGGCCATGAACGGGTGTCGGCAGTTGGAATGAGCGGTCCCCGCTTGCGGGACTAAGCTGCGGAAGGACAGGGAGGGGACAGCCCCCTTACTGCCTGACCGCTCTGAGGAGCGATTAACGATGTTCGAGAGGTTCACCGACCGCGCGCGGCGGGTTGTCGTCCTGGCTCAGGAAGAAGCCCGGATGCTCAACCACAACTACATCGGCACCGAGCACATTCTCCTGGGCCTGATCCACGAGGGTGAGGGTGTCGCCGCTAAGGCCCTGGAGAGCCTCGGGATTTCGCTCGAGGCGGTCCGCCAGCAGGTGGAGGAGATCATCGGTCAGGGCCAGCAGGCCCCGTCCGGGCACATTCCCTTCACCCCCCGTGCCAAGAAGGTCCTGGAGCTCTCGCTCCGCGAGGCCCTTCAGCTGGGCCACAACTACATCGGCACGGAGCACATCCTGCTCGGCCTGATCCGTGAGGGCGAGGGCGTCGCCGCCCAGGTCCTGGTCAAGCTGGGCGCAGACCTCAACCGGGTGCGGCAGCAGGTCATCCAGCTGCTCTCCGGCTACCAGGGCAAGGAGACCGCCACCGCGGGCGGCCCTGCCGAGGGCACCCCCTCGACGTCCCTGGTCCTCGACCAGTTCGGCCGCAACCTGACGCAGGCCGCTCGTGAGTCCAAGCTCGACCCGGTCATCGGGCGCGAGAAGGAGATCGAGCGCGTGATGCAGGTCCTGTCGCGCCGCACCAAGAACAACCCGGTCCTGATCGGTGAGCCCGGCGTCGGCAAGACCGCCGTCGTCGAGGGTCTCGCGCAGGCCATCGTCAAGGGCGAGGTGCCCGAGACCCTCAAGGACAAGCACCTCTACACCCTCGACCTGGGCGCGCTGGTCGCCGGCTCCCGCTACCGCGGTGACTTCGAGGAGCGCCTGAAGAAGGTGCTCAAGGAGATCCGCACCCGCGGCGACATCATCCTGTTCATCGACGAGCTCCACACGCTGGTCGGTGCGGGTGCCGCCGAGGGCGCCATCGACGCCGCCTCGATCCTCAAGCCGATGCTGGCCCGCGGTGAGCTCCAGACCATCGGTGCCACCACGCTCGACGAGTACCGCAAGCACCTGGAGAAGGACGCCGCGCTCGAGCGCCGCTTCCAGCCCATCCAGGTCGCGGAGCCGTCGCTGCCGCACACCATCGAGATCCTCAAGGGTCTCCGTGACCGGTACGAGGCCCACCACCGCGTCTCGATCACGGACGAGGCCCTCGTCCAGGCCGCGACGCTGGCCGACCGGTACATCTCGGACCGCTTCCTGCCGGACAAGGCGATCGACCTGATCGACGAGGCCGGTTCCCGGATGCGCATCCGCCGGATGACCGCGCCGCCGGACCTCCGCGAGTTCGACGAGAAGATCGCGGACGTGCGCCGCGACAAGGAGTCCGCGATCGACTCGCAGGACTTCGAGAAGGCCGCCTCGCTGCGCGACAAGGAGAAGCAGCTCCTTGCCGCCAAGGCCAAGCGCGAGAAGGAGTGGAAGGCCGGCGACATGGACGTCGTCGCCGAGGTCGACGGCGAGCTGATCGCCGAGGTCCTCGCGACCGCCACCGGCATCCCGGTCTTCAAGCTGACCGAGGAGGAGTCCTCGCGTCTGCTGCGCATGGAGGACGAGCTCCACAAGCGGGTCATCGGCCAGAAGGACGCCGTCAAGGCGCTCTCGAAGGCGATCCGCCGTACCCGCGCCGGTCTGAAGGACCCGAAGCGTCCGGGTGGTTCGTTCATCTTCGCCGGCCCGTCCGGTGTCGGTAAGACCGAGCTGTCCAAGGCGCTCGCCGAGTTCCTCTTCGGCGACGAGGACGCGCTGATCTCCCTCGACATGTCGGAGTTCAGCGAGAAGCACACCGTCTCGCGTCTCTTCGGCTCGCCCCCCGGCTACGTGGGCTACGAGGAGGGCGGCCAGCTCACCGAGAAGGTGCGCCGCAAGCCGTTCTCCGTCGTCCTCTTCGACGAGGTCGAGAAGGCCCACCCGGACATCTTCAACTCGCTGCTCCAGATCCTGGAGGACGGTCGCCTGACCGACTCGCAGGGCCGCGTCGTGGACTTCAAGAACACGGTCATCATCATGACGACCAACCTTGGAACCCGTGACATCTCGAAGGGCTTCAACCTGGGCTTCGCGGCTCAGGGCGACACGAAGACCAACTACGAGCGCATGAAGAACAAGGTCTCGGACGAGCTCAAGCAGCACTTCCGTCCCGAGTTCCTCAACCGCGTCGACGACGTGGTCGTCTTCCCGCAGCTCACTCAGGAGGACATCCTCGCGATCGTCGACCTGATGATCGGCAAGGTGGACGAGCGCCTCAAGGACCGGGACATGGGCATCGAGCTCTCCCAGTCCGCCAAGGAGCTCCTCTCCAAGAAGGGCTACGACCCGGTGCTGGGCGCGCGTCCGCTGCGTCGCACGATCCAGCGCGAGGTCGAGGACACCCTCTCGGAGAAGATCCTCTTCGGCGAGCTGCGTCCCGGCCACATCGTGGTCGTCGACACGGAGGGCGAGGGCGAGAACAAGACCTTCACCTTCCGCGGTGAGGAGAAGTCGGCGCTGCCCGACGTCCCGCCGATCGAGCAGGCGGCCGGCGGCGGTGCCGGACCGAACCTGAGCAAGGAGGCGTAAGCCCCCGCAGCAGTGACGTAAGGGGCCGGTGCTCATGACGAGCACCGGCCCCTTACGCATGCCCGGGGGCGCCCTGGCTAGGAGAGCTGACCGTCGTAGTCCGGCAGCTTGTACGTGCGCTCGGCATGGCCACCGGTGAGGTCGGTGGTGTTGTTCCCGATGTTCGCGATGATCGTGTAGCCCTTGGCCTCGATCGAGGCTCGCTGGGCCGTCTTGTAGTCGGCGACATTCTTGAAGAGGTCGACGAGGCCGCGCACGTACAGCCCGTCGACCTCGTAGCCGACGTGCTCGAGGTTGTAGTCCGTGACGCCCTTGATGATGCCGGGGCGCGCGGTGACGAAGAACAGGGCGACGTCGCGGTCCTGGGCGTACCGGGCGAGGTCGAGGACCGGCCGGTTCGGGGGCTGCGGGTAGCGGAAGCCGTAGTCCGTCTCCAGCGTGGTGTTGTCGATGTCGAAGACGATGGCCTGCTTCTCGCCGGGGCGGGCGTTCGCGATGCGCTGCTTCAGGTAGGGCAGGGCCTGGTCGGCGACGGCCTGGCAGTCGCGCTGCCAGGTCGCGTAGTCGACGTCACCGGCGGCCTGGGCGGTCTGCGCGGCCCGGGTGTCCTGCGTGCCCTGGGTGCCGGTCGCGGCCTGGGCGGGCACCGTCAGGGTCAGGGCGGCGGCCGCCGAGGCGGCGGTGACGGCGGCGCGGCGCGCCCAGGGGCGGCTCTGGGGGGTCATGTGCGGGGGGTTCCTCTCACGTCCGGTCACGCTGGAGTTGTCGCGTGCATGCTTGTCGTCGAGGGTGGCGCGGGAGGAACCGTAGGGTTACCGGTCGGTAGTGTCCAGGGTTTGCGCACCGACAGTAGGGACACCGTGCCTGTCGGGCAGGGGAGTTGAGGGCGTCACAGGAGTGTGGATCTGTAGCCCCGGTCACAAGTGGGGGCCTCTCGATCTTGCGCCCCGGTGACATGCCGCACAGGCGTTTTGTCCGGTACTAGCCGGAATAGTGGAGCGGGCGGCGGGGTGGGTCGTCGTTACGTGCCCGATGGGTTCTGGTGATTTGTCCGTTTTGGGGTTTGGGTGGGGTCAGGGGGCTCGAGGGGCCGCGCCGCACGGTCGTGAAGTGGGCGTAAACCCGCGATCGAGGGATAAATCCGGCAGGGGAGGAATCGGGCGTGAGGGGCGTCAAGGGGTATACCGGCCGGGGTCCCGGTACGACCTTTCGTAGTAGATGAGGCTTTTGGGCGGAACCGGGGGGTCGGGTTACCAAGGGATGGCCGACCCGGTGACACGAGGACGTGTGCCGGGTCCCTTCATGCCCGCCGGGCCCGTCCCGGGCCGGTGGGCGGCAGGACCCGAATGTCCCCGAAGCTCGAAGAGGTCTCCCGCATGTCGCAGCGCATCACGTCCCTCCGTCCCGGCACGTCGGTCTTCCGCAAGCGCGCCGCTGTCGTGGCCGCCGGTCTCGGAATGTCCGCCGTTCTGGGCAGCGGGGCCGCGCTCGCCGCCGGTGCCCCCCAGGCGGGCGGCGCCCCGGCGGTCACCACCGCCTCCGTCGTCAAGGCGCAGGCCGCCGCCCAGGCCAAGGCCGCATCCGCGGCGAAGGCCAAGGCCGCCTCCGTGAAGCAGGCCGCCGCCAAGAAGGCCGCCTCCTGGATCGACCCGGTCAGCAAGTACAAGCTCTCCGCCGGCTACGCCCAGGGCGGCAGCATGTGGTCCACCGGCAAGCACTCCGGCCAGGACTTCGCCGTGCCGATCGGCACCAACGTGAAGGCCGTGCACAGCGGCACCGTCGTCAAGGCCGGCGGCAACGGCGCCGGTGACGGTCCGGCGTACGGCAACGCCATCGTGATCAAGCACTCCAACGGCACGTACTCCCAGTACGCGCACCTGTCCCGGATCGACGTCCGCGTCGGCCAGCACGTCTCCACGGGCCAGCACATCGCCCTGTCCGGCAACACCGGCAACTCCAGCGGCCCGCACCTGCACTTCGAGATCCGCACCACGCCGAACTACGGCTCGGCCGTGAACCCCGTCGCGTTCCTCACCAAGCAGGGCGTGCGCGTCTGATTCAGCCTCCGTGCCGGTGGGCCTGAACGATCAGGTCCGTGGCGACCTCGAGGACGGCCTTGCGCCGCTCCTCGGGGTCGCTCTCGTCGTCCTGGAGGACGAACATCCCGGCGTGCATCGAGAACAGCGCGCTGATGCAGCGGACCCGGTCGGTCAGCGTGGCGTCCTCGGGCGGCAGGTAGGCGATCAGCTCCTGCATCCGGCCCTTGAAGTTCTCGCCGATGCTCAGCTCGCGCATCGTCGCCTGGTTCTCGTGCATGAAGCGGAAGAGCGGGGCGGCCCCGACCAGCGCGAGGCTGTAGCGGGTCAGGATCTCGCGCTTCGTCTCCAGGGACGGCGGCTGCTCCTTCGCCCAGGCGATCAGGTCGTCGATCGGCGTCATCAGGTCCGTGAACAGGCTGACGACGATGTCTTCCTTCGTCTTGAAGTGGTAGTAGAGCGCCGCCTTGGTCACGCCGAGCCGCTCGGCGATCTCCCGCAGGGACGTCTTCTCGTACCCCTGCTCCGCGATGAGCTCCAAGGTCACGTCCTGAATGCGCTGGCGGGTGTTCCCGCGGCGCTGCGGCTTGCTGCTGCTGCCCGTGACCATGGACCGGCTGCCTCTCTCGTCCCCCTGGCGTCCTCTTGGGAGAAAACTTACTTGACGCCCGGCTAGTAGTCGCTCTACTTTCCCCATTGTAAGCAACTAGCCGGGCGACAAGTAAGTCCCGTCTCACAGCACGACGTCTCTCAGTACGACCCGGGGGAGTGGGGATCATGGCCGAAGCAGCGATACGAGACCAGGAGCAGGTGAAGGAGCAGGCGAAACAGCCGCGCAGTGTGCGCGTCGTGCTCATGGCGCTGATGATCGCCATGCTGCTCGCCATGCTCGACAACATGATCGTCGGCACCGCGATGCCTACGATCGTCGGCGATCTCGGCGGCCTGGAGCACCTCTCCTGGGTGGTCACCGCCTACACGCTCGCCACCGCCGCCTCCACCCCGATCTGGGGCAAGCTCGGCGACATGTACGGCAGGAAGGGCGCCTTCCTGACCTCCATCGTGATCTTCCTGATCGGCTCCGCGACCAGCGGCATGGCCCAGGACATGAGCCAGCTCATCGCCTTCCGCGCCGTCCAGGGCCTGGGCGCCGGCGGTCTGATGGTGGGCGTCATGGCGATCATCGGCGACCTGATCCCGCCCCGGGAGCGCGGCAAGTACCAGGGCATGATGGCCGGCGTCATGGCGCTCGCCATGATCGGCGGACCGCTCGTCGGCGGCACCATCACCGACCACCTCGGCTGGCGCTGGGCCTTCTACATCAACCTGCCCATCGGCGCGATCGCCCTCGTCATGATCACCGCGGTGCTGCACCTCCCGAAGAAGCGCTCCACCGGAAAGATCGACTACCTGGGTGCGGCGCTCCTCACCATCGGCATCACCTCGATCGTCCTCGTCACCACCTGGGGCGGCTCCGAGTACGCCTGGGGTTCCGCCGTGATCATGGAGCTCATCGGCATCGGCGTCGCCGCGCTCGTCGGCTTCGTGTTCTCGCAGACCAAGGCCGCCGAGCCGATCATGCCGCTGCACATCTTCCGCAGCCGCAACTTCACGCTGATGTCCGTCATCGGCTTCATCACCGGCTTCGTGATGTTCGGCGCGGTGCTCTTCCTGCCGCTCTACCAGCAGTCCGTGCAGGGCGCGTCCGCGACCAACTCCGGGCTCCTGCTCCTGCCGATGCTGCTCTCGATGATGGTCGTCTCGCTGATCGCGGGCCGCGTCACCACGAACACCGGCAAGTACAAGGTCTTCCCGATCGCGGGCGGCGTGCTCATGATCGCCGGGCTCTTCCTGCTCGCCCAGATGGACACGGAGACCTCCCGGTTCACCTCCGGGCTCTACATGGCGGTCCTCGGCGCCGGCATGGGCTGTCTGATGCAGATCACGATGCTCGTCGCGCAGAACAGCGTCGAGCTCAAGGACATGGGCGTCGCGTCCTCCTCCACCACCCTGTTCCGCACGCTCGGCTCCTCGTTCGGCGTCGCCGTCATGGGCGCGGTCTTCAACGACCGGGTCAAGCACGTCATGGCGGAGCGGGCGGGGTCCCTCGGCGGGAAGGCGCTCGGTGGGGGTACGCAGCTCAACGCGGAGGGCATCGCGAAGCTCCCGGCGCCCGTGCGGGAGGCGTACCAGTTCGCCGTGTCGTCCGGTACGCACTCGGCGTTCCTGCTCGGGGCCGTGATCGCCGTGGGGGCGCTGCTGGCGGCGTTCTTCGTACGGGAGGTCGCGCTGCGGGGGGCTGCGCCGGCGCCTGCGGCCGCGTCGCAGGACTGAGCTCGGGGCCATCCCTTTCGTCGCCGGGTGCAGCCCGGTGGGGGCCGGTCGCGCAGTTCCCCGCGCCCCTGAAATGCAGGCGCTGCGCGCCGCATTTCCCCGCGGGGAAATGCGCGAGAAGCCCCACCGGACCGGCAACCGGCGACGAGACCCGCGAACCCCCTACGGGAGCCGGACGATCGGGAAGCTGCCCGTGTTCGTCGGGGCGTGTTCCGGGAGCCAGAGGACGGCCACCGCCCCGTCCGCCGGGGTCCCTTCCGGCGCCCCCGGCGCCCGGACGTTGCGGAACGTCAGACGCGCCCCCAGAACCCGGGCCTGACCGGCGGCGATCGTCAGGCCGAGCCCATGACCGTGGCCCGCGCGATGCGCCGCCCCCGTACGGAAGCGGCTCGGGCCCTCCTCCAGAAGGTCCTCCGGGAAACCGGGCCCGTGGTCACGGACCCGGACCACCCGCCCCTCCACACTCACCTCGATCGGCGGCCGCGCGTGCTTCGCCGCATTGGCCAGCAGGTTGAACAGGATGCGCTCCAGCCGGCGCGGATCCGTCGTCACCTCGGACTCGTGCACGACATCGACCCGTATGCCGTCACCGCCCCGCGCCGCGATCCGCCGGCTGACGAACTCGCCGAGCGTGATGTCCTGCAGCTCGGCCCGCTCCGCCGCACTGTCGAGCCGGGCCACCTCCAGCACGTCCTCCACGAGCGTGCGCATCGCCTGCGCCCGGTCCTTGACCAGCTCGCTGGGCCGCCCGGCCGGCAACAGCTCGGCCGCCGTCAGCAGACCCGTCACCGGCGTACGCAGCTCGTGCGCGATGTCCGCGGTCACCCGGCGCTCGGCCTCCAGACGCTGCTTGAGGGCGTCCGCCATCGCGTCCACGGCCTGCGCCAGATCATCGGTCTCGTCCCGTACGACGCCCCCGATCGCGTCGCGCACCCGCACGTCCGCCCGGCCCTGCGCCACCTCCCGGGCGGCGCCCGCCGCCTTGCGGAGCCGGCGCGACATCTGGCCGCCGATGAGCACCCCGAGCGCGCTGCCGCCGAACACGACACAGATCGCACCGATGATCAGTGCCTGGTCCAGGTCCTTCATGACATCGGTGCTGCGGTCGGTGAAGCGGGAGTGGACCGAGAGGAGGTCGCCGTTGCCGAGCGGGACCGCGGCCCAGATGTCCGGGACCCCGCTGGCCGACTCGGAGACGTAGGTGGCGCGGCGCCCCGACAGGGCCTTGAGCCGCAACTCGCGCGGCAGCGACGGGTCGTTGACCTCGAAGCCGACCGGCAGATTGCCGCCGCGCGCCGCGTACTGGCGCTGCACGAACTGGATCCGCTCGTCCTGCACGTCCCGCGCGTTGTCCAGCATCGAGACGCGGGCCGCGTTGTGCACCACCAGGCTCAGGGCCACCGCGACGAGCGCGCCGACCAGCGCGATCGCGACGCTGATCTTCCAGCGCACCCCGGTGTGCAGCCCCCGCCGCAGCCGCCGCGGCAGCAGCCCCCGCCACCGGGCCCCCAAAGCCGTCCCCCTCATATGTGCTTCCTCATCAGCCGGGCCGGTCAGGCCTTGAGCTTGTAGCCGAAGCCGCGGACCGTCTCGATCCGGTCCTGGCCGATCTTCGTGCGCAGTCGCTGGACGTGGACGTCGACGACGCGGGTGTCACCGCCCCAGCCGTAGTCCCACACCCGCTCCAGGAGCTTGTCGCGGGACAGCACGGTGCCGGGCGCGGAGGAGAACTCGAGCAGCAGCCGCATCTCGGTCGGCGTCAGCCCCACCGGCTTCCCGTCCCGGCGCACCTCCATGCCCTCCGTGTCGATCTCCAGGTCGCCGAAGCGCAGCACACCCCCGTCGGTCCCGGCGGGCTCGGCGGCCGCCCCCGCGGCCGCCGCGGCCGGACCGCCCGCGTGCCCGAAGCGGCGCAGCACCGCCCGGATCCGGGCCACGAGCACGGCCCCGTCGAACGGCTTGGTCACGTAGTCGTCGGCGCCGGCCTCCAGACCGAGCACCACGTCGATCGAGTCGGCCCGCGCCGACAGCATGATCACCGGCACGGTCGACTCGTCGCGGATCCGCCGGCACAGCGAGACCCCGTCGAGACCCGGCACCATGACGTCGAGCAGCGCGATGTCCGGCCGGTCCGCGCGGAACGCCTCGAGACCCGCCAGCCCGTCCGGCATGGCGGTGACCACGAAGCCGTCCCGCTCCAGAGCGAGCTGGGTGGCCTCGCGGATCACGTCGTCGTCCTCGACGAACAGCACGTGGGTCTGCTCACCCTTGCGCTCGCCCATGTGGTCTCCCATCCTCGGCCGTGCTCAGCCGGCGTCGTCCGTGGCGGCCGGAGCGGGGGAGTCCCCGCCCACCGCGTGGCTGTAGTCGTTGTGAATGCGGCCCTGCTGCGCGAAGCGGTCCCCGTCCCACCGGTACGTGACGACCTCTTCGCCCGACGGAGAGGCGACCGAGTCACCCTTCTCGTACACCTGCTTGGTGACCACGAGATCACCCCGGTCGATCTCCGCGTAGACCGGGGGCTCCTCGGCCTGGAACACGTTCCGGTACGTGCCGTCCTCGTCGCGGTACACGTACGTGCCGATCCCGACCGCGTCACCGCAGGTCATCACATTCACCACGACATCGTTCGCGGGCCCGCCGGTCAGCGTCCCGTAACTCACGTCGACGGGGTACTCGTCCGCCACACAGGGCTTCAGGTCGCGCTTGATGTCGGTGCTGACCTTCGGGTCGTCCTTCACCAGCCGCACCGCGTTCACCGTCTTCGGGGTCGCGGACGCGACGGGGCTGGCGGCCGGGGACGGCACCGCCGAGGCGACCGGAGCGGTCCGGGCGGGTCCCTCGTCCCGGGCGCCCGTGCCACCGGCCGAACACCCGACGAGCAGAGCGGCCAAAAGCCCGAGGGCGGCGAACCCGGCGATCACCGGACTCCCCGCCTTCAGCAGTTCGACGCTCCGAGAGGCACGTATGCCTAGGCCGCGCAACGCTCCCGCTCCTCCCGTTCGAGCGCGCGGGCGTCCAGGTCGCGGCTCTCCAGCTCCTCGCGGAGCCGGGCGAGCGCCCGGTGCAGCGTGCTCTTCACGGTTCCGGCCGACATGCCGAGCGCGGCGGCCGTCTCCTCTGTGGACATCTGCTCCCAGTGTCGCAGCACCACGACACTGCGCTGCTTCGGAGCCAGCACCTTCATGACGTCCATCAGCAGGGCGCGGTCCGCGTGCTGCTCCGTCGAGTCGTCCACGACCGACTCGGGCAGCTGCTCGGTCGGCACCTCTTCGAGCTTGCGCGCCCGCCACCACTCGGTCCGCGTGTTGATCATGACGCGGCGCAGGTAGGCGTCGGCCAGCCGCTTGTCGGCTATGCCGTCCCACCGCCCGTACGTCCGCACGAGCGCGGTCTGCAGCAGGTCCTGGGCGTCGACCGGGTCCGGCACCAGGCGCCGGGCGCTGCGCAGCAGAGCGTCCTGCCGCGTCCTGACGTACTCCTCGAACTCGAGCACCTCACCGCCGTGCGACATGAGCAACCGCCTCCCGATTCCTGCCCGTTCCCCGTGGTCCGCACCGGTCGGGTGCGGTCTCGGGGAAGAAGCTACGGAGGCGTTGTCACGGCGTTGTCCGTTCCAGCCTTCGACAAACGCACGGCTGCCCGTCGGTTGTGTAACGGACGCGGAGTCAGCTCGCGGGAAGCCGGTACAGACCGCCCGCGAGCGGCTCGACGAGCCCGTCGTCGACCAGCCCGTCCAGCGCCCGCGCCCGCTGCACCGGCTCGTCCCAGACCCGGTCGAGCGCGGCCTGCGGCACCGGCCCGGTGGCGTCCCGGAGCACGGCGAGCAGCTTGCCCCGCACCTGACGGTCCGTCCCCGCGTACGTCTGGCCCCGCCGCGGCGGGCCCTCGTGCGCGGGCTTCCCGGCGAGCCGCCACGCGCACATCGCGGCGATCGGGCACCGGTGGCACTCCTCGCTCTTCGCCGTGCACACCAGCGCGCCCAGCTCCATCGAGGCGGCGGCCCAGCGCGCGGCGGTCGAGTCCTGCTCCGGCAGCAGCGTGCGGGCGAGCTTGCGCTCGGCGGCCGTCGTGGCGTTCGGCGGGTACTGGACGCCCGTCACGGCGCGCGCGAAGACCCGCCGCACGTTCGTGTCCAGGACCGCGTGGCGCTGCCCGTACGCGAACGAGGCGACGGCCGCGGCCGTGTACTCCCCGATGCCCGGCAGCGCGAGCAGCTGGGCGTGACCCGTGGGCACGTCCCCGCCGTGGCGCTCCGTTATGGCCACGGCGGCGCCGTGCAGGCGCAGGGCGCGGCGGGGATACCCGAGCCGCCCCCAGGCGCGGACGGCCTCGCCGGGGGCCTCCTTGGCGAGATCGGCCGGCCGGGGCCAGCGGGCGAGCCACTGCTCGTACACGGGCAGCACGCGGCTCACCGGGGTCTGCTGGAGCATGAACTCGCTGACCATCACGCCCCACGGGCCGGCGGTGGGGCGGCGCCAGGGCAGGTCACGGGCGTGTTCGGTGAACCAGTCGATGACCGGTCCGTGCAGGTCTGAGCGATCGCTGGGGGTCTTCGTGGGCGCAGTCATGGCACTCCCGATCCTGCCACGCGCGCCGGGCCCGAACCCCCGCCTCCCCGCCCCCACGCCGCCCCGACCGCCCATTTGCCGCCCGCCACCCCGGTACGGGTCCCTCGCACGAGTAGGGGGCACCCTGTCGATCGGCAGGGGCGAGGGGAGCCCTCCGGCTTGTAGGTTCGGCCGGATGAACCGACCGGGTATCGCGCCGCTCGGGATGTGGGCAGGGCTCAGCGTCCCCGTACTGGCCTGCACATGGCTGCGCCTGGAGGAGCCCGCACCGCTCTGGCGGCCCGCCGCCGGCCTGGCCGCCCTCGCCGTCGCCACCGCCCTGCACCGCCGGCGCCGCCCCGTCGCGGCCTTCGCGCTGGCCGCGGCCCCCGGTCTGGCCTTCGCCCCGGCCCTGTTCACGCTCTCCTACGGGGCCGCCCTCGCCGTCCTCGCCCACCTGATGGGCCTGCGCGCCCTCACGACCCGCCCCGCCCTGCTCACGTTCGCCGCGCTCGCCGCGGCCGGCACCGCGAAGATCGCCGCCCGCCAGGTCGACCCCACCGCGGAGTGGCTCGTCCTCATGGCCACGCTCCTGTTCGGCGCCGTGTTCCCCTGGCTCGCCGGCCGCCACCGCCGCCAGAGCCGCGAACTGGCCGCCGCCGGCTGGGCCCGCGCCGAGCAGCTGGAACGCGAGCACCGGATCGTCGCGGACCGCGCCCGGCTGCGCGAACGGGCCCGGATCGCCCAGGACATGCACGATTCTCTGGGCCACGAACTGAGCCTCATCGCCCTCCGCGCGGGCGCTCTCCAAGTGGCCAAGGACCTGCCGGGACCCCATCGCGAGGCCGCCGCCGAACTCCGCGCCGCCGCCTCCGACGCCACCGACCGCCTGCACGGCATCATCGGCCTGCTGCGCGAGGAGGACGACGAACCGGCCCCCCTGGCCCCGCCCGGCGAGACCGTGGCGGAACTCGTGGAACGCGCCGCGGCCTCCGGCCTCCCGGTCCAGCTGCACGGCACCCCGCCCCCGGAGGACCGCACGGCGTACCGCGTGGTCCAGGAGGCCCTGACGAACGCGGCGAAGCACGCGCCGGGCGCCGCGGTGACGGTGGAGACGACCCGCGCACACAACGGTCGGAGCAGCCGGGACAGCCAGGACAGCCAGGACAGTCCGGACAGCCTGACGATCACGGTGACGACAGCGGGACCTGCTTCCCGGGCCCGCCAAGGCAGCACGGGAACGGGGACAGGTACAGGGACCGGCCTTCAAGCACTGCGCACGCGCGTCACAGACCTGGGCGGCACCTTCGAAGCGGGCCCGCACGCAGAGGGCTTCCGAGTGCGAGCGACCCTGCCGACGATCCCGACCCGCTCCACCGCCGTCCCGCCCGACCCACGGACCCGTACACCGGGGACCGCCCGCGCCTTCGTCGCCGCGGCCGTCGCGGGAACCGTCCTGACGGCCGGCGCGTTCACCTGGTACGCCTACCGCACCACCCACGCCGTACTGACCCCCCGCGCCTACGCCACCCTCCCACTGGGCACCCCGGAGGCCGACGCGGAGCAGACCCTGCCCGCCCTCACGATCAGCGACCCGCCCGTGGACCGCGCTCCCGCCCCGCCCCCGCCGGGCACGGACTGCCGTTACTACCGGGCGAGCGGCGAACTGTTCGTGAGCGTGGACCACTTCAGGCTGTGTTTCGCGGCGAAGGCACCGCACGCCCTCATCGACAAGACCCTGATCCCGAGGACGGGCCAGTGACGCAGAAGCAGACGCAGAAGCAGACGCAGAAGCAGAAGCAGACGCAGCCGCAGGAGACTCAGGAGCAGAGGCGGAACCGGAAGATCAGAGTGCTCCTGGCCGACGACGAGGCCATGATCAGAGCGGGCGTCGCCGCGATCCTGGCGGCGGGCGACGACTTCGAGGTGGTCGCGGAGGCGGCGGACGGCCGCGAGGCGGTGACGCTGGCCCGAGCGCACCGCCCCGACGTGGCGCTGGTCGACATCAGGATGCCGCGCCTGGACGGCCTGGCGGCCGCGGAGCAGATCGTGGCGGCGGCCCCCGGCACGGCGGTGGCGATGCTGACGACGTTCTCGGAGGACGCGTACGTGACGCGCGCCCTGGCCGGCGGAGCCACCGGCTTCCTGCTCAAGTCGGGCGACCCGCACGAACTGATGGCGGGCGTACGGGCGGTGGCGGGCGGCGCCGCCTTCCTGTCGCCGCGCGTGGCCCGGCACGTGATCGACGGCCTGGGCCGCGGCGGCCGGCTCACCCGGGAGGCCGAGGCCCGCGACCGCGTGGCCGCGCTGACCCCGCGCGAGCGCGAGGTCCTCGGCCTGGTCGGCGCGGGCCTGTCGAACCCGGAGATCGCCGCGCGCCTGCATCTGGTGGAGGGCACGGTGAAGGCGTACGTGAGCACGGTCCTGGACCGACTGGGGGTCAGAAACCGGGTGCAGGCCGCGATCGTGGCGTACGAGGCGGGCCTGCTGCACTGACGGCGCCGCCCGCCCCGCACCCGGAATCCGGAGCCCGTAGCCCGCGCGGCCCATGGCCGGGAGCCTCAGCGCCGATGCGCCCCGCGCCCCGACGCGTACGCGGCCCCGGTCTCGGAACCCCCGGTCCCGGGCCCCGCGAACCACCGCACCAGCCCGTTCCCCGACCCCCGCATCGCCACCGTCACCCGCGCCCCCGGCCGCGCGCACAGCCCGACCACGAGAAACGCGACCAGCGTCCCGAGCAGCAGCCCGGCCGCGACGTCGTGCGGGTAGTGCACGCCGACGAACACCCGGGAGAACGCCATGAGGATCGCCATCGGCACCGTCAGCCAGCCGATCTTCGGCCAGGCGAGCGCGAGCCCGACGGCGGCCGCGGCACCGATCGTCGAGTGGTTGCTCGGGAAGGACCAGTCCCCGTAGACCGGGCAGTCGATCAGTGAGGGCAGCGCGCCGGCGACCGCGCGACAGGGCCGCTCCTCGTCGATCCCCGATTTGATCAACTCGCTGGCCACGTACGCCACGGCGGTGCCCAGCGGCGCGAGCACGGCCACGGCGAGGGCCCGGGGATCGCCCCGGCGGGCGCGCCACCAGGCGGCGACGAAGAGCACGGCGAACAGCAGCAGACCGAGTTCGGTCCACACCTCCATCAGGTCCTGGAACCAGGACGGAGTGTCGTGGGCGAATTCGAGGATGTCGCGATAGAGATCGGAGTCGATGGTTCCCATGGTCACGGACAGTACGCAACTCCCGGAGCCGTCACATCAGGCGGTGGTCGGGTGGGACCCCTGACGGAAGACAGGGGCCATCAGTTGGAGCGGGATGAGACGTCCGGCCGGACCATGTTGTGCACGGCGTCCTGTGGACAACTAGCGGGTTGTGGAAAACTCCGCCACTCGTTCTGGTGGGCGAGGCCGGTGTCTCTCGGTATGCGCCGGTTCCCGTCTTACGGTCGGAGCATGGCGTGCAGTGAGGTGTGCGGGTGAAGGGGTTCCGGCCGCGGCCTGGGTTCGTCGTGCAGGCGTACCGGTTCGCTCTGGACCCGAACGCGGGTCAGGAAGCCGCTCTGCGTTCGCATTGTGGTGCGGCGCGGGCCGCGTACAACTGGGCGGTCGCGTGGGTGACCGCGTCGTGGTGGCAGCGCCGGGCCGAGGTGTCGTACGGCGTCCCCGATGCGGAACTGACCGGGTGGCGGCCGTGGTCGCTGCCCGCGCTGCGCAAGGAGTTCAACGTCGTCAAGCGCACCGATCCCAGGTTCGCTGACTGGTGGGAGGACAACTCCAAGGAGGCCTACAGCACGGGTCTGGCGAACGCGTCGGCCGCGTTCGACAACTACGCCAAGTCCAAGAACGGCAAACGCAAGGGCGCCCGCATGGGTGCGCCGCGCTTCAAGTCGAAGCGGAAGGCGCGCCTGTCCTGCCGGTTCACCACCGGCACCATCCGTGTGGATGCCGACGGCCGGCATGTGACACTGCCCCGTCTGGGCACGATCCGCACCCACGAACCCACCCACAAGCTCCTCGCCCGTGTCCGGGGCGGGACGGCGCGGATCCTGTCCGCGACCGTCCGCCACGAACGCGGGCGCTGGTTCGTGTCCTTCCAGACCGAGGTGAAGCGCGACATCCAGCGCGTGGCGCGCCCGGGCACAGTCGTCGGGATCGATCTCGGCGTGAAGACCCTCGCGGTGATGGCCGACAGCACCGGCGAGATCCGCACCGTCGCCAACCCCCGCCACTACGACAAGGCCCTGACCCAGCTGCGGCGCGCTTCTCGCGCCGTGTCCCGGCGCCGGGGCCCGGACCGCAGGACGGGGCAGAAGCCGTCGAAGCGGTGGGAGAAGGCCAACGCCCAGCTGACCAAGATTCACCACCGGGTGGCGAACCTCCGCGCGGACGCCCTGCACAAGCTCACCACCACCGTCACCCGCACGTACGGCACGGTCGTGGTCGAGGATCTCCATGTTGCCGGGATGCTCCGCAACCATCGCCTGGCCCGCCGGATCGCCGACGCCGGATTCGGCGAGATCCGCCGCCGGCTCAGCTACAAGTCCCGGCGCAACGGCTGCCGCGTCCTGGCCGCCGACCGCTGGTATCCCTCCTCCAAGACCTGCTCCGGGTGCGGCGCGGTGAAAGCCAAACTGCCGCTGCACCTCCGGACCTACACATGCGATGCCTGCGGCCTGGTCATCGACCGGGACGCCAACGCCGCACTCAACCTTGCCGCACTCGCGGCCACCGCAGTAACTGGTACCGGAGTGGCCGGAGACCAGGACACCGCACAGCCGGTGTCGAAGCCTCGTGGAGCCGACCGCAAGACCCGCACCACCCGCACCCGCCGCAAGGCGGGGCCGGGGCGGGCAGGTGGCGCAACCCTGCCGCACCAACAGCAGACAGAAACGAGAGACCGTACTCAAGCCCAAGCCCCCACGCTCTGGTGATGTGACGGACCTCCCGGTCGAAATACCTGGGATGCTGGGAGCCCCGAGGCTCAAGCAGCGGCATGATGATGATCCGGAAAACTTGGGGGCCGAGGCGGCGGGTGGGCGCCGGACAACGGCCCGATCTCTCGTAAGGTTTGATCCGTGGGATCTCTGCGCAATCCGATCGGGCCGCTTCCCTCCTCCATCTACTGGCGCCGGAGGGTCGTTCTGCTGTCCGTCGTGGCGCTCCTCGCGCTGCTGGTCGTATGGGTCGTCAACTTCGGCGGTGGTACGGGGAACAAGGGCGCCGGCGGGACCGACGGCAAGCACCCGACCGAGTCGATCACGCCGGGCCCCTCCGGCACGGGCCCCGCGATCAGCCAACACCCCGGCGGCCGCGACGAGTCGGGTTCCGGCTCCGGCGGCGGTGAGGGTGACGGCGGTGCGGGCGACGGGTCCGACTCCGGTGACGCGGGCGGGAGTTCCGGCGGTGGCGGAGGCGGTGACGCCGGATCCGGGCCGGGCGACGGCGGGGCGACCTCGGGGGACCGGGTGCCGGCCGGGTCCAGCCTGCCGGACTGCACCGCGGGCAGTGTGACGCTCTCCGTGCGCAGCGTCCGCAACTCCTACGGCCCCGACGACAAGCCCGAGCTCGTCGTCACCGTCAAGAGCACCGCCGACAAGGCCTGCAAGGTCGATCTCGGCCCGCGCACGGCGGTCATGACGATCACGAAGGCGGACGACGACAAGAAGACCTTCTGGTCGTCCGAGGACTGCCCGGCCGGTGCGGGCACGCTGCTGCTCCGCGTCCCGGCGGGCGGCAAGGTCTCCCACACCGTGAACTGGGACAAGCGGCCCAGCGCCCCGCAGTGCGCGACGCCCTCGGCCGGTTCCGCGACGCCCGGCACCTACCTCGTCGAGGTCAAGGGCGCGCAACTGGCGGGCGACCAGACGTCCTTCGTCCTCAAGGCCGACTGACCGGACCCAGGTACACGAAAGAGGGGCGGGGCCGTGTCGGCCCCGCCCCTCTGTCACGTCACCTCGCGGAGCTATACGTACCGCTCCAGGATCGAGGACTCCGCCAGCCGGGAGAGCCCCTCGCGCACGCTGCGCGCGCGGGCCTCGCCGACGCCGTCGACCGTCTGGAGGTCGTCCACGCTCGCCGCGAGCAGCTTCTGGAGCCCGCCGAAGTGCTCCACGAGTCGGTCGATGATCGCGCCGGGCAGTCGCGGCACCTTGGCCAGGAGCCGGAAGCCGCGCGGCGACACCGCCGAGTCCAGGGCCTCCGGAGAGCCCGTGTAGCCCAGGGCGCGGGCCACGATGGGCAGTTCGAGCAGCTCGCCGTGGTGCAGGGAGTCCAGCTCGGCCAGCGCCTCCTCGACCGTGCGGGACCGCTTGGCCGTCGGGGCCGGCACGTAGTCCCGTACGACGAGCTCGCGCTCGGGCTCGACGCCCGCGATCAGCTCGTCGAGCTGCAGCGCGAGCAGGCGGCCGTCCGTGCCCAACTCCACCACGTACTCGGCGATCTCGGTCGCGATCCGGCGCACCATCTCCAGGCGCTGCGCGACCGCCGTCACGTCCCGGACCGTCACCAGGTCCTCGATCTCCAGCGCGGAGAGCGTGCCGGCGACCTCGTCGAGGCGGAGCTTGTAGCGCTCCAGCGTCGCGAGCGCCTGGTTCGCCCGCGACAGGATCGCGGCCGAGTCCTCCAGGACCCGGCGCTGTCCGTCCACGTAGAGCGCGATCAGGCGCATCGACTGGGAGACCGAGACGACCGGGAAGCCGACCTGCTTGCTGACCCGGTCCGCCGTGCGGTGCCGGGTGCCGGTCTCCTCCGTCGGGATCGTCGGATCCGGGACCAGCTGGACGCCGGCCCGCAGGATCTTGTCCAGGTTCGAGGAGAGCACGATGCCGCCGTCGAGCTTGCACAGCTCGCGCAGTCGCGTCGCGGAGAACTCGACATCGAGGACGAATCCACCCGTACACATCGATTCGACCGTCTTGTCCGAACCGAGGACGATGAGACCGCCGGTGTTGCCACGGAGGATGCGCTCCAGGCCGTCACGCAGGCCGGTACCGGGTGCCACGGCGCTCAGTGACGCGCGCATCAGGCCGTCCGCACCGGAACTCCCTCCGGACTTGCCGGGAGCTGACGCCCGGTCGTTGGCTGCCACTGCACTCCTCCGGATCGCAGACTCTGGGGTGCCCTGGGGTTCCTTCGCGTTCGCACGCACGGGCGAGACCAGGGCAAAGTCTACCGGCGCTCCTCCGCCTCCCGTGGGGCCTCTCGCCTACGGCCCTTCGGCAGCACCCGCAGCGCCTCTCCCATGTCCGCGACTTCCAGCACCTTCATGCCCGGAGGGATCTTGCCCGGGTCGGCCGGGACCAGGGCGTGCGTGAAGCCCAGCCGGTGCGCCTCGGCCAGCCGGCGCTGCACCCCCGTGACCCGTCTGACCTCGCCCGCGAGGCCCACTTCGCCGATCGCCACCAGGTTCTTCGGCAGCGGGGTGTCGCTCGCCGCGGACGCCAGCGCGAGCGCGATCGCGAGGTCCGCGGCCGGCTCCGACAGCTTCACGCCGCCCACCGTCGCCGAGTAGATGTCCCGCTTGCCGAGCGCGCTGATCCGGCCGCGCTGCTCCAGCACGGCCAGCATCATCGAGACGCGGGACGTCTCCAGACCGGAGGTCGTACGGCGGGGGGACGGGATCTGCGAGTCCACCGTCAGCGCCTGCACCTCCGCCACCAGCGGGCGCCGGCCCTCCAGGGTGACGGTCAGACAGGTGCCCGGCACCGGCTCCGCGCGCCGCGTCAGGAACAGGCCGCTGGGGTCCGCGAGTCCCGTGATCCCCTCGTCGTGCAGCTCGAAGCAGCCGACCTCGTCCGTCGTCCCGTACCGGTTCTTCACCCCGCGGACCAGGCGCAGGCGCGCGTGCCGGTCGCCCTCGAAGTGCAGCACCACGTCCACCAGGTGCTCCAGGAGGCGGGGGCCGGCGATCGCGCCGTCCTTCGTCACATGGCCCACGAGGAGCGTGGACATGCCGCGCTCCTTGGACGCGCGGATCAGCGCGCCCGCCACCTCGCGGACCTGCGCCATGCCGCCGGGCGCGCCGTCGATCTCCGGCGAGGCGACCGTCTGCACCGAGTCCAGGATCAGGAGGGACGGCTTCACCGCGTCCAAGTGGCCCAGGACCGCGGCGAGGTCCGTCTCCGCCGCCAGGTACAGGTGGTCGTCGATCGCCTTGATGCGGTCCGCGCGCAGCCGCACCTGCGACGCCGACTCCTCACCCGTCACGTAGAGCGTCTTGTGCTCCTCGCTCGCGGACTTCGCCGCGACGTCGAGGAGGAGCGTCGACTTGCCCACGCCGGGCTCGCCCGCGAGCAGCACCACCGCGCCCGGTACGAGGCCGCCGCCGAGCACCCGGTCCAGCTCGGGCACGCCGGTGGGGCGGGCCGTGGCCTGCTTGCCGTCGACCTGGCCGATGGGGAGCGCGGACGTCGTGACGCGGCCGGGGGCGGTCGTGCGGACCGCGGGCGCGCCGTACTCCTCGACCGTGCCCCACGCCTGGCACTCGGCGCAGCGGCCGAGCCACTTCGCCGTCTGCCAGCCGCACTCGGTGCAGCGATACGACGGTCGGTCCTTGGCGGATTTGGTACGGGCAGCCATGCCCCGAACCGTAGCGGGCGGCACTGACAGTGCCTCCGGCGCGGGCGCGGTGGTGAACGCTTTCGTCGCCCCGTGTAGGCGCGCTGGCCACGGAATACGGGCTTCCTGTCCCCTTTTGAGGGATCGTTTCACCCGTAAGGATTAAATGTGCTCAAGGCGCCGGAGAGGGCCTGCACCGGCCCCTACGGTCGCACAGGTGATGAGCAGCAGGCCGGAACCCTCCACGCACACCACCGGCGCACACCGGGCGCACCGCGCCGGGGCGAGGCGACCGGCGCCGCGCGCTGTTCCGCAGCGCCCGCCCGCGCGCTACGAGCCCTGTCTCGACGGCCTCTTCACGTACTGCCTCTCCGTCCTGTGCGATCACGACGAGGCGATCGCCGCGCTCGGTGACGCGCTCGCGCTCGCCGAGCGGCGGGGGAGCCGGGCGCCGGACGCCGCCGCGGACCGGCGGGCCTGGCTGTACGCGCTGGCCCGGTGGTCGTGTCTGCGGCGGATGGCGGAGGCCAAGCGGAGGCGGCAGGGGGCTCATGCCGCCGGCTCCGCCTCTGCGGTCGGCTCGGGTTCTGGTTCTCGTTCGGGCTCGGGCTCTCGTTCGGGCTCCGTCTCGGGCTCTCGGTCGGACTCGGGCTCTCCGTCCGGTTCTGGTTCTGGGGCCGGTTCAGCTTCCGGCTCCGGTGCCTCGCCCTCGGCTTCGGAAGAGCGCCGCCGGCAGCTCGCCCAGCTCGCCTGGCCCGAAGCCGCCGGGACCACGCCCGAGCAGCGGGAAGCCCTCGAGCTCGCCGTCCGGCACCAGCTCTCGCCCCGCGAGGTCGCCGCCGCCCTCGGCACCGATCCCGCCGTCACCCGCGAGCTGCTCTCCTCCGCCGCCTGCGAGGTCGAGCGGACCCGCGCCGCGCTCGCCGTCGTCGAGACCGGCACCTGCCCCAGCGTCGCCCGGCTCACCGGGGACAACCAGCTGCTGCTGTCCGCCGCCCTGCGCCGCGAGCTCGTCCGCCACGTCGACGACTGCCCGCGCTGCCGCCGCACCGCCGAGCGCGCCGCCCCCGGTGCCTGGCCCGGCACCTCCGTCACCCCCGCCGCGCTGCCCCTCGTCGAGGCCCCGCGCGCCGCCCTGCACCAGGCCATGCACGCCCCGCACCCGGGCGCCCCGCGCTTCGACCGGCGCGGGTTCCCCATGGATCCCAAGGACCGTGCGGCCCGCCGTGACCGGCTGCGCTCCCGCGCGGTCACCACCACCGTCGTCGCCACCGTCGTCGCCGCCCCGGTGCTCGCCCTGTGGGCCGCCTACCGTGGGCCGCAGACCGGCGAGGGCACCGACGGCCGTTCCGTCAGCGCCAACGAGGCGGGTGTCGGCGAGCTCGACGGGGACCGCGCGGGCGGCGCGTACGAGAACGCGGGCAACGCCCGCACCACCCCCGACCCGCACTTCACCGACAGTGCCGGGCACCCCTCGGACGTCTCCGTGGAAGTCATCACGCCGCCCTCCCGCGGCGCCCACGGCCCCGGGCGGCTCACCGTCGAGGCCCAGCCCAGCGGTGACGTCACCCTCATCACCCTGACCGCCTCCGGCAGTTCCGCCGTCGACTGGTCCGCATCCACCGGCGCCTCGTGGCTGTATCTGAGCCGCTCTTCGGGCACGCTCCAGCCCGGTGAATCCGTCACCCTCCAGGTCTACGTCGACCACCGCACGGAACCGGCCGGGCACTGGAGCGCCCGCGTCGCCGTCGACCCGTCCGGCGCGGTCATCTCCATCGAGGGGTACGGGAGTTCCGCGACCGCGGGGCCCGGGCCGACCGGGGCGCCCGGTCCCGGGCCGGGGACTTCCGACCCGGGGCCCACGCCGAGCGATCCGGATCCGACGCCGAGCGATCCGACGCCCAGCGATCCGACCCCGAGCGATCCGGATCCGACGCCCAGTGACCCGTCGCCGAGCGATCCCGACCCGACCCCGAGCGACCCGGATCCGACGCCGAGCGATCCGTCGCCGAGCGATCCGACGACGCCCGGTGACCCGGCTCCCTCGACGTCCTGAGCGTCAGCGGGGCGTCACACCGGGTCCGCCGGGTGCGGGGCCAGCAGGGGCAGCTTCTTGCGGGCGCCCGCCAGGCGCTCCTCGCACAGCTCCACCAGCTTCGCGTAACCGGCCTCGCCCATCAGCTCCGTCAGCTCCGGGCGGTACGACACGTACACCGGGTCGCCCGCGCCGTGCGCCGACGTCGCCGAGGTGCACCACCAGTGCAGGTCGTGGCCGCCTGGGCCCCAGCCCCTGCGGTCGTACTCGCCGATCGAGACCTGCAGCACCCGCGTGTCGTCCGGGCGGTCGATCCACTCGTAGGTGCGGCGGATCGGCAGCTGCCAGCACACGTCCGGCTTCGTCTCCAGCGGCTCCCGGCCCTCCTTGATCGCCAGGATGTGCAGCGAGCAACCCGCGCCGCCCTCGAACCCCGGCCGGTTCTGGAAGATGCACGAGCCGTTGTACGGGCGCGTCTGGCGCTCTCCGTCCTCGTCCTTCGACACCCAGCCCGTCTCCACGCCCACGTCGTGGTGCTGCCAGATGTCCGAGGTGAGCCGTGCCACGTGCTCCGCCACGCGCTTCTCGTCGTCCTCGTCCGAGAAGTGGGCGCCCAGGGTGCAGCAGCCGTCGTCGGCGCGGCCGGCCTGGATGCCCTGGCAGCCACTGCCGAAGATGCACGTCCAACGAGAGGTCAGCCATGTCAGATCACAGCGGAAGACCTGTTCGTCGTCCGCCGGGTCCGGGAACTCGACCCATGCCCTCGGGAAGTCGATGGGCTTCTCGTCCGGCTGCTGCTGCTGTCGAGTCGCGTCCTGCTTCTGCGGTGCCGACTTCTTTTTGTCGGCCTTGTCGGCCTTGGCCTTTTTCGTCTTGGGCACAGGTCCAGAGTAAGCGTGCGGTGACCCCTGCGAAGACCCCGGCACCCGCCTCGGGGGACCGGTCGGCGCGCGGGCGCAGTAGCGTTCCGTACATGAGACTCGGTGTCCTCGACGTGGGTTCGAATACGGTGCATCTGCTCGTGGTGGACGCCCACCCGGGCGCGCGCCCGCTGCCCGCGCACTCGCACAAGGCCGATCTGCGGCTCGCCCAACTCCTCGACGACCGTGGAGCCATCGGGGCCGACGGTGTCGAGCGGTTGATCGGTGTGGTGCGGGGGGCGCTGGAGGCCGCGGAGGACAAGGGCGTCGAGGAGCTGCTGCCCTTCGCCACCTCCGCCGTGCGGGAGGCCACCAACGCGGACGAGGTGCTGGCGCGGGTCAAGGACGAGACCGGGGTCGAGCTGCGGGTGCTCAGCGGGGCCGAGGAGGCCCGGCTGACCTTCCTCGCCGTGCGGCGCTGGTTCGGGTGGTCCGCCGGCAAGCTGCTCGTCCTCGACATCGGAGGCGGCTCGCTGGAGATCGCCTTCGGGATCGACGAGGAGCCCGACGCCGCCGCGTCGCTGCCGCTCGGCGCCGGGCGGCTCACCTCTGCCTGGCTGCCCGGGGATCCGGCCGACCCGGCCGATGTGAAGGCGCTGCGGCGGCACGTGCGGGCGCAGATCGCCCGGACGGTCGGGGAGTTCAGCCGGTTCGGGGCGCCTGATCACGTGGTGGCCACGAGCAAGACGTTCAAGCAGCTGGCCCGGCTGGCCGGGGCGGCGCGGTCCGCCGACGGGTTGTACGTGCAGCGGGAGTTGAAGCGCAGCGCCCTGGAGGACTGGGTGCCGCGGCTCGCCGCGATGACCACCGCGGAGCGGGGCGAGCTTCCCGGGGTGTCCGAGGGGCGGGCCGGGCAGTTGCTCGCCGGGGCGCTGGTCGCCGAGGGCGCCATGGATCTCTTCGGGGTCGAGACGCTGGAGATCTGCCCCTGGGCGCTGCGCGAGGGTGTCATTCTGCGGCAGCTCGATCATCTGCCCGGGGCCTGATCGCGCTTGAAGGGAGGGTGGCCGCCTGGGCTCTCCTGGCGGCATTCCCGTTTGCTCCGACAGGTGTCGGGGTGGGTTCGGGACCGCACGGGGCATGTCCGTGCTCGCCATCTCGAAGGCGCCGCCCGCTGACACCGGTGCGGGGACGCCTGCGCTCGGTGCTGCGCGCGGACATGCCCCGTGCGGTCCCTGCTGTCTCGTGCCCGTCCGACTGTGGGTGGGGGTGCCTGCCTGCCGTCTCGTGCCCGTCCGACTGTGGGTGGGGGCCGGCCGTCTCGTGCCCGTCTGATCGTGGGTGGGTGGTTGTGCCCGTCCGGTCGTGGGTGGGTGTGCCGGTCGGGGGTGGGCGTCGTGAGCTTTGCCGCACGTTCCGGTGTGCGGGCCCTCTCGGGGAATCGGGATCGTAGTCTGTCCCCGTGGCAGAACCAGTGGTGCGCATCCCGGATGCGAAGGTCGCGCTGTCCACGGCTTCCGTGTATCCGGAGTCGACGGCTACGGCCTTCGAGATCGCGGCGCGCCTGGGGTACGACGGCGTCGAGGTCATGGTGTGGACCGACCCCGTCAGCCAGGACATCGATGCGCTGCGGCGGCTCTCGGACTATCACCGGGTGCCCGTTCTGGCCGTTCACGCGCCGTGTCTTCTCATTACGCAGCGGGTGTGGTCGACCGATCCGTGGGTGAAGCTGCAACGGGCCAAGTCGGCCGCCGAGCGGCTGGGCGCCTCGACCGTTGTCGTGCATCCGCCGTTCCGGTGGCAGCGGGGTTACGCGCGGGACTTCGTGCGCGGCGTGTGGCGGATGGCTGATGAAACGGATGTGCGGTTCGCCGTCGAGAACATGTATCCGTGGCGATATCGCGATCGAGAGATGCTTGCCTACGCGCCGGACTGGGATGTCACGAAGGACGACTACCGGCATTTCACCGTTGATCTGAGTCACACCGCCACCGCCCGGACCGACGCTCTGGAGATGGTCGGGCGGATGGGCGACCGGCTGGGGCACGTGCACCTCGCCGACGGGAACGGGTCCGGTAAGGACGAGCACCTCGTTCCCGGGCGGGGCGGGCAGCCCTGCGCCGAACTGCTGGAGCGACTGGCCGTGAGCGGTTTCGACGGGCACGTGGTGATCGAGGTCAATACCCGGCGGGCCATGTCCAGCGCCGAGCGCGAAGCCGATCTGGCCGAGGCGCTCGCCTTCACGCGGCTGCACCTCGCTTCCGCGGTGCGGGTTCCGGGGTCATGACCGTACGGCGCCGGGGGCGGCCCGCACGGAGCGAGGGCGGCGGGGCGCGGGAGCGGATCCTGGACGCCGCCCGTGAGGAGTTCGCCGAGCGGGGGTACGAGAAGACCTCGGTGCGGGGCATCGCCAAGGCTGCGGGGGTGGATTCCGCTCTGGTCCACCACTACTTCGGGACCAAGGAGGCTGTTTTCGCGGCCTCTGTGGAGGTGGCGTTCGCGCCGGCTCTGGGGGTGCCCGGTGTGGTGGAGGGGGGGCCGCTCGACGGGGTCGGGGAGCGGCTCACGCGGTTCGTCTTCGGGGTGTGGGAGAACCCCGTGACGCGGGCGCCGCTGCTGGCCATCGTGCGGTCCGCCGTCAACAACGAGACCGCCGCCGGTGTCTTCCGGCGACTGATCGTCGAGCAGCTGCTGGGGCGGATCGCCGGGCGGCTGGACGTGGCGGAGGGAGAGGCCGAGCTCCGGGTCTCGCTGGCCGCCGCTCAGCTGGTGGGGACCGCCATGCTGCGATACGTGATCAAGGTGGAGCCGCTCGCTTCCGCCGAGCTGGAGGACGTGGTCTCGCGGATCGCGCCCGTGGTGCAGGGGCATCTGAGCGGGGTTCAGTGAGACAGCCGTATCGATATACGGACACTGTGTCCAGGGTGTGGAGCGGCGGCGTAGGCTCGTAAACAGTCTTTTCCGCCTTAAGGAGCGAGCGACGATGCCCGAGCTGAGGTCCCGCACAGTCACCCACGGTCGCAACATGGCGGGCGCACGCGCCCTTATGCGGGCCTCCGGTGTACCCGGTGCGGACATCGGCCGGAAGCCGATCATCGCCGTCGCCAACTCGTTCACCGAGTTCGTCCCCGGGCACACGCACCTGGCGCCGGTCGGGCGCATCGTGAGCGAGGCCATCGTCGAGGCCGGCGGTATTCCTCGTGAGTTCAACACCATCGCCGTCGACGACGGCATCGCGATGGGGCACGGCGGCATGCTCTACAGCCTGCCCTCGCGTGACCTCATCGCCGACTCCGTCGAGTACATGGTCGAGGCGCACTGCGCGGACGCGCTGATCTGCATCTCGAACTGCGACAAGATCACGCCCGGAATGCTGATGGCCGCCCTGCGCCTCAACATCCCGACGATCTTCGTCTCGGGCGGTCCGATGGAGTCCGGGCGGGCCACCCTGGTCGACGGCACCGTGCGCACCCTGGACCTGGTCGACGCCATGTCCGAGGCCGTCAACGAGAAGATCTCCGACGAGGACATCCTCCGCATCGAGGAGAACGCCTGTCCGACGTGCGGCTCCTGTTCCGGCATGTTCACCGCCAACTCGATGAACTGCCTGACCGAGGCCATCGGCCTGAGCCTGCCGGGCAACGGGTCGCTGCTCGCCACCCACACGGGGCGCAAGGCCCTCTATGAGCGCGCCGGCACCACCATCGTCGAGCTGACCCAGCGGTACTACGGCGACGACGACGCGAGCGTCCTGCCGCGCAACATCGCCACCCACGCCGCGTTCGAGAACGCGATGGCGCTCGACATCGCCATGGGCGGCTCCACGAACACGATCCTGCACCTGCTGGCCGCCGCCCAGGAGGCCGAGGTCGACTACAACCTCGACCACATCAACGCCGTCTCGCGCCGCGTGCCCTGCCTGGCCAAGGTCGCGCCGAACGTCGCCGGGTCGAAGACGTACTACATGGAGGACGTGCACCGCGCCGGCGGCATCCCCGCCATCCTCGGCGAGCTGTACCGCGGCGGGCTCCTCAACGAGGACGTGCACACCGTCCACTCCCCGTCGATCAAGGAGTGGCTCGACACCTGGGACGTGCGCAGCGGCAGCGCGACCGAGGAAGCCACCGACCTCTGGTACGCCGCCCCCGGCTGTGAGCGCTCCGCCACCGCCTTCTCGCAGTCCAAGCGCTGGGACTCCCTCGACACGGACGCGGCCGGCGGCTGCATCCGCGACGTCGCGCACGCCTACTCGCAGGACGGCGGCCTCGCCGTCCTGAAGGGCAATCTCGCGGTGGACGGCTGTGTCGTGAAGACCGCCGGTGTCGACGAGTCCATCTGGACCTTCGAGGGCCCCGCCGTCGTCTGCGAGTCGCAGGACGAGGCCGTCCAGAAGATCCTCATGAAGGAGGTCAAGGAGGGCGACGTCGTCGTCATCCGCTACGAGGGCCCCAAGGGCGGGCCGGGCATGCAGGAGATGCTCTACCCGACCTCGTACCTGAAGGGACGCGGGCTCGGCAAGGCCTGCGCGCTCGTCACGGACGGGCGGTTCTCCGGCGGCACCTCCGGCCTGTCGATCGGTCACGCCTCGCCCGAGGCCGCGGCCGGCGGCACCATCGCGCTCGTCCAGGACGGCGACCGCATCCGCATCGACATCCCGAACCGGTCCATCGAGCTGCTGGTCGGCGACGACGAGCTCGCCGCGCGCCGCGAGGCCCTGGGCGGCGTCTACGCTCCCAAGTCCCGCGAGCGCAAGGTCTCCGCCGCCCTGCGCGCCTACGCCGCCATGGCCACCAGCGCCGACAAGGGCGCCGTCCGCGACGTCTCCAAGCTGGGCTGACCGCCGTGTCCCGACCGGCCTGCGCCTCGCGCGGGCCGGTCCGGGGATAATCGGACCCGTGAGCGACGCACCCACGAACCCCGGCCCCCGTCCTGAGGCGATCCGTTTCTTCGGCACGTCCTGGGTCGATCACAGCGGTTCCTACCTGGTGACCCGTGTGGGCGCCGCTCTCGGTGCCCTCGCCCTGGCGGTCGCGGGCTGCTTCGTTCTCCGCTTCGCCTACGAGGGGCTGGCGCTGGCCGACGTCGGCGCGTTCGTCGAGGGCCTGCTGATCGTCATGTTCGCGGTGTGCTCCGCCTTCGCCTTCACGCGGACCTGGAGCTCCTTCTCCCAGCGGCCCGACCCCGAGAAGCAGGCCTCCCTGCGCGGATTCCTGACCATCGGCTTCGTCGGCGTCCTCCTCGCCTACGCCCTGCGCTGCCTCACGGAGGCCCCCGGCGAGAAGCTGCGACGCCAGGAGTACGAGACCGCCGTCGAGCAGTACGAGCGCCGTGCCGGCCGCCGCACCCGCAACCCCGCCAAGAAAAAGGGCCAAGGCCGCAAGGGCTGAGGGCTGACCGGCCCTCAGCACTCCGGTGGTGTCGGGTACGCCTTTCGGTCACCGGTTGCGCGCCGTCGTGGCCGGGTGCCACGTCGTGGCCGATCGCGCCCGCGCGGCGGAGCCGCACATGGATACGGCCCCGCGCCCCTGGCGGGGCACGTCCTGACCGGCGCCGGTGGGTGCCGTCCCCGCCGCCTTGGGCAGTCTGCCGCCTGGGGCGATGGGGGTCCCCCCTGCTCGAGCGAAGCCGAGAGCTTGGGGGAGGGTGGGCAAGGCGGCACCCCTGCGCCGGGTGCCCCTTCAGTAGGCCTCGCCAAACGCGCCGGACCCCCGCCGGAGGCCCCGGCACGCACCCCCGCCCCGGTCCTTGACGACCCATACGCACCGGAGGACTATTCATCACGTGATGAATAAAAACCCGGACCCCCCGGACCCCGTCCGGGACCCCGTCACCCCCGCCATCCACGCCGCCGGCCTCACCGTCGTCCGCGGCCCCCACACCGTCCTGCGCGACCTCGACTTCACCGTCCGCCGAGGCCAGGTCACCGGTCTCCTCGGCCCCTCCGGATGCGGCAAGTCAACCCTGATGCGCGCCCTCGTCGGCACCCAGGCCAAGGTCGCCGGCACCCTGACCGTCCTCGACCACCCCGCCGGCCACGCCGACCTCCGCTCCCGCGTCGGCTACGTCACCCAGGCCCCGTCCGTCTACCTCGACCTCACCGTCCGGCAGAACCTCGACTACTTCGCCGCCGTGCTCCTGCCCGGCCGCGCCCGCGCCGAGGAACGCCGCGCCGAGGTCGAGCGCGTCCTCGGCGACGTGGACCTGACCGACCACGCCGACGCCCTGAGCGGCAACCTCTCCGGCGGCCAGCTCAGCCGCGTCTCCCTCGCCGTCGCCCTCCTCGGCACCCCCGAACTCCTCGTTCTCGACGAACCGACCGTCGGCCTCGACCCTGTTCTCCGCCGCGACCTGTGGAACCTCTTCCACCGCCTCGCCGAGCAGGGCACCACCCTCCTCGTCTCCTCACACGTCATGGACGAGGCCGAGCGCTGCCACCGCCTCCTCCTCATGCGCGACGGCACCCTCCTCGCGGACGACAGCCCCGACGCCCTGCGCACCCGCACCGCGACCGACACCGTCGAGGCCGCATTCCTCCAGCTCGTCGACGCGGCGAACGCCGCCCCCGCCACCCGGAGGCAGCCATGAACCCGTACCGCACCCTCGCCACCGCCCGCCGCGTCCTGCGCCAGCTCAGCCACGACCCGCGCACCATCGCCCTGATGCTGCTCGTCCCGTGCGTGATGCTCGTGCTGCTGCGCTACGTCTTCGACGCGAGCCCCGCCGTCTTCAACTCCATCGGCGCCTCACTGCTCGGCATCTTCCCGCTCATCACGATGTTCCTGGTGACCTCGATCGCCACCCTGCGCGAACGCACCACCGGCACCCTCGAACGCCTGCTCGCCATGCCTCTCGGCAAAGGCGACCTCATCGGCGGATACGCCCTCGCCTTCGGCGCCGTCGCGGTCCTCCAGTCGGTCCTCGCCACGGCCCTCGCCCTGTGGGGCCTCGACCTGAACGTCACCGGCTCCGCCTGGCTCCTGCTCCTGGTCGCCCTCCTCGACGCCCTGCTCGGCACCGCACTCGGCCTGTTCGTCTCGGCGTTCGCCGCCTCCGAGTTCCAGGCCGTCCAGTTCATGCCGGCCGTGATCTTCCCGCAGCTCCTGCTCTGCGGCCTGTTCACCCCGCGTGACCAGATGCAGCCCGTCCTCGAAGGCATCTCGAACGTCCTGCCGATGTCGTACGCCGTCGACGGTATGAACGAGGTCCTCCACCACACCGACCTCACCACCACGTACGTACGGGACGTCCTGATCGTCGCCGGCTGCGCGCTCCTCGTCCTGGGTCTCGGCGCGGCCACCCTGCGCCGCCGCACCGCCTGACCGCGTCCGACTGCCGGACAGCGCTCGGGCCGGGGCCGCGCCCGGTGCGAGGATGCCCCCATGAGTGAGACGAGCCAGCACCCCCGCCACAAGGTCGCCGTCCTCGGTACGGGCAAGATCGGTGAAGCCCTGCTCAGCGGAATGATCCGCGGCGGCTGGGCCCCGGCCGACCTCATGGTCACCGCCCGCCGCCCCGAGCGCGCCGCCGAACTCCGCGAGCGCTACGGCGTCACCCCGGTCACCAACCAGGAAGCCGCGAAGCAGGCCGACACCCTGATCCTCACGGTGAAGCCTCAGGACATGGGCACCCTCCTCGCGGAGCTGGCCCCGCATGTCCCGGCCGACCGCCTGATCATCAGCGGTGCCGCCGGCATCCCGACCACGTTCTTCGAGGAGCGCCTCCCCGAGAACATCCCGGTGGTCCGCGTCATGACGAACACCCCCGCCCTCGTCGACGAGGCCATGTCCGTCATCTCCGCAGGCACCCACGCCACGGCCGCGCACCTGACCCACGCCGAGGAGATCTTCGGCTCGGTCGGCAAGACCCTGCGCGTCCCCGAGTCCCAGCAGGACGCCTGCACGGCCCTGTCCGGCTCGGGCCCCGCGTACTTCTTCTACCTCGTCGAGGCCATGACCGACGCCGGCATCCTGCTCGGCCTCCCGCGCGACAAGGCCCACGACCTCATCGTCCAGTCCGCCATCGGCGCGGCCACGATGCTCCGCGACAGCGGCGAGCACCCGGTCAAGCTCCGCGAGAACGTGACCTCGCCGGCGGGTACGACCATCAACGCCATCCGCGAGCTGGAGAACCACGGCGTACGGGCCGCCCTCATCGCCGCCCTGGAAGCGGCCCGCGACCGCAGCCGTGAGCTGGCCTCCGGCAACAGCTGACGGCAACACCGTTTGACCGCACGACGGCCCGGGGCGTGAAGTTGACACGCCCCGGGCCGATCCGTAGTGTTCTCCGAGTTGTCCGACGTGAGCACCGACCCCGGTCGGTCCCCGGACAGCCATTCCGCAAGAACTCTTCAAACGCTCGACGAGCTTCGTCGCGCCGTTTGCGCGTGCTTTTGCGAAATGAGGAATCCACGTTCGAAAGAGCGGGACCCCGATTAGGTCGGGGGCCGGGACTCCGCTAAAGTCTCACCAGTCCGAACGGCCCAACGGGTCGCAACGACAAACCAGTTGACTGGGAATCAGGCCCGAAAGGATCTGATAGAGTCGACACCGCAGGAAGGCCGAAAGGCCGGAAAGCGAAAAAGCAAGACCAGCAAGACCCCGAGGAAATCGGCCGGTGAAACGGTCTGATAGAGTCGGAAACGCAAGACCGAAGGGAAGCGCCCGGAGGAAAGCCCGAGAGGGTGAGTACAAAGGAAGCGTCCGTTCCTTGAGAACTCAACAGCGTGCCAAAAATCAACGCCAGATATGTTGATACCCCGTCTCCGGCCATTCGGCTGGGACGAGGTTCCTTTGAAAAAGTCCTGCCGGGCATTGTCCGGTAGGCGCACAGCGAGGACGCTGTGAACCGAGGGATTATTCCTCCCTCTGGTTCCGCTCTCGTGGTGTCACCCCGATCACGGGGAAACATTCACGGAGAGTTTGATCCTGGCTCAGGACGAACGCTGGCGGCGTGCTTAACACATGCAAGTCGAACGATGAAGCCCTTCGGGGTGGATTAGTGGCGAACGGGTGAGTAACACGTGGGCAATCTGCCCTTCACTCTGGGACAAGCCCTGGAAACGGGGTCTAATACCGGATAACACCCGCCACCGCATGGTGGTGGGTTGAAAGCTCCGGCGGTGAAGGATGAGCCCGCGGCCTATCAGCTTGTTGGTGAGGTAGAGGCTCACCAAGGCGACGACGGGTAGCCGGCCTGAGAGGGCGACCGGCCACACTGGGACTGAGACACGGCCCAGACTCCTACGGGAGGCAGCAGTGGGGAATATTGCACAATGGGCGAAAGCCTGATGCAGCGACGCCGCGTGAGGGATGACGGCCTTCGGGTTGTAAACCTCTTTCAGCAGGGAAGAAGCGAAAGTGACGGTACCTGCAGAAGAAGCGCCGGCTAACTACGTGCCAGCAGCCGCGGTAATACGTAGGGCGCAAGCGTTGTCCGGAATTATTGGGCGTAAAGAGCTCGTAGGCGGCTTGTCACGTCGATTGTGAAAGCTCGGGGCTTAACCCCGAGTCTGCAGTCGATACGGGCTAGCTAGAGTGTGGTAGGGGAGATCGGAATTCCTGGTGTAGCGGTGAAATGCGCAGATATCAGGAGGAACACCGGTGGCGAAGGCGGATCTCTGGGCCATTACTGACGCTGAGGAGCGAAAGCGTGGGGAGCGAACAGGATTAGATACCCTGGTAGTCCACGCCGTAAACGGTGGGAACTAGGTGTTGGCGACATTCCACGTCGTCGGTGCCGCAGCTAACGCATTAAGTTCCCCGCCTGGGGAGTACGGCCGCAAGGCTAAAACTCAAAGGAATTGACGGGGGCCCGCACAAGCAGCGGAGCATGTGGCTTAATTCGACGCAACGCGAAGAACCTTACCAAGGCTTGACATACACCGGAAAGCATTAGAGATAGTGCCCCCCTTGTGGTCGGTGTACAGGTGGTGCATGGCTGTCGTCAGCTCGTGTCGTGAGATGTTGGGTTAAGTCCCGCAACGAGCGCAACCCTTGTTCTGTGTTGCCAGCATGCCCTTCGGGGTGATGGGGACTCACAGGAGACCGCCGGGGTCAACTCGGAGGAAGGTGGGGACGACGTCAAGTCATCATGCCCCTTATGTCTTGGGCTGCACACGTGCTACAATGGCCGATACAATGAGCTGCGATACCGCAAGGTGGAGCGAATCTCAAAAAGTCGGTCTCAGTTCGGATTGGGGTCTGCAACTCGACCCCATGAAGTTGGAGTTGCTAGTAATCGCAGATCAGCATTGCTGCGGTGAATACGTTCCCGGGCCTTGTACACACCGCCCGTCACGTCACGAAAGTCGGTAACACCCGAAGCCGGTGGCCCAACCCCTTGTGGGAGGGAGCTGTCGAAGGTGGGACTGGCGATTGGGACGAAGTCGTAACAAGGTAGCCGTACCGGAAGGTGCGGCTGGATCACCTCCTTTCTAAGGAGCATCTAGGCCGCCAAGCTTGCTTGGTGGTCCAGGGCCATTACGTCGGCAAACGTTCGACGGTGGTTGCTCATGGGTGGAACGTTGATTATTCGGCACACTTGATTGTCTTCTCCTTCTAGTACTGCTCTTCGGAGCGTGGAACGTCGAGGGAAGCGGGAAGAGTGTCGGGCACGCTGTTGGGTGTCTGAAGGTACGGCCGCAAGGTCGCCTTCAGTGCCGGCCCCAGTGCACTCGAATCTACTGGTTCGGGGTGATGGGTGGTTGGTCGTTGTTTGAGAACTGCACAGTGGACGCGAGCATCTGTGGCCAAGTTTTTAAGGGCGCACGGTGGATGCCTTGGCACCAGGAACCGATGAAGGACGTGGGAGGCCACGATAGTCCCCGGGGAGTCGTCAACCAGGCTTTGATCCGGGGGTTTCCGAATGGGGAAACCCGGCAGTCGTCATGGGCTGTCACCCACTGCTGAACACATAGGCAGTGTGGAGGGAACGCGGGGAAGTGAAACATCTCAGTACCCGCAGGAAGAGAAAACAACCGTGATTCCGGGAGTAGTGGCGAGCGAAACTGGATGAGGCCAAACCTCAAACGTGTGAGACCCGGCAGGGGTTGCGTTTGGGGGGTTGTGGGATCTCTCTTCCACGGTCTGCCGGCCGTGGGACGAGTCAGAAACCGTTGATGTAGGCGAAGGACATGCGAAAGGTCCGGCGTAGAGGGTAAGACCCCCGTAGTCGAAACATTAGCGGCTCGTTTGAGAGACACCCAAGTAGCACGGGGCCCGAGAAATCCCGTGTGAATCTGGCGGGACCACCCGTTAAGCCTAAATATTCCCTGGTGACCGATAGCGGATAGTACCGTGAGGGAATGGTGAAAAGTACCGCGGGAGCGGAGTGAAATAGTACCTGAAACCGTGTGCCTACAAGCCGTGGGAGCGTCGGAATCAAGCTTGCTTGGTTCTCGTGACTGCGTGCCTTTTGAAGAATGAGCCTGCGAGTTTGCGGTGTGTTGCGAGGTTAACCCGTGTGGGGAAGCCGTAGCGAAAGCGAGTCCGAACAGGGCGACTTTAGTAGCACGCTCAAGACCCGAAGCGGAGTGATCTAGCCATGGGCAGGTTGAAGCGGAGGTAAGACTTCGTGGAGGACCGAACCCACCAGGGTTGAAAACCTGGGGGATGACCTGTGGTTAGGGGTGAAAGGCCAATCAAACTCCGTGATAGCTGGTTCTCCCCGAAATGCATTTAGGTGCAGCGTCGTGTGTTTCTTGCCGGAGGTAGAGCACTGGATAGGCGATGGGCCCTACCGGGTTACTGACCTTAGCCAAACTCCGAATGCCGGTAAGTGAGAGCACGGCAGTGAGACTGTGGGGGATAAGCTCCATGGTCGAGAGGGAAACAGCCCAGAGCATCGACTAAGGCCCCTAAGCGTACGCTAAGTGGGAAAGGATGTGGAGTCGCAGAGACAACCAGGAGGTTGGCTTAGAAGCAGCCACCCTTGAAAGAGTGCGTAATAGCTCACTGGTCTAGTGATTCCGCGCCGACAATGTAGCGGGGCTCAAGCGTACCGCCGAAGTCGTGTCATTGCAGCAATAGGGCCAACGCCCGCTGTGATGGGTAGGGGAGCGTCGTGTGCCGGGTGAAGCAGCACCGGAAGGTAGTTGTGGACGGTTCACGAGTGAGAATGCAGGCATGAGTAGCGATACAAACGTGAGAAACGTTTGCGCCGATTGACTAAGGGTTCCTGGGTCAAGCTGATCTGCCCAGGGTAAGTCGGGACCTAAGGCGAGGCCGACAGGCGTAGTCGATGGATAACCGGTTGATATTCCGGTACCCGCTGTGAAGCGTCAAACATCGAGCATCGTGATGCTAAGGCCGTGAAACCGCCGTCCTCGTCTTTGACGTGGTTCGGAGTGGTGGAGCCGCCGGCCCAAGCGGTTAGTAGGTGAGTGATGGGGTGACGCAGGAAGGTAGTCCATCCCGGGCGGTGGTTGTCCCGGGGTAAGGGTGTAGGACGTCAGGTAGGTAAATCCGCCTGGCACATAGTCTGAGACCTGATGCCGAGCCGATTGTGGTGAAGTGGATGATCCTATGCTGTCGAGAAAAGCCTCTAGCGAGTTTCATGGCGGCCCGTACCCTAAACCGACTCAGGTGGTCAGGTAGAGAATACCGAGGCGTTCGGGTGAACTATGGTTAAGGAACTCGGCAAAATGCCCCCGTAACTTCGGGAGAAGGGGGCCATTCCTGGTGATGAGTCTTGCACTCTGAGCTGGGGGTGGCCGCAGAGACCAGCGAGAAGCGACTGTTTACTAAAAACACAGGTCCGTGCGAAGCCGTAAGGCGATGTATACGGACTGACGCCTGCCCGGTGCTGGAACGTTAAGGGGACCGGTTAGTCAGGATTCGTCCTGGCGAAGCTGAGAACTTAAGCGCCAGTAAACGGCGGTGGTAACTATAACCATCCTAAGGTAGCGAAATTCCTTGTCGGGTAAGTTCCGACCTGCACGAATGGCGTAACGACTTCTCGACTGTCTCAACCATAGGCCCGGTGAAATTGCACTACGAGTAAAGATGCTCGTTTCGCGCAGAAGGACGGAAAGACCCCGGGACCTTTACTACAGTTTGATATTGGTGTTCGGTTCGGCTTGTGTAGGATAGGTGGGAGACTTTGAAGCGGCCACGCCAGTGGTTGTGGAGTCGTCGTTGAAATACCACTCTGGTCGTGCTGGATGTCTAACCTCGGTCCGTGATCCGGATCAGGGACAGTGTCTGATGGGTAGTTTAACTGGGGCGGTTGCCTCCCAAAGGGTAACGGAGGCGCCCAAAGGTTCCCTCAGCCTGGTTGGTAATCAGGTGTTGAGTGTAAGTGCACAAGGGAGCTTGACTGTGAGACCGACGGGTCGAGCAGGGACGAAAGTCGGGACTAGTGATCCGGCGGTGGCTTGTGGAAGCGCCGTCGCTCAACGGATAAAAGGTACCCCGGGGATAACAGGCTGATCTTCCCCAAGAGTCCATATCGACGGGATGGTTTGGCACCTCGATGTCGGCTCGTCGCATCCTGGGGCTGGAGTCGGTCCCAAGGGTTGGGCTGTTCGCCCATTAAAGCGGTACGCGAGCTGGGTTTAGAACGTCGTGAGACAGTTCGGTCCCTATCCTCTGTGCGCGCAGGAATATTGAGAAGGGCTGTCCCTAGTACGAGAGGACCGGGACGGACGAACCTCTGGTGTGCCAGTTGTTCTGCCAAGGGCATGGCTGGTTGGCTACGTTCGGGAGGGATAACCGCTGAAAGCATCTAAGCGGGAAGCCTGCTTCGAGATGAGTATTCCCACCCACTTGATGGGGTAAGGCTCCCAGTAGACGACTGGGTTGATAGGCCAGATCTGGAAGCACCGCAAGGTGTGGAGGTGACTGGTACTAATAGGCCGAGGGCTTGTCCTCAGTTGCTCGCGTCCACTGTGTTGGTTCTGAAACCACGAACGACCGTCGTAGTCATAGGCCACGACTCCGGTTGTCAGTTTCATAGTGTTTCGGTGGTCATAGCGTGAGGGAAACGCCCGGTTACATTCCGAACCCGGAAGCTAAGCCTCACAGCGCCGATGGTACTGCAGGGGGGACCCTGTGGGAGAGTAGGACGCCGCCGAACAAATTTTGAAGAAAACCCCGGACCGGGACACGGTCCGGGGTTTTCTGCGTTTACGGGGAGTTTGAGGAGGCTTTATGCGCTACGAGTTGGTCATCTTCGACAACGACGGTGTTCTCGTCGACAGTGAGGTCCTTTCCAACACCCTTCTGGCCGGCTACCTCACCGAGCTGGGGCATCCGACCACGCTCGAGGAGTCGATCCGCGACTACATGGGCGCCGCGATGCACCGCGTCCACGACCTCGTGTTCGAGCGGAGCGGGCAGCGGTTGCCGGAGGACTTCGACGAGGTCTTCCACGCACGGGTCTTCGCCGCGTTCGAGCGGGAGCTCCAGGCCGTCGACGGCGTCGTCGAGGTGCTGGAGAAGCTGAGCGCCGACGGGGTGGCGTACTGCGTCGGCTCGTCCGGGAGCCATGAGCGGATCCGGGTCGGGCACCGGAAGACCGGGCTGGACCGGTGGTTCGGCGCGGGTGAGGGTGCGGGGCGCGTCTTCAGTGCGCAGGACGTGGGGCGCGGCAAGCCCGCCCCGGACCTCTTCCTGTACGCCGCGCAGCGGATGGGCGTGGCACCCGAGCGGTGCGTGGTTGTCGAGGACAGTCCGCTCGGGGTGCGGGCGGCGCGGGCGGCCGGGATGGACGTCTACGGGTTCACGGCGATGACTCCGGCCGAGCGGCTGGAGGGCGCTGACGGGCTCTTCTCCGACATGCGGGAACTGCCCGTACTGCTGGCTGAGAAAAGTTGAACATCGCTCAGGTAACGGTCGTCTCATGCTTTGCCGAACCGTCTACCCACCAGTAAGAACCGGCTCTACTGTGCCGCCATGACGGACGGCATAGGTGGGGTCACGAGTGTGCTGCGCTGGGGGCGGAAGTCCCTCGCGTTGAGCTTTTTCGCGCAGGGTGCCGCGTTCGCGGTGCTGGTCACGAGGATCCCCGCGCTCCAGGACCAGTACGGCATCTCGGACGGGCTGCTGCCCGTGTTCCTGGCCGCCGTGCCGATTCTCGCGGGTGTGGGCAGCGTGGGGACCGAGCAGCTCGTGAAGAGGGTGCGGCCGAGCCAGGTGCTGCGGTGGTCGCAGCCCGTCCTGCTGCTGGCGCTGCTCGGCGTCGGGGCCGGCGACGCGATGTGGCAGGTGGCCGTCGCCCTGGGCGTCTTCGGGCTGTCCGTGGGTGCGCTGGACGCCTCGATGAACATGCTCGGGGTGAGCCTCCAGCGGGCGTACGGGCGGAGCATCATGCTCGGGTTCCATGCCGCGTACAGCCTGGGCGGGATCGTGGGGGCCTCGCTCGCCTGGGCGGGGGCGCACTGGGACCTGTCGCTGTTCCTGTCGTACCTGCCCGTGGTCGCCGTCGCGCTGCCGCTGTGTCTGCTGGGCAGCCGCTGGTACGTGGACGGGGCCGCCGGGGCGGAGGCGGCGGCGGTCGGCGGGAAGGACAGCGGCATCGTCTTCAAGATGCTGCTGCCGCTGTGCCTGGTGATGTCGTTCGCGTACATCGGTGACTCGACGGTCTCCAACTGGAGCGCCAAGTACCTCCAGGACGTGCTGGGCAGCTCGGAGCAGCTGTCGACCGTTCCGTACAACGTCTACATGGTGATGACGCTGGTCGGGCGGGCCGTCGGCGATGTGGGGGTGCGGCGGTTCGGGCCGGTGACGGTGGTGCGGTTCGGGGCGGTCGTCGCGGCCGGTGGGTTCGGTGTCGTGGCCGCGGCGCCAGGGGCCTGGGTGGGCATGCTGGGGTTCACGCTGCTCGGGCTCGGGCTGTGTGTGATCGTGCCGCAGACGTTCGCGGCGGCGGGACGTCTGTTCCCGAACGCGTCGGACGCGGCGATCGCACGGCTGAACATCTTCAACTACGTGGGCTTCCTGGTGGGTTCGCCGCTGGTCGGGGCGCTGGGTGACGCGTGGAGCTATCGGGGCGCCATGCTCGTACCGATGGTGCTGGTGCTCGTGACGCTCGTGTACGCCCCTTCGTTCGGGCGGGGGACGGACCGATACGGTGGCGGGCATGAGCGGCCGCGCGCAGTTGATGTGGGACCCGGCGGTAGCGGGGTATGACTTCGGCACCGGGCATCCGATGGACCCGGTGCGGCTCGAGCTGACCCGGGGGCTGGTGAGTGCGTTCGGGCTGGACCGGGAGGTCGAGGTCGTCGCCGCCAAGCGGGCGGGGGACTCGACGCTGCGGCTCGTGCACCGCGAGGACTACGTGGAGGCGGTGAAGGCCGCTTCCGCGGATCCCGAGGCCGCCGACCAGGCGTACGGGCTGGGGACCGTGGACGATCCGGCGTTCGCCGGGATGCACGAGGTGTCCGCGCTGATCGCGGGGCAGTCGGTGGGCGCGGCGGAGGCCGTGTGGCGGGGGGACGCGCTGCACGCGGTGAACTTCGCCGGCGGGCTGCATCACGCGATGCCGGGGGCCGCGTCCGGGTTCTGCGTCTACAACGACGCGGCGCTGGCGATCGCCCGGCTTCTGGAGCTGGGGGCGGAGCGGGTCGCGTACGTGGATGTGGACGTGCACCACGGGGACGGGGTGCAGGCCGCGTTCTGGGAGGACCCGAGGGTCCTGACGATCTCGCTGCACGAGCATCCGCGCACCCTGTTCCCGCAGACCGGCTGGCCGGAGGAGACCGGGGCGGACGGGGCCGCGGAGGGCTCGGCGGTGAACGTGGCGCTGCCGGCCGGGACCGGGGACGCCGGCTGGCTGCGGGCCTTCCACGCCGTGGTGCCGGAGCTGCTCGCCGAGTTCCGGCCCCAGGTCCTGGTGACGCAGCACGGGGCGGACACGCACTTCGAGGATCCGCTGGCGCATCTCGCGGTGTCGCTGGACGCGCAGCGGGCCGTGCAGGTGGCCTGTCACGAGCTGGCGCACCAGCACGCGGACGGTCGGTGGGTCGCGCTCGGCGGTGGCGGGTACGCGGTCGTGGACGTGGTGCCGCGGTCGTGGACGCATCTGGTGGGCATCGCGGCCGGTCGGGAGATCGCGCCCGAGACGGTGATCCCGGACGGGTGGCGGCAGGACGCGTACGCGCGGACCCGCCAGCTGGCGCCGCAGCGGATGACGGACGGGCGGTGGCCGGTCTCGTACCGGGAGTGGGAGGCCGGGTACGACCCCGCGGACCGGCTGGACCAGGCGATCCTGGCGACGCGGAAGGCGGCCTTCCCGCTGCGGGGTCTGCTGCCGTAGCGTGCGCCCCGGCGCGCGCCGTGCCGATTGCTCCGGCTGTTACTCCGACTGTGCGGTGTTCGGGCGTTCACGGGGCGGCCAGCGGCCCGATGGGCCAGCATTTCCCGGGTGTTGAGCACCGGCGCCCTGCGTGCGCATCTGTTGGCGGCACGGCTCGCGGGGCCCGTGGCGACCTCGCGCGAGGTCAGCCTGCGCAGTTATCGGCTGTTCGCGGCGCGGGACCCCCGGGTGCTGCTCGGGCTGGATCCCGAGTGGGCGTGGGGGCCGCGGGAGCTGCTGGCGCTGATGGCGGACCGGTGCGGGGTGTCGGCGGACCCGGGGCAGGTGTCGGGGTGCGACGTCATCGATCCGGAGCGGACGCTGCTCGCGCTCGACGCGTTCGCGGACCGGCTGGGGCGGGCGGCCGAGGCGCGCGTTCCGGTGCTGTTCGGTACGGGGCATCCGCACCGTTTGCTCGGTTTCTACGCCGCGCTTGCGGACGCTCTGTCGGCGGCCGGCTGTCCTGTCCTCACTCCGGCGCAGGGTCGCCGTGTCGACATAACGACCCGGTTCGGTCTACGCACGTACAACCTGGACTACGTACGGGGCGTCGCGCTGGTGCGCGAACCCGGCGCGCGGCCGCCGGGTGGTGAGACCGGCGCGCACACGCATTCGCCGCTCCCGGTTCGGACGGTGCTCGGGGCGCTCGCCGAGGCCGGGGCGCCGCTGCCGGGGCTCGTGGTCGGGGATCACGGCTGGGTCTGCGGCGCAGGTCAGTTGGGGTTCGAGGCGATCGGCCTGGCGGACACGGACGATCCGGCGCTGTTCGTGGGGGAGGCGGAGGGGCAGGTGTCCGTCGTCGTTCCGCTTGATGACGGCGTGCGGTCCGTCTACTACCGCCCACTCACGCGCTATGTACTCAATCGAGCGTGTCTGTCACAGTAGGCCGCCTGATCGCTGCTCCTCTTCCCCACTCGCATCACCCGCCCCTACATTGGGGAGTGAGCACGCAACGACGTTGAGTCACCGGAAGGGGAAGCCGGTGGCCGTCGAGTGCGGAAGGTTCAGGTGTGACATGGCTGCTGGTGAGAGTAGGCCTCTGAACGAGGTGCAGTTTTTGACCGTGGCGGAAGTGGCCGCGGTCATGCGAGTGTCCAAGATGACCGTGTACCGGCTGGTGCACAGCGGTCATCTGCCCGCGATCCGCGTGGGGCGGAGCTTCCGTGTCCCGGAGCAAGCGGTTCACGAGTACCTCCGCGAGTCCTATGTGGGGGTGGAAACGGCCTGACGGGTGCGCTCCGGGAGGGCCGCGGGCGATCCCCCGGCGGACCCGGAGACCCCTCGATTTCAAGCTCGGCACTCGGGCGGGGTAGGCTAGCCCCTCGTAGGTCGTGTGGGCCCCAATTAGCCCCGCACCGAGTGATTGTCCCTGCAGTGCAGGGGTTGTCCGAGAAGTGAGCGAGGGTAATCGTGGGCTCTGTTATCAAGAAGCGGCGCAAGCGGATGGCGAAGAAGAAGCACCGCAAGCTGCTGAAGCGCACCCGCGTGCAGCGTCGTAACAAGAAGTAAGCGACTGCTGCGACAAGCGCGCACTGTGGCCCTTTCACCGATCGGTGGAGGGGCCACAGCGCGTTCCGGGGGCCTTCGTCGTCCGCCGTACTGTGGATGTGGTCACTTCCTGCATCGCCAGGTCATCACAGCGCAACATCGAGGCGCTAACGTGACCCGCAGGCCATGCCCGTGGGGCGCGGCGGGCCGGACGGAAGGTAGGCGCTGATCTTGGGCAAGGTCGTGCTCGTGACCGGGGTGGCCCGGCAGCTGGGTGGCCGTTTCGTGCGGCGGATCCAGCGGGACCCCGAGGTGGACCGGGTGATCGGGGTGGACGCCGTGCCGCCCGCGCACCATCTGGGCGGGGCCGACTTCCTGCAGGCCGACATCCGCCAGCCCGCGATCGCCCGGGTGCTCGCCGAGCACTCCGTGGACACGGTCGTGCATCTGGACGTGACGGGGACGGCCCTGGTCGCCGGGGGCCGCGGCGCGGTCAAGGAGACCAACGTCATCGGGACGATGCAGCTCCTCGGCGCGTGCCAGAAGGCGCCCAGCGTCCGGCGGCTCGTCGTGAAGTCCAGTACGAACGTGTACGGGTCCGCGCCGCGCGACCCGGCCGTGTTCACCGAGACGACGCCGCCCAAGTCGCTGCCGAGCGGTGGCTTCGCGAAGGACGCGGTGGAGGTCGAGGGGTATGTGCGCGGGTTCGCCCGGCGCCGGCCCGACGTCGCCGTGTGCGTGCTGCGCTTCGCCAACATCCTGGGGCCGACGGCCGATTCGCCGCTCGCCGAGTATCTGTCGCTGCCGGTCATGCCGACCGTGTTCGGCTACGACCCGCGGCTGCAGTTCGTGCACGAGGACGACGTCATCGAGGTGCTGCGGATCGCCTCGCACGAGCCGGCCCGGGGCACGCTCAACAGCGGGACGTTCAATGTCGCCGGGGACGGGGTGCTGCTCCTCTCCCAGTGCTCGCGGCGGCTCGGGCGGCCGACCGTGCCGGTGCTGCTGCCGGCGGTGAACTGGGTGGGCGGCGCCCTGCGCACGCTCGGGGTCACGGACTTCTCGCCGGAGCAGATCCGGCTCCTGACACACGGTCGGGTCGTGTCCACGGTGCAGATGCGCGAGACACTGGGGTACCGGCCGAGGTACACGACGGCGGAGACGTTCGAGGACTTCGTCCGCAGCCGGGGTCCCGGGCTGCTGCCGCCACGGGCCCTGGCCGGGGCCGTGGACAGGATCGCGGCGCTGCCCCTGCTCGGCGGCACGCCAGGTCACCCCCCGACGCACAGCGCCAACTGAGGAGCGCAGGAACGATGGCGGACGCCAAGGTCATTCCGTTCGACGACGACCGGTCGCGAGGGGCCGCCGGCAAGGGGGCGGCAGCGCGCCGCAGGGGGCCCGGCGGTGGCCGGCGCCGGGGTGAGCCCGCGGCGGTGGCCGAGGTGCAGCCCCTGCCCGTGCCCGAGCCCGCGCGGCCCGAGCCGGAGCAGGCCGCCGATTCCGAGCCCGCGCGCACGCCCCGGAGCGGGCTGGAGCGGCGGATCGCGGGCGGCCTGTCCTTCCTGCGCCGCCGGATCACCGGGGACTACGAGGTCGACGAGTTCGGCTACGACCAGGAGCTCACCGACCAGGTCCTGATGTCGCTGCTGCGGCCGGTCGCGGAGAAGTACTTCCGCGTCGAGGTGAAGGGCGTGGAGAACATCCCGAAGGAGGGCGGCGCACTGATCGTCGCCAATCATTCGGGGACGTTGCCGCTGGACGGCCTGATGATGCAGGTCGCCGTCCACGACCACCATCCGGCCAACCGGCACCTGCGGCTGCTCGCGGCGGACCTCGTGTTCATGCTGCCGGTGGTCAACGAGCTGGCCCGCAAGGCCGGGCACACGCTGGCCTGCGCCGAGGACGCGCAGCGGCTCCTGGAGTCCGGCGAGCTGGTCGGCGTCATGCCCGAGGGCTTCAAGGGGATCGGCAAGCCGTTCAGCGAGCGCTACAAGCTGCAGCGCTTCGGCCGGGGCGGCTTCGTGTCGACGGCCCTGCGTGCGGGCACCCCGATCGTGCCGTGCTCGATCGTCGGGGCGGAGGAGATCTACCCGATGATCGGCAACGCGAAGACTCTGGCGCGGGTCCTCGGGTTCCCGTACTTCCCGATCACGCCGACGTTCCCGTGGCTGGGTCCGCTGGGCGCGGTGCCGTTGCCGACGAAGTGGACGATCCAGTTCGGCGAGCCGATCCCGACGGACGGGTACCCGCCGGAGGCGGCGGAGGACCCGATGCTGATGTTCAACCTGACCGACCAGGTCCGCGAACAGATCCAGCACACGCTCTACAAGCTGCTGGTGCAGCGGCGGTCGGTGTTTTTCTGAGGGTGCGGGCGGCCGGCTGCGGGAGTGAGCACTACGGGTGCCCGGCCGGGGCCGGCGGACGGAGTCCGGCGCAGGCGGCCGAAGCCCGCGGAGCGGTGCGAGGGCGGCACGAGGGAGGGGCCAAGCTGCTGGTGCAGCGGCGGTCGGTGTTTTTCTGAGGCGGGGTTTCTGAGGGGTGCAGGCATGAGGAAGGGCCCGGGGCACTACCCCGGGCCCTTCCTCTTCCGCGGGTGCTAGTTCGCGTCCTCGCCCTCGATGCCCAGGCCGGGCAGGATGCCGGGGAGCAGCGGGGGCAGGGTGACGTCCGGCTGGGCCGGGGCCGTGCTGCCGGAGCCGGAGCGGCCGTCGGTCGGGGACGTGGACGGCTTGTCCTCCGGCGGGTCGAGGAGACCGCCCGCGGCGCCGCCGAGCAGACCGTCGTCCTCCTTGCCGGTGCCCGAGCTGGACGGCTTCGGCTTCGTCGACGAACCGGCGCTGTGCTCCGGGCTCGACGAACCGGACGGCGTCGAGGAATCCGTGCCCGAAGCGCCCGGCGCCGTGGCGCCGTCCCGCGCCGGGTCGGAGGAGCCGCCCCGGTCCGGGGTCCGCGGCAGCAGCGAGCGCAGCGGACCGACCTCTTCGTCTATGGCGGCGAAGACCGAGCTCACCTCGTCCCGTACGTCGCCGAGCTGGACCGGGAGCTTGCCGCTGAGGGCCGTCCAGGTCTTGCGGTGCGACTCGGTGAACGAGGACAGGGCCTGGATCGGACCGAGCGAGCCGTCCCGCTTGTACGCCTCGCTCAGCAGGCGGTGGCCCTCCGAGGCGTCGTAGCGCATGCCGGACAGGGCACGGCGGACCTCGCCGACGGACTCGTGGTCGAGCTGACCGGTGCGGCCGCCGCGGTCCATCAGCCGGCGCGCCTCGCTGAGCCGGGTGGAGGCCTGGTCCAGGTAGATCTGCCCGCGGTCGGAGTCGCTGTCGGCCATGCCGAGCTTGACGTCCTCCATGCCGCGCTTCAGCCCGTAGAGCGAGTCACCGGGCAGCGCGTCGGAGCTGGCCGCGGCCACTCCGCTGAACGCGCCCGCGGCCACCCCGACCGTGAGGCCGCCCGCGGCGATGCCCTTGGACAGGCGCGAGCGGGGACGGAGCTTGCCGAGCGGGGTCGCCCGGTGGGCACCCTTGCTCTTGCGCTGCTCGGGTACGGCCGGATTCGCGCCCTCCTTGAACATGGCCTCCATGGCGGCCACGAGCTGGGCCCGCTGCACCACCTTGACCTCGGGGTCGAGCTCCGGCCTGGGCAGGTCGCCCAGACCCTCGGCCAGGGACAGCAGCCTGTCCTGTCCGCTCTCTGCCTGGTCGCTGTGCTGAGCCGCCGGCTCCGCCGGCTGCCGCGCCGCCGGGTCCCGGTCGGACTGCTCCTCCAGGGCCTGGGCGAAGGCGTTCGCCCGCCGGTGTGCCGATACGTTCGCGATCACTGGCGGCACCTCCTCTCGTCATGACGGTCGACTCCCATGTCGACTCCCCAGGGGGTCCTGAGGGTTGCACGGCCGCGCCGGCGTGCACCCGATCGAGTGAGTGCGGCCGGTCCGGACGTGACCACAGGGAGCCTGCATCCCGGACAACGAGCGGCGCGGCACTTGGGTTACGCGCGAAAGATGATCCGACCGCGATCCCATCCGGCTTTCACAGAAGGTGAGTTGAGGGTCGCCTTCCGTGACGGCCGGTGGGGTGATCCGGGGTGATCCGGGGGGTGAATCAGCGCGCGTCGTCGGGGAGGAGCCGGGCCAGCGTGCGGACGGCCCGGTATTGGAGGGTCTTGATCGCGCCCTCGTTCTTGCCCATCACGCGCGCGGTCTCGGCGACGGACAGGCCTTGCAGGAAGCGCAGCGTGACGCACTCCTGCTGCTGCGGGTTGAGCCGGCGCACGGCGTCGAGCAGGGCCGCGTTGGAGAGGGACTCCAGGACGGAGTCCTCGGGGCTGCGCTCCACCTCGTTGGCGTCGAGCATCTCGCCGGTGGTGACCTCGAGGCGGAAGCGGCTGGACTTGAAGTGGTCGGCGACCAGGTTCCGCGCGATCGTCACGAGCCAGGCGCCGAAGTCTCGGCCCTGCCAGGTGAAGGTGCCGATGCGGCGCAGGGCGCGCAGGAAGGTCTCGCTGGTCAGGTCCTCGGCCGTCGCCTTTCCGCCGACGCGGTAGTAGATGTAGCGGTAGACGGTGTCGCTGTACTGGTCGTACAGCCGGCCGAAGGCGTCGGCCTCACCGGCCTGTGCGCGCTCGACCAGATCCATCATGCGGGCGCTGTCACTGTCCGCGGCGGGCCGGCGGGCGGTGGACGTACCCGAGGCGCCGGCGGCTCCGGAGCGCGCTCGTCTGCCGGCCGTGGCCGCTCCGGTGTTGGCCAGGGCGAAGCACGGACCGGTGGGACCGGTCGCTGCGGGGGCGGCGACGGCAAGGGCGGGGACGGCGTACGCGGTGGGGACGAAGCCGCGCAAGCGGTCTACGACCGTTGCGCGCAGCGTAGCCAGGCCCGAGGCGTCAACCCCGACGTGTGGGTACACGGGACTCCCAGAGGCAGAGCTTCCATCACGTGCAGTGCGGGACCGTTCACCCGTCGTGCTGACGTGTGGGTACCGAAATGCGTCTGAGGAGAATAACGCTTCGTGCAGGGAGCGCTACACCCAGTTGCTCAAATCACCGGTTCCGTCACTTCTGCAGCTGTTCGGAGGTGGTTCAAGTACCGGAGAGTGATCAGTTGTTGATCGATTGAGGTCAGATTCCGGCTGTGCCGGTGACGCGTTGTGGTCGAGTGGTATCAACGGGACTGCCGCGCCGCCGGGGCGGGTAAGCCCACCCGAATCGGCGGGAGTCAGCGGCGGCGGCGGTGCAGCGCGATCGCCGCGGCGGTGCCGCCCGCGAGCGCGCCGACGCCGGCCGCGGCCGGGATCCCGACCTTGGCGGCCTTGCGGCCCGTGCGGTAGTCGCGCAGCCGCCACTCCCGCTCCCGCGCGTACTTGCGCAGTTTGGCGTCGGGGTTGATCGCGTACGGGTGCCCGACGAGCGAGAGCATCGGGATGTCGTTGTGCGAGTCGCTGTACGCGGCGCAGCGGCCGAGGTCCAGGGCCTCGGCGGAGGCGAGCGCGCGGACGGCCTCGGCCTTCGCGGGGCCGTGCAGCGGTTCGCCCACGAGCTTGCCCGTGTAGACGCCGCCGATGGACTCCGCGACGGTGCCGAGGGCGCCGGTCAGGCCGAGGCGGCGGGCGATCACGGTGGCGATCTCCACCGGGGCGGCGGTGACCAGCCAGACCTTCTGGCCCGCGTCGAGGTGGGCCTGGGCGAGGGCGCGGGTGCCGGGCCAGATCCGCTCGGCCATGTACTCGTCGTAGATCTCCTCGCCGATGGACATCAGCTCGGAGACGCGGTGGCCCTTGACGATGGACAGGGCGCTGTCGCGGGCGTCCTGCATGTGCTCGGGGTCCTCGACCCCGGCGATCCGGAACCAGGCCTGCTGCCAGGCGAACCGGGTCAGCTCGCGGCGCTGGAAGAACTTCCGCTTGTACAGGCCGCGGCCGAAGTGGAAGATCGCGGCGCCCTGCATCACCGTGTTGTCCAGGTCGAAGAAGGCGGCGGCCTTGTCGTCGCCGACGACCGGGAACTCCGGTTCCTGCGCGGGCTGTTCCAGCGCCTGCTGGTCCTCCAGCTCCTGGGAGGACTTGCGGGCGGCCTCGGCAGAGGCCTCGCCGGCCAGCACGCTCCGCGCGGTGGCGGAGCGCCTACGGGGTGTGAGCCATCCAAGAGCGGCCATGCGGCGAGCATAGCCAGTTTGTTCGGTGGTTCCGGAGTCGAGGGGATTTCGGGAAGCTGTCGTTCTGTGAAATCCGTGCGTCCTGCGTGACGTGCGCCGGGGTGACAATGGCCGGTATGAGTCCCGTCTTTCGCAGAAGAGAGAAGAAGGACCCGAGCGAGCGGGTCGTCACGCTGATCGGGAAGCCCGGCTGTCACCTGTGTGATGACGCACAGGTGGTCATCGAGAAGGTGTGCGCCGAGGTCGGAGCATCCTGGGAGAAGAAGGACATCACCGAGGACGAGGAGCTGTACCGCAAGTACTGGGAGCAGATCCCGGTCGTGCTCGTCGACGGGGCGCAGCACGACTTCTGGCGCGTGCAGGAGGAACGGCTGCGGCGTGCGCTCACCTCGTAGCACACCGCGTACGGAGTGAGGGCGAGACCCCCGACCGGTCGTGCAGATCACTGACCGACCAGTCCAACTCGCCCCGAAAGTCGCTTAGGATCGGGGGCGGTTTTGGTCTCGGGGGCGTGGATCGTAAGGAAGGTGTGCGGTTTTGCCCCCGACAGGTGTGCAACGAAGCAGCCCGCGCGCCGGTTCCCGTTACGGGTGCGAAGGGCGCGTGACCCCGGTCACGTTGGCCGGGCAAATCGGACACCATCTTTGTGCACGCGTTCACAAAGACATAGCCTGCATTCGACGGGGCGGTCACGGAAGTTTCAGCCGCCCGCAGCCCCGCTCTACCCGCAGGAGCACCGTGGCAACTGGCCGAACTCACCGACCGGCGACCCGCAGCCGAGGGATTCCCGAGGCCACCGTCGCCCGGCTTCCGCTGTACCTCCGCGCCCTCACCGCTCTGTCGGAGCGTTCGGTGCCCACGGTCTCCTCCGAGGAGCTCGCGGCCGCGGCGGGGGTCAACTCCGCGAAGCTGCGCAAGGACTTCTCCTACCTCGGCTCGTACGGCACCCGCGGTGTCGGCTACGACGTCGAGTACCTCGTCTACCAGATCTCGCGCGAGCTGGGCCTGACCCAGGACTGGCCGATCGTCATGGTCGGTATCGGTAACCTCGGCGCGGCCCTGGCCAATTACGGCGGCTTCGCCTCGCGCGGCTTCCGCGTCGCGGCACTGATCGACGCCGACCCGGCGATGACCGGCAAGTCCGTCGCGGGCATGGCCGTGCAGCACGCCGACGACCTCGAGAAGATCGTCGACGAGAACGGCGTGTCGATCGGTGTCATCGCGACCCCGGCGGGCGCCGCGCAGCAGGTCTGCGACCGTCTGGTCGCTGCCGGTGTCACCTCCATCCTGAACTTCGCGCCGACCGTGCTGTCCGTCCCGGACGGCGTCGACGTGCGCAAGGTCGACCTCTCCATCGAGCTGCAGATCCTCGCCTTCCACGAGCAGCGCAAGGCCGGGGACGCCGCGGACGAGGGCGAGGTGCCGCCCGCCGCGGGCGGTGTCGGTGTCGAGGGCCCGGCCGCCAAGGTCACCAAGGCCGCCCCATCCGGCGGCAGCGACCGCAAGGGACCCGACGGGGACGTCCCCGCCGTGATGCCGGCATGAGTCTCCTCGTCGTCGGGCTGAGCCACCGCAGCGCACCGGTCAGCGTCCTGGAGCGCGCGTCGCTGAACGCGGACGCCCAGGCCAAGCTGCTGCAGGACACCCTCGCGGCCGAGCCGGCCGCCGAGGCCGGCGTGCTCGCCACCTGCAACCGCATCGAGCTGTACGCGGACGTCGACAAGTTCCACGCCGGTGTCGCCGAGCTGTCGACCCTGCTCGCGCAGCACAGCGGCGTGGGCCTGGACGAGCTCACCCCTTATCTCTATGTGCACTACGAGGACCGGGCGGTGCACCACCTGTTCTCGGTGGCGTGCGGCCTCGACTCGATGGTCGTCGGCGAGGGCCAGATCCTCGGCCAGATCAAGGACACGCTGGCCCGCGCCCAGGACCTGCACTCCGCGGGCAAGCTCCTCAACGACCTGTTCCAGCAGGCGCTGCGCGTCGGCAAGCGCGCCCACTCGGAGACCGGCATCGACCGGGCCGGGCAGTCCCTGGTCACCTTCGGCCTGGAGCAGCTCGCGCCGGGGCAGTCGGTCGAGGCCTGGGCGAAGGGCAAGCGGGCGCTGGTGATCGGCGCCGGTTCGATGTCCTCGCTCGCCGCGGCCACGCTCGCGCGGGCCGGGGTCGCCGAGGTCGTCGTCGCCAACCGCACCCTGGAGCGCGCCGAGCGCCTCGCCGAGATCATCACCGACGGCGGCACCGCCGCGCGGGCCGTCGCGATGGACGCGGTGGCGGACGAACTGACACGTGCCGACGTCGCCATCTCCTGCACCGGCGCGACCGGCCTGGTCCTGACCGCGGACGCGGTGCGGGCCGCCGTCGCGGGCCGTACCCCGACCGCGGGCGCCGACGTGCCGGCTCCGGCCGCGCCCGCCGCGGGCCGTGCCGCGGCCGCCGACGGCTGCCCCGTGGAGACGGTGCGCGGCGGGCTGCCGATGGAGAGCGGCTTCTCCGTCGAGGGCGAGGCCGCCGTCGCCGGATTCGACGCGGCCGCCCTGGAGCAGCACGGCGCCTGGGTGGACAACGCCCCGGCCGACCGGGTCAGTCCCGCCCCGCAGCCCTCCGAGGCCGAGGCCATCGCGGCGCTCGCCGCCGTGGGCAGGGTGCCGGAGATGCGCCGCGAGCGCACGCCCGAGCCGCCGGCCCGTCCGGTCGCGCTCGCGCTGCTCGACCTGGCGATGCCGCGTGACATCGACGCGGCCGCGCACCGGATCGACGGGGTGCGCCTCGTCGACATCGAGTCGCTCGCCGAGGCGTCCGCGGACGCCCCGATGGCCGCCGACGTGGACCAGGTGCGGGCCCTCGTGGCCGACGAGGTCACCGCGTTCGGCGCCGCGCAGCGGGCCGCGCACATCACGCCGACCGTCGTCGCGCTGCGCACGATGGCCGCGGACGTGGTGACGAACGAGATCGCCCGCCTCGACGGCCGGCTGCCCGGCCTGGACGAGAAGCAGCGTGCGGAGATCACCCAGACCGTGAAGCGCGTGGTGGACAAGCTGCTGCACGCGCCGACCGTACGGGTCAAGCAGCTGGCGGCCGAGCCCGGCGGTGCCGGGTACGCGGACGCGCTGCGGACCCTGTTCGACCTGGACCCGGAGACGGTCGCCGCCGTCTCCCGGGCCACCCCCCGAGACCGTGAAGACGCGGTAGGCAAGAATCGAGGCCCGGCATGACCGCCGAGAGAGCACTGAGGCTGGGGACGCGCCGCAGCAAGCTGGCCATGGCCCAGTCCGGGCATGTCGCCGACGCGGTGCGCCAGGTGACCGGCCGTGAGGTCGAGCTCGTGGAGATCACCACGTACGGCGACACCTCCCGGGAGCACCTGGCGCAGATCGGTGGCACCGGTGTCTTCGTGACCGCGCTGCGCGACGCGCTGACGCGGGGCGAGGTGGACTTCGCGGTGCACTCGCTCAAGGACCTGCCGACCGCGCAGCCCGACGACCTCACGCTGGCCGCCGTGCCGCTGCGCGAGGACCCGCGGGACGTGCTGATCGCGCGTGACGGACTGAAGTTCACGGAGCTGCCCGACGGCGCTCGCGTGGGCACGGGTTCGCCGCGCCGCATGGCCCAGCTCAACGCGTACGCGAAGAGCCACGGGATGCGGATCGAGACCGTACCGATCCGCGGGAACATCGACACCCGGATCGGGTTCGTCGAGAAGGGCGAGCTGGATGCCGTGGTTCTCGCGGCGGCCGGGCTCAGCCGGATCGGCCGGACGGAAGAAGTGACCGACTTCCTGTCCACCGACATCGTTCTGCCCGCCCCCGGTCAGGGGGCCCTGGCAGTCGAGTGCGCCGCCACGAACGGTGCGCTCGCCGCCGCGCTCGCCGAGCTCGACGATCCGTTCACCCGGTTCGCCGTGACCGCCGAGCGTTCCCTGCTCGCCGCCCTGGAGGCCGGCTGCAGCGCACCCGTGGGTGCTCTCGCCGACCTTCTGGCCGATGGGCAGATTGTCAAGGAAATGCGCCTGCGCGGCGTCGTCGGCACCACCGACGGCTCCGAGCTGGTGCAGCTGTCCACCACCGGTCCCGTGCCCACGTCGCACGACGAGGCGCTGGCGCTCGGGCGGGAACTTTCCGCCGAGATGCTGGCCAAGGGCGCGGCCGGTCTGATGGGGGAGCGAGCACTTTGAGCCCCACCACCGCTGAATCGACCGCCTGTGCACCGGGGCACGTCACCTTCCTGGGTGCCGGTCCCGGTGACCCGGGACTGCTGACCCTGAGGGCCGTGGAGGCCCTGACCCGAGCGGATGTGCTGATCGCCGAGCCCGAAGTGCTCGACGTCGTCCGCGCGCATGCCGGGGCGGGCGTCACCGTGCTCGACGCCGAGGGCGCACCCGGGCAGCCTGGCACCACTGACGAGTCGTCAACTGTCGTCGCGGTCCCGGCTCCGAGGGACTGGGCCAATCTTGTCATGGAGGCCGCGCGGGGCGGCAAGCGGGTCGTCCGTGCGGTGTCCGGCGACCCCGGGCTCGACACGTACGCGGCCGAGGAGATGCTCGCCTGCGCTTCCGCCGGCATCGACTTCGAGGTCGTGCCGGGTGTCGCTGCGGCCGTCGGCGTGCCCGCGTACGCCGGTGTCCCGCTGCGGGACGCGCAGGGTGCCGACGTGCGGTTCGTGGACGCCCGTACGGCGACCGAGCGGTGCTGGACCGAGGTCGGGGCGTCCGACGGCACGGTCGTCGTGTCGACGACGCTCGACGCGGTCGCGGCGGCCGCCGGTGAGCTGGTGGCGGCGGGCCGCAAGCCCGACACCCCGCTGTCGGTGACGGTGGCCGGTACGACGACGCGTCAGAAGACGTGGACGGCGACGCTCGGCACCATCGCGCAGACGTTCAAGCAGGCCAAGGTGCTGCCCTCGCCCGAGGGGAACCGGCCGGTGATAGCCGTGGTCGGTGAGCGCAGTGCCGCCGCCCAGCGTGACCAGCTGTCCTGGTTCGAGTCGAAGCCGCTGTTCGGCTGGCGGGTGCTCGTGCCGAGGACGAAGGAGCAGGCCGCTTCGCTCTCCGACCAGCTCAGCTCGTACGGGGCGGTGCCGCACGAGGTGCCGACGATCGCCGTCGAGCCGCCGCGCACGCCGCAGCAGATGGAGCGCGCGGTCAAGGGTCTGGTGACCGGCCGCTACGAGTGGATCGCCTTCACGTCGGTCAACGCGGTCAAGGCGGTGCGCGAGAAGTTCGAGGAGTACGGGCTCGACGCTCGGGCCTTCGCCGGGATCAAGGTCGCGGCGGTCGGCGAGCAGACGGCGAACGCGCTGATCGCGTTCGGTGTGAAGCCGGACCTGGTGCCGAGCGGTGAGCAGTCGGCCGCCGGTCTGCTGGAGGACTGGCCGCCGTACGACCCGGTCTTCGACCCGATCGACCGTGTCTTCCTGCCGCGCGCCGACATCGCCACGGAGACGCTGGTCGCCGGGCTGATCGAGCTGGGCTGGGAGGTCGACGACGTCACGGCCTACCGGACCGTGCGGGCGTCGCCGCCGCCGGCGGAGACCCGTGAGGCGATCAAGGGCGGCGGCTTCGACGCCGTGCTGTTCACCTCGTCCTCGACCGTGCGGAACCTGGTCGGTATCGCGGGCAAGCCGCACAACGTGACGGTGATCGCCTGCATCGGTCCCGCCACGGCGAAGACCGCCGAGGAGCACGGGCTGCGGGTCGACGTCATGGCTCCGGAGCCGTCGGTGCACAAGCTGGCGGCGGCGCTGGCGGAGTTCGGCGCGCGGCGCCGGGACGCGGCCGTGGAGGCCGGGGATCCGGTGACGCGGCCGAGCGAGCGGCGGCCGGGGGCGCGTCGTCGGCGGGCCGCGCCGTAAGGCAGTGTTGAGGGGCGGGTGCTCGGCTTCGGCCGGATGCCCGCCCCGCTTCGTTTTCGTAGGTACGTGTAGGTACGAGGTGACAGTGCAGTGACTCGGTACGGCTCTTTCCCCGGTTCGCGGCCCCGGCGGCTGCGCTCGAATCCCACCATGCGGCGGATGGTCGCCGAGACGCGGCTGCATCCGGCCGATCTGATCCTGCCCGCGTTCGTGCGCGAGGGGATCGACGCCCCGGTCGAGATCGGGTCCATGCCCGGCGTGTACCAGCACACCCGTGACTCGCTGAAGAAGGCGGCGGCCGAGGCCGTCGAGGCGGGTGTCTCCGGGATCATGCTGTTCGGTGTGCCGCTGGACGAGAAGAAGGACGGCGCCGGCACGGACGGCACCGACCCCGACGGGATCCTCCAGGTGGCGCTGCGCGATGTGCGGGCCGAGGTCGGCGACGACCTGCTCGTCATGTCGGACCTGTGCCTCGACGAGTTCACCGACCACGGCCACTGCGGCGTCCTGGACGAGCACGGCCGGGTCGACAACGACGCGACGCTGGAGCGGTACGCGGAGATGGCGCAGGTCCAGGCCGACGCGGGCGCCCACGTGGTGGGTCCGAGCGGCATGATGGACGGCCAGATCGGCGTCATCCGTGACGCCCTCGACCAGATCGGCCGCGACGACGTCGCGATCCTCGCCTACACGGCGAAGTACTCCTCCGCCTTCTACGGCCCGTTCCGCGAGGCCGTCGGGTCCTCGCTCCGGGGCGACCGCAAGACGTACCAGCAGGACCCGGCGAACGCGCGGGAGTCGCTGCGGGAGCTGGCGCTCGACCTCGAGGAGGGCGCCGACATGGTCATGGTCAAGCCGGCCGGACCGTACCTCGACATCCTGGCCAAGGTGGCCGAGGCCTCGGACGTGCCGGTCGCCGCGTACCAGATCAGCGGTGAGTACGCGATGATCGAGGCGGCGGCGCAGCGCGGCTGGATCGAGCGGGACCGGGCGATCATGGAGTCGCTGACCGGCATCAAGCGGGCCGGGGCGAGCATGATCCTCACGTACTGGGCGACCGAGGTGGCTCAGCAGTTGGGCTGATCCCCGGCGGGATCCACGGGTCCGCGCGGCAGAATCGTGGCATGACGACGATCTCCGCGCGTGCCCTCAACCGGTCGACACTGGCACGGCAGTTGCTCCTGGAGCGCGCCGGGGTGCCGGCCGAGGACGCGGTACGGCGGGTTGTCGCGCTTCAGGCGCAGCAGCCCGCTTCGCCGTATGTGGCCCTGTGGAACAGGGTGGCGGGCTTCGAGGCGTCGGCGCTGGACGCCCTGTTCGCCGGCTACCGGGTCGTGAAGTCCACGATGATGCGGATCACGCTGCACGCGGTGCACGTCGACGACTACCCGGCGCTGCGGGCGGCCGTGGAGCCGACGGTGCGCGGGGCGCGGCTGCGGGACCGGCGCTTCCGGGACTCGGGGCTGACGGAGGCGGACGCGGCGCGACTGCTGCCGGAGCTGCTGGCCCGTGCCGAACAGCCGTGTGGCGGGCCGGAGTTGAAGGACTGGCTGGTGGAGAAGGCCGGGATCGAGGAGGCGGTCGCGCTGCCCGCCTGGCGGATGCTGCGGCAGTACGCGCCGCTGTGGCACGCCCCGGTCTCCGGCGCTCCGTGGGCGTACGTGGGCAACGGCGGGCAGGAGTTCGTGGCGGCGGGGGAGGCGAGCCGTCCCGTCCTTGAGGGGGACGAGGCCGCGGCGGCGGGCATGCGGGCGCTGGTCCTGCGCTATCTGGAGGGGTTCGGTCCGGCGACCGTGTCGGACGTGGCGCAGTTCGGGCTCGTGCAGAAGGGGCGGGTGCGGGGCGCGCTGCGTGAACTCGGCGACACCGTCCGGGAGTTGGAGGGGGAGGGTGAGGTTCTGTACGACGTTCCCGGCGGGGTCGTGCCGGACGAGGACGTGGTGGCGCCCGTGCGCTTGCTGCCGATGTGGGACAGCGTGCTGCTCGCCTACGCGGACCGGGGCCGGGTCATCCCGGCCGAGTACCGCAAGCACGTGACCCGGGTGAACGGGGATGTGCTGCCGACCGTGCTGGTGGACGGGTACGTGGCCGGGGTCTGGCGGGTCGCCGAGGGCGGGGCCGGGATCGAGGTGGGGGCGTTCCGGGAGTTGCCGGCCCCGGTGTGGGAGGAACTGGAGGCGGAGGCGCGGGGGCTGTTCGCGTTCCTCGCGGGGCGGGACGTGTCCGCGTACCGGCGCTATGACCACTGGTGGGTCAAGGGGCTGCCGGTGACGCAGACGCGGGTCCTGGCGGGCTCGGCGGGCTGAGCCGGTTACTGCTTGCCGGTGCCGACGGGGTCGACCATGACGCCCTGCTCGGGGTGGGAGCCGTCGGTGACCGGGAGGCTGAGGCTGAACGGGATCGTCTTGGAGTGCGTCTCGTTCGGGGGCGTGATCACGAGCTGGGTGACCTTCACGCCGGAGCCGCCGCTGTCGTTGCGCGGGGTGTGCAGGGTGAAGCGGGTGGTGGCGCCGCCCTGGAGGACGACGGAGGGGGCGGCGTTCTCGGTGCGGCCCGCGCTGATGGTGTCGCCGTCGGCGGTCTTGAGGTCGACCCCGGCGAAGCCCTTCAGATTGCAGGCGTCGCTGGTGTTCTTGAGGCTGACCAGGACGTCGCCCTCGCCCATGCCGTGGGTGGCGGTGATGGTGAGGTTGGCGGTCTTGCAGGGGCCGGTGTTGATCTGGCCGCCGCCGCTGCCCTTGTCGTCGCCGGAGCCGCCGGTGGTGTTGCCGGTGCCCGCGCTGCCGGTGCTGCCGGTGCTGTCCGTGGCCGGGGTGGACGCCTCCGCGCCGGGGGAGGAGGGCGCGGACGAGGAGGAGGCGGTGGGGTCGGTCGAGGCGGAGGCATCGTTGTCACCGTCGTTGCCGGACTGGCAGGCGGTGAGGGAGAGGCCGGCGGCCAGGGCGACGGCGGCGAGGGTCAGCTTCTTGGCGTGCTTCGTCTGGGTGCGCATCGGATCGTCCTCGGGTGTGTGGGGGAGGCGGTGGCGTGTGGCCGTGCGGTCGTCTGTCGTGCTGTTGAGGAGGACCGGGGTGGGGGTGGGTTCCGTTCCGGCTGGGACGTGTCCCTGACAGGGCTGTTACACACGCCCTGGTAGGTGGGCAGTCGGGTGGCTCAATGGTTGTGCTCTGCTGGGCAATTGACCGCATGAGAATGATCACGCTCGAAGCGAGTGATGTTCCAGGAGGTCAGCCCGCTTGGTCGGACGGAGAGACAACTCCTCCGTTCTCCGAGACTGGAGCAGACTTGCGCGTACGCACCCTGGCCATCGCCGCGGCCCTCGCCGCGGCGTCCGCGGGCCTGTCCGTGACCCTCGCCCCCACGGCGAGTGCGGTCACCACCACGGCTGACGACTTCAACGGTGACGGTGTCGCCGACCTCGTCGTAGCCACCCCCGGAGCCACCGTCGACGGAATCACCGACGCGGGCTCGGTCACCGTTCTCTACGGCTCCGCCGACGGTGTCTCCCCGACCCGTTCGGCGACCGTCACCCAGAACTCCTCCGGCATCCCGAGCACTGCCGAATACGGCGACCGCTTCGGCAGCACCTACGCCACCGGTGACCTCGACGCCGACGGCTACACCGACCTCCTCGTCGGCGCCCCCGGCGAACATATGGACTTCAGCAGTGACAGCTTCGGCAGTCTCACCGTCCTGTGGGGCGGTGCGAACGGTCTGGCCAACGGCGGCACAGAGATGGACAGCCCGATCGCCGGCAGTGTGTGGGAGTCCGAGAAGGACTTCGCCAAGAAGGTCGTCGTCGCCGACCTCGACGGCGACGGAACTGTCCAGCCGGCCGTGCTCAGCCGCAACAAGCTGTGGGTGTACGACGACCTCACGGGCCGCACGGCGCCGACCGGAGCGAAGTACTCCCACTGGTTCAGCGGCTACGTCGAGCCCCAGACCCTGAGCGCGGGTGACTTCACCGGAGCCGGACGTGCCCAGCTGGTTGTCACGGGCTCCCAGAGCTGTGACGACACCACTGACTGCCAGCACACCGGCGTCTACACCTGGGGTGCCGAGCGGCTCGACTGGGCCTCCCTCGCGGACCCGAGTGCTGGTGCTTCCGGCGAGAACGAGGCCCCCACCGTCGCGGCCGCCGCCGGGGACATCGACCACGACGGCTACACCGACCTCGTCACCGGCCACATCCCGTACTCGGCCGCCACCACGGGCGAGTACTCGGACGCCGCGGGCTTCCTCTACGTCCGCTACGGCAGCGCGGAGGGCCTCGGCGCCCACCGCACCGCCACCCTCGACCAGGACACATCCGGTGTCCCGGGGGTGAGCGAGCCCGGCGACAACTTCGGCGCGTCCCTCGCGGTCGGCGACGTCACAGGTGACGGCTACGCGGATGTCGTGTCCGGCGTCCCGGGTGAGGCGGTCGGCGATGTGACGCAGACCGGCTCGGTGGCCCTGCTCAAGGGCACGGCCACCGGCCTGACCGGCACCGGTGCCCAGACCTGGCACCAGGCCACCAGCGGCGTGCCCGGCGCCGCGGAGGCGTCCGACTGGTTCGGCTCCGCGGTACGCATCACCGACGTCGACGGCAACGGCACGGCCGACGTCACGATCGCGGGGAAAGGCGAGGACGTCTTCTCCGGGTCGACGCACGACGGCGCCGACTGGGTGCTGCGTGGCTCGGCGACCGGACTGACGGCGAGCGGCGCGACCTCGTTCAGCGAGAAGGCCTTCGGGATCACCTACCCCGACGTCGAGTTCGGCTCGGTCTTGGGCGGCTGACGCTCCATGTGCCGGGTACTGCACGTAGGTGCAGTACCCGGCAGGGCGGGATGCTTCAAGTGTCAGCAGGTCAAGTGGGGTAGCGGTTCGCCGCGCGTTCCGGGCCGCGACTGCACTCCGTACTCGACCGCCACACACTCGGGGAATTCACATGCGTACGACGTCCCACTCCCGCAAGCGCACCGCCACCATCGGAGCGGCCCTCACCGCCGTCCTCACCCTCGCCCTCACCGCCTGCAACGGCAACGACAGCGCGTCGGGCAGCGCGCAGGGCGGCCCCACCGCGTCGGCGGAGCAGGCGGGCGGCACCGGCGGGGCGGGCCAGGCGGACCAGAGCGCTGGTACCGGCACCGGCGGGAGTGACCAGGGCGCCGACAGCGGCAACGGTGACTCCGGAGCCGGCATGGCCGACGTGTGCCGCACCCACGTGCTCGACGCCACCGCCGCCAACAACACCACGGACGAGACGAACGGCGTCGTCACCGTCACCTTCAAGAACATCGGCAGCGCCGACTGCCGCATCAGCGGCTTCCCGGGTGTCGATCTCAAGACGTCCCTGGGCGACACCGTCTCCGTGGACCGCAACGGCGAACAGGCCGTGCCGCAGATCCTCAGGAGGGCGACACCGCCGCCTTCAACGTCACGTTCCCGGTCAACAACAGTGGTGGCTCGGGCGTGCAGCTGACCGACATGGTGGTGACGCCCCCGAACGAGACCGAGCCCTTCACCCTGAAGTGGCCGGCCGGCACGCTCGCCGTCACCGACGGCGAGGACGGGGGAAAGATGGAGGTCAGCCCGGTGGGCAAGGTCGGCTGCCCTTCCGGCAGACCCCGCCCCCGCACCGCTGATCCGAACGGAACGGCTTAGTTGTTGATGTCGAGCGCCGTGCCGTACAGGCGGTCCACCTTCAGGCGGATCACCAGGCGCCGCTCGGCCACCTGCTGCTCCAGCCACGCGGTCTCGTCCTCCGGCTTCGCGCCCGCCGGGATCATCCCGAGCAGCTCCCGGCCGACCTCGTCGCCCGCGACCGAAGTGGGGGCCGTCGCCTCCGCCTCTCCCTCGGCGACCGCGAACGACCACACGTCGCCGCCTTGTACGTGCAGTGCCGTGCGGGGGTTGTTGCGCAGGTGCTTGACCTTGATGCGGTCGGCCGTCGTCGAGAACCTGGCGGTGCGGGTCTCCGGGTCCCAGCTGTACAGCATCGTGGTCAGGTGGGGGTGGCCACTGCGCTTGACGGTGGCGAGCGTGCCGAACTGCTGCTTGGAGAGCAGCTCGGAGAGGGCTTCGTCGGAGAGCGGGCGGGGCGCGGGTCCTTGAGTCATGATCGCGCCAACGTCCCTGCCTACGCGCTTATTTCCGCCACGAAGGCGGACCAGGCCCCAGGGGTGATCAGGAGGGTGGGGGCGGGGTCCGTTTCCGTGCCGGTCAGCTTGGTGTCGCGGACGGGGACGGTGTCGGGGAGGTTGGTGGCGACCTGTACGCAGTTGCCGCCGTCCCCGTTGCTGTAGCTGCTCTTGTGCCACTCGGCGCGGCTCAAGTCAGTCTCGTAGCTTGCCATTTCGGTGGTCCTCAGCCGCTTCCTCGATCAGGGCGAGGGACGCCTCCGGTGACAGTGCGGCGGCCCTGAGCCGATCGTAAGCCTTGCGGTACTGCTTCACGAGGGCCGGATCGTCGATGGTGTCGGCGCTGTACGAGGACTCCGTGTAGACCAGGGGCGGCGCGTCCGTGAAGGTCATGACCATCACGGGGGTGGACATCAGGGGGTGCGCCCCGGCGTTCCACGGAACGATCTGTGGAGTGATGCGGTGGCGGCGGGCGAGCCGGGCGATGTGGTCGAGCTGGACGGCCATGTCGGGGGCGGGGAGGACGGGGTGCCGGAGCAGGGACTCGTGGAGGATCGCCCAGTACTCCGGGGTGGAGTGATCGCGGTCGAAGAGGGCGGCGCGGGCGAGCCGGGCGTTCACCTTCGTCTCCGAGTCCTGCGGCGGCTCCAGGGGGTGCGCCGAGCGGACGATCGCGTAGGCGTAGGCCTGGGTCTGGAGGAGGCCGGGAAGCACGTTCGGGGTCCACTCCTCGATGGACTCGGCATGCTGCTCCGCCTCCAGGACCTTCTCGAAGTAGGCGGCGTGGCCCGCGCGTCGGGCTCGGCGGACCTCGTCGCAGCGGCGCGCGAAGAAGCCGTCCGTCTTCAGGACGAGGTCGATGTGCTCGGCCAGGTCGCGGGGCATGCGGCGTTCACCGCGCTCGATCTCGCTGAGGTGGCTCTGGCCGTAGAAGCTGCCCTCCACGAGCTGGTTGAGCGTGAGTCCGGCGGCTTCGCGCTGCCAGCGCAGTTCCTTGCCGTAGAAGCTCGGCACGCTCTCCGAGCCGTCGATGTCCTTGCGTCGTGCCATGTCCGCACCGCCCGTTCCACAACGTCCCCGCCGGGTTCCACGGTTCGCGTCCGGGAACCGAAAACCCTTCAACGGTAGGGGAGTTCGCGACAGTGTGTGTGGCGTTCGTCACGGAACGCACTGAAAGGGTCAGCGGATGTCTGGACACAGCGGATACGAGATGGAGGACTGCGTGGAAGCCCTGCGCGGGGCGCTGGCCTCGCACGGGATCACCCTTCCCTCGCTCCGGGTCGAGCTGCCGGCCTTCGCCGGGGACTACGCGCCGCCCATGGGGCTCGTCGCGCTCGGGAACTGCAACACGGGGACCGCGCGGCGGCTCGTCGACGCGTTGGGCGGGGGCGTGTGGTGGGAGGTCGAGCTGGCGGCCCGGGGCGAGACCGTACGGGCGGTGCGGCGGGAGGTCGGGGCGCGGTACGGGCGGGAGGCCGAGCTGTGTGTCGCCGAGTTGCTGAACAACGTCGTACGGCATGTGGGGGAGGGGGTGGCCGTGCGGGTTCGGGCGGGTGGGGCGGCGCGGCGGGTGCGGGTGGAGGTGCTTGATCCGGCGGTGGGGTCGTTGCCCGTGCTCGTCGCGGCGCGGGGCGAGGGCGAGTCGGGGCGGGGGCTCACGCTGGTCGACGCGGTGGCCCTGGCCTGGGGGATCGAGGTGCGGGGGGAGGAGAAGGCGGTGTGGTTCGAGGTGGCGGTGGTGTGAGCGCACAAGGAGGGGCCGGGCTTGGCGCCCGGCCCCTCCTTGTGGGTTTGCTGCGGGGGTCAGCTCGCGTGGCTGTCCAGCGGCGACACGATCGTGGCGTGGGCGTCCTGCGGGGACACGATCGTGGCGTGGGCGTCCTGCGGGGCGGTGGTCGCGTGCTGGTCGGCCATCGCCGGGGCCGCGGCGCCGGCGGCGACGCCCGCGACCATCGCGGCGGTGACGAGGATCTTCTTGGCGCGAGTCATTCCAACTCCCTGAGGAAGAGACGGTCTTCGTTCGTCCATGACGCTAGTGACTGGGGGGGGGCGATTGTTCGAGTCACTCGAACGGTTTCCGTCAATGAATGGCCGGATCGGCGGAAGTCCTGGACACGCCTCGGCCGCGGTGGCTCCCCCTCCGGGCCACCGCGGCCGATCCCCGTGCGAGGAAAGCGTGTTAGACCTCTTCGCCGGATGCGTGGTTGTCCAGAGGCTTGATGTCGCCGCCCGACGCGTGGTTGTCCAGCGTGGTGATGTCACCGCCGGATGCGTGGTTGTCCAGGGGGGCCACAGTGGCCTCCTCGACGTCGGACGCGTGGTTGTCCTGCGGCTTTATGTCTCCGACGGACTTCTTCGCGGCGGTCATGTACATCAACTCCTGAAGTTCTGCGGCTGCGTAGCGTGAATAAAGGGCGCCCGCCCGGCAACTCCCCCGTTGGTCGCAGGACGGGCGCCCTGAGGCCGCTCACGATAGTGCGGCGGCCTCGTTCGCGATCCGTCTGCCCCCCGACGCGACGGATCGGTGTGGATAAGAGTGCCGAGCGGCGATAAACGAACGATGAACGCGGCTGGGGTTGGGCTCAGGCGGCCATGGGCGAGAGCAGCTGACGCATCTCGCTCGCCTCGTCCGACCCCAGTCGTTCGTAGATGGCGAGCGCCTCCTGCCAGCAGGCGCGAGCACGGTCGATCTGCGCCATTGCGGCCAGGGCCTTGCCCAGGACCGTCAGGACGGTGCCCCGCCGCCACTCGCCTCCGATGCCGCGCAGCGCGATGGCCTGCTCGGCATGGCTAGCCGCCAAGGGCGCACGTCCGGCGGCCAGATGAGCCTCAGCGATGCGGAAGTGGGTGACGCCCTCCCAGAGGGGCTGGCGATTCTCGTGGAAGAGAGCCAGGGCCTCGGTCAGTTGGTTCAGGGCCTCCGTGAACTTCCCCGCGCGAGTCAGAGCCATGCCCAGGGCGTAGCGCCCGTTCGCGAGCCGCAGGGTCAGTCCCATGCGGTCGTAGACGTCGATTCCCTGTTGCGCGAGTTCGATGGCGCTGGAGAGGCGGCCCATCGCCAAGTGGATGCGGGAAAGATTGCAACGGGCGCTGGCCTCGCCCACGGCGTTGCCGTCGGCACGGAAGTTGCTGATCGCCAGCTCCAGGTAGGACTCGCCGTCGGCGTGCCGGTTCTGGTAAATCGCGATGATTCCCCGGTCGTTGGCTGCCCAGCAGTTGGGAAGCATGTCTCCGGCCTCGGCCGCGAGCTGCATGGCCAGCCGGGCCTCTTCCTCGGCCTCGTCGAACCGGCCGGCGATCAGGAGGACGTTCGTCAGCGTGGTCCGAGCGCGAGCCTCCGCTCGGGTGTCCCCGCTGTCTCGTGCCGCGTCCCGCACGGCCGTCGCGGCGATTTCGTAGGCACGCGAGTTGGCTCCTGATTCGGCCAGATCCTTGGCAGCCCACAACAGGTCGACCGACCGCCTCAGGCGAGGGCCGACCGCGGACTGCCGGACGCAGGCGATCAGACAGTTGGCCTCGGCATAGAGCCAGTCCTGGGCCTCACGTGAACCTGTGAAGGTGATGCCCGGATGGCTGGTCGGCTCAAGGTGATCCACCAGGCGATCCCCAGGCCGCTCGATCGCGTACACCCCCGCCGCCGTCGCCAGATAGAAGTCCAGGAGACGGGACATGGCCGCCTCCCGCTCCTCCGGCGGGAGTTCGTCGCGCTCCGCGCACGCACGCGCGTAGAGGCGGACCAGGTCGTGGTAGCGGTAGCGGCCGGGGGCCGCGGACTCCAGGAGGGACGTGTCCACCAGGGACTCCAGGAGATCCTCGGTCTCGTCCTGGTCCAGGTTCAGGGCCGCTGCTGCCGCCGCCAGCGAGATGTCCGGGCCGTCGGCCAGGCCCAGGAGGCGGAAGGCTCGGGCCTGGGCGGGCTCCAGCTGGCCGTAGCCGAGTTCGAACGTGGCCTTGACCGCGAGGTCGCCGGCCTGGAGTTCGTCCAGGCGGCGGCGCTCGTCGGCGAGCTTCGCCGCGAGGACGGAGACCGTCCAGGTGCGGCGGGCCGCCAGGCGGGAGGCCGCGATGCGGATGGCGAGGGGGAGGAAGCCGCAGGCCGCGACGACGTCGAGGGCCGCCTCGCGTTCGGAGGCGACGCGCTCCTCGCCGACTATGCGGGTGAAGAGGAGAAGCGCCTCGTCGGGGGACATCACATCCAGGTCGACGAGGTGGGCTCCCGCCAGGTCGACCATGCGGACCCGGCCCGTGATGAGCGCGGCGCAGCCTTCCGTGCCCGGGAGGAGGGGCCTGACCTGGGCCGCGTCCCGCGCGTTGTCCAGCAGCACCAGGACGCGGCGGCCATCCAGCGTCGAGCGGTACAGCGCCGCGCGTTCCTCCAGGGAGTCCGGGATCGCCGAGTCCGCCGTGCCGAGGGCGCGCAGGAACGAGCCGAGGACCGTCTCGGGCTCGGCCGCGCGGGCACCGGCGCCCTGAAGGTCCACGTAGAGCTGCCCGTCGGGAAACGCGGCGCGCGAGGCGTGGGCCACGTGCACGGCGAGGGTCGTCTTGCCCACGCCGCCGATGCCCGCGACGGCCGAGACCGCCATGACGGAGCCCGTGCCCGTCTCGGAGTGGGCGGAGGACAGGACTTCGCTGAGTTCGTCGACGAACGAGGCGCGGCCGGTGAAGTCGGGGACCGTCGCCGGGAGCTGGGCCGGGCGGACCGGGGTCGCCGCCGGTTCCGCCGCGGGGGCGGAGGGCTCGGCGAGGGACGGGTCCGCGTTGAGGATGCGCTGCTGGAGTTCGGCGAGGCCCGGGCGGGGGTCGACGCCGAGTTCGTCGGCGAGGAGGCGGCGCGTGTCCGCGTAGACCGCGAGGGCCTCGGCCTGACGTCCGGAGCGGTACAGGGCGAGCATGAGGAGTTCGCGGAGGCGTTCGCGCAGGGGGTGGGCGGCCGTGAGGGCCGTCAGCTCGGAGACGGCCTCGGCGTGGCAGCCCTGTTCGAGGTCCATGTCGAGGCGCGCTTCGAGGAGTTGGAGGCGCCACTCTTCGAGGCGGGTGCGCTGGGTCTCGGCGTAGGGACCGGGGACGTTCGCGAGGGGTTCGCCGTCCCACAGGCCCAGCGCCTTGCTGAGCAGGGCGCGGGCCTGGCAGAGGTCGCCCGCGTGCCGGGCCTTCTCCGCGTCGGTCCACAGGGACTCGGCGGCGGTGAGGTCGAGCGCGTCGCCGCTGAGGGAGCGGATCGCGTATCCGCCGGACTCGCTGACCAGGACGCCGGGGTCGAGGATCTTGCGCAGCCGGGAGGCGTACGTACGGAGCGCGGCGAGGGCCTGCTGCGGGGACTCGTCGCCCCAGACGGCGTCGATGAGTTCGCCGGCGGTCGCGGTCCGGCCCTCGCGGAGCAGGAGCGCGGCCAGCAGGGCGCGCTGCTGCGGGGAGCCCGTGGCGAGCTGCTCGCCGCCGCGCCAGGCCCGTACGGGTCCGAGCACGCTGAAGCGGAGCAGGTCGGAGACCGGCGCCGGGTCCGCCGTCACCTCGGCGGACGCGGTGTCACCGGGTGTGCCGGACCGTCGCTGCTCCGGTACCCGCGGTACGCCGTCCATCGTCGCCGACCCCCTGCCGCCGCACCAGCCCCGTTACATCTGCCGTTCGTGCCGTCCAGTCGGCGCGCCGTGTCGGCGGCGTCGCGGACGACCCCGCCAGTTTGCCTTGTTCATGACCGATACGTCAGCAGCGGGCGGCAGTCACCACAGACATCTCACGCATGTGAGCCCAGAACCGATAGCTGACGGATCGTCAGATCGGCGCTACCGTGAGCCCATGGAGACCTCGGAGAGCGCAATCGCCCAGAACGACCGGATACCCACCGACTTCCCGCTCATCATCTCCGTCGACGACCACACGGTGGAACCGCCGACCGTCTGGTCCGACCGGCTTCCGAAGAAGTACGCCGACGTCGGTCCCCGTATCGTCCGCGCGCCGCTCAAGGAGATGACCTTCCTCGGCGGCAAGTTCGCGCCGGTCATGGGCGCGCCGGGGGACGACGGGCCGGTCGGGGACTGGTGGGTCTACGAGGACCTGCACCGGCCGCTGACCCGGCTCGACACCGCCGTCGGCTACGACCGCGACGAGATCAAGCTCGAGGTCATCACGTACGAGCAGATGCGGCCGGGGTCGTTCAGCGTGCCCGAGCGGCTCGCCGACATGGACGTCAACCACGTGCAGTCCGCGCTGTGTTTCCCGACCTTCCCGCGTTTTTGCGGGCAGACGTTCACAGAGGCCTCCGACCGGGAGCTCGGGCTGCTCGGGGTGCGCGCGTACAACGACTGGATGGTCGAGGAGTGGTGCGGGCCCGACGCCCGCGGGCGGCTCATCCCGCTCACCCTCGTGCCGTTGTGGGACGCGGAGCTGGCGGCGGCGGAGGTGCGGCGCAATGCCGCTCGCGGGGTGCGGGCCGTCGCGTTCTCCGAGATTCCGCCGCACCTGGGGCTGCCCTCGATCCATGGTGACGAGTGGGATCCCTTCCTCGCGGCGTGCGACGAGACCGGGACCGTCATCGCCATGCACATCGGGTCCAGCAGCAAGATGCCGTCGACGTCCCCGGACGCGCCGCCGGCCGTCGGGTCCACCATCACCTTCGCCAACTGCTGTTTCTCGATGGTCGACTGGCTGATGAGCGGCAAGTTCGAGCGCTTCCCGAACCTCAGGATCATGTACGCCGAGGGGCAGATCGGGTGGATCCCGTACATCCTCGAACGGGCGGATGTCGTGTGGGAGGAGAACCGGGGGTGGGGCGGGGTCGCGGACAAGGTCCGCAAGCGGCCCAGCGAGTACTTCGCCGAGCATGTCTTCGGGTGCTTCTTCGACGACGCGTTCGGGTTGAAGAACCTCGACGCGATCGGGCTGGAGAACGTGCTCTACGAGACGGACTATCCGCACTCGGACTCGACCTGGCCCAAGTCGAAGGAGGTCGGGGAGGCGCAGATGGGGCATCTGGAGGCGGATGTCGTGGAGCGGATCGTTCGGGGCAACGCCATTGATCTGCTGGGGCTCAGCGCTGAGGGGCTCTGGGTTCCTTAGGGCTACGCGCCGTTGCGGGTAGAGGTTTCATCGCCGGGTGCGCGTCCGTCGTGGCTGGTCGCGCCCGCGCGGCGGAGCCGCAGATTGATACAGCCCCGCGCCCCTGAGAAGCGCACTTCGTGCGCCCCAGGGGTCGCGCCGTTGCGGGTTGCGGGGCGGTCGCCGACTGCTGCGCCGTCGTGGTTGCTCGCGCCCGCGTGGCGGAGCCGCAGATTGATACAGACCCGCGCCCCTGAGATGCGCACTTCGTGCGCTCCCAGGGGCGTCCCCCCGCGCGCCCGGGACGGAGCCTCTGGGGGTGCGGCCGTTGCCGGGTGCGGATTCTTCGCCGGGGGCGCTAGCGCGGCAGGCGGGTCGGGGTCTTCGCGTCGAAGGCGTGGACGCGGGCGCCGGCCGTGGCGACGAGGACCGCGCGGCCGGAGGTCCAAACGCGCGGCGCCTCCGGCTCCTCGCCGGTGGAGCCGTCCGGGGTCAGCCGGTCCGTGCTCCACAGCGTGGCTCCGGTGCGCCGGTCGACGGCCAGGGTGCGGCCGGACCCCGTGGCGGTGAGCAGGACGTCGCCGGCGACCTCGGGTGCGCTGAGGTCGTCCTGGTTCAGCGAGGTGCTCCACAGGCGCCGCCCGTCGGCGACCGTGTGGGCGCTCGCCCGGCCGGTGGGCCGGATCGCGTACACGGTGCCGTCGGTGACGGTGACCTGGGTGCGGACCGGCAGCGTCAGGTCGAGGCCGCCGGCCTTGGCGCCGGAGGCGGTCACGCGGTAGTAGCGCAGGGGGCCGTCGTCGCCCGTGGGGTCTGCGAGCACGACGGACGAGCCGTCCGCCGCCACCGGAACGAGCCTGCCCTTGGCACCCGCCTTCCGGTACAGCGTCCGGGCGGTGCCGCCGCGGCTGAGCTCGTAGACGGCGGCGTGGCCGTCATGGGCGGTGCAGGAGACGAACAGCCGCCCGTCGACCGCGTGCGGGGCGCATTCGTGGCCGCCGCGCGGCAGGCCGGTGGGCCGGAAGGTCCAGCGTCGCTCGCCCGTGCGCAGGTCCCGGGCCTCGAACGGGGCGGAGGGGGTGGTGCGGGTGAGCACCAGGTCGTCGGTGACGGCGACGCCGTCGTGCTCGGCCTCCTGGCGGGCGGTCCACAGGGTGCGCCCGCTCGTGCGTGAGACGCCGAGCAGTGTGCCGCCGGAGAGTTCGCCGCCCCTGCTGTAGGCGAGGCGTCCTTCGACGGCCACGTCGCCGCCGGTGCCGAGCAGGGTGTAGCCGGTCCTTTCGTCGCCACCGCCGTGCCGCCAGGCGACGGAGCCGTCCTTGATCCGGATGCGGGTGACAGCCATGTTCTCGGCCTCGCACAGCAGCGAGTCCCCGGCCGAGTGGCACCAGGCGGTGCTGCCGCTGACGTGGGAGCCCGCCGGGAGGACCTCGGCCCGCCAGGGCCCCTGCCAGCCCGCGGGGAGTGTGCCGCCGACGGCGGCGGCCGGGGCCGGGGAGTCACGGGACTCGTACGCCGCCCAGACACCGCCGCCCACCAGGACCGCGGCGGCCGCGGTGACCGCGACGCCGGTCCTGAGTCCGCGGCGCCGGCGTCGCGTGCGCGCGGTGAGCCGCGGCCGGTCGAGGGTGGTGCGGACGTAACCGGCCCGGCGCCGGCCGGCGCTCAGGGAGTCGTCGTCCGGGACCTCGTCCTCGTCGGGCAGCGCGCGCAGTCCCGCGAGCAGGTGGCGCAGGCCGGGCCGGTCCTGCGGCCGCTTCGCGAAGCATGGGGCGATCACCTTCCGGAGCGCGGCGGGTACGTCGGTCAGGTCCGGCTCTTCGTGCACCACCTGGTACGCCGTCATGAACGGGCTCTCGGCGGTGAACGGCCCGCGCTCGGTGGTCGCGTACACCAGGACCGAGGCCAGGGAGAAGAGGTCGGAGGCCGGGCCGACGTCCTTCGGTGAGCTGAACTGTTCGGGGGACATGAAGGGCGGGGTGCCCATCACCTGCCCGGTCGCGGTCAGCGTCTGGTTGCCGGCGGCCCGCGAGATGCCGAAGTCGATGACGCGGGGGCCGTCCGGCGACAGGACGATGTTGGCGGGCTTGAGGTCGCGGTGCACGACGCGGGCGCGATGGATGTCCCGCAGCGCCTCGCCCAACCCGACGGCCAGCCTGCGCAGTTCGGGGCCCCGCAGCGGGCCGTGCCGGAAGACCCGCCGGTCCAGCGTCTCGCCCGTGACGAACGAGGTCGCCATCCAGGGGCGTGCCGCTTCCGGATCGGCGTCCACGACGGCCGCCGTGTAGGCGCCGCTGACCCGGCGTGCGGCGGCGACCTCCTGGCGGAACCGGGTCCGGAACTCGTCGTCCAGGGACAACTCCTGATGGACGACCTTCAGGGCGACCTGCCGACCGGTCGTGGACTGCGCCTCGTACACCACGCCCATGCCGCCCGACCCGAGCCGGTCGAGCAGGACGTAGTCCCCGATGACGCGCGGATCCTCGGCGGCCAGTGGCACAGCCCTGCACCCTCCCCCGAATGTGCGTGCGGTTCACGGAAGGGTAGGTCGTCCCGCGAGGGTGCGTCGAGACGGGACCTGGTGCGCCACCCTTGTCTGACGGACCGTCAGGTATCAGGATGGGACGCCTCAACCGTCATTGACGACCCGTCAGGTGTCGCCGGAGGTGCCGCCTGACGGGGCTGGACACGCCACAGACAGGGAGATCCGGGCATGGCGCGGCTCGCGTACGGCATTCAGCTCCCGATCCAGTCCCAGAGCACCATGTACGCCGAATCGTGGGAGGCGGCGGCGGGGGTGGACGATCTCGTCTCCATCGCCCGTGCCGCCGACCGGGGCGGGTTCGACTACGTCGCCTGCTGCGATCACGTCGCCATCCCGCACCGGCTCGCCGACGCGATGTCGACCACCTGGTACGACCCCGTCGCGACCCTCGCCTATCTGGCCGCCGCCACCGAACGGGTGCGGTTGCTCAGTCATGTGGCCATCGTGGGGCTGCGGCACCCACTCGTCTCCGCCAAGCAGTACGCCACCCTCGACCACCTCAGCGGTGGGCGGCTCGTGCTCGGGGTCGGGGCCGGGCACGTGCAGGAGGAGTTCGAGGCGCTCGGGGTGGACTTCGCGCGGCGCGGGGCCGTGCTCGACGAGACCCTGGACGCGCTGAAGGCGGCGCTCGGGCCCGAGGAGTTCCCGGAGTACAAGGGGGAGCTGTTCGCGTTCGAGGGGCTCGGGCAGAAGCCGCGGCCCGCGCAGCGGCGCGTACCGGTCTGGGTCGGCGGGTCCTCGGCGCCGGCCGTGCGGCGGGCCGCGCTCAAGGGGGACGGCTGGCTGCCGCAGGGCGACCCGCGCGACAAGCTCCCCGAGAAGATCGCCACGCTGCGCCGGCTGCGGGCGGAGGCCGGGATCGAGGACCCGCTGACCGTCGGCGCCATCGCCGAGCCGCTGTACGTGGGCACGCCCGCCTGGGAGGTCGGGCGGCGCACGCTGTCCGGCGCCCCGGACGCGCTCGCCGAGTCGCTGCGCGCGTACGCCGCGATGGGTGTCGACCAGATCCAGGTCCGCTTCCGCAGCCGCGGCAGTGCCGAGCTGATCGACCAGATCGCGGCCTTCGCCGCCGATGTCGCAACCCAACTCACCTGAGGAGCAACCATCATGGGCAAGCTTGACGGGCGCGTCGTGCTCATCACCGGCGCGGCCCGCGGACAGGGCGAGAAGGAAGCCCGGCTGTTCGCGGCCGAGGGCGCGAAGGTCGTGGTCGCCGACGTGCTCGACGACCAGGGCGAGACCGTCGCCAAGGACATCGGGAGCGGCGCGGTCTACGTCCATCTCGACGTCAGCAAGGAGGAGGAGTGGCAGGCCGCCGTGGAGGCCGCGACCGGTGCCTTCGGGAAGATCGACGGCCTGGTCAACAACGCCGGCATCCTGCGCTTCAACGAGCTGACGTCCACCCCGCTCGACGAGTTCCAGCAGATCGTGAACGTCAATCAGGTGGGTGCCTTTCTGGGGATCAAGACCGTCGCGCCGGTGATCGAGGCCGCGGGCGGCGGGACCATCGTCAACACCGCCTCCTACACGGGCGTGACGGGCATGGCGTACGTGGGCGCGTACACCGCCACCAAGCACGCCATCGTGGGGCTCACGCGCGTGGCCGCGCTGGAGCTGGCCGCGAAGAAGATCCGGGTCAACGCCGTGTGCCCCGGCGCGATCGACACCGCCATGAGCAACCCCGCGCAGCTCGACCCCACCGCGAACACGGAGGAGGCCGCCGAGGCGCTCGACGAGCTGTACCGCAAGCTCGTGCCGCTCGGCCGGGTCGGCAAGCCCGAGGAGGTCGCGCGGCTCGCGCTCTTCCTCACCGCCGAGGAGGACTCGGCGTACATCACCGGGCAGCCGTTCGTGATCGACGGCGGCTGGCTGGCCGGGGTCAGCGTCCTGTGACGGCGCCCCGGGACCGTAGCTGACGTTGCGTCAGGTATTGACGGCCCCAGGCTCCGGTGGAACAGTCATGACATCCAATCTGACGGTTCGTCAGAAACTGACGAGGACGGTGAACCTCCTTGGAATTCGGGCTCTTTGTACAGGGATACGTGGGCAAGCAGGCGTTGACGGACCCGACCGCCGAGCACCGCGCGCTCATGAACGAGACCGAGTACGTCATCCAGGCGGACAAGTCCGGCTTCAAGTACGCCTGGGCGTCCGAGCACCACTTCCTGGAGGAGTACTCGCACCTCTCGGCGAACGACGTGTTCCTCGGGTACCTGGCGCACGCGACCGAGCGCATCCACCTCGGGTCCGGCATCTTCAACCCGCTGGCCCAGGTCAACCACCCCGTGAAGGTCGCCGAGAAGGTGGCCATGATGGACCACCTCAGCGAGGGGCGGTTCGAGTTCGGCAGCGGGCGCGGCGCCGGCTCGCACGAGATCCTCGGCTTCTTCCCCGGTGTGACGGACATGAACTACACCAAGGAGATCTGGGAAGAGACCATCGCCGAGTTCCCGAAGATGTGGCTCCAGGACGAGTACGTCGGGTTCCAGGGCAAGCACTGGTCGCTCCCGCCGCGCAAGATCTTCCCCAAGCCGCACGGGAAGTCGCACCCCGGCATGTGGTACGCCGCCGGGTCCCCGGCCTCGTACGCGATGGCGGCCAAGAAGGGCCTCGGCGTCCTCGGCTTCAGCGTGCAGAAGGTCTCCGACATGGAGTGGGTCCTGGAGCAGTACAAGACCGCCATCCAGGACGCCGAGCCGATCGGTGACTTCGTCAACGACAACGTCATGGTGACCTCGACCGCGATCTGCGCCGAGACCCACGACAAGGCCGTCGACATCGCCGTCAACGGCGGGCTCAACTACCTGCAGTCGCTGGTCTTCCGCTACCACGACACCTTCCCGCGGCCCGAGGGCATCCCCGAGTGGCCGGAGGTCCTGCCCGAGTACAACCGGGAGATCATCGAACTCCTCATCGCCGAGGAGCTCATGATCTGCGGTGACCCGGACGAGGTGCTCCAGCAGTGCAAGCGGTGGGAGCAGGCGGGCGCCGACCAGCTGTCGTTCGGGCTGCCCATCGGGGTCTCGCACGAGGACACGCTGAACTCGATCAAGCTGATCGGGGAGCACGTCATTCCGAAGATCGACACGGATCCGGTGCACCGGACCACGCGGTTCCGGAATCAGGCCGGGGCCTGATCCGCTGAGCTGCCCCGGCTCTCCTCCTCCCGGACAGGAGAGCCGGGGCCTCCCTTCGCCTCTGTCACGGGGCTCTGCCCCGGACCCCGCTCCTCAATCGCCGGAGGGGCTTGATTTGGACATCCGCCCGGTCCTCGGGTCTCCGCCGGAGGGCTTGATTTGGGCGCCCGCCCGGATCTCGGCCCTCCGTCGTCGGAGGGGCCAGATTTTGCTGAGCCGGACTTTTGGGAGCTAGGCATGCTCGATCACCTCATCAAGGGGGCCACCGTAGTCGACGGCACCGGTGCGCCCGCCTACGTCGCCGACCTCGGCATCCGTGACGGTCGGATCGCCGTCATCGCCGAGCCGGGGCAGGTCACCGAGGAGGCCAGGCGCAGCGAGGACGCCTCGGGGCTCGTGCTCGCGCCGGGGTTCGTCGACCCGCACACCCACTACGACGCCCAGCTGTTCTGGGACCCGTACGCCACGCCCTCCCTCAACCACGGGGTGACCACCGTCGCGGGCGGCAACTGCGGATTCACGCTCGCCCCGCTCAACCCCGCGCGGCCCGAGGACGCCGACTACACGCGGCGCATGATGTCCAAGGTCGAGGGCATGTCCCTGGTCGCCCTGGAAGAGGGCGCCCCGTGGACCTGGAACTCGTTCGGGGAGTACCTCGACGCGCTCGACGGGCGGATCGCCGTCAACGCCGGCTTCATGGTCGGTCACTGCGCGCTGCGCCGCTACGTGATGGGCGCCGACGCGGTGGGCGGCCAGCCCAGTGCGGAGCAGATGGAACAGATGCTGGAGCTGTTCCATCAGGCCATGGACGCCGGGGCCTGGGGGCTGTCCACCACACAGTCGTCCACGCACTCGGACGGTGACGGCGCGCCCGTCGCCTCCCGGCACGCGCTGCCCGCCGAGCTGCTCGCGCTCAGCCGTGCCGTCGGCGAGCACGAGGGCACGCAGCTGGAGGCGATCGTCGCCGGGTGCCTCGACCAGTTCAGCGACGACGAGATCGATCTGTTCGTGGAGATGAGCGCGGCCGCGGGCCGGCCGCTCAACTGGAACGTCCTCACCATCGACGCCGCCGTCCCCGAGCGCGTACCGCGCCAGCTCGTGCCCAGCGAGCGGGCCCGGAAGGCGGGCGGCCGGATCGTCGCCCTCACCATGCCGATCCTCACCCCGATGAACATGTCGCTCGGCACCTTCTGCGCGCTCAACCTCATCCCCGGCTGGGGCGAGATCCTCGGCCTGCCCGTCGACGAGCGGATCGCCAAGCTCCGCGACCCGGACGTGCGCGCCGAGATGCTGCGCCGCGCCGACAGCAGGGAGGCCGGCGTCTTCCGGCGGCTCGCCCACTTCGGGCGGTACGTCATCGGGGACACGTACTCGGAGGCCAACGAGGGCCTGACCGGGCGGGTCGTGAAGGACATCGCCGCCGAGCGCGGCCAGGAACCCTTCGAGTGCCTCGTCGAGATCTGCGCCAACGACAGGCTGCGGACCGTCCTGTGGCCGATGCCGACCGACAACGATCCCGACTCGTGGGCTCTGCGCGCCGAGACCTGGCAGCACGAGGACGTCATGCTCGGCGGGTCGGACGCCGGCGCCCACCTGGACCGGATGTGCGGGGCCCCGTACACGACCCGGTTCCTCGGGGACTGTCTGCGCGGCCGCAAGCTCGTCGGTCTGGAGCAGGCCGTGAAGATGCTGACCGACGACCCGGCCCAGCTGTTCGGGCTGCGCGAGCGAGGGCGGATCCAGGAGGGCTGGCACGCCGACCTCGTCCTCTTCGACCCGGAGAGGATCGACGCCGGCAAGGCCACGCTCGTGCACGACCTGCCCGGCGACAGCCCCCGCCTGGACTCCAAGGCCCTCGGCATCAACGCCGTGTGGGTCAACGGCGTCGAGGCCATCCGCGACGACGTGGTGAGCGGCGCCGTGCCCGGCAAGGTGCTGCGCTCCGGACAGGACACACGGACGGTGAGCACCAAGTGACGTACACAGCAGGCAGATTGTTCGTCGGCGGCGAGTGGGTCGAGCCGGGCGGCGGGCACTACGACGTGATCGACCCGGCGAGCGAGCAGGTCGTCGGGCCCGCGCCCGAGGCCTCGAAGGAGCAGGTCCGGGACGCGGCGCGGGCCGCCGCCGACGCCTTCGGGCCCTGGTCGCGGACCCGGCCCGAGGAGCGCGCCGCGATCCTCGACCGCGCCGCCGACCTCATGCAGCGCGACTTCGCCGCCAACGCCGAGGTGGCCCAGGCCGAGAGCGGGGCCACCTCGGCGACCGCGCGGGGCATGCAGGTCGCGGTGGGCGTCGCCCGGTTCCGGCGCTACGCCAAGGGGGCCCTGGAGCCGGTCGAGCAGGGGCTGCCGCCGCAGATCAACGAGGCAGGGCCGATGGGCAAGGCGGGCGTCGTGGGGGCGCTCGCCCTGCGCCGGCCGGTCGGCGTCGTCACCTGCATCACCTCGTACAACAACCCGTGGGCCAACCCGGCGGGCAAGGTCGCGCCCGCGCTGGCCATGGGCAACACGGTCGTCGTGAAGCCGGCGCCGCAGGACCCGCTGTCCGTGTACCGGATGGCGGCGGCCCTGGAGGAGGCCGGCGTGCCGCCCGGCGTCGTGAACGTGGTCAGCGGGGCGTCGGCGGAGGTCGGGCAGGCAGCCGTCGAGGCGCCCGAGGTCGACATGGTGTCCTTCACCGGGTCCACGGCCGTCGGGCAGGCCATCGGCGAAGTCTGCGGCCGGTCCATGAAACGGCAGCTCATGGAGCTGGGCGGCAAGGGCGCGGCGATCGTCTTCGGCGACGCGGACCTGGACTCCGCCGTCGCCGGGATCGGCACCACGTACGCCTTCTACAGCGGGCAGATCTGCACGGCCCCGACCCGGGCGCTGGTGCACCGGTCGGTGTACGACGCGTTCGTGGAGAAGCTGCGCGGCTACATCGGCTTCATGAAGGTCGGCGACCCGCGCGCGAAGGGCACGGTCGTCGGACCCGTCATCTCCGCCGCGCACCGCGACCGCGTCGAGTCGTACGTGGAGCTCGGCCGCAAGGAGGGCGCCACGGTCGTCGCGGGCGGCGAGCGGCCCGACGGTGACGGTCTCGGCACCGGGTTCTACGTCGCGCCGACGCTGCTCGCGGACTGCACCAACGACATGCGGGTCGTCCGGGAGGAGATCTTCGGGCCCGTCGTCGCGGTCGTGCCGTTCGACGGCGACGAGGACGAGGCGGTGGCACTCGCGGACGACAGCGACTACGGGCTCATCGACTACGTGTGGTCCGGCGACGTCGCGAAGGCGTTCCGGGTCGCGCGGCGGCTGCGGGCCGGCGGGGTCGGGGTGAACACGATCGCCCGGAACATGGAGGCGCCGTTCGGCGGCTTCAAGAAGAGCGGGGTGGGGCGGGACGTCGGCTCGTACGCGCTGCACGCGTACAGCGAGCTGCAGTCGATCGTGTGGCCCGGGTGACGCGTCCTGCGGGGCGATGAGTGACGGGACCGGTGGGTTCCGTGAAGTGATGTAGTTCGCACGGAAATTTTCTGAACGGGCAAAACGGACCCGGCTGCGATTCCCGAACACGAGCGGGCGGCCGGGTTCGCCTTTGATCCGATGGCGTGCGGTCGGTCATGGTTATGCGAGTGAATGCATTAGGCTGCGTGGGCCATGGATTTCCAAGAAGCGTGAGGTGGGGCGAACACCCCCAAACATGGAAATCGCAGGATTTAACGTCCTGTTCATGACTCAGTTGGACGCAGGGCCCTCGACGTCGCGGGCCGCAGACACCTCCGCGGCCGCCGCCGGTGGGGGCAAAGGCCTCGGCGGGAACTCCGTAGGACTCCTCGGCAGCGCCGTGATCGGCGTCTCCACCGTCGCGCCCGTCTACTGCCTCACCTCGACGCTCGGCTCCACCGCGGGAGAGGTCGGGCTCCAGATGCCCGCCGTCTTCCTCGCGGGCTTCCTGCCGATGCTGCTCGTCGCCTTCGCGTACCGCGAGCTCAACAAGGTCATGCCGGACTGCGGCACCTCCTTCACCTGGACCGTGAAGGCCTTCGGGCCCCGCGTCGGCTGGATGTGCGGCTGGGGCCTCGTCATCGCGACGATCATCGTCCTGTCGAACCTGGCCGGCGTCGCCACCTCGTACTTCTGGCTCCTCGCCGGCGAGATCACCAACAACGACTCCATCGCCGCGCTCGACGGCAACAAAGCCGTCCACATCGTCACGTGCCTCACGCTGATCGCCGCCGCGACCGCCATCAGCTACCGCGGCATGACCGCCACGAAGGGCGTCCAGTACACGCTCGTCGGGCTGCAGCTCGTCGTCCTCGCCGTCTTCGTCGTCATGGCGATCTCCAAGGCCGGCTCCGTCGACTTCCCGACCTCCGCGGACTTCTCCTGGTCCTGGATGAACCCGTTCGCCGTCCAGTCCTTCGGCGCGTTCACCGCCGGGCTCTCGCTGTCGATCTTCATGTACTGGGGCTGGGACACCTGCCTCACCGCCAACGAGGAGACCATCGGCAGCGAGAAGACGCCCGGGCGGGCCGCGCTCATCGCCATGGTCGTCCTCGTCGGCTCCTACCTCGCCACCGGCATCGCCGCCCAGATGATCGTCGGCTCCGGCGACAAGGGGCTCGGGCTCGCCAACCCCGACACCTCCGACAACGTCTTCGCCGCGCTCGCCGGACCCGTCATGGGGCCCGCCCTCGGCATCCTGCTCTTCCTCGCCGTGCTCGCCTCGGCGGCGGCGAGCCTCCAGACGACCTTCATCCCGGTCGCCCGCACGGTGCTCGCCATGTCCACGTACGAGGCCCTGCCCGCCTCGTACGCGCGGGTCCACCCGCGCTTCAAGACGCCCGGGCGCGCCACCGTCATGGCCGGCGCGGCCACCGCCGTCTTCTACACCGTCATGACCCTGGTCTCCGAGCACGTCCTCGTCGACACGATCTACGCGCTCGGGCTCATGATCTGCTTCTACTACGCGCTGACCGCGTTCGCCTGCGCCTGGTACTTCCGGCGCGAGCTCACCGGGTCCTTCCGCGATCTCGCCTTCAAGGGGATCTTCCCGCTGCTCGGCGGCGTCCTCCTGACGGCTGTCTTCGTCAAGACCCTCGTCGACATGTGGAACCCGGCGTACGGCAGCGGATCCTCCGTCCTCGGCGTCGGCTCCGTCTTCGTGATCGGGGTGGGGCTCCTGCTCGTCGGGGTCGTCATCATGGTGGTCATGGGACGGCGGAGCCCGGCGTTCTTCCGCGGCGAGATCCTGAACCGCGAGACGCCGGTGCTGGTGGTTTCGGAGTAGTCCGCCCCGCCCGGACTCCGGCGTGCCGTCCCGGCTGCGGGCCGGTGGGGCTTCTCGCGCAGTTCCCCGCGCCCCTGACGGGGCGCATCTGCCCGGCGCGTTTCGGGGGCGCTCCTGGGGCACGCGGAGCGTGTCCTCAGGGGCGCGGGGAACTGCGCGAGCAACCACGACGGTGGCGCACGCGGCGATGATGCTCAGCCCCTACGGCGGTGACGCCTTAGCCGGGGATCGGCCACGCGCCGTAGGGACCGAGGCCCGTTCCCGGCTGCCGCGCCGTCGTGGCTGGTCGCGCCTACGCGGCGGAGCCGCATATCGACACAGCCCCGCGCCCCTGAGATGCGCACTCCGTGCGCCCCAGGGGCGTGGTCGGTGTCGGGTCACGTTCCCAGGAACAGTGGGTTCGTGAAGGCTGCCAGGGGGCCCGGGAGGGGCGGGGTTGTTGCGGGGTGGCGGAGTTCGGCTCGGACGTAGGCCGCGTAGGACGGGGTCGTGTGCCAGGTCGCCGAGCCCTCGCCGGAGGCGGGCAGGGGGGCCGAGGTGTACAGGGTGCCCTGGTCCGTCACGAGGTGGAGGGTGCAGCCGGGGGCGCCCTTCGCCTCCAGGGTCACCGTGACGGGGGTGTCCGCCGGGACCCGGAGGCGTTCGCCGATGCCCGCCGACTCGCCCTTGCCGCCCGTCGCCGTGAAGGTCAGCGACACGTCCTTCGACTCGGCGACGTACGAGCGGCCCGCGCGCAGGCCCTCCTGGATCGCCGTGCGGGTCAGGTCGTCGGCCAGGACCACCGTCTGGGGGCCGCCGACGCGGTCGGGATCGCGATGGGCGTCGCTGTTGCCCATCGCGGGGAGCCAGCGCGCGGAGCCCCGGCGGGCGTACGCCACCAGGGTGTTGTCCCAGTCGGCGAGGGAGACCTCGTCGTCCGGGGTGTAGGGCCCGTTCCACACCTCCAGGACGTCCGCCTCGGCCAGGCCGAACTTCCAGCCGCAGCCGATGCACGTGGCGTGCGGGTGCGCCGGCACGACGAGACCGCCCGCGCGGCGGATCCGGTCCGCGTAGTGGCCGAAGCGGTTGTCGCGGGCCCGGTAGCGCCAGTCGACGAAGGTGCCGGGATCGGTGCCGAGGGCGACGACGTGACCGTTGCGGGTCGTGATCTCCTCGCCGAGCATCACGAGCAGGTCGTCGCCCGCCACGTCCGCCCAGTGCGCGTGCGAGGTGTGCGTGTTGTGGTCGGAGGTGTTGATGAAGTCCAGGCCCGCCGCTCGGGCGAGGGCGCCGATCTCCGCCGGGGTGCGCCGCCCGTCCGAGTGCCAGGAATGCAGGTGGCAGTCGCCCCGGTACCAGGCACGGCCCCGCCCGCGCGCCCGCTCCGGCGGGTAGGCCGGGCGCGGGGTGCGGCCCTGTTCGCCGTGCGTGAGCGTCACCGTCACCGAGTACGGCAGCCCGTCGGGCGCGACCGTGTACGGGCCGAGCGCGATGTGCCAGGTGCCCGCGCGGACCGGACCGGGGACGTAGCCCGGCGTCGCGTCGTCGGCCCGTACGAAGAACTCCGTGCGGGCCCCGCCCGACCAGCCCCGGAACCCCTCCCCGCCCAGCTCCGTGCCGCGCTCGTCGAAGAGGCCGATGTCCAGGGCGTTGTTCTGCGTGCCGGCCGGGACGGTCGCCTTCGTGTACGTGTACGCGACGCGGATCTCGCGCGTCCCGGGCGGTACCTCCACGGGCAGGTAGACGAAGTCGGGGGCGCCCGGCGGCAGGGTGCCCGTGAGCGTCTGCGTGCTCTGCGAGCCCTCGGCGGCGCTGGCGAAGCTCATGGTGCCGAGGGTAAGCGCGGTGGCGGCCCCGGTCACGAGCAACGCCCGTCTGCCCGGACCGTGGCGGCTGTCGTCGGTGCACATAGCGCGGCTCCCCAAGAGGGTCGACAGTGGGTCGGCGTGGTGCGGTGGTGGGTCGGCATGTGCTGGTGGTGACGGGTGCGACCCTGGCATTGAGCCGCGAACTTCCAGGCAACGGAAGGTAATTGCCGGACAAGTCCCGGCGACGGCTGCTGGATTCCGCGCGGGCCCGGCGTTAGGAATGCCTCATGCGGATCTCGACCACGATCTTCCTGACCGACGAGACCATCACGCCCGTGCGCCTCGCCCGCGAGCTCGAACAGCGCGGCTTCGCCGGGCTCTACGTGCCCGAACACACGCACATCCCGGTCGAGCGCACGAGCCCGTACCCCGGCGGCGGCGACCGCGAACTGCCCCGCGAGTACACCCGCACCTTCGACCCGTTCGTCGCCCTCGCCCAGGCCGCCGCCGTCACCGAACGGATCACGCTCGGCACCGGCATCACGCTCGTCGCCCAGCACGATCCGATCGACCTCGCCAAGCAGGCCGCCACCCTCGACCACCTCAGCGGCGGCCGCCTCACCCTCGGCGTCGGCTTCGGCTGGAACCGTGAGGAGGCCGACGACCACGGCGTGGAGTGGGCGACGCGCCGCGAACTCGTCCGGGACCGGATGGGCCTGATGCGCGCCCTGTGGGCCGAGGAACCGACCGCGTACGAAGGGGAGTTCACCGGCGCCGTGCGCCCCAGCCACGCCCACCCCAAGCCCGTGCGCGGCGGCGCGCCCCGCACCCTGGTCGGCGGCGCGGCGGGCCCCAAGCTCTACGAGCACGTCTGCGCGTACGGCGACGGCTGGATGCCCCTCGGGGGCGGCGGCCTGAGCCGGACCCTGCCCGAACTGCGCGCCCGCTGGCAGGACGCGGGCCGTGATCCGGCCGCCCTCCAGATCGTCCCGTACGCGGTGCTGCCCAACCCCGGCAAGCTCGCGCACTACGCGGAACAGGGCGTCGAGGAGGTCGTGCTGCAACTGCCGCCCGGCGACGAGACGACCGTGCTGCGCAGGCTCGACGCCTACCAGCAATACGCTCAGGTCGGACCGTAGGCGCTATCGAACACTCACTTACTCGCTCGTATGCTCGGCCCATGAGTGATCAGTCTCCGCAGAGTGTGCCCAGCGTGCCCACCGCCAACGCCATGCGCCGCGCGCTGAGAAGGGCCCGGGACGGCGTCGCGCTGGACGTCACGGAGGCCGCCGTGCTGCTCCAGGCGCGCGGCGCCGACCTGGACGACCTCACGGCGTCCGCCGCCCGGGTGCGCGACGCGGGCCTGGAGGCCGCGGGCCGGCCGGGCGTCATCACGTACTCGAAGAGCGTGTTCATCCCGCTGACCAGGCTGTGCCGGGACAAGTGCCACTACTGCACGTTCGTCACCGTGCCCGGCAAGCTGAAGCGGGCCGGGCACGGGATGTTCATGTCCCCGGACGAGGTCCTCGACGTCGCGCGCAAGGGCGCCGAACTCGGCTGCAAGGAAGCCCTGATCACCCTCGGCGACAAGCCGGAGGACCGCTGGCCCGAGGCCCGCGAGTGGCTCGACGCGCACGGCTACGACGACACCATCGCGTACGTGCGCGCGATATCCATCCGGATCCTGGAGGAGACGGGCCTGCTCCCGCACCTCAACCCGGGGGTCATGTCCTGGACCGACTTCCAGCGGCTCAAGCCCGTCGCGCCGAGCATGGGCATGATGCTGGAGACGACCGCCGAGCGCCTCTGGTCCGAGCCCGGCATGCCGCACTACGGCTCCCCGGACAAGGAACCGGCCGTGCGGCTGCGGGTCCTGGAGGACGCGGGGCGTTCGTCGGTGCCGTTCACGTCCGGGCTGCTCATCGGGATCGGGGAGACGTACGAGGAGCGCGCCGAGTCGCTGTTCGCGCTGCGCCGCGTCGCCCGCTCGTACCACGGCGTCCAGGAACTGATCATCCAGAACTTCCGCGCCAAGCCGGACACGGCGATGCGCGGCATGCCGGACGCCGAACTCGACGACCTGGTCGCCACGGTGGCCGTCGCCCGCCACATCATGGGCCCGGCGGGCAACCTCCAGGCCCCGCCCAACCTCGTCGACGGCGAGTACACGCGGCTCATCGCCGCCGGCATCGACGACTGGGGCGGCGTCTCCCCGGTCACCATCGACCACGTCAACCCCGAGAAGCCGTGGCCGCGCCTCGACGAACTCGCCGCGCAGTCCCGGGAGGCCGGCTTCGAGCTGCGCGAACGGCTGTGCGTGTACCCGGAGTTCGTGACCCGCGGCGAGCCGTGGCTGGACCCGCGGCTGCTGCCGCACGTCCGCGCGCTCGCCGACCCGGAGACCGGGCTCGCCGTCGCGGACGCGCCCGTCGTGGGCCGCCCCTGGCAGGAGCCGGACGAGGGGTACGTCGCGGCGAGCGGCCGCACCGACCTGCACCGCACCATCGACACCGAGGGCCGCACATCCGACCGCCGCGACGACTTCGACGAGGTGTACGGGGACTGGGAGGCGCTGCGCGAGCAGGCCGCGCCCGGCATGGTCCCGTCCCGCATCGACGCCGACGTGCGGGCCGCCCTGAAGCAGGCCGCCGACGATCCGACACGGCTCACCGACGACGAGGCGCTCGCGCTGCTGCACGCGGACGGGCCGGCCCTCGACGCCCTGTGCGGCATCGCCGACGACATCCGCGCGTCGGTGATCGGCGACGACGTCACGTACATCGTCACGCGGAACATCAACTTCACGAACGTCTGCTACACCGGATGCCGCTTCTGCGCCTTCGCCCAGCGCCGCACCGACGCCGACGCGTACACGCTCTCCCTGGACCAGGTCGCCGACCGGGCGCAGCAGGCGTGGGACGTCGGCGCGGTCGAGGTCTGCATGCAGGGCGGCATCCACCCGGACCTGCCCGGCACGGCGTACTTCGACATCGCGAAGGCCGTGAAGGAGCGCGTGCCGGGCATGCACGTGCACGCGTTCTCGCCGATGGAGGTCGTCAACGGCGCGACCCGCACGGGCCTTTCGATCCGCGAGTGGTTGATCGCCGCGAAGGAGGCCGGCCTGGACTCGATCCCCGGCACGGCCGCCGAGATCCTCGACGACGAGGTCCGCTGGGTCCTCACCAAGGGCAAGCTGCCGACGGCCACCTGGATCGAGGTGATCAAGACGGCCCACGAGCTGGGCATCCGGTCCAGCTCCACGATGATGTACGGGCATGTGGACCAGCCCCGCCACTGGCTCGGCCACCTGAGGACCCTGGCCTCCATCCAGCAGGCTGCACTGTCCAAGAACGTGGGCGGCTTCACGGAGTTCGTGACGCTGCCGTTCATCCACACGAACGCGCCGGTGTACCTGGCCGGCATCGCGCGCCCCGGTCCGACCACCCGCGACAACCGCGCGGTCACCGCCATGGCCCGGATCCTGCTGCACCCGCACATCCCCAACATCCAGACCAGCTGGGTCAAGCTCGGCACCGAGGGCGCCGCCGAGATGCTCCGCTCCGGGGCGAACGACCTGGGCGGGACGCTGATGGAGGAGACGATCTCGCGGATGGCCGGATCCTCGTACGGCTCCTACAAGTCGGTCGAGGACCTCGTCGCGGTGGCCTCGGCGGCGGGCCGCCCCGCGAAGCCGCGCACGACGCTGTACGGGGAGGTCCCCGAGGAGCGGGTGCGGGCGGCCGCCGCGTCGGACGGGCATCTGCCGGAGCTGCTGCCGGTCCTGGAGGACTGAGCCGGGCGGCCGGCGCCCCGGAGAAAGCTTTGCTCAGGCCCGGGGATACCGCGCCAGCCAGCCGGGCGAGGAGCCCGAGGGCCCGTGCAGCGCCGGGCCCTGGGTCATCTCCATGGAGAAGTCGTCGGCCAGCTCCAGGATCGTGGGCCGGCCCTCCAGCTCGACGATCCAGGCCGGCGGCAGCGCCGTCTCGCCGTGCAGGGCCCCGAGCAGGGCCCCGCACACGGAGCCGACCTGCGCGGACGGGCCGCCGTGGTGCACGGCGAGCCGCAGCCCGTGCCGGACGTCCTCGCCGACCAGCGCGCAGTAGACGGCGGCGGCGAGGACCCCCGCCGCGTTGCCGTCGTCGACCAGCTCCATGACCCGGGCCCCCGTCGGCAGGCCCTGCCGGACGGCGCCGAGGGCGTGCTGGAGCGCGTCCGTGACCCGCTGGTGGCCGGGCCGGGCCGCGAGCAGGGCGAGAGCCCGCTGCACCGCCGCGTCGAGCGAGTCGCCGCGCGCCACGGCGTGCACGATCACGGCGTGCGCGCCCGCCGCGAGGTACGCCTCGGGCGCGCCGTGCGTGTGGACGGCGCACTCGACGGCGAGCTGGATGACGAGCTGCGGCTCCCAGCCGACGAGCAGCCCGAACGGCGCCGAGCGGGCCACCGCCTCGGGCCCGGCGTCCTCCGGGTTCTTGGGCCGGTCCAGGGTGCCCATGACGTCGTTGCCGAGCCCGAGCAGCAGGGACTGGGCGGCGCCGCGCCGGGAGTACAGCCACTCCTCGCGGGCCAGCCAGCCGTCCTCCTTGCGCCGCTCGTCGGGGCCCCAGTCGCGCTGGGTGGCGGCCCAGCGCAGATAGGCCCTGTGCACGTCGGTGGGCGGGTGCCAGGCGCCGGCGTCGCGCCGCACCTGGGCGCGGATCAGCCCGTCGACGGTGAACAGGGAGAGCTGGGTGGCGGCCGTGACCGCGCCGACCCGCCCGTACGCGGGCACGAGCTGGGTGCCGACCGTGTCGCCCGGCGCGGTGTCACCGCCCGACGACTCGTCGAGCGGCGCGCCGAGGGTGTCGCCGAGCGCCCCGCCGAGCAGGGTGCCCCGCACCCGGCTGCGGAAGTCCTGCTGTTCGGCGCGGCCCCACACGGCCGCGGCGGTGGGCGGTGCGCCCATCGGCCCTCCCCTCGACCTCGGCCACGGATGTCAGCACTGTAATCGACCGAGCGCGACCGCCCCTGTTCGCTTGCGTGACAGTTGCGTGCTGATCTCCCCGCCCTTGCCTCCGTCCCCGTGGGCCCTTGCGGGGGTTCGGCGGCATGTGCGCACTTTGCGAAGGTGTACGAGGGATCGCACCCGGTCCGAGGTCACGGTGGTGGTCCCGCGGCCTCGAGGCGGTGCCGGACCGTCGCGTTCTCCTGCGCCGCCTTCTCGCACACCTTGAAGAACCCTCCGACGCTGTGGTCCCGTGCCGAGCGCAGGAGCCGGTCGGCGTGGTTGAGCTGGTCGGTCCGCTCGTGCGGGAGGCTGCGCGGGATCGGATCGGAGTTGCCGAGGTACCGCGCGGCCAGCGTGATCGCCCGGCCGCGCTCGAACTTCGTCACCGTCGACTCCGTGCCGTGCGCCTCCTGGAGGATGCGGGTGGCGTCGAAGCAGTCGTAGGCCCGGCGGGCGTGCTCGACGACCTCCAGGGCGATCGGGCCGCCCGGCTCCGGCTCCGCACCGTGCTCCTCGACGTGGGCGACGACCGTGTAGAACCCCCGGTCCAGATAGAGCTTGCCGAGACCGGTCAGCAGCTTCTCGCTGGTGAACTCCGTCAGGAGCAGCTCACCGAGCTGACCCGGCAGGAAGATGTCCCGGTCCTGCTCGTCACCCACGGACAACGGCCCCTGCGGCCCGGCGTCCGGAGCATCGTCCTCGTCGCAGTCCGTGTGGAGGCCGAACAGCTTCAGGAGCTCCTGCTGCTCGGGTGCCCCGTCGGAGGCGACGGTGATGTGGGCGAGATCGGCGAGCTGCTCCGAGGCGAGCGCCCGGCCGTGCCGGTGCGTCTCCAGATGCCGCGTCACCTGCTGCGGGTACTCGGCGCCGCCCACGACGGTCTGGAACGCGTCGTCGATGGGCCGCCAGTCGATCTCCTCGCCCAGCCGGATCGCCACGCGGGCGCGCAGCACCATGGCGAGCCCGAGCAGGCTGCTCGGGGTGAGGACGGCGTCGAGGTGGCCGCGTGCCGCTTCCAGCAGCCACTGCCAGTCCTTGCGCCGGGCCTGGGTGGTGTATTCGAGGTCGGCGAGCAGGGCCTCGGCGGCGGCCACGTGCGCGCCCCGCCGGGTCTCGCCGTCCGGCGCGGTGCGCGCCAGCTTCGTGAACAGCGAGACCGACCGGTTGTACGTCCAGACGTACCGGTTCAGGGACGCCTCGTTGGCGATCAGGCGGGCGTTGTGCGGCCAGCGTTCCGCCGCTTCGGCACAGAGCGCGAACAAAGGAGTGTTGTCCACGAGCGGCCGCTGCGGCGGCGGCTCCTGCGTGGCGCCCCGGAGGTAGTCCCACTTGGCCTCGCGGTAGTCGAGCACGGCCGCCCAGCGCCGGTACTCGCGCTCCAGCCCGGTCTCCATCAGGCACTGGTCGACCGAAGGCCCGTAACGGCGCACGTGGTTGGCGAGCCGCTGCTTGCGCTGCCGGTACAGATGGTCGATGAGCGGGCGCTGCCGGTACGCGGGGATGCTCAGGAAGTCCTCGCCGTGCAGCTGCTTCTGCGCGGCGGCGCGCAGGCTGCCCTCCTCCGCCCAGTCCGACACCGTGCACCGCAGGTCGAGTCCGGCGTGCGCGGGCGTGCGGGCGTTCTGCCGTGTCAGCCACTCGCGCACCGCCGTGAGGCACTCCCGTCGCTGCCTCGCCGCGGCGTCGCCCGCCGGCCCGGTGCGCCGCGTGGTGCGCCGGATGTCGACGCACTGCTGGAGCCACACCGAATGGGTGAAGACGCTCGGGGCGAGCCGCACGGCCTCGCGGGCCGCCTCTTCCGCCTTCTTCAGCAGGGCGGGCGCCTTGGCGCCGTGCCCGTTCCTGCGCAGGGTGTGCGCGAGGAAGCCGTACGCCTGGGCCGTCGCGGCCAGGATCTGCGCGCCCTCGTCGGCACGCTCCGGCGGCACGGCGAGCAGCGGTTCCAGCAGGCGCACGATCCGGTACGCGCCCTGTTCCCGCTGGTCGGCATCGGCGCGCCGGGCGCAGACCTTGCGCAGGAAACGGGCCGTGCGGATGCGGAGGGCGGCGGGCCACTCGGTCTGCTCACCGTGGCACTCACGGAGCGTGTCCAGCACGAGCGCCGAGACCTCGTCCAGCTCCTCGTCGCCGTCGCACTGCTGGCGCAGCGACTGGGCGATGTCCAGGAGCCGCGAGGTCCACAGTCCCAGCTGCTGGCCCTGCGCCTTCGCGAGCCGCAGCCCGTCCGCGACGCACCGGGCCCCTTCGAGCAGGGTGGCCCGGGCGGAGGCCTGGTCGTTCTGCAGCCGGCTGCTCACCAGGGCGATCCTGCTGCGCAGTTGGAGACGGGCGGAGGCGCTGCGCGGCCCGTCGTCCGGCGGCAGCCCGTCGAGGGCCAGCGCAGTGGCCTCCTCGGTGTACTGGCGGGCCTGGTCGAGCTGGTCGGCGTCGATCAGCGCGTCCGCCGTGTTGAGCAGCCAGGAAACGGCCAGAGTGATCCGGCCGGCCTGTCCGGGCCCGCGCCGGTGCGCGCCCGAGCGGACGACCGGCACGGCAGCCGTCCGGACGTCGACGAGCTGGGAGCGCAGACCCAGACGGCTTCCGACGAGCGCGAGCGCGGAGTCCGCGGTGCGCAGGAGGGTGTGCGGCACGTGTTCCGGGTCGCACACCTTCAGCGCTCCGGCGACCCGGCGTGCCGCGTCCGTGAACCGCTCGCCGGTCTCCGCCGCCGGGCCGCGGCCGCGGGCCGCGAGCGTGAGCGTCGCCACCTCGTGGTGGAGCCGCAGAGACGCGGCCAGGGCGGCCACTTCCGGATCCGGCTCCGGCTCCGGGGCGGGGCCGGGCGCCGCCTCCGGGGGGTGCGGGCCGGGCGCGGGGGCCTCGGCGTCGTCGGGGAGGTCCGGCCGTGCGTCCTCGGCCGGCGGCTGTGCGGCCGCGGCCAGGGCGGGCGGCTCGGCCAGGGGTTCGTCGGAGGCAGGACGGTACGGGTTGTCGCTGTAGGAGGCGTGCACGTAGGCCCGCAGCTGGTTGTGCAGACCGGGCAGCCGGTTCTCGCCCGCCTCCTCGTCCTCGATCCAGCCCATCGCCGTCCGCAGCTGGGCACCGTAGCGCGCGCTGTCGTCCTGGTCGGCGGAAGCGCTGTCCGGCGCACCGAGGGTGAAGACGGCGCTCGCCACGGCCAGGCGGCGGTCGAGGTCCTCGATGGTCAGTCCGGCCGGGAACAGGGAGTCGAGCAGAGGGGGCGGGACGACCGGCTTGGTGTGCCAGCTGCCGCGGGCCTGTTCGCGGCCGAGGACGGCGATGACGAGACTGCGCAGGGCGTACTCGGTGGCCTGGCCCAGGACGAAGCGCCCCGGGGAGGTGGGCTGGATCAGGCGGGTGTGCGTCAGCATCTCCAGCAGCCCGCCCCGCGCGAGCCCGACGGTGGGGTGACGCAGCGCCTGTTCGGGCAGTTCGAGACGGTCGGCCAGGGACCAGACGACGAGGGCGGCCAGCGGGTCCGGCGGGGCGGGGGTCTCGGCTCCGGGGGTGATCCGGCAGCCCAGCTCCAGCAGGACCTCGGCGACACCGAGCGTGCTGCCCTCCACGAGTGCGGCGGCGACGTCCTCCGGGTCGTCGCCGCAGGCCGCGCGGGCCCGGCGGTCGACGTAGCCCTTGGCGCTCTGGCTCAGCATGCCGGGCAGCCGCAGTCGCGGGTCGGTGACGTGGTGGAACACCTGGGTGCAGTCTATGGAGACGTTCTCCTTGTCGAGCAGGCCGCTGAGTAGCGAGGTGGCCTCCTCGGTGCTCAACTCGCCCAGTGACAGGGGGACCTGGCGTTCGAACTGGTCGCGGCTGTGGAAGAGGTCGCCGAACTCGTGCCGGGTGATGACCACGGCCGCGGTGTTCTGGAAGCAGGGGTGGGCCAGCAGTTCGTCGACCTCGGTGGTGTTGCGCGTGGCCTCGTAGCCGAGCCGCCCGCAGTCGACGACGAGCAGCAGGGTGCGGCCCCGCGCGTGGTCCCGCAGACGCTCGACGACGAGGTCGCGGCGCGCGTCCGAGGTGAGGTCGGTGTCGGCGGGCAGGTCCTGGAGACCGATGTCGAGGGCGCCGGCGAGCGCTTCCAGGAGGGGCGACTCGGCGCTGGCGTTGAGGACTCTCAACTGCAGCAGCAGCCAGGGGCGTTCCAGCGGAGCGGACTGCCGCAGCTCGGGGGCGGCGAGCAGGTGCCGGACGAAGGCCGACTTGCCGGCGTGGTGCGGTCCGTGGACCGGCAGCACTCTGCGCTGCCCGAACCGGCCCCGGGCGGCAGTGAGCTCGTCGGTGTGGCCGGTGAACAGGGGCTCGGCCACCGGCCAGGCGGGAAACCCGGAGGGCAGCGGAAGCGGCACGGGTGCGGTCGCGAGTGCCTCGGTGGGCCGTGTGGGGGCGTACTGGAACGGCGTGCTCGGGGGCGGCCGGTACTCGCGATTGCACAGCCAGGGTTCCTGAGCCCAGGCCGGTGGCGCTGCGTGCTGGGGCAGCGGCAGCACGGTGCCGGGGTCCAGCGCGGCGGTGTCCTGGACGATGCCCAGCACCTTCTCGTAGACCGTGACCGGGGAGAGGCTCCGCTGCGGGCCGGGCACCCCGTCGAAGGTCTGGAGCAGTGCTCCGGTGAAGAACGTGGTGTCCCGGTCGACGGCGTACTTGGAGGTGTCCTCCTGAGCGCTGGAGGCCATGACGTACCAGCCGGCCTCCTCGCCGAGCGTCGAACCCTCGCTCGGCAGCTCCTTGATCCCGCCACCGGCGAAGCAGGTGTCGAGGACGAGGAGCTTGCGCTTGAGGTGCGGGTTCTCGCTCTCCACCCGGGCGACGATCTCGGAGACCGGGACCATCGTGTCGGCGACCCGCGCGGAGTCCCCGTCGTGCGGGGTCAGATAGAGCTTCGACTCGTAGCCGTCCCAGTGCGAGTGCCCCGTGAAGTAGAGGACGAGGAAGCCGGCCGTCCCCCGGCGGGTCGTCGCGTAGGCGGCCCGTTCCACCGCGTCCAGCAGGGCCGCGCGCGAAGGGTTGAACACCTCTGTGATGTTGTGGCTCGACACACCCCACAGCGTGCCGTTCTGGAACGAGGAGCTGAGGCGCTCCACGTTCGTGCGCGCGGCCGGCACGGCGGCCAGGTCGCTGTGGGGGTACGAGTCGACGCCGATCAGCAGGACCTCGGCGGTGAGCGGGTTGGACCGCTCCTGATCGGTCGCGGGCAGAGCGGTCACTGCAGTTCCTTCAGCGTCGCCGCCGCGTCCTTCGGTTCTCCCTTCACGATCAACTGGGTGCGCCGGGTGCCGTCGGGGAGATCGGTGCGGATCAGCTCGCACTCGACCTGCCTGCCTCGGGCGGGCCAGAACCGCTGCTTCACGTAGGCGGACACCTCCTGGACGAGAACGGGCAGTGCCACGTTCTCGCCCAGGAACTGCAGGACGTCGGTCGCGCCGAGGGCGCCCTGAGGCGCGGGGGAGACGGTGCGCACGACACGGATCCCCTGCGGTGCCAGTTGCTGTTTCAGCGCGCGCTCCAGAAGACCGAGCTCGTCCCCCTGGCCGCCCTTGATCGACACGACAACTTCCACTCGGACCTCCGTGTGTCCTGATGTACTGCAGGCAACACGAAATAATTTAGCGTCAGTTGACCGGGGCAATGCCGGTGTCGGACCACCTGTTCACGATTGGGGCAGCGCGCCGTCCGCCGCGTCCGCCTGGGCCGGGATCCTGGCCGCGCCCGTCGTGCCGGGGCCGTCGTCGTCCGTGTTGATGCGTTCGATGATCGCGTCGCGTTCGGGGGTGTCCTCCGGTTTCACGTAGCCGATGACGATGTAGAGGACGAGGGAGACGGCGAGCGGGATCGAGACCTGGTACTCGAGGGGGACGCCGCCCTCGACGCTCCAGTTGATGGGGTAGTTGACCAGCCAGAAGGCGAGCAGGCCGAGGCTCCAGCTGGTGAGGGCGGCGGTCGGGCCGGAGCGGCGGAAGGTGCGGAGCAGGCCGAGCATCATCGGGATCGCGATGGGGCCCATCAGTCCGGCGACCCACTTGATGACGACGGTGATGATGTCCTTGAACGTGGGGGAGTTGACCTGTGTGGCGACGGCCATGGACAGGCCGAGGAAGACGACGGTCGTGACGCGCGCGGCGATCAGGCCCTTGTGGGAGTTCCAGGCGCGGGCCTTCGCGGACAGCGCGGGGGCCACGTCGCGGGTGAAGACGGCGGCGATGGCGTTGGCGTCGGAGGAGCACATGGCCATGGTGTGCGAGAAGAAGCCGACGATGACCAGGCCGAGCAGGCCGTGCGGCAGCAGCTGTTCGGTCATGAGGGCGTAGGAGTCGGAGCCGTCCGGCTTCTGGGACTCGACCAGGAGCGGTGACATCCACATGGGGAAGAAGAGGATCACCGGCCAGACCAGCCAGAGCACGGCGGACAGGCGCGCGGAGCGGGCGGCTTCCCTGGGCGAGGCCGTGGCCATGTAGCGCTGGGCCTGGTTCAGCATGCCGCCGTTGTACTCGAAGAGCTTGATGAAGAGGAACGCGAGCAGGAACACGGCGCCGTACTGGCCGACCAGCGGCTTGCCGTGCCCGGCGAGCTCCGGCTCGTCCCAGACACCGAAGAAGCCGCCGTGCGGGCCCAGTTTGGCGACCACTGCGATGAACATGGCGACACCGGCGAGCAGTTGGATGACGAACTGGCCGAGCTCGGTCAGCGCGTCGGCCCACAGACCGCCGATCGTGCAGTACACGGCGGTGATGACGCCGGTGATGAGGATGCCCTGGTTGAGGGAGACGCCGGTGAAGACGGAGAGCAGGGTGGCGATGGCCGCCCACTTCGCGCCGACGTCGACGATCTTCAGGAGCATGCCGGACCAGGCGAGCGCCTGCTGGGTGGGCAGGTTGTAGCGGTTCTTCAGGTACTCGAGGGGCGAGGCGACGTGCAGGCGCGAGCGCAGCCGGTTGATGCGCGGCGCGAACAGGCGGGAGCCGATGGCGATGCCGAGCGCGATGGGGAAGGACCAGGTGACGAAGGACGTCACGCCGTACGTGTACGCGATACCGGCGTAGCCGGTGAACATGACGGCGCTGTAGCCGGACATGTGGTGCGAGATGCCGGACAGCCACCAGGGCATCTTTCCGCCGGCCGTGAAGAAGTCCGAGACGTCGTCCACGCGTTTGTGGGACCAGACGCCGATCGCGACCATCACGCCGAAGTAGCCGATGAGCACGGCCCAGTCGAGACTGTTCATGTCTCCCCTCCAGGGGTCCGCCTTGTGAACGTGTCGAACGTGTCGGCTCTTCGTCAGTGCGTCCGTGGTGCGGCCGTTCCAGCGGTGTCCCCCTTGCGGGAGTGGGGACGTGGGGGATTGAACCGCCCGGGGGAGGGGGCGGTCAAGGCTTTCGGCGGTCATGGATGTGAACGTCGATCAGCAAAGCGAACGATTTTGCGTTTTCGTGACCTCGCGAGGCGTTGTCCCGTCCGTGACGCGGGCCACACCATGAGCGGGCACTTCGTCAGTGCGCCGCGCACGGGAACGAGTGGCCGTGCGCGGGAGCGAGTGAGCCGTGTGCGGGAACGCGAACGACCGCACGGGATGCGGGTCCCGTGCGGTCGCGGAGGATCTGAAGGCGAGGCGGTCGTCAGCGCATGAGTTCGCCCGCGTTCACCAGGAGCTGCTGGCCGGTGATGGCGCGGGACCGGTCGGACGCGAGGAACGCCGCCGCGTCCGCCACGTCGCCGTCCGTGGCGAGTTCCGGCAGCGCCATCCGCTCGGTGAGCCGGCCGAGCACCTCCTCCTCCGGCACGCCCTCGGTCTGCGCCGTGAACTGGACGAAGGCCTGCACCGGCGGTCCCCACATCCACCCCGGCAGCACCGTGTTCACCCGGATCCGGTGCGGGCCCAGCTCCCGGGCCAGCGAGTACATCGCGCTCGTCAGCGCACCCTTGGACGCCGCGTAGGCGGCCTGCCGCACCTGGGTCGGGGCGGCCACCGAGGACTGCGTGCCGATGATGACGACCGCGCCGCCGTTCTCCTTCAGCGCGGGCAGGCAGGCCCGGGTCATGCGCAGGGTGCCGATCAGGTTCACGTCGACGACCTGGCGCCAGGTGTCGAAGTCGGCGTCCTCCAGGCCGCCGAAGTGACTGTCCCAGGCGGCGACATGAACCACCGCGTCCACCCCGCCGAACCGCTCGCGCGCCAGCGCCACCAGCGCCTCGCACTGCGCCTCGTCGCCGATGTCCGTCGACCGGTACGCGGTCCTGGCGCCCTCGGGGTCGAGCTCGGCCGCCGCCTTGGCGAGATTCGCCTCCGTGCGGGCGCCGAGCACCGCGTTGCCGCCGTCGCGCAGCACCGCCGCCGCGACCTGGTGGCCGAGTCCGGCCCCGACCCCGGACACGATCACGGTCTTTCCCGCGAGCATTCCGCCCGGTCCGCTGGATCCCGTCGTCATCGGTTGCCTCCCGACTCTGGCGCTATATCTGACGGGGCGTCAGAGTAGGGGCGTCGGACGCAGGACGGAACCCTCACGGCAAAGGGGAACGGCATGAGCGAGGGCGTGGACACCCGCAGCGAGACCTATGCGGAACTGGCGGCCGTCGGCCCGTACGGGGTGCGCCCGGGGCACGCCCTGATCACCATGGTCGAGCCGCACCCGGGGCACGAGTACGCGTACAACCGCTGGTACGAGGACGACCACTACTACGCCGGCGCGATGGCCATGCCCTGGATGTACTCCGGCCGCCGCTGGGTCGCCACCCGCGACCTCCAGCAGCTGCGCTACCCGGAGAAGTCGGCCGTCGCCGAGCCGGTCACCGCGGGCTGCTACATCTCCACGTACTGGATCACCGAGGGCCGCTACGACGACCACATGAAATGGACCGTCGGCATCAACAAGCGGCTCAACCGCGACGGCCGCGTCTACCAGGACCGCACCCACGTCTTCACCGCGTTCCAGGACCACGAGGCGACCGTCTACCGCGACGGCGCCGCGGGCCCCCGCGACTTCCACGCCCTCGACCACCCCTACGCGGGCCTCGTCGTGGAGGTCATCGACGTCGAGAGCCCCGAGCGGCGCGCCGAACTCGTCGAGTGGCTCCGCTCCCGGCACCTGCCGCGGGCCGTCGCCGGATCACCGGCCGCGATGGTCACGCTCTTCCGGCCAACCCCGCTGCCGGGCGACCGCATGTCCTACGTGAAGCAGGTCGAGGGCGTCGACACCCGGCTGACCCTGCTCTGGTTCCTGGAGAAGGACCCGCGTGAGTGCTGGGAGGAGCACTTCGCGGGGCTCGGCGAGGAGGTGGCGCAGGCGGGGCTCGGGGCGCGGGTCGAGCTCATGGCGCCGTTCGTACCGACGGTGCCGGGGACGGACCGGTACGTGGACCAGCTGCGCTGACGCCGCGGGGCGCGTGGGCACGGGGGTACGGGGTGCGGGGTCCGGGGAACGGCAAAGCCCCCTCGGCCAGGACGGCGGGCCAGTCGAGAGGGCTTCAACGGTGGTGCGTATTGCGGGTCGTGCCGTTGCATCTCCGGGTCAGAACGACCCCGTGCTCACCTGGTGCACGAACGCGTTCCAGGTCTCGGGCGCGAAACCGATCATCGGGCCTTCGGTGACCTTCGAGTCCCGGACCGCGATCGCGTGCACCACGGGCGACTTGACCTCGACACACGCGCCGTTCCCCGTGGAATACGAGGACTTGATCCAGGATTCCGCGGCGCCCTGCTGGATTGCCATGTTTTGCTCCGGTTCAGACGGTTCAGACAGTGGTCGAATTGCATCCCCGCCTGGAGGTCCAGAGCGGTTCTCGCCAAGGATGTTGTCCTGATGGCGTGATCGACGCTACTCGCCAACTGACCCGCATGAAGTGGCCGTTCACCCGACCGGATGGCATATTCCATGAGGGCCTTCCATTTCTCCGAGGCGAAGGTGTACCGTGCGGCGCCTTTGCCCCGGAGTCTTGGAAGAACCGGCTATCGCGCGTACTCCTTCGCGATGTCGGAGATGAACTGTCGCGATTGATCCACATTCAGCGCCTGCGCCCGGAGATGCTCGTACATGACGCTGTATTTCTGCACGTCATTGGCCTTCTCCAGATAAAGATCACTGGTGACGCCCTCGATGTAGACGACGCTGGAATCCGCCGCGTCGGGGAACTCCAGAATCGCGTACTGGCCGTTCAGACCCGGGTGCGCCCCCATGTCGAAGGGAATCACCTGAACGGTGACGTGCGGCAGCTGCGACTGCTCGACCAGGTGCTCCAACTGCTCGCGCATGACGTTCTTGCCGCCCACGGTGCGGCGCAGCGCGGCCTCGTCGAGGACCGTCCACAGGCGCAGCGGGTTCTCCGGGGCCTGGATGCGCTCCTGGCGGCGCATGCGCACCTGGACGCGCTTCTCGATGTCCTGGGAAACCGTTTCTGGAAGCGCGCCGTTGATGAGCGCCTCCGCGTAACCACGGGTCTGGAGCAGGCCCGGCACGACCTGCGGGTCGTAGATGCGCAGGCTCGCCGCGTCCGTCTCCAGGCCGATGTAGACCGAGTACGGGATGTCGCCGAAGGAGTGCCACCAGCCCTGCTGGCGCGAGTCCTTGGCCATCTGCATCAGCGAGTCCACGATCCGGTGGTCCTCGACCTCGTAGACCCCGCACAGGTCGCGGACGTCGCGCTGGCTGATGCTGCGCCGCCCGTTCTCCAGGCGGCTGATCTTCGACTGCGACACCAGCAGGCGCTCGGCGACCTCTTCGGCAGTCATGCCCTTGAGCTCGCGGAGCCGGCGCAGCTCCTGGCCCAGTCGGCGTCGCCTTACGGTGGGATTGACGTTGGACGCCACGGGACGTGCACCTCCGGCTGCGTGCATTTCGTTGTTCCGCATACTTTGCGTATCTGCTGCTCAGCAGATTGCCACTTCGGTCCGTCCCGGCGCTGGGGAATGACGGATATGCGGTGGACACGCGTGCGGGACGCGGTGCGAACGCGAACGCGCGGGGTGAGGGGCCGGGTCGTCGTCCGGACGGCCGGTCCCTCACCCCGCGCGGTACAGCGGCTCCCGAACCGGTCCTGGGGACTGAGGTGCGGCGCTGGTGCGGGTTCGTGCGTCGGTGCGTCGGTGCGGCGGTGCCTGTGGTGCGGGCCGCCGTCTAGTGGGCCACGGCGCGCGCCATGGATCCGTGGCGCGGCTGCATCGGAACACCCCTGGCCGGCTCCGGTGCGCCCCGGCCCGCCGCGGTGGCGGGCGAACGGCGTGGCTGCGCGGCCACCCCGTTCTGGACGTCCATCACGGCGTGCGCCACGAGACCGCCCATGGGGTCGTGCCTGATCAGGTCCCGCAGCCGGGAGCGGGACGATCGTCCCTCGTTGCCCGGGTACAGGTGCTTGCCGAGACCGACCGCGTGGGCCAGTGCGGCGAGCGCCGCGGTCCGTGGGTCCGGCGGTACGCCGGTACGGATCGCCGAGTCCAGCCGGGTCCTGATCTCCCGGCTGATGGCCGTGTCCGTCGCCTGGTAGCGAGTCGTCGGCAGCACTCCGCACATCTGGCCCGCCACGGCATGCACCATGCCGCACCGCTCCAGATGCGAGAGATACGTCTGGCGCAGCCCGAGGCGGGGCCCGCCGATCCAGTGGACGGCCCGTACGGGAGCGCCGCGCCTTCGCAGCAGCTCCAACGCGCAGTCCAGTGTCGGATCTCCAGTCGGCCGTGGCACCACCACGGCGATACGATCCCCGTCTGGGGCTATCCGTCCGGCCAGCGCCAGCTCTACTAGCTGTGCACCGGCCAGACCGAGGTCGAGCGACTGCGGCTGCGCTGTGGTACCCGTGGCCGGGTCCAGAGCGAGCAGCAGAAGCTCCTCCGGAATTGTTCTGCGGCTCCTGCCCATCCATGCCTCCCCGCGTGGATGAATGACAGGGTGACCCCTCTCACATTGGTCTGTCGAGAGTGCGTGGGGGGTTTGGACGGGAACCGGTAGGTATGTCGTTCTCGTCTACCCAGGGGGTCAAGCCCCCAGCACAGGACACTGGTACATGGTTCGGACAGGGCTGGACTGTCCGGCGCTAAGTGGTGAGCGGTCGAGGAGGCATCGGTGGCGGGGACCCCCGACAGGTCGGAGCAGCAGACGCCGGGCGAGGACCCGCGGCTCGCGGTGGCGCGTTCGCGGGAGAAGCCCGTGGCGCCGGCGGGCGTGGATCAGGCGACGGCGGTGTTCTCCGTCCGGGACGTGACCGAGGGCTCCGCCGGTTCCGCGGAGACGGAGTCGGCGGAGCCGGACTCGGCCTCCCCGGCGGAACCCGGGCCGGAAGAGGCGGGTGACGCGCGGCTGCGGGCAGCCGTGGCCGCCTGGGTCTCCTCCGACACGCCTCCGGTCCCGTCGGCCCGGGAGGAAGCGTCCGAGGCGGCCTCGGAGGACGCGACCGAGGACGCGACCCAGGGCGCGGCTGAGGACGCGGCTGAGGGTGCCTCCGAAGGCGCCTCCGAGGACGCGCCCGGCGACGCTCCTGAGGACGCGGAGGCCGTGAAGGCGGACGCCGAGGGCGATGAGGAGCCCGAGCCGGCCGATGCCGAGCCCGCGGACGCGAAGGTGGACGCCGGGGCCGATGACGAGGCCGGGCCGGCGGAGGACGCCGCCCGCACCCCGGAGTCGGAGGCCGACTCGACCGACGACGCGGACGAGGAGCCCGAGCCGGCCGACGCGGAGCCCGCGGACGCGAAGGTGGACGCCGAGGCCGAGGAGAAGGCCGAGCCGGCCGACGCCGAGCCTGCGGACGCCGAGCCGACGCCTGACGCCAAGGCCGAGGACAAGCCTGCCGAGCCCAAGGCCGAGGCCGAGGACAAGTCCGCCGCGCCCAAGCCTGACGCCGAGGCCGAGGACAAGCCTGCCGAGCCGGAGGCCAAGACCGACGACAAGCCTGCCCTCGATCAGGCCACCGCCGTGTTCAAGGCCGTCGCCCCGACGAAGGGCGAGGCCGAAACCCAGGACAAGCCTGCCGCGCCGAAGCCTGACGCCAAGGCCGACGCCGAGCCGAAGGCCAAGGCGGAGGACAAGCCCGCCGAGCCCAAGGCCGAGGCCGAGCCCGAGGACGAGTCCGCCGCGCCGAAGCCGGACGACAAGGCCAAGGCCGACGACAAGCCTGCCGTCGATCAGGCCACCGCCGTGTTCAAGGCCGTCGCCCCGCCGAAGGTGGACCAGCCGACGACCATGCTGAAGTCGCCGGCCGCCAAGGCCCCCGCGGCGAAGCCCCAGCCGGCCCCCGAGCCCGCATCCGAGCGCACCAGCAAGTTCGTACCGCTCAAGCGGGACGCCCCCGAGCCCGCGCCCGCCCCCGCGCTGGACACCCCCGAGCGCACGACCCAGCAGCCGCTTCCCCCGAAGCCCCCGCTGGACCTGCTCGCCGAGCTGACGAACACGCCGCCGCCCCCGGAGACCCGCGTCCGCACCGCCGTGCGCCGCGTCAAGATCTGGACCCCGCTGGTCATCCTGCTGATCGTCGCGTTTGCGATCGTGCAGGTCGTCCGCCCCCTCCCGGCCCCGACCCTGGCGCTCACCGCCCAGGAGACGGTGACGTTCGAGGGCGGCAAGCCCAGCGTGCCGTGGCCCAGCCAGGGCCAGGCCGCGATGGACGTCAACGGCATCGGCACGTTCGGCACCTCCGGCGACCAGAAGCCCGTACCGATCGCCAGCATCGCCAAGGTCATGACGGTCTACCTGATCCTGCGCGACCACCCGATCAAGTCGGCCGAGGACAGCCCGAAGATCCCCGTCGACGCCGCCGCGCAGAAGCACTACGAGACCGGCAAGGCGGAGAACGAGTCGGTGGTCAAGGTCACCGAGGGCCAGAAGATCTCCGAGTACGAGGCGCTGCAGGCGGTCATGCTGCCGTCCGCCAACAACATCGCGAAGCTGCTCGCCCGCTGGGACACCGGCAGCTCCTCCGAGGACGCGTTCGTCGAGAAGATGAACAAGACCGCGAAGGAGCTGGGGATGAAGAACACCCACTACACGGACCCCAGCGGCCTGGACAAGACGACCGTCTCGACCGCCGAGGACCTGGTGAAGCTGGGCCGCGCCGCGATGGAGAACGCGACGTTCCGTGAGATCGCCCGCCAGCCCAGCTACATGGACCTCAACGGCGACAAGCAGAACAACTTCTTCGGCCTGGTCCCGACCGTCGCGATCGGCATCAAGACCGGTACGACCACCGCGGCCGGCGGCAACATCCTGTTCGCCGCGGAGAAGGAGGTCGACGGCAAGCGCCAGGTGATCATCGGCGCCGCCCTCGGCCAGTTCGGCAAGCCCGGCGTGGCCAACATCGACGAGGTCACCGGCGTGGTCCGCGGCCTCATCGAGTCCGGCCAGGAGGCGCTGACCGCCAAGAAGATCGTCAAGAAGGGCGACGTGGTCGGCCAGGTCGACGACGGCCTCGGCGGCACGACCCCGGTCGTCGCGACGAAGGACGTCTCCGCGGTCGGCTGGTCCGGACTGACGGTCAAGCTGCGGCTCGACGCGGAGAAGGGCAAGGAGATCCCGCACGCGGCGAAGGCCGGCACGGTGGTCGGCGTGCTCAGCGTCGGCGACGGCAAGAACGACGCCGTCGAGGTCCCGGTCGCCCTCCAGAGCGACCTGACCGAGCCGGGCTTCGGCGCGAAGATCAAGCGCGTCTCCTAGGCGCGCGGGTGCCTCCCGGCCCGGGAGGCGGGAACGGCACCGGAAGGCCGGGCGCGCGCGTCGCGCCCGGCCTTCTCGGCGCCCGCGCGCAGGCCGCGTGCTAGCGTCGCGAGACCGGGGCGCGGACGTTCCCTCGGCCGGTGGAATCGGTGACGACGACGGAACGTACGGGAGTGTCAGCAGTGGCCACAGCGGAGCCGACGCGCACCGACGACGACCCCGGCACGGACGCGGGCCGCGTCCGAATAGGGCCTCCCGGACCACCGGACACCGGCTCCGCCGTACGCGTCTGGCTGCGCCGGGCCGAGCGGCACCCGGTGCTGGTCGCCACGGCGGCCGCCGCCGCGCTCCACCTCCTGTGGTTCTTCACGTTCGCGAACAGTGGCGGCGACCTCGCCGCGCAGGACGCCTGGGCCGAGTTCGTCGGCCGGCACCCCGACTCCGCGTACAACCTCGCCTGGTACGGCGGCATGCACCCGGTGTCGTACAGCGTCGTGTCCCCGTACCTGATGTCCGTGCTCGGTGTGCGGACGACGATGATGATCGCCGGGACCATCTCGGCGGCGCTGCTGACGATGGTCCTCATCCGGACACGGGTCGTCGCGCGCCCGCTGTGGCCCGCGCTCGCCGGTGTCTTCGCGCTGCTGTGCAACGCGGCGTCGGGCCGCGTCACGTTCGGGCTCGGCATGACGTTCGGCCTCGCCGCGGTCGCCGCCGTGTTCTGCTGGCCGTACCGCTGGCGCTACCGGCGCTGGGCGAAGGCCGCCGTCGCCGCGCCGCTCGCCGGGATCGCGACGGCCTGCTCGCCGGTCGCCGGACTGTTCGTGGGGCTGGTCGCGGTGGCCCTGTTCCTGCAGAAGCGGCGTCCCGGCGCGTACGCGCTCGGGCTCGCGCCGGCCGCCGTGGTCGGGCTCTCGGCCTGGCTGTTCCCGTTCTCCGGCACCCAGCCGATGTCGTTCGGCTCGGCGCTGCTGCCGCTCGTGTACGGCGTCCTCTGCTTCCTGCTGGTGCCCAAGGAGTGGGTGACGGTGCGGATCACCTCCGCCGTCTACAGTTTCTCCGTGCTGCTCGTCTGGCTGATCAACTCGCAGATCGGGTCGAACATCACCCGGCTGCCGATGCTGTTCGCGGGGGTCGCGCTGCTCGCCGCGCTGCCGTTCACCGTGCCGCGCTCGCGCAAGTGGTACGTCATCGTCGTCACGTTCGTGGGCATGAACGTGTGGGTCGGCTTCAAGTCCGTCGACGACGTCGTCCACACCACCCCGGCCGCCTCCTGGGCCCGCGAACTGGCCCCGCTCGTCAACGAGCTGCAGGAGGTCAAGGCCGAGCGAGGCCGCGTCGAGGTCGTCCCGGCCCGCTCGCACCGCGAGGCCTCCGCGCTCGCCCCGTACGTGAACCTGGCGCGCGGCTGGACCCGGCAGGCCGACATGAAGCGCAACCCGCTCTTCTACGACGACACCCTGAACGCGGCGAACTACCACGACTGGCTCCAGCGCTGGGCCGTGCACTACGTGGTGCTGCCCAAGGGCGAGCCCGACGGGGACGGCGGCGAGCGCGAGCGGGAGCTGGTGCAGCGCGGCCTGCCGTATCTGCGCCAGGTGTGGGGCGACGCGAACTGGCAGCTGTTCGCCGTCACCGACCCCACTCCGATGGCGGAGCCGAACGCGGTGGTCGACGCCGCCGAGCAGAGCGAGCTGACCATCGAGGTCACCGAGCCGGGCCGCATCCTCATCCGCGTCCTGTACTCGCCGTGGCTTTCGGTCGTCGACGAGGACGGCAACAGCCTGGGCAGGCCGCAGGAGACGGAGGCGTCGAAGCGGGCCCGTGAGCGGGACGACAGCCTGCCGAAGAAGTACACGAACGCGCACGGCTGCCTCATGGAGGCCGAGGAGGACGCCTCCGGCGACCGCTGGACCGAACTCCTCGCCCCCCGCGCCGGCACCTACCGCCTCGCGGCCCCGGTCAAGATCCCCCGCGGCACCCCGTGCCCGGAGGAACTCCAGTAGTCACTTCTCGCGCGTACGGCGTGTGGCGGGCGTCACATGCGGGGGGCTGTCACATCCGTGCGGTGCGGCGGGTCGAGGGGGTGAGGTTCCCGCAGCGGGGGCCCGAACCGAGGAGTGCCTGATGTCCGTCGCCCATGTCGTCGTCACCGTGTTCGCCGCCGTCCTGGTCGGCTTCTCCGCCGTGTCCGTCTTCACCCGCGCCCCCTGGGTGGTCAAGCCGATCGCCGACTACGGGATCCCGGCCGGCTGGATGCCGTGGCTGGGCACCGCCAAGGCCGCCGGCGCGCTGGGCCTCCTCGCCGGGCTCGCCGTGCCGGTGCTCGGCACGGCCGCCGCGATCGGGCTGATCCTCTACTTCACCGGGGCCGTGATCGCGGTGGCGCGGGCCCGCTGGTTCTCGCACCTGGCGTTCCCGCTCGTGTACGCGGCCCCGGTGGTCGCGGCACTGGTCCTCGCCCAGGCCGCCTAGGCGGGGCCCGGGTGGCTCCGGGCCCGCGTGTCCTGGATGCGGACGTGGACGTGCATGTCGTGCCAGCCGTCGGTGTGCAGGGCGGAGCTGCGCCGGGTGCCCTCCAGCGCGTAGCCGGCCTTCTCGGCGACCCGGCAGGACGGCTCGTTGCGGGTGGAGTGCTCGAGGTCGATGCGGTGGAAGCCGGCCGCCAGGGCCCAGTCCGTCAGTGTGATCAGGGTCTTGGGGGCGGCTCCCTGGCCGCGGGCCTCGGGCAGCATCCAGTAGCCGATCTCCGCGACGCCCTCCACGAGGTCCATCGTGCGCAGCGCCATCCGGCCGAGCGGGGCGCCGTCGGAGGCCCGCGCGACGATCCACTGCGCGGCGGTCTCCTCCCGCCAGCCGCGCAGGACGTCCTCGATCCATTCGAGCGCCTCGTCGCGGGAGTCCATCGTGCGGGCGTGCCAGAACTGGAGCGCGGGGTCCTGGAACGCGGCGTGGACGGCGTCCGCGTCGGACGGCGCGGCGGGGCGGAGCAGGAGGGTGCCGTCGGCGGTGGGCAGGGTCGGCTGCGGGACGGAGGAGAAGGTGCCGGGCTTGATCGTGTTCACGAGAGCTGAGGGCATGCCCGCATGATGGCGACTCCGCCGCCCGACCGCACCCGAGATTTGCCACCCACCTGCTCTGACCTGTACTGATCGTGCGTGTTGCGGCATGTGCACGCCTGTTGCGCGAGGATTGCTACGGTCGGCCGGACCGGACGGAGCGCTACGAGGAAGGGGCCGTCCATGCACCCGCCCATGCACCCGCACCCACCGGAGGTGCTCTGCGTCGGCGAGACGATGGCGCAGGTGACACCCGTCGACGGTGGCGGCCTCGAACGCGGCACCACGGCCCGCCTCGCGGTCGCGGGCGCCGAGTCCACCGTCGCCCAGTACCTCGCCGACCTCGGCCACGGGACCGCCTGGCTGAGCCGGGTCGGCGACGACCCCTTCGGGCGGCGGATCCGCGCGGCCGTCGCGGCGCGCGGCGTCGACGTGACCGGCGTACGCACCGACCCCTCGGCCCCGACCGGCGTCTACTTCAAGGACCCCGGCCCGGACGGCGCCACCCGCGTCCACTACTACCGCGCGGGCTCGGCCGCCTCCCGGATGACGGCCGCCGACGCCCGCGCCGTCGACCTCACCGGCGTACGGCTCCTGCACCTGACCGGCATCACCCCGGCCCTGTCCGAGAGCTGCGCCGCGCTCGTGGCGGCGCTCATGGACCGGGCGCGGGCGGCCGGAACCCGCATCTCCTTCGACATCAACCACCGCCCCGCGCTGTGGAGTTCACCCGGCACCGCCGCGACGGAGCTGCTCGCGCTCGCCCGGCGGGCCGACGTCGTCCTGGTCGGCCGCGACGAGGCGGAGACCCTGTGGGGCACGCCCACCGCGCGGGACATCCACGAGCACCTCGCCCTGCGCGGCATCGTCGTCGTCAAGGACGGCGCGGTCGGAGCCACAGAACTCGCGGGCGAGGCATGCGAGTTCGTGGCCGCTCCGGTCGTGGAGGTCGTCGAGGCCGTCGGCGCGGGGGACGCGTTCGCCGCGGGCTATCTGAGCGGCCTCCTCCGCGACCTGCCCGCACCCGCCCGTCTCGCCCTCGGCCACCGCCTGGCCGCCCGTACGCTGAGCAGCGTCGAGGACTACGTACCGGCCACCGGTGCGCGGGCCGCCGGCGCGGAAGGAACGTGACACCGTGTCGCAGACGGTCTCCCGGGCCATCGACATCCTGGAGTTCGTCGCCCGCGAACCCCGCACCCAGTCGCAGGTCGGCGCGCACCTCGGCGTGCACCGCTCGACCGCGCTGCGGCTCCTGGAGTCCCTGACCGACGGCGGGCTCGCGCGCCGCCTGCCCGACGGCCGGTACGGGATCGGGCTGCGGCTCGCGGGCCTCGCGCGGCTGGCCGAGGAGCAGTTCGGGCTGACCGACGTGGCCCGCGAGCACCTGCGCGGCCTCGGCGCCCGCACCGGCCACACCGTGCACCTCGCCGCCCTGGAGGACGACCGGATCGTCTACGCGGACAAGATCGACCCCGTCGACGGCATCCGCCTCTACGCCGAGATCGGCCGCCCCGTGACCCTGCACACCGCGGGCGTCGCGAAGGCGATCCTCGCGCACCTGCCGCCGGAGCGGGCCGCCGCGATCCTCGCCGCGTCCTGCGACTTCGCCCCGCACACCGCGACGACGATCACCGACCCGGCCGCGTACCGCGCGGTGCTCGACGCGACGCGGGCCCGCGGCTGGGCCGTCGACGACGGCGAGTACGAGGACTACGTCAACTGCCTCGCCGCGCCCCTGCGGGGCAGCGGCGGCGCGGTCGTCGGCGCCGTCTCCGTCACGGCGCTCAAGGCGCGCGCCGACCTGCCCGCACTGGAGGCCGGCGTCCTGCCGGACCTGCTGTCCACCGCCGCGACGATCTCCGAGGAGCTGGGATGGCGCCCCTGAACCCCGCACCCGTACCTGGGCCCGTGACTTTCGAGGAACTCTTCGCCGGGGTGCCGGTGATGGCGATCCTGCGCGGGATGCCCGCCGGCCGCACCGTCGAACTCGCCGTCCGCGCCTGGGATCTGGGCATCGAATGCGTCGAGGTGCCGGTGCAGGACGAGGCGGCGGGGCGGGTGCTCGCCGAGGTCGTCGCGGCAGGCGCCGAGCGCGGCAAGCCGGTCGGCGCGGGCACGGTCACCTCGGCGGAGCGGCTGGCGCGGGCGGTCGCGGCGGGCGCCGCGTTCACGGTCGCGCCGGGACTCGACGCTCGGGTCGCGCGGGCCAGCGTGGAGGCCGGTCTTCCGCATCTGCCCGGGGTCGCCACCCCCACCGACGTCCAGGCCGCGCGGGCCCTCGGCCTCGACTGGCTGAAGGCGTTCCCGGCGAGCGTGCTCGGGACCGGCTGGTTCCGCGCGATGCGGGGCCCGTTCCCCGAGGTGCCGTTCGTGGCGACCGGCGGCGTCGACGCGGAGAACGCGGCCGCGTACCTGGCCGCCGGGGCGCGGGTCGTCGCCGTCGGCTCCGCGCTGGAGGACCCGGAGCAACTGCCCCGGCTCGCCGCGCTGCTGAGTCGCGGACCCCAGCCGAACTGAGTACGAGCGCGCTGTTCCGGCCCGGCCGCGCCCGCGATCCTGAGGTCATGAGCAGATCCTCTTCCTCCGCCGACCGCCGCCCGGCGCTCGTGTCCCTCGTCGTGGCCGGCTGCGCGGCGGCCGCGTGGGCCGTCTGGCTGGGCTGGGACCAGACGCGCGACGTGCACCCCGACGGCTCGGTGACGGGCCCGTACGAGGCGTGGCAGGTCGTCGGCCTGGTCCTGACCCTGTTCGTCCCGGCCTGCTGGGCCACCCTGCGCGGGCACTCCAGGGCCGCCGTGCTCGGCACGACCGCGGGCCTGGCGGTCGCCGCCGGCTACGACTGGTCGGACGACGCGAGCGGGCTGTTCATGGTCGGCGTGACGATGCTGGTCATGGGGTCGCTGGCCGGTACGGCGCTGATCACCGGGATCGTCAACGCGGTGCACGGCGCCGCACACGGCTGGGGCCGGCGCGCGGCGCACTGAGTCCATCGGGGCCGGGCCCGCAGAGGGGTGGCCCGCTGAAGGACGGCCGGGCGCGGAGACTGCGCGCCCGGCCGCCGTCACTCACCGGCGCTCGCGCACCACCATCGCCGAGCCGCCGCCCCGCCGCTCCGGCTCCGCGACCGCCGTCACCGATCCGTGCGGGCCGAACTCCAGCGCCGCGACCGCCCCGATCTCGGGAGACGGCGTGAACGTCTCCGGGGCGAGCACGAAGCGGTGACCCAGGGCCTCCAGGGCCGGGGCCTCGGGCGAGTCGAGGAACGCCGGCTCGGCTTCCGTCGTGGCGCGGTTGCGCTGAGAGATGCGGGGCGCGGCGACCGCCTCGGGCAGGGACATCCCGAGGTCGATGCGGTTGACCAGGGTCTGCAGCACGGTCGTGATGATGGTGGCGCCGCCCGGCGAGCCCACCGCGAGCAGCGGCTCACCGTCGCGCAGGACGATCGTCGGGGACATGCTGCTGCGCGGCCGCTTGCCGGGGCCGGGCAGGTTCGGGTCCGGGACGCCCGGGGCGAGCGGCGCGAAATCGAAGTCGGAGAGCTCGTTGTTGAGCAGGAACCCGCGCCCCGGCACCGTGATCGCGGACCCGCCGGTCTGCTCGATGGTCAGGGTGTACGAGACGACGTTGCCCCAGCGGTCGGACGCCACGAGGTGCGTGGTCGACGGGCCCTCGTGCGGTTCCTGGACGCCGGTGCCGCGTACACAGCCCTGGCCGGAGCCGTGCGGGGCGCGCGGGTCGCCGGGGGCGAGCGGGCTGGTCAGCGCCCGGTCGGGGCGGATCAGGCAGGCCCGGTCCTTGGCGAACTCCTTGGACAGCAGCCCGGCCGTCGGCACGTCGGAGAACGCCGGGTCGCCCACCCACCGGTTGCGGTCCGCGAACGAGATCCGGCTCGCCTCCAGGTAGTGGTGCAGCGCCTGGGTCCGGCCACCGGCGGACAGGTCGTAGTTCTCGAGGATGTTCAGGGCCTCACCGACCGTGGTGCCGCCGGACGACGAGGGCGCCATGGAGTACACGTCGGAGCCGCGGTACGTGGTGTGGGTCGGGGTGCGCGGGATCGCGCGGTAGCCCGCGAGGTCCGGGAGCTCCATGGACCCGGGGCGCACGTGGCGCGTCGACCCCTCGGCGACCGGCGGGTGCTGCACCGTACGCACCACGTCCCGTCCGATGGACCCGCCGTTCATGGCGCCGGCGCCCTCGTGGGCGAGCTGCCGGTAGGTGCGTGCCAGATCCGGGTTCCGGAAGCGTGAGCCGACGACGGGCAACTCGCCGCCCGGCAGGAAGAGTTCGGCCGTCGAGCTGAAGTCGCGGAACCGCTTCTCGTTCATCGCGGTCTGCGCGCGGAACTCGTCGTTGACGACGAACCCCCGCTCCGCGATCCGGGTCGCGGGCCGCAGCGCCTGCTTCAGGGGGACGGTGCCCCAGTCGTCCAGCGCCTTCTGCCAGGTCGCCGGGGTGCCCGGAACGCCCACCGACAGACCGGAGTTGACGACCTCGTCGAAGGGGAGCGGCTTGCCGGTCGCCGGGTCCAGGAATGCGTCCGGCCGCATCCGCGCCGGCCCCGTCTCCCGTCCGTCGATCGTCTTCACGGTCCGGCTCGCGGCGTCGTAGTACACGAAGTAGCCGCCGCCCCCGATGCCCGCCGAGTACGGCTCGACGACCCCGAGCGCGGCGGCGGTGGCGACCGCCGCGTCGACGGCGTTGCCGCCCTTGCGGAGCACGTCGAGACCGGCCTGAGAGGCGTACGGGTTGACGCTGGACACCGCGCCGCCGCTGCCGGTGGCGACAGCCTGCTTGGCGGGCGGGCTCGCTTCGGGCCGGCCGGTGCCGGCACTCGCGGGGGGACCGCTCAGGACGGGAAGCAGGAGCGCGGCCGCGCAGGCGGCGGCGCCCGCGCTGTGACGGACAGCCATCATCAGTGAAGCCTCCGAAGATCAACGGCGAGGGAACCGCCGCCGACCCTGACAGCGTCCGGCCAGGTCAGCAACGAGGCGCGAGAAGATTTGCGTGAGATCTGAGGTTCCTGACGAGTAGCACGACCGGACCCGACTCGACCCGACCGGACCTGAATCGGCCTGACCCGGCCTGAATCGGCCCGACCCGGCTCGACTCGGCCCGGGTCAGTCGCGCAGCTGTGCCGGCGCCTGCTGTGCGGGCAGGGCCGGTTCCCCGTAGGAGGTCAGGGGCGTGCCCTCCGGATAGCGGGCGCAGGAGGAGTACGCGGCGACCTGGAGCCGGTCGCGCGGATACGACTGGATCTGGATCTGGTCGTCGTCCCCGCCGCCGGGCGGCCGCAGCCGCATGAAGGGCCGGGTGCCGTCCTGGTCGTACTCGACGACCTCCCAGCCTCGGGGTTCCAGCCGCTTCTGGACGCGCCGGAGCCCCGCGGCGGCGTCCGCCGGCGACACCCCGGTGAGCGCCCATTCGCTGTGCACCGTGACCACGCCGTCGGCGCTGGGAGGGGAGTCGGCGAGCTGGTCGGAGAAGTGCCGCAGCCCGCGCGGACGACAGCTGCTGCCGTACGCCTCCACGGCCCGGCCGGGCCACGCGCGGTCGAGCCCGGCGTCCGGCAGGGCGAGCGCGTCGTAGACGTCCTGCGTCCGCTCGTCGATCCGGCTCGCCGTCACGGCGGGATCGGCGACGGGGTACGGCTCCCCGTTCCACACCGTGTCCACGGCCTGCGTCAGCCACATCCACCGGACGACGAGCCAGGCGACGCCGAGCGGCACGACGACCCAGACGAAGGCTCTGCCGCGGCTCACGCCCCCAACACCTGCATGACGACGAAGAGGACCACCAGAACCCCGAAGCCCACCGCGGCGGCGCGGGTGCCGCCCTTGGGCAGGAAGATCGCGAGGACCGTGCCGAGGGTGACGAGCGGTACGACGCCCTGCGCGAGGACGAGGAGCGTGTCGCCGCCCCGGACGTCACCCACGCCGTCCTGGCAGGTGGAGCAGGAAATGGCGAGCAGCGGCCCGAGAACCCCGATCACGAGCCCGGCGAACATCACCGTCACGGCGAGCACGCAGAACCAGATCCAGTCCCCGAAGCCCCGCCGCGCGTTCGTTCCGTTCGTGCCGCGAGTCATGCCGTGAGGCTACGAACCGGTGGCCCGGGCGGGCATCCGCGCGGGTACTCAGATCCCCGATGGCGGTCTGAGTCTCCCGCACAGGCATCGCTACTCGGAATGCTGGGCGTACGAGGGCCACTTGCCGTCGTTGAACTGTGCGGCCCAGTAGTGGGGCTGCAGTTCGGCCAGTGTCCGGCCCTCCCACCGGGTCGGATCGTCCGCGCGCGGCACGGCGACCTCCACTTCGGGCCCCCAGAGCGCGAGCCGCTCCTGACACACCCCGCAGGGCGGCAGGATCAGCACCCGCCCGTGCTCCAGGTCCCGGCAGACACAGACGGAGGCGGTGACGGCCCGCTCCAGGGTGTAGGCCTGGACGAAGGCGCCGGTCTCCTGGCAGAGGGCGACGGACCCGTGCATGTTGTCGAGCCCGACGCTGGTGAGGATCCCGCCGTCGGTCACCCGTACGGCGGCGGCGCCACCGGGCTCCCCGGCGGGCCAGCGCCGATCCATGAGCGCGAGCGCGGCGTCGACCAGTTCCTGATCAAGTCCCATGAGGGGAGTCTGCCAGCCCCCGCCCAACTCCCGGCCCCCGTAGGCGGAATGAGCCCATGGACGCTGGGCGGGCCGGGAGCGCGGGGCTCCTGAGCGGCGGTCTGTCGTAGCCCGTGGTTACGCTGCGGGCATGAACGCGATGTGGGATGCCTTGGCCGCGACGCCCCTTCCGGAGGTGCGGCGGCGGGCTGCCGTGATGGACGAGCTCGCCGAGGTCGCGCCGGTGGCGGTGGCCGGTGCGCAGCGGCTGGCCTGGAACGACGGGGGCGGGCAGTCCGCTGTCTGGTACTTCACGGAGGACGGCCGCGCGCTGCTGCTGACCTTCGACCACGAGACCGAGCTGAACCTGTATGCCGAGGAGGACTACGCCCTTCAGGAGTCGTTCTACGAGGGCGTCCCCGAGGACCTTGTCGCCCTGGTCCGCGACCGGCCCGAGAACTACGAGTCGCTGAACCTGACGGACGCCGCGACCGGGCGGAGCATTCACTACGCGGGCGGCGTCTTCTGGTTCGACGGCACGCGCTGGTATGTGGCCGACGGGCTGGCGAAGCACTGCCAGGGCGAGGGCCTGGACCTCTTGGCCGAGTCCGGCTTCGACTACTGCCTGGACGACTACCTCTTCGGCCAGGATTTCACCCCGGAGGCCGTCCTGGCGCACCGGGACGAGGACGGGCAGTACGAGGACGAGAAGGAGAAGGAAGCGGATCTGGTCGAGCTGCGGGAGGTCTTCGGCCGGCACGGCTAGCCGGTCGGGTTGGCCATGCGCCGATCCGCGACGGCCGGCCGCACCGTCGCGGATCGTGGGGGACAGGGCGCCCTAGCGGCGGGTCAGGACCTCCGCGATGCGGGAGAAGCCGTCCGCGCCGTGGCCCAGTGCCACCGTGCGGCGGGCCAGACCCTCGGCGGCGCGCATCACGCCCGTGTCGATGCCGTGGGCCTCGGCGGCGTGCACGACGTGGGCCATCGTCGACACCGCGGAGGTGAGCGGATTGCCCTCGCCCGAGTAGCCGCCGTCCTCGATGTCCTCGGCCGTCTCCTGGAAGAGCGCCGGCAGGATCGCGCCGATGCCCTGGGCGAACGGGGCGAGTTCGCGCGGCGAGACGCCCTCCGCCCGCGCCAGGGCCAGCGCGTGCATGTACCCGGTCATCGAGGTCCAGAAGACGTCGAGCAGCGCGATGTCGTAGGCCGCGGCGCGGCCGATGTCCTCGCCGAGGTGGGTGTGGGTGCCGCCGAGCGCGCCGAGCACGTCCCGGTTCTCGCCGTAGAGCTCCTCGTCGCCGCTGAGGAGCAGGACCGCGTGCGGTGTGCCGATCGTCGGCGTCGGGGTCATGACGGCGCCGTCGAGATAGCGGATGCCGTGTTCACCGGCCCAGCGACCGGTGTCCCTGGCCCGGTCCGGGGTGTCGGCGGTCAGGTTCACCAGGGTGCGGCCCTTGAGCGCGGCGGTGACGGCGTCCTGGCGCAGCACCGCGTCCGTGGCGTCGTAGTTCACGAGGCTCACCACGGTCAGCGGACTCGCCGCGACCGCCTCCGCGGCGCTCGCCGCACCGATCGCCCCGCGCTCGACGAGTTCGCGGTCACGGCCCGGGGTGCGGTTCCACACGGTGGTGCGCACCCCGGCGTCAACGAACGCGCCGGCCAGCGCGCGGCCCATCGGACCCAGCCCGATCACCGTGACGGCGGCCGGGGAGCGCCCGGGCGTGGACTCAGGGGAAGAAGACATGACGGAACTCCCTTGTACGTAGGGTGAGAAGAGGTAAAGCGGCAACGGTGAGCAGGGCAGGGCGGAACAACTGGCGGGGAGGAGCGCGGAGATGACACGCGTCCGGATCGACGATCCCGGTGTCTGCGGGGTGGCCGTGGCGGTCGCCGCCATCGACGGCAAGTGGAAGACGCTGCTGCTGTGGCTGCTCGAGGGCGGCCCGCGCCGGCCGGGCGAGCTGCGCCGGGAGATCCCGCGGATCAGCGAGAAGGTGCTGACGCAGACCCTGCGCGAGATGGAGTCGGACGGGCTCGTCCACCGCGAGGTGTACGACGTGGTGCCTCCGAAGACCGTCTACTCGCTCACCGAGTCCGGCCTCGAACTCTCCAGGGCGCTGGCGCCCCTGTCCGACTGGGGCCACCGCCGCCTGGACCGGCTCACCGCCGACCACCCGGCGCCCTGACCCCGGCTGTCCTCCTCCCCGCCGGCGTTTCCCCCGGTGTTTCCGCCCTCGTTCCCGGCCGGGATCAGGCTCTCCCGGCGAGGCGGGAGGCGACAAGTACCCACAAAAAGGTGGGTGCCGATTCCTGCCGATTTGCGCAACCGTCGGCCCCGGGGCAACCGTCTAAGAGAGTGACCCCTTGCCGTCGGGGTCGGTCACTTCGAGTGATGGAGGCGTACATGCCATGTTCCGCTCCTCATCTCCCTCGTCCCGCCTTCCGGCCCGCCTCCCCGCCCGCGTCACGGCCGTCACGCTGACCGCAGTCCTCGCCGGACTGGGAGCGGCAGGAACCGCGTCGAGCAGTCCGAAAGCCGCGGCCCCGGCCTCGGGCAGCCTGCGGACCTGCGCACTGGGGGACCTCTACCTCTCCATGGGACGCAAGGAAGGCGCGGCGGGCTCGCTCTACTGGACCATCCGGTTCACGAACACCAGCACCACCAGCTGCACCCTGCGCGGCTACCCGGGCGTCAGCGCCCTCGACACCGCCCACCGCCAGATCGGCCCGGCCGCCCACCGCACCGGCGAGCACGCCTCCACCGTCAGGCTGGCCCCCGCCCACTCCGCCTCCGCGGTGATCCGCACCACGAACGGCCCCCTCGGCGGCCCCTGCCTGCGCACCGGCAGCTACCTGCGCGTCTACCCGCCGGGCTCCTACCACGCGGACCTCGTCCCGGCCCGCTGGACCATCTGCTCGCACCTCTTCGACGTCAGCCCGATCAAGACCTAGAGGCTTGGCCCCGCGCATGTCGTCGTGGCCCGGTGACGCGCTCCGGGCCACGACGTCCTGCCTGCCGGCGGGGATCAGCTGCGCCTGTCAGCGGGAATCAGCTGCGCGTGATCTCCACCGTCGCCTCCGCGGAGGAGGCCGTGTGCCAGCGGTCGCCCCCGTACGTCACGACGTAGCGGACCTCGCCGGGCTTGGCCGGGGTGTCGGTCGCCGTGAAGGTGCCGTCGGCCGCCACCGGTACGGAGCCCAGGGAGACGCCCTCAGGGTCGGCGGCGTCGTGACGGGTGACCGTGACCGTCGTTCCGGGAGCGATTCCGGGGCTCAGCGTGCCGGTGAGGGTGAGCGTCCGGCCCTTCCTGCTGGTCGCCGGAGCGACGAGGTCGAGGGTCGTCTGCACCGGCGTGGTGACCGGGAGGGAGTGGAACCGGAGCCCCATGACCCCGCTCTCGTTCGTCACGGCGAAGAGCCGGCTCCCGTCCGGCGCCCAGGCCAGGCCCCGGACCACCGGGGTCTGCGTGGCGGCGCCCACCTCGACCGAGGTCAGCGGAGCCGAGGCCTGCGGAGCGTAGACGGACACGTCCGGCACGTCGGCGCTCGTGTTCTGCGTGGCCCCCGCCACCGTGCCGTCGGGGCCGGCGGCGACGGCCACGGGCGAGGCCGGGGCCGGGGCGGCATGCGTCGCCACGTCCGACAGATCGTCCAGGCGGAAGGCCCGGTACCCGGGCGAGATCAGGGCGGCCGTCACGATCGACCGGCCGTCCGGTGTCACGTCGATGTCCCGCAGACCGTTCATCTCGGTCCCGGACAGCACCCGCCGCTTGGTCATCACGGGTGAGCCGCTGCTCACGTCGTACACCGTCAGGGTGTTGCGGTTGGGGTCGCCGGTGCCGACCACCAGCACGTTCGGGTCGGCGGGGGAGGCGACGAGCTCCGCCCCGAAGTCCAGCGAACTGTCCAGCCCCAGTGCGACGACCGGCTCGGCGGCGCCGATGTCGACCGAGCCGAGGTCGCCGCCGGAGCCGTAGCCGAACCACAGCTTCCCGCCCGCGACCGCCACGCCCCACGGGGCGATGCCGTCCCCCACGTGGTACCGCGCGGTCTCCGCCAGCGTCGCGGTGTCGTAGGCCACGATGGTGTCGATGTCGCGCGCGGCCACGTACAAGGTCTGTTCGTCGGGCGAGAGCGCCAGCCCGCCGGCCCCCGGCAGGCCGCTCAGCCACGTGCTCTTCCCGTCGTAGTCCGACACCACGACGCGGCCGTCGGCGCCGGCCGGCATGCTGAGGAAGATCTTCTGGTGACTCCCGTCGACCTTCATGTCGGCGAGTTGGTACAGCGGCAACGACACACCGGTCGCCGCGTACGCCGGGGTCGTCCCCGGTATCGCCAGAACTAAGGAGCCGAGCGCCGCGGCGAACGTGGCACTCAGCATGCGTCTGGATCCGCGCATGGCGGAAACCCCCTCTGTGTCCTGTGAGTTCACGCCGGCAGCCCCCCTCGACCGGCCGGCGGAGACGACGTCTGACGCCGTCGCGATCATTCTGCGCCGGAATGTGAGGGTCCAGTGTTCTTCCTGGCAAGAAAGAGCGAGAAAGTGATCGGTGGGCCCGGGGGCACCGACGCACACCGCCGCACGACCACTGGTGCGCCCCCGACCGACCGAGCGATCCCGACCAGGAAGAACGCGCCATGACCCAGCAGATGATGCTCGAACGAGCCGCCGGATACGCGCGCCGCTTCGACACACTCTTCGAGGAGTACTTCGACCAGGTGGGCACCCGGCTCGACGCCCCGTCCTTCAGCCGGTTCGCCCCCGACTGCCTGCGGCTGCTGCGGGAGTTGTCCCTGCGGGGTGGCAAGCGGATGCGGGTCGTCGTGCTGCACGAGGCGGCGCGTCTGGTGACGGACGAGCCGGCCGAAGGGCTGGACGCCGCCGCACTGAGCATCGAGCTGCTGCAGACCCACGGGCTGGTCCACGACGACCTCATCGACGACAGTCCCGTCCGCCGCGGCGGCCCCTCCACCTACTACGCCTACCGCGAGCGGTTCCCCGATCACCCGCAGACGGCCCTGGGCCTGACCGTGCTCGCGGGCGACCTCGCCCTCGCCCTGTCGCAGCGGGTGCTGCTGGAGGCGCCGCTGCCCGTGGCGTTGCGGCAGGCCATGGTCGAGGTCCAGACGCGGACGGCGGCCGACACGTTCCTGGGCCAGATCATCGACCTGGAACGCGACTTCGCCGCCGCACCGGACGAGGAGGTGCTGCACTGCGTGGCCGACTACAAGTCGTCCCGCTACTCGGTCCTGGCACCCCTGCAACTCGGCCTCCTGGCCGCGGGCGAGGAGCCGGCCCGATTCGAGCGGGAACTTCGCGCCTACGCACGGCTGGTGGGAATCTGCGGGCAGATGCGCGACGACTACCTCGACCTGTTCGGCGACGCGGCCACCTTGGGCAAGCCGATCGGCACCGACCTGCGCGACGGCAGGCACAGCTACGCCGTCCACGCCCTGCTGGCGGCCGCCGACGACACCGAGCGCCGCGTGCTGCGGGCCGCACTCGGCGACCCGGACAGCCCACCGCAGACCATCGCGGAGGTCCGCGAGATCGGGGAGCGCCGGGGCGTGCCGGCCCGCATGCAGGCGGCCATGAACCGCCGTGCCGACGAGGCGTCGGCGGTCGCCGCGGGCTGGCGCTCGCACTGGCGCGAGGAGGCGGTCACCTTCTTCGAACGACTGCCGCGGTGGAGTGTCGAGCGGGCGAGGTGACCCGTACGCGCTCGGCCCCCTCAGAAACGGCGAACGGCCCCTCGGAATCGGATTCCGAGGGGCCGTCCTCTGCTCTGACCCAGGTCAGACACTGTGCCCCCGGCAGGATTCGAACCTGCGACACCCGCTTTAGGAGAGCGGTGCTCTATCCCCTGAGCTACGAAGGCGCGGGGACAGCCTAGCGGATCGGGGTGGTGGGGCGGGATGGCGTGAGGGGGCGGATCGTGCGGGGGTCAGTCCGTGCGGACCGCTCGGAGGAAGGTCTGGGTGAAGGTCTCGATCGCCACCTGCTGGGGTGGGAGTTCGACGTCCGGGAGCTGGGCGAAGGACGGGCGCAGCAGGTAGTGGAGGACGATCGGGCTGGTCATCTGCTGGATGAGGAGGATGCGGGGCAGGTCGCGGACGCGGCCCGCGGTGACCTCGTCGTCCAGCCAGGTGCCGACGGCGCCCAGCATGCGGGGGAAGATCCGCTGGAAGAGGGCGTGGATGCCGGGGTCCGCTCCGGGGCGGGCGAAGACCTCGGCGAAGAAGGCGGCCAGGACGCGGGGCTCCCGGTCGAGGGCCGTCACGAAGAGCCCGTACACGCGGCGGACCGTGGTCTCCAGGTCGGCGCGCGGGCCCTTGAGGAGTTCCTCCACGTCGACGACGGGGCTGTAGCGCTCGAAGACGGCGTGGAGCAGCTCGTCGCGGCCGCCGAACGCCGCGTACAGGCTGTGGACCGAGCAGCCGGCCGCCGCCGCGACCCGCTCGAAGGTCACCATGACGAGCCCCTGCTCGCTGATCAGCGTGGCCGCGGCGTCGATCGCGCGCTCCCGTACGGGCTTCTGCGTGCCCGGCTCGATGCCCGCCGCGCGCAGGGCCTCTTCGAGGGCGCTGCGGGTACCGCCCAGCCGGCGCATGAGGGTACTGCGGGAGATGTCCGCTTCGTGGGCGATCTCGCGGAGGGTCACGTCGGCCACGGGGACGCCGCGGGCCGCTGCCACGCGCAGGGCGGCGTCGGTGATCTCCGGCGGGACGGGGGGCTGCGGCGAGGACGGCTCATCGGTGTTTGACACATGACTCAATGTACCCTGTAATCGAGTATCAGGCGAGCATCGGTGACGGATGATCCGTCGCCTGTCGTCGCGCGCGCCGTGCACCGCCCCGGCATCCTTCGCCCGCGACCGGGCCGTACGCAAGGAAGCGATCCTCATGATCACGAACACGGACACGACCACGGACAGGGACACGAACACGGACACGACCACGAACACGGGTACGACCACGGAGGAGACGCCGGGGGGTGGCGTTCGGCGGCTGATCGTTGTTGTTCTCGGGCTGACCGCCCTCGTCACCGTGATGCTCTGCGCCTTCGCCCTCCCGTCCGCCAAGGGCGCCCCGCACGACGTGCCCGTCGGCGTCACCGGACCGCAGCAGGTCACGCGGGTCATGGAGCAGAAGCTGGCGGGCGACGCGTGGGACGTCCGCGTCTACGACGGGCCCGAGCAGCTCCGCTCCGCGATCCGGGACCGCGACGTCGCGGGCGGCCTCGCCGTGACTCCCGGGGGTATCGACGTCTACACCGCCACCGCCGGCGGACCCTCCGCCACCGGCGCGCTGACCGCCCTGGGTACGCAGCTCGCGGCGCAGCGGCACGCGGAGCCGACCGTCCACGACCTGGTGCCGTTCACCGCGGACGACCCCCGCGGGGCCGGGCTCACCGCCGCGCTGCTGCCGATGATCTTCGGCGGGATCTTCCCGGCCGTGATCCTCGGGCGGGTCTTCCCCGGACACCGCGGACTGCGGGCCCGGCTGGCCGGCGTCCTCGCCTTCGCGGTCGTGGCCGGCGCCGCCGTCGCCGCGTTCCTCCAGTACGGCACCGGGACCCTCGACGGCGACTACGTGGTCACCGCCGCCGGTCTGGCCCTCGGCATGGCCGCCCTCGCCTCCGTCGTCATCGGCCTCCAGGCGCTGTTCGGCGGGGTGGGCCTCGGGATCGGCGGCGCGGTGATGATGCTGCTGGGCAATCCGCTCTCCGGCCTGGCCACCGGCCCGCACTGGCTGCCCGCCGGCTGGGCCCTGCTCGGACAGCTGCTGCCGCCGGGAGCCTCGGGCAGCCTCCTGCGCGCCAACGGCTTCTTCGACGGGACGGGCGCGGCCCGCCCCGCGCTGACCCTGGCCGTGTGGGTGGTCGCCGGCATCGGGCTCGTCGTCCTCGCGGACCTGCGCGGCCGGCGCCGGGGCGCCGAGGACGCCGTGGCCGCGCCGGAGCGCGCCGAGGCCGTGACCGTCTGAGACTCACGCGGACAGCGGGCGCCGAGGGCACCTCGGGAGGCCGGGGGACAGAGGGCGTGCTATCCCGGAAGAGCGAGGTAAACGAGGGGGGCACGCTTGTCGGCGCGGGTCGGTCGTTCCGGCCCACCGGCCTCACTGAGTGGAGGTCCACTCATGACCCCGTTCCCGAACGCACTCGCCGTCGACTTCACCGGCGGCCTCAACGACGCCTGGTCGAAGGTCGCCCAGTTCGTGCCGAAGCTGATCGGCTTCCTGGTCGTCCTGGCCATCGGCTGGTTCGTGTCCAAGATGATCGCCCGCGTCCTGGACCGGGTCCTGCGCAAGGTCGGCTCGGAGAAGCTGGCCGAGCGGGCCGGTGCGGCCAAGATGCTCGAAGGGTCGAAGTACGACACCACCGGGATCATCTGCAAGGTCGTGTACTACGCCCTGCTGCTGATCACGCTCCAGCTCGGCTTCGGGGTCTTCGGCAGCAACCCCGTCTCCACCATGCTCAACGGCATCGTCGCCTGGATCCCGCGCGGCATCGTCGCGATCGTGCTGGTCGTGGTGGCCATGGCCGTCGCGAACGTCGTCCGGGACATCGTCACCAACGCCCTGTCCTCCGTCTCGTACGGGAAGACCGTCGGGACCGTGGTGTGGGCCTGCATCGTGGCCCTCGGCGTGATCGCCGCGCTCGGTCAGGCCGGGATCGCGACGACCGTCACGCAGCCCGTCCTCTACGCGGCTCTCGCGGCTGCCGCGGGCATCATGATCGTCGGCGTCGGCGGCGGGCTCATCGGCCCGATGCGCCAGCGCTGGGAGCGGTGGCTGAACAAGGCCGAGGAGGAGACCGCGAAGGCGCGCGGCGTCGGCGGCACCGGGGCGTACCAGGCGGGTCGCGAGGACGCGCTCACGCACCAGCCGGTGCAGGACCGGGAGCGCACCGACCCCCGGGCCGGCGGTTCGACGAGCGGCTGAGCCCGACCGGCGGTCCAGCGCATCGAGCCCCGAGACCAGCGAGCGACTGAGGTCAGCGAGCGACTGAGGTCAGCGAGCGCCCGGGATCAGCGAGCGCCTGAGATCAGTGAGTGGTTGAACGGTTTCCGTTCAGCAGGTCGTGCCGCTTCACCAGCCAGCTGATGGCGGTGAGGCGGCACACCGCGTAGTCGTGGCCGACCGGCTCCCGCCAGCCCGTCTCGTCGAGGGCGTCGAGGAAACCCAGCGCGTAGTCGGAGAGGAGCTCGGCGTCGGGCGCCGGCGGTTCGAGGTCCGCGCCGGTGACCTCCAGACGGTCGCGGAGCGCCGACACGTGCTGGTCGACGGCGGCCGTGAAGGCGGGCTCGAAGGCGAACTCGGCGAAGCGCGGGCCGTACGCCTCGCTGACCCGGGCGAGAGGGGACATGCCTCAAAAGTACGGGGGAGGGGGTGGCCGGGGGAGGGCCTTTCGGGGTGCCGTTGGTCACTGCGTTCGTCCCCTGATGTCCCTGTCTGTCGGGGCCGAAAGACCCAGTGCGCGCCCCCTGCGCGTCCGGTGCGCCCGGCGGTTCCGACGCGCGTATTGACGGGCGCCGGGACCGGCCGCGTAGCGTCCCGGCATGGATTCCCTGGACGCGCTGCTCACCGCTCCGGGCGCCCCCTTCTCCGTGGAACGCGGCGCGGACGGGCGCCTCGCGTACGCCGAAGGACCGCGCACCCTGCGGGAGTTCGCCGAGACGACCTGGGCGTACGGCGACACCCCGTTCCTGATCACGGAGGACGGGCGGACCACGTACGCCGAGTTCTTCGCCGCCGCGTCGGCGCTCGCCCGCCGCTTCCTCGATCCGGACGAGGGCTACGGGCTGCGGCCCGGCGACCGTGCCGTGATCGCCATGCGCAACCACCCCGAGTGGCAGACCGCCTTCTGGGCCGCCCAGCTCGCCGGCCTCGTCGCCGTCCCGCTGAACGCCTGGTGGACCGCCGACGAGTGCGCGTACGCCCTCGACGACTGCCGGCCCGGGGTGCTGATCGTCGACGGGGAGCGCTACGAGCGGGTGCGGTCCTGGCTCGGCACGGTCCCCGACCCGCCGTGGACGCTGGTGTGCCACGGGGAGGGGCATGCCGTGGACGGGCCGCGCGTCGAGCGGTACGAGGAGCTGCCCGCCGCCGATCCGCTGCTCGGGCCGCCGGACGTCGACGTGCTCCCCGAACAGGACGCCACCCTCCTCTACACCTCCGGCACCACCGGCCGGCCCAAGGGCGCCGTCGCCACGCACCACGCGCAGACGGGCGCCATCGCCAACGCGCTCTACTTCTCCGCCCTCTCGGCGCTGCGGCGCGGGCTCGTGCCGGGGCAGGGGCCGGCCCAGATCGGGATGCTGACCTTCCCGTTCTTCCACGTCGCGGCGTTCACCGGGTTCTTCCGGGCGATGGCGGTGGGCGGCACGCTGGTGCTGCTGCGCAAGTGGGACCCGGACGTCGCCGTGCGGCTGGTGCGGGAGCACGGCGTCACCGCGTTCGGCGGCGTGCCCACGACCGCGCTCCAGCTCCTCGAACGCGCCGCCGAGCTGGACGACGACCTGCCCACGCTCACCTCCGTCAGCACCGGGGGCGCCCCGGCCCCGCCGCAGCTCGTCCAGCGGCTCACCGCCCGCTACGGGGAGCGGGTCGAGCCCGCCAACGCGTACGGGCTCACCGAGACGCTCGGCGCGGTCACGTCCACGTTCGGGGAGCAGTACCGCAAGGGGCCGGACAGTGTGGGGCGGCCCGCGCCGGCGGTCGAGGTGCGGATCGCCGAGCCCGCGGGGGAGGCCGTCCCCGGCGGGGAGGTGGGCGAGCTGTGGCTGCGCGGGCAGTCCATGGTCCGGGGGTACTGGGAGGACCCGGAGGCGAGCGCGGCCGCGATCACGGCGGACGGGTGGTTCCGTACGGGGGACCTGGCGGTGCTGCTCGACGACGGGCGGGTACGGGTCGTCGACCGGATCAAGGACATGGTGATCCGGGGCGGGGAGAACGTGTACTGCGCCGAGGTGGAGGCGGCGCTGTACGAGCATCCCGATGTGCTGGAGGCGGCCGTGTTCGGGGTGCCGCATCCGGTGCTCGGCGAGGAGGTCGCGGCGGTCGTCCGGGTGCGGGGCGGGCTCGATCCTTCGGCGCTGCGGGAGTTCGCGGGGCGGGGGCTGGCGGCGTTCAAGGTGCCGGCCCATGTCGTGGTGCAGAAGGAGGAGTTGCCGCGCAACGCGACGGGGAAGGTGCTGAAGCGTGCCCTTCGTGAGAGCTGGCCTCCCTCGCCGTAGGGCCTGCCCTTTCGTCGCCGGGTGCGGCCCGGTGGGGGCTTCTCGCGCCCCGCGGCGGAGCCGCTGATGGGCACAGCCCCGCGCCCCTCGAGTCGAGCGGATTCGCCGCTCAGCCTCTATCGGGGAATGCGGCGCGAAGCGCCTGCATTTCAGGGGCGCGGGGAACTGCGCGACCAGCCCCCCCACCGGCCCGCACCCGGCGACGAGACCCGAAGGCCCTAGCGCCGGGTGACGTAGACCCGGTAGTTGCCGGAGGCGTCCGCTCCGCCCACTGAGATCCGGACCCCCGTCTTCGTGTCCTTGAAGACCTCGCCGGGGCGGTACGTCGCGTCGGAGAGTTCCGCGTGGACGTTGGGGCGGCGGGTGCAGCCGCCGCTGTCGGGGGTGGAGTCCTCCACGGTGATCGGCCCGTGGCCGGTGTCGACGTCGGCGTCGACCTTGTAGACGAGCACGCCGGGCCGGCAGACGGCCTCGTCGTTGCCCTCCTGAGTGCGGACCTCGACCGCGTAGCCGGTCTTCTCGGTGAGGGGGACGAAGACGAGCTTGGTCCCGCCGCCCTCGGCCCGGCCCAGCGGCGACAGCAGGTGTTCCGTCGTGCCGGCCTGCGAGGCGCAGCCGATCTGCGCGTCGTCGAGCCAGCCGAGCTTCCACTTGTGCCAGCCGAGCAGGTCGTTCCCGACGCCCCAGTCCTCGCTCATGATGTCCCAGTGGCCGACGGCCCCGCCGCCGTCCTGGGTGTAGAGGTCGGGCAGCCCGAAGGTGTGCCCGTTCTCGTGCGGCAGCACCCGGTAGCCGGTCTCGGAGTAGGAGCCGGAGCCGTCGTCCTGCCGGGAGTAGACGAAGGACGCGTTGGCGAGGGGCACGCCGTCGGCGACTGGCGCGTCGGGGTTCCCGGCGAAGGTCACGGACAGCACGGTGTCGAGCGCGGAGGGGCCCGCGTTCGGGGTGACGAGGACGTTGACGATGTCGTACTTGCTGAAGTCGACGTCCGGGTCGGCGGCCGCCGCGATGTCCTTGACGAGCTTGCGGTAGCCCGGTTCGAAGGGGGCGCCGCGCTCTATCCCGTAGGCCTTGAACGTCTTGGGCATGCGCAGCCAGTGCTTGACCGGGGTCTCGGAGCGGTAGTCGAGCTTGCCGTAGGAGCCGGTGCGGAACCAGTCGCTGGTCTGCGGGAAGAACTCCCCGTACCGGGCCATCGCGCTGCCCTGCCCGTGCGCGTCCGGGAAGTCGATCATGAGGTTGAGGGCGCGGACGGTGCCGGTGGAACGGGCGTAGCCGGCGGACGTGGGCACGCCCTCGGACATCTGGACGCCGAGTGCGCCCCGGATCATGCAGGGGCCGAGCGAGGTGGCCCGCGCCAGGGCGGTCGGGCCGGCCGCGGTGGGCGAGCTGTCGAGGAGCCGTCCGGTGCTCGCGGTCATGGTCACCGCGAGAGCCACCGCCGTGGCTCCGGCGAGCATCGCACCACGCCGGCCCCCGCGTATCCGCCGCTGCCGCATCCGATCCGCCTTCACGCTCGGGTCCGTTTCGATCACCCTGTGTCGGGGTGGGGCGGGCCGCGCGCTGGGTGCGCCGATCGTGGGTTTCTGGCCGCAGGCGTACGTGAGCCAGGTCACATCGGAAGCGGGAAATAACCGGGGAGGGTCTCCCCGTTTAGAAGGTCGTAGGGCTAAGCGGGGACGGATTCCCCACTTGCTTCAGCTCAGGCGAACCGCAGAACCGCAGAACCGCAGAAGCGCAGAACCGCGGATCCGCGTAATCGCCGATCCGCAGAACCTTCGAACCGAGGAGAACGCCGTGGCCACCGTGACCGACCAGCCGCAGCGCCGCGCCCCCCGCCCGCGGGCCGACGCCGTGCGCAACCGGGAGCGGATCGTCGCCGCAGCGGTCGAGCTGATCGTCGAGCACGGGACCGAGCTCCCGCTCGACGAGGTCGCCCGCCGCGCGGGCGTCGGCAACGCCACGCTCTACCGGAACTTCAAGGACCGCGGCGAGCTCATGCGCCACGTCGTCCTCACCGTCACCGACCGCATCAGCGCCCACGCCGAACAGGGACTCGCCGCCGTGGAGGCGGACGAGGCCGACTCCTTCGGCGCGCTGCGCACCTTCGTGCACGCCGCCGCCGACGAACGTATCGGCGCCCTGTGTCCGATCCTCCACGCCACCTTCGAACACGCCCATCCGGACGTCGTCGCCGCCCGCGACCGGCTCACCGTCGCCGTGGAAGGCCTCATCGCGCGGGCCCGCGCCACCGGGCAGCTGCGCTCCGACGTCGGGGTCGGCGACCTGATGGTCGCCCTGTCCCAGCTCACCCGGCCGCTGCCCGGCACGGGCTGCATGGACTTCGACCGCTTCGTCCACCGTCATCTGCAGCTGTTCCTGGACGGCCTGATGACGCCCGCCCGCTCGGAACTCCCGGGCGAGGCCGCGACCTTGGAGGCGCTCCGCCAGGAATAGCCCCGCCCGCCCCGCGCGAGCGACCCCGCACGGCCATCTCGCGGCCACCCGATTTTTCGCCCTTATTCACGACTTGCCTTTGACCTTTGGAGTCCCGCTGTGGGTACCCCCTTGCCGAAAACGGCTTCTCCCGAAGGCGACGCGCGCCGCTGGAAGGCCCTCGTCTTCATCGCGCTCGCCCAGCTCATGGTGGTCCTCGACGCCACCATCGTGAACATCGCCCTGCCCGCCGCCCAGACCGATCTCGGCATCACCGACGGCAACAAGCAGTGGGTCATCACCGCGTACGCCCTCGCGTTCGGCGGACTGCTCCTGTTCGGCGGCCGCATCGCCGACCTGTGGGGCCGCAAGCGGACCTTCGTGACCGGTCTGCTCGGCTTCGCGCTCGCCTCCGCGCTCGGCGGCGCCGCGCAGAACGAGGCCATGATGTTCGGCGCCCGCGCCCTGCAGGGCGTCTTCGGCGCGCTGCTCGCCCCGGCCGCCCTCTCCCTCCTGGCCGTCATGTTCACCGACGCCAAAGAGCGCGCGAAGGCGTTCGGCATCTACGGTGCGATCGCCGGTGGCGGTGGCGCCGTCGGCCTGATCCTCGGCGGCTTCCTCACCGAGTACCTGAACTGGCGCTGGACCTTCTTCGTCAACATCCCGTTCGCGATCGTCGCCGCCGTCGGCGCGTACTTCGTCATCCGTGAGCCCGCCGGCGCGCGCAACCGCTCGCCGCTGGACCTCCCCGGCGTCGTCCTGTCCACGCTCGGCCTGGTCGCCCTCGTCTACGGCTTCACCCGCGCCGAGTCCGCCGGCTGGTCGGACGTGACGACCGTCGGCATGTTCGTCGGCTCCGCCGTCCTGCTGATCGCCTTCGTCGCCGTCGAGGCCAAGGTCAAGCACCCGCTGCTGCCGCTGCGCGTCGTCGCCGACCGCAACCGCGGCGGTGTCTACGCCTCCCTCGGCCTCGCCGTCATCGCGATGTTCGGCCTGTTCCTCTTCCTGACCTACTACCTCCAGGTCGTGAAGGGCTTCTCGCCGGTCAAGACGGGCTTCGCGTTCCTGCCGATGATCGCCGGCATGATCACGGGCTCCACGCAGATCGGCGCCCGCCTGATGACGCGGGTCCGCCCCCGCCTGCTGATGGGCCCCGGCTTCCTCGTCGCGGCGCTCGGCATGCTGCTGCTGACCCAGCTGTCCGTCGACTCCTCGTACGCCGGTCTGATCCTGCCCGCCCAGCTGCTGCTCGGCCTCGGCATGGGTACGGCGTTCATGCCCGCCATGTCGCTCGCCACGATCGGCGTCGAGGCGCGGGACGCGGGTGTCGCCTCCGCGATGGTCAACACGTCGCAGCAGGTCGGCGGCGCCATCGGCACGGCCCTGCTGAACACGATCGCGGCCTCGGCCACCGCCGCCTACGTGGCGGAGCACGCGGCCGGTGCCCGCAACGCGCAGCTGCTCCAGGCGCAGGCCATGGTGAACGGCTACACCCACGCCATCTGGTGGGCGGTCGGCATCCTCGTCGTCTCCGCGACGATCGCCTTCTCGCTGATCAACACCGGCGTCCCGGGCAGCGGCCCCGCCGCCGCATCCGGTGACACGGCGGAGGAGGCCGACGAGGTCAAGATCCCGGTGGTCGCCCACTGACCCCCGGAGCGACCGGTTCTACCTGAGCCAGGGGAGGTCCGCCCCGGCCTCCTTCGGCTGAAGTCCCTCGGCGACGATCCGCATGATCTCGCCGAGGGACTTCTGCTGTTCGGGGGAGAGGCGGGCGAAGAGGGCCTGGCGGACCGTCGAGACATGGCCCGGGGCGCTCTGCCGCAGCACGCCGAGCCCCTCGTCGGTGAGCACCGCGAACTGGCCGCGCTTGTCCGACGGGCAGTCCTCGCGCCGCACCCACCCGTTCTTCTCCAGGCGCGCGATCGCGTGCGAGAGGCGGGAGCGGGTGATCTTGGACTGGATGGCCAGTTCGGTCATCCGCAGCCGGCGGTGCGGGGCCTCGCTGAGGGTGACGAGCAGGCCGAAGTAGATGTGCGGCATCTTCGCGTCGCGCTGCAGTTGCCGGTCCAGGTGATCCTCGAGGAGCGTGGTGGCATGCAGGTACGCACGCCAGGTGCGCTGCTCGTCGTCGGTCAGCCACTGCGGCTCTGCGCTCTCCATGACTCCATCGTCTCCCTTGCCAGGACTCACCCCAAGCTTCCTTCTTGAATATTAAACAAACAACGATTACTTTTGGCAGTGGCTGGACGCTTGAAACTTCAAACTTTCTGACTCGCTGGAGGCTGCCGTGACCGCACCCGCGCCGGAGCGCATGCCCGCGCTGTACCTTTCCCACGGCGCGCCGCCGCTCGCCGACGACGCCCTGTGGACCGGCCAGCTCGCGTCCTGGTCGGCCGACCTGCCGCGCCCCAAGGCGATCCTGATGGTCTCCGCGCACTGGGAGGAGGCCCCGCTCGCCCTCGGCGCCACCGAGACCGTGCCGCTCGTCTACGACTTCTGGGGCTTCCCCGAGCACTACTACCAGGTCCAGTACGCGGCTCCGGGCGCGCCGGAACTGGCCGAATCCGTACGCAAGCTGCTGCGGGCCCCCGGCATCCCCGTGCAGGACGTGCCCGACCGGGGACTGGACCACGGCGCGTACGTGCCGCTCGTCGAGATGTACCCCGACGCCGACATCCCGGTCCTCCAGGTCTCCATGCCGACGCTCGACCCGCACAAGCTCATGGAGATCGGCCGGCGGCTCGCCCCGCTCCGGGACGAGGGCGTCCTGATCGTCGGCTCCGGGTTCTTCACGCACAACCTGGCCGCGCTGCGGCAGGGCGGCATCCCGTCCTGGTCGGTCGAGTTCGACGACTGGGGGCACCGGGCGCTCGACGCGGGAGACGTGGACGCGCTGCTGGACTTCACGCACAAGGCGCCGGCCGGCAATCTGGCCCATCCGCGTACGGAGCACTTCGCGCCGCTGTTCGTGACGATGGGCGTCGCCGACGCGGGGGGTGAGCTCGGGGATCAGCGCTCGGTGATCGACGGATTCTGGATGGGGCTGGCGAAGCGGTCCGTCCAGTTCGGCTGAGCTCGCGTCGCGGGCGGGTGCGGTCCCGGTGGGGGCTGGTCGCGCCCCGCGGCGGAGCCGCTGATGGACACAGCCCCGCGCCCCTGAGATGCAGGCGCTGCGCGCTGCATTTCCCCGATCCAAGGCGCGGGGAGCCTCTTATCGGGGAAGGCGCGGCGAAGCCGCATGCCTTCAGGGGCGCGGGGAACTGCGCGACCAGCCCCCACCGGCCCGCAGCCCGCGACGGCGCCTAGGCGGGCTCGATCAGGTCGAGGGCCAGGACCGCAGCGCCCAGCGCAGCGTCCCCGCCGACCTCCAAGGCCGTGTCGGCGAACTTGATCGCGTGGTCGTTCCCGTGCGCCGCGGCCCGCGCGAAGACCTCCTCGGGCTCGGCTCCGGAGGGGACCGGCGCGGGCGCGGGCGTGGACGGCGCGTACACGGACGTCACCGCCGCACTCGCCGCCCAGGCCGCCTCCAGGGACCCGGCCCACAGCTCGCGCGGCAACGCGGGCAGCGTCCGCAGCACCGCGTTCGGCGCGGTCGCGGCGTGCACGAGCATCACCGGCGACCCCAGCGCATGCGTCCCGTACATGCGCACGGCCGCCCCGACCAGCTCCCCGAGCCGCTCGCGCGCCGCGTCCGGATCGACGGGCCCCGCCTCCGCCCACGCGGGGAACGCCGTGAGCCGGGTGAACCGCGCCCGGATCCCGCCCGACTGGTCGTCGATCCGCGGCACCGAGTCGAGCGCCCCCGCCGCGTCCGGCACGGAGGGCAGCGAGGTGAGCGGCGGCAGCGGCTGGTGCCGGGCGGCCCAGTAGCCGAGCCCGTGCGCGAGCTCGGCGAGACGCGGGGCGTTCGTCCCGGCGGGTTCGGCGAGCAGGGTGCGGACGGCGTGGCCGACCCGGATCACGGGGTGCGTGGCGCCTGCCGCGATGCCGGGCAGCAGCCGGGGCCACCACTCGGCGAGGACGTCGCGCCAGGGCCGCTCGGTGACGGCCCGCTCGAAGAAGACGATCCAGTCCGCGAGGCGCTTGGGGTCGCCGAGGGCGCCCTGCCAGTCGTCGGCGCGGATCGGGTCGCCCGGCGCGGGCATCGCGTCGAGCCGCTCGGAGTACTGGTCGAGCCAGCGGTGCACGCGCGGCGCCTGCCCGCCCCGTACGAGGGACTCCACGGCCATCGGCCCGTGGTTGCTGAGCCAGCCGTCGAACTCCGGACCGGTGGTGTGCAGTCGCTGGAGCGCTTCGTCGAGGGTGCCAGTGGTGTCGTGGATGGTGTCCATGGCGGCACCGTAGGGGCGGCAAGAGGGGCGGCGGATCGGCCGTTGGGTCTACTCCCGGTCGTACTCCGGCTCGTCCATCTGGCCGAGGCCGCGACGAGGCATCCCTCCAGGGGCGGGTTTACGCGCCCGGGGCGAGGTCCTTCTCGTACCAGGCGACGTCCCAGTACCGCCCGAACTTCCGGCCGACCTCCCGGTACGTGCCGACGGGGCGGAAGCCGAAGCGGGTGTGGAGGCGGGCGGAGGCCTCGTTCGGCTGGGTGACGCCCGCGTACGCGCGGTGCACGTCCTGCCCGGCGAGCGCGGCGAACAGCGCCCCGTAGAGGAGGGAGCCGATGCCGCGACCGCCCGCGTCCGGCGCGCAGTACACGGTGGTCTCCACGGAGGTGGCGTACGCGGCCTTCGGGCGGAACGGGCTCGCCGTCGCGTATCCGAGGATCCGGCCCGAGTCGTGTTCGCGGGCAACCAGGAGTGGGTACCGGGCGTCTTCGAGGTGGGAGAGCAGCCAGGGGCGTCGCTCCTCCGGAGTGAAGACGGCCGTGTCGAAGGTGATCGGCGTCTCGCGCACGTAGTGGTTGTAGAGGTCCGTGAGGGCGCTGAGGTCTCCCTCGGTTCCCCTGCTGACCTGCACCTCTGTGGACTCCGACGGCATCCGGGGGCTCCTTCTCGCGCGGTGTGGCGCGACAGGGTACTGCATGATCAGAAAAAAGATGGGTCGGCTTGGGAATTCTGTCCGGATTCCAGTCGTTGTTTCCTTCGGATGCCGGTCAGCCCGGGAGGGTGGACCAGCGGTCCTGCCCAGTCGACCCACCATCGCAAGGGAGCACGCATGGCAACCCGTGCCGTAGCCCGTCGTAAGTCCGCCGCGTCCGGCGAGACTGATGCGGCACGCAGTGTTCGCGCCGTAGGCGGGGAGATCGCCGACCGCGACCTGGTCGGGATGTACCTCGACGAGATCGCGCGTACACCGCTGCTCGACGCCGCCAAGGAAGTCGAGCTGTCCCAGACCATCGAGGCGGGTGTCTACGCCCAGCAGATCCTCGACGGAGAGGTCGAGGACAGCGCGGCCGCCGGCAAGGCGACCCGCGAGGAGCTGGAAGCGCTGGTCGCCGAGTCCGAGAAGGCCAAGGACGTCTTCATCAGGTCGAACCTGCGTCTGGTCGTGGCGGTCGCCCGGCGGTACCCGCGCTCGGGCCTCCCCCTGCTCGACCTGATCCAGGAGGGGAACGCGGGCCTGGTCCGCGCCGTCGAGAAGTTCGACTACCGCAAGGGCTTCAAGTTCTCCACGTACGCCACGTGGTGGATCCGCCAGGCCATCACGCGGTCCATAGCCGACCAGTCGCGCACGATCCGTCTCCCCGTCCACCTGGTCGAGGAGCTGGGCCGCATCCGCCGCGTGCAGCGCGAGTTCAACCGTGAGCACGGGCGCGAGCCCGAGCCCGCGGAGATCGCCGCCGAGCTCGACAAGACGACGCCGGAGCGGGTCACCGACGTGCTCGACTGGGCCCGCGACCCGGTCTCGCTGAACATGTCGGTGGACGACGAGGGCGAGACGCAGTTCGGCGACCTCCTCGAGGACACGTCGGCGGTGTCTCCGGAGCAGTCCGTGCTCACGCTGCTGCGCAGCGAGGAGCTGGACGATCTGATCGGGCGGCTCGACCAGCGCACGGCGTCCATCATCAAGATGCGGTACGGGATCGACGACGGCCGTGAGCGGACCCTCACGGAGGTCGGCAAGGAGCACGGGCTGACCCGTGAGCGGATCCGGCAGATCGAGAAGCACGCGCTGCTGGAGCTGAAGAAGTTGGCTCGGGACACCGGGTTCGACGCGGCGGCGTAGCCCCTCCGGGGGAGTGCGGGACGGGCGGCGCCTTCAGGGCGCCGCCCGTTCTTGTGTGCCCCGGTTCAGCGTCTGCGGTGTGCGGCCTCGTCGCCGTCCGCGGGCCGGTGGGGCTTCTCGCGCAGTTCCCCGCGCCCCTGGAAGGCATGCGGCTTCGCCGCGCCTTCCCCAGATGAAAGGCACCCCGCGCCTTGATCGGGGAAATGCGGCGCGCAGCGCCTGCATTTCAGGGGCGCGGGGCTGTGACATCAGCGACTCCGCCGCGGGGCGCGAGAAGCCCCACCGGCCCGCAGCCGCGCGTACGACCTACTGCGGCACCCCGGAGCGCAATGACCTACCCCGGAACCGCGGAGCGCACCCGCTCCCCCAGCTGCCGTACCGCCGAGACGAGGGCCTCGGGTCCCCGGACCCGGAACTCGACCCCCGTCATCGCCAGCCGCACCGCCATCCACTCCACCGACTCGGAGACCCGGCCCCGCAGCACACACCCCTCCCCGCCCGGCAAGGGCATCGGCTCGCCCACCCAGGACGGGACCCGCGTCGCGACGACCTCGACCGGGGCGAGGAACTCGACGTCCAGCTCGTAGTCCCCGCCCGCCGCGGCCCCGCGGGCGGAGGACATCGACCGCTGGACGTACCGTGCCGCATCCCCCTCCGGCACCTCCCGCGGAGCGAACCGCGCCCCGGTCGCGAACGGCTCCGACACCCGGTCGACCCGGAACGTGCGCCAGTCCGCGCGGTCCAGGTCGAACGCCACGAGGTACCAGCGGCGCCCCGTCGACACGAGCCGGTACGGCTCGGCCAGGCGCCGGGTCTCGGTGCCGTCGGCCGCCCGGTAGTGGAAGCGCAGCCGCTCCGAACCGGCCGCCGCGGACGCGATCACGGTGAGCGTCTCGGGCGCGATCGTCGCCCCGTCGCCCGAGGTCAGCGGGATCGTGGCGGCCTGCAGTGTGGAGACGCGGTGCCGCAGCCGCGACGGCAGCACCTGCTCCAGCTTGGCGAGGGCTCGTACGGACGCCTCCTCGACCCCTTCGACGGCGTGCCCGGCCCCGGCCCGCAGCCCGACCACGATGGCGACGGCCTCCTCGTCGTCGAGCACCAGGGGAGGCAGCGCCTTGCCGGCGACGAGCCGGTAGCCGCCGTCGGCGCCCATGGTGGCCTGCACCGGGTAGCCGAGTTCGCGCAGCCGGTCGATGTCACGGCGCACGGTGCGGCGCGAGACGTGGAGCCGTTCGGCGAGTTCGCCGCCGGGCCATTCGCGCGGCGTCTGCAGGAGCGAGAGGAGTTGGAGCAACCGGGCCGGGGTGTCGGTGGAGGAGCTCGTCTTCGTCATGTCTCCAGAATGCCGCCCCAGTAGGACATGACCTGACCTACATACCTTCTACTTTCTTCCCATGACCTCAACCGCTGCCGCCGCCGGCACCACCACAGAAGCCTCCGGGCCTGCCGACCGCAGGCGCTGGTTCGCCCTGGCCATCGTGATGACGGCGGCCTTCATGGACCTCGTCGACGTCACGATCGTCAACATCGCCCTGCCGACCATCAAGGCGGACGAGGGCGCCACCACCGGCCAGATCCAGTGGATCACCGCCGGATACGCGCTCGCGTTCGCCGCCCTGCTCATCACGGGCGGGCGGCTCGGCGACATCTTCGGCCGCAAGCGGCTGTTCCTGCTGGGGATCATGGGCTTCACCGTCGCCTCGGCGCTGTGCGGCTTCGCGGCGAACCCGGAGATGCTGGTCGCCTCGCGCATCCTGCAGGGCGGCATGGCGGCGATGATGGTGCCGCAGGTCCTGTCGATCGTGCACGCCACCTTCCCGGCGCACGAGCGCGGCAAGGTCTTCGGCCTGTTCGGCGCGATCGTCGGCCTCGGCGCGGTGTCGGGTCCGCTGCTCGGCGCGCTCCTGACGGAGTGGAACATCGCGGGCCTGGAGTGGCGCCCGATCTTCCTGATCAACCTGCCGGTCGGCATCGCCGCCCTGATCCTCGGCTCGCGCGTCATCACCGAGTCCAAGGCCCCGACGGCCCTCAAGCTGGACCTCGTCGGCGTCGTCCTGGTCACCCTCGCGATGCTGGCGCTCGTCTACCCGCTAACCCAGGGCCGCGAGAACGACTGGCCGGTCTGGGGCTACGTGATGATGGCGGCCTCCGTCGTGATCGTCGCCGTGCTGATCGCGTACGAGAAGGCGAAGACGCGGCGGGACGGTTCGCCGCTGATCGAGCTGTCGCTGTTCCGGGTGAAGAGCTTCGCGGCGGGCATCGCCGTGCAGACCGTCTTCGGCATCACCACCGGCATCTTCTTCCTGACCTGGACCCTCTACATGCAGATGGGCCTCGGCTGGAGCGCGCTGCGGGCCGGTCTGACCGGTGTCCCGTTCTCGATCGCGGTGTCCGTCGCGGCCGGTGTCTCGGTGCAGAAGCTGGTGCCCCGCTTCGGCCGCAAGGTCCTGCAGGCCGGCGCGCTGACCATGGCCGCGGGCGTCCTGATCTACGTCTTCGAGGCCGGCCACTACGGCCTGGACATCGCGTCCTGGCAGATGGCGCTGCCGCTGGTCGTGATGGGCCTCGGAATGGGCCTGATCGTGGCGCCGCTGACCGACGCGGTGCTGTCCGAAGTTCCGCGCGAGCACGCCGGTTCGGCCTCCGGCCTCATCAACACCGTGATGCAGATGGGCAACGCGCTGGGCCTGAGCCTGGTCTCCGTCGTCTTCTTCAACGTCGTCGAGGACCGCTTCGCGCAGGGCGCGGGCAACGCGGCGTTCATCGACGGCTTCCGCAACGCGCTCGTCTGGGCGGCCGTCATCCTCGTAGGAATCTTCCTCCTGATGTTCGCCCTGCCGAAGCGGGCGCCGCAGGCGTCATCGGAGGATGGGGACGGAGCGAGCGGCGAAGCCGCGGCTCCCAGGGGCGCGGGGCTGAATCCGACAGCGGCTCCGCCGCGGAGCACGACCGGCCACGACGAGCCCCGCACCGGCGAACTCATCGGCTGACCCACGGCGGTGGACGACCCCGCGCCCCCGGAGGGGTCAGGCGCTGGACCGGGCGACCTGGTCCAGCGCCTCCAGCACGTCCGCCGGGACCCCCGTGGGCGCGACCGCCCGCGGGATCCGCTCGCGTATCTCGCTGCGCACGGTGGGCCAGGACCGCAGCCCCACGGGGTGGAACTCGGCGTTCGGCATCTGGTCGACGAACGGCCACAGCGCCTGCTGCGACTTGTCGTTGCGCAGGTGCTGCGAGCCCGAGATGGTCACCGGCAGGGTCTGCGTCGCGGCGCCCTTCGCCGAAGCGGTCTCCTGGCCGTAGAGGTGGGTCAGGAAGGCGCCGGCCTCCTTGGCGTGGCCCCTGGCCTTGAAGACGAGCATCCAGGCGTTGAGTCCGACCGGCGCCGCCGCCCCGTCCCCGGCCCGCTTGGGGAACGGGGCGGTGGCGTACGGCAGCCGCGCCTTGGCCGCCGCGCCGAGCAGCACGGGGTGGGCGATGAGCATGCCGGCGCGGCCCTTCATGAACTCCGCGTAGGCGGCGGTGCGGGTGAGCTTCGCCGGGTCGGCGCCCGCGAGGCCGGGCTTGACGAGCTCGTCGCGCAGCCAGGTCAGGGTCGCCTGGTTCTCGGCGGAGCCGAAGTCGTAGCCGCCCAGCTGGGAGTAGCCGCCGCCGCCCGCGACCAGCCACGCGAGCAGCTCGTCCTCCGAGGCCTCGGGGCCGAACTGCAGCGCGTACGGCGTGGGGACGCCGGAGGCCTTCAACGCCTTGGCGGCGGCGAGGAGTTCGGCCCAGGACCCGGGCGGCCCGTCGATGCCGGCCCGCTCGAACAGCGCCGTGTTGTAGAAGAGGCGCGGGGTGCTGGCGAAGATCGGGATGGCGTACTGGACGTAGCCGGACTTGCCCGCGTCGGCGAACGACGAGATGAAGTCGGCCTGCGTCGGCACGTCGAAGAGGTCCTCGACCGCGTACAGGTCGCCGGGTTCGGCGTACGGCGCGAAGATGTTGCTCAGCGCGATGTCGGGGGCGCGGCCGTCCTTGACGCGGCGGGCGATGACGCTGTCGAGCTTGAGGAAGGGGATCCGCTCGATCTCGACCTTGATGTTCGGGTGCTTCTTCTCGAACGTCTCGGCGACGGTGTCCCACTGGTCGCCGATGGAGGCGCCGACGCTCTTGTCGTAGCTCGCCACCATGAGGTTGAGGGTCACGCCGTCGCCGTCGTCACCACTGTCGTCCGAGCCGCCGCAGCCGCTCATGGCCAGGGCACCCGCCCCGGTCAGGCCCGCCGTCTGAATCAGGAACTGCCGCCGCCGCACCGCACTCGCCCCGCTCGGGTCTCTTGGATCTGCCGAAGCCATCTGCGCACGTGAACGTCGCGTGTGATCGCCGCACGCGACCACCGGACACGATCACCGGAGGTGATCGCCGGACGCGACCACGGGACGCGATCGCCGACGATCACTGAACGTGATCGGACATCACTTTTGCGCCAGTGGCACATTGTGACACACAGGCATACCATGACTTCATGGCAGGTGTGGCAGGCGTCTCAGATGGCGGGGGACCGGGCGGTACGAGCGGTACGGGCTCGGCGCAGGGTGCGGCGGAAGCCGCGCCGGCCTCGCTGACCGAGCGGCGCAAAGCAGCCACCCGACTCGACATCGCCCGTACCGCCGCCGAGCTCTTCACCGAGCGCGGCCTGCGGGCCACCCGCGCCGAGGACATCGCCCGCGGCGCCGGCATCGCCCCGCGCACCTTCTACCGCTACTTCCCCACGAAGGAAGAGTCGGTCGCCCCGCTCTTCGCCGCCGGGGCCCAGCTGTGGGCGGAGGCCGTCCGGGAGGCCCCGGCCGGGCTCCCCGTACCGCAGGCGCTGCGGCACGCGGTCGAGCGCGCCCTCACCGCGGACGACCCGGAGAACGCGGCCTCGCTCGAGTGGATCCGCGCGCTGCTGCGGATGGCCGACGAGTCGCCCGCGCTGCGCGCGGTGTGGGCCGACACCAGCCGGGTGTCCGAGACGACGCTGCGCGCGATCCTCGCGGAGCGCACCGGCGCCGACCCCGACGGGCTCGGCCTGCGGCTCGCCGCCGGTGTCGCCTCCACGGCGGTGCGGGTCGCGGTGGAGACGTGGGCGGCCTCGGACGCCCCCGCGGCCGGGTCCGGCGGACCCGCGGCCCTGGCCCGCACCTGCCTCTCGGCGCTGGACGGCGCCGTCGATTCCAGCCCAGCGGCGATGGAGCCGTGAAGAAGTGGAGCCACAGATGAACAACCTCACCGGCAAGACCGTCATCATCACGGGCGGTGCCCGCGGCATCGGCGGCGAGGTCGCCAGGACCGTCGTCGCCGCCGGCGGCAACGTGGTGATCGGTGACGTCCTCGACGACGAGGGCAAGGCCCTCGCCACCGAGCTCGGCGACCAGGCCCGTTACGTCCACCTCGACGTCACCTCCGAGGAGGAGTGGCAGGCCGCCGTCGCCTACACCACCGCCGAGTTCGGCCGGGTCGACGGCCTGGTGAACAACGCCGGCATCTCCACCGGCATGCCTTTCGAGACGGAGAGCGTCGAGCGCTTCCGCAAGGTCCTCGACGTCAACCTCGTCGGCGTCTTCGCCGGCATGAAGACCGTCGTGCCCGCGATGAAGGAGGCCGGTGGCGGCTCCATCGTCAACATCTCCTCGGCGGCCGGCCTGATGGGCCTCGCGCTCACCGGCTCCTACGGCGCCTCGAAGTGGGGCGTGCGCGGCCTGACGAAGATCGCGGCGGTCGAGCAGGGCACGGCCCGCATCCGCGTGAACTCCGTCCACCCCGGCATGACCTACACCCCGATGACCGCCCAGGTCGGCATCCAGCAGGGCGAGGGCAACTACCCCAACACCCCCATGGGCCGCGTCGGCGAAGCCGACGAGATCGCCAAGGCCATCGTCTTCCTCCTCTCCGACGACTCCTCCTACGTGACGGGCGCGGAGCTGGCGGTGGACGGCGGCTGGACGACCGGCCCGACGGTGAAGTACGTCATGGGCCAGTGATCCCACCCGCCCCTCAGGGGCGGAACCAAGGGCCCGGCTCCCCGACGACGGGGGTCGGGCCCTTCGGCGTGCGTTCAGGCGGCACGCGGCCGCTGGTTCGACCCGCCACGGTGGACATCGTGTGGCACGAGCACGACGCCTGACGCCGTTCAGCACCGACGCGAGTCTTCTGCAGGCGGCTTCCTGGCGGGCCACGGCCTACGTCCCGTGTTGCGATATACGTCACGGTCCGGGACCAAAGGCCCGGACTGTGGTGTTCACTGGGCCGTATGCCTGAGCACGTGTCGATCCTTCAGCAGGTGGGCCTCGCGATCCTCGCGGTCGTGACGGTGGCCTGGGTGGTCGGTCTGGTGCGGCTCGTCCGCACCGTCGCCTTCGCCCCGCGGGGCCCCGCGCGGCTGCCGATGGGGGCGCTGCCCGCCCAGTCGCAGGCGCCCGCCCTGGAGTCGGTGCCGCTCACGGCCGACGAACAGGACGCGTTCGCCGGGCTCGTGCGGCAGTTCAGCCGCCGCTGAGCCGGACCCGGTCCGCCGCGCGGTGCTCGATCGCGGCGCGGGCCGCTTCCTGCGTCAGGTAGACCTCGCACATGTGCCGGCCGTCCCGCGTCGCCGTGTGCTCGACCTCCCAGAGGCTGACCTCGCAGCCGTCGCGCAGCAGGAACGCGTGCTCGTACAGCGCGAAGCCCTGGCTGAGTCTGCGGCCGAACGCCTGCGTGATCTCGTGCGCGCACGCGTCGCGCAGCAGCCGGGCCGTGCCGGGGCCGGGCCGGGTCGCCGCGTCCGGGTTCTCCGCGCGGCGCAGCAGGCGGCGGGCGTGGTCGACGGAGCTGTCCGGGTCGGCGGGGCCGAAGCTGTGGCCGCGCGGCGCGACCGCCTGGAGCTGGAGCGGGAGCACCGGCGTCTGGAGGGTGAAGTCCGGCGCGGACTCCGGGGGCAGCGGCAGCCGGCCGGTCGCCAGGTGCAGCTCGTCCTCGGTCACGTAGACCTCGTGCTGGGGCATGCGGTCCCGCCCCGTGTTGTGGACGAGCTCCCAGAGGGTGAGCGGGCTTCCGTCGGCGAGCAGCCAGGTGTGCCGGTACGTCTCCCGGTGCAGGCCGGCGCTGTGGTGCGCGGAGTGCAGGGTGCTGTCGTAGGCGAGGGCGCTGTCGAGGCGGGCCAGGATGTCGTCGGGGAGCTCGAAGGAGTTGAGCGCGCGCCCGAGCAGGCCGCTGAGCTGCCCGTCGGGCGACGTGTGCGACGCGAGGTCGGACAGAGGGTCGGGCACATGGTCGTACGGAACGCTCAAGGCACCTCCCGGGATTGCTTCGTGTCACCTTGTGGGTGCATACCGTAGCCCCTCGCTCGGACATCGGCCTCTGAAATGGCAAACGCGGAGCGGGATTTGGGAATCCTGCCTGCACAACGCGGGGGCCGCGCGGGAGGTTCCCGCGCGGCCCCTGGTCTTTCCCCTGTGTCCTGGGTCAGGCGGCGCTGCCGGCCGTCCACTCGCTCCACGGCATGTTCCAGCCGTTGAGGCCGTTGTCCGGGGAGATCGTCTTGTCGTGGGAGTTCTTCACGACGACTACGTCACCGACGAGCGAGTTGTCGTAGAACCACTTGGCGGTGGTGTCGCCGCCCGCGCCCCGCACGTCCTGGAGTCCGACGCAGCCGTGGCTGGTGCCCTGCGCGCCGAAGATGCCGGGCGAGCTCCAGTAGTTGCCGTGGATGAACGTGCCGGACTGCGACAGGCGCATCGCGTGCGGCACGTCGGCGATGTCGTACTCGCCACCGAAGCCGACCGTCGACCCGTTCATCCGCGTCTGCACGAACTTCTCGGAGATGACCATCTGGCCGTTGTAGGTGGGGTGGTCGGCGCTGCCGGTGGAGACGGGGACGGTCTTGAGGGTCTGGCCGTCGCGGACCACGGTCATCTTCTGCGTGTTCGCGTCGACGGTGGCGACCTGGGAGCGGCCGACGGTGAAGGTGACCGTCTTCTTCTGGACGCCGTGGATGCCGTTGGCGCCCTCGACCCCGTCGAGGTCGATCTTCATGGTGACCTTGGAGCCGGCCTTCCAGTACTCCTCGGGCCGGAAGTCGAGCCGCTGCTCGCCGAACCAGTGGCCGACCACCTGCTGGCCGCTGCTGGACGTCACCTTGATGCCCGACTGCACGGCCTTCTTGTTCGTGATCACCTTGTCGAAGGTGAACGAGACCGGCATGCCGACGCCGACCGTCGTCCCGTTGTCCGGGGTGTAGGTGCCGATGAAGCTGTTGCCGGTCGAGACCGTGGTGAAGATGGAGTTGGCGGCGGCCGTCTCGCCCCCGGCGTCCTTCGCGGTCGCGGAGATCCGGTACTTGGTGCCGCGCTCCAGCTGCTCCTTGGGCTTCCAGGTCGCCCCGTCGGCGCTGATCGTGCCGGGGACCTCGGCGCCGTCCGCCGATGTCGTCATCTTCACCGTGGTCAGCTTGCCGCCGCTGACCTTGACCCCGGTCGCGTTGATGGACGCCCCCGTGGAACCGTCCTTCGCCGAGATCGTGATGCGCGGCGCGCCCTTCGGGTCACCGCCCTTGCCGTCGGTGTCGTTGTCGGCCTTCGCGCTGCCGCCGCAGGCCGTGAGGGCCAGTGCACCGACGGCGACGGCGGCGCATACGGTGGCTATGTTCTGCCTTCTCACGGCCTGCTCCTGTTCGTGTGGTTCATCTCGTTGATCCGGTGTGTGGAGAGAGCGCGAGACGACCGGAGGGGTTCCCTCCGCTTCCTGTGAAGGCAGCCACAGGGACAGTCCTGTGACGAAGCGCGGACTCTGTCACGGGAACCCCCACGAGGAGCCCGTACGAGAGGCCCCTGCGAGGAGCCGCCCGAGAGTGCCCGTTGAGAGCCGCACGGAGACCGAGGGCGCCCCCGCCCGAGACGCCCCGCTCAGCCGTACAGCTCCGAGTACGACAGATACACGCGCCCGGCACCGCCGCCGTCACCGTCGCGGTCGCCGCGCACCGACTCCGCCGCCCGCACCGCCCGCACGATCGCCCGGGTCACGAGATCCGCCCCCGCCGCGAGGATCTCGTTGAGCGCGAGCGGGTTCGCGGCGTCCAGCGGCCGCTCCCCGGTCGCGAGGGCGAAGACCGTGTCGCCGTCGTTCAGCAGATGCACCGGCCGCACCGCCCGCGCGATCCCGTCGTGCGCGGTCCCCGCCACCTTCTGAGCCTGCGCCCGGCTCAGGTCCGCGTCCGTGGCGACGACGGCGAGCGTCGTGTTCAACGTGGCCGGCCCGGACGCGGGGCCCGACGCAGGGCCGGACGCCGGCTCAGGCCCGGACGCCAAATCGGACTCGGAAGCCAAATCGGGCTCGGGTGCCGGATCGGGTTCGGTGAGCGGAGCCGGTCCGTTCGCCGCGCGCGCCGCCGCCAGCCGCTCACCCGCCGCCGCGTGCACCGCCGCGTCCGGATACGCCACCGGCCCACGCCCCGCGAAGAACTCCCCGTACAGCGCCCCCGTCCCCGGGTCCACCGCCGAGCCGGCCGCGTTGGCCACCACCAGGGCAGCGACCGTGATCCCGGAGTCGAGCAGTACGGACGCCGTGCCGATGCCGCCGCGCAGCCCGCCGACGAGCGTGCCCGTGCCCGCGCCGACGCTGCCCTCGGCCACCGGGGCGCCGACCGGGCTCGCCGCCGCGGACTCCACAGCGGCCCGGCCCGTCGCCGCGTCCGGGCGGGCCCGCCAGTCGCCGCCCCGGCCCAGGTCGAAGACACAGGCCGCCGGCACCACGGGCACGACCTGCCCCGGCCCGCCCACCGGCACCCCGCGCCCCTGCTCCTCCAGCCACGCCATCACGCCCGACGCCGAGTCGAGCCCGAACGCGCTGCCGCCCGTCAGCACCACAGCCTCGACCCGCTGCACCAGATTGCGCGGGTCCAGCGCGTCCGTCTCCCGGGTGCCGGGGCCGCCACCGCGCACGTCGACCGCGGTGACCGCACCGCCCTCGGGCGCGAGCACGACCGTCGTCCCGGTCAGCCACCCGTCGCCGCGGCGGGTGGCGTGCCCCACGCGCAGGCCGGGCACGTCGGTCAGGGCGTCGTTGCGGGCCGGCCTGCCGCCCGTCGTCGATTCCGTCGTCATGCGCCCTGCGTACCACGACAGTTGACCCCGGCCGTGCTTCTTCCACATTGGCTTCGCCGCGGCGCTCCCGGTGCCGATCAAGGCGGCGTGGACCAGTCTGTGGGTGGTTCTCCGCCTGCGGGGGCGCCGAGCCCCGGGCTGATCCCGCCCCGCCGGCCGGTCGAGCCGGGAGGATCACGCTCTCATCGCGCTCCGCACCCGCGACGTACCCTGGAGCCATGAGCGACACCCCGAAGCCCGCCCCCGAGCCGCGCGACCCCAAGGCCGCGCTGATCTTCGACGATCCGCTGTCGGCGCAGTCCTCCGACGACACGGACCGGGGGTGGGGCGAACGGCCGGCCGCCGGTGACAACAGCGCCGCCGACCTGGCCCGGTTCCTCGACGAGAAGCCGCCCCACCACCTCTGAAGAGCCGCTACGACTCGGAGTGACCCGAGCCGCGCTGCGCCACGAGGGCGTCGCGGATCTCCTTGAGGACCTCCAGCTCGGAGACCTCGATCACCTCGTGGGTGCCTTCCTTCGCCGCCTCGATGTTGGCCTTGCGGGCCAGGTACTTCGCCATGGGCAGCACCATCAGGAAGTACACGACGGCCGCCGTGATGATGAAGCTGAGCGTGGCGCTGAGGACGGTGCCCCAGAGGATCTCGATCCCGCCCTCGCCGCTGCAGTCGCCCTTCAGGCAGGACTTGTAGTTGTCCAGGTCGGATGTGCCGAAGGCGCCGACGATCGGGTTGATCACACCCTTGACCACCGCGTTCACGATGTTGGTGAACGCCGCGCCGATCACGACCGCGACCGCCAGGTCGATCACATTGCCGCGCATCAGGAAGGCTTTGAAGCCTTCCCACACGCCCGGCTGCTTCTTCTCGCTCACCAGAAGGCCTCTCTTCACATGTGCAGGTTGTGGTGCAAACGCCCCCGCAACCTACGACAGTTCGGGTCAGACCTGTCCAATCCGGTAACTCGATCGGGGGACTTGACGGGATTCTGGTCACCAGACCGTCACCGCCAGCCTGGACACGGCCCCCGCTCCCGCGAGCCGCGCGGCGACAGGGCGCTCCACCCTCAGCACGACCAACGCCCCGCCCCCGTCCGGGGTTTCGCCCGAAAATGCGTCGGGTACGGACGCGACCCGGGCGCCGGACGCGAGGACCCGGGCTCCGGGCTTCCCGTCGGTCCGTGCCGCGACCACGTCCACCCGGTCGCCCGGCCGCAGCAGGCGCGCCGCCGCCGCGTCCGCGATCCGCACCGGAGCCGACACCGTCACGGCGGGAGGCCGCGCCGGCCCGCGCGCGGTCCGGGCTGGCGGCGCCTGCGCCCGCTGATGACCGTCCCCGGCGCCGGACGAGGGCACCGCGGCGACCAGGGCCGCCGCGGTCAGGGCGAGCCCGGCGGCGAGGACCGGCCCGCTGCGGCGCGGCCCGCCGCGACCGGCGCGCGGTCGTCCGCCGCGTACGCGCACGGGAGGGAAGGGCGGCACCTCGGACGTCGGGGGAGTGGGCGTGGACGCGGATGGGGGAGAGCTGAGCCCGTAGGGGCCGGGTGCTGCTGCGGACACGGTGGTCACCGCCTGCGGATCGGTTCGGGTCGGACGGACACCGCGTCCGTCTCGTCGACCACGATCCGCTCCGGCGAAGGATCCCGCCGGGCCCCGTGTGCTACCGGCCGGTTGTGGACAACTCCCTCACCCGAACGTGAAGTTCACCGACGTCGTCCGGCCGGGGAAGCCGGACGGGCGGATCACGGCAGCCGGATCCCGGGGTCCATGCCGCCGAGTGCCCCGACGCACAGGCAGTCCCGCTCCTGCGTCGCCGGCAGCCCCGCGACCGCGTCGAACAGCACGGTCCGCAGCCGGTCCACGTTCGCCGCGAACACCTTGAGCACCTCGTCGTGCGAGACGCCCTCGCCGCTCTCCGCGCCCGCGTCCAGGTCCGTGACCAGGGTCAGCGAGGTGTAGCAGAGCTCCAGCTCACGGGCGAGCATCGCCTCCGGGTGCCCGGTCATGCCGACCACGGACCAGCCCATCGAGGCGTGCCAGCGCGACTCGGCGCGGGTCGAGAAGCGCGGCCCCTCGACGACGACGAGGGTCCCGCCGTCCACCGGCTCCCAGCCCTTGCCGCGGGCCGCCTCCACCGCCACCCGGCGCCCGGCCGGGCAGTACGGGTCGGCGGGCGAGACGTGCACGACGTTCGGCACGGTCCCGTCGGGCAGCGGCAGCCCGTCGAAGTAGCTCTGCACCCGGGACTTCGTGCGGTCCACGAACTGGTCCGGGATCAGCAGCGTGCCGGGCCCGTACTCGGGCACCAGGCCGCCCACCGCGCACGGTCCGAGCACCTGGCGCACGCCGACCGAGCGCAGCGCCCACAGGTTCGCCCGGTAGTTGATCCGGTGCGGCGGCAGGTGGTGGCCGCGGCCGTGGCGGGGCAGGAAGGCGACGCGGCGGCCGGCGATCTCGCCGAGGAAGAGCGAGTCGCTCGGCGGCCCGTAGGGGGTGTCCACCTGGATCTCGGTCACGTCGTCCAGGAAGGAGTAGAAGCCGGAGCCGCCGATCACGCCGATCTCGGCCCCGGTGCTGGTGTTCGCGTTCGTCGCCATGGTCAGCACACTAACCAAGGGCGGGACGCCGAAGACCCTGCCGTCCGGGGACGACAGGGTCTCGTAAGGCGTGGGTCCGGGTCAGGCCGCGGACGAGGAGCTCGACGAGCTCGTCGAACCGGAGGAGGCCGTCGAGGACGACTTGGACTCCGAGGACGAGGACGACGAAGAGGTCGACGTCGTGGAGGCGGGCTTCGACGACGACGCAGGGCTGCTGCTCGACGAGGAGCCGCGGCTGTCGTTGCGGTAGAAGCCGGAGCCCTTGAAGACGATGCCGACGGCCGAGAACACCTTCTTCAGGCGGCCACCGCAGTTCGGGCACTCGGTCAGGGCGTCGTCGGTGAACTTCTGCACCGCCTCGAGGCCCTCGCCGCACTCGGTGCACTGGTACTGGTAAGTCGGCACTGTGTCTTCCTCCTGGCACTCTCACTCAATGAGTGCTAACGACGCTCTATAGTGGCCTATTCCTCGGGATCAGTCCACCGTCACCGGCACTCGGTGACCGACACCACGTGCCACGGTGCGCCCGACGGACGGCGGGACGAGCCGCGTACGCAGCAGGAACATGACCGCCAGGGCCAGCACCGTGCCGCCCATCGGCACCAGGAATCCCGCACCGTCCCACAAGCGGTCCTCGAGCTGACCGGCGACCGTGACGGCCGCCGCCTGGCCCAGCGCGACCGCCCCGGTCAGCCAGGTGAAGGCCTCGGTGCGGGAGCCCGCGGGGACGATCTTCTCGACGAGCGTGTACCCGGTGATCAGGGCGGGCGCGATGCACACGCCGACCAGCAGGCCGAGCCCGGCGAGCAGCACCACGGACTGGGCCGCCCACAGGCCGGAGGCCATCAGGGCGAGCGCCGTGTAGGACACCAGGAGGCGGCGCTGGGGGGCGGCCTTCCAGGCGACGGCGCCGCAGACGATGCCCGAGAGCATGTTGCCCGCGGCGAAGATCCCGTAGAGGACGCCGTTCATGCCGGGCTCGCCGATGGACTCCGTGTAGGCGGCGAGCGAGACCTGCATGCCGCCGAAGACGGCGCCGATGCCGAGGAACGTGACGATCAGCACGCGTACGCCGGGGACGCGCAGCGCGGAGGAGTGATCCACGCGCGCGTGGCCCGCGAGGGCGCTCACGGGCGGCTGGGTGCCCTTCTGGGCGGCGAAGAGGAGGCCGCCGACCAGGGTGAGGGCGGCCTCGGTGAGCAGGCCGGCGGCCGGGTCGACGCCCGTGCACAGGGCGGTCGCGAAGAGCGGGCCGAGCACGAAGGTGAACTCGTCGGTGACGGATTCGAAGGCGGCCGCGGTCTGCATCAGGGGCGAGCCCTGCAGGCGCACGCCCCAGCGGGCCCGCACCATGGGGCCGATCTGCGGCGTGGAGGCGCCCGTGGGCACCGCGGCGAGGAACAGGGTCCACGTGGGCGCCCCGGACAGCGCGAGGGCCGTCAGGGTCGCGCCGGACGCGGAGTGCACCAGGACGCCGGGCAGCAGGACGGCGCGCTGGCCGAAGCGGTCGGCGAGCTTGCCGCTGTAGGGCGCGAACAGCGCCATGGAGACACCGGTCGTGGCGGACACGGCGCCCGCCGTGCCGTAGGAGCCGGTGGTGTGCTGGACGAGCAGCACGATCGAGATGGTCAGCATCGCGAACGGCTGGCGGGCCGCGAAGCCCGGGAGCAGGAACGTCCAGGCGCCGCGGGTGCGCAGCAGTTGTCCGTAGCCCGGGCGCTTGCCGGTGGTGTCGGTGACCGTGGCCTTCTGTGGCACGGCCGTCGCCTTTCTGCCGCCTGGTAGTGCCCCGCCGCCCGGTCGGGGCGTGGGGCACCGAGAGCCGTCCTCGTGCGCCGGGAACCGAGTGATACTGCGGTCCGCGCCAGGAGAGGCCCTGGGCCGTGCAGAAGCGGAGCGCCGGGCTGCGGGGCCGGGCGCGGGTGCTGCAAGGGGACCGCGGCCGCTTTGCGGTCGCGCCGGCTCTACGTCAGGCAGAGTCGGTGGTACGTGGTGTGTGCCCCCATATTACCGGGAGGTCCCGCCTCCCGTGCCCAGCCAGCCGGCGAGCTTGCCGCCGTGGGCGACGGCCCGCAGACGTGCCTCGGCCGCGTCCCGCACCGGGTCGGTGGCGACGACGAGGAGCTCGTCGCCCTGCCGCAGCACGGTGGTGGGGGCCGGTACGAAGGAGGCGGCGTCGCGGACGACGAGGGTGACGGCGGCGCCCTTGGGGAGCCGCAGCTCGCCGACCTCCACGCCGTGCATCCGGGATCCCTCGGGGATCGCGATGGACAGCAGATGGCCGCGCAGCCGCTCCAGGGGCGCCGATTCGATGCCGAGGTCGGCGGCCTCCGCGGAGTCGCCGAGCCGCAGCTTGCGGGCCAGCCAGGGCAGTGTGGGGCCCTGGATCAGGGTGTAGACGACGACCAGGACGAAGACGATGTTGAAGATGCGGCGGCTGTCGGCGACGCCGGTCACCATCGGGATCGTCGCCAGGATGATGGGCACCGCGCCGCGCAGCCCGGCCCAGGACATGAGGGCCTTCTCCTGCCAGGGCATCCGGAACGGCGCCAGGCTGAGGACGACCTCCAGGGGGCGCGCCACCATGGTGAGCACGAGGCCGATGACCAGGGCGGGCACGATGTCGTCGGCGAGCTCGTGCGGCGTGACGAGCAGGCCGAGCAGGACGAACATGCCGATCTGCGCGATCCAGCCGAGCCCCTCGGCGAAGCCGCGGGTGGCGGGCCAGTGGGGCAGCTTGGCGTTGCCCATCACCATGGCGGCCAGGTAGACGGCGAGGAAGCCGCTGCCGTGGGCCAGGGCGCCCGCCGCGTAGGCGGTGGTGGCGATGGCCATGACGGCGATCGGGTAGAGGCCGGAGGCGGGCAGCGCGACATGGCGCAGCCCGTAGGAACCGAGCCAGCCGACGGCGAGGCCGATCGCGGCGCCGATGGTCAGCTCCAGGGCGATCTCGCCGATCAGGTGGTACCAGTGCTCGACGGGGCCCGCGGTGGAGAACGCGACGACGAGGATGACCACAGGGGCGTCGTTGAAGCCGGACTCGGCCTCCAGGACGCCCGTCACCCGCGAGGGCAGGGGCACCTTGCGCAGGACGGAGAAGACGGCCGCCGCGTCCGTGGAGGACACCACCGCGCCGATGATCAGGGACTGCCGCCATTCCAGGCCCACCAGGTAGTGCGCGCCGGCGGCCGTGACCCCCACGCTCACCGCGACGCCCACGAGCGACAGCGCGGCCGCCGCCGGGAGCGCCGGTCTGATCTCCTTCCACTTCGTGCCCAGACCGCCCTCGGCCAGGATCACGACGAGCGCCGCGTACCCGATGACCTGGGTCAGCTCGGCGTTGCTGAAGGAGACGTTGCCGATGCCGTCCTGGCCCATGGCGATGCCGATGCCGAGGTACAGGAGCAGGCTGGGCAGCCCGCTGCGCGAGGAGATGCGCACCGCGGCGACCGCGATGAGCAGCACGAGCGCGCTGACGAGCAGGAGCTGGTTGAGGTGGTCGACAGTCAGGGGCCGTTCCTTCCGCGAGGTGCTTCGCAGGGGTCGATGTGGGGGGAGTTACTTCGTTACCTTACCTAATCGTTAACGGTTCCTTGACGGTCGGGCCCTCACCGCGCACCCCGTAGGTGGCTCCTTCCTGACTCCGCGTCCGGGCCCGGATCGCACTGCTCGTATGGTTGCTCCAGCCAGCAGCCCGCGAAGGACAGCAAGGATCGCGATGCCCTCCTCCAGTAATGCCTCTTCCGGCGGCCAGACCGGCAGGAAGAAGGGGCGCCGAGCCCGACTGATCGTGATCGTCCTGGTGTTGGCCGTTCTCGCGGGCATCGGGTACGGCGCGTACTGGGGCGTCGACAGCGTGCGCGCCTCGCTGCCGCAGACGACGGGCTCCGTCCGGATCGACGGTCTCGACGGGCCGGTCCAGGTCAAGCGGGACGATCACGGCATCCCGCAGATCTACGCCTCCTCGGACGAGGACCTGTTCATGGCGCAGGGCTTCGTGCAGGCGCAGGACCGCTTCTACGAGATGGACGTGCGCCGCCATACGACCTCCGGTCGGCTCTCCGAGATGTTCGGCAAGGGCCAGGTCAAGACCGATGAGTTCCTGCGGACCCTGGGCTGGCACCGGGTCGCGCAGGAGGAGTACGACTCCAAGCTCGCGCCGGAGACGAAGAAGTACCTCCAGGCGTACGCCAAGGGGGTCAACGCCTACCTGGCGGGCAAGAGCGCCAAGGAGATCTCCGCGGAGTACGTGGCCCTCGGCTTCGAGAACGACTACAAGCCGCAGAAGTGGACGCCGGTCGACTCCGTGGCCTGGCTCAAGGCCATGGCCTGGGACCTGCGCGGCAACATGCAGGACGAGATCGACCGCTCGCTGATGACGAGCCGCCTCGACAAGAAGCAGATCGCCGACCTGTACCCGGCCTACCCGTACGACCGGAACAAGCCGATCGTGCAGGAGGGCGGCTACGACGAGGCCACGGGCACGTACGAGCAGGCGTCCACGGGCGCCGGCCGGCAGGGCTCCGGGGGCGGCCAGGGGGCCGGTACGGGCCTCACGGGCGGCGCGCAGGCCCCCGAGGGCACCGGCGGGCTCGAGAGCCAGCTGGGCGGCCTCGCGGACGTCCTGGACCGGATCCCCGACTCCGCGGGCCTCGGCCCGAACGGCAACGGCATCGGCTCCAACTCCTGGGTGGTCTCCGGCGACCACACCATCACCGGCAAGCCGCTGCTCGCCAACGACCCGCACCTCGCGCCGCAACTGCCGTCCGTCTGGTACCAGATGGGCCTGCACTGCACGAGCCTTTCGGCCAAGTGCCAGTACGACGTGGCGGGCTACACCTTCGCGGGCATGCCCGGCGTGGTCATCGGCCACAACCAGGACATCGCCTGGGGCCTGACGAACTCGGGCGCCGACGTCACCGACCTGTACCTGGAGAAGTTCAGCGGCGACGGCTACCTGTACGGCGACAAGACCGTGGCCTTCAAGACGCGCAAGGAGGTCATCAAGGTCGCCGGCGGCGACGACAAGACGATCACCATCCGCGAGACGAACAACGGCCCGCTGCTCTCCGACCGCAACGACGAGCTCGTCAAGGTCGGCAAGAAGGCCCCCGTCGGCACCACGGCCCCCGACCGCGGTGACGGCTACGGCATCGCGCTGCGCTGGACCGCCCTGGACGCGGGCAACACGATGGACGCCGTCTTCGGCATCGACCGCGCCTCGGACTGGACCGAGTTCCGCAAGGCCGCCGCCGACTTCCAGGTGCCCTCGCAGAACCTCACGTACGCCGACACCGAGGGCCACATCGGCTACCAGCTGCCCGGCCGCATCCCGACCCGCGGCGAGGGCGACGGCTCGCTCCCCTCGCCCGGCTGGGACCCCAAGTACCGCTGGACCGGCTTCATCAAGCAGGACGAGCTGCCCTACGAGTACGACCCGAAGCGCGGCTACATCGTCACCGCCAACCAGGCGGTCGTCGGCAAGGACTACCCGTACACGCTGACGACCGACTGGGGCTACGGCACGCGCAGCCAGCGCATCACCGACCTGATCAAGTCGAAGATCGACGGCGGCGGCAAGATCTCCACCGACGACATGCGCACCATGCAGATGGACAACAGCAGCGAGATCGCCAAGCTGCTCGTGCCCTACCTGCTGAAGATCGACGTCAAGGACAAGTACGTCCGCGAGGCCCAGCAGCTCCTGGAGAACTGGGACTACACCCAGAACCCGGACTCGGCGGCGGCCGCCTACTTCAACTCGGTGTGGCGCAACGTCCTGAAGCTCGCCTTCGGCAACAAGCTCCCCAAGGAGCTGCGCGTCAAGGGCCAGTGCCTGAGCGTCGCCCCGGTCGACAACACCGGCCCGGCCGACGACGACCGCCGGGTGCGCGAGTGCGGCCAGCGGGACGCGGACTCGGCGCAGCCGGACGGCGGCGACCGCTGGTTCCAGGTCGTGCGGAACATCCTCAAGGACGAGAACAACGCCTGGTGGCAGGCTCCGAAGACGCGCACCGACGCGGCGACGGACACCCGCGACCAGCTGTTCGCCCGCGCCATGGAGGACGCCCGCTGGGACCTGACGGCCAAGCTGGGCAAGGACATCGACACCTGGAGCTGGGGCCGGCTGCACCAGCTGGAACTCAAGAACCAGACGCTCGGCACGGCGGGCCCGGGCTGGCTGCAGTACGTGCTCAACCGCGGCCCCTGGAAGCTCGGCGGCGGCGAGGCGGCCGTGAACGCGACCGGCTGGAACGCGGCGGGCGGCTACGGCGTGAGCTGGGTGCCGTCGATGCGGATGGTGGTGAACCTGGAGGACTTCGACAAGTCGAAGTGGATCAACCTGACCGGTGCCTCCGGCCACACCTTCAGCTCGCACTACACGGACCAGACGCAGAAGTGGATCGACGGCGAGCTGCTGCCGTGGCGCTTCACGGACAAGGCGGTCGAGGACGACACCTCGGACACGCTCGTCCTGAAGGGCTAGCTTCCTGAAGAGCCGGCGTCCTTGAAGAAGGCGCCCTCGAAGAAGCGTCCTTGAAGAAGGGGCCCCACGCGCGCGTGGGGCCCCTTCGGCGTTCATGTGAAGCGCCGCGCCCCTGAAGGCGTCACGACCGCGTCCACCGCCTTGTCGTGCTCCTCCGTGGGCACCTCGTCGAGGACCTCGCGGTCGTAGAGCAGCACCACCAGGTCGGGCCGGACACCGGCGGCCTCCAGGCGGGCCAGGACGCGGTCGTACGAGCCTCCGCCCCGGCCGAGCCGCTTCCCGCGCGCGTCCACGGCGAGGCCGGGCAGCAGGACGACGTCGGCCTCCAGGACGGCGTCGGGGCCGAGCCGCGGCCCCGCGGGCTCCAGGAGGGCCATCTTGCCCGCGTGTTCGACACGGGCCAGCGAGCCGGGTCCCTCGTAGGCGCCCCAGTCGAGGTCGTTGTCGGCGAGCAGGACGGGCAGCAGGACGCGGGTGCCGCGGGCCCGCAGGGCGTCCAGGAGGGTGCCGGTGCCGGGCTCGCCGCCGACGGACACGTACGCGGCGACCGTGCGGGCCGAGGCGAGTGCCTCCAGCTCCAGGGCGCGGCGGGCGAGAACCGTCTCCGTCTCCCGCACGTCATCCACAGTCAACGCTCTCCTCACCGCGAGGAGCTCTCGTCGCAACGTGCGCTTGTCAGGGTGAGCGCCACGCGGGTCACTCGGTGGCCGGCTCATGGGCTGACTCATGTGCGGTTCGCAAACCTCTCTTTATCCACGCGTATATGGACCATCAAAGCGGACCCACAGATTCCGCCCATAGTCGCCGGATATGGTGACGGGCATGACTGACTCGCACACCAGGATCACCAAGGCTGTCATCCCTGCCGCGGGCCTCGGCACCCGGTTCCTGCCCGCCACCAAGGCGACTCCCAAGGAGATGCTCCCGGTGGTGGACAAGCCGGCGATCCAGTACGTGGTCGAAGAGGCCGCCTCCGCGGGTCTCGACGACGTGCTCATGATCACGGGCCGCAACAAGCGCCCGCTCGAGGACCACTTCGACCGCAACTACGAACTGGAGTCCGCCCTCCAGAAGAAGGGCGACGCGGGCCGCCTGGCCAAGGTCCAGGAGTCCAGCGACCTGGCCACCATGCACTACGTCCGCCAGGGCGACCCCAAGGGCCTGGGCCACGCCGTCCTGTGCGCCGCCCCCCACGTGGGCGACGAGCCCTTCGCGGTCCTGCTCGGTGACGACCTCATCGACCCCCGCGACCCGCTCCTCGCCCGCATGGTCGAGGTCCAGGAACGGCACGGCGGCAGCGTCATCGCCCTCATGGAGGTCGAGCCGTCCCAGATCCACCTCTACGGCTGCGCCGCGGTCGAGCCCACCGGCGACGGTGACGTCGTGAAGGTCACCGACCTCGTGGAGAAGCCCGAACCGGCCGACGCCCCGTCCAACTACGCGATCATCGGCCGCTACGTCCTGGACCCCCACGTCTTCGACATACTGCGCAAGACCGAGCCCGGCCGCGGCGGCGAGATCCAGCTCACCGACGCCCTCCAGCAGCTCGCCGCGGACGAGAAGGTCGGCGGCCCCGTCCACGGCGTCGTCTTCAAGGGACGCCGCTATGACACCGGCGACCGTGGAGACTATCTGCGGGCCATTGTCAGACTCGCGTGCGAACGTGAGGACCTGGGCCCCGACTTCCGGACCTGGCTTCGCAGTTACGTCACCGAGGAGATGTAGGACCTTGAGCAGCGCGACCACGCCCTCCAGCAGTCACGGCCACCTCTGGTCGGTCGACGAGCACCTGGAGGACATCCTCAGCACCGTCCACCCGCTCGACCCCATCGAGCTGCAACTCCTCGACGCCCAGGGCTGCGTGCTCGTCGAGGACGTGACGGTGCCGGTCTCGCTGCCCCCGTTCGACAACAGCTCGATGGACGGCTATGCGGTGCGCGTCGCCGATGTCGCGGGCGCGAGCGAGGAGTTCCCCGCCGTGCTGACCGTGATCGGCGACGTCGCGGCCGGCCAGTCCGAGCAGCCCACGGTCCGCCCCGGCCAGGCCGCCCGCATCATGACCGGCGCCCCGCTGCCGCCCGGCGCCGAGGCCGTCGTCCCCGTCGAGTGGACCGACGGAGGGCTCGGCGCGGGTCCCGTCAGCACCATGACGGCCCACAGCGCCGCCCCGGAGGGCGCCTCCGGCGAGGTCCGCGTCCACCGCGCCGCCCAGGAGCGCGCGCACGTCCGCGCGCGCGGCAGCGACGTCAAGGCGGGCGACCGCGCCCTCTCCGCCGGCACCGTGCTCGGCCCGCCGCAGATCTCCCTGCTCGCCGCGATCGGCCGCGGCACCGTCCGCGTACGCCCGCGCCCGCGCGTGGTCGTCGTCTCCACCGGCAGCGAGCTCGTCCAGCCCGGCGAGCCCTTGGCCCAGGGCCAGATCTACGACTCGAACAGCTTCGCCCTGACCGCCGCCGCGCGGGACGCCGGAGCCATCGCCTACCGGGTCGGCGCGGTCGCCGACGACGCCGAGACGCTGCGCTCCACGATCGAGGACCAGCTGATCCGCGCCGACCTCGTCGTCACCACGGGCGGCGTCAGCGTCGGCGCGTACGACGTCGTCAAGGAGGCGCTCTCCGCGATCGGCGACCCCGACGACGAGGACGGCATCGGCGCGGGCGGCGGCGTCGAGTTCCGCAAGCTCGCCATGCAGCCCGGCAAGCCGCAGGGCTTCGGCTCCATCGGCCCCGACCACACCCCGCTGCTCGCCCTGCCGGGCAACCCGGTCTCCTCGTACGTCTCCTTCGAGCTGTTCGTGCGCCCCGCGATCCGCAGCCTCATGGGGCTGCCCGCGGGCCAGGTGCACCGGCCGCAGGTCCGCGCGAAGCTCACCGCCGACAAGGCGCTGACCTCGCCGGCCGGCCGCCGCCAGTTCCTGCGCGGCGCCCACGACCCCGCGACCGGCACCGTCACCCCGGTCGGCGGCGCCGGCTCCCACCTCGTCGCCGCCCTCGCCCACGCGGACGCCCTGATCGTCGTCCCCGAGGCCACCACCTCCGTGGAGCCCGGCACCCAGGTCGACGTCGTGCTGCTGAGCTGAGCGTCTGCCCTCCCCTCCGGGGCGCGCGGTAGCGTGTCGCGCACAAACTGTCCGGCGCGCCGCACCGCGCACGGCTCGGATCGGGAGCGCCACAGCACCATGAGCACTTCGCAGGACCGACTGACCCACATCGACGAGGCGGGCGCCGCCCGCATGGTCGACGTGTCGGAGAAGGCCGTCACCGCGCGCACGGCCCGCGCCAGCGGGCGGGTCCTCGTCTCGCCGCGCGTGATCGAACTGCTGCGCGGCGAGGGCGTTCCCAAGGGCGACGCCCTCGCGACCGCCCGCATCGCGGGGATCATGGGCGCCAAGCGCACCCCCGACCTCATCCCGCTGTGCCACCCGCTGGCCGTCTCCGGGGTGAAGCTCGACCTGTCGGTGGCCGACGACGCGGTGGAGATCCTCGCCACCGTGAAGACCACGGACCGTACGGGCGTCGAGATGGAGGCCCTCACGGCGGTCTCCGTCGCCGCGCTCACCGTGGTCGACATGATCAAGGCCGTCGACAAGGGCGCCGTCATCTCGGACGTGCGCGTCGAGGAGAAGACGGGCGGCAAGTCCGGGGACTGGCACCGATGAGCGACACGTACCGCGCCCTGGTGGTCACGGCGTCCAACCGCGCCGCGGCCGGCGTCTACGAGGACAAGGGCGGCCCCCTGATCGCCGCCGGACTCGGCGCGATGGGCTTCGCCGTCGAGGGCCCCCAGGTCGTCCCGGACGGCGACCCCGTGGAGGCCGCGCTGCGCGCCGCCGTCGAGGCCGGCTACGACGTCGTGGTCACCACCGGCGGCACCGGCATCTCGCCCACCGACCGCACCCCCGAGGCCACCGCCCGCGTCCTGGACCGGGAGATCCCGGGCATCCCGGAGGCGATCCGCGCGTACGGCCGGGAGAAAGTGCCCACGGCCGCGCTCTCCCGTGGCCTCGCGGGCCTGGCCGGGCGCACACTGATCGTGAACCTGCCGGGTTCGAGCGGAGGCGTGAAGGACGGGCTCGCCGTCCTCGGGCCGCTGCTCACGCACGCCGTCGACCAGATCCGCGGCGGCGACCACCCCAGACCCGACGCCGGTCCGGACGACGGGCCGGACGCCGGGCCCGATGCCCACGCCCCCGGGGGTGCGCACTGAACAGCCCGTCCTGGCCCGTGGTCCTGGCGGAGGGCGATGTCGTCCTGCGCCCCATAAGGCTGCGCGACCAGCGCGCCTGGCGCGAGGTGAACCGGCGCAACCGCGACTGGCTGCGCCCCTGGGAGGCGACGATCCCGCCGCCCACGCCCAGCGGCCCGATCACCCACCGCCCGACGTACCGTCAGATGGTCCGCCACCTGCGCGGGGAGGCGAACGCGGGCCGGATGCTGCCCTTCGTCATCGAGTACCAGGGCCGTCTGGTGGGCCAGTTGACCGTCGCGGGGATCACCTGGGGCTCGATGTGCGCGGGCCACGTCGGCTACTGGGTCGACGAGTCCGTGGCCGGGCGCGGCGTGATGCCCACGGCCGTCGCGCTCGCCGTCGACCACTGCTTCCGCACGGTGGGCCTGCACCGCATCGAGGTCTGCATTCGCCCGGAGAACGGGCCGAGCCGCAGGGTCGTGGAGAAACTCGGATTCCGCGAGGAGGGCCTGCGCCCCCGCTATCTCCACATCGACGGGGCCTGGCGGGACCATCTCGTGTTCGCGCTCACTGCCGAGGAGATCCCCGAAGGGCTCCTGAAGCGGTGGCGGCGCGAGCGGCGCAGCAAGACCGCAGGTCCGAGCGGCTCGAACACGCTCGACCCGGGCGCCCCCTCGAAATGAAATAAGTGTTCGAAATTGATCGCGGATCGACCGCCGGAGGCATTAAATTCCCGCCCCGGGCGGCCGGTTGATCGCATCAGTCGCAAAAAATGCTCGAAATATCAGCCAGATCGTGCGACACACCGGCCCAATTGGCGGATGGCCTCACGCAAACCCCTCTACGGTGTGAGGCGTGAGCAGCAGCGGCCTCATCTACGCAGTCATCGTCGGGGCCTGGGCCGCCTACTTGGTGCCGATGTGGCTCCGTAGGCAGGACGAGCTGAACGAAGCCCGTCCGACGGAACGCTTCAGCACCGCCATCCGGCTTCTCTCCGGCCGGGCGGGCATGGAGCGCCGATACGCCAAGGACCTGCAGGCGCGCCCGCCCGAGGCGGACGAACGGCCCGGCGCCCCGGCCGACCCGGACGCGACCACCGACGCGGTGGACGTCCGGGCCTTCGTCGCGCCCGCGGCAGGGGAGCGCAAGCCCCCCGCGCGGCGCCGCGCCCCCGAACCCGAACCGGCGCCCGAGCCGGAGCCGGCCGCCGAGCCGGAGCCGGAGGCGGCCCCGCACCCGGCCCGCCCCGCGCGCGACGGCGCCGCCGCGGCCGCGCAGGCCCGCGCTCGCCGCACCAAGGTCCTCGCGCGCCGCCGCCGCACCACGGTGCTCCTGTTCGCCGCGTTCTCCCTCGGCGCCGTCGTCGCCGGAGTCGGCGGCGTCGCCTTCCTGTGGGCGCCCGCCGCGCCGGCCCTGCTCCTGAGCGCGTACATCGTCTATCTGCGCGCCCAGGAGCGCCGCCGCTTCGCCTACGTGATGGACCGTCGCCAGGCCGAGATCGCCGCCCAGCGGCTGCGCGAGCGCCAGCCGCGCCGCCGTCAGCCGGCCGCGCAGCGCGCCGCGGCCGAGGACCTGGAGGACGGCCCAGAGGCCGTCGAGCCGGCCACCGACCCCGGGCTCGAGGCGCTCGCCGCCGACCGGCGTGCCCTCGTCGAGCAGACCGACCACGCCGAGTGGGTCGACCAGCAGCGCGAGCGGCAGGCGCGGCCCGGCGCGGGCGACAGCTGGGACCCGGTCCCGGTGCCGCTGCCCACGTACGTCACCGCGCCGGTCGCCCCGCGCGCCGGCGGCGGCATCGACTACGGCGCCCCGGAGACCTGGAGTGCGGCCCGCTCCTCCGCCGCCGAGCAGTCGGCCCCCGAGGAGCAGGAGTACGAGCGCGAGCAGACGGCGGACGACGGGCGCAGCGACGCCCGCCGCGCCGCCTCCGCCCGCCGCTCCCGCGAGCGCGGCCGCACCCCGCTCTTCGATCAGTACGACAACGGCACGGGCGCGGACGGCCGGCCGCGCGCCGCCAACGAGTGATCGGCGACCGTGATCGGCGGGGTGGCCGGCCGTCCGGGCTGACCAGTCCGGGAGCGGATTTCCGAGCACCCCGATCGGGATGCTAGAGTTTCACTCGTTGCAAGGGCCTGTGGCGCAGTCTGGTAGCGCACCTCGTTCGCATCGAGGGGGTCTGGGGTTCAAATCCCCACAGGTCCACCGCAATTGAGAACCCCGCCGGGAAACCGGCGGGGTTCTTCGCTGTTCCGGGCCGTTGCAGGCCGTCCCGGCCCCCCGAGGGGCCGGAACGGGCCGGCTAGAGCGGCTTGGCGAAGCAGCGGCTCAGTTCGTCGAAGCGGTAGTGGCCGAACTTGGCGCACGGCAGGTACCCGCTCGACGTGTAGAGCGCTATCGCCTCAGGCTGCTTGGTGCCCGTCTCCAGCACCATCCGCGTGCGCCCCGCCGCGCGGGCGTCCGCCTCCAGCGCCGCGAGGATCCGGCGGGCCAGGCCCAGGCCGCGCGCCTCCGGCGTCACGTACATGCGCTTCAGCTCGGCGTCGCCGTCCGCGTACGCCTCCTCGTTGGCGTCCTGGGTGCGCCAGCCGCCCGTGGCCAGCGGGGTGCCCTGTGCGTCGTACGCGATCAGGTACAGGCCGCGCGGGGCGTGGAACATCGTCGGGTCCAGGGGTGTGACATCCCCCTCGTCCCCGTAGCGCTCCGCGTACTCGAGCTGCACCCGGTCGTTCAGCGCGATCGCGTCGGGGTGGCCGAAGGAGACGGGGCGCAGGGTGGGCGCCAGGCTGGGCGCGGGCTGGATACTCATACAGGCGATCGTAACTCTATGCGTGTCGATGTGGGGAGGACGTTTCCAGTGTGCCGGTACCGTGGCCGGGTGCTGACTGTGACCACTGTGAATGTGAACGGGCTGCGGGCCGCCTCCAAGAAGGGCTTCGTGGAGTGGCTGGCCGAGACCTCCGCCGACGTCCTGTGCCTCCAGGAGGTGCGGGCCGAGGCGCAGCAGCTCCCCGACGAGGTGCGCGAGCCGGAGGGCTGGCACGTCGTGCACGCCCCGGCCGCCGCGAAGGGCCGGGCCGGTGTCTCCCTCTACACGCGGCGCGCGCCCGAGCGCGTGCAGGTGGGCTTCGGCTCCGCCGAGTTCGACACCAGCGGCCGCTACGTCGAGGTGGACCTGCCCGGTGTCGTCGTGGCCAGCCTCTACCTGCCCTCGGGCGAGGTCGGCACGGACCGCCAGGACGAGAAGATCCGCTTCATGGACGAGTTCCTGACCTACCTCAAGAAGCTCCGCGTCCGCGCCGCCGCCGACGGCCGCGAGGTCGTGGTCTGCGGCGACTGGAACATCGCCCACCGCGAGGCCGACCTCAAGAACTGGAAGAGCAACAAGAAGAACTCGGGCTTCCTCCCCGAGGAGCGCGAGTGGCTCGGCCGCGTCCTGGACGACGCGGACGGCGGCTACGTGGACGTCGTCCGCGCCCTGCACCCCGAGGCCGAGGGGCCGTACTCGTGGTGGTCGTACCGGGGGCGGGCCTTCGACAACGACTCGGGTTGGAGGATCGACCTCGCCGTCGCGACTCCGGGTCTCGCGGGCAAGGCCGTGAAGGCGTACGTCGAGCGGGCGGCGACGCACGCGGAGCGGTGGAGCGACCACGCGCCCGTGACCACGGTGTACGACCTGTAGGACCTGTAGACCCGTAGGGCCTGTGAAACGGCGATCCCCCGACCGGGGCCCCGGTCGGGGGATCGTCAGGTCCTCAAGAACGGACGCTGCGCGGGGTCAGCCGCGGTCCATGCGGTCCCGGGCTTCCTGGGCCTTGTCGCGCGCCTCGTCCATGCCCTGCGAGCCGCGCTCACGCGCCTCGTCCCGGGCCTGCTGCGCGCGCTCGCTCGCCTCGTCCTTGTTGCCGCCCATGGCGTCCTTGGCCTTGTTGGCGAGGTCCTCGGCCTTGTCCTGGAACTGGTCCTTGATGCCCATGCTTGTTCACTCCTGTGGTGGGTGAGGGGATCGGGCTGCGACCAGCCTTGCACGGTGGGACATACCGCGCATTTCGATCACCTCACCCCCGGTTCAGGAGCTCCGGGTCGTCTCGTCGGCGGCGCCGCCCGCGCCCACGAGCCCCTTCGACATCCCGTCGAAGCGCCCGTCGAAGCGCCGCACCTCGCGCTGGCCGACCGCCCCGATGATCCCGGGCAGATAGCCGCGGATGCCCTGCATGCCGCGCAGCCACCACTGCGCGTACACGTGCGAGGAGCGCCGCTCGATGCCCGCCACGATCCGGTCCACGGCCGGGCCCAGCGGGTACGTCTTGTTCGCCGGCCAGGGCAGGCGCCCGCGCAGTTCGCGCATCACGTCGTCCTGGTCCGCGCCGCGCACCATGTCCGTGTCGGTCCAGGACAGGTAGCCGACGCCCACCTTGACGCCCTTGTAGCCGACCTCGGCCCGCAGGCTGTGCGCGTACGCCTCGACGCCCGACTTCGACGCGCAGTACGCGGTCATCATCGGCGCCGGGGTGATCGCGGCGAGGGACGCGATCTGGAGCAGGTAGCCGCGCGACTCCATGAGGACGGGGAGGAAGGCGCGGGCCGTCACCGCCGAGCCGATCAGGTTGACCTCGATCACGCGGCGCCAGGCGTCCGGGTCGGAGTCCACGAACGGGCCGCCGGTCGCGACGCCCGCGTTCGCCACCACGATGTCGACCTTGCCGAACCGCTCCTTCACCTCCTGCGCGACCCGCGCCATCGCCACGTGGTCCGTGACGTCCGCGTGCCACCAGTCGGCGTCCGAGTGCAGCCGGCCCGCGACCTGCTTGAGCTCGTCCGGCTCCAGGCCGACCAGCGCGATCTTGGCGCCGCGCGCCGAGAGCTTGCGGGCGAGGAGCTCGCCCACGCCGCGCGCCGCCCCCGTGACGACCGCGACCTGTCCTTCGAGACTGACCTTGCTCATGCGGCTTGCGCCCCTTCCTCGGACTGCACGTTCTGCTGGGACTGCTGGGACTGCACGTTCTTCTCGGGCTTCTCGGACTGCTCGGGCTTCAGGTACCGCTCGCCGAGTTCCCGGATCCTCGCCGTGACCGCCTCCGGCGCCTCGACCGGTGTCATGTGGCCGAGCCCGGCCAGTTCGGTCAGGCCCTCGCTACGCGGCAGCGCGGCCGCGATCCGCCGCGCGTGCACGGCCGGCGTCATCCGGTCGTGGGTGCCCACGAGCACGGCCGTCGGCACGGTCAGCGCCTCGACACCCGCGTCGACCTGGAGCGTCGACAGGACGTGCGACCAGCCGGCGCGCACCCCGCGCGGGCACGCGTGCACGATCCGGGCGCAGACCTCGACCTTGTCGGGCGACGAACCGGGGCCCATCGTGGCGTACTTGAGGACCTTCTTGCCGACCGGGGTGACCGGCCCGAGCGGCGCCTTCGATCCCAGGATCGCCTTGGTCAGGCGGGTCCGCAGCCCGCTCGGCGGGATCGGCACCACCGTCGACTCGGCCACCAGGCGCGAGGCGCCCGTGCTGCACAGCAGGACCGCCGCCGCGTGCTCCCGGACGCCCGGTCGCGCGGCCGCCGCCATGATCGTCATGCCGCCCATGGAGTGCCCGGCGAGCACCGCCTTCTCGCCCGGTGCGAGCGTCGCGGCGAGCACGGCCTCCAGGTCGTCGGCCAGCATGTCCACCGTGTACGGGAGCTGCGCGACGGCGGGGCTGCGGCCGTGTCCGCGCTGGTCGTACGCGATGACCCGGTGGTCGGTGGCCAGCGCCCGGATCTGCGCGGCCCAGAAGGCCGTCGAGCAGGTCCAGCCGTGCGCGAGGACCACGGCGGGCGCTCCCTCGGGCCCGTGTACCTCCGCGTGCAGCCGCGCCCCGTCCGCCGAGACGACGGTCAGTTCGCGGGCGGCGGGCGGCGGTGCGTAGGGCCCGGACGTGACGTGCGTGAGCCGGCTCATGCGGCCTCCACCTTCTTCTTCGTACGGGCGGTCTTGGTGGGTGCGGACTTCTTCGCGGCGGGCGCGGCGGGGGCGGGGCGCACGACCTCGTACTCGCCGACGTCCACATGGCGCGTGGCCTGCCGGAACTCGGTCGTGGTGCCGGGCCACACCGTGGTGTTGACGCCGTTCGCGTCCAGGTACCAGCTGTCGCAGCCGCCCGTGTTCCACACGGTGCGCTTCATGCGGTCCTGCACGCGGTTGTTCCAGCCGGTCACGGCGCTCTCGCGCGGGGTGAGGGCGACGCGGCCGCCGAGGACGTGCAACTGCCGCATGTAGTCGGCGAGATAGTTCAGCTGGGACTCGATCATGAGGATCATCGAGGAGTTCCCGAGCCCGGTGTTCGGGCCGATGACCGTCATGAAGTTGGGGAAGCCGGCGGCGGTCGCGCCGCGCAGCGCCTTCATGCCGTTCTTCCAGGACTGCATGAGGGTGTCGCCGTCGGCGCCGACGATCCGGTCCGCGATCGGCATGTCGGTGACGTGGAAGCCGGTGCCGAAGACGATCGCGTCGACCTCGGCCTCGCTGCCGTCGGCGGCCACGAGCGTGTTCCCGCGGACCTCCTTCAGGCCGGAGGCGACGACGTCGACGTTCGGCTGCGCGAGCGCCGGATAGTACGTGTTCGACAGCAGGATCCGCTTGCAGCCGATGCGGTAGTCGGGGGTCAGCTTGGCGCGCAGCGCCGGGTCCTTGACCGCCCGGTGCATGTTCGCCCTGGCGATCCGCTCGACCAGGCCCAGCTCCTCGGGCCGCTTGGTGAACGCCTGGACCTGGAGCTCGCGGATGCCCCACAGGATGCCGCGCCGCGCCTGCGTCGTGAACGGCAGCTGCCGGTGCAGCCAGCGCTCGGCCCTGGTGATGTTCCGGTCGGCGCGCGGCATCACCCACGGGGGTGTGCGCTGGAAGAGGGTGAGCCTGCCGACCTGCTTCTGGACGGCCGGCACGATCTGGATGGCGGAGGCGCCGGTGCCGATCACGGCGACGCGCTTGCCGCGCAGGTCGTAGTCGTGGTCCCAGCGGGCCGAGTGGAAGACCTTGCCCTCGAAGGTGTCGAGCCCCGGGATGTCCGGCACCTTCGGGTCGGACAGCGGTCCGGTGGCGGAGACGACGACGTCGGCGGTGAGGGTGCCACGGGTGGTCTCGACGACCCACCACAGCTTCTCCGCGTCCCAGCGGGCCTGCTTCACCTCGCTGTCGAAGCGGATGTGCGGCCGGATCCGGAAGACGTCGGCGACGTGCTCCAGGTAGTCGTGGATCTTCTCCTGCCCGGAGAAGGTGCGCGGCCAGTCCGGGTTCGGGGCGAAGGAGAACGAGTACAGGTGCGAGGGCACGTCGCAGGCGCACCCCGGATAGCTGTTGTCGCGCCAGGTGCCGCCGACGGCGCTCGCGCGCTCCAGGACGACGAAGTCGGTGATGCCCTCGCGCCGCAGCCGGACCGCCGCTCCGAGGCCGCCGAAACCGGACCCGATCACCGCCACCCGTACGTGCTCGTGTTCCTGCTCGGCTTCCTGCTCGGCCATCCCGGCGCCTCCCGTGCCGCGCGACTCTGCCAGTGAACACTGGCGCAATGGGAGACTAGAGCAGCTCCGTACTCATGGGTAGGGGTCGGGGCGAGGAAAGTTACCGCCGGTACGACATAGGGTTCCGGCCGTGGGCGACGAAACGACGAGGGGCGACGGCGAGCGCGTGGACCACCGCGAGTACCGCATGGAGGAACTGGCCGAGGCGGCCGGCATCACGGTCCGCACCGTGCGCTTCTACCGCGAACGCGGCCTCATCAAGCCGCCCCGCCGCGAGGGCCGTATCGCCTGGTACGACGAGACCCACCTGGCCCGCCTGCGCACCGTGGCCGCCCTCCTGGAGCGCGGCCACACCCTCAACGGCATCGCCGAACTCTCCGACGCCTTCGACCGCGGCCGCGACGTCGGTGAGCTCCTCGGCCTGGGCGAGCCCACCGAGGAGACCCCGGTCCGCCTCTCCGCCGCCGAACTCGCCGACCACTTCGCCGGCCAGGACACCCCGGAGAACCTCCAGGCCGCCCTCGACCTCGGCTACCTCGGCACCGACGGCGAGGAGATCGTCCACATCTCCCGCCGCCTGCTCGACGTCTCCTCGGCCCTGGTCCGCGAGGGCATCCCCCTGGCCGAGGTGCTGGCCGCGGCCGTCACCGTCCGCGAGCACGCGAACGCCCTGGCCGACCTCTTCGCCGACCTCGTCCTCGCCCACGGCACGGAGAAGGACGTCGAACGCCTGCGCCCGCTGGCCAAGTCGGTCGTCGAGGCGGAGCTGTCGCTGGCCATGGACCGCAAGACCGGCGAGGGCAGGCCCGCGGACAGGCCCGCGGACACGCACTAGGTCCCGCGCGGCGGCAGCGGGGGCCGGCGGCGGTCGGGGATGTCGGAGTAGTCGGGCGGGTCGAGGGCGCCCTGTTCCTCCAGGAGGTCCAGGGCCAGGTGGACGGCGTCGTCGAGCTGGGCGTGGCGGCCCTCGGCCCAGTCCAGGGGGGTGCGCAGGGCCTCGATGTCGGGGTCGACGCCGCGGTTCTCGACGGACCAGCCGTACTCGGGGAACCAGGCCGCGTTCATCGGCACGGTGATCACCGTGCCGTCGCCCAGCTTGTAGCGGCCGGTCATGCCGACGACGCCGCCCCAGGTGCGCTGGCCGACGACGGGGCCGAGGCCGAGCAGCTTGAAGGCGGCGGTGATCATGTCGCCGTCGGAGGACGTGGCTTCGTCGGCGAGGGCGACGACCGGGCCGCGCGGGGCGTTCGAGGCGTAGGAGACGGCCTGGGCGTTGCGGGTGAGGTCCCAGCCGATGATCTTGCGGGTCAGCTTCTCGACGACGAGCTCGCTGATGTGGCCGCCCGCGTTGCCCCGTACGTCGACGATGAGGGCGGGGCGGGAGACCTCCATGCGCAGGTCGCGGTTGAACTGGGCCCAGCCGGAGCCGCCCATGTCGGGGATGTGCAGGTAGCCGCACTTGCCGCCGCTCAGCTCCCGTACGACCTCGCGGCGCTTGGCGACCCAGTCCTGGTAGCGCAGGGGGCGTTCGTCGACGAGTGGGACGACGGCGACGCGGCGGGCGCGGCCGGCGCCTTCGCCGGGGGCCTCGGCGGGGGTGAAGGTGAGCTCGACGGTGGTGCCGCCGGAGCCGGCGAGCAGCGGGAAGGGGCCCGCGACCGGGTCGACGGGACGGCCGTCGACGTGGGTGAGGACGGCGCCCTCGCGGATGCCGGTGCCGGCCAGCGGGGAGCGGGCCTTGGAGTCGGAGGAGTCGCCGGGCAGGATCCGGGTGAGGGTCCAGCGGCCGTCGCGGCACGCGAAGTTGGCGCCGAGCAGGCCCTGGGCGCGCTGGTAGTGCGGCGGACCCTCGTTGCGCCGGGCCGCGGTGACGTAGGCGTGGGAGGTGCCGAGTTCGCCGAGGACCTCGCGCAGCAGATCGGCGAACTCGTCGGGGGACGCGACGCGTTCGAGCAGCGGCCGGTACTGGTCGAGGACGCCGGGCCAGTCGATGCCGCACATGTCGGGGGCCCAGAAGTAGGCGCGGATGATGCGGCCCGCCTCGTCGAAGGCGCCGCGCCACTCGGCGGGCGGGTCGGCCTCGTGCAGGATGCGGCGCAGGTCGATCCAGATGGTGGTGTCGTTGTCGCCGGCCTCGGTGGCGGGCACGGCGCTCAGCTCGCCCTCGTCGCCGACGACGAGCCGGGTGCCGTCGCCGCTGACCGCGAACCAGTCCATGTGGTCCACGAGTTGGGTCTTCTTGCCCTTGGCCAGGTTGAAGTGTTCGAGGGTGGGCTGCGAGGAGGTGTCGGCCGGGTTGGCGAAGGTCTCGCCGAGCGCACCGGAGATCGGCCAGCGCAGCCAGACGAGGCCACCGCCCGCGACCGGGTGCAGCGCCGAGTACTTCGACGCGGCGACGGGGAACGGCACGACCCGGTTGGCGAGCCCCTCGATCTCCACGGTGGGGGAGCCGTCGCCGGTGTCCTCGACCGGGTCCAGGCCGCCTGCGGCGGTGCGGCCGTCGGGGGAGAGCGCGAAGGGGGACTCGGTCGCCGAGGACAGCGGTACGAGGTAGGGGCGGCAGCCGAGCGGGAAGGACAGGTCGCCGGTGTGCACGTCGTAGACCGGGTCGAAGCCGCGCCAGGACAGGAAGGCCAGATAGCGGCCGTCGCGGGTGAAGACCGGGTTCTCGTCCTCGAAGCGGCCGTTGGTGACGTCGACGATCGTGCGGTCCTTGATCCGGGCCATCTTGATCAGCCGCAGGGAGCGGCCGATGCCCGGGTGCGACCAGGTCAGCCAGGCGCCGTCGGGGGAGAACGCGAGGTCGCGGACTGGGCCGTTCGTCGACCGGATCAGTTCGGTGACCTCGCCCCCGGACTCCTCGGACGCGTCGAGCAGCAGCACCCGTCCGTCGTTCGAGGCGATGGCGAGCAGTTCCCCGTCCGGGTCGGAGACCAGTTCCTGTACGCGGCCCAGGGCGCCGGAGGCGAGGCGGCGCGGGGCGCGGTCGCCGCTGGCTCGGGGCAGATAGGCGATCTCCACGGCGTCGTCGCCCTCGGCGTCGGTGACGTAGGCGACCTGGCCGCCGGAGCCGAGCATCTCGGGGAGCCGGACGCGGACGCCCGGGGTGTCGGCGATGGTGCGGGCGGGGCCGTCGCGGTGGGTCAGCCAGTACAGGGAGCCGCGCACGACGACGGCGCTGGCCCGGCCGGTCTCGTCGACGGACAGCGCGTCGACGTGGTGGGCGGCCGGGACCTGGTAGCTGCGGCGGCCGGGGCGCGGGCCGCCGAGCCGCACGGTGAGGCGGCGCGGCCGTGAGTCGGGGGTGAGGGCGTCGAGGATCCACAGTTCGCCCGCGCACTGGTAGACGACGCGGGTGCCGTCGGTGGAGGCGTGCCGGGCGTAGAACGCGTCGTGGTCGGTGTGGCGGGTGAGGTCCGAGCCATCGGGGAGGCAGGAGTAGACGTTGCCGACGCCCTCGTGGTCGGAGAGGAACGCGATGCGGTCGCCGACGAACATGGGGGCGTCCAGGTGCCCGTCGAGGTCGGCGAGGATGCGCTGCCCGTGCACCCACAGGCGGCCCTGGGCGCCGCCCCGGTAGCGCTTCCAGGCGGCGGGTTCGTGGGGCGGGGTGCCGGTGAGCAGGAGGGTGCGGCGCGCGTCCCCCTCGGCGGTCGGGAAGTCGGCCACCTGGATGTCGGAGACCGGGCCCCAGGGGAGCTTGCCGCCGGGGGAGCCGTCGGTGGGGACGCTGTAGGCGAACGTGAAGTAGGAGAACGGTTCGCCGTGCGAGGCGACGGCCAGGATGTCGCCGTCGGGGGTCCAGCCGCGGACCTCCGTGTCGGGGCTGCCCCAGTACGTGAGCCGGCGGGCGGCTCCGCCGTCGACCGGGGCGAGGTGGATCTCGGGGTCGAGGCTGCGCCAGGTCGTGTACGCGATGTGACGGCCGTCGGGGCTGAAGCGGGGGTGGCCGAGCTTGGTGCGGTCCGCTGTCAGCCTCCAGGCGCGGGACGCTCCGCTCAAGGGGGCCAGCCATAGGTCGTCCTCGGCGACGAAGCACAGGTGCTCGCCGCTGAGGTGGGGGAAGCGGAGGTAGCCCGGGGCTGTCGGGGTCGTCTCGTCGTCCGTCACGTGTTCATGCTTTTCCGTTGTGGGGGGTCCGGCAACCGGGGAGGGGTGTTCCGTTTCGTGGCCGGGTGCGGGTGGGTGGGGGCTTCTCGCGCAGTTCCCCGCGCCCCTGAAATGCAGACCCTTCGGGTCGCATTTCCCCGATCAGGTGTGGCCGGGAACACGTACGAAACGGTTTCGTTTCGTTAAGGGGGCGGGTAGATTCGGGGACGTAAGACGCCGAGTAGATGGGTGGCGGCATGGGTGCGGAGCAAGCGCGGCGGAGTCGGATCACGCCTGAGCGTGAGGCCGAGCTGTACGGTGCCGTGCTCGATCTGCTCCGCGAGGTCGGTTACGACGCCCTGACGATGGACGCCGTGGCGGCCCGCACCCGGTCCAGCAAGGCCACGCTCTACCGCCAGTGGGGCGGCAAGGCCGAGCTGGTCGTGAAGGCCCTGCGCCAGCAGAAGCCGCACTTCGACGAGATCGACACCGGCACCCTGCGCGGTGACCTGCATGCGACGGCCCGCCGCGAGGACGACTGTCACATGGAGCAGAACAGCGCGCTGATGCGCGGCCTGATGGTCGCCGTGCACGCCGATCCGGATCTCCTCCAGGCGTTCCGCGAGTGGATCGTCGAGCCGGAGATGTCCGCCCTCGACCGGATGCTGCGGCGGGCGGTGGAGCGGGGCGAGGTCAGCCCCGACAACCCGGCGCTCGGCTACGTGATCCACATGCTGGTCGGCGCCTTCGCCACCCGGACGCTCATCGACGAGCTGCCACCCACCCAGGCCTATCTGGCCTCCTACATCGACGCCGTGGTCCTCCCCGCCCTCGGCGCCTGACACCCACTCCCCGTAATCCCGCAGAACCCCGCACCTGACGCGCACCGCTCACGTCGTCGGGCCGATGCCCCCTGCCCAGACTCAGTCCCACGACCTGACCGGGAGTACGCCCCCGTGGCCACGTTCCTCTACAAACTCGGCAAGTTCGCCTTCCGGCGACGCCACTTCGTCGCCCTGATCTGGGTGGCCCTGCTCACGCTCGCCGGCGTGGGCGCCGCCACCGCACCGACCGCCGCCTCCAGTTCCTTCTCGATCCCGGGGACCGAGGCGCAGAAGGCCTTCGACCTGCTCGACCAGCGCTTCCCCGGCTCCGCCGCCGACGGGGCCACCGCCCGCGTCGTCTTCAAGGCGCCGGCCGGCGAGAAGCTCACCGACGCCGGCAACAAGGCCGACATCCAGGACACCGTCGCGCAGATCAAGGCGAGCTCGGACCAGGTGGCCTCGGTCGCCGACCCGTTCGCCGCCAAGACGGTGAGCCGGGACGGCACGATCGCCTACGCCTCGGCCTCGTACAAGGTCTCCGGCATGGAGCTGACCGACGAGGACCGCGACGCGCTGCAGGAGGTCATCGACGAGGCGCAGAAGACGGGGCTCACCGTCGAGGTCGGCGGTGACGCGCTGCAGGCCGTCCCGGAGACGGGCGCCACGGAGATCATCGGCATCGCGATCGCCGCGGTCGTCCTCGTGATCACGTTCGGCTCGCTCATCGCCGCCGGACTTCCGCTGCTCACCGCGCTCATCGGCGTCGGCATCGGCGTCTCCACGATCACGGCCCTGGCCAACGTCCTGGACCTGGGCTCCACCACCTCCACGCTCGCGATGATGATCGGCCTCGCGGTCGGCATCGACTACGCCCTGTTCATCGTCTCCCGCTACCGCGCCGAACTGGCCGAGGGCCGCGAGCGCGAGGAGGCGGCCGGACGGGCCGTCGGCACCGCGGGCTCCGCGGTCGTCTTCGCCGGGCTCACCGTCGTCATCGCGCTGGTCGGCCTCGCCGTCGTCAACATCCCGATGCTCACCAAGATGGGCGTGGCCGCCGCCGGCACCGTCGCCATCGCCGTGCTCATCGCGCTCACCCTCATCCCGGCGCTGCTCGGCTACGTCGGCAAGCGGGTGCACGGCCGCAAGGCCCGTAAGAACCTCGCCGCCGACGGCCCGGCCGAGGAGAAGACGAACATGGGGACCCGCTGGGCCCGCTTCGTGCTGCGCCGTCCGGTCGCCGTGCTGATCGTCGGCGTCCTCGGGCTCGGTGCCCTGGCCGCCCCGGTCGCCTCGCTGCAGCTGGGCCTGCCCGACGACGGCGTCCAGCCCACCGACACCACCCAGCGCAAGGCCTACGACCTGCTGTCCGAGGGATTCGGGCCGGGCTTCAACGGGCCGCTGCTCACCGTCGTCGACGCGCAGGGCGCGGACGACCCGAAGGCCGCCGTCGACCGTGTCGTCTCCTCGATCAAGGGGACGGAGGGCGTCGCCGCGGTCACCCCGGCCACGTTCAACAAGGCCGGTGACACCGCCATCGTCACCGTCATCTCGAAGTACCAGCCGTCGTCGACGGAGACCGAGGACGTCGTCCACGCGATCCGCGCGGAGGGCAAGGAGATCACGAAGGACACCGGCGCCGAGCTGAGCGTCACCGGCTCGACCGCGATGAACATCGACGTGTCGCAGAAGCTCAACGACGCCCTGGTTCCCTACCTGGCGCTGGTCGTCGGCCTGGCCTTCCTGCTCCTGATGGTCGTCTTCCGCTCGGTCCTGGTCCCGCTCAAGGCGGCGCTCGGCTTCCTGCTCTCGGTGCTCGCCGCGCTCGGCGCCGTCGTGGCCGTCTTCCAGTGGGGCTGGCTCGGCTCGCTGTTCGGCGTCGAGCAGACGACCCCGATCATGTCGATGATGCCGATCTTCATGGTGGGCGTGGTCTTCGGTCTCGCGATGGACTACGAGGTCTTCCTCGTGACCCGCATGCGGGAGGCGTACGTCCACGGGGAGCGCCCGGCGCAGGCCGTCGTGACCGGGTTCAAGCACGGGGCCCGGGTGGTCACGGCCGCGGCGATCATCATGATCGCGGTGTTCGCGGGCTTCATCGGCTCCTCGGAGCAGATGATCAAGATGATCGGCTTCGGGCTCGCGATCGCCGTCTTCTTCGACGCGTTCATCGTCCGCATGACGATCGTGCCGGCGGTGCTCGCACTGCTCGGCAAGCGTGCCTGGTGGCTGCCGAAGTGGCTGGACCGGCTGCTGCCGAACGTCGACGTGGAGGGCGAGGCCCTGCGGAAGGCCGACGAAGGCGACGCCGGCAAGGACGGCGACGCGGACCGGGAGCTGGTCAGCGCCTGACGGTCCGGGATGTGGCCGCTCAGTGAGCGGCGGGCACCGGGGCGACGGCCGTGTACGTACGACGCAGGAAGCGGATCAGCGCCTTCACGTCGAACTGCACGACCGTCGCCCCGTGGTGTGCGTGGAACTCCATGACCGCCTGGACCCGGCCGCAGGGCCAGATCCGGACGTCGCCGCCGGTGGCCGGGGCGCGCAGCCCGCGTTCGAGCAGTTCGCGCGCGAAGGTCCACTCGCCGGCGTCCGGCAGGGTGACGTGGACCAGGCCGCCGGTCCAGCGGAGCACGACGGCGACCGAGCGGGCGGCGTCGGGGGAGTCGGTGACGAGGCGGGCGCGGACGTACTGCTCGACGTACTGCTCCATGAACTGCTCCGTGAACTGCGGGGCGGCATCCATGCCATCCAATGTCCCATATGTCCGAGATAAGTGACGAGGTGCGGGCCGCGATCAGCTGAGGGAGAGGCGCTCTTGCGAGCTGTTCGCAACAAGGCCCTATCATCGAACGGCCGACCAGCCGGTTGGCCAGCCGCCCGAGCGCCGGAGTCCCCACCCATGCATGTCCCCGACGGATTCATCAACGCGCCCGTCTCCGCGGCCGCCGGTGTCGTCGCCGCGGGTGCCGTCGCCGTGAGCCTGCGCGGAGCGCGCCGCGAGCTGGACGAGCGCACCGCACCGCTGGCCGGCCTGGTCGCGGCGTTCATCTTCGCCGTGCAGATGCTGAACTTCCCCGTCGCCGCGGGCACCAGCGGCCACCTCCTCGGCGGAGCGCTGGCCGCGATCCTCGTGGGCCCCTACACAGGGGTCCTGTGCGTGTCCGTGGTGCTCCTGATGCAGGGCGTGCTCTTCGCCGACGGCGGCCTGACCGCGCTCGGCGTGAACATCACCGACATGGCGATCACCACCACCGTCGTCGCCTACCTCGTCTTCCGCGGCCTGGTGAAGCTCCTGCCGCGCGGCCGCCGCTCGATCACCGTCGCGTCCTTCGTGGCCGCGCTCCTCTCGGTCCCGGCCGCCGCCCTCGTCTTCACCCTGTTCTACGCCGTCGGAGGGACCACCGACGTCTCCCTCGCCAAGGTCACCACCGCGATGGTCGGCGTCCACGTCCTCATCGGCATCGGCGAGGCCGTCATCACCGCGCTCACCGTCGGCGCCGTCGTCGCCGTCCGCCCCGACCTCGTGTACGGGGCGCGCGGACTGACCGCGCCGCTCAAGCTGCGCGTCGGCGGCGAACTCGTCGACGCCCCCGCCGCCGCGCCCGCCCCGGCCACGTCCGGCGGCTCGCACCGCAAGCTGTGGATCACCGGCCTCGTCACCTCCCTCGTCCTCGCCGGCTTCGTCTCCTTCTACGCCTCCGCGAACCCGGACGGCCTGGAGAAGGTCGCCCACGACAAGGGCCTCGACCGGAAGACCGAGGAGCACGCCTCGGCCGACTCCCCGCTCGCCGACTACGGCGTCCGCGACGTCACGAACGCCCGGCTCTCCGGCGGCCTCGCCGGCGTCATCGGCGTCGGCGTGACCGTCGTCGCCGGATCCGCCGTCTTCTGGGCGCTGCGCAGGCGGCGTACGAGCGACGCGGCCTCGACCGAGGTCCCCGCAAAGGACCCGGTGGCCTGACATGGGTGCCGGTCACGCCCACCGCCTCTACCGCGCCGGAGACTCACCGGTGCACGCGCTGCCCCCGCACACCAAGCTCGCCGCCGTCTTCTGCTTCGTGATCGTCGTGGTCTCCACACCGCGCGAGGCCATGTGGGCCTTCGGCCTGTACGCGGTGCTGCTCGGCTGCGTCGCGTACGCGGCCCGCGTTCCGGCCGGCTACCTGCTCAAGCGGCTCCTCATCGAGATCCCGTTCGTCGCGTTCGCGGTGCTCATGCCGTTCGTCGCCGAGGGTGAACGCGTGCAGGTCCTCGGCCTGTCGCTCAGCGAGTCCGGCCTGTGGGGGGCGTGGAACGTGCTGGCCAAGGGCACCCTCGGTGTCGCCGCCTCGGTGCTGCTCGCCTCCACGACCGAACTGCGCGAACTGCTCCTCGGACTCCAGCGCCTCAAGCTGCCGCCGCTGCTCGTCCAGATCGCCTCGTTCATGATCCGCTACGGGGACGTGATCACGGACGAGATGCGGCGCATGCGGATCGCCCGCGAGTCCCGAGGCTTCGAGGCCTCAGGCGTGCGCCACTGGGGCGTCCTCGCCAAGTCCGCCGGCGCCCTCTTCATCCGCTCCTACGAGCGCGGCGAACGCGTCCACCTCGCCATGGTCAGCCGCGGCTACGCGGGCACGATGCCGGTGATCGACGACGTGACCGCCTCCCGCGCCCAGTGGACCTCCGCGCTGACGCTGCCCCTCGCCGCCCTCGTCGTATGCCTGTTGGGATGGACCCTGTGACCGCTTCTCTGGAGGTCTCCGGCCTCGCCTTCGCCTACCCCGACGGCCACCAGGCCCTCTTCGGCGTCGACCTCACCATCGGGCGCGGCGAGCGCGTCGCCCTGCTCGGCCCGAACGGCGCCGGCAAGACGACCCTCGTCCTGCACCTCAACGGCATCCTGACCGGCGGCGCGGGCACGGTGACCGTCGCCGGCCTGCCCGTGTCGAAGAAGAACATGGCGGAGATCCGCCGCAAGGTCGGCATCGTCTTCCAGGACCCCGACGACCAGCTGTTCATGCCGACGGTCCGCGAGGACGTCGCCTTCGGCCCGGCCGCGGCCGGCCTGAAGGGCGCCGAGCTGGAGAGCCGGGTCCACAAGGCGCTCTCGCTCGTCGGCATGGAGGAGTACGCGGACCGCCCGCCGCACCACCTCTCCTTCGGCCAGCGCCGCCGCGTCGCCGTCGCCACCGTCCTCGCGATGGAGCCGGAGATCCTCGTCCTCGACGAACCGTCCTCCAACCTCGACCCGGCCTCCCGCCGCGAACTCGCCGACATCCTGCGCTCCCTGGACGTCACGGTCCTGATGGTCACCCACGACCTGCCGTACGCCCTGGAACTCTGCCCGCGCTCCCTGATCCTCAGCGAGGGCGTCATCGCCGCCGACGGCCCGACCGCGGACCTCCTCACCGACGAGACCCTGATGCGCACCCACCGCCTGGAACTCCCCTTCGGCTTCGACCCCCGGTCGGTCGCGGGCGCCCCCGGCCTCCCGGGCTGAGGCCCGCCGGAATCAATCGCCCCGGCCCCCTGTTGCACAGCCTGTGGACATAGCAGTGAACGGCACGACGGACCCCCGTTTCGAAGGCGTCGAGCGGGCCTTCGCCGAGAACTTCACGGGCCGCGGTGAGCGCGGCGCGGCCTTCGCCCTCTACGAGAACGGGCGCAAGGTCGTCGACCTGTACGCCGGAACCCGGGACGTCGACGGCGAGGCCCCCTGGGAGCCGGGCACCGCGCAGATCATGCGGTCCGCCACCAAGGGCGTCGCCGCCGCCGCGCTGCTGCTGCTCCACCAGCGCGGGGAGCTGGACCTCGACGCGCCCGTCGGGGCGTACTGGCCCGAGTTCAAGGCCGCGGGCAAGGAGGACGCCCGGGTGCGGGACGTGCTCGCGCACCGGGCCGGAGTCCCGTCCCTGGACCGCTCGCTCACCCCGGCCGAGGCCGCCGACCCCGACCTCGGCGCCGCCGCCGTCGCCGCACAGGCCCCCGCCTGGGCGCCCGGCACCGACCACGGCTACCACGCCCAGACCTACAGCTGGCTCACCGGCGAACTCGTGCGCCGGGTCACCGGACGGTCCATCGGCGCGTTCGTCGCCGACGAGATCGCCGCGCCCGTGGGCGCCGACCTGTGGATCGGACTGCCCGCCGAGCAGGCGCACCGGGCCGGGCGAGTCGGCCCCGTCGAGGCCCCGGTCGTCCCCGGCTCCCCGCGCTCCCGCCCCAAGCGCGCCCTCGTGGAGGCGTACGCGGACCCCGCCTCGCAGACCCGCCGCGCCTTCGACTCCATCGCGCCGACCCCGGACGAGAACGACCCGGCCTACCGCGCCGCCGAACTCCCCGCCTCCAACGGCATCGGCACCGCCGACGGACTCGCCCGCTTCTACGCCTCGCTCATCGGTGAAGTCGACGGCGGACGCCGCCTGTTCACCCCGGAGACCGTACGGCTCGCCCGCACGGAGGCCTCGGCCGGACCGGACCGGGTCCTGATCGCCCCGTCCCGCTTCGGCCTCGGCTACATGCTGCACGGCGCCGCATCCCCGCTCCTCGCCCCCGGCTCCTTCGGCCACCCCGGCCGCGGCGGCGCCCTCGGCTTCGCCGACCCGGAGTCCGGCCTCGCCTTCGGCTACGTCACGAACGGCCTGCAGAAGGGCGTCACCGCCGACCCCCGCGCTCAGGCGCTGGTCAGGGCGGTGCGCGAGGCGCTGGGCCGCCACAGCGGCGCGTAGGCGAGCAGCAGCAGGACGGCGGCCACCGGCATCAGGTCCTTGCTCGCGAACGGCATCAGCGTCGTGGCGAACACCAGGCACGGCGACCACAGCGGCAGCCCGCGCAGCGCGAACAGGCGCAGCGTGAGCACGATCTGGCCGACGAAGAACAGCATCGGCCCGAACGCGTAGAAGGCCGCCTCCACGCCGGGCAGCGAACCGAAGTTGTCGCTGAGCCGCGCCATCTCGGCGTGGTCGGCGGCCATCAGGCCGGTCACGATGTCGACGCCGAACTGCACGGTGAGCGCTGCCGCGCCGGCGATCCCGGTCCACAGGCCCACGGTCGCCACGCGGTCCCGGCGTCCCGCTCGGGCCCGTAGTTCCGCGAATCCTCTGACGAAGAAGGCGAGGGCGACGACGAAGCACAGATGTCCGGCGGTCCAGGCGAGCCCCGGACCGCGCTCGCCGTCGAGGCCGTCGACGGCGCGGAGTACTCCGTAGGCGGCGAAGAGGGTGGGGCCCAGGATGAATGCGGTTCGGGGTGATGTCATGCCTCTCATGCTGGCCGGGGCCGGTCCTCAACTCCCTCCGGAGGAACCCTGGTTGTCCCCTGGGGCGGCCCTGAGGGGCGGGTGGGGGATGGCCCTGTGTGTTCGCCGGGTGCGGGTGGTTCGTGGCTGGTCGCGCAGTTCCCCGCGCCCCTGAAATGCATGCCCTACGGGCGCATTTCCCCGATCAAGGTGCGGGGTGCCTTTGCCGGGGGAAAAGGGCTGGACGCCGACCACCCCGCATGGTCGGCTGAGCCCATGTCTTCTCTCGTGCGCCACATCACCTTCGACTGCGCCGACCCCTACACCCTGGCCGGGTTCTGGGCCGCCGTCCTCGACGGCAAGGTCTCCGACGAGGACGCCCCCGGAGACCCCGAGGCCCTCGTCACCAGCGCGAACGCGGCGCTCCTCTTCGTCCGCGTCGAGGACGCCAAGACTGTCAAGAACCGGGTGCACCTCGACCTCCAGCCCCAGGACCGCACCCGCGACGAGGAGGTCGAGCGGCTGCTCGGGCTCGGCGCGAAGATCGCGGGCGACCACCGCCGCCCCGACGGCCGGGGCTGGGTGACCCTGCACGACCCCGAGGGCAACGAACTGTGCGTGGAGCGCGGCGCCGGCGAGATCGCCGCGGGCTGACGTCGCGTCAACCGGCGTGCAGCATCAGCCCGATGCCCGCCACCATCACGCCCGCCGCCATGATCCGCGGCATCCCGAACCGCTCCTTGAAGAACACCGCCCCGATCGCCGCGCCCACGATGATGGACGACTCGCGCAGCGCGGAGATCGGGGCGAGCTCCGCCCGTGTCTGCGCCCACAGCACCAGCCCGTACGCGGCCACGGACAGCGCGGCGCCGAACAGCCCGCGCAGCGCGAACGGCCGCAGCGTGGCCACGAATTCACCCCGCCACCGGTACGCCGCCCAGAGCGGGATCGCGAGGCCCTCCAGGATCATCAGCCAGGCGATGTAGCCGAGCGAGGACCCCGAGGCGCGCACCCCGAGCCCGTCCACCACCGTGTAGGCGGCGATCGAGGCACCGGTCGCGAGGGCAGCGCCGAGCGCCGTCCAGTCCGGCCGGCGTCCCGTCCCGCGCAGCCCCCACAGGGCGAGGCCCGTCAGTCCCGCGCAGGACACCGCGACCCCGGCCGCCTGCCAGCCGCCCGGCACCTCACCGGCGAACACCGCCGCGAGGACCGTCACCAGGAGCGGCGCCGTGCCGCGCGCGATCGGGTAGGCCTGGCCGAAGTCGCCGAGCCGGAACGAGGTCATCAGGAGGCACATGTAGCCGACGTGGAGGAGCGCGGAGGCGACCAGGTACGGCCAGGCGCCCGCGGCCGGGACCGGTGCGAACAGCGCGAGCACGAGCCCGATCAGCACCCCGCCGCCGGCGATCAGCGTGAACCCGACGAGCTTGTCGGTGATGTGGTGGGCCAGCGCGTTCCACGACGCGTGGGTGACCGCGGCGAGCAGCACCGCCGCGGTGACGAGCGGCGTCACTCCCGCACGTCCACGAGCGTCGCCCCGGCGTGCTCGACCAGCTCCTTCGGTCCCATCGGGAACACCGCGTACGGGGTGCCGGCCGCGGCCCACACCTCGTCGTGCGCGAGCAGCGAGCGGTCGGCGAGCACCCGGGTGCGCGTACGGTGCCCGAAGGGCGGGACGCCGCCGATCGCGTAACCGGTCGTCTCGCGCACCACGTCCGCCTTCGCCCGCGTCACCTTCCCGGCGCCCAGCGCCTGCCGCACCCGCTCCAGGTCGACCCGCGAGGAGCCGTCCATCAGCACGAGCACCGGCACGCCGTCGGCGGCGAAGATCAGCGACTTGCAGATCTGGCTGAGCTCGCAGCCGATCGCCGCGGCCGCCTCCTGCGCGGTGCGGGTCGCGTCCGGGAACCGCCGTACGCGCGGCAGGAGTCCGGCGAGACCCATCCCGGTCACGGCCTCGGCGAAGCGCGGGTGCGCGGCGCCCGCCTCGGCTCCCGACGCGGCTCCGGCACTGCTCTCTGTTGACGTCATGGACGGCACGCTAACGGTCCGTGTACCGCCCATGCGACCGGGTATCGGGACGTGAGTCAGGGTGCCGTTCAGTCGCCGGCCAGCAGCATCTCGCGGACGACCGGACCGGCCGAGTCGCCGCCGTGGCCGCCCTGCTGCACGACCGCGGCCGCCGCGAGGTCCCCGCGCCAGGCCGTGAACCAGCCGTTGGGCTTCTTCTGCCCGTCGACCTCCGCCGAACCCGTCTTGGCGCCCATGTCCGCGCCGAGCCCCGACATCGGCTTGACCGCCGTACCCGCGACCGCCGTGTAGTGCATCAGCTCGCGCAGATCGCCGACCGTCTTCGCGGACATCGTGCGCGACGCCTTCGCCAGCGTGCGGTGGTCGAAGTCAGGGGAGACGAGGTACGGCTGGTGGAAGGTGCCGGACTTCACGGTCGCCGCGACCGAGGCCATGTTCAGCGGGTTCATCCGCACCCCGCCCTGCCCGATCAGCGAGGCGCCCATCTGCGCCTGCGACTGCACCGGCACCGCGCCGTCGAAGCTGGACACCCCGATCGACCAGTTGTTCATCCCCAGCCCGAACACCTGCTGCGCCTGCAGCGTCAGCGAGTTGTCCTCCAGCTCGGGGGCCTGGCTGATGAACGCGGTGTTGCAGGACGCGGCGAAGCTCGCCTTGAACGTCCCGTTCTTGATCTGGAACTTGTCGTCGTTCTGGAACTTCCAGTGCCCGTACGTGAAGTACTTCGGGCACGGGTGCTTCTTGTCGACGCCCGCCAGGTTCTTCTCCAGCAGCATCGACGAAGTGATGATCTTCATCGTGGAGCCGGGCGCGAGCGAGCCCTGGAACGCCGTGTTGAACCCGGGGCTGGAGTTCGCCACCGCGAGGATCTCACCGGTCGACGGCCGCACGACCACGACCGAGGCCTTCTCGCGCGAGGCGACCTGCTTCTCCGCCTCGGCCTGCAACGACGGACTCAGCGTCGTCCTCACCGTGCCCGGGGTGCCCTCGGAGAGGGTGAGCAGCGTCTTGTCGGGCAGCGCGTTCCCGTCCTGCGTCCTGGCCGTCGTCGCCGACTTCTTCCCCGAGTCCTTGCGCACGACGCGGAGTTCGATGCCCGCGGTGCCGCCGGCCTTCTTCCCGTACTTCTCGCGCAGCCCGTCCACGACCGTGCCGAGCGAGGCGTACTTCTTCACGCTGAGCTCGCCGCCGTCCCGGTCCAGCGCCTTGACCGGCGGATCGCCCGCCTCGCCCGTCACCAGCCGGTCCCCGTCCCGCAGATCCGGGTGCACGACCGACGGAGCCCAGTCGACGGACACCTTCCCGGTCTTCTTGTCCCGTACGACGGACAGCTTCGAGTCGTACGCGAACGGCTTGCTCGTCTTCTCGTACGTGACCTTCGAGGTGACGTGGAAGGGAACGGTGGCGCCCTTGCGGGTGCCCGGGGTCAGCTTCAGCTCGCTGAAGTGGGCGTCCTTCGCCAGCGCGGACAGGGCGGTCCCCGCGGCGGGGGCGTCGTCCGTGGCCGCGGCGGCGCGGGCCGTGTCGCCCTTCTCCCACGCGGACAGGAAGCGCTCGGCCGCGGCCCGGGTCTCCGCGGAGGTGGGCGGGCCCGTCCTGATCAGGGGCTTGCTGTCGGCGGCGGCCTCGCTGTCACCGTCCGCGAACACGTACGCGCCGATCCCCGCGCCGGCGGCCACGACGGCCGCGGCCGCGCCGAGCACCAGGGCGTTGGTGTTCCGGCGCGAGGGCTCGCGCCGCTTGCCTCTGGTGCCCACGTGTTCCCTCCGGTGGTTTGGCTGCTGTTCAGATTAGGGGGCTGGAATCGGTGCGGGGAGCCGGGTGCGCCTCTTCGCCGTAGGACTGAACGGTGGTGGTGCGACTTCGGTTTCGTCGTGGTTGCTCGCGCCCACGCGGCGGAGCCGCAGAGCGACACGGCCCCGCGCCCCTTCGGGGGCGCTCGTTCACGGGGCGCTTCTCAGTACGGCCGCCACGATCGGGCCCGCCGCGTCGCCTCCGTGGCCGCCGCTCAGGACCATCGCCGAGGCCGCCACGTCACCGCGGTACCCCGTGAACCAGGAGTTGGACCTGCCCTGGCCGTCGACCTCCGCGGAGCCCGTCTTCGCCCCGATGTTCGGACCCAGACCCGCCATGACCTGTGTCGCCGTGCCGTAGGGGGCGGTCGCCGCGAGGTTCATCATGCGGCGCAGCTGGGACACCGTCGCGGACGGCAGTCCCTGCGCCGTCGCCACTTGGCGGTCGTCGAGGCCCGGGGCGACGAGGACCGGCTGGTGGAAGGAGCCGGTGATCGCGGTCGACGTCACCGAGGCCAGGTTCAGCGGGTTCATCTGCACCTGGCCCTGGCCGATCATCCCGGCCGCCGCGTCCGGCCCGCCCGCCGCCGGCACCGAGCCGTCGAACGAGACGATCCCCGTCTTCCAGTCCTTGCCGAGCCCGAACCGCTGCGTCGCCTCGTCCGCGAAGTTCTGCGCGCCGAGATCGTCCGAGTACTTGATGAAGGCCGTGTTGCAGGAGCGGGCGAAGCTGTTGGCCAGGGTGGCGCCCTCGTTCGGGGCCATGCCCTTGAGGTTGTGGAAGGTCTGGCTCATCGCGACCGCCGAGTCGGGGCACGGCGCCGGGCCGGTCTCCGTCGTGACGCCGTGGTCGATGAGCGCCGCCGCGGTGAGGATCTTCAGCGTCGAACCGGGCGCCACACGGCCGTTGAACGCCGCGTTGAACTCGCGCTCCGACGCGTTGGCCACCGCCAGCACCTCACCGGTCGACGCCTTCACGGCGACCACCGACGACTTCGCGTACCGCGCGACGGCGCCCTCGGCGGCCGCCTGCGCGTTCGCGCTGAGGGTCGTGTGCAGCTTGCCCGGCCGGCCCTTGGTGAGGGTGAGCAGCGTCTTGGCGGTCTCGGTGCCGTCGGCGTTCGCGTGCTGGACGTACGTCTCGACGCCGGGGGTGCCGCCCGCCTTGTCGCCGTACCGGGAGCGCAGCTGGTCCAGGACCGGGCCGAGCGAGGGGTACTTCTTCGCGGTCAGGACGACGCCGTCGCGGTCCACGGCCTCGATGGGCGGCGCCGCGGACTCGCCGGTGAGCAGGGTGTCGCCCTCCCGCAGGTCCGGGTGGAGCACGGACGGGCTCCACTTCACCAGGGCCCGCCCGGTGGTCTCGCCGCGCACGACGGTGAGCGAGGAGTCGTAGGACAGGGTCTTCTTCTTGCCGTCGAACTCCACGGTGGCATTCACCGAGAACGGGACGCGCGCCCCGGACGGTTTGCCGGCCTTCAGCGCGGTGTGCGTGATGTGCGCGTCCTCGTGCCAGCCGCGCAGCGCCTCCCGCGCGTTCTCCGCGAAGTTGGTGAACCCGGCGGCGCCGTCCGCGTCGTTCTTCCCCCACGCCGCGAGGAACTTCCGCGACGTCTCCTCGACCTCGTCGGCCGTCGGCGGCCCCGTGCGGTGGGCCTCCGGCCCCGCCGCGGACGAGCCGCCGTTCCCCGTGACGGCCGTGACGATGTTGTAGGCCCCGTACCCGGCTCCGCCCACCATGACGGTGAACACCCCGCCGACGATCGCGACCTTGGCCCCCTTGCGCATGTGCGTCCCCTCCCCAGGTTGACGCTGGGACTGTAGACACGCGTGAGGCCCCGGCGACGGGGAGTTAGGTGGATGGTGTCCGAAAGTATCCGAAGAGAGATCGAGAAAACGGCCGAAACGGGCCCAGACCCAGGTATCGGGGCCCGGGCTCAGACCCAGGTGTCGAGCCACATCCGAGAGCGCCACGAGTCGATCGGGATCGCGGTGCCCGTGTAGATCGGCCAGAAGTAGATGAAGTTCCACACGATCAGCAGGACCAGGACGCCCGCGCCCGCCGCACCGGCCATCCGGCGCCGTTCCGACGAGCCCGGTTTCCCGATGATCGCGCCGAGCATCATCGCCACCGCCAGACACAGGAACGGCGCGAAGACGACCGCGTAGAAGTAGAAGATCGTCCGCTCCTGGTACTGGAACCAGGGCAGATAGCCGGCCGCGACCCCGCACAGGATCGCGCCCGCCCGCCAGTCACGCCGGAAGAACCAGCGCCACAGCACGAACAGGAGCGCGACGGCGGCCGCCCACCACAGCAGCGGGGTGCCGAGCGCCAGGACCTCGCGGGCGCACTTGTCGGCCGCGTCCGCCGGGCAGCCGTCGGTGCCGGGCGACGGCGACTCGTAGAAGTAGGAGACGGGACGGCCGTCGACGATCCAGCTCCACGGGTTCGACTGGTACGTGTGCGCCGAGGTCAGATGCGTGTTGAACTCCCACACCTCGTGCTCGTAGTGCCACAGGCTGCGCACCCAGTCCGGCAGCCACGTGAAGTGGCCGCCCTTGCCCGCGGTCACCGCCCAGTTGCGCAGATAGCCGCCCGTGCCGTCGTCCGGCGAGAGGATCCAGCCCAGCCAGGACAGCACGTACGTGCCGATCGCGACCGGCACCGTCGACAGGAACGCCCAGCCCAGGTCCCACTGGTAGGTCGCCATCCAGGGGTGCCGCGCCCCGGCCACCCGGCGCGCGCCCACGTCCCACAGGACCGTCATCAGGGCGAACGCGGCCACGTACACGAAGCCGTTCCACTTCGTCGCCGCCGCCAGGCCCAGGCACAGGCCCGCGAGCAGCCGCCACGGCCGCCACCCGAACCGGAACGTCTCCGCGATGTGCGCGTCGGGCCGCACCAGCCCGTTCTCGTCGACCGGCAGCGCCGCCGCGAGCCGCTCCCGGCTGCGGTCCCGGTCCACGACCAGGCAGCCGAACGCCGCCAGCACGAAGAACACGAGCACCGAGTCGAGCAGCGCGGTCCGGCTCATCACGAACGCCAGCCCGTCCACCGCGAGCAGCAGACCGGCCAGGCAGCCCAGGAACGTCGAGCGGAAGATCCGCCGCCCGATCCGGCACACCATCAGCACGCACAGCGTGCCGAGCAGCGCCGTCATGAACCGCCAGCCGAAGGGGTCGAACCCGAACAGCCACTCGCCGATCCCGATGACGTACTTGCCGACCGGCGGATGCACGACGTACGAGGCGTCGTGCGGGATCGGCACGTCGCCGTTCCTCTGGAGGATCAGGTCGTTGGCGTTCTTCGCCCAGTTGACCTCGAAGCCGCGGTGGATGATCGCCCACGCGTCCTTCGCGTAGTACGTCTCGTCGAATATCACCGCCTTCGGGCTGCCCAGGTGCCAGAAGCGCAGCAGCCCCGCGAGCAGCGTGACCAGCAGCGGCCCGGCCCAGCCGGAGAACCGGCCGAGCCCGCCCGTCGGCCACAGGCGCGAGGTCGGCGCGGGGAACGACGGCACGAGCCGCTCGAGGACACCGCCCCCGCCGTCCCGCCCCGCGTACCCGAACCGGCGCAGGCCGCGCAGCCACGACGACGGCCGCTCCGCCTCGGCGGGGTCCTGCCGGGCAGCGGCGCGCGACGGGGTCTCGGTCGGGTGGGACGACGACGCGGTATGGGTCACCGCGCCATCGTAGGGAACCCGACTGTGCGAATCCCGTCTGTGACCCCTGCGAGACTGGAACAGTGACAGGAACCGCAGATTCGACCGGAACGCTGGTACTCGCAGGAACCCCCATCGGGGCCATTTCGGACGCGCCGCCGAGGCTCGCGCAGGAGCTGGCCGTCGCCGACGTCGTCGCGGCCGAGGACACGCGGCGCATGAAGCGGCTCGCGCAGGCGCTCGGGGTGACCGTCGGCGGGCGCGTCGTGTCCTACTTCGAGGGCAACGAGTCGGCCCGCACCCCCGAGCTGGTGGAGGCGCTGGCCGGCGGGGCGCGGGTGCTGCTCGTGACCGACGCCGGGATGCCGTCCGTGTCGGACCCCGGGTACCGGCTGGTGGCCGCCGCCGTCGAGCGCGACATCCGCGTCACCGCCGTACCGGGCCCCTCGGCCGTGCTCACCGCGCTCGCGCTGTCCGGGCTGCCCGTCGACCGGTTCTGCTTCGAGGGGTTCCTGCCGCGCAAGGCGGGCGAGCGGATGGGCCGGCTCAAGGAGGTCGCCGACGAGCGCCGCACCCTCGTGTACTTCGAGGCCCCGCACCGCCTCGACGACACCCTCGCGGCGATGGCCGAGGCGTTCGGCGCCGACCGCCGGGCCGCCGTGTGCCGCGAGCTGACCAAGACCTACGAGGAGATCAAGCGGGGCCCGCTCAAGGAACTCGCCGCGTGGGCCGCCGAGGGTGTCCGCGGCGAGATCACCGTCGTCGTGGAGGGCGCCCCGGAGAAGTCCGCGGACGACGTCACCCCCGCTGAGCTGGTGCGCAGGGTCCGGGTGCGGGAGGAGGCGGGGGAGCGGCGCAAGGAGGCCATCGCCGCCGTCGCCGCGGAGGCGGGTCTGCCCAAGCGGGAAGTCTTCGATGCCGTCGTCGCGGCAAAGAATGCGGATCGAACCGCCCCATAAGCGCGTAAAGGACTAACCTGAAAAGCAAAGCGAAGACCGGGTGCGGCGCCCTTTCGGCAGGGAAGAGCCAAATCGGCTCCAACAGTCGGCAGGTGCTTTGCGTCCGGCCCGCCGGAGGCGTCCACTGGTCGAAGGGGACGCACCCGTCCCCACGCTGCCCGAGGGCAGCGCTTGTCCAGCGGACAAGAGGAGCTGGCATGAGCGAGTTCGCAGTCTCCAGGACGACCACCGGTGCCGAGACGCCCCCGATCCCCAACCGCAGCGCGGCGACCTCGATCGCCCACGAGTCGTACTCCTTCGCCTGCATGCGCTGCGGGCACGGATGGGAGCAGTCCTACGAGATCGAGCACCACGTCGACGGGGACGGGGCGGAGTTCGTGATGTACGTGGCGAACGGCGAGCGGGTCCCGTCGCCGCTCACCCGCCCCACCTGCCTGAACTGCGGCGGACACGTCGTACGGATCATGCGGGCCGGCCGGGTCTCCTCCGTCCTCGACATCATGCAGAACCCCAAGAACCCGCAGCACCGCACGCCGCCCGCGGGGCCCGTCGAGGCGCCCGAGCCCGCGGCCGCGGAGGCCCGGAAGCCGCACGAGCACCACTGGCACCTGTCGGACCTGCTCCACCCCTTCAGCCACCACCACAAGAAGGACGCGGCCGAGACGGACGAGCCCGGTTCGTAGGCCGGGGCGGGGCCGCACTCGGCCGGTCGGACCGCGGCCGGGCCGGAATCGGTGCGGCTTCGCGGGACAGGAATCGGTTCGTCGGACCGGAGGGCCGGTTCGTAGGATCGGGGCATGAGCCCCAACGCCAAGGACGCCACCCCGCCCCCGCCGCCCGCGCCGCTGGACGTGCCGGTCGCCGACTCGCACACCCACCTGGACATGCAGGCGGGCACGGTCGAGGAGGCCCTCGCCAAGGCGGCGTCGGTGGGCGTGACGACCGTCGTGCAGGTGGGCTGCGACCTCAAGGGCTCGCAGTGGGCCGCCGACACCGCCGCCGCGCACGCCGCGGTCCACGCGGCCGTCGCCCTGCACCCCAACGAGGCGCCGCGCATCGTGCACGGCGACCCCGACGGCTGGTCCCGGCAGGGCGCGCGCGAGCCGCTCGGCGACGCCGGGCTCGACGCGGCGCTCGCCGAGATCGACCGGCTCGCCGCGCTGCCCCACGTCAAGGGCGTCGGCGAGACCGGCCTCGACTACTTCCGCACCGGCCCCGAGGGCAAGGCGGCCCAGGAGAAGTCCTTCCGCGCCCACATCGAGATCGCCAAGCGGCACGGCAAGGCCCTCGTCATCCACGACCGGGAGGCCCACGAGGACGTGCTGCGGGTCCTCAAGGAGGAGGGCGCCCCCGAGCGCACCGTCTTCCACTGCTACTCCGGCGACGCCGACATGGCCCGGATCTGCGCCGAGCACGGCTACTTCATGTCCTTCGCGGGCAACGTCACCTTCAAGAACGCCCAGCCGCTGCGCGACGCCCTCGAAGTCGCCCCCATGGAACTGATCCTGGTGGAGACCGACGCCCCGTTCCTGACCCCGGCGCCGTACCGCGGTCGGCCTAACGCCCCGTACCTGATTCCGGTCACGCTGCGCGCCATGGCGGCCGTCAAGGGCGTCACCGAGGAAGCCCTCTCGACCTCGGTCTCCGCCAACACGGCCCGCGCCTTCGACTACTGAAACCGGCACCGGCCCCGCGCCGGTGATCGCGACACCACGTAGTCGCGTCGCTTTGGAGAGTGACGACCGCTCCGCTAGGTTCTGCTCGCCCGACCCGCCCCCACCCCGGGGGCGGACCCCTGGAGCGCCTGGAGCGTCGTCGTGAGCAAAGCGCCGTACGAGCCGTACGAGGATCCGTACGGTCCCGGTGGAGCCGGGGACGCGCACGGCTCCTGGGGATACGAGCCGACCGTCGTCGCACTCGACGCCCCCTGGTCCGAGCCCGTCGAGTCCGTCGGGCCCTTTGAGCCGGTCGGGCGCGTCGAAGCCCAGGCGTACGCGACCGCCACCGCCCGCACCGAGACCGCCCTGCCCCGCCAGGCGACCCCGCCCCGTCAGGCGACGCCGGGTGCCCGCCGCGCCGCGCGCCGCAAGAAGAGAGACCCGCGCCCCGACACCCTGCGCCGGCTGGTCCCCCAGGCCCTCGTCGTCGCGTTCCTCGCCGGCGGCACCTCCGCGTTCGTCGCCAACGACAAGGCCGTCCACCTCAGCATCGACGGCAAGGAACGCACCCTGCACACCTTCGCCGACGACGTCACCGAGCTGCTCGCCGACGAGGGCGTCGACGTCGGCGACCACGACCTCGTCGCCCCGGCCCCCGGCACCGCGCTCGCCGACGGGGACGAGGTCGCCGTCCGCTACGGGCGGCCCGTGCGGCTCACCCTCGACGGACAGCGCCGCGAGGTGTGGACGACCGCCCGCACCGTCGCCGGGGCCCTCGACCAGATCGGGGTACGGGCCGAGGGGGCCTACGTGTCCACGTCCCGCTCCCGGGCCATCGGGCGGCACGGACTCGAACTCGCCGTCCGCACCGAGCGCAGCGTCACGATCATGGCCGACGGGCAGCGCCGCACCCTGCGCACCAACGCGGCGACCGTCGGCGAGGCCGTCGACGAGGCCGGGATCACCCTGCGCGGCCAGGACACCCTGTCCGTCGCCCGTGACAGCTTCCCGCGCGACGGACAGACGATCACCGTGATGCGGGTGACCGGCCGCAAGGAGGTCCGCGAGGAACCCGTCCCCTACGAGACCGAGCGCACCCGCGACGACAGTCTCTTCGAAGGCACGGAGGTCGTCACCCGGGCCGGCGAGACCGGGCTGCGCCGGGTCACGTACGCGCTGCGCACCGTCAACGGGGTGCGGCAGAAGCCGCGCCGGATCGCCGACGAGCTGATCCGGGCGCCGCGGGCCCAACTCGTGCGGGTCGGCACGAAGCCGCGGCCCGCGGAGGAGACCGGGTCCGGGTCCGGCTCCGGGCTGAACTGGGGGGCGCTGGCCCAGTGCGAGTCCGGGGGGCGGCCCGGAGCGACCGACCCCAGCGGCACCTACGGGGGGCTCTACCAGTTCGACACCCGCACCTGGCAGAGCCTCGGCGGCTCGGGGCGCCCCCAGGACGCGTCCGCCGCCGAGCAGACCTACCGCGCGAAGAAGCTCTACGCCCGCCGGGGTGCCACCCCCTGGCCCCACTGCGGCGCCCGCCTCTGACCCTGGGTCGGGCCCCTCCGGGGTGAACCTGCTGCCCATGACCGCCGGCGCCTATGGGGCGGGGCCCCGCCCGGGGGTGATGCTCACCCCCGGGTCCCCCGGGTCCCCGGGTCCCCGGGTCCCCCGGGTCCCCGGGTCCCCGGGTCCCCCGGGTCCCCCGGGTCCCCGGGTCCCCGGGTCCCCGGGTCCCCCGGGTCCCCCGGGTCCCCCGGGTCCCCCGGGTCCCCCGGGTCCCCCGGGTCCCCCGGGTCCCCCGGGTCCCCCCGGGCCCCACGACCGTCCGCACCCTTCCATCCCGGCGCCTCCGGGCTCCTGGGGCCCCTGCCCCTCGGGGCCCGCGCCCGTCCGGGGCCTGCCCCCCGGGGCCCGCGCCCGTCCGGGCCTCTGCCCTCGGGGCCCGCGCCCGTCCGGGGCCTGCCCCCCGGGGCCCGCGCCCGTCCGGGCCCCTGCCCTCGGGGCCCGCGCCCGTCCGGGGCCTGCCCCCCGGGGCCCGCGCCCGTCCGGGCCCCTGCCCTCGGGGCCCGCGCCCGTCCGGGCCTCTGCCCTCGGGGCCCGCGTTCGTCCGGGCCCCTGCCCCCCGGGCCCGCGTTCGTCCGGGGCCCCGGACCCATGGCCCCTGCATCACCAGGCGCCCATGGCCCCGGCCCCGCGCCCACCCACCCGCCCCCTCCGGGGGCGTCGGCCCGGCGCCCGGCCTTGGGCAGTACTTCAGCCCTGGACGCGCATCCAGTCGCCCCGCCTCGGGCAGAACCCCAGCCTTGGGGTGCGCTTCGGTCGGCCCCGACTTGGGTCAGCGCTCCATTGCTGGGTGCGCGTTCGGTCGCCCTGACGTTGGGCAGTCCCCCGCCGGGCCTCGGCCCCGCCAGGGGCGTTCGGCCCGACGCCCGGCCTCGGGCACGTCCCTTCTGGGTTCGGGCAGTCTGCCGCCTGGGGCGGCACCCTGGCGCCAGGGTGCGTGATCGGGTCGGCCTCGGCTGCGGCGGCGCCGCCGTAGGGGCTGACGCATGTCGCCGACTGCTGCGCCGTCGTGGTTGCTCGCGCAGTTCCCCGCGCCCCTGAAGGGCGCACTTCGTGCGTCCCAGGGGCAGTCTGCTCGGCGCCGGGCCGACGCCCCCGGAGGGGGCGGGTGGGTGGGAGCAGGGGGCGGGCCAGGGGCCGAAGTGCGGGCGCGTGCGGGGCCAGGCGCGATCCCGCGACGGGTCGGGCGTGCCCCCGGGACGGGCCGGGCGTGGTCCCGGGACGGGTCGGGCGTGCCTCCGGGAGGTGCCGGGCGTGGTCCCGGGACGGGTCGGGCGTGCCTCCGGGAGGTGCCGGGCGTGGTCCCGGGACGGGTCGGGCGGGCCCCCGGGAGGGGTCGGGTGGGCCCCCCGGGAGGGGCCGGGCGGGGCTCGACGTGAGGGCGGGTGGGCCGGAGGCCGGGCGCGGCTACCCTTGAACGGTGAGCAGCACTGAGCCTCAAGGCCCCCTTTTCGGCGCCGCAGACATCCGCGAGCTGGCGGCGGCCCTCGGCGTCCGGCCCACCAAGCAGCGCGGTCAGAACTTCGTGATCGACGCCAACACGGTCCGCCGCATCGTCCGCACCGCGGAGGTCACCGAGGACGACGTCGTGGTCGAGGTCGGCCCCGGCCTGGGCTCGCTCACCCTCGCGCTCCTGGAGACCGCCCGCCACGTCACGGCCGTGGAGATCGACGACGTCCTCGCCGCCGCGCTGCCCGCGACCGTCGCCGCCCGCATCCCGGCCAAGAAGGACGTCTTCGACCTGGTCAACATGGACGCGATGCAGGTCACCGCGCTCCCCGGCCCGCCTCCGACCGCGCTGGTCGCGAACCTCCCGTACAACGTCGCCGTACCGGTCCTGCTGCACATGCTCGCGACCTTCCCGAGCATCGAGCGCACCCTCGTCATGGTCCAGGCCGAGGTCGCCGACCGCCTCGCCGCCAAGCCCGGCAACCGCGTCTACGGCGTCCCCTCCGTGAAGGCCAACTGGTACGCGGAGGTCAAGCGGGCCGGCGCCATCGGCCGCAACGTGTTCTGGCCCGCGCCCAACGTGGACAGCGGCCTCGTCTCCCTGGTCCGGCGCACCGAGCCGATCGCGACCTCGGCGACGAAGGAAGAGGTCTTCGCGGTCGTCGACGCCGCGTTCGCCCAGCGCCGCAAGACGCTGCGCGCCGCGCTCTCCGGCTGGGCCGGTTCCGCGGCCGCCGCCGAGGCCGCCCTCGTCGCCGCCGGCGTCTCGCCGCAGGCGCGGGGCGAGGCGCTGACCGTAGAGGAGTTCGCCCGGATCGCGGAGGCCAAGGGGGCCGCGCAGTGACCACCTCGGTGACCGTCCGCGTCCCGGCCAAGGTCAACGTCCAGCTCGCGGTGGGTCCGGCCCGCCCCGACGGCTTCCACGACCTCGCCAACGTCTTCCTGGCCGTCGGCCTCTACGACGAGGTCACCGTCACCGAGACGGACGCCTTCTCCCTGACCTGCACCGGCCCGGGCTCCGACCAGGTCCCGCTGGACCGTACGAATCTCGCCGCCCGCGCCGCCCTCGCGCTCGCCGAGCGGCACGGGCTCGGCGACCCGAAGGTCCGTATCCACATCGCCAAGGACATCCCCGTCGCGGGCGGCATGGCGGGCGGCTCCGCCGACGCGGCCGGTGCGCTGGTGGCCTGCGACGCCCTGTGGGGCACGAACGCCTCCCGCGCCGAACTCCTCGACATCTGCGCCGAGCTGGGCAGCGACGTGCCGTTCAGCCTCGTGGGCGGGGCGGCGCTCGGCACCGGGCGCGGTGAGCGGCTCGAACCGCTCGACGTGGGCGGGGAGTTCTGGTGGGTGTTCGCCGTCGCGGACGGAGGGCTGTCGACGCCGGCCGTGTACCGGGAGTTCGACCGGCTCAGCCCGGACGCGCCCGCCCCCGTCGCGTCGCCCGCGCTGCTCGACGCGCTGCGTACCGGTGACGTCGCGGCGCTCGCCGCCTCCGTCACCAACGACCTCCAGCCCGCCGCGCTGTCCCTCTTCCCGAGCCTGAAGTCCACGCTCGACGCGGGGCGCGGGGCGGGAGCCCTGGCCGCGCTCGTGTCCGGGTCGGGGCCGACGACGGCGTTCCTCGCTGCGGACGAGGCGGCGGCACGCGCGGTCGCCTCGGCGCTCGTCGCGTCCGGCACGTGCCGCGCGGCCCGGGTGGCCTGCTCCCCGGCACAGGGCGCCGTACTCATCTCCGGTTGAGTACGTCACCCCTGCCGGGCTGATCGCCGGCGCGGGACGCTACCGGCATGACGCGAACCCGTCCCCGCCGTAGCCGTCGCCGCCTGCGCCGGGCCGCCGTCCCTCTGGGAGCGGCGGCCCTGGTGGGCCTGCACACGGCCATGGCCCTGCGCGGCCACCCCCTCCCGCCGCCGAACCTCGGCGGCCCGGGCCGCCTGGTACGCCCCCGCGAGGTCACTCCGTTGGTACGTCGGCGTGTGCGAGTCCGTCGTGGCTGGTCGCGCAGTTCCCCGCGCCCCTGAAAGGCTGCGGCTTCGCCGCGCCTTTCCCAGATGAATGGCGCCCCGCACCCTGATCGGGGAAATGCGCCCGAAGGGCATGCATTTCAGGGGCGCGGGGAACTGCGCGAGAAGCCCCACCGGCCGCAGTCGTGAGACAGCCCGCACCGCCCACGGCGAAAACGCACCCCCGACCCCGACTACGCTGGATGGTCGGCCCAAGGAGCGGAGCGCAATGGCAGTCAATCTGGTCAACGTCGAGAACGTCTCGAAGGTCTACGGCACCCGTGCCCTCCTCGATGGCGTCTCCCTCGGCGTGCAGGAAGGCGACCGGATCGGCGTCGTGGGGCGGAACGGCGACGGCAAGACCACCCTGATCCGGATGCTCGCCAAGCTGGAGGAGGCCGACACCGGACGCGTCACGCACAGCGGCGGCCTCCACCTCGGCGTGCTCACCCAGCACGACTCCCTCGACCCCGAGGCGACGGTCCGCCACGAGGTGATCGGTGACCTCGCCGACCACGAGTGGGCGGGCAGCGCCAAGATCCGCGACGTGCTGACCGGCCTGTTCGGCGGCCTGGACCTGCCCGGCTTCCCGCAGGGCCTGGACACGGTCATCGGCCCGCTCTCCGGCGGCGAGCGCCGCCGCATCGCGCTCGCCAAGCTGCTCATCGCCGAGCAGGACCTGATCGTGCTCGACGAGCCGACCAACCACCTGGACGTCGAGGGCATCTCCTGGCTGGCCGCCCACCTGCGCGCCCGCCGCTCCGCCCTCGTCTGCGTCACCCACGACCGCTGGTTCCTGGACCAGGTCTGCACCCGCATGTGGGACGTGCAGCGCGGCGACGTCTACGAGTACGAGGGCGGCTACTCGGACTACGTGTTCGCCCGCGCGGAGCGCGAGCGGATCGCCGCGACCGAGGAGGCGAAGCGGCAGAACCTGGTCCGCAAGGAGCTGGCCTGGCTGCGCCGCGGCGCCCCGGCCCGCACGTCCAAGCCCCGCTTCCGCGTCGAGGCGGCCAACGAGCTGATCGCCGACGTGCCCGAGCCCCGCGACAAGAGCGAGCTGATGAAGTTCGCGAACGCCCGGCTCGGCAAGACCGTCTTCGACCTGGAAGACGTCACCGTGCAGGCCGGCCCGAAGACCCTGCTCAAGCACCTGACCTGGCAGCTCGGCCCGGGCGACCGCATCGGCCTGGTCGGGGTGAACGGCGCGGGCAAGACCTCCCTGCTGCGCGCCCTCGCGGAGGCCGCCGGCAGCCAGGGCGACGTCCAGCCCGCCGCCGGGAAGATCGTCGTCGGCAAGACCGTGCGGCTCGCCTACCTGTCCCAGGACGTGACCGAGCTGCCCGGCACGCTCCGCGTCCTGGAGGCCGTGCAGCAGATCCGCGACCGCGTGGACCTCGGCAAGGGCCGCGAGATGACGGCCGGCCAGCTGTGCGAGCAGTTCGGCTTCGGCAAGGAGAAGCAGTGGACGCCCGTCGGCGACCTGTCCGGTGGTGAGCGCCGCCGGCTCCAGCTGCTGCGCCTGCTGATGGACGAGCCGAACGTCCTGTTCCTCGACGAGCCGACGAACGACCTGGACATCGAGACCCTGACCCAGCTGGAGGACCTCCTCGACGGCTGGCCCGGCTCGATGATCGTGATCTCCCACGACCGGTTCTTCATCGAGCGCACGACGGACAACACGTTCGCGCTGCTCGGTGACGGCGCGCTGCGGATGCTGCCGCGCGGCATCGACGAGTACCTGGAGCGCCGCCGGCGGATGATCGAGGCCGCGACCCCGGCCCCGGCGGCCGCCGCCCCCGCCCAGGACGCGGCCACGAAGGCGCCCTCGGCCGCGGACGCCCGCGCCGCCAAGAAGGAGCTCCAGAAGATCGAACGGCAGCTCGACAAGCTCTCCGGCAAGGAGGCCAAGCTGCACGAGCAGATCGCCGCGAACGCGACGGACTTCGCGAAGGTCGCCGAACTCGACGCCGAGCTGCGCGCGCTGTCCGATGAGAAGGACGAGTTGGAGATGCGCTGGCTGGAACTCGCCGAGGACGCGTGAAGACGTTCAGGAGGAATTCTGAAGGTCTGGGAAGAACGGGCGAAGCCGCGTAACGGACACATCACGGGCCGGTGCTCCCTTGGGAACAGGCGAGCGACCGGCCCCTGTGCGGGGCGCCCCGAGTGATAGAAAGGGCGGCTGAGGGGGGCCCGCGGGCACCCCGCGACCGACCTGAACGTCCGGGAAAACCAGCCAGGCGTGCCAGTACATCAGCAGAAACGGGGGGAGCGCTGATGACTCAGCCGCCCAACCAGCCGCCCGCGGGCGGCTTCGGAGCACCGCAGGATCCGCAGGGGCAGACACCGCCCCCGCCCGCGGGTCCGCCGCAGACGCCTCCGCCGGCGCAGCCCGGCTACGGCTACCCGCAGCAGCAGCCCCAGCCCGGTTACGGCTACCCCCAGCAGCAGCCCGGCCCGTACGGCACCCCGCCCCAGCAGCCGGGCCCGTACGGCCAGCCGCCGCAGCAGCCCGGCCCGTACGCGCAGCAGTCCGGCCCCTACGGCCAGCAGCCCCAGTACGGCTACCCGACCCAGCAGCAGCCCGGTGCCCCGGTCCCGCCGAACGGCGGCGGCAACGGCATCAAGGGCAAGACCTGGGCGATCGCCGCGGCCGCGCTGGCACTGGTGGTCGTCGCGGGCGGCGTCGTGTTCGCCGTCGTCGGCGGTGACGACGACACCACGGACAAGAAGGAGCCCGAGGCCAAGGGCAAGGACCCGAAGGCCTCCGTCTCCGCCCCGGTCAACCCGGGCGACGGCCAGGGCGACGGGCACGCCGGCGACGAGGACCTCAACGAGGGCCGCCAGGACGGCGAGGCCAAGGTCCTCTGGTACAAGACGGCCCCCAAGGTGCCCGGCGACGGCGCCGACGCCCCCGGCATGTGGATCACCGACAAGGTCGCGGTCAAGGCCGCGTACAAGGAGGTCCTGGCCTACAACGTCGACGACGGCAAGATCAGCTGGCCCGCGGTCGCGTTCCCGCAGAAGATCTGCGCGGTCACCAAGACGCCCTCCGACGCGGGCAAGATCGTCGTCGCGTACAAGAGCGGCACGTCCTCGCGCGCCAAGTGCAACCAGGTGCAGGAGATCGACCTGGCCACCGGCGAGAAGGGCTGGGCGGCGAAGATCCCCGAGCGGGAGAACGACGACGACTTCTTCGACGGCACCGGCTCCGAGATCGGCCTGAACTACGCGGGCGACACGCTCATGGTCGGCCGCCAGATGTCCGGGCTCGCCCTGAACGCCAAGGACGGCAAGCGGAAGTTCGCCGTCGAGCAGTACGGCGACGACTGCTTCCCCAAGGCCTACACCGGCAACAGCAAGAAGCTGCTCACGGTGGCCTCCTGCGGCGCGGGCGGCGACAAGGCCCACGAGGAGCTGCGCCAGCTGAACCCGCAGACCGGCAAGGCTCTTTGGACGAAGAAGTTCCCCAAGGACTGGCAGATCGCGAACGTCTACTCGGTCAGCCCGCTCGTCGTCTACAGCACCAACGACGACGACAAGAAGTACAACATCGCCTCCTTCAAGGAGAACAGCGCGACCGTGCAGGCCGAGGTCGGCGTCGACGGCCTCGACACCAGCTGCGGCAGCTCGTTCTCCTTCCTCAACCGCGATCTGAACGGCTGCCCCGGCGCCGTCGCCGACGCGAGCACCCTCTACATGCCCACGCAGGGCAAGGCGGGCGGGGCCAACGAGGTCGTGGCGATCAGCCTGACCAGCGGCAAGGAGCGCTGGCGCGTGAAGTCCCCCGAGGACCAGTCGCTGCTGCCCGTCACCGTGGACAACGGCGGCGTGGTCACGTACATGGAGGCGTCCTACGGCGGTCAGGCGGGCCGCGTCCTGTCGATCCCGGTCAACGGATCGCACACGCCGAAGACGCTGCTGCAGAACCCGGCGGGCACGGCCGCGATCGAGAGCGGCTTCTACTCGAAGGACGTCGCGTACGCCGACGGCCGCTTCTTCATCTCCGCCACCAACCTGTCCGGCAGCGCCAAGGGCCAGCAGAAGCTCATGCTGGCCTACGGCGACTGACGTCGCGCACTTCTGAACCGTCCCCTCACGCAAAGGCATTCCGAGGTACCCACGCCATGACGCAGCCGCCGCCCCAGCCTCCGAACGACCCCCAGCAGCCGCCCCAGGTGCCGCTCGGCAAGAACCCCGAGCCCCAGGACGCACCGGCCGCACCGGCCGCGCCCCCCACCCCGCCCGCGGGCGGGTTCGGGGCCCCGACGCCGCCCCCGGCCGGCGGTTTCGGCGCGCCGACGCCGCCCCCGCCGCAGGGCGGACCCGGCTACGGCTACCCGCAGGCGCCGCAGGGCGCCCCGCAGACCCCGCCCCCGCCGGCCGCCCCGCCGCAGGGCGGCGCCCCCGGCTACGGCTACCCGGCCCAGCCGCAGCAGCCCCAGCCGCCGACCCCGGCGTACGGGCAGCAGCAGTACGGGCAGCAGCCGTACGGCCAGCCCCAGCCGGGCCAGCAGCAGTACGGCTACCCGCAGCCGTCCACCACGCCGATGGCGCCCGTGAACGGCGGCGGCAACGGCGGCGGCAAGTCCGTCTCGCCGATCGTCTGGATCGTCACGGCGGCCGTCGTGGTCATCGCCCTGATCGTCGGCGGCGGCATCATGTACGCCGGCTCTTCCGACGACGGCAAGTCCGACACCACCGCCGGCGGTGAGAAGGGCGGCGAGGGCACCACCGGCAAGGGCGGTGGCGGCGGCGGCTTCGGCGGTGCCGGCGAGGAGAAGGTCCCGGGCAACACCTCGGCCCAGATCGCCTTCCAGCTGCCCGCGCCGAAGGTCGCCAAGGACAACGTCGACAGCGTCATGGGCTCCTGGCTCACCGACAAGACGTACGCCAAGTCCGGCGTGAACGAGATCGTCGGCTACGACCCGGCGACCGGCAAGGAGCAGTGGACGCTGCCGCTGTCCGGCCAGACCTGCGGGTTCACCCCGACCGTCACCAAGGACGCGCTCGCCGCGGTCGTCGCCGAGGACGCCAAGCGTCCCAAGGACGGCATGCACAAGACCTGCTCCCAGGTCACGCTGTTCAACGTCAACACCGGCGAGAAGGTCTGGACGACGAGCATCGGCTCGGGCGAGCAGGCCGTCCCGTTCGAGGAGCTGTCCTTCGTCGGCGACACCCTGGCGGCCGGCGGCGGCCTGCGCGGCGGCGCCGCGTTCGACGTGAAGACCGGCAAGCCGCTGTGGAAGCCGCAGCAGGGCAGCTGCGAGGACGTCGGCTACGCGGGCGGCGCCCAGCTCGTCGCGGTCCGCAAGTGCGGCGACTTCGACAACGAGAAGTACGAGGTCCAGCTCCTGGACCCGAAGTCCGGCCAGCCGAAGTGGTCGTACAAGCTCGCCGCCGGCGTCGACAACGCCAAGATCCTCTCCACCGACCCGGTCGTCATCGGCGTCGGCGCGGGTGACAACTCGGCGGGCACCGTCTCCGACATCTTCTCGATGGACGCGAACGGCAAGCTCATCACGAAGATCGCCATCGACGACGAGAAGTACGACTTCGACTGCGAGGTCGGCAAGATCGACGGCTGCAAGAAGATCGTCGTCGGCAACGGCCGCGTCTACCTCGCCACCCAGCAGCACGACGCGGGCGGCGACATCGGCCAGACCAACGAGATCGTGTCGTACGACCTGAAGACCGGCAAGACGACCGCCGACCGGGCCGACGGCGGCGAGTACGAGATCTTCCCGATGCGCATGGACGGCGGCAACATCCTGGCGTTCAAGCGTGGCCCGTACGACAAGGGCAGCGAGGTCGTCACGATCGAGCCCAAGGCGATGAAGCAGACAACGCTCCTGGTCGCCCCGAACACGGAGCCGGTCAAGAACGCGATCAGCGCCATGGTCCCGGGCAGCAGCAGCAGCGAACTGCTCTACTCCAACGGGCGCCTGTACTTCGGCAAGGGCCTCATCAGCAAGCCCTACTCCGCTGACGAGAAGCAGTACACGGCCCTCGGCTTCGTCGCCAACGGCTGATCCCGCTCCAGGGCCGGCGGCCCCGCTCCCCACCCGGGGGCGGGGCCGCCGCCTTTTGCCCCCGAGTCCGCCCGAGTGCGCGCATCACCCCTGAAAGAACGGGATTTCAGCATTCCGGGCCGCTTCTCGCCGGTAGGGGGCGCGCGACGTCGAACAAGCGTGTAGCTTCCGGGAGATGAAGAGGGAGGGACGGGGAGTCGGGGGGCTCGGCCGTCCGTGGGGGCCCGTGCGACCGACGCGGAGCGCGGGGCGAACTGGGGGGTTGGCTCGATGGGTGTGCGGCTCATGGTGGTCGACGACCACCGTCTGCTCGCCGAGGCACTGGCCTCGGCCCTGAAGCTGCGCGGGCACCGGGTCCTGGCCGCGGCCGCGCCCGCGGCGGGCGCCGCCGACCTGGTCATCTCCCGCGCGCCCGAGGTCTGCCTGCTGGGCACCGCGACCCCGGCCGAGCCCGGCATCTTCGACCCGATCGTGCGGATCAAGCGGGAGCGCCCGCAGGTCGCCGTGGTGGTCCTCGGCCCGGTGCCCTCGCCGCGCGGCATCGCCGCGGCGTTCGCGGCCGGCGCCTCCGGCTACGTACGGCACGACGAGCGGATCGAAGGGGTCGAGCGGGCGCTGATGAAAGCGCGGTCGGGGGAGGCGGCGGTGGCTCCGGCGCTGCTGCAGGGCGCGTTCGGGGAGCTGCTCAACCCGGCGGCGCAGCCCGACGACGAGGGGCAGCGGCTGCTGCGACTCCTCACGCCGCGCGAGGTCGAGGTCCTGGTGCGGGTCGCCGAGGGCGAGGACACGCGGCTGATCGCGGCCGGGATGGGCATCGCGCCGAGCACCGCGCGCACGCATGTGCAGCGGGTGCTGATGAAGCTGGGGGTCGGCTCGCGGCTGGAGGCGGCGGCGCTCGCGGCCCGCACGGGGCTGCTCGACCGGGCGGGTCCGGTGCCCGCCCCGCGCGAGGCGGCCGCGGAACTTCCCTCGGACCCCGCTCCTGGGCTATAGTCGATCTTGCGCCGGTCGCCGCAACTAGCGAAGCCCGGCAGTGCGTTGGTGGTCCAAGGAAAGACGCCCCACTTCCTGTGGGGAAATGCAGGTGCAAGGCCTGCCCGGCGCTCCACTTCACGAAGCCCCGTCCCGCTCACGCGGGGCGGGGCTTCGTCGTGCCCTAGGCGCTCTCGTCCGGGGTGGGCGGCGCTGTCGGACGCAGCTTCAGCCAGACGAGGAAGAACAGGCCGAGCGCGAGCATGCCCAGGCCGGTCCACAGGTTGATGTTGATGCCCTCGGCCTTCTTCAGGTCGGCGTCGGACGCGGTGATCCCGGCGACGGTGACGATCACGCCGTAGAGCGCGAACAGGCCGCCGATGATGCGCCGGATGTCGAAGAGCCGGGCCGCGGTCGCGGACTTGCGCTCCAACTCGGAGACTTCGTTCTGGAGTTCGGACATGGTGGGTCGAGCCTCCGATCAGAGGGAGTAGGGCAGGTAGCACAGGGCGGCGAGGACGACGGCGCCCCAGCCGAGCAGGGCCGGCCTGCGGTACCAGGCGTCGTCGCCCTCGGCGGGCGGCTCCTCCAGGCCGGGCGCGGTCGTGCCGTAGACGAGACCCGCGAGCTCCGCCTCGGGCTTGGGCGCGGTGAACAGCGTGACCAGGACCATGACGACGGCGCCGGCGACGAAGCCGACGATCGCGGAGACGAAGTTGGCGCCCTGGTCGGTGGGGATGTCGATGACGCCCTGCTTGTAGATCCAGAAGTAGTTGACCATCGCGGCCGTGGTGCCCGCGAGCAGGCCCCAGACGCCGGACTTCATGGAGGCGCGCTTCCAGAACATGCCGATGATGAAGACGACGAACATCGGCACGTTGAAGAAGGAGAAGAGCGTCTGGAGGTAGCCCATGATGTTCGAGAACGACGAGGCGATGAACGCGGTGCCGATCGAGGCGACGACACCGATCGCGGTGATGAGCCGGCCGAACTTCAGGTAGTGGCCGTCGGGCTTGCCGGGCCGCACGTACTTGGCCCAGATGTCGTAGGTGAACACGGTGTTGAACGACGACACGTTGGCCGCCATGCCGGCCATGAACGCGGCGAGCAGACCGGTGACCGCGATGCCGAGGACGCCGTTGGGCAGCAGCTCCTGCATCAGGTACGGGATCGCGTCGTTGTACGTGAGGTCCGAGCCGGCCGCGCCGATCTTCGGGACCAGGACGGCGGCGACCAGGCCGGGGATCATCACGAGGAAGACGATGAACATCTTCGGGAACGCGGCGATCAGCGGGGTGCGCTGGGCGGCGGAGAGGTTCTTCGCGGACAGGGCGCGCTGCACCTCGGCGAAGTTCGTCGTCCAGTAGCCGAAGGAGAGGACGAAGCCGAGGCCGAGGATGATCGTCAGCCAGTTCGCGCCGAGCGGGTTCGGGTCGCCGATGCCGGTGCCGCCCCAGGCGGACAGGAAGTTGTCGCCGTGCTGCGCCTTCAGCGAGTCCGTCATACCGCCCCAGCCGCCGACGCGCTTGAGGCCGATGACGCAGATCGGGATGAGCGCCGCCAGGATCACGAAGAACTGGAGGACCTCGTTGTAGATGGCCGAGGAGAGGCCGCCGATCGTGATGTACGCGAGCACGAACAGGCCCGCGACCACGATGGCCACCCACTGCGGCCAGCCGAGGAGCGCCTCGACGACGATCGACAGGGCGTACAGGTTGACGCCCGCGATGAGTATCGCCGCGAAGGCGAACAGGACCGAGCTGAGCAGGTGGGCCGACTTGTCGAAGCGCTGGAGCAGGAACTCCGGGACCGAGCGGACCTTCGAGCGGTAGTAGAAGGGCATCATCACGAGGCCCAGGAAGACCATGGCCGGGATCGCGCCGATCCAGTACCAGTGGACGACGGCGACGCCGTACTGCGCGCCGGTCGCGGCCATGCCGAGGATCTCGGTCGCGCCCAGGTTGGCGGCGACGAAGGCGAGGCCGGTGACCCAGGCGGGCAGGGAGCGCCCCGACAGGAAGAAGTCGAGGCTCGTCCGCACGGAGCGGCGGGCGGCGAAGCCGATGCCGAGGACGACGACGAAGTAGATCGCGAGGATCGCGTAGTCGAGTCCGTTGGTCGGCAGCCGGAGCCCTGCGGCCAGGGTCGTGGTGTCGGTTGGTGTGGGGGCATGCATGAGCGGAACGTACGTCCCCACCTTTAAGAAGTGAACAGTTCTGGTGATGTTCTTTGTTGGATTGTGATTGATAGCGCTTACTGTGGGCCCCTCGGCCGGTCTCCGCTGCTCTGTGACCAGCCGCTACCGGCTGTCACTCTTGACGCACTCTCCGGCTCATGGTTTGTTATGTTGGATTCTGTTGGGTTGGTCTGCTGAGGAGTATCGGCCGTGAAGAAGACGTCGACCCGGCTCGCCGACGGGCGCGAGCTCATCTACTACGACGTCCGCGACGACGCCGTACGGGACGCGGTCGACCGGCGGCCCCTGGAGCGCACCGTCACGACCTCCGAGATCCGCCGAGACCCGCTGCTCGGCGACCGCGTCGCCATCGCCTCGCACCGCCAGGGCCGCACCTACCACCCGCCGGCCGACGAGTGCCCCCTGTGTCCCTCCGCCGGAGAGCGGCTCTCCGAGATCCCCGACTCCGCCTACGACGTCGTGGTCTTCGAGAACCGCTTCCCCTCGCTCGCCGGCGACTCCGGCCGCTGCGAGGTCGTCTGCTTCACCTCGGACCACGACACGTCCTTCGCCGACCTCACCGAGGAACAGGCCGGGCTCGTCCTCGACGCCTGGACCGACCGCACCGCCGAGCTCTCCCACCTCGACTCCGTCGAGCAGGTCTTCTGCTTCGAGAACCGCGGCGCCGAGATCGGCGTCACCCTCGGCCACCCCCACGGCCAGATCTACGCCTACCCCTTCACCACCCCGCGCACCGCGCTCATGCTCCGCTCCCTCGCCGAGCACAAGGTGCAGACCGGCGGCCGCAACCTCTTCGCCGACGTCGTCGACAAGGAGCTCGCGGAGGGCACCCGCGTCGTCCTGGAGGGCGAGCACTGGGTGGCCTTCGTGCCCTACGCCGCGCACTGGCCCTACGAAGTGCACCTCTACCCCAAGCGCCGGGTGCCCGACCTGCTCGCGCTCGACGACGCGGCGCGCACAGAGTTCCCCCAGGTCTATCTGGAACTGTTGAAGCGCTTCGACCGGATCTTCGGTGAAGGTGAACCGCCGACGCCGTACATCGCGGCCTGGCACCAGGCCCCGTTCGGCACGCTGGAGGAGTTCGACGGCGTCACGCGCGACGACTTCGCGCTGCACCTCGAGCTTTTCACCGTCCGCCGCACTTCCGGCAAGCTGAAATTCCTCGCGGGTTCCGAATCCGGCATGAGTGTGTTCATCAACGACGTGCCGCCGGAGGCCGCGGCAGAGCGACTGCGAGAGGTAGCGAGCAAGTGATGGGCAAGACCGAACCCCAGAAGTCCGCTCCCAAGAAGTACCTGGTCACGGGCGGAGCCGGCTATGTCGGCAGCGTCGTCGCGCAGCACCTGCTGGAGGCCGGACACGAGGTCACCGTCCTCGACAACCTCTCCACCGGCTTCCGCGAGGGCGTCCCCGCCGGGGCGGCCTTCGTCGAGGGCGACATCCGCGACGCCGCCAAGTGGCTCGACGCCTCCTACGACGCGGTCCTGCACTTCGCGGCGTTCTCGCAGGTCGGCGAGTCCGTAGCGAAGCCCGAGAAGTACTGGGCGAACAACGTCGGCGGCACCATGGAGCTGCTCGCCGCGATGCGCGCCGCCGACGTGCGCACCCTCGTCTTCTCCTCCACCGCCGCGACCTACGGCGAGCCGGTGAACACCCCCATCACCGAGACCGACCCCACCGCGCCGACCTCCCCCTACGGCGCCTCCAAGCTCGCCGTCGACCACATGATCACCGGCGAGGCGCACGCCCACGGGCTCGCCGCCGTCTCCCTGCGCTACTTCAACGTCGCGGGCGCCTACGGAGACTGCGGCGAGCGGCACGACCCCGAGTCGCACCTCATCCCGCTCGTCCTCCAGGTCGCCCAGGGCCGCCGCGAGGCCATCTCGATCTACGGCGACGACTACCCGACCCCCGACGGCACCTGCGTCCGTGACTACATCCACGTCGCCGACCTCGCCGAGGCCCACCTCCTCGCCGTCGGCGCAGCCCGCCCCGGCGAGCACCTCATCTGCAACCTCGGCAACGGCAACGGCTTCTCCGTGCGCGAGGTCGTCGAGACCGTCCGCCAGGTCACCGGGCACCCGATCCCCGAGGTCGTCGCCCCGCGCCGCGGCGGCGACCCCGCCGTTCTCGTCGCCTCCGCGCGCACCGCGCGCGAACGCCTCGGCTGGAACCCGTCCCGCACGGACCTCGCGGGAATCGTCGCCGACGCCTGGAAGTTCGCCCAGGCCCGCCAGGAAGGCCAGGCATGACCGTCGCCGCGCAGTTCAGCGATCTGTACGGGTACGCGCCGGACGGGGTCTGGGCGGCGCCCGGCCGCGTCAACCTGATCGGCGAGTACACCGACTTCAACGAGGGCTTCGTCATGCCGCTCGCGCTGCCGCACACCGCGGTCGCCGCGGTGGCCCGGCGCGAGGACGGCGTGCTGCGCCTGCACTCCGCCGACCTCGACGCCCCCGTCGCCGAACTGCGCGTCGACGCACTCGAACCGCTCTCCAAGTACGGGCAGGGCGGCTGGGCCGCGTACCCGGCGGGCGTCGTCTGGGCGCTGCGCGACGCGGGCCACGCCGTCACCGGCGCGGACGTCCACCTGGCGTCCACCGTTCCCACCGGCGCGGGGCTGTCCTCCTCGGCGGCCCTGGAGGTCGTCACCGCGTACGCGCTGAACGACCTGTTCGGACTCGGCCTGAGCGGGCCCGAACTGGCCGTGCTCGCCCAGCGCGCCGAGAACGTGTTCGTCGGCGTTCCGTGCGGCGTCATGGACCAGATGGCCTCGGCCTGCGCCACCGAGGGGCACGCCCTGCACCTCGACTGCCGCGACCTGTCCGTCCGTCAGGTCCCCTTCGACCTGGCCGCGCAGGGCCTCCAGCTCCTCGTCGTCGACACGCGCGTCAAGCACGAACTGGGCGACGGGGCCTACGCGGAGCGGCGGGCCGGCTGCGAGGAGGGCGCCCGCCTCCTCGGCGTCACCCACCTGCGCGACGTGCCGTACGCGGACCTCGACGACGCGCTGGCCCGCATCGAGCGGTCCGGCGCGGACGAGAAGGTCGTCCGCTACGTCCGCCACATCGTCTCCGACGACCACCGCGTCGAACAGGTCATCGGCCTCCTCGACGCCGGCGAGGCCCGCGCGATCGGCCCCGTCCTCTACGACGGCCACCGCTCGCTCCGCGACGACCTGCGCATCTCCTGCCCGGAACTGGACCTCGTCGTCGACACGGCCCGCTCGGCCGGGGCCGTCGGAGCCCGGATGACGGGCGGCGGCTTCGGCGGGTCGGCGCTCGTGCTCGTGGAGACGACGGACGCGGACGCGGTCACGAAGTCGATCCTCACCGCGTTCGAGACCGCGGCCTTCACCCCGCCACGCGTCTTCCCGGCGGTCCCGTCGACGGGAGCCCGCCGACTGCCCGTCAGCTGAGCCGCTTGGTGAGGGTGAATTCCTTGATGCCGGGCGGGTAGTCGGGGATGACCGCGACGACTTCGTAGCCGTGCTGTCTGTAGAAGCCCGGCGCCTGGAAGTCCCAGGTCTCCACTCGGGAGTTGGTGCAGGCGTGCTGGTCGCGGGCCATGTGTTCGGCCCGGTCCAGGAGGCGGGAGCCGAGGCCGGCGCCGCGGTGGTGGCCGGCGACCCAGAGCAGGTTCACGTGGAGCCAGGTCGCCCAGGTGTGGGCGTCCAGACCACCCGCCAGCTCACCGTCCGCGTCGAACGCCCAGACCTGCAACGGGGTCTCGCGCTCGGCCGGGGTGCCGCGCAGTTCGCGCAGCGCGGGGGACGACGCCGTGTTGGTGTCGCGGAGCGCCGCGCGGAGCAGAAGGCGGCGCTCTTTGTCGACTTCTGTCTCAAAGCGAAACATGCGTCTCACCATAAACGCGCGGGACGGTCGCCCGCCGGTCGAGCCGCCTCAGTTCTGTGAATCGCCTTCCCCTCCGGGCCGTCGGCCCTACTCTGAGGACAGCGCCGGTGGGGGCCGGTGCTGATCAGGGGGCGAGACAGCCAGGTACGACGCCTGGAGTGGGGGTGGCAGTTCGGCACGGCGGCGGCCGTGCGGCTGCGGTGACCCGTACTCCGGGCGCCGTACCTGCGTTGGTCCGTCCCCCGACCAGTGGGGGTAATTCAGTGGTTCGCATACGGGTTCTGGTCGTCGACGACCACCGCATCTTCGCCGAGTCGCTCGCCGCGGCGCTCGCCGCCGAGCCCGACGTCGAGGTGGCGGCCGCGGGCAGCGGGCCCGCCGCGCTGCGCTGCCTGGAGCGGGCGGCCGGCGAGGGGCGCAGATTCGACGTGATGCTCGTCGACGCGGACCTGGGGGCGGCGGCCGCCGAGGGCCTGCGCCCGCCTGCCGTCGTGCCGGACGGGGCCGCACAGGACGGACTCGTCGACGGCATCTCGCTGGTGGCAGGGGTCCGTTCGGGCCAGCCGGCCGTCCGTACGGTGGTGCTCGCCGAGCGGGACGATCCGCGGCGGGCCGCGCTCGCGCTCCAGGCCGGGGCGTCCGGCTGGGTCGCCAAGGACTGCTCCCTGTCGCGGCTGCTCACCGTCATCCGGGGTGTGCTGCGGGACGAGACGCATCTGCCGCCGGCGCTGCTCACGGGCGTGCTGCGCGAGCTGACCGCGGCGCGCAAGCACCGTACGGAGTCGGAGCAGTTGGTGGAGTCGCTGACGCCGCGGGAGCGGGAGGTGCTGCGGTGCATGGTCGCGGGCCTCGGGCGCAAGGCCGTCGCCGAGCGGCTGTTCCTCTCCCCGCACACCGTGCGGACACACATGCAGAACGTGCTGGGGAAGCTCGGGGTGCACTCCACGCTGGCGGCGGTCGCGCTCGCGCGCCGGGCGGGCGTCGGGCCCGCTGATCTGGAGGCCGCCAGCTGAGGTGCGGGGTGCCTTTCATCTGGGGAAGGCGCGGCGAAGCCGCATGCCTTCCAGGGGCGCGGGGAACTGCGCGACCAGCCCCCACCGGAGCCGCGGACGAACGAGATGAGAGGAACAAGCGTGGAGCTCAGGATCCGGCCCAGTTCGCGCGCCGGGTGGACCATGTCCGCGTTCGGCGTGCTCGCCGCCGGCATGGGAGTCGTGGGACTCGCCGCGCCCGACGCACTGATCGCCGCCATGGGCTTCGCCGAGGCGCCCGCCGCGGGCCGGGCCGACGGTGATCACACCCTGACCTTCCTGACCGCCTCCTCGATGGCGGCGCTCAACATGGGCGTGTACTACGTGCTCGCGGCGGCCGCCGACTGGACGGCATTCTTCCGCTGGACGGTCCCGTTCAGGCTGCTGACCTGCACCGTCTTCACGCTCGCGGTCCTCGGCGACCGGGCACCCACGGGATTCGTCGGGGTGGGCCTGTGGGAGGGCGCGGGCGCGCTCGCGACCGCGGTCGCGCTGCGTGCGGACAGGCGCCGGGCCGCGGGGGAGTCCCGCACGGCCGCCGTGCCCGCCTGAACCCAGGCGGAAGGCCCTAGCCGGGGATGTTGTCGAAGGGGGCGGTCAGCTGGCGGAGCAGGGACGCCAGTTCGCCCCGCTCCCGGCCGGAGAGCTGGACGAGGATGGCCCGCTCCTGCTCGAGGAGGCCCGCCAGGGCCTGGTCCGCCCGGTCGCGGCCCTCTTCCGTCAGCCGGACGAGGACCCCGCGCCGGTCGCTCGGATCGGGCAGACGCTCGACGAGGCCCTTCTTGGCGAGCCGGTCGATACGGTTCGTCATCGTGCCCGAGGTGACCAGGGTCTGGGTCAGCAACTGACCCGGAGAGAGCTGGTACGGGGAGCCGGCGCGGCGCAGCGACGTCAGGACGTCGAACTCCCAGGGCTCCAGCTGGTGCTCGGAGAACGCGATGCGACGGGCGCGGTCGAGATGGCGCGCCAGTCTGCTGACCCGACTGAGCACCTCCAGGGGCTCCACGTCGAGGTCAGGGCGCTCCCGGCGCCACGCTGCGACCAGACGGTCGACCTCGTCCTCCATGACGATCAGTGTAGAGGGTGTGTCGACGTGAAGTCTCTTGATGTCGATTATCTTGACGTCGAGATACTTTGGGTTCAGTCTGGACGTATGACGAAGCCGCAGACACCCATCTGGGACCCCCAGCAGTACCTCCGGCACGCCGACCACCGCGGCCGCCCGTTCATGGACCTGCTCGCCCGTGTCCCCGAGCCGCCGCGCGACCCCGCCCGCATCGCCGACCTCGGCTGCGGCCCCGGCAACATGACGGCGCTGCTCGCCGAACGCTGGCCCACCGCGCACATCACCGGCTACGACAACTCGCCCGAGATGCTGGAGAAGGCCCGTGCCCGTGCGACCGGCCGGCTCGACTTCGCGCACGCGGACGCCGCGCGCTGGGCGCCTGCGGAGACGTACGACCTGATCCTGTCGAACGCGACCCTGCAATGGGTCCCCGGACATGTCGAGTCCTTCCCGCGCTGGGTGGACGCGCTGGCGCCCGGCGGCACGTTCGCCTTCCAGGTGCCGGGCAACTTCGACGCGCCCAGCCACGTCCTGATGCGCGAGCTCGCCGGGTCCGCGCGCTGGAAGGACCGGCTCGGCGACGTCCTGCGGCACGGGGACGCCGTGCACACGCCGGCCGCGTACCTGGAGCGGCTCACCGGGCTCGGCTGCGCGGTCGACGCCTGGGAGACCACATACCTGCACCTCCTGGAGGGGGCCGACCCGGTGCTCGACTGGGTCAAGGGGACCGGGCTGCGGCCCGTGCTCACCGCTCTCGCGGACGATCCGGCGGCGCGGGACGCGTTCGTGGCGGAGTACGCGGGGCTGCTCCGTACGGCCTACCCGGGGTCGGAGCACGGCACGGTGTTCCCGTTCCGGCGGGTCTTCGTGGTGGCGGTGAAGGCGTGATCGTGGGGCTGGACCATGTGCAGCTCGCCGCGCCCGCGGGGAGCGAGGAGTTGTTGCGGGGGTTCTACGGGGAGGTCCTCGGGATGACCGAGATCCCCAAGCCGCCGGTGCTCGCCGCGCGGGGCGGGTGCTGGTTCTCGGCCGGGTCCGTGCAGGTGCATCTCGGGATCGAGGAGGATTTCAGGCCCGCGCGGAAGGCGCACCCGGGGATTCTGGTGCGGGGCATCGAGGAGTTCGCGGAGCGGCTTGCCGGGGGTGGGGTCGAGGTGGTCCGGGATGCGGCGCTTCCCGGGTACCGGCGGTTCTACGCCCTTGACCCTGTCGGGAACCGGCTGGAGTTCCTGGAGCCCATTCGTCTGCCGGGCTGATGTGTCGATCGCGGGTGCGGGCCGGTGGGGCTTCTCGCGCAGTTCCCCGCGCCCCTGAAATGCAGACCCTTCGGGTCGCATTTCCTCGATCAAGGCGCGGGGCGCTTTTTGCGGGGGAAGGCGCGGCGAAGCCGCATGCCTTCCAGGGGCGCGGGGAACTGCGCGACCAGCCACGACGAGAGCCGCGGACAAAAGATCAGCTCTTCCGGTGCCCTATCAGGCGCGGCTTCGGCTCCAGGCCGTCCAGGCCGTGCCAGGCCAGATTGACCAGGTGCGCGGCGACCTCCGCCTTCTTCGGCTTGCGGGCGTCCAGCCACCACTGACCCGTCAGCGCGACCATCCCGACCAGCGCCTGCGCGTACAGCGGCGCGAGCTTCGGGTCGAAGCCGCGGTTCTTGAACTCCCGGCCCAGGATGTCCTCGACCTGCGTGGCGATGTCGGAGATCAGGGACGCGAACGAACCCGTGGACTGCGGGATGGGGGAGTCACGGACCAGGATGCGGAAACCGTCCGTGTACTCCTCGATGTAGTCGAGGAGGGCGAAGGCCGCCTGCTCGCACAGCTCGCGCGGGTGGCCGGCCGTCAGCGAGCTGGTCACCATGTCGAGGAGCTGGCGCATCTCGCGGTCCACGACCACCGCGTACAGCCCCTCCTTGCCGCCGAAGTGCTCGTACACCACCGGCTTGGAGACCCCGGCCTTCGCCGCGATCTCCTCGACCGACGTGCCCTCGAACCCCTTGGCCGCGAACACCGTCCGCCCGATCTCGAGGAGCTGCTGACGCCGCTCGGCCCCCGTCATCCGCGTCCGGCGCGCCCGCCGCGGCTTCTCGGGCCGGTCGCTGCTCGCATTGCTCGGGGTGCTGGAGTCGGTCGCCACCACCCCATCATGCCTGGCTCCGGTCACGCCGCGTCGGCCGCCTGCGGCTTGCGGCGGGCGGCGATGCGGTCCTTCGACGGCCAGCGCACGTCGCTCGCCCAGCCCAGCTGCTCGAACCAGCGGATCAGCCGCGCCGAGGAGTCGATCTGCCCGCGCATCACTCCGTGCCGGGCCGAGGTCGGGTCCGCGTGGTGCAGGTTGTGCCAGGACTCGCCGCAGGACAGGACGGCCAGCCACCACACGTTGCCCGAGCGGTCGCGGGACTTGAACGGACGCTTGCCGACCGCGTGGCAGATCGAGTTGATCGACCAGGTCACGTGGTGCAGCAGCGCCACCCGTACCAGCGACCCCCAGAAGAACCCGGTGAACGCGCCCCACCACGACATCGTCACCAGACCGCCGATCAGCGCCGGCAGCATCAGCGACACCAGCGTCCACAGCACGAACTGCCGGGAGACCGCCCGGATGGCCGGATCCTTGATCAGGTCGGGCGCGTACTTCTCCTGCGAGGTCTGCTCCTCGTCGAACATCCAGCCGATGTGCGCCCACCACAGGCCCTTCATCAGCGCCGGGACCGTGTCCCCGTAACGCCACGGCGAATGCGGGTCGCCTTCCGCGTCGGAGAACTTGTGGTGCTTGCGGTGATCGGCGACCCAGCGGACCAGCGGGCCCTCCACGGCCATCGAACCCGCGACGGCCAGCGCGATGCGCAGCGGGCGCTTCGCCTTGAAGGAGCCGTGCGTGAAGTAGCGGTGGAAGCCGATCGTGATGCCGTGGCAGCCGAGGTAGTAGAAGAAGACGAGCAGGCCCAGGTCGAGCCAGCTCACGCCCCAGCCCCAGGCCAGCGGCACGGCCGCGAGCACGGCGAGGAAGGGCACGATGATGAACAGGAGCAGTGTGATCTGTTCGAGCGAGCGTTTCTGCTCGCCGCCGAGAGTCGCCGAGGGTGGTGTGGCGGACGACGCGCCGGACGGTCCCCGCGGTGCGTCTTCCATCACATCGGAGCGTGTGGCCATGGGAGTCCCCTGTGGGTCGAGGGTAGGGAGGGTTGAACGGGCCTGAGACGGGTCAGGAGATCCACGGAGATCCGCGGACGTACTTGCCTACGGTTCCGTAACCTACGGCGTCGTAAGTATGGCAGCGCGGTGTCCGGCGGCAAGGCCGTGTCGCGAGGCGCGACCCGCAGGCCCCGGGCCGTGTCGCCCAGGCAGGCACATATCCTTGGAAACGGTCGGACAGCGCGGTCCGCTCTGAATCTCCACCCGGGACTCATACCCGGTTCCGGGACTCTCCCCTCCAGATGAGCTTCACCACTGCAAGGAGCCGCACCTGTGAGCAGTGCCGATCAGACCGCTTCGACGAGCACCAGCCCCGAACTGCGTGCCGACATCCGCCGCCTGGGTGACCTGCTGGGCGAGACGCTCGTCCGCCAGGAAGGGCCCGAGCTCCTCGAGCTGGTCGAGAAGGTCCGCCGCCTGACGCGCGAGGACGGCGAGGCCGCTGCCGAGCTGCTGCGCGGCACCGAGCTGGAGACCGCCGCCAAGCTCGTGCGCGCCTTCTCCACGTACTTCCACCTGGCCAACGTGACCGAGCAGGTCCACCGCGGCCGCGAGCTGCGCGCCAAGCGCGCCGCCGAGGGCGGGCTCCTCGCCCGCACCGCCGACCGGCTCAAGGACGCCGACCCGGACCACCTGCGCGACACCGTCCGCAACCTGAACGTCCGGCCCGTCTTCACCGCCCACCCCACCGAGGCCGCCCGCCGCTCCGTCCTCGGCAAGCTCCGCCGCATCGCCGAGCTTCTCGAGACGCCGGTCCTGGAGACCGACCGCCGCCGCTACGACACCCGCCTCGCCGAGAACATCGACCTGGTGTGGCAGACCGACGAGCTGCGCGTCGTACGCCCCGAGGTGACCGACGAGTCGCGCAACGCGATCTACTACCTCGACGAACTGCACGCCGGAGCCGTCGGCGACGTCCTCGAGGACCTCACCGCCGAGCTCGAGCGCGTCGGCGTGACCCTCCCCGAGGACACCCGCCCGCTCACCTTCGGCACCTGGATCGGCGGCGACCGCGACGGCAACCCGAACGTGACCCCGCAGGTCACCTGGGACGTCCTGATCCTCCAGCACGAGCACGGCATCAACGACGCGCTCGACATGATCGACGAGCTGCGCGGCTTCCTGTCGAACTCCATCCGCTACACCGGCGCCACCGAGGAACTGCTCACCTCGCTGCGCACCGACCTCGAACTGCTGCCCGAGATCAGCCCCCGCTACAAGCGGCTCAACGCCGAGGAGCCCTACCGGCTCAAGGCCACCGCGATCCGCCAGAAGCTCGAGAACACCAAGACGCGGCTCGCGAAGAACACCCCGCACGAGCCCGGCCGCGACTACCTCGGCACCACCGAGCTGCTCCACGACCTCACCCTCATCCAGACCTCCCTGCGCGAGCACCGCGGCGGCCTGTTCGCCGAAGGCCGCATGAACCGCACGATCCGTACGCTCGCCGCCTTCGGACTGCAGCTCGCCACCATGGACGTCCGCGAGCACGCCGACGCCCACCACCACGCCCTCGGCCAGCTCTTCGACCGGCTCGGCGAGGAGTCCTGGCGCTACGCCGACATGCCCCGCGACTACCGCGGCAAGCTGCTCGCCAAGGAACTCAGGTCGAGAAGGCCCCTCGCCCCCACCCCGGCACCGCTCGACGCCGCCGGCGAGAAGACCCTCGGTGTCTTCCACACCGTGAAGAAGGCCCTGGAGGTCTTCGGACCCGAGGTCATCGAGTCGTACATCATCTCGATGTGCCAGGGCGCCGACGACGTGTTCGCCGCCGCCGTCCTCGCCCGCGAGGCCGGACTCATCGACCTCCACGCCGGCTGGGCCAAGATCGGCATCGTGCCGCTCCTCGAGACGACGGACGAGCTCAAGGCCGCCGACACGATCCTCGAGGACATGCTCGCCGACCCGTCCTACCGCCGGCTCGTCGCCCTCAACGGCGACGTCCAGGAGGTCATGCTCGGCTACTCCGACTCCTCCAAGTTCGGCGGCATCACCACCTCCCAGTGGGAGATCCACCGCGCCCAGCGCCGCCTGCGCGACGTCGCCCACCGCTACGGCGTCCGCCTGCGCCTCTTCCACGGCCGCGGCGGCACCGTCGGCCGCGGCGGCGGCCCCTCGCACGACGCGATCCTCGCCCAGCCCTGGGGCACCCTCGAAGGCGAGATCAAGGTCACCGAGCAGGGCGAGGTCATCTCCGACAAGTACCTCGTACCGTCGCTGGCCCGCGAGAACCTCGAACTGACCGTCGCCGCCACCCTGCAGGCCTCCGCCCTGCACACCGCGCCGCGCCAGTCCGACGAGGCCCTCGCCCGCTGGGACGCCGCGATGGACCTCGTCTCCGACGCCGCCCACGCCGCGTACCGCAAGCTGGTCGAGGACCCGGACCTGCCGACGTACTTCGTCGCCTCCACCCCCGTCGACCAGCTCGCCGACCTCCACCTGGGCTCGCGGCCCTCCCGCCGCCCCGGCTCCGGCGTCTCCCTCGACGGCCTGCGCGCCATCCCGTGGGTGTTCGGCTGGACCCAGTCCCGGCAGATCGTCCCCGGCTGGTTCGGCGTCGGCTCCGGCCTCAAGGCCCTGCGCGAGGCCGGCCTCGACACGGTGCTCGACGAGATGCACCAGCAGTGGCACTTCTTCCGCAACTTCATCTCCAACGTGGAGATGACGCTCGCCAAGACCGACCTGCGGATCGCCCGCCACTACGTCGAGACGCTCGTCCCCGAGAACCTGCGGCACGTCTTCGCCGCGATCGAGGCCGAGCACGCCCTCACCGTCCAGGAGATCCTCCGCGTCACCGGCGAGCGGGAACTCCTCGACGCCCAGCCCGTCCTCAAGCAGACCTTCGACATCCGCGACGCCTACCTGGACCCGATCTCCTACCTCCAGGTGGCCCTGCTCAAGCGCCAGCGCGACGCGGCCGCCGCGGGCCAGGAACCGGATCCGACACTGGCCCGGGCCCTCCTGCTCACCGTCAACGGAGTCGCCGCCGGTCTGCGCAACACCGGCTGACCCCGCACCGCCTCACAGGCCGACGGCGACGAAAGCCGCCGTCAGCAGAGCGAAGCCGGCGCCTCCCGTGACCCACGCGAGGCGCCGGCGCCGCATTCCACCCGCGACCACCACCGACGCCAGCACCAAGGCCCCGCCCAGCGGCACCCACGCACGCAGAAAACCGGGCCCGCCCGCCCGCACCGCGGACGTCGAACCCGGCTTGAGCACCACCGGAAGGCGGGCCCCCTTCGTCACGCCCACCGACCGGTCGAGCGTCACCCGCGCATGGCGCACCGCCACCGGCGACGCCGGCGCGAACGGCCCCGAACACACCTCGCCCGCACACCGCGCCACGGTCATCTCACCGCGCTCACGGCCGGACGGGAACGCGACGTGCTGCGCGGCGCCCCACGACGCCCACACACCGGTGATCAGCAGCAACACGACGAGAACACCCGCCGCGACCTGCCGGGTGACAGCCAACATGGCGGGGATCCTTGGCCATCCACCCCGGCCCGGTCAACTCCTGCCGGGGAAAGTCCGCACAGGTCGCCAGTTGTCCGCCGTGACCCGTGAACTCACGAGTTGTACGTCGACTGCGCGCGCTCCAGACCCTCGATCACCAGGGCCTCCACGGCGTCCGCCGCACGGTCCACGAAGTAGTCGAGCTCCTTGCGCTCCGCCGAGGAGAAGTCCTTCAGGACGAAGTCAGCCACCTGCATCCGGCCCGGCGGACGGCCGATCCCGAAACGCACCCGGTGGTAGTCGCTGCCCAGCGCCTTCGTGATCGACTTCAGGCCGTTGTGCCCGTTGTCGCCGCCGCCCAGCTTCAGCCGCAGCACCCCGTAGTCGATGTCCAGCTCGTCGTGCACCGCGACGATGTGCTCCGTCGGGACCTTGTAGAAGTCGCTCAGCGCCGTCACCGGGCCGCCCGACACGTTCATGAACGACATCGGCTTCGCCAGGATGACCCGCCGGTTCGCCGGCCCGGGCGGACCGATCCGGCCCTCGACGACCTGGGCCTGGCCCTTGGTCGCCCGCTTGAACTTGGCCCCCATCCGCTGCGCCAGCAGATCGGCCACCATGAAACCGACGTTGTGCCGGTTCATCGCGTACTCGGGGCCGGGATTGCCCAGGCCCGCGATCAGCCAGGGAGCGTTCTCGTCGGACATGCGCATTCCTCGCCTAGAAAGTCGGGTGAGACGGGTCGGAGACGGGTGAGAACAGCGGTACGGGGTGGCAGGCCGCGCCCACCACCCCGTACACCAGGTCAGACGACCTCGAAGGCTCAGGCCTCCGCGGCGGCCTCGTCGCCCGCGGCCTCGGCCGGGGCCTCCTCCGCCTGCGCGGCCAGGACCTGCAGCACGACGGCGTCGCCGTCGACGGCCAGCGTCGTGCCCGACGGCAGCGCGATGTCCTTCGCGTGCACCGAGGCACCGGCCTCCAGGCCCGCCACGGAAACCGTGACCGACTCGGGGATGTGCGTGGCCTCGGTCTCGACGGCCAGCGTGTTCAGCACGTGCTCGAGCAGGTTGCCGCCCGGGGCCAGCTCGCCCTCGGTGACGATCGGGAGCTCGACGGTGACCTTCTCGCCACGCTTCACGAGCAGCAGGTCGACGTGCTCCAGGAAGCCCTTCAGCGGGTCGCGCTGCACGGCCTTCGGGATCGCCAGCTCGTTGCCCTTGCCGTCGATGTCCAGGGAGATCAGGACGTTCGGCGTACGCAGGGCGAGCTGCAGCTCGTGACCCGGCAGCGTGATGTGGACCGGCTCGGCACCGTGCCCGTACAGGACCGCGGGAACCTTGGCCTCGCGGCGGATGCGGCGGGCGGCACCCTTGCCGAACTCGGAACGGGTCTCGGCGGCCAGCTTGACCTCGGACATGCTCTCAACTCCTCGTAGATCTGGGGAAAGGGTCACCCGGCCACGAACGGCCTGCTACGAAGAGCGCGTCGATAACGGACCGCCGCGACTTCCGAGAACAGAAGTGCGGCCTCCCTCGCCGAGCAACTTTGACAGGTTACCCGGCGCGGAAGGCCGCACCAAATGGATCTACGAGCTAGGCCGCTCAGGCCTCGCCCTCGAAGAGGCTCGTCACCGAACCGTCCTCGAAGACCTCACGCACCGCGGAGGCGATCGTCGGGGCGATCGACAGGACCGTGATCTTGTCGAGCTCCAGCTCACCCGGCGTCGGCAGCGTGTCCGTGAACACGAACTCGCTCACCTTCGAGTTCTTCAGACGGTCCGCGGCCGGGCCCGACAGCACACCGTGCGTCGCCGTCACGATGACGTCCTCCGCACCGTGCGCGAACAGGGCGTCCGCGGCGGCGCAGATCGTGCCACCCGTGTCGATCATGTCGTCGACGAGCACGCAGACGCGGCCCTTCACGTCACCCACGACCTCGTGGACCGTGACCTGGTTCGCCACGTCCTTGTCGCGCCGCTTGTGGACGATCGCCAGCGGAGCGCCGAGGCGGTCGCACCAGCGGTCGGCCACGCGCACGCGGCCGGCGTCCGGAGACACCACGGTGAGCTTGTCACGGTCGACCTTCGCGCCCACGTAGTCCGCCAGGATCGGCAGCGCGAACAGGTGGTCCACCGGGCCGTCGAAGAAGCCCTGGATCTGGTCCGTGTGCAGGTCGACCGTGAGAATCCGGTCGGCACCCGCGGTCTTCATCAGATCCGCGATCAGACGCGCCGAGATCGGTTCACGCCCACGGTGCTTCTTGTCCTGCCGCGCGTAACCGTAGAACGGCACGATCACCGTGATGGAGCGAGCCGACGCGCGCTTCAGCGCGTCGATCATGATCAGCTGCTCCATGATCCACTTGTTGATCGGAGCCGTGTGGCTCTGGATCAGGAAGCAGTCGGCGCCGCGAGCGGACTCCTGGTAGCGGACGTAGATCTCACCGTTGGCGAAATCGAAAGCCTTGGTCGGGACGATCCCGACACCGAGCTGGTGCGCGACCTCCTCGGCAAGCTCGGGGTGGGCGCGGCCAGAGAAGAGCATCAGCTTCTTCTCGCCCTGCGTCTTGATCCCGGTCACAGCACTAGTCTCCTCAGACGAGTTCGTCGCGCCCCAGCTGCCCGCGCGTCCCTATAGCAGCGAGCCAGGCGAATCGTGTGCACCTATCACGGTACGCCGTGTCGGGCGTACCTGATTCCGGTCAGTCCGCGTCAGTCCGCGGTTTCCGGATTCCGGGAGGCCGCTTCCGCCGCCTTCGCGGCCGCGCTCCCCGGACGCTTTCGGGCCACCCAACCCTCGATATTCCTTTGCTGGCCCCGGGCGACGGCCAGCGAACCGGCCGGTACGTCCTTCGTGATCACGGAGCCCGCAGCCGTGTAAGCACCGTCCCCGATGGTGACAGGCGCCACAAACATGTTGTCCGAACCGGTCTTGCAGTGCGACCCGACGACCGAGTGGTGCTTCGCCTCGCCGTCGTAGTTCACGAACACGCTCGCCGCGCCGATGTTCGTGAAGTCACCGATCGTCGCGTCCCCCACGTACGACAGGTGCGGGACCTTGGTCCCCTCGCCGATCGACGAGTTCTTCGTCTCCACGAACGTGCCGATCTTCGACTTCACGCCCAGCCGCGAACCGGGCCGCAGATACGCGAACGGACCCACCGACGCCTGCGGACCGATCTCCGAGCCGTCCGCCACCGTGTTGTCCACCCGGGCGCCCGCGCCCACCCGCGTGTCCGTCAGCCGCGTGTTCGGACCCACCACGGCGCCCTCGGCGATGTGCGTCGTCCCGTGCAGCTGCGTCGACGGCAGCACCGTCGCGTCCTGCCCGAACGTCACCGTCACGTCGATCAGCGTGCTCGCCGGATCCACGACCGTCACCCCGGCGAGCATCGCCCGCTCCAGCAGCCGGTCGTTGAGGATCCGCCGCGCCTCGGACAGCTGCACCCGGTTGTTGATCCCCGCGATCTCACGGTGGTCGCGCGCCACGGACGCACCCACCCGGTGCCCGGCCTCCCGCAGGATCCCCAGCACGTCCGTCAGGTACTCCTCGCCCTGACTGTTGTCCGTACGCACCTGCCCCAGCGCCTCGACCAGCAGCCGGCCGTCGAACGCGAACACACCCGAGTTGATCTCGCGGATCGCGCGCTGCGCCTCGGTGGCGTCCTTGTGCTCGACGATCGCCGTGACGGCGCCCGTGGCCTCGTCGCGCACGATGCGGCCGTAGCCCGTGGCGTCCGGGACCTCTGCGGTCAGCACGGTCACCGCGTTCCCGTCCGCCTCGTGCGTGCCGGCCAGGTCCTTCAGCGTCTCGCCGGTCAGCAGCGGCGTGTCGCCGCACACCACCACGACGGTGCCCTCGACCGTGCCGTCGAGCCCCTCCAGGCCCATCCGCACGGCGTGCCCCGTCCCGTTCTGCTCCGCCTGCACGGCCGTGAGGGCGCCGGCGTCGATCTCGGTGACGTGCGCGGCGACCTGCTCGCGCGCGTGCCCGACGACCACCACGAGCTGCTCGGGCGTCAACTCCCGCGCGGCGGCCAGCACATGACCGACCAGCGACCGGCCGCACAGCTCGTGCAGGACTTTCGGGGTGGCCGACTTCATGCGGGTGCCCTCACCCGCGGCGAGAACGACGACGGCGGCCGGGCTTGTGGCGCTCACGGGTGTGCCCCTCAGGATGTCTGTTCGGGTGGACATCCGCAGGATACCGGGGCGTTTTGGGCCTCAAACGGGGACGGGGCCCGACCGATGGATCGGGCCCCGTCTCGAAAGTCGCTCCCCCGCCAGGACTCGAACCCGGACAAATGGCACCAAAAGCCACGGTGCTGCCAATTACACCACGGGGGATCATCACGGCCGGAACCGGACATAGTGTCAGGCCGACGGCCGGGCCTCCCACACTATGCCGTACCGAACGCCTCCGACGCGACGGTACCGCGACGCCGCGGAGCCGCTCCAGGTCGCCGGACGCGGGCGCGCGGCGGGGGAAACTCGCCGGAAATCGGGCAGGGGGCGCCCGTAGGGTGGGGGTATGACCACGACGGGGGAAGTTCACCGAGACGCGGCCGGGGGGCCGTGGTGGTGGGAGCGGCGGCGGTCTGCCGTGCTCGATGTGGGGCTCGCGGTGGTGTCCGCCGCGGAGTGCGCCGTGGAAGGGGTGCCGTTCGCGCACAAGGCCGGACTGCCGGCCTGGGTGGGGATCGTCTTCGGGGTGCTGACCGGTTCGGCGCTCGTGCTGCGGCGGCGCTGGCCGATCGCCGTGGTGCTGGTGTCGGTCGCGGTGACGCCCGCGCAGATGGGCGTGATGCTCACGGTCGTCGGCCTGTACTCGCTGGCCGCGTCCGAGATGCCGCGGCGGATCATCGCGGCGCTGGCCGGGATGTCGTTCGCCGGGACGCTGATCGTGTCCGTGGTGCGCGCGCAGCAGGACATGGTGCACAGCGAGAAGCTGCTGGAGGTGGGCGGCTGGTTCGTGCCCTTCGTCGCCATCACCACGTCGCTCGGGGTGACGGCGCCGCCGTTGCTGTTCGGTATGTACGTGGGGGCCCGGCGGCGGCTGATGGAGTCGCTGACGGAGCGGAACGAGTCGCTGGAGCGGGAGTTGCTGCTGCTCGCGGAGCGGGCCGAGGAGCGGGCCGAGTGGGCGCGCGGCGAGGAGCGGACGCGGATCGCCCGCGAGATGCACGACGTGGTGGCCCACCGGGTGTCGCTGATGGTGGTGCACGCGGCGGCGTTGCAGGCGGTGGCGCGGAAGGATCCGGAGAAGGCCGTGAAGAACGCGGCGCTGGTGGGGGACATGGGGCGGCAGGCGCTCACGGAACTGCGGGAGATGCTCGGGGTGCTGCGGGCGGGGGACGCGGTGCCGGAGCGGGGTGCGGTGCCGTTGCAGGCGGTGGGGGCCGCGGCCGCGGCTGCCGCGGCGGCCTCGCGGGCCGAGGTGGAGGACGCGGAGGGGGGTCCGTGTCTGGCCGAGCTGGAGGAGCTGGTCGAGCAGTCGCGGGCCGCCGGGATGGTGGTGGAGCTGACGGTGCTGGGGGAGGAGCGGGCCTATGGGGCGGCGGTCGAGCAGACGGCGTACCGGGTGGTGCAGGAAGCGCTGACGAACGTGCACAAGCATGCGGCCGGGGCGAAGACGTATGTGCGGCTGGCGCATCGGGAGGCGGAGGTGGCGATGCAGGTGGAGAACGAGCCGCCGCCGGTGCCTGCGGCTGCGTCGGCGGCGGACCTTCCCTCCGGGGGGAACGGGTTGGTGGGGATGAAGGAGCGGGTGGGTGGGCTCGGTGGGGTCTTTGTTGCGGGGGCTACGGATGTGGGCGGGTTCCGGGTGTCGGCGGTTTTGCCGGTCGGCTGAGCGCCATAGCTCCGCCGGCGGGTCTTCGGCTGCGGCCCCGGTGGGGGCTGGTCGCGCAGTTCCCCGCGCCCCTGGAAGGCTGCGGCTTCGCCGCGCCTTCCCCAGATGAAAGGCCCCCGCGCCTTGATCGGGGAAATGCGCCCGAAGGGCAGGCATTTCAGGGGCGCGGGGAACTGCGCGACCAGCCCCCACCGGCCCGCACCCGCGATCGCACCGGTCAACCCCCGGAGGTGAGGCGGGGTGGGTGGGTGCCGGTGATGAGGGTTTCCAGGGCCTGGTCGATGTCGGGGCCGAGGTACCAGTCGCCGCTGTGATCGAGGACGTAGACGCGGCCCTCGGAGTCGATGGCGAGGAGGGCCTCCGTGCCGGATTCGGCGCCCAGGGGGCAGACCTCGGTGTCGAGGGCGCGGCCGAGGTCGCCGAGGGTGCGGGCCATGTGGAGCCCGTGCAGGGGGTCCAGGTGGGGCTGGGCCGGGGCGACGTGCCGGCCGGGACCGGTGGGCGTGAGGTGGAGGCCGCCGAACTCGGCCCACGCCTCGACCGCCGCCGGGAACACGCTGTGCCGGTGCCCGGCGGGGGAGACATGGGTGCGCAGGGCGTCCGCCCAGAACTCGGCCTGCTTGATGTCCCAGCGTCCGGGCCGCCAGCCGGCGGCCCGCAGCACGGTGTCGACGCCGGAGGTGAAGCGGGCGGTGGAGGCGCCGTCGGTGGTGGATGCGGGGTGCGACATCAGGGGGCGGCCTCGGGGTGCGGGGGTGCGGGATCGGTGGCGTCGCCCGGTTCGGCTGCGGCGTCCTCGGGCACGACGACGTGGACGCCGAAGTGGGCGGTGAGCGCGGTGCAGGCGCGGCAGGGGCGGGCGAAGCCGCCGTGCAGCGGGTCGCCGTCCTCGCGGATGCGCCGGGTCGTGAGCTTGGCGTGCTTGAGCGCCTTGCGGGCCTCGCTCATCGACATGGGCTTGCGGCGGGCGCGCTTGGACTTCTCGGCGCGCTCCGCGTCGGAGGCGGAGAGGTGCCGGGAGATGAGGATGGCCTCGGCGCAGCGTCCGGTGAAGCGGTCGCGCTGGGCGCTGGTGAGGGTGTCGAGGAAGTCCTGGACGAGCGGGTGCAGGGCGGGTGCCTGTTCGCCGCGGGCCGCGGTGGAGGTGAGGGTGGTGCCGCGTACGGAGAGCGCGGCGGCGACAGTGGGCAGGATGCCGTCGCGGCGGCCCCGCAGCACGGGTACGGCGGTGGTGTCGGTGGCGCTCCAGCCGACGCGCGGGTCGGCCTCGGACCGGGCGTCCGTGGCCGTGGCTGGCTCTGCTGTACCGCTGTGCATGTGGTCTTGTTCCCCTCCTGCAATCCCCCAGGTTGCCTGCACAGACTGCCAAATGGGGCGGCTGGAGCGGTAGTCGGTCCCCCGCGACACGCCAGTTCGTCACAGGGTGGTGACGGCGGGGTGACTGCAGGTCATGGAACCGGAGGCCCGGTGACCCGTGTCGTACAACCGCATAGGCTGTCACGACCAGGAACCGTCAACAGTGCCGCAGGGGGCAACCGCCATGACGACAGGTCGGCTCGGGCAGCAGACCGCGCCGCCGAACGCGGCCTACGCCGGGCAGGTAGTGCACTTCCCGGACCCGGTCCGCGCCGCCCGCCACCCCAGAGGTGTGCGGATGGACGGCGAGGGCTATCCCGACTTCTCCGCCTACGCGCGTGCGGCGGCCGAGATCGCCGAGCCCCCGGAGGGCTTCGGTGTCGACGAGCTGCGCCTCACGGACTACGTGTCGGCGAACGCGGCGCTGGCCGCGTCCGGTCACCCCTTGTGGGACACGATTCCGCCGGTGGCGACGCCGCACGGCTGGACCTGGCACCACGTGCGCGGTTCGCGGCGCGTGGAGCTGGTCCCGGTCGAGGTGAAGGCGCTGCTGCGGCATCACGGCGGGCTCGCCACGGCGGCGGTCGACCAGCACAAGCGGGGCACGCGCCCGTTGCAGGACACGCGTCCGGCGCACTTCGGGCTGCCGAAGTCGGGTGTCGCGGTGACCGAGGCGCAGGTGCTCGGTGTGGAGGAGGACCTGGGGTACCGGCTGCCCGGCGCGTACCGGTCGTTCCTGAAGGCGGGCGGCGGCAGCGCTCCCGTGGGGGCGGCGCTCGACGCGGAGCTGGGGCTCCTGGTCGACCAGCCGTTCTTCACGGTGCGCGACGAGGCCGCGGTCAACGACCTGGTGTACGTCAACAAGTGTCTGCGCGATCACCTGACGAAGGACTATCTGGGTGTCGCGTTCGTCCAGGGCGGCATCCTCGCCTTGAAGGTGCGGGGTGCGGCGATCGGCTCGGTGTGGCTGTGCGCGTACGACGACGCGCGGGACGGCGGCGACACGGCCGGGTGGTCGGTCGCGGAGCGGGTCGAGCGGCTGCTGCTGCCTTGCGGGGACGACTTCGACGCGTTCCTGTCGCGGCTGGCGGGCAATCCGCCGGAGCTGGAGACGGTGGCGAACCTGATGGTGGACGGCGGCTTCGCGCGCGCGGTCCCGGTCACGGGTGGGGAGTGAGGCTCCGATGGTGACGTTCGCGCAGGCGCAGGAGCGCGCCGAGGAATGGATCAACGGTGACGTGCCCGGTTACCAGCACCGTGAGGTGCGGGTGCGGGAGTTCGAGCTGGGGTTCGTGGTGTGGGCGGAGGACCGGGAGACCGGTCCGGTGTCCGACGGCGGCCGGCAGCGGCTGGTGATCGCCCGGGACAGCGGCGAGGCCACGCTGTGGCCGGCGCTGCCGGTGGGCGAGGTGATCCGGCGGTACGAGGAGGAGTACGGGCTGCCGGAGGCGCCCGCGGAGCCGGCGGCCGCGCGGGCGCCCGAGCGGGTGGATCTGAACCAGACGTCGTTCCTGTTGAGCCCGCCCGAGTGGCTCCAGGAGGCGGCGGACAAGCTGGGCATCCCGGACCACCGCGAGAACCGCGAGAGCCGTGACAGCGGTTCGGCTTCCGCGTCTTCTCCCGCCCCGTCGGCGCCCGCTCCGTCTGCTCCGTCCTCTCCGTCTTCTCCGTACGAGCCTCCGGCCCCGGCCGCGCCGTACGAGCCCGCGCCCGCTCCGGCCGTCGCCGAGACGCAGGGCTTCCCGAGCGCGCCCGCCACGCCTTCGCCGGTGCAGCCGCAGGGCTTCCCGGGGGCCGGTTCCGACGCCACGCCGTGGGCCGGGACCGACACCAACGGGGTGGGGGACGAGGAGGACCGGTCCGTTCCGCTGCCGGAGACCGTGTTCTCGCCGCCGCTGTCCGAGGACACCCCGCCGCCCGGGGTGACCCCGGAGGCGAAGACCGCGCTGATGTCGGGCGGCAGCCAGTTGCCGCCGACCGCCGTGAGCCCCGCGCTGCGCGAGGAGCGGCCCGCGCCGATGGCGCCGCCCGCTCCGGGCACCGCCGTGCCGGGCACGCCGCCGCCGGGCACCCCCGTGCCGCCGGCCGCGCCGACGCCGCCCGCGCCCAACGCCCCGGGCGCTCCCGACGCGCCCTCGTACGGCTACCCGCAGGGCCCCGGCGCGCGGGACGCGTCCGGGCGGCCGCTGGCGCCCGGCGCCGGTGACATCGCGGACGCCGCGACGAGCAAGGCCCAGCCTCCGGCGCGCGGTGGCGCCGGGAATCCCCCGCCGCCGCCCGGCGCCCCCGGCACCCCGGGTGCTCCCGGCGGTCAGACGCCGCCGCCTCCGGGTGCCCCGGGCACCCCGGGCGCGCCCGCGGGCGGCTACGTGCCGACGCAGCTCGTGTCCTCGCTCGGCCCCGACGGGCAGCCGCAGATGCCGGGCGCCCCGCAGCCGCCCGCCGCGCCGAAGCCGCCCGGTGCCACGCCTCCGCCGCCCGGCGGCGGGGTGCACCACGCAGCGACGATGCTGGCCGGTCCGCCCGTGAAGGGTCCGGGCGGTCAGGCGCCGCCGCCTCCGGGCCCGCCCGGCGTCCCCGGTGCTCCCGGCGGTCAGACCCCGCCGCCGCCCGGCCCGCCCGGTGCTCCCGGCGCGCCCAAGCCTCCCGGTGCCACGCCTCCGCCGCCCGGCGGCGGGGTGCACCACGCGGCGACGATGCTCGCGAGCCCCGGCCCGCAGGGCCCGATGCCGCCCGGTCCGGTTCCGCCGGCGCCGGCCGCGCCGGGTCCGGTGCCGCCCCCGCCGCCCGGCGCGATGCCGCCGCCGGTGGCCGGGCAGCAGATCCCGGGTGCCCCGCCGGCCGCGTACGGGTACCCGCAGCCGCCGGCCGGCCAGCCCACGGTGGGCCCCGGCTACCAGGCGGTGCTGCGCTACCGCGCGCCCGACGGCTCCGAGCAGCAGCTCATCCGCCGCTCGGCGCCCGGCACGCCGCACCCGGAGTGGCAGATCTTCCACGAGCTGCGCGGCATGAACATCCCGCCGGACCAGGTGCTCGAGCTCCACACGGAGCTGGAGTCCTGCGCGCTGCCGGGTGCCTACTGCGCCCGCATGATCAAGGAGCAGTGGCCGCAGGCGCGGATCACGTCGATCGCGCCGTACGGCACCGATCACGCGTCGCGCCAGCAGGGCATGCAGCAGCTGATCGCCCACCAGGGCGAGCTGCACCAGGTGGCGGACGGCCCGGCGCGGCCCGCTCCGGTGCGGGCGCCGCTGCCGCCCGCGCAGCCGATGCCGCCGGTGCCTCCGGAGGGCATCGCGCAGGAGCTGGGCGCCGCGTTCGGTCCGGGCGTGTTCCGGTTCGACCAGAGGGCCGTGTCGCGGCAGGGCGTCCCGGACGTGGTCGCGCACACCCTGGTCGTGGCGGGTCTCCCGGCGGACTTCGGGCCGTTCTTCTGGGCGCAGGCCCAGCCGGGCCGGCCGGTGCCGACACTGGCGGAGCTCGCCGCGGAGCGCGGGGTGCAGCCCGCGTCGGACGCGGGCTCGTACCTGGTGATGGGCAGCGACTTCGGCAAGGCGGTCTGCGTCCAGTACGGGACGGCGCACATCGTGGCCGTGCCGGTGGAGGCGGGGCCGGGCGGTGGCCCGGTGCCGCCGCAGTTCGTGAACACGGGGCTGCCCGAGTTCGCCCGTTCGCTGGCGCTGCTGGGCCGCATGTGGCGGCTGCGCTTCGGTCTGAACCCGGAGCAGGCGGGCCGCTGGACGGTCGACTTCCAGGCGCAGCTGAACGCGATCGACCCGGCGGCGCTCGGTTCGCCCGAGACCTGGTGGTCGGTGCTGCTCGAGCAGATGTGGGACGGCCTGCTGTAGCCGCGTAGGACACACATCGGCGAGGACACGCTGAGGGCGCTCGACCTGCGGGACCGGTCGGGCGCCCTCATCATGCGTGCATGGCGGGGAATCCGGCGCGGGCGCGTCCCGTGCGACGGCGGCGCTGGCCGAGGCGGGTCCTGTGGGCCCTCCTGCTGGTGATCGTCGTGGTGGTCGGGTACGGCGCGGGCCTGTACTTCTGGGCCGACGGGCGGTTGCGGACGACGCAGGCGCTGAGCGACTACGCGGGGCGGCCCGCGGCGGGGCACGGCAGCGACTGGCTGCTCGTCGGCTCGGACTCGCGCTCCGATCTGACGCCCGAACAGCGCAAGCAGCTGCACGTCGGCAACGACCAGGGCCTGAACACCGACACGATCATGATCCTGCACTACGGGGACAACGGCCCGTACCTGGTGTCGATCCCGCGGGACTCGTACGTGTCGATCCCGGGGCACGGCAAGAACAAGATCAACGCGGCGTACGCGCTGGGCGGGCCGCGGTTGCTGACGCGGACGGTCGAGCAGGCGACGGGGCTGCGGATCGGGCACTACGCGGAGATCGGCTTCCTGGGTCTGGTGGACGTCGTGGACTCGCTCGGCGGGGTCACCCTGTGCGTGTCCTCCGGGGGGCTGCACGACCCGAAGTCGGGTGCGGACTTCGACGCGGGCTGCCAGGAGATGGACGGCGTGCAGGCGCTCCAGTACGCGCGCGCCCGCTACTCCGACCCGCGCGGCGACCTCGGACGGGTGGAGCGGCAGCGGGAGCTGGTGCACGCGATCGCGGACGAGGCGCTCAGCGCGTCCGTGCTGGCCGTGCCGTGGAAGGTGATCCCGTTCCTGAGCGCCGTGCTGGACGCGCTCACGGTCGACCGGCGGACCGGGCTGACCGAGCTGACGGAGATGGGGCGCGAGCTGTCCGATCCGAAGGGCACGACGACCGTGCCGGTGGCCTCGGAGCCGGATCTGCCCGGGGTCGGTGACGTCGTCGTGTGGGACGAGGCGGGGGCCGAGCGGCTCTTCGACGCCCTCCGCGATGATCGCGCGATTCCGACTTTCGGCGGCAATTGACGCATCCTTGACCGAGCGGGTCGACCGGTGTGTCACCTGTGGTGCGCTTGTGTCGTGTTTGTGTCGCCCAACAGTCGCTTAGTGGGGAGAGGGTCGAGATGGCAGCGGGTACGTCGTCCTCGCCGTTCGGGTTCGCGGTCGTACGGGGGTGGCGCGGTTACCGCCCCGAGCAGGTCGAGGAGTACGCGGCCGCTCTGTTCCGGGCCGCCGAGGAGGCGCGGGCGCGGATCGGCGAACTGACCGGGCGGGAGGCCGAGCTGGCCGCGGAGGCGGAGCGGCTGCGCGAGGCCGTCGCCGGGCTCGCCCCGCAGACGTACGAGTCCCTGGGCGAGCGCGCCCGGAGCCTGCTCGGCCTCGTCGAGGAGGAGGCCGCCGCCGTGCGGCACGCCGCCCGCGCCGAGTCCGAGGCCACCGCGCAGGCCGCCGCCGGCGCCGCCGAGGCGCTGCGCGACGCCGCCCGCGCGCACGCCGACGGGGTGGGGGAGCGGGCCGCCGAGTGGTCCGACGCCCGGGAGACCGCGGCGCGGGCCGAGGCCGACGGGATCCGCACGCTGGCCCGGCACGACGCGAAGCGGGCCCGCGACGAGGCGCTCGCCGACTTCGACGCGACCCGCCGCCGCGCCGAGACCCTGCTCGCCGACCAGGCCGAGGACCAGGCCGGACGCCTCGACACCGCAGAGCGGGAGCTGGCCGCCGCCGACCGCGCCCAGGTCGAGCGCGAGGTCGCCGCCGAGGCCGCGGCCGAGGCCCGTCTCGCGGAGGCGAAGCAGGCCTTCGCCGAGGCGCAGGAGTCGGCCCGGCGCGCCCAGGAGGCCGCTGACGCGCAGGCCGCCGAGCTGCTGGAGCAGGCTCGCGCCCGCGCCGGCCGGATCGCCGAGGACACGGAACGGGTCCTCGGCGAGCACGACGAGGCCCGCGAGGAGGTCCGCGACCACATGGAGCACGTCCGCAGTTCGCTCGCGGCCCTGACCGGCCGCGCGATGGACCCGGACCCCTCCGCCTAGGGCCCTCGCCGGGGCGTCAGGGGGCGGGCCGGAAGGCCGCGTCCAGGGTCCAGCGGGACGCGCCCTCCGGGTGCGCGGCGCGGTGGGCGTACGGCGCGGCCAGGGCCCGTACCCGCTCGGCGAGCTCGTCGGCCTCGTCCGGCGTCAGGAACAGCTCGGCGCTCACCGTGCGCGCGGTGGCCCGGGCGGCGCTGCGCGGGTCGTCCCAGCGCAGCCGCCACGGGCGGATGCGGCCGCCGCCGTGCGGGGCCTCCTCGATCAGGCCGTGCCGGGCCAACTGGCGCAGATGGAAGGAGCACAGGCCCGAGCTGTGCCCGAGCCGGGCCGCCGCCTGCGTGGAGGTCACGGTGCCCAGCTCGGCGAGCAGGTCGAGCAGCGCGATCCGCACGGGATGGTCGGGCAGCGTCCTGCGGTCCGTCGCCGCGTCGGTCTTCTCGTTCTCCTCGGTCACTTTGCAAACACTGCTACCTTGCAAAGCGTCGGGTCAAGTGCACAAGCGGATCGGGGAGTTGAGGGGCATGGGCGCGGACGGGCTGCTGCCGGAGGTGGAGCGGGGCGCGGTGCGGCGCATCACGGTCATCGGGGAGGACGTGCTGCACCGCCGACTGCGCGCGGCCACGGAGGCCGACTTCGGGACTGCGGACCTCGACCGGCTGATCGACGACATGTTCGCCACGAACCACGTGGCGCACGGCGCGGGCCTCGCGGCGAACCAGGTGGACGTCGACCTCCAGCTGTTCGTCTGGGACATGGAGGACGACTGGGGTGTCCGGCACACCGGGCACGTCCTCAACCCCGTGCTCGACGAGGAGCCCGTCGCCACGCGCCGCCTGGTCGACGAGATGGAGGGCTGCCTCTCCGTGCCGGGCCCCTACAAGCCGGTGCCGCGCGCCGACCACGCCGTCGTCCGGGGACAGGACAAGGACGGGAACGCGATCGTCGTCGAGGGGCGCGGCTACTTCGCCCGCTGCCTCCAGCACGAGACCGACCACCTCCACGGCCGCCTCTACGTGGACCGGCTCACCCGGCGCGACCGGCGGGACGCGCTGCGGGAGATGGCCGAGCTGCGGGACGGAGTGCTCGCGCGGCGGGCGAAGACGGCCGAGGCGCTGGGGAAATAGGGCGCTGTTACCCTCTGCCGCATGATCGCTCGGGGGGAGTCCGGGGCTCAGCGGGCCCTGATCGCGGCCAGTTTCGTCAGCCGGATCGGCAACGGCCTGTTCAACGCGGCCGCCGTCCTCTACTTCACGCTCGTCGTGCACCTGCCCGCGACGCAGGTCGGCGCGGGCCTGACGATCGCGGGGCTCGTCGGGATGGCGGCCGGGGTACCGGCCGGGAACCTGGCCGACCGGTACGGGCCGCGCACGGTCTGGCTGTGCGCGGTCGCCGTGCAGGCGGTCACGATGGCCGCGTTCGTGCTCATCGACAGCTGGCTCGTGTTCACGCTCCTCGCCACGCTGGACCGGCTGGGTGCCTCGGCGGCCGGTGCGGCCGGCGGCGCGCTGGTCGCGCGCTCCGGCGGGGACCGCCCGGCCGCCTTCCGGGCCCGCCTGCGCACGTTCGTCAACCTCGGCGTCGTCATCGGCACCCTGGGCGCGGGCGTCGCCCTCCAGATCGACACCCGCGCCGCCTACACGACGCTGATCCTCGCCAACGCGGCCAGCTTCGTCGGCGCCGGTCTGATCGGGCTCCTCGGCGTCCCGGACTACCGGCCGCTGCCCCGGCCCGCGGAGCACCGCCGCTGGTCGGTCCTGGCCGACCGCCCGTTCGTGGTGTTCGTCGGGCTCTACAGCCTGATGGGTCTCCAGTACCAGGTGGTCTCCCTGCTGCTGCCGATCTGGCTGAGCGCCCACACCGACGCGCCGCGCTGGACCGTCGCCGCCGTCTACGCGATCAGCAGCGGGGTCTGCGTGCTGCTGCAGAGCCGGCTCGGGGCCAAGGTGGAGACGCCGCGGCAGGGCGGGCGCGCGTTCCGTCTCGCCGGGCTGCTGTTCCTCGTCAGCTGCCCGCTGATGGCGCTCACCGCCGACGTCCCGGCCTGGGTGGCGCCGGTCCTCGCGGTCCTCGCCGTCGTCATCCACAGCGTGGGGGAGGTGTGGGAGTCCTCGGCCGGGTTCGCCCTCGGCTTCGGCCTGGCGCCCGAGCACGCGCAGGGCCAGTACCAGGGCCTGTTCGGCATCGGCTTCGAGGCGGGCCAGGCGCTCGCCCCGATCGTCCTGACCGGCGCGGTCCTGGCCCTCGGGCAGACGGGGTGGCTGCTGCTCGGCGTCCTCTTCGCGGCCCTCGGCCTGGCCGGCCCGCTGGTGGCGTCCTGGGGCGAACGCACCCGGGCCGCGGCCCGGGAAGCGCTGCCGGCGACCGACTAGGGCCTTTCTTTCGGATCAGGCTGGGCTCGCGGGGCCCTAGGCGCGACCACCGGTCCGGCGCGGACCGGACGGGTACGGGCCGGTGGGGTGCGGGCCGGGCTGCTGGGGGACGGGCGCGCCCGCCAGGATCCAGCCCTCCACCGCCTCGTACCGTGCCTGCTGCTCCCGCTGTTCGCGCGGAGAGGTCAGGACGGTGCCCAGCCAGCCGAGGAGGAAGCCCAGCGGGATGGAGACCAGGCCGGTCGTGGTGAACGGGAACCAGTTGAAGTCCCGGCCGGGGAACATCGAGGCCGGGCTGCCCGAGACCAGGTTCGTGCCCGTCATCAGGACCAGGCAGGCCACCGAGCCGCCCAGCAGCGTCCACAGCAGGCCCGCCCGGGTGTAGCGGCGCCAGAAGAGGCTGTAGACGAGCGCGGGGGCCAGCGCCGAGGCGCCCAGGCAGAAGGACAGGGTGACCAGCGGCTGCAGGTTGCGGTGCTGGACGACCGTCGCGAGCAGGATCGCGGGGACGCCGACCGCGAGGGCCGACAGGCGGGCCAGTCTCAGTTCCCGGCGCGGGGAGGGTTGCTCGCCGCGGTGGGCGAAGACGTCGTGGGCGAGGGTGTTCGCACAGGCCAGGATCATGCCCGCGACCGACGCGAGCAGGGTGAGGAACAGGGCGGTGGTGACGGCGGTGAAGAGCAGCGACTCGGTCGTCGTCATCGTCGGGCCGAAGGCCGCCCGCGCGCCCAGCAGGTACGCCGTGTTGCCCTGAGGGTCGGCGGCGGCGATGGCGTCCCGGCCGACGAGGGCCGCCGCACCGACCCCGACGACCGAGACGATCAGTACGAAGACGGCGACCGAGGAGACCGCCCAGGACATCGACCGGCGCACCTCGCGCGCGTGCCGCGCCGTGTACATGCGCATGGTGACGTGGGGGAGGCAGGCGCCGCCGAGGACCACGGTCAGCTCCGAACTGATCATGTCCAGGCGGGGGTTGGGCCCACCGGAGAACTGCAGGCCCGAGGTGAGGTAGGCGCGGCCCGCCTCGCTGCGTCCGGCCGCCGCGGCGAGCAGCGCGCCCGGGTCCCAGTCGAAGCGGCGCAGGACGAGGACGGCGACCACGGTACCGGAGCCGAGCAGCATCACGATCTTGAGGATCTGGATGAGGGCGGTGCCCTTCATCCCGCCGATCGCCGCGTAGCCGATCATCAGGGCGCCGAGGGTGAGGACGCAGCCGGTGCGGAAGCCCTGGCTGGTGAAGCCGAGCAGGAACGCCATGAGGTCGCCGGAGCCCGCGAGCTGGACGAGCATGATGGGCAGCAGGGCGGTGAGCGTGGCGGCGCAGGCGGCCATGCGGACGGCGCGGCCCGGAGTACGCCGGGCGAACACGTCCCCCATCGTGAACCGGCCCGCGTTGCGCAGGGGTTCGGCCAGCAGGAACATCAGCAGCATCAGGGAGAGCGCGGTGCTGAGGGCCAGCACGATGCCGTCGTGGCCCATCAGGGCGATGACGCCGCCGGTGCCGAGGACGCTCGCCGCGGAGATGTAGTCACCGGCGATCGCCAGCCCGTTGCGCATCGGGCTCAGGGAGCCGAAGCCGGTGTAGAACTCCTCCAGGTCGTCGCGGTCGGGGCCGGTCATGACGCAGAGCAGCAGCGTGATGGTGGCGACCGCGGTGAAGGCGACCAGGGCCATGGACTCCGAGGAGACGTCCCTCATCGGGGGGTGCCTCCCGTCGTGTCGCGGCCGCGGCGGCGCAGCCGGTGGGCGAGCGGGTCGACGCGCCGCCGTGCCGTGATCTCGTAGAGGAGCAACGCCAGCCCGGTGACCGGCAGTTGGCACAGGCCGATGAGCAGTCCCGTGGACAGGCCGCCGTGCGCGGAACTGTTCATGAAGGTGGGCGCGAACGCGGACAGGAGCAGGAACGACGTGAAGTAGCCGAGCGCGGTGAGCGTGGCCACGCGGCGCTGCCGGCGGTACGCGGTGCGCAGCAGCCGCAGTTCGGGTGCGGGACCTCCGGGCGGCGGCAGGTCGGGGTGGCGGGGGAGCCGGTAGGCGTGCGGCCGGTGGGCGTGGGCGGGGTGCGGCATCCCGGGTCTCCTTGCGTGGCTCGGGCCCGCCGGGGACGGTGGCGGACCGCAGGGAGGGAGTGGGAGCCGGAACGTTACTCGCAGGTATTCGCCTTGGGGAGCCTTTCCGCAAACTGTCCGGTCGGTCGGTTCACTTCGGTTCAGTCGGTTGGTTCCGGTGTTCGGTTCTGGTGGTTCGGTACCGGTGCCGGGCGGTCCAGGACCGGGAAGCGGCGCGGGGCCAGGGTCAGCAGGACCAGCAGGGCCACCGCCGCGGCGGCCGCCGCGCCCAGGTACACGGCGTCCACGGCCGCGTCGATCGCCGGGCGCACCCCGGGCGCCCGCGGGTCGCCGGCCACCGAGTCCAGGTCGGCGTGCGCACCGAGCCGGCCGGCGATCACGCCGTTGGCGACGGCGCCGAACAGGGCGGCGCCGACGGTCTGGCCGATCTGGCGGTAGAAGAGGACGGAGGCGGTCGCCGTGCCGCGCTCCGACCAGTCGACCGTGGACTGCACGCCCACGATGAGCGGCAGTTGGAAGAGCCCGAGGGCGGCGCCGAGCAGCAGGCTGAGCAGCGCGGGCTGCCAGGCCGAGCCCGGGTAGGGCAGGAACGGGAACGCGAGGAGGACCGCGAGGGCGCCGGTGATGCCGAGCGCGGCGGTGTTCCGGAAGCCGATCCTGCGGTACACGTGCTGGCTGAACGCGGCCGACACCGGCCAGCTGAGCGTCATCACGGACAGCACGAACCCGGCCGCGACCGGCGACAGGCCGAGCACCGACTGCGCGTACGTGGGCAGGAACGTGGTCGGGGCGACCATCAGCAGGCCCAGCGAGCCGAGTGCCAGATTGACCGCGGCGATGGTGCGGCGGCGCCACACCCAGCCCGGCAGGATCGGTTCGGCGGCCCGTCGCTCGATCAGGAACACGGCGCCGACCAGGGCGAGTCCGGCGGCGAGCAGGCCCAGCGAGGGGGCCGAGCCCCAGGCCCAGGCGACGCCGCCCTGCACCAGCCAGGTCAGCAGGACGCCGCCGGCCGCGAACACGGCCAGCGCACCGGCCCAGTCGACCGAGGCGCGCTCCCGGCGCTCCCGGCGCGGCTCGTGCAGATGGCGTACGACGAAGAACAGCGCGACCGCGCCGATCGGCACGTTGATCAGGAAGATCCAGCGCCAGCCGGCCGTGGAGGCGAGGACGCCGCCGAGCGCCGGGCCGAGCACCGAGGAGGTGGCCCAGACCGTCGACAGCTTCGCCTGGATCTTCGGGCGCTCCTCCAGGGGGTACAGATCGGCGGCGAGCGTCTGCACCGTGCCCTGGATGGCGCCGCCGCCCAGCCCCTGCACGACACGGAACGCGATCAGCGAGCCCATGTCCCAGGCCGACGCGCACAGCACCGAGCCGAGCAGGAACAGGGCGCTGCCCGCGATCAGCACCGGCTTGCGGCCGAGGGTGTCGGACAGCTTCCCGTAGACGGGCAGCGTGACCGTCACCGCGAGGAGATAGCCGGAGAACAGCCACGAGAAGACGGTGAAGCCGCCGAGGTCCCCGACGATCTGCGGAACGGCGGTGGAGACGATGGTGGAGTCGAGCGCGGCCAGTGCCATGGACAGCATCAGCGCGGCCACGACCGCGCCGCGCCGCCGGTCAGAGGCCCCTTCGGCCACGGACGAGTTCACCTGCGGAAATCCTTTCCCCCTGCACCTACTTGCACGGCGGAGCTTAAGCGGGTGGAGACGACCCTGAGTAGAGCTCCACCGAAGGGTGGACCTCCCCTAGGGGGAGCTCCGTACAACGGACCGGGGACGGTTCGTCCCCCTGGAGGACGAGCGGGCCGGGGGTTCTTCCTACCGTCGAGGGGTGGGGTTTTCCCCCGGGAAAGAGGGTGACTTCCACCAGCGCGCCCGGACCCCCCGCCCGACCAGACTGAACGCACACCGCAAGGCCCGGTCCGCAGAACGGATCTTGCGGACCACGACCCACGCACTTCCCGCAGATCCGCGACCCGCGCACCGGCCCACGACATCGTCGCTGCGTGACCGACTTAGGAGACATACCGTGACATCGGCTGTGACCATTCCCAGGCACGGGGGCACCGGAGGGCTGACGGCCGTCGCCGCGCGGGCGCGGCAGGTCGTCAAGGCGTACGGGACGGGGGAGACCCGCGTCGTCGCGCTCGACCACGTCGACGTCGACATCGCCCGCGGCCAGTTCACCGCGATCATGGGCCCGTCCGGCTCCGGCAAGTCCACGCTCATGCACTGCCTGGCCGGACTCGACAACGTCACCGCGGGCCAGATCTACCTCGACGACACCGAGATCACCGGCCTCAAGGACAAGAAGCTGACCCAGCTGCGGCGCGACCGCATCGGCTTCATCTTCCAGGCCTTCAACCTGCTGCCGACGCTGAACGCGCTGGAGAACATCACGCTGCCGATGGACATCGCGGGCCGCAAGCCCGACCGGCAGTGGCTCGACCGGGTCGTGCAGACCGTCGGCCTCGCCGAGCGCCTCAAGCACCGGCCCACCGAACTGTCCGGCGGCCAGCAGCAGCGCGTCGCCGTGGCCCGCGCCCTCGCCGCCCGGCCCGAGATCATCTTCGGCGACGAGCCCACCGGAAACCTCGACTCGCGCGCCGGCGCCGAGGTCCTCGGCTTCCTGCGCCGCTCCGTCGACGAGCTCGGCCAGACCATCGTCATGGTCACCCACGACCCGGTCGCCGCCTCCTACGCCGACCGCGTCCTCTACCTGGCCGACGGCCGCATCGTCGACGAGATGCTCCGGCCCACCGCCGACGCCGTCCTCGACCGCATGAAGGACTTCGACGCCCGGGGCCGTACGTCATGAGTGCCGCGAACACCGTCCTGAAGACCTCGCTGCGCAACTTCTTCGCGCACAAGGGCCGCATGGCCCTCTCCGCCGTCGCCGTGCTCCTGTCCGTCGCCTTCGTGACCGGCACCCTCGTGTTCACCGACACGATGGACAAGACCTTCGACAAGCTGTTCACGGCCACCGCCTCCGACGTCACCGTCAGCCCCAAGGACTCCGAGGTCGAGGGCAACGACACCGGACGGCCCGACGCCCTGCCCGCCTCGCTCCTCGCCACCGTGAAGCAGGCCGACGGCGTCAAGTCCGCCGAGGGCGCGGTCAGTTCCATGAACGTGACCGTCGTGAACGCCGACAACAAGAACATGGGCTCCGAGAACGGCGCCCCGACCATCGCCGGCAACTGGACCAGGAACGACCTCCGCTCCATGGAGATCACCTCCGGCCACGCCCCGCGCGGGCCCACCGAGGTCATGGTCGACGCCGACACCGCGAAGAAGCACCACCTCAAGCTCGGCGACGAGCTGCGCACGATCTCCGTCTCCGGCGACATCAAGGCGAAGATCAGCGGCATCGCCTCCTTCACCGTCACCAACCCGGGCGCGGCCGTCGTCTACTTCGACACCGCCACCGCCCAGCGCGAACTCATCGGCAGGACCGGCCAGTTCACGCAGCTCAACATCGCCGCCGCCGACGGCGTCAGCGACACGCAGCTCAAGAAGAACGTCGCCGCGGAACTCTCCGGGAACGGCACCTACAAGATCCAGACCCAGCAGGAGACCGCGGACGCCAACGCCTCCGACGTCGGCTCCTTCATGGACGTCATCAAGTACGCCCTCCTCGGCTTCGCCGGCATCGCCTTCCTCGTCGGCATCTTCCTCATCATCAACACGTTCTCGATGCTGGTCGCCCAGCGCACCCGCGAGATCGGCCTGATGCGCGCCATCGGCTCCTCCCGCAAGCAGGTCAACCGCTCCGTCCTCGTCGAGGCGCTGCTCCTCGGCGTCGTCGGCTCCGTGGTGGGCGTCGGCGCCGGTGTGGGCCTCGCCGTCGGCCTCATGAAGCTCATGTCCGCCGCCGGCATGGACCTGTCCACCGACGACCTCACCGTGAAGTGGACGACCCCCGCGGTCGGCCTCCTCCTCGGCATCGTCGTCACCGTCCTCGCCGCCTACCTGCCCGCCCGCCGGGCCGGCAAGGTCTCCCCGATGGCCGCCCTGCGCGACGCCGGCACCCCCGCCGACGCCAAGGCCGGACTCGTCCGCGCCGTCATCGGCCTGCTGCTCACGGGCGGCGGCGGCTTCGCCCTCTATCTCGCCACCCAGGCCGACAAGGCGAGCCAGGGCTCGCTGTGGCTCGGCGCCGGCATCGTCGCCTCGCTCATCGGCTTCGTGGTCGTCGGCCCGCTCCTCGCCGGCATCGTGGTCCGCGTCATCAGCGCCGTACTGCTCCGCTTCTTCGGCCCCGTCGGCCGGATGGCCGAGCGCAACGCGCTGCGCAACCCGCGCCGCACCGGCGCCACCGGCGCGGCCCTGATGATCGGCCTCGCGCTCGTCGCCTGCCTCTCCGTCGTCGGCTCCTCGATGGTCGCCTCGGCCACCGACCAGCTCGACAAGTCGGTCGGCGCCGACTTCATCGTCGAGGGCCAGGGCGGCATCAAGCCCCAGGCCGCCGACTCCCTCAAGAAGGTGCGCGACAGCGGGCTCGTCTCCCACGTCACCGAGGTCAAGTGGGTCAAGACCACCCTCACCACCCCCGGCGGCGTCAAGGAGGAGGAAGAGCTCTCCGCCGCCAGCCCCAGCTACGCCCAGGACCTGCGGCGCGAGACCACCTCCGGTGAGCTCTCGGCGGCGTACGGGAAGAACGCGATGTCGGTCGGCTCCGAGTTCGCCGAGCGCAACCACCTCAAGGTCGGCGACACGATGACCGTCGCCTTCCACCACGGCTCCACCGCCAAGCTGAGGATCGCGGCGATCACCTCGGACGACACCGCGTTCGACAAGGGCGCGATGTACACCAACGTCGCCACCGCCGAGCAGTACCTGCCCGAGGACCGGGTGCCGCTCAACGGGATGATGTTCGCCAAGGCCGCCGACGGCAAGGAGGACGCCGCCTACAAGGCGCTCAAGTCGTCCGTCGCCGCCGACCCGACCGTCAAGGTCAAGGACCAGACCGACTACAAGGAGACCCTCAAGGACCAGGTCGGCCAGCTCCTCAACATGATCTACGGGCTCCTCGCCCTCGCGATCATCGTGGCGATCCTCGGCGTCGTGAACACCCTGGCCCTGTCGGTCGTCGAGCGGACCCGCGAGATCGGCCTGATGCGCGCCATCGGCCTCTCCCGCCGCCAGCTGCGCCGCATGATCCGCCTGGAGTCGGTCGTCATCGCCCTCTTCGGCGCCCTGCTCGGCCTCGGCCTGGGCATGGGCTGGGGCGCCACGGCCCAGAAGCTCCTCGCCCTGGAGGGCCTCGGGGTCCTGGAGATCCCGTGGCCGACGATCATCGCGGTCTTCATCGGCTCGGCCTTCGTGGGCCTCTTCGCCGCCCTGATCCCGGCCTTCCGGGCCGGCCGCATGAACGTCCTGAACGCGATCGCAACGGAGTAGGTCGCAAAGTGAGCACGACGAGAGGCCCGGCTGATGCCGGGCCTCTCGTCGTACTCAGGGAATGCGCCCGATGTTCAGAACGACGACCGTGATGGTGCCGTTGTCGATCTCGTAGAGGAGGCGGTAGCGCCCGACGTGCATGCGACGGAGCTCGGGAGAGCCATAGGCCGTGGTCCCTCTCGGGCGGGGATCCTCGGCGAGCAGATCCGCTGCCGCGTAGGCCTGACGTAACCCGTCAGGGTCTTCCTTGAGGAAGCGCACCGCGGCGCTGGTCGCCCGCTCGTGCCAGAGGATGCGGTAGCTCACTCGCCCTCCAGTCCGAGGAGCTTTCCGACCTCGTCGTGCGGTACGCCGACGAAAGTGCCGGCTTCCTTCTCGGACCGGTACCGGGAGACGGCCAACTGCTCCTCCAGCTCCAGCACCCGTTCCTCCAGCTCCGCCAGCTCGCTGGGGTTGATGAACACCGCCGCGGGCTGACCGTGATCCGTGATCGTGATGCGCTCGCGCGCGTGTGCCGTACGGCGGACCAGGGAGCCGAACTTGGCACGGGCCTCGGTGATGGGCAGCGTCTCACTCATGTACGAAACTGTACTCTTCCCGCATCTTCGGTGCAGTCCCTCGTTCGGGCGACAGTCCTCCCGGCGACGTACGCTGGAGACCCCCCGGCCCGTCCCACGTGTCGGGTCCTTCGCGTTGCGCCCGCGCGCCCCCGGAACCGGAAAGGCCAAGCGCCCCCATGAGCCTGCACGGACTGCTCGATGCCGTCGTCAAGGACGCGGCCCTCGCCGAAGCGGTGAAGGCCGCCGGTGACGGCAACCGCATGCACGTCGACCTCGTGGGCCCGCCCGCGTCCCGCCCCTTCGCGGTGGCCGCGCTGGCCCGCGAGGCGGGGCGCCCCGTCCTCGCCGTGACCGCCACCGGCCGCGAGGCCGAGGACCTCGCGGCCGCGCTGCGCTCGCTGCTGCCGCCCGACACGGTCGCCGAGTACCCGTCCTGGGAGACGCTGCCGCACGAGCGGCTCAGCCCGCGCAGCGACACCGTCGGCCGGCGCCTGGCCGTGCTGCGCCGGCTCACCCACCCGAGCACCGACGACCCCGAGACCGGGCCGGTCTCCGTCGTCGTCGCCCCCATCCGCTCCGTGCTCCAGCCGCAGGTCAAGGGCCTCGGCGACCTGGAGCCCGTCGCCCTACGCACCGGACAGAGCGCCGACCTGAACGCCACGGTCGAGGCGCTCGCCGCCGCCGCGTACGCCCGCGTCGAACTCGTCGAGAAGCGTGGCGAGTTCGCGGTCCGCGGCGGCATCCTCGACGTGTTCCCGCCGACCGAGGAGCACCCGCTCCGCGTCGAGTTCTGGGGCGACGACGTCGAGGAGATCCGCTACTTCAAGGTCGCCGACCAGCGCTCCCTGGAGATCGCCGAGCACGGCCTGTGGGCCCCGCCCTGCCGCGAACTGCTGCTCACCGCCGACGTACGGGCCCGGGCCGCCGAACTCGCCGAGCAGCACCCGGAGCTGGGCGAACTCCTCGGGAAGATCGCCGAGGGCATCGCCGTCGAGGGCATGGAGTCCCTCGCCCCCGTCCTCGTCGAGGACATGGAGCTGCTGATCGACGTCCTGCCCGAGGACGCGATGGCCGTCGTCTGCGACCCCGAGCGGGTCCGCACCCGCGCCGCCGACCTGGTGGCGACCTCGCAGGAGTTCCTCCAGGCGTCCTGGGCCGCGTCCGCGACCGGCGGCGACGCCCCGATCGACGTGGGCGCGGCCTCGCTGCGCTCCATCGCCGACGTCCGCGACCGGGCCCGTGAGCTCGGCATGATGTGGTGGTCGGTGTCGCCGTTCGCCGCCGACGCCTCGGCCGCCGGCGCGGACACGCTGCAGCTCGGCCTGCACGCCCCGGAGACGTACCGCGGGGACACGGCGAAGGCGCTGGCCGACACCAAGGGCTGGCTCTCCGACGGCTGGCGCACCGTGTTCGTCACCGAGGCGCACGGCCCCGCGACCCGCACCGTCGAGGTCCTCGGCGGCGAGGGCGTCCCGGCCCGCCTCGACAAGGACCTCACCGCGCTCGCGCCGTCCGTCGTCCAGGTGGCCTGCGGCAGCCTCGAGTACGGCTTCGTGCACCCCGAACTGAAGGTCGCCGTCCTCACCGAGACCGACCTGACCGGGCAGCGCGCCGCGGGCAAGGACGGCCAGCGGATGCCGGCCCGGCGCCGCAAGACCATCGACCCGCTCACCCTCGAGTCCGGCGACTACATCGTGCACGAGCAGCACGGCGTCGGCCGCTACATCGAGATGGTCCAGCGCACGGTGCAGGGCGCGACCCGCGAGTACCTCGTCGTCGAGTACGCCCCCGCCAAGCGCGGCCAGCCCGGCGACCGCCTCTACATCCCGACCGACCAGCTGGAGCAGATCACCAAGTACGTCGGCGGCGAGGCCCCGACGCTGCACCGGCTCGGCGGCGCCGACTGGACGAAGACGAAGGCGCGCGCCAAGAAGGCCGTCAAGGAGATCGCCGCCGACCTCATCAAGCTGTACTCGGCCCGCATGGCGGCCCCCGGCCACGCCTTCGGGGCGGACACGCCGTGGCAGCGGGAGCTGGAGGACGCGTTCCCGTACGCGGAGACGCCCGACCAGCTGACCACGATCGCCGAGGTCAAGGACGACATGGAGAAGACGGTCCCGATGGACCGCCTGATCTGCGGCGACGTCGGCTACGGCAAGACGGAGATCGCGGTCCGCGCCGCGTTCAAGGCGGTCCAGGACGGCAAGCAGGTCGCCGTCCTCGTCCCCACGACCCTCCTCGTCCAGCAGCACTTCGGCACGTTCTCCGAGCGCTACGCCCAGTTCCCCGTGAACGTGAAGGCGCTCAGCCGCTTCCAGACCGAGACCGAGTCGAAGGCGACGATGGAGGGCCTGCGCGAAGGCTCCGTCGACGTCGTCATCGGCACCCACCGCCTCTTCTCCTCCGAGACGAAGTTCAAGGACCTGGGCCTGGTCATCGTCGACGAGGAGCAGCGCTTCGGCGTCGAGCACAAGGAGCAGCTGAAGAAGCTCCGCGCGAACGTCGACGTCCTGACGATGTCCGCGACGCCGATCCCCCGCACCCTGGAGATGGCGGTCACCGGCATCCGCGAGATGTCCACGATCACGACGCCGCCCGAGGAGCGCCACCCGGTCCTCACCTTCGTCGGCCCCTACGAGGAGAAGCAGATCGGCGCGGCCGTGCGCCGCGAACTGCTGCGCGAGGGCCAGGTCTTCTACATTCACAACCGGGTCGAGTCGATCGACCGCGCCGCCGCCCGCCTGCGCGAGATCGTGCCCGAGGCGCGCATCGCGACGGCCCACGGCCAGATGTCCGAACAGGCCCTGGAGCAGGTCGTCGTGGACTTCTGGGAGAAGAAGTTCGACGTCCTCGTCTCGACGACGATCGTCGAGTCCGGCATCGACATCTCCAACGCCAACACGCTCATCGTCGAGCGCGGCGACAACTTCGGCCTCTCCCAGCTCCACCAGCTGCGCGGCCGCGTCGGCCGAGGCCGCGAACGCGGCTACGCCTACTTCCTCTACCCGCCGGAGAAGCCCCTCACGGAGACCGCCCACGAGCGCCTCGCCACGATCGCCCAGCACACGGAGATGGGCGCGGGCATGTACGTGGCGATGAAGGACCTGGAGATCCGCGGCGCGGGCAACCTGCTGGGCGGCGAGCAGTCCGGCCACATCGCGGGCGTCGGCTTCGACCTCTACGTCCGCATGGTCGGCGAGGCCGTCGCCGACTACCGCGCCTCGCTGGAGGGCGGCGTCGAGGAGGAGCCGCCGCTGGAGGTCAAGATCGAGCTCCCGGTCGACGCGCACGTCCCGCACGACTACGCACCCGGCGAGCGTCTGCGCCTCCAGGCCTACCGCTCGATCGCCTCGGCGAACACGGAGGACGACGTCCGACAGGTCCGCGAGGAACTCACCGACCGCTACGGCAAGCTGCCCGAGCCCGTCGAGAACCTCCTGCTCGTCGCCGGCCTGCGCATGCTCTCCCGCGCCTGCGGCGTCGGCGAGATCGTCCTCCAGGGCACCAACATCCGCTTCGCCCCGGTCGAACTCCGCGAGTCCCAGGAACTCCGCCTCAAGCGCCTCTACCCCGGCACGGTCATCAAACCGGCCACCCACCAGATCCTGGTCCCGCGCCCCAAGACGGCCAAGGTCGGCGGCAAGCCGCTGGTCGGGCGCGAACTGCTCGCGTGGGTGGGGGAGTTCCTGACGACGATCCTGGGGTCGTGAGGGGCTAGCCGGCGGGTTCCGCGGTCCGCAGGGCTTCGGCCAGGCGGTCGCGGACAGCGGTCTGTGCGGCGATCCGGCGGTCGATGACGTCGAGCCGGGCGCGGGCGATGCGCAGGAAGCCCGCCGAGGGCTCCTGTGCCCGCAGGTCGCCGTCCAGGCACGGCAGAAAGACCCGCACGTCTTCGACGGTCAGGCCGGCGTCCAGGAACAGGCGGATGTTCGCGACGCGGGTGACGGCCGAGGCGGCGAACCACCGGTATCCGTTGGCCGCGCGCTCGGACGTGAGCAGACCCGCCTGCTCGTAGTGGCGCAGCGCGCGGACCGTGGTGCCGGTGGCCGTCGCGAGTTCCCCGATGCGCAGTGCGTGCGTCGTGCTCATCCCCGCATGGTCAGGCCACGACGGCGCCGCCGTCCACCGGGACGATCACGCCCGTGACGAACGAGGCGTCCGGCGAGGCGAGATGGACGATCGTGCCGGCCACTTCCTCGGGGCGGCCGACGCGGCCCAAGGGGGTGTGCGCCAGTTGCCACGCGCGGATCGCGGCCCGCTCGGCCGGTGTGAACGCGGAGTGGTCGGCGATGGGTGTCTCGATCGCGCCCGGGGCGACCGCCACGACCCGTACGCCGCGCGGCGCGAGCTGTACCGCCCAGCTCCGGGTGAGCGAGTCGAGGGCGGCTTTTCCGGCGGCGTAGAGGGAGTTGCCGGGCCAGCCACGTTGACCGATGGCGGTCGTGACGTTGACGACGACACCGCCGGCCGTGGTCAGGGCGGGCAGCGCGGCCTGGGTGAGCAGGGTGGGGGCGACGAGGTTGGTTGCGAGCAGGTCGTGTGCGGAGTCGCGCGAATAGGACTCCAGCGACTCGGAGTTGGTGACCCCCGCGTTGTTCACGAGGACGTCGATCCGGCCGCTCGGGCCGGCGGCCGTCGTCACGACGTCCGCAGGGCCGTCCTCGGACGTGAGGTCCGCGGCCAGCGGCTCGATCCGGTCCGGGGCGTACGCGGCTGTCTCGGCGAGCGGACCGGGCCTGCGGCCCACGACGACGACGCGGCAGCCGGCATCGGCGAAGGCGTGGGCGGTGGCCCGGCCGATTCCGGTGCCGCCACCGGTGACGACGACGGTGCGGATGGCTTCGGGGTTCTCGGTGGTCATGGCGGGATCGTCCGACCCTGACGCCAGGGGCAGGGTCAAGCGGTCAGGCCCGGCCGTCGCGGTCTGGCGCGTCGATTTCAGCCTACTCGCCGGTTTCCGGGGCGCATCGCCGAAACGAGTGAGCGGAAAAAGGGTTCGCCGGGCGGCTCGGGGGCCGCTACCTTCGGGCGGTCATCCGACCGCCGGGTGCCGTTGTCGCCGAAGGACGTACGACCATGACCGCCCAGGACGATCTCACGATCACGACGCTCGCCGAGCGGCCGGAACTGCTCGACGCGATGTGGGCGATGGCGGACACCTGGCCGGTGTACGTGCAGCACGACGCCGTCGCGTGGTCGTTCATGGGGCGGATCGCGGCGGAGCTGCCCGAGTTCGTGCTCGTGGCGACGGATCCGGCGGGGGCCGTGGTGGCCAAGGGGTTCAGTGTGCCGTTCGCGCTGCGCGGCGCGGGGCGCGACGGTGAGCTGCCGGACCGGGGCTGGGACCGGGTGCTGCAGTGGGCGTTCGCCGATCTGCGGCACGGGGTCGTGGCCGACACCGTGAGCGCCATCGAGATCAGTGTGGTGCCCGAGGCGCAGGGGCGCGGGCTGTCCGGGGTCGTGCTCGCGGCCATGCGGGAGAACGCGCGGGCCAAGGGGTTCGGTGAGGTCGTCGCCCCGGTGCGGCCGAGTGCCAAGCACCGGGAACCGGCGGCGCCGATGAGCGAGTACGCGTACCGGGTGCGGGAGTCGGACGGGCTGCCGCACGATCCGTGGCTGCGGGTCCATGTGCGCGCGGGCGGGACGGTCGTGAAGGTGGCGCCCGCCTCGATGACCGTGTCCGCGTCGACCGACGAGTGGCGGACGTGGACCGGGCTGCCGTTCGACGCGGCGGGTCCGGTCGAGGTGCCGGGGGCGCTGGTGCCCGTGCACTGTGAACCGGAGCGGGGATACGCCGTGTACGTCGAGCCCAACGTGTGGGTGCGGCACACGCTCTGAGCGTCCGCGGACACAGGAGTGCGGCGCGCGCTCCGAGCGAGCACGCGCCGCACCCTCCCCCCGGGTGACCGGGACGGTTACAGCTTCAGGTCCCAGTGCGTCGCGTCGTACTCGAAGCTGGGGGACACCTCGACCGTCAGGTTCTTCGCGTCCGCTGGGGCGTCGAAGCCGTAGACGACCGTGGCCTTCTTGCCGGGCAGGATCGAGCCGCTGAAGCCCGTGCCGACCTTGTCGTCGAAGATCTGCTCCGCGTCTACGCCGTCCTTGCCGGCGCGGGCCTCGGCGGTCAGCAGGGTCGAGTCGAACTTCGCCTTCGTCTTGTTCTCGACCGTGACGGTCACCTTGTAGGCGTGGTTGCCCTTGGTGTGGCCCGCCGCGTACTCGCTCGGGTTCCACGTCACCGCGTTCGACACCGTGATGGTCAGGTCGTCGTCGTAGATGACGGAGTCGCCGGCGTCGAGCGCCTTGCCCTTGGCGGGCGCCTCGTCCTTCGCGCCGGAACCCTTGTCGTCCTTGCCGGCCTTGTCCGTGCCCTTGGCCCCGGTGTCCGACACCGACTTGTTGATCTCGTCGACCGCGTCGTCGACCGCCTTGAACGTCGTGTACGCGCCGAAGACGGACAGGCCCAGGGAGACCAGGCCGAGGAGCGCGCCGGCCAGCGCCACGCCCTTGTTGGTCGCCTCGCCGCGCTTGGCCCGGCCGCGGCCCGACAGGCCCAGGATCAGGGCGATCACGCCGAGGATGCCGGCCAGCCAGAACATGATCGGGATCAGCCCGGACAGGGCGCCGATGATGCCGAGGATCAGCGCGGCCGTCCCCAGGCCGTTGCGCGCGGCCCGCTGCGGCTGCTGCGGCTGGAACGGCGGGTACTGGGGCTGCTGCTGGGTCTGGGACATGGGTTCCTCCGTGATGAGAGACGCCAACCTCCCCCCGGCTTTCCGATCGTCCGGCGGTTGGCTGGGTCAAGAACACCATTCTTTGTGAACCGAGTCAACCGCGTTCACGGTTTTCATCGTGAACACAGCTGTGAATGCGCTTCTTACGTGGAAGTAGGTAGGGTCTGCTCCACACGTACGCGGCATCTGGGCCCGCGCGCGCGAACGAGGGGAGCGAGCCCGGTGCAGGAGAACGCGACAGAGGTGACGGCCGCCGGGATCGCCCGGCTGGCCGGGGTCGGCCGCGCCGCGGTCAGCAACTGGCGGCGCCGCCACGCCGACTTCCCCAAGCCCGTCGGCGGCACCGAGACCAGCCCCTCCTTCGCGCTCGCCGAGGTCGAGGACTGGCTCCGCGCCCAGGGCAAGCTCGCCGAGGTCCCCCTGCGCGAGCGCGTCTGGCAGCAGCTCGCCGGACACCCCGCCGGCCCCGTCACCGCCCTCCTGCACGCCGGCGCCACCCTCCTCCTCGTCCACGACCGGCCCACCGAATGGCTCGCCCTGAGCGCCACGGCCGACGACGAGGTCCTCGCCGAGGGGCTCTCCGTCTCCCTCGAAGGCGTCCTCACCCCGCGCTTCGGCCATGCCACCGAGCGCGCCGTCGCCACCCCGCGCCCCGCCGACCTGCGCCCCTCGATCCCCCTCCTGCGCGGCACCGCCGAACTCGCCGCCGAGCTCGGCGCCCGCCGCGCCTTCGCCTTCCTGCTCGGCCGTCACCTCGACGCCAACCCCCGGCAGTACACGCTGACCCCGCCGGGCCCCGCCGCACTGATGGCCGCCCTCGCCGGACCCACCGGCCCCGAGGGCGGCGGCACCGTCCTCGACCCGGCCTGCGGCACCGGCGCCCTCCTGCACGCCGCCCGCGGCCACGGCACCGGCCCCGCCCGCCGCCTCTACGGCCAGGACGCGTCCCCCGAACTCGCCGCACTCACCGCCCTGCGCCTCGCGCTCGACGGCCGCGAGGCCCCCGACGCCGCCCCCACCGTCCGCACCGCCGCCGCCGACACCCTGCGCGCCGACGCCCTCGCCGACGTCCGCGCCGACGTCGTCCTCGCCCACCCGCCGTTCAACGAGCGCGGCTGGGGCCACGAGGAGCTCGCCTACGACCCGCGCTGGGAGTACGGCCTGCCCGCCCGCACCGAGTCCGAACTGGCCTGGGTGCAGCACGCGTTGGCCCGCCTCAAGGACGGCGGCTCCGCCGTCCTGCTCATGCCGCCCGCCGTCGCCTCCCGCCGCTCGGGCCGCCGCATCCGCGCCGACCTGCTGCGCCGCGGCGCCCTGCGCGGCGTCATCGCCCTGCCCGCCGGCGCCGTCCCGCCCAACAACGTGCCGCTCCACCTGTGGGTCCTGCGCCGCCCCACGGCAGCCGCCCCCGCCGCCCCCGAGCTCCTCCTCGTCGACACCACCGGCACCGCCGAGGGCGACATGCGCGAGAAGCAGGCCTGGACCGCCGTCCAGGACGTCGTCCTCGACGCCTGGCACGCCTTCGACCGCGACGGCGCGCTGGCCGAACGCCCCGGACTCGCCCGCTCCGTCCCCGTCATCGAACTGCTCGACGACGAGGTCGACCTCACCCCCGCCCGCCGCCTTCCCCCGCCCGCCGCGGGCACCGGCGGCGCCGCCGAACTGCGCACCGTGCGCGCCGACCTCGCCGACACCCTCCGCCTCACCACCGAGCTCACCCCGAAGCCCGGCGCCCCCGCGCCCGCCCCCGTGCGCTGGCCGCAGACCACGATCGGCGAACTCGCCCGCGCGGGCGCCCTGTCGCTGCGCACCGCCGCCACCGGAGGAACCCCGGGCGCCCCCGCGCGCGTACCCGTGCTCACCGACCACGACGTCCTCACCGGCACGGCGCCCTCCGGAACCCAGACCGGCGACGACGACCCCGTCCTCCTGGAGGCCGGCGACGTCGTCGTGCCCGTCGTCGGCGGCGGCGCCACCGCCCGCGTCGTCGACGAGGCCACCGCGGGCGCCGCCCTCGGCCGCGGCCTCGCTCTGCTGCGCCCCGACCCGGCCGCCCTCGACCCCTGGTTCCTCGCCGGCTTCCTGCGCTCCACCGCCAACAACCGCCAGGCCAGCAGCTACGCCTCCACCGCGACCCGGCTCGACGTGCGCCGCCTCCAGCTGCCCCGCCTGCCCCGCCCCGAACAGGCCCGCTACGGCGCCCGGTTCAAGGCCCTCGCCGCCTTCGAGGACGCCCTGCGCCAGGCCGCCCGCCTGGGCGAACAGCTCGTCCAGGGCCTCCACGACGGCCTCACCGACGGCACCCTCGACCCGTCCGGCGACCCGGCTCCCGGGCACGCCGCCGATCCGGAATGACCGGCACCACAAGGGCGGCCCCGACATCGGTTCGGTAGACGGGGGTCACGTTGTCCGAAGGGGCCGATACGCTCGTCGTACGAAGCAGCACGAGCGATCCAGGAGCAGTTATGTACGGGCCCGGCGCCGCACCGCCCCCGCGCACCGATGGCGGGGTCGTCGCCATGCGCGTGCTGTTCGCCGCACTGTCCGTCCTCAGTTGCGGCCTGCTCGCCTCGGTCCCGCTGTTCCGGATCGCCTACCTGCGCAAGCGGACCCTCGACTGGGTGCTCGCGAGCGTCGCGCTGCCGGTCACCTTCGCCCTGTTCGCGGTCGTCGGCTCGCTGCCCGAGACGGACCGGCGCACCGATGTCGCGCTCGCGGCGATCCTGATCATCGGCGCCGCGTCCGCCGTGTACTTCGTCGTCTTCGACGTGCGCCGCGTGCAGGCGACGCCGCTCCCGGCCCCGTACCCGCCGACCGCCCAGACCGTCGGTTACGGCTACCCGCCCGTGCAGCACCAGCCGGCCCCGCAGCCCCCGTACACCCACCCGACCGTGTCGCAGACCGGCTTCGCCACGCACCAGACCCTCGGCGCCGCCCCTCAGCACCCCGCCCCGCAGCACGCGCACCCGACGCCGCCGCCGGTCCAGCCCCAGCCCCAGCAGCCCCAGGGCGAGCAGGGCCAGCCCCCGCACCGCATCGACCAGGTCCGCGCCGAGCTGGACGAGTTGAGCGACTACCTGCGCCAGCAGGACGGCGGCCGGTGACCGCACTGCCCACGACCGGCGGCCGCGTCGTCGCCGGACGGTACGAACTGTCCACGCTCATCGGCCAGGGCGGCATGGGCCAGGTCTGGACGGCCTACGACCAGCGCCTCGACCGCCGCGTCGCCGTCAAGCTGGTCCGCCCCGACCGCGTCGCCGGCGCCGAGGCCGAGGAACTGCGCCGCCGCTTCCTGCGCGAGTCCCGCGTCACCGCCCAGGTCGACCACCCCGGCCTCGTCACCGTGCACGACGCGGGCAGCGAGGACGGCGATCTGTACCTCGTCATGCAGTACATCGACGGCTCCGACCTCGCCGACCACCTCGCCGAGCACACGCCCTACCCCTGGCCGTGGGCCGTGTCCGTCGCCGCCCAGCTGTGCGCTGTGCTGTCCGCCGTGCACGCCGTGCCGATCGTCCACCGCGACCTGAAGCCGCGCAACGTGATGGTGAAGAAGGACGGCACCCTCACCGTCCTCGACCTCGGCGTCGCATCCGTGCTCGACACCGACACCACCCGCCTCACCCACACCGGCTCGCCCATCGGCACCCCCGCCTACATGGCGCCCGAGCAGGCCATGGGCGGCGCCGTCGGCCCGTACACGGACCTGTACGCCCTCGGCGTCCTGCTCCACGAACTGCTCAGCGGTGACGTCCCGTTCGCCGGCACCACCGCCCTCGGCATCCTCCACCGCCACCTCTACGAGGCCCCGGTCCCGCTGCGCCAACTGCGCCCCGAGGTGCCCGAGGCGCTCGAAGGCCTCGTCCTGCGCCTGCTCGCCAAGGACCCGCAGCACCGCCCCGCCTCCGCCCAGCAGACCTACGAGGAACTGCTGCCGCTGCTCCCGCCCCGCGGCGTCCCCACCGGCCGCCCCCTCGACCCCACCCGCCCCTTCCTGCGACCCCACGCCCCCTGGCCCGACCGCGCCCTCACCCCCGCACCGCAGCCCGCCGGCGCCGACGTCCAGGGCGAGCGCCCCGACGTCGCCCGCGCCGTCGACGAGGTCAAGCGGCTGCTCGGCGAGGGCCGCATCACCCAGGCCGTCGACATCCTCGGCGCGATCCTGCCCGCCGCGGCCGCCCAGCACGGCGAGCACTCACCCGTCGTCCGCACCCTGCGCAAGCAGTACGCGGCCACGCTCATGGACGACGGCCAGTACCGCCGCGCCCTGCCCGAGCTGCGCCGGCTCGCCGACGAGCGGGCCTCCGAGGCCGGCCACGCCGACCCGCAGTCGCTCCAGTTCCGCTACGAGGTCGCCCAGTGCCTCGAAGCCCTCGGCGAACCGGCCGCGGCCCTCGCCGAGTACCGCTCCCTCCTTCCGTACTACGAGAACCAGTACGCGACGACCGACATGCGGCTCGCCCTCGAAGTGCGCCGCCGCATAGGACAGTTGCTGCTCGCCGTCGGCGACCGGGGTGCCGCGCAGGAGACCCTGGTCCGCCTCCTGCACGACGCCGAGCGCCTCCACGGGCCCGCCCACCCGTTCCCCGGCGAGGTCCGCCGCACCCTGCAATGGCTCGGACAAGTGCGCGGCTGACCCGCCCGGGCGGAGTTCAGTGCCCCAACTCCCTGCGAATCGTTGTCGAATAGGTGGCCGAGCACGCGGTCACTGCCTAACATCGATCAACGCCGGACTTTGTGCACCGAAGCACAAACTGCTCGCAGGGAGGCCCACCTTGCACCGCCGCAACAGCCGCCGCACCGCGCTCGTCCTGTCCGCCGCCGCACTCGCCGCGACGCCCTTCCTCACCGCCTGCGGGAACGAGGCGCACCCGGGTGCCGCGGCCGTCGTCGGCGGCCAGCGCATCACCGTCTCCCAGCTGGACGCCCGGGTCACCGAGGTCCGCGACGCCCAGCAGGCCGCCACCCGCGGCGACGCCCAGTACAGCCAGGCGGTGGCCCAGAGCGGCCCCCTCACCCGCAGCACCCTCAACGCGATGGTGCGCACCCGCGTCCTGCACCGCGCCGCCACCGACGCGGGCGTCACCGTCACCCGCGCCGAGACCCAGGCCAAGCGCGCCGAGTACGAGAAGCAGGTCGGCGGCGCCGAGCAGCTGAAGGCCGCGTTCCTCCAGCAGTTCAACATCCCGCCGCAGCGGCTCACCGAGGCGATGCGCAGCGAGGTCGAGGCCGGCAAGCTCATCGAGGCGATCGGCGCCGACCCGCAGACCCCGCAGGGCCAGGCCGCCTTCGCCAAGGCCCTCGCCGACGCCTCGAAGGAACTGGGCGTCTCGCTCAACCCCCGCTACGGCACGTGGGACGCGAAGGGCAACAAGGCGACCGACGCGCGGGTGCCGTGGTTGAACCAGGTGACGAAGCAGGCCCCGACCCAGCCCGCGTAGGCGCTGCCGCGCGGGGGGCGGGATTTCGGGTGCGGCCCGGTGGGGGCTGGTCGCGCAGTTCCCCGCGCCCCTGAAGGCGAGCGGCTTCGCCGCGCAGCCTTCATCGGGGAAATGCGCCCGAAGGGCATGCATTTCAGGGGCGCGGGGAACTGCGCGACCAGCCCCCACCGGCCCGCAGACGCCGAACCCCCGCCCCCGGCAGACGCGCAGCGCGCCCCCGCACCGACTCCGCGCCCCTTCTGACAGGCTTCCCGCATGAACCTGCACAGCGAGATGCTCTACGGGTGCGCGGCCGTCGTCGTCGTGGTCGGCGTACGCGTGCTGGCGGCGATCGCGGTCCTCGGCGACCGGGACACCCAGGAGACCCGGGACACCGGCGAGACCTCGCCACCGCAGGCGCTGCTGAGGGCATGGCGGCGACCCCTCCCGTGGGCCGCCGCACTCCTCGTCGCCGTCATGGTGGCCTTCGGCATCGCGCAACTCGCCGCGCCCGGGGTGATCGACGCCCTGGGACGGCAGCCGCACGGCGACTGGTGGCGAGCCGGCACCGCCCTGCTCGTCCAGTCCTCCGGCTGGTTCCAGCTCCTGTTCAACCTGGCGGCCCTCGTGACCGTCGCCCCCGTCGCGGAACGGCACTTCGGTCCCGTCCGCACGCTGATGATCTTCGCGCTCAGCGGAGTCACCGCGCAGGCCGTCAGCATGTCCGGCTGGAGCCCCACCGGAGGCGGCGACTCCGTCGCGATCTGCGGCCTCGTCGGCGCGCTCGCCACCTGGTACGCACTGCGCGGCACCGACCTCCTCCTGCGCCGGACCGCACCCCTCGTCCCCCTCGCCGGCCTCGTCCTGTGCCTGCTGACCAACAACCATGGCGTCGGCCTCCTCATGGGCTCCCTCCTCGGCGCCGGACTCGCCCTTCCCGCGCGCCGGCCCCTGGCGGCCTGACCGGACACCGGCGCCCTGCGTTACGTTCGAACCGTGAACGACACCACCAGCACCGCCGGCCGCATCGTCCTGCTCACCACCAGCCACCGCGTCGCCCCCGGACTCCTGTCCTGGCAGGCCTGGCAGGTGCTGCGCGCCGCCGACGAGGTGCTGTGCGCCGACCCCGGCCACCCGCAGCTGCCGTACCTCAAGGAGGCCGGCGTCGAGCCCCGGCTCACCGCCGTCACCGCCCGCGAGCTCGTCGACCGGTGCGCCGACGGCGGCCGCACCGTCGTCGTCCTCGCCTCCGCCGACGGCGACCGCCGCCTCACCGACGGCCTCGCGACCCTCGCCGGGTCCGGCCGCGAGCAGATGCCGTCCCTCGAACTGCTCCCCGGCTCCTACGACCTCCCCGGCGCCCGCCTCCTCGACCTCGTCCAGGTCATGGACCGCATCCGCCGCGAATGCCCCTGGTCGCAGCTGCGCACCCACGAGGACCTCGCCAAGTACGCCATCGAGGAGGCGTACGAACTCGTCGAGGCCATCGAGACCGACGACCGCGAAGAGCTCCGCGAGGAGCTCGGCGACGTCCTCCTCCAGGTCGTCTTCCACGCCCGCATCGCCGAGGAGGCCACCGGCGACGACGAGCCCTTCTCCATCGACGACGTCGCCGGCGGCATCGTCACCAAGCTCATCCACCGCCACCCGCACGTCTTCGGCGACGAGAGCGCGGCGACGCCGGAGGAGGTCCGGGAGATCTGGCTGCGCCGCAAGGGCGAGGCGAAGCAGCGCGCCTCCGTCACCGACGGCGTCCCCGTCGGCCAGCCCGGCCTCGCCCTCGCCGCGAAGCTCGGCTCCCGCGTCCGCACCGCCGGACTCGACGTGCCGCTGCCCGCCGGCACCGGCGTCGGCTACGAACTCCTCGCCCTCGCCCTGCGCGCCGAGGCCGACGGCGTCGACCCCGAGGCCGCCCTGCGCGCCGCCGCCCGCGCCTACCGCGACGCGGTCCGTGCCGCCGAAGGCCTCCCGGATACGGTCGAGGAGTGACGCAGAGCCCCACCCCCGCCGAGATGCCCGAACTCTTCACCTGGGAGTTCGCGAGCGACCCGTACCCCGCCTACGCCTGGCTGCGCGAGCACGCACCCGTGCACCGCACGACCCTGCCCAGCGGGGTCGAGGCCTGGCTGGTCACCCGGTACGCGGACGCCCGCCAGGCCCTCGCCGACCAGCGGCTCAGCAAGAACCCGGAGCACCACGACGAGCCCTCCCACGCCAAGGGCAAGACGGGCATCCCCGGCGAGCGCAAGGCCGAGCTGATGACCCACCTCCTGAACATCGACCCGCCGGACCACACCCGGCTGCGCCGTCTCGTCTCCAAGGCCTTCACCCCGCGCCGCGTCGCCGAGTTCGCTCCCCGTGTCCAGGAGCTGACGGACGACCTCATCGACCGCTTCGCTGCGAAGGGCGAGGCGGACCTGATCCACGACTTCGCCTTCCCCCTCCCCATCTACGCGATCTGCGACCTCCTCGGCGTCCCCCGCGAGGACCAGGACGACTTCCGCGACTGGGCGGGCATGATGATCCGGCACGGCGGGGGGCCACGGGGCGGGGTCGCCCGGGCCGTCAAAAAGATCCGCGCCTATCTGGTCGACCTCATCCACCGCAAGCGCGCCGCTCTGGACGAAGGCGCCGACGACCTGATCTCGGGCCTGATCCGCGCCTCCGACCACGGCGAGCACCTCACGGAGAACGAGGCGGCGGCGATGTGTTTCGTGCTGCTGCTGGCCGGCTTCGAGACGACCATCAACCTGATCGGCAACGGCACGTACTCACTGCTGAGGAACCCGGATCAGTTCGACCGTCTGACCGACTCGCTCGCCCGGGGCGACGACGCGTTCCTCGACACCGCGCTGGAGGAACTGCTGCGCTATGACGGGCCGGTGGAGTTGGCCACCTGGCGATTCGCCACCCAGCCGCTGCAGATCGGCGGCCAGGACATCGCGAAGGGCGATCCCGTCCTGGTGGTTCTGGCCGCTGCCAACCGCGACCCCGCCCGTTTCGACGACCCTGATGTGCTCGACCTGAGCCGCGGCACCAACCCACACCTCGGCTACGGGCACGGGATCCATTACTGCCTGGGCGCCCCGTTGGCCCGCCTCGAAGCCCGTACCGCCCTGGCGACCTTGCTGGCCCGGCTGCCGGATCTGCACCTGGCTGCCGACCCCGCCGACCTGCGCTGGCGCGGCGGGCTCATCATGCGGGGCCTCAGAAACCTCCCGGTGGCCTTCACCCCCGAGCACAGCAAGCATTCCTGACCTGCCTCCGAGAAAGAGGTGATATCGGGAACCGGGGGAATTTACTGATGCGCACACTTCGATGAGGGGTCCGAATTACGATCACCCCTACATGGCACGGCCCCGGAGCGGGAACTCCGGGGCCGTGTGAATCCCGGCGGTGTCCTACCACCCCGGGCTTGGCACAGTCGCGGAAGGACTGAACATGTCCATTCTGGCATTCCGGCCCCGGGCCGGAGAGGAACTCGTCGTGGTGACCTACCGGCGGGTGTCCACCCAGGGGCAACTCGACGGATCCGGACTCGAAGAGCAGCGGGCGGATTGCCTGAGCTGGTTACGGAATCACCCGGAAGTCGAACTCGCGGACGACTACGTGGACGAGGCGATGTCGGGCACCGGTGAGGAACGGCCCGGACTGGAACGTCTGATGAATGACGCTCGCGGTGGCGCGTTTCAGCGCGTGATCGTCGCGAGCGTCGACCGGATCGGCAGGACGGCCCAGGCCGCTTACCAGTGGGCCTGGGACATGGCTGATCTGGGAGTCCACATCATCGCCGTGCGCGAAGGCATCGACACGAGCACGGAGACCGGATGGGAGGACTTCCGGCGCTGGGTGACTTACGCGGACCTGGAGTGGCGGCGGATCCGGCAGCGGACCATGGCGGGACGCGAGTCGACGATCTCGTACGGCGGATGGCCCGCTGGCCCGCCGCCGTTCGGATACCGGATCGTCCCCGACACTGTGCAGACGGTTGATGGACGCCGGGCGCTTTCGATCCTGGTCACCGACGAGCGGGAGGCCGCCGTCATCCATGAGGCCGCGGCCCTGCTCATCGAGGCGGGCATGAATTGCCGGCAGGCGGCGGACGAACTGAACCGCAGGGGTCTGTCCACCCGGTCCGGGGCTCCCTGGAGCGCGGCCAATCTTCGTTCGCGGCTGAGTGGGGAGACGATCCATCACGGCTATGTGACGTACCGGAAAGCCGGACGGGCAGGCGGGCCCAACACGACGCGACGGACGGAATCCGGCGAACCATTGCACGGAGCAGCGCTCAGGATTGGTGTTCCGCCCATTCTGAGCGAGGACCGGGCCGGACAACTGATGGTCGCGCTCCGCCGTACGGGCTTTCGGAACGGTCGCCGAGAGGACCGCGTCTACCCTCTCAGCGGCCGGATCACAGGGCAGTGCGGGGAGACGTACACCGGGGCCACGGAGGGGGACCGCCGGGTGTACCGCTGCCGGGGCCGCCTGGCCAAGACGTGCCGCGACCGCAACCTGCGGGCTGACGAGATGGACGCGGCGGTTCTGCACGACGTGGTCGGCCTGATCCTGGATCACGGACCGGTGGTCGATGCGCTGCTGTGCCACTGGACGGAGACCGCCTCAGGGGACCGCACGTCGTACGAGCGGCGCGTGCAGGACTTCGACCGTTCCATCGCCGAGCACGAGCGGATGCTGGAGCACTCGGTGCCCGCATCGATCGAAGCCGGTATCCCGCCGCAGATCATGGAGGCGGCCGCCGCCAAGATCCGCGAACGGTTGAACGATCTGCACCGGCAGAAGGCCGTTGCCCTCCGGTGGCTGGACCGTGACGAGGGGGGACGTACGACGGCGAGCGCTCTCGTCGACAGAGTCAGGAACGGCAGTGTGGACGAGGGTGGGATGCCGCCGGAGCAGGCGTGCGCCCTCTTCGAGGCGCTCGATGTCCGCGTGCGTCCCGCAGCGTTCGAGGACGGGCTGCGGCCGGGAGTGCGCTGTCCCGTCACCGAATGGCACCGCGGCACCGGCATGCTGATTCCGCCCGACCCCACCGAGCGTCAGTGGGAGTCGGTCCTGAGCGTGATCCGTCCCCTGTTCACGGCGCGGCACTTCGCGAGCGACCACGACATCAGGCTGCAGTTCTGCGGGATGCTGCACCGGCTGCGGGGCGGACTGAGCTGGCGCGACATGCCGGACACATGGGGACCGGTGGATCCCATCAGGGTGCGTCAGCTGAACTGGTGGAAGAAGGGGGCCTGGCCGCAGATCATGAAGACCCTCGGAGCCGAGTCGCAAGGTGAACCTGTGCCCTGCCGACCGGTGCTGCCGTCGTTTGTCCTGGTCACCGGCATCGGCACTGGAGGGGCCGCCGAAAAGCCGATGCCCCGGCGGGAGCCGGCCCGGTAGCGTGGGGGACATGTCGAGTCCCGAGTCGGACAGGTCGGGGGCTGTCGGTCACGCCGTCAGCCCCGAGAACCGTTGATCGCGTAAGGACACGCCCCTCGGGTGCTGACCGCGGTGACGAGAAGACGTCCACGTCCCTCTCCTCACCCGGAGCCTCTCGATGCCTTTTCCCCTCTATCTGCTGTCCCTGGCGGTCTTCGCCATGGGCACCTCGGAGTTCATGCTCGCCGGACTCCTGCCGGACATCGCCGCCGGTCTCGGCGTGCCCGTCGGTGCCGCCGGACTGCTGACCACCGCCTTCGCGGCGGGTCTCGCGGTCGGCGCCCCGGTTATGGCGGTGCTCACCCGCCGCCGGCCGCCCCGTACCGTCCTGCTCGTCTCGCTCGGCGTCTTCGCCGCGGCGCACGGCGTCGGCGCGCTGACCACGGACTTCGGGGTGCTGCTCGTGACCCGCGCGGTCGCGGCGCTCGCCGACGCCGGGTTCCTCGCTGTCGCCCTGACGACGGCGGCGCAGCTCGTGGAGCCCGACCGCAAGGGGCGCGCGCTGGCCGTCCTGCTGTCCGGTACGACCCTGGCCACCGTTGTCGGGGTGCCCGGCGGGGCGGTGCTCGGCGCACTGCTCGGCTGGCGGGCCACGTTCTGGGCCGTCGCCCTGCTCTGTGTCCCGGCGGCGCTGGGCATCCTGCGCGGTCTCCCGGCCCTGGCCCCGGCCCCCGCGGCGCCGCTCGACGCCGAACTCGGCCAACTGCGCAGCCCCCGGCTGCTGTTCGTGATGCTGCTCGCGGCGCTGGTGAACGCGGCGACCTTCGCGAGCTTCACCTTCCTGGCCCCGGTGGTGACCGGCCCGGCCGGGCTCGGCGCCCTCTGGGTCCCCGTCACCCTCGTGCTGTTCGGCGCCGGTTCGCTGGTGGGCGTCACGGTGGCGGGGCGGCTCGCGGACCGCAGTCCCGGTCGCGTCCTCGCCGTCGGCGGCCCCCTTCTTCTCCTGGGCTGGCCGGGAATGGCGCTCCTCGCCGTCCATCCGTCCGTCGTTCTCGCGCTGGCCTTCCTGATGGGGGCGCTCTCGTTCGGGGTCGGCAGCACCCTCATCACCCGGATCCTCTACGTGGCCGAGGACGCCCCCACGCTCGCGGGCGCCTGTGCGACGGCGTCCCTGAACGTGGGCGCCGCCGCGGGTCCGTTCCTCGCGGCGGCGGTCCTCGGTGCGGGGGTGCGGGAGACGGGCCCGTTCTGGGTGAGCGGGGCGCTGGTGGCCGCGGCGCTGGCGCTCGCGCTGTGGCGGCGTACGGAGTTCAGGGCAGCGGGACCGTCACCCGCGGCAGGAACCAGCCGACGAGCGGTCCCAGACCCAGGGCGATGACCACGGTGCCGGCGCCGAGCGTTCCGCCCAGGAGCCAGCCGGTGCCGGCGACCGTGACCTCGATGCCGGTGCGCACGACGGCGACGGGCAGCCGGGTCAGCCGGACGAGCCCGGTCATGATGCCGTCGCGCGGCCCCGGTCCGAGCCGGGCGCCGAGGTAGAGCGCGTCGAAGAACGCCAGCGCGACCAGCCCGCACAGCAGGTAGCCGATCCGCGCGGCGAGGCCGTGGGGATCGGGCAGCAGCGCGGCCGTGGCGTCGGCGGCGAAGCCGACCAGCGCGATGTTGAGGAGCGTGCCGGGGCCCGGCCGTTCGCGCAGCGGGATCCACACGAGCAGCACCAGAAGGGAGATGAGGTTCGTCGTCCAGCCGAAGCTGAGGCCGAGGGTGAGGGAGGTGCCCTCGGTGAGCACGTTCCAGCCGGCGGCGCCGAGTCCGGAGCGTACGAGCAGCATGACGGCGGCGCCGTAGCCGACGAGGCCGAGGAGGAGCTGGGGGACGCGGCGCGCGGGGCGGGTGCGCAGGGAGAGGGGAGGAGGTGCGGGCATGGGGTCCAGCTTCCGGAGCGTCTGGTCCCGGGTTCCATAGCCAGATCGCCTACGCTGGCCCGATGAAGGTGGGTTCGTACGCGGTGGCGCGGATGGTCGGGGACTGGCAGGAGGGGCCGGGGCCCGGGCACCGGCGGCTGTCGGACCGGTTGCGGCTGCTGATCCTGGACGGCCGGATCGCGCTGGGCGCGGCGCTGCCGAGCGAGCGGGACCTGGCCGGGGCGCTGGCGGTGAGCCGGACGACGGTCGGTGCCGCGTACCGGACGCTGGCCGAGCACGGGTATCTGGCCACCCGTTCGCGGGCCAGGGCGACGGTGCGGCTGCCCGACGACGCGTCGGGCCGGTTGCCGGAGCGGACGGACGAGGGGGCGGTCGACCTGTCGGTCGCGGCGCCCGCGGCACCGGTCGAGATCCTGCACGCCGCGTTCGCGAGCGCGCTGCGGCGGCTGCCGCACCACTTCGGCCGGCACGGCTACGACCCGTACGGCGTGGGGGAGCTGCGTGCGGCGGTCGCGGACTGGTACGGGCGGCGCGGGCTGCCGACGACGCCGGGTCAGATCATGGTGACCAGTGGGGCGCAGCACGCGCTGGCGCTGCTGACCCGGACGCTGGTGGCGCCGCGGGACCGGGTGCTGATCGACCATCCGACGTATCCGCACGCCATCCGGGTGTTCACGGAGGCGCGGGCGCGGCTGGTGCCGGTCGGGCTGACGGCTTCCGGCTGGGACGTGCCGCAGTTGCGCGCGGCGGCTGGGGGCGCGGCGCTGGCGTATCTGGTGCCGGACTTCCACAATCCGACGGGGCTGTGCATGCCGTCCGGGGTGCGGCGCGAGCTGCGGCCGGGGTGTCTCACGGTGGTCGACGAGACGCTGGCCGATCTGGCGCTGGACCGTGCGCCGGACGCGGCGGGCGCGGAGCCGCTGGCGGCGCACGTACCGGGCGCGGTCAGCGTCGGGTCCGTGTCGAAGAGCGTGTGGGGCGGGCTGCGGATCGGCTGGATCCGTGCGCGGCCCGCGCTGCTCGAACGGGTGGTCAGGAACCGGCCGGTGACGGATCTCGGGACGCCGGTGCTGGAGCAGCTCGCGACGGCCGTGCTGCTCGACGAGGGCCGGACGCGGCGGGCGGACGCGCTGGGGGAGTTGCGGGCGCGGCGGGAGGTGCTCGTGCGGGAACTCGGCGAGAGGCTTCCGGAGGTCGAAGTTCCGTGTCCCGCGGGCGGTCTGACGCTGTGGGCGAGATTTCCGGAGCCGGTCGCGTCACGGCTGGCGGCGGTGGCCCCGGACCACGGTGTGAACCTGGCGGCGGGGCCGCGTTTCGGGGTGGGCGGGGCGTTCGAGCGGCATGTCCGACTGCCTTTCACCTTGCCTCCTGAGCTACTGGTTCAGGGGGTGGAGCGGCTTGCCGCGGCCCGGGACGCGGTGGCCCGCGGGGCCTTCGGACACCACGTTCCGCCGCCCACCGCATGAGGTTCGGCCTGAACAAAACTGACAGGCCGTCAAAGCTGTGACTTTCACGTGATCTCCGCTGCATCGACTTGTGACAAGCGTTCGAGTCCCGCTACGTTCACAACCCACCGCGTCGGCACCGTCCGTCGCACCCGCGACACCCGTCGCGGGCGCAGCATCAGTCTCGCGAAAGGCATCCGCATGCTCTCCGGGAACGGTCGTCACCGTCGCCCTCGTCAGGCTCCTGCTCTCGTGGTCGCCGCCGGTGTCGCCGGCAGCGCCATCGCGATCCCGCTGCTCGCCGCGTCCAACGCGAGTGCCGCCACCACGCAGGCCTGGGACCGGCTCGCCGAGTGCGAGAGCGGCGGCCAGTGGAGCCTCGACGCGGGCAACGGGTACTACGGCGGGCTGCAGTTCTCGCAGGAGCTGTGGGAGCAGTACGGCGGCCTCGACTTCGCGCCGAGCGCCGACCAGGCGAGCCGTTCGCAGCAGATATCCGTCGCGGAGAAGGTGCTCGACGACCAGGGGCCCGGCGCCTGGCCGAGCTGCTCCATCACGGCGGGCCTCTCCAAGAGCGACAGCTCGGCCGAGGTCGACCCGGGGGCGAGCACGCCGCCGCCGGTCCTCGGCGGTTCGTCGGGCGGGCTCCTCGGGATCGGCGGGGACGCGAACGCCGACAAGGGAGAGAAGAATCACGACGACGGGGGCAATTCGGACACCCCGTCAGACGACGCCTCCGGGGATACCTCCGGTAACGCCAAGGGTGACGCGTCCGACGGCAAGGCGGGCGACGAGCCGGGCGACGGCGCCACCGCCTCGCCCTCCGGCGACGCGTCGACGGACGAAGGTGACGCGCGGGGTGAATCGGACAAGTCCGGCCCCGATGACTCCACTTCCCCGGACGGGCCGAAGGACTCCGGCGCACCGGACGCCTCCCCGTCCGCCTCCGACCCCGCCTCCGAGGGCTCCGGCGCGGGCCGCCACCGCGGCGGCGCCGCCTCCGACGACACCGCCGACTCCCGTACGGGAGAGGGCCGTCACGCCTCCCGTGACGACCGGCGCGACGGCGACGCGTACACGGTGCGCGCCGGCGACAACCTGTGGGACATCGCCGACTCCCAGGGCGTGGACGGCGGATGGACCGAGCTGTACCAGCTCAACAAGAAGGCGGTCGGCTCCGACCCCGACCTCATCCTTCCTGGTCAGAGTCTGGATCTTGGGCTCGAATCGGGCGAAAAGTAGCGGGAGTTCAGGGCGGGTTGCTGCCTGAATGTCCGATTTGGCGAAAGTGAGAGATGGGTCTCAAAGGGCCTGATCCGCTTTGAAAACCGCCGGATCGGCTGCGTACGGTCTGACCGCTCGCCACAGCGGGCCCCGACGGATGTCACGCCGAATCCTGCCAACCTCCGTACGGGAACAGTCGACGCGTCAGCGCCGTGGGCAGGAGCGGGGGACCCAAGGTAGGCGCCGTCCGGAAAGCGATACTCCGGTACGGCTTGGGGTTAAGCCGCGCACTAGGTTGCGCGGCCGGGCACTCACTGGCCCGCACCCGACAGCTCACCTCGTAGGCGTCGGTGAGGGGATCTCTCCATGCTGTTCTCCAGCAAGGGCAAGCACCGCCGCCCGTCCAAGGCCGTCCGTGTCGCCACGCTCGCCGGTGTCACCGGTGCCGCCGTCGCCGTTCCGCTGATGGGTGCCACCGGCGCCTCCGCCGCCACCGCCTCCGAGTGGGACGCCGTCGCCCAGTGCGAGTCCGGCGGCAACTGGTCGATCAACACCGGCAACGGCTACTACGGCGGTCTGCAGTTCTCCGCCTCCACGTGGGCCGCGTACGGCGGCACCGCCTACGCCTCCACCGCCGACCAGGCCTCCAAGGCGCAGCAGATCTCCGTCGCCGAGAAGGTCCTCGCCTCCCAGGGCAAGGGCGCCTGGCCGTCCTGCGGTGTCGGCCTGTCCGGCGCCTCCACCTCGAACCCGGCCCCGGCCCCCGCCGAGCAGCAGCAGACCCAGCCGCAGCCCGAGCGCAAGGCCGAGCAGCCGGCCAACCGCTCGCAGGAGCGCCAGGCCCCGAAGGCCGCGCCGAAGAAGACCGTCACCACGCCGACCGGCAAGAAGGTCGCCAAGGGCGACGGCGAGTACAAGGTCAAGAAGGGTGACTCCCTCAGCGCGATCGCCGAGGCGCACCACACGACCTGGCAGAAGCTCTTCAAGCTGAACGACGACATCGTCCAGGACGCCGACCTGATCTACCCGGGCCAGCAGCTCCACCTCAAGTAAGCCGCCCCCTATGTAGGGGAGCGCCCCGCTCGCACTCGGCATCGGCGGACGCCGAGTCGCCGGCCGCTCGTATGCATGGACCTCCTGCCCCGGATCATGGGGTGGGGGGTTCCGTGCGTTCACCGACCGCGGGCCGGTGGGGCTTCTCGCGCAGTTCCCCGCGCCCCTGAAATGCAGACCCTTCGGGTCGCATTTCCCCGATCAAGGCGCCGGGCGCCTTTTGCCGGGGGAAGGCGCGGCGAAGCCGCATGCCTTCCAGGGGCGCGGGGAACTGCGCGACCAGCCCCCACCCGCCCGCACCCCGCGACGAAACCCGACCGCCCCCCACGGACCGTTCACCCGCGAACCACCGGCGGTATTTGTTCCCGTCGGAAACATTTCGCTCACGGCGGAGTCCAAGAGACGGGCGGTCGGCTGGCCGATGGCCCGCGTGCGGTTAGGCTCAAGCCATGCGGAACCGCGCACCGCGGCCCCGCACAGCCCGCGTCACATCCCAGAAGGAGATGCTCGTGCCGTCCATCGACGTCGTCGTAGCCCGGGAAATCCTGGACTCCCGAGGCAACCCCACGGTCGAGGTCGAGGTCGGCCTCGACGACGGCAGCACCGGCCGTGCTGCTGTTCCGTCCGGCGCCTCCACCGGTGCGTTCGAGGCCATCGAGCTTCGCGACGGTGACCCGAACCGCTACCAGGGCAAGGGTGTCGAGAAGGCCGTCCTCGCCGTCATCGAGCAGATCGGCCCGGAGCTGGTCGGCTACGACGCCACCGAGCAGCGCCTGATCGACCAGGCCATGTTCGACCTGGACGCCACCGACAACAAGGGCTCCCTCGGCGCCAACGCCATCCTCGGCGTCTCGCTCGCCGTCGCCCACGCCGCCTCCGAGGCCAGCGACCTGCCGCTGTTCCGCTACCTCGGCGGTCCGAACGCGCACCTGCTGCCCGTCCCGATGATGAACATCCTGAACGGTGGGTCGCACGCCGACTCCAACGTCGACATCCAGGAGTTCATGATCGCCCCGATCGGCGCGGAGTCCTTCTCCGAGGCGCTGCGCTGGGGCACCGAGGTGTACCACACCCTCAAGAAGGTCCTGAAGAGCAAGGGTCTGGCCACCGGCCTCGGCGACGAGGGCGGCTTCGCCCCGAACCTGGGCTCGAACCGCGAGGCCCTCGACCTCATCCTCGAGGCCATCAAGGAGGCCGGCTACATCCCCGGCCAGCAGGTCGCCCTCGCGCTCGACGTCGCCGCCTCCGAGTTCTACAAGGACGGCAAGTACCTCTTCGAGGGCAAGGAGCGCTCCGCCGCCGAGATGACGGAGTACTACGAGGAGCTCGTGGCGGCCTACCCGCTCGTCTCCATCGAGGACCCGCTGTTCGAGGACGACTGGGCCGGCTGGAACGTCATCACCGCGAAGCTCGGCGACAAGGTCCAGCTCGTCGGTGACGACCTGTTCGTCACCAACCCGGAGCGCCTCGCCCGCGGCATCGAGGAGAACTCGGCCAACGCCCTGCTCGTGAAGGTGAACCAGATCGGTTCGCTCACCGAGACCCTGGACGCCGTCGAGCTCGCCCAGCGCAACGGCTTCAAGTGCATGATGTCCCACCGCTCCGGCGAGACCGAGGACGTCACCATCGCCGACCTCGCCGTCGCCACCAACTGCGGCCAGATCAAGACCGGCGCCCCGGCCCGCTCCGAGCGCGTCGCCAAGTACAACCAGCTGCTGCGCATCGAGGAGATCCTCGACGACGCCGCGGTGTACGCCGGCCGCAGCGCGTTCCCGCGCTTCAAGGGCTGACCGCCGCCGACGCGGTAGTTACGTACGTCCCCGCACTCGGTCCCGTACCGTGTGCGGGGACGTACGCACGTGAAGGCAAGGGGAGGCGGGAGATCCGATGCCGGGAAAGCTCCGCGACAGGGGCCAGTTCGACTCGGCCCGCTTCTCCACGGCCACCCGCCTGCGGGCGCTCGGCGAGCAGACCGCCGAGCGCGTGTACCGCTCGCAGAGCAAGCGGCAGGCCCGCCGCTCCCGGCTCACCGGCCGCGCGGCGCTGCTCGCCCTCGTCCTGTGCACCCTGGTCGTCGCGCTCGCGTACCCGATAAGGCAGTACGTGTCCCAGCGCGGCGAGATCGCCGACCTGCGGCGCACGCAGCAGGAGGCGAAGGAGCGGGTGGACCGGCTGCGCGACGAGAAGGCGCGCTGGCAGGACGACGCGTACGCGGAGCAGCGGATCCGCGAGCGCCTGCACCTGGTGCTGCCCGGCGAGACCGGCTACATCGTGCCCGACCCGCGCTCCACCACCACCGGCCGCGCCGAACAGGGCGAGGCCGACCGCCCCTGGTACTCGAACGTCTGGGACGGCGTCGACAAGGCCGACCGCTGACGCCCCGACCCGTACCCGTCATCCCGCACACCCGTAAGCCCGCACACCCGTAAGCCCGCAGACGAAAGACGACGCGACACAGTCATGGAAACGCCTCCGCCGCAGACCGAGCCCACCACGCCCACGGACGCCGACATCCACGCGTTCCAGGAGCAGCTGGGCCGCCCGCCGCGCGGTCTGCGGGCCATCGCGCACCGCTGCCCGTGCGGCAACCCGGACGTGGTCGAGACGGCCCCGCGCCTGGAGGACGGCACACCGTTCCCCACGACGTACTACCTGACGTGCCCGCGCGCCGCGTCCGCCATCGGCACCCTCGAGGCCAACGGCGTGATGAAGGAGATGACGGAGCGGCTCAAGACCGATCCGGAGCTCGCGGAGAAGTACCGCGCCGCGCACGAGGACTACATCGCGCGCCGTGACGCCATCGAGGTCCTGGAGGGCTTCCCGAGCGCCGGCGGCATGCCCGACCGCGTGAAGTGCCTGCACGTGCTCGTCGGCCACTCGCTGGTCGCGGGCCCCGGCGTGAACCCGCTGGGCGACGAGGCCATCGCGATGCTGCCCGAGTGGTGGCGCAAGGGCCCCTGCGTGACGCCGTGCGCGCCCGCGCAGGAGGACGGCTGGACCGTCGACGGCGACGCCGACGGCCACTTCGCCTTCAAGCCGCTCGACGAGGAGGACGCCAAGTGACCCGCGTCGCCGCCATCGACTGCGGTACGAACTCGATCCGCCTGCTCGTCGCGGACGCGAACCCGGAGACGGGCGAGATCGTCGACCTGGACCGCCGGATGACGATCGTGCGGCTCGGCCAGGGCGTCGACCGCACCGGCCGGCTCGCCCCCGAGGCGCTGGAGCGGACCTTCGCCGCGTGCCGCGAGTACGCCGGGATCATCAAGAAGCACGGGGCCGAGAAGCTGCGCTTCGTGGCGACCTCCGCCTCGCGCGACGCCGAGAACCGGGACGACTTCGTCCGGGGCGTCGTCGACATCCTGGGCGTCGAGCCCGAGGTCATCACCGGTGACGAGGAGGCGCAGCTCTCCTTCACGGGTGCGACGAAGGAGCTCACCGGCCGCGCCGACCTGGACCGGCCGTACCTGGTCGTGGACATCGGCGGCGGCTCCACCGAGTTCGTCGTGGGCGACGACGCGGTGCGCGGCGCGCGCTCCGTGGACATCGGCTGCGTGCGGATGACCGAGCGTCATCTCGTCGGCCCGGACGGCACGGTGACGGACCCGCCCTCGCCGGCCCAGATCGAGGCGATCCGCGAGGACATCGCGGCGGCCCTGGACCTGGTGGCGGGCACGGTCCCGATCGACGAGGCGGGCACGCTGGTCGGCCTCGCAGGTTCGGTGACGACGGTGGCCGCGCTGGCGCTCGGCCTGAGCGAGTACGACTGGACGGCGATCCACCACGCGCGGATCTCCTACGAGCGGGTCGCCGAGCTGACCGACTGGCTGCTGACGTCGACGCACGACCAGCGCGCCCTGAAGCCGGTCATCCACCCGGGACGGGTCGACGTCATCGCCTCCGGCGCCCTCGTGCTGCGGCTGATCATGGAGCACGTCGGGGCCCGCGAGGTCGTCGTCTCGGAGCACGACATTCTGGACGGTATCGCCTGGAGCGTGGCCTGATCCCAGGCCGCACCGGGCCCGTTCCGCGAGGGCTCGACCGAGCGTTCCGGGTCTCTCCCGAGCGCTCGGACGAGCGCCGCGACACGCCCCGACGACACCCCGTCGGGAAAGTTCGTGAACTTCTTCACAAGGATTTCGGTCCCGAGGGGCGCGGATTCGGGCCCATAGACCCGTTCGGGGCGGTCAAACGCCTCTGGGAGCAGGCGATCGCCTTGCTTTCCGAGGCGGGCGGCGGGGTGGAGCCGGTAAGTGGTCCATCGCCCTGGGGGGCTCACCGTGGCTGCTCAAAGGGGGTGAGCAACGACCGGCGGCACCCCGTGGTTCCCCTCCGGGACCATGACATGGGTCACGTGGGCGGCGCAGTGTAGCAGAGCCCCCACTCAACCTTGTGAAGGGGCGCACGAGCGACCCCCTCCAGTCGGGTGGATACTCGATGGCATGAGCACCACGGAGCGTCCCAGGATCCTCATTGTCGGGGGTGGGTACGTAGGCCTGTACGCAGCGCGTCGCATCCTCAAGAAGATGCGATACGCGGAAGCGACCGTCACGGTCGTCGACCCGCGCTCGTACATGACGTACCAGCCCTTCCTCCCCGAGACCGCCGCCGGCAGCATCTCGCCGCGCAACGTCGTCGTCCCGCTGCGACGCGCTGTGCCGGGCGCCGAGATTCTCACCGGCCGCGTGACCAACATCGACCAGGACCGCAAGGTCGCCACGGTCTCGCCGCTCGTCGGCGAGGCGTACGAGGTGCCCTTCGACTACCTGGTGATCGCGCTCGGCGCCGTCTCCCGCACCTTCCCGACCCCCGGCCTCGCCGAGCAGGGCATCGGCATGAAGGGCGTCGAGGAGGCCATCGGCCTGCGCAACCACGTGCTCGAGCAGCTCGACAAGGCCGAGTCCACGACGGACGAGGAGATCCGCCGCAAGGCGCTCACCTTCGTCTTCGTCGGCGGTGGCTTCGCGGGCGCCGAGACCATCGGTGAGGTCGAGGACCTGGCGCGCGACGCCGCCAAGTTCTACAAGAACGTGAAGCGCGAGGACATGCGCTTCGTGCTCGTCGACGCCGCCGACAAGGTGCTGCCGGAGGTGGGCCCGGAGCTGGGCACCTACGGTCGCAAGCACCTGGAGTCCCGCGGTATCGAGGTCTACCTGAAGACCACCATGCCCTCCTGCGTCGACGGCCACGTCGTGCTGAGCAACGGCCTCGAGGTCGATGCCAACACGATCGTGTGGACCGCCGGTGTGAAGCCGAACCCGGCGCTGGCCCGCTTCGGCCTCCCGCTCGGCCCCCGCGGCCACGTCGACACCCAGGCGACCCTCCAGGTCCAGGGCAGCGACTACATCTGGGCCGCGGGCGACAACGCCCAGGTGCCCGACCTCGTCGGCCGCAAGGCGGGCAACGAGAACGCCTGGTGCCCGCCGAACGCGCAGCACGCCATGCGCCAGGCCAAGGTCCTCGGCGACAACGTGGTCTCCGGCATGCGGGGCTTCCCGCAGAAGGAGTACAGCCACAGCAACAAGGGCGCCGTCGCGGGTCTCGGCCTGCACAAGGGCGTCGCGATGATCGTCATGGGCAAGATGAAGATCAAGCTCAAGGGCCGTCTCGCCTGGTACATGCACCGTGGCTACCACGGTCTGGCCATGCCGACCTGGAACCGCAAGATCCGTGTGATCGCCGAGTGGACGATCAACATGTTCCAGAAGCGCGACATCACCGCCCTGGGCGCCCTCGAGACCCCGCGCGAGGAGTTCTACGAGGCCGCCAAGCCGGCCCCGGCTCCCGCCAAGGCCGAGGAGAAGAAGGTCGAGGAGAAGGCCAAGGCCTCCTGACCCGCCGGTAGTTCACGCCCGAAGGGGTCGTCCGCCATCCGTGGTGCGGGCGGCCCCTTCGGGCGTTTCCGCACCGGTTTACGTGGCGGCTACATGCATTTTGCTCTTCCGTGACGCGGAGACGGGACTGCCGTACCGGGTACGTGGTGTTTACGTAAGTGCCGGACCGTACATCTCGGTCCGTTCCGGGAACCCCCCGCTTCACGGAGGTGTGCGCCATGCAGGACGCCGCACAGCGGCTGAAGAACCTCGCCGAAAAGCTCTTCGGCGCCGAACTCCCGGTGCGGCTGCGCGCCTGGGACGGGTCGGAAGCCGGGCCCCCGGACGCCCCCGCCCTCGTCGTCCGCCACCGCCGCGCCCTGCGCCGCCTGCTGTGGAAGCCGGGCGAGCTGGGCCTCGCCCGCGCCTGGGTGGCCGGCGACCTCGACGTCGAGGGCGACCTCTACGAGCTGCTCGACGCCCTGTCCGACCTCATCTGGGAGCGCCCCGAGGACGAGCGCCGCGGCCTCGCCGAGTCCCTGAAGGACCCCTCCGTGCGCTCCGCCGTCGCCGAGCTCGTCAAGCTCGCCGGACCGTTCCCGCCGCCCGCGCCGCCCGCCGAGGAGATGCGCCGCACCGGCCGCCTGCACCGGCACACCAAGGGCAGCGACAAGAAGGCCATCAGCCACCACTACGACGTCGGCAACGACTTCTACTCCCTCGTCCTCGGCCCCTCGATGGTCTACTCCTGCGCCTACTGGGAGAGCCCGGACGCCACCCTCGAGGACGCCCAGCGCGACAAGCTCGAACTCGTCTCCCGCAAGCTGGGCCTGAAGCCCGGCATGCGGCTGCTCGACGTGGGCTGCGGCTGGGGCTCCATGGCGATCCACGCCGCCCGCGAGCACGGCGTCACCGTCGTCGGCGTCACCCTCTCCCAGGAGCAGGCCGCCTTCGCCCGCAAGCGCGTCGCCGACGAGGGCCTCACCGACCGCGTCGAGATCCGCGTCCAGGACTACCGCGACGTGCGCGACGGCCCGTACGACGCCATCTCCTCCGTCGGCATGGCCGAGCACGTCGGCGCCGAGCGCTATCTGGAGTACGCCCAGGACCTGTACGCCCTGCTCAAGCCCGGCGGGCGGCTGCTCAACCACCAGATCGCGCGCAGACCCCAGCTCGACGAATCGGCGTACTCCGTCGACGAGTTCATCGACGCCTACGTCTTCCCCGACGGGGAACTCGCCCCGGTCGGCTCCACCACCGGCATCCTGGAGCGCGCCGGGTTCGAGGTGCGCGACATCGAGGCCATCCGCGAGCACTACGCCCTCACGCTGCGCCAGTGGGTGCGCAACCTGGAGGCCCGCTGGCCCGAGGCCCAGAGGCTGGTCAGCCCCGGCCGCGCCCGCATCTGGCGCCTCTACATGGCGGCGTGCGCCCTGAGCTTCGAGCGCAACCGCATCGGCGTCAACCAGATCCTCGCCGTGAGGACCCCGGACGCCGGGGCGTCGGGGATGCCCTTGCGGGCCCGCACCTGGAACTAGCTCCGGACACGGAAGGGGCGCCCGGTGACGAGATCACCGGGCGCCCCTTCCGCACAACCGCTCCCGCGCTACTCCGACTTGATGGCCGTCAGCATGTTCAGACGGGCGGCGCGGCGGGCCGGCCACAGGGCCGCGAGGATGCCGACCACCGCGGCCAGGGCGAGGAAGATCCCCATCCGGCCCCAGGGCAGCACCAGCGCGTACGTCGACATGCTGTTGCCGATCAGCTGTCCGGCCGCCCAGCCGAAGAACACGCCCAGGCCGATGCCGAGCACACCGCCGAACAGGGAGATCACCAGGGACTCCAGGCGGACCATGCGCTTGATGCCCTTGCGGTCGATGCCGATCGCGCGGAGCATCCCGATCTCCTGCTGACGCTCGAAGACCGACATGGCGAGGGTGTTGATGACACCGAGGACGGCGACGATGACCGCCATCGCGAGCAGCCCGTAGAGCATGTTCAGCATCAGCGTGAACATCTGGGCGATCTCGTTGGACAGGTCCTGGCGGTCCTGGATCTTCACCGCCGGGTTCTCGCCGAGCGCCTTCGTCAGCTTGTCCTTGGTGGCGTCGGACGGGCCGCCGGACGTCTTCAGCATCACCTGCATGTCCGAGGCGCCGTCGCTCATGTGCGGGTTCAGCGTCGGGGCGTCGAGCATGATGCCCCGGATCATCTGGTTGCCCTCGTAGACCCCGGCGACGGTCAGGCGCTGCTTCTTGCCGTCCTCGTAGGCGACGGAGAACGTCGAGCCGGCCTTCCAGCCGTGGTCCTTCGCCGTGTCGTCGTCGACGACGACGTTCGTGCCGCCGACCCGGAACCGGCCCTCGTCCACGGGCAGGTCCGCCAGGCGCGTGATCGTGCGGCCGTCGACGCCGGTCAGGTACTCGGTGGTGCCGTCGATGCGGGACGGGGAGTTGGACAGACCGCTGGTCGCGGTGACGCCGTCGGTCTTCCGCAGCGTCTTCAGGACATCGGGGGACAGGTAGTTCCCGTTCGCCATGGAGACGACGTAGTCGGCCTTCAGGGAGTCCGCGGCCATCTTGTCGATCGCCGACTGGACGCTGCCCGCGATGACGGTGAGGCCCGTGATCAGAGTCAGCCCGATCATCAGCGCCGAGGCGGTCGCGGCCGTACGGCGCGGGTTGCGCACCGAGTTGAGGCGGGCCAGCTTCCCGGAGATGCCGAACACGCGCAGCACCGGGGCCGCAGCCGCGATCAACGGACGGGACAGCAGCGGAGTCAGGATGAAGACGCCGATGACCAGGAGCGCGGCGCCCGCGCCCATCGGCAGCTGACCGGAGTCGCCGCTCATCGTCGTCGCGGCCAGCACGGCCGTGACACCGGCGGCGGAGACGAGCGCGCCCAGCGTGTTGCGCAGGACCAGGGACTTGGCGGTCGGGGCGGCGTGCACCGCGCTCATCGCCGCGACCGGCGGGATCTTCGCGGCGCGGCGGCCCGGCAGCCACGCGGCCAGCATCGTGATCACGACACCGACGAGCAGCGACGCGACGACCGTGCCGACGGACACGACCAGCGGGCCGTCCGGGATGATCGCCCCGGTCCTGCCCATGAGGGAGCGCATGCCCGCGCCGATGCCGATGCCCACGACGAGACCGGTCACCGCGGCGGCCGCGCCCACGAAGAACGCCTCGATCAGCACCGAGCGCGTCACCTGCCGGCGCGAGGCACCGACCGCGCGCAGCAGCGCCAGCTCCTTGGTGCGCTGGGCGACCAGCATCGTGAACGTGTTGGCGATGATGAAGATGCCGACGAACAGCGCGATGCCCGCGAACACCAGCAGCATGTTCTTCATCGAGCCCATCGACGAGGAGATGGCCTCGGCCTGGTCGTCGGCGAGCTGCCGCGCCGTGTCGGTGTGCACGGCGGCGCCGTCCAGCGCCTTGTCGAGGTTCCGCTTCAGCTGGTCCTGGCCCGTGCCCGCGGCGGCCTTCACGTCGATCTCGTCGTACGCGCCCGGCTTGTGGAACAGCTGCTGCGCGGTCGCCGTGTCGAACAGGGCGAGCGAGCCGCCGGCCGCGACGTTCCCGTCGTCGGTGGTGAAGACGCCGGTCAGGGTCGGGGTCAGGACGGGGCCGTCGACGGACATGCGGACCTGGTCGCCGACCTTGTAGCCGGCGCGCTTCGCGGTCTCGGCGTCGAGGGCGACCTGGTTCGCGCCGTGCGGGGCCCTGCCGGACGTGAAGGGGTACCGGGAGTCGTCGTCGCCCCAGTAGTTGCCGCCCTGGGTGGAGAAGCCGTTGCCGACGAGCTTGCCGTCCTGGTCGGCGACGGCCGCGTACCCGCTGACCACGCCGTACGCGGAGGCGGCGCCCGGCACCCGCTCGGCCTTCTTCAGCGTGGCGTCGGTGAGCTTCACCTCCTTGCTGACCTTGTCGCCCTCGGCGGCGGTCGCGCCGGGGGTGAGGGCCACGTCGACGTGGTCGAAGCCCTTGGCGGAACTCTTCTCCAGGGCGCCGGAGATGGTGTTGGTGAAGACGAGGGTGCCGGAGACGAAGGCGACGCCGAGCATGACGGCCAGCACGGTCATCATCAGGCGGGCCTTGTGCGCGAGCACGCTGCGCAGGCTTGTACGGAACATGGGTTCGGGTCAGTCCTGGGTTCGGCGGGGCCCCGGCTCGGCGCCATCGCGCCATGGGGGCAGAAGGTCGTATCGGCGGGTGACACGTACGTCGTGGCTGGTCGCGCCCACGCGGCGGAGCCGCACATCAACAGAGCCCCGCGCCCCTTGCGGGGCGCATCCTGCGGGGCGGGGGAAGCGACGGGTCAGCTGGTGCGGCTCTTGGCGTCGAAGCCGGGGGTCCGGGGGTTTCCCCCGGGAAGACTGCGCATGCGGTCCAGGACCGTGTCGGCGGTCGGGGCGGTCATCTCGTCGACGATGCGGCCGTCGGCCAGGAAGATCACGCGGTCCGCGTACGCCGCGGCGACCGGGTCGTGGGTGACCATGACGACGGTCTGGCCGAGCTCGCGCACCGAGTTGCGCAGGAAGCCGAGCACCTCCGCGCCGGAGCGCGAGTCGAGGTTTCCGGTGGGCTCGTCGCCGAAGACGATGTCGGGCTTGGAGGCGAGCGCGCGGGCCACGGCGACGCGCTGCTGCTGGCCGCCGGAGAGCTGCGCGGGCCGGTGCCCGAGGCGGTCGGACAGGCCCACCATCTGGATCACGTTCTCCAGCCACGCCTTGTCGGGCTTGCGGCCCGCGATGTCCATGGGGAGCGTGATGTTCTCCAGCGCCGTCAGCGTCGGCAGCAGGTTGAACGCCTGGAAGATGAAGCCGATCTTGTCCCGGCGCAGCTTGGTGAGCTGCTTGTCCTTGAGGGAGCCGAGCTCGGTGTCGCCGATGCGGACCGAGCCGGACGAGAAGGTGTCCAGGCCGGCGACACAGTGCATCAGCGTCGACTTGCCGGAGCCGGACGGGCCCATGATCGCGGTGAACTCGGCCCGCCGGAAGTCGACGGAGACCTGGTCGAGCGCGACCACCCGGGTCTCGCCCTGTCCGTAGACCTTGCTCAGATCCGTGGCGCGGGCGGCCGCTGTCACGGTCCGGTCGGCGAGAGGGGTGGTGGTCACGGAGGGTGCTCCTGTCGGTACGGGGGACTGCCTGCTGGGGACCGTTCCATCGTCTCGGCGGAACGCCGCCCGGGAGTCAGCCGCTGCTCCCGTTCCCGGGGGCGACTGGAGTCGGACCGAGGGGCTCCGGGTCATACCTGGGGATGACCCGGAACCCCGAGCCGCCGGGCGGCGCCGCACCCGGCCGTGTGCCTGAGGTGAAATTCCGTCAATCCACGTGGACGCGCACCTGCGGCGGGAAGGGCACGTGGCAAGTGCGGATGGCGTCTGTCAGGGGCCGATGCAGGGGCTGATGCACCCTCAGACCTCAATAAAATAAGACAACATCGCGAGGGAGGCCCGCCGGCCGGGGGAGGCTGCCGGATAGGCTCGGAAGGTCGACGCGGAGCCCCACAGCCTGCCCGGATGGTGGAATGCAGACACGGCGAGCTTAAACCTCGCTGCCCCTTCGCGGGCGTACCGGTTCAAGTCCGGTTCCGGGCACCTCCTCCCCCTCCCGCCGCCGGTCACGCTGTGTTCCCGGCCGGGGAACACAGGGGTGCTCCGCCGCGTTCCTCGTAACAGACTGGGAAAGATCCTCCCTGAGCACTAGGGTCGGATCTTTGCCAGCCCATTACTCTTGTGGGAAGGCCATACACGGTGGCCATGGAGGAGTGAGATGAGGAGCAGCAACCCGGTCTTCTCGCGACGGGGGTTCAGCCGCGACAACGGCTATGCGCAGTTCGACGCGCGTCAGTCGCAGGCCGGGGGACCCGCGGTCGGGACGCAGGCCAATCCGTACGGCCAGGCCCCCGCCGGCAACCCGTACGCGCAGAACCCCTACGCCCAGCAGGATCTGCAGTACGGCGCTCCGCAGGCGCCCGCCACCACCGGCCGTATGACGATGGACGACGTCATCGTCCGCACGGCCACCACGCTCGGCACGCTGATCGTGACCGCCGCGCTCGCCTGGGCGCTGCTGCCGGTCGACGACGCCCACATCGGCAAGTCGTACGGCATCGCGATCGGCGCCGGCCTCGTCGCGATGGTCCTGGGCTTCGTCCAGGCCTTCAAGCGCAAGGCGTCGCCGCCGATCATCCTGGCGTACGCGGCCCTCGAGGGCGTGTTCCTCGGCGTCGTCTCCAGCGTGGTCGACAACCGCATCGCGGACGGCGCGGCCATGCAGGCCGTCATCGGCACCATGTCCGTCTTCGCGGCGGTCCTGATCGCCTACAAGGCCGGCTGGATCCGCGTGAACCGCCGCTTCTACGGCTTCGTCATGGCCGCGGCGATGGGCTTCATCCTGCTGATGGCGGTGAACCTGTTGTTCGCCGTGTTCGGCGGCGGTGACGGCCTCGGCTTCCGCAGCGGTGGCCTCGGCATCCTGTTCGGCATCGTCGGCATCCTGCTCGGCGCGTGCTTCCTGGCCCTGGACTTCAAGCAGGTCGAGGACGGGATCGCGTACGGCGCGCCCAAGGAAGAGGCGTGGCTGGCCGCGTTCGGTCTGACCATGACGCTGGTCTGGATCTACATGGAGTTCCTGCGGCTCATCTCGATCCTGCAGGGCAACGACTGACGCCTGACGGCCCACGCCTGACGGACGTGACACGTCGAAGGACCCGCGCACCTCGGTGCGCGGGTCCTTTTGTCGGTTGGGGGGTGGGGCGTCAGCCGAAGCGGCGCGCTGCGCGCCGCAGGTCGTACTCGTGGATGAGCGCCTTGGCGTGACCGTGGGAGAGGTTGTGCTCCCCGCGCAGCCAGTTCACCTTCTCTTCGAAACGAAGGAAGCTGGGGCCGTTCTCTACGGTCTGCATCCAGTCGGCGACTTCACGACCGGTGCATTCGGGGATGCGGGCGATCAGATTGCGGTGGGTCTCCTCGGAGAAGACTTGGGACATCGGCGCCTCCGGAACGCTTCGATGTAGCCGGGTCTTGAGGCCACCGTGCCCGAGCGCCGCCCCGTTGTAAACAGCTACAGTCGCCGCGTGCTTGATACGACGCCGTTGACCTCAGCAGTGGATCAGTTCGCCGACCGGCTCCGGGCGGCGCCGCAGAGCCGGTTGCAGCGGGGCGCCGCCGCGGAGGCGCTGGCGCTGGCCAGGGAGTTGTCCGGGTGGGCCCAGCGGCTGGAGGGGGCGGGGGCCTCCGGCGGTTCGGAGGTTCGGGAGATGCCGGACGCCGGGATGTTTGCGGCGGCTGATCAGGTGACGGTCGCGGGGCGCGATCTGGCGGTTGTCCTCCGGACGGAGCGGGAGGTCGGCGAGGCCGTCGATCTGGTGGGGGCGGCGATGAAGCGGGCCGGGGTTTAGGGGTTCGTCGTCGGGTGCGGGCCGGTGGGGGCTGGTCGCGCAGTTCCCCGCGCCCCTGGAAGGCATGCGGCTTCGCCGCGCCTTCCCCAGATGAAAGGCGTCCGGCGCCTTGATCGGGGAAATGCGACCCGGAGGGTCTGCATTCAGGGGCGCGGGGAACTGCGCGAGAAGCCCCACCGGGCCCGCAGACGGATAAGGGCTCAGGCCGAGGCTATGACCCGGTCCGCGAGGATGTAGACGCTGTCGGGGCCGCACTCGAAGGTGAGGGCGTAGGCGCCGGAGACGCCGGAGCCGCCGAGGAGGAACGGGGTGCGGCCGTCGCGGAGAGCCGCGGCGAGCTGTTCGGCGGTCTCGCGGTGGCCCGGGGTCATGCACAGCGTCGTGCCGTCGGCGAAGACGTAGACGTCGAGCGTGCCGAGCGGGCCCGGGCGGACGTCGGAGAGGGCCGTGCGGGCCTGGGCCAGCTCTTCGAGACAGGCCACCGTGCGCTCATGGTCGCCGGAGACCGGGGACTGCACGGGCACGAAGTCGGGGTGCGAGGGGTGCCGGCGGCGCGCGGCGGCCAGCTCGGGGGATTCCCCGGCGAAGTCGTCCTCGGGCTCCAGGGCCGGCTCGACCGGCTCGAGGGCGGGCTCGACGACCGGCTCGAGGCCCGCGAAGTCGGCCTGGCGCGGAAGGTACAGCTCGTCGCCCAGGGCGCCGGCGCCGCCGGTCAGGAACGGCGGCAGATCCGAGGTGTCCCGCGCCTCCTGCGCGGCCCAGAACGCCCGCGCCTCCGCCAGCTCGCGCTCCCGCTCCTCGGCGAGGGCGTCGGCGACGGCGGTGCGTATCGCCTCGGTGTCGGGAGTCGTGCGTGCCGACGGGACACCGGGGTGCGTGGTCGCGGCGCGGCCGCGGGCCAGCTCGTCCTGGAGCTCCGCGATCTGCCGGCGCAGGCCACGGACGCTGTGCAGGGTGGTGGCGCCGACGGCCGTGGCAGCGGCCGTGGCGAGCAGCAGGGCAAAGGGGATGGCGCTCACTGACGTACTCCCGGTTTCAAGTCGACCCCCGACTTACTACATCAGCTTGAAGCCTGGACGAACCACCTGTCAGTGCATTACGTCACGAACTGGACGGGTCTTTTGTCCGGTTGTTTAGCGCCCATAGGGCCTGGGTACGGGGCTGACCTGCGAAAACCGTCTCCCCCGAGACGCATGTCACATCCTGGGGGAGATTGGATCACGATTCCGCAGCCGGTTTTCGCCGGTCCCGCGAGGTCAGCTCAGGCGCTCGATGACCATGGCCATGCCCTGGCCGCCGCCCACGCACATCGTCTCCAGGCCGAACTGCTTGTCGTGGAACTGGAGGCTGTTGATCAGCGTGCCGGTGATGCGGGCGCCGGTCATGCCGAAGGGGTGGCCGACGGCGATGGCGCCACCGTTCACGTTCAGCTTGTCCTCGTCGATGCCCAGGTCGCGGGCGGACGGGATGACCTGCGCGGCGAAGGCCTCGTTGATCTCGAACAGGTCGATGTCCGAGACGGACAGGCCGGCCAGCTTGAGCGCGCGCTTGGACGCCTCGACCGGGCCCAGGCCCATGATCTCGGGGGACAGGCCGGAGACGCCGGTGGAGACGACGCGGGCCAGCGGGGTCAGGCCGAGCTCGCGGGCCTTCGTGTCGGACATGATCACGAGGGCGGCGGCGCCGTCGTTCAGCGGGCAGCAGTTGCCGGCCGTGACCAGGCCGTCGGGGCGGAAGACGGGCTTGAGGCCCGAGACGCCCTCCAGCGTGACGCCGGCGCGCGGGCCGTCGTCGGCGGAGACGACGGTGCCGTCGGGGGTGGTGACCGGGGTGATCTCGCGGGCCCAGAAGCCGTTCTTGATGGCTTCCTCGGCGCGGTTCTGCGAGCGGACGCCGAACGCGTCCATGTCCTCACGGGTCACGCCCTTGAGGCGGGCCAGGTTCTCGGCGGTCTGGCCCATCGCGATGTACGCGTCCGGGACCAGGCCGTCCTCGCGCGGGTCGTGCCAGGAGGTGTTCTCCTGCGTGGCGACCTCGGCGGTGCGGGCCTCGGCGTCGGCGAACAGCGGGTTGTGCGTGTCCGGGAGCGAGTCCGAGTTGCCCTTGACGAAGCGGGACACCATCTCGACACCGGCCGAGATGAAGACGTCGCCCTCGCCGGCCTTGATCGCGTGCAGCGCCATGCGGGTCGTCTGCAGGGAGCTGGAGCAGTAGCGGGTGATGGTGCAGCCCGGGAGGTGGTCCATGCCCATCTGGACGGCGACGATGCGGCCCAGGTTGTTGCCCTGCTCGCCGCCGGGGAGGCCGCAGCCGAGCATCAGGTCGTCGATGTCGCGCGGGTCCAGCTCGGGGACCTTGGCGAGGGCGGCCTGGATGATCGTGGCGGTCAGGTCGTCGGGGCGCAGGTCCTTGAGGGAGCCCTTGAAGGCGCGGCCGATGGGGGAGCGGGCGGCTGAGACGATCACTGCTTCGGGCATCACGGCTCCAGAGGGTTCGTTGACCTTTTCAGGCGGGACCGTCTGGGAAGTTACCTGTACGTACAGCCCGGGTCACCGGTATAGGAGTGTGACTAGGGCCGCATTTTTCTAAGCGCTTGCTCAGCGCTCCGCGGGTTCGGCGGTCGCAGGGGGCACTGTCACGTGGCGGTGCCACCGGCGTGCACACCGTGAACGACACGGGGCTCCGCCCCGGACCCCGCTCCTCAAGCGCCGGAGGGGCTTGATCTGCCGGAGCTCGATCCAGCGGAGCCTGAGGGGCTTGTCTTCGCAGGTACCGGGTCCTGCGTGGGGACGCGATGGCGGCGGCGGCGCTTGAGGAGGGCCCACGGACCGCGCGGCCCCGTGGGCATCGCGGCCGTGACCTCCGTGCCGCCCTCCTCGACCGCCTTCGCCGCGGCCCGGGCCACCGGCAGGAAGCCCTCCGCGCGGGACACGTCGGGGCGCTCCTCCTCGGGCCACAGGCCCAGCGCCGCGCACAGCGTGGGCAGCACCGCCATCGCGGCCGTCTGATAGCCCTCCGCCGAGGGGTGGTAGTTGTCGGGGCCGAACAGCTCGCGCGGGTTCGCCGCGAACTCGGGGCCCAGCAGATCGCCGAGCGAGACCGTCCGCCCGCCCTGCTCCACCGTGCCGATCGTCTGCGCCGCCGCGAGCTGCCGCGAGGCCCGCCGGGCCACCCAGCGCAGCGGCTGCTGCACCGGCTCCACCGAGCCGAGATCGGGGCACGTGCCGACGATCACCTCCGCTCCGGCGGTCCGCAGCCTCCGTACGCCCGCCGACAGATGCCGTACGGACTTGGTGGCGGGGATGCGATGGGTGACGTCGTTCGCGCCGATCATGATCACGCAGACGTCCGGCTGCCAGTCGGGATCGGACAGGATCAGGGCCACCTGGCGGTCCAGGTCGTCGGACTGGGCGCCGGGCAGCGCCACGTTCCGCAGCTCCACCGCGCGCTCCGCGACCGCCGCGAGCCCCGAGGCCAGCAGCGCCCCCGGAGTCTGCCGCGCCCGGTGCACGCCCTGCCCCGCCGCCGTGGAGTCGCCGAGCATCGCGAACCGCAGCGGCTCCTCGCCGGCGGGCGAGGCCGCGTACGCCCTGCCGTACAGCCCGTCGGCCGAGGGCACGTGCACGGGATCCCCGTGGTTGCCCACCTGCCGCCGCGCCATCTGCACCTCGGCGAGCAGCACCCCGACCGTGGCCGCGCCGAGCAGCCCGATCCCGCCTCCGCCGTACGCCGCCCCGGCGGCGATCCGCCGTGCCACCCTCGCCCTGCTCGACATGTTCCGCACCCACCTGCCTCTCTCCTGCGGATTACGGCTTCATGAACTCATTGCCCCGTAGACACGGTCGGCCAATCGCAACGGGAGATGAAGGGCCGGTGCGCGCAATACGCTGGCCACATCCCTTACACAGGAGACCCGGAGACAACCGTGCAGATCCACGACTCGATGATCAGCCTCGTCGGCAACACCCCGCTCGTGAGGCTCAACAAGGTGACCGAGGGCATCCAGGCGACGGTCCTGGCCAAGGTCGAGTACTTCAACCCCGGCGGTTCCGTGAAGGACCGCATCGCGCTGCGCATGATCGAGGCGGCCGAGCAGAGCGGGGAGCTGAAGCCCGGCGGCACCATCGTCGAGCCCACCAGCGGCAACACCGGGGTGGGGCTCGCCATCGTGGCCCAGCAGAAGGGCTACAAGTGCATCTTCGTGTGCCCCGACAAGGTGAGCACGGACAAGATCAACGTGCTGCGGGCCTACGGGGCGGAGGTCGTGGTCTGCCCGACCGCCGTCGACCCCGAGCACCCGGACTCGTACTACAACGTCTCCGACCGGCTGGTGCGCGAGACGCCGGGCGCCTGGAAGCCCGACCAGTACTCGAACCCGAACAATCCGCTGTCCCACTACCACTCGACCGGCCCTGAGCTGTGGGAGCAGACCGACGGGAAGATCACGCACTTCGTGGCGGGCGTCGGCACCGGCGGCACCATCTCCGGCACCGGCCGCTACCTGAAGGACGCCAGCGAGGGCCGCGTGCAGGTCGTCGGCGCCGACCCGGAGGGTTCCGTCTACTCGGGCGGCTCCGGGCGCCCGTACCTCGTCGAGGGCGTCGGCGAGGACTTCTGGCCGACCGCCTACGACCGTGAGGTCGCCGACGAGATCGTCCCGGTGTCCGACAAGGACTCCTTCCAGATGACGCGCCGGCTCGCCAAGGAGGAGGGGCTGCTCGTCGGCGGCTCCTGCGGCATGGCCGTCGTGGCCGCGCTGCGCGTCGCCGAGCGGCTCGGCCCGGACGACATCGTGGTCGTGCTGCTGCCCGACAGCGGCCGCGGCTACCTCAGCAAGATCTTCAACGACGAGTGGATGGCCGACTACGGCTTCCTGGAGGACGCGGGCACCAGCGCCCGCGTCGGCGAGGTGCTCAAGGACAAGGACGGCGGCGCGCTGCCCGAGCTCGTCCACATGCACCCCGAGGAGACCGTCGGCCAGGCCATCGACGTGCTGCGCGAGTACGGCGTCTCGCAGATGCCGATCGTGAAGCCGGGCGCGGGCCACCCCGACGTGATGGCCGCCGAGGTCATCGGCTCGGTCGTGGAGCGGGAACTGCTCGACGCGCTGTTCACCAAGCGCGCCTCGCTCGACGACCCGCTGGAGAAGCACATGTCGGCGCCGCTGCCGCAGGTCGGCTCCGGGGAGCCGGTGGCGGACCTGATGAGCGTGCTGGGTTCGGCGGACGCCGCGATCGTGCTGGTCGAGGGCAAGCCGACCGGCGTCGTGAGCCGTCAGGACCTGCTCGCGTTCCTGGCGAAGGGCGCCACGAAGTAGGGCCGGTGCGCCGGTGCGTGGCCTCGCGCGAGCGGTTCGTGCGATCGGTACGCGCGTGACATGTGCGCGCAGCACCGGCTTAACAACGGTCCGGCACATTGGTGGGTGTCGGCAGGGAAGGGAGCGGCTCCCCGGCCCGGTCGGCATCGCAGCGGTGTCGAGGAATCTCCGGAGCGGCTCCCGGACTCCGCCGACGCCCAGGACGCCGGTCCGGCCCTGACCGGAGCGCGTCCCCCGCGGGGACCGTCGTCGTCCCGCCCTCCGTCACAGGGGGTGCGGCGGTCCCCGCGCACACCTTCTTTCCCGCCCTCTTCGGCTTTCGGCAGCGGGCGGCTACTCGACGAACAGGCCGCGCTCCGCCGCCCGTACGTCGAACTCCTCCAGGCGGGCCTGGGCCTGCGGCAGTGCGTCGCACATGGCTTCCAGGAGCACCCGGCCGAGCAGCATCGGGGCGCACGCCGTGTCGAAGGCGAGGCCCGTGCCGACGGCGGCGGGCAGCAGCAGGTCGGAGTGCTTGGCGACGGGGGCGAACGCCGAGTCGGCGACCGTGACGACCCGGAGGCCGACGGACTGCGCGTAGGCGAGGGCCTCGACGACCTCGCGCGGGTGGCGGGGCAGCGCGAAGCAGAGCAGGGTCGTGGCGCCGGCCCGCACCGCCGCGTCGATCCGGTCGACGAGCATCGTTCCGCCGTCGTCCAGGAGCCGTACGTCGGGGTGCACCTTCGCCGCGAAGTACGAGAACCCGTAGGCCTGGGACGCGGCCGCGCGCAGTCCGAGGACGGGCAGCGGACGGGACGCGGCGAGCAGCCGGCCCGCCTCCTCGACCGGGGTGGGGTCGGCGAGCAGGCCCGCGAGGTGCCGCAGGTTGGCGATCTCGGCCTCGACGGCCTGCTGGTACTCGTTGATGTCGTCGGCCGCGGCCGGTTCCTGCGGGGCGACCTCGCGCAGGTGGCGGCGGAGCGCCGGGTAGCCGTCGAAGCCGAGCGCGACGGCGAAGCGGGTCACCGAGGGCTGGCTGACGCCGGCCAGCTCGGCCAGTTCGACGGAGGACAGGAACGGCACGTCGCCGGCGCGGCGCACCATGCAGTGCGCGATGCGGCGCTGCGTGGGCGTGAGGCGGTGCCCCTCGAAGAGGCGCTGAAGGCGCTCGGCGGGGCTGTGCCCGCCCTCGCCGTTCATCGTCTGCTCGCTCATGTCTCCCCGTCGGTTTCCGGCCGTTCCGGGCGCCCGCCGGTCTATTCAAGGCGCCCATTTATGCATGATTCTATTCAATCCCCGGGGTGGGCGCCATAGAGGGCGGGGCGCTGCCGATAGGGTGCCACGCGAGCTTCCGCGGTGCGCCAGGGGCGTGGGCGGCGGATGAGAAGTGAAGAGACGACGGGGTGGCCATGGGGTCGGGTGGCGAACAGACGCTGGCGAGTTCGGCGAGCGACAAGAAGCGCGCCGCGAAGTACCTGGAAGAGCATCTGATGCCGGACACCCGGTCCGCGTCCGCGCTGGCGGACGGCGGCGGCTCGGTGCACCCGCCGTTCCTCGCTCCGCAGCCCGCGCAGGGCCCGCTGAGTCCGCTGATGAAGCAGGACACCGGGCTCAAGGGCCTGTCCGGCTGGGCCAGTGACCAGGGCGTCTCGGATGCGCTCGTCGTCTGGGAGGGGCAGGCGAACAAGCTGCTCGCCCGTCTTCAGGTGGAACTCAACGGTCTGCACGGCACCAAGAACCTCTTCAACACCACCGACACGGGCATCGGCAGCCAGGCGAACGGAATCCGCCCGCCCAGCAGCTTCGACGGAATGTGACGGGGACGGGGACCCGGCGATGACGCTGACCTATCAGGACGTGATGACGGTCGACCTCTCCTCGTTCACGGACGTGTCCGCGGCGTGGAAGAAGATGGGCGACCGCTTCGGCGAGCTCAAGACGGACTACGAGCAGCAGGTCCAGGGCGTGCTCGGCAACGGCAACTGGCAGGGCCTGGCCTACGGCACGCAGCAGCAGAACGCCTCGGCGACGGCCTTCGAGTTCGGGGCGGCCAAGGCCCAGGCGCACGCCGTCGCGAGCCTGCTGACCGACGCGCACACGGAGTTGACGCGCCTTCAGAAGGCGGTCAAGGACCTGGTGCACGACGCGGAGCAGAAGGACTACAAGGTCGACAGCTCCGGCAAGGCGACGTACGTCGGCTACGACAAGATGTCGGCCGACGAGAAGTACGCCCTGCACCACGACCCGGACTACCCGCAGTTGATGGCCGACGCCCGAACCAAGGCGAAGGGCTGGAGCGACGACATCGCCAAGGCCGTCAAGGCCGTCGACGACGCGGATCAGAGCGTGAAGCGGGCGCTGGCCCGGGCCACGGCCGACGGGAACATGGACGGGATCGGCTTCGGCGGGTTCAACGCGCACGCGAACGGCGACCTGAAGACGGCCGGCAAGCCCGAGCCGAAGGACAAGCCGAAGACCGACGGCTGGGTGTCCGAGGGCGAGAGCGAGGCGTCCGGCCCCGGCGTCGGCACGGACGCGAGCGGCCCGAACATCGGCAAGGGCAAGCTCGCCGAGGCCGAGGCGCACGCCGACCTGGGCCGCGCCAAGGGGGAGGGTTCGCTCACCAACGGGCCGTTCAAGCTGTCCGGCGAGGCCGAGGCGTACGCGGGGGCCAAGGTCGGTGCGGAGGGCGGCATCACGCACGAGGGCATCCAGGGCGAGGCCAAGGGCTTCGCGGGCGGTGAGGCGTCGGCCCTCGGGCGCGCCGACGCCGGTCCGGTCGGGGTCTATGGGCGCGGAGAGGTCATGGCGGGCGCCGAGGCGGGCGTCAACGCGGGCATCGGGCTCGAAGGAGTCCACGCGGGCGCGGAGGCCTTCGCCGGGGCGAAGGCCGGTGTCGGGGGCGGCGCCGACCTCGGCGGCATCGGAGCGGGTGCGACCGCCGAGGGCTGGGCCGGTATCGGCGCCGAGGCGGACGCCACGCTCGGCAAGGCCGAGGACGGCAAGTGGAAGATCGGGGCCACGGTCGGTCTCGCCGTCGGGCTCGGCGGCGAGGTCGGCTTCGAGTTCACCGTCGACCCGGGCAAGGTCGGGGACACGGTCGGCGACATCGCCGACGGGATCGGGAGCCTGTTCTGATCCCGGCCCGCGTCCCGGGCCGTACAGCCGGCCGGCTCTGGGTACCCGCCCAGGGCGCACCCCAGTAAGCAGCAAGGAGGGACCCGCATGGCCACGACCCTGCCCGTACCGATCGAGTTCGAGCTGCCCGACGGCTGGCACGCCGCGCCGCCGGACGAGGTCGGAGCGCCGGGCGCGGCGTTCGTCGCGCTGCACCCGGGGGCGGACGCCGGGTTCACCGCGAACATCGCCATCGACGGCGAGTACCGGCCGGACGACGCGCCTCTGGCCGCGCTCGCCGACGCGTCGGTGGCGCAGCTGCGGGCGTCCGGCGCCCGGGTCGAGGTCGTCGAGCGGAGCGAGAAGGGGTCGGCGCAGGCGCCCGGACTGCTCCAGGAGCTGGCCGTCACGGCGGCCGTCTCCGGAGTGCTGCGCGAGCTCGTCCAGACACAGGTGTACCTGGGCGTGCTCGATGTCGCCGACCCGCACCGGCGCGTCGTGATCCGGCTCGTGCTGACCGCGACCGAGGCTCAACACCCCACCGTGCTCGACGACTTCCAGGCGTTCGTCCGCTCGGTCCGCCCCGAGGGCGGCGGCGGAGCGTAGCCGTCCGGTCCGCCTTGCAGCCGCGAACCGGCCTCTCGTAGGTTGACGCCATGGGACTCTTCGACAAGCTGACCGGAACCAAGCGGCCCGAGGGCGGGGTCGCCGCGCGCGGAGCCGACGAGGTGCGGGCCGCGCTGCTCGGTCTGAACGGTGACGACGTCCCGTACGTCGTGCGCGACGGCCGGGCCGAGGGCGCCGACCTCGTGGCCGAGTGGCGGGTGCTGGAGCCGGCGTGGCGGACGTTCTTCGCGCGCACCCAGGTGAGCCGGGTCTACAAGGTGCACATGCGCCTGGTCCCGGAGAAGAACGAGGTGCGCTCGCTGGACAAGGAGTTCGAGGTCCAGTGGGTCGGTGACGTGCCCCGGCTGAGCGCCTCGGCCGAGGCGCAGCGCGGCCAGGTGCGGACCATCTCCAAGCAGCGCACCCTGGGCGGCGGCGGAGCGGAGGAGACCTTCAGCTTCGACAGCGACGACCTGAAGAACCCTCTTCAGGACGCCGTCCTGAAGTCGGGCTGGACGTGGCGCGGAGTGATCAGCGGCAAACTCTGAGTACCGCGCGGCCCGGCCGCGTCTCACACTGTGGTCCCCGCCGGTGGATTCGGCGGGGATTTTCTTACGGCTATTGACAGAAATATTCATACGGGCTGACCCTGCATGGACATATGCAGGAGGTGGGCCATGGCAGCCGTAGTGGAGAAGCACTCCATCGACGTCGTCCCCGACAGTGCGCGGCACGGACGCGCGTTCAGCCAGTTCACGCTCTGGCTCGGGGCCAATCTCCAGATCACGGCCGTCGTCACCGGCGCCCTCGCCGTCGTGTTCGGCGGTGACGTGGTCTGGTCACTGATCGGGCTCGTGCTCGGCAACCTGCTCGGCGGCGCCGTCATGGCCCTCCACTCCGCGCAGGGGCCCAAGCTGGGGCTGCCCCAGATGATCCAGTCGCGGGCCCAGTTCGGCGTCAAGGGCGCCGTCGTCCCGCTGCTGCTCGTCATCCTCATGTACGTCGGCTTCTTCGCCAGCGGCAGCGTCCTCGCCGGACAGGCCACCGCCCGCCTCACGCACACCGGCGACACCACGGGCATCATCATCTTCGCCCTGGTCACCGGCGTCATGGCCACCGTCGGATACCGCGTCATCCACGCCCTCGGCCGGGTCGCCAGCGTGGTCTGCGCCCTCGCCTTCCTCTTCCTCGGCGCGCGCCTCCTGGAACGCACCGACCTCGGCGAGCTCCTCGGCAACGCGCACTTCTCGATGCCGATGTTCCTGCTCGCCGTCTCCCTGTCGGCGTCCTGGCAGCTCGCCTTCGGCCCGTACGTCGCCGACTACTCGCGCTACCTGCCGCGCTCCACCAGCGCCAAGGCCACCTTCTGGTGGACCCTGTCCGGCTCGGCGCTCGGCTCCCAGTGGTCGATGACCTTCGGCGTGTTCGTCGCCGCGAGCTCTGGCGGCGCGTTCCTCGACGACCAGGTCGGCTACGTCGTCTCGCTCGGCGGCGCCGGACTCGTCGCCTCGTTCTTCTACTTCGTGATCGCGCTCGGCAAGCTCACCGTGAACGTCCTCAACACCTACGGCGGCTTCATGTCGATGGTGACCGGCATCAGCGGCTTCCGGGGCCAGCGCGTCCTGTCGCAGCGCGGCCGGGCGGTCTACATCGCGATCATCATGGTCGCGGGCACCGCCGTGGCGCTCGCCGGCAAGGACAGCTTCCTGTCCTCCTTCAAGGACTTCCTGCTGTTCCTGCTGACCTTCTTCACGCCCTGGTCGGCCATCAACCTCGTCGACTACTACCTGATCTCCCGCGAGCGCTACGACATCCCCGCGCTCGCCGACCCGAACGGCCGCTACGGCGCCTGGCGCTGGGACGCCCTCGTCGTCTACGGCGTCGGCCTCCTCGCCCAGCTCCCGTTCCTGGCCACGCACTTCTACACCGGCCCGCTCGTCGAGCCGCTCGGCGGCGCCGACGTCTCCTGGATCGTGGGCCTGGTCGTCCCCGCCGCCCTGTACTGGCTCCTCGCCCGCCGCGACACCTCCCACATCCCCGCCGAGCACGTGCCGGGCCCCCGCACCGAGGCGGCCGCGGCCGACACGGCGGTCACCCCCTAAGGGACAAGAGGGGGGCTAGCCCCAGTGTCCCGGGGGCGACGGGTCCGTAGCGTGGTGCGGTATGAGCGGAATGGATGCCCGCGCCCAGGAGCGCACCCGGGACGCCGAGCTGAAGAAGGAGCTCGACGCCACCTTGCACGCACGCAGGGAACTCGGTGAGGAGTACGAGTCCGCGCTGGTGGACTCCTTCATCGAGAAGGTCGAGCAGCGGCTCGACTCCGTCGTCGACCGGAGGGTGCGCCGCACGATGGCCGAGCAGCAGATGACCGCGGCCCGCGGCGGCGGTCGCGAACGGACCGGGGCGGAGAACTGGGCCGAGCGGTTCGGCTTCGTCATCGTGACCCTGGTCCTCGCGATCCCGCTGTCCGCGATCGGCGTGGCCAACGCGGGCCTGCCGGGCCTGCTCATCGCCTGGGGCGGCATCGTCGGCGTCAACGCGGTCCACGCCGGCCACGTGTGGCCGCGCCGCCGCGACACCGGCTCCCGCCAGGACTCCGACTGGGAGGACTGACCCGGCGCGTCCGCGCCGGGTGCGGCCCGGTCCGCGGCCGCTCAGACCTCCAGTTCGGCCTCGATCTTCTTCAGCTGGTGGCGGGCCATCGCCAGGTTGGCGCGCGAGGAGTCGAGGACCAGGTAGAGGAACAGGCCGTTGCCGCCGCGGCCCTTGAGCAGGCGGATCAGGTGGTACTGGGTGCCGAGGGTGATCAGGATGTCCTCGATCTCGTCCTGGAGGCCGAGGTGCTCCATCGTGCGCAGCTTGGCGCGGACCACGTCGGTGTTGCCCGCGGCGGCGACCTCCAGGTCGAAGTCCTTGGAGCCGCCGACCGTGCCGAGGGCCATGCCGCTCGTGTAGTCGACGAGCGCGGCGGCGGCCGCGCCCTCGATGCTCGTGAGGGCGTCCTTGAGGGCGGTCTCGGTGTTGGCCATGGTGTGGGTCCTCTCGTAGTGGTGGTGCGGTGCGTGTGGTGCGTGCGGTCCTGGTCCGGTCAGGCGGTGTCGGTGGGGGTGTGCGGGGCGCGCAGCGGCAGGCCGGAGCCGGCGGTGCGGGTGCGGGCCCGGCTGCGGGCACGGGCGGGCTCCTTCGGGGGTGCGGCGGCCGGTGCGGCCGCCACGACCAGCTCGCCGATGCGGGCGCCCGCCCGGCGGCCCTCCAGATGCAGCCGGCCCACGTTCACCCGGTCCCCGGCGAGCAGGGTCAGGACGGCCGATTCCCCGGCCGCGTACGTCGCGACGTAGCCGCCCTCGCCGCGGACGAGGAGTTCGCGGAAGCCGCCCTGACCGGTCGCGTCGGACAGGCGCAGGGCGACGCCGAGCGCGGCGGCGGTGAGCGCCGCGACGCCCTCGGCCTCGACCCCGGGGGTGTCGTGGGCGAGGACGAGGCCGTCGACACTGGCCGCGAGCGCCCCGGTCACCTGCGGCACTTGGACTCTCAACCGGTGTATCTCGGCGAGGAGTTCGGCCTCGTCGACCATCGGGGTGCTCCTTTCGGGGGCGGGGTGCCGGCGGCGTCTCACAGGGCCTCCAGGGCGGCGCGCAGCCGGCGCAGCAGGGCCACGTCGGGGTCCTCGACGGCGGCGGTGCGCGTGAGCCACTCCGGGACGGCCTCGGCGGCCGGGGTCTCGGGCGCGGTGGTGACGAGGCCGCGGGAGGCGAGGCGGCGCAGGTCGACGAGGGTGTGGAAGGCGGGGCGGCCGAGCGTGAGGGCGATCTGCGAGGCGGTGCGCGCCCCGTCGACGAGTTCGAGCACCCGGCGCCGGCGCGGCGGCACCCGCAGCGGGTGCAGGGCGGTGCGGCTCAGCGCGGCGGTGTCGGTGTCCGGCTCGGGCCAGATCCGCTGGAGGAGGTCGCGGCGGCGCAGCGTCTCGCGCTCCACGGCGGCGACCGGCACCGGCCGCACCGCCCCGAACCAGTGCGCGACCCCGTACCGGAAGCGGGTCGGTCCGCTGGTCGGCGCGAGCGTGAAGTAGGCGGCGTCGAACAGGGCGCCCAGATGGCACAGTTCGAGCGCGCCGTCGGTCAGTCCGCCGTGCTCGACGAGGTAGCGGCCGACGCGGTGCCCGGCGCCCGCCCGGTCGACGGCCTCCCACCAGCCGTCGGCGTCGATCACCCCGGTCGCGGTGAGCAGCACGTCCATGCCGGGTGTCGCGGGCGACTCGGCGTGCACGATCCGCCCGTCCTGGAGGTAGAGGGTGCCGTGTTCGCGTATGAGGGCGCCGGTGGCCCGCTCGGAGGCGAGCCGGCTGAGCATGGGCGACACCCCGGGGTGCGCGGTGCCCGCGCTCACCCGAGGACCAGCCGCTCGGCGAGGTCGGCGAGCCGGATCCGGGCGAGGGCCAGATTGCCGTCCGCCCGGTCGAGCCACAGATGCAGGAAGACGCTGCTGTCGAAGCTGGTGCGGACGAAACGCAGCAGGTGGTAGCCGTCGCGGCTGGTGACGATGACGTCCTCGACGGGCGGCTCCGCCCCGTTCTGAGACCAGTCTCCGCCGCCCTCCGGGGCGAAGGCGCGGTGTTCGGCGGTGAGCCGGGCCACCTCGGCGGCCTCGGCGGCGGTGGTCTCGTGGTCGCCGTTGGGCGACTCCCCGATGGTGCCCAGGGCGAGTCCGCTGGTCCAGTCGACGACCGAGGCGCCGCGGGCCCCCGGCAGCCTCATGGCCTCGAGCAGACACTCGTCGATTCCGGGCACGCCTGGATCCCCCCACCCGTCCGTCACTTCGGTGCACCACTGGTGTCGGTGTGACGCAGACGCTACGCACCGTACGGGGGCCTGGTGAGCGTTCTGGCATTTTCCAATGGAACATGCGGACCGGGTACTAGAATCCGCCGACCGGCCCGCCCCGCAAGGGAGTTGGGCCCGTCGGCATGCCTCCGTGCGCTCAGGGGCGGCTCCGGCGAACGGCCGGCGCCCGGAAGTTCAGAGCTCGGTGAGGCTGTCGCGCTGGGGGCCGCCCGCCTCCGCCACGATCTCCTCGACCGGCTGCGGCGCGCGCACGGTCGCGAAGCGCACGGTGCCTTCCGGTTCGGTGGTGTAGCCGTAAATCCCGGGCCTGGCCAGGGAGTTGTAGGAGTAGTGCTGGGCGAAGTAGTACGCGCCGGTGTCCAGCGCGGCCGCGTGGTCGCCGGCCGCGAGCAGCGGCAGTTCCTGGTTCTCGGCCAGCAGGTCGCCGGCGAAGCAGGCCGGGCCCGCCACGTCCTGCGCCACGAGCGGCCCGGACTTGGGCAGGCCCTTCGCGTCGTACGCGGCGATCCGCAGCGGCCAGGAGGCGGGCGCGTACACGGTGCGGGTGGCGACCTGGACGCCCGCGTGCGTGACCGCGATGGGGCGGCCGCCGGCCTCCTTGGCGTACTCGACGAGGGCCAGTGTGGTGCCGTGCTTCGCGGTCAGGGAGCGGCCGAACTCGGTGACGAGCCCGTAGCTCCCGTCGAAGAGCCCCGGCACGGTGGCGGCGAGCAGCCGCGCGTACGCGGCGTAGGTGGGGGTCTCCTCGTCGGAGCCGAAGTTCACGGGCAGGCCGCCGCCGATGTCGAGGGTGTCGACCTGGCGGCGCCCGGCGGCCGCGTTGATCTCCTCGGCGAGCTCGTGGACGGTCCGGACGCCCTCGGCCATCCGTTCCAGGGGGACGCCCTGGGAGCCGGAGTGGGTGTGCAGCCGGGTCAGCCACGGCCGGTCCAGGTAGGCGCGCACGAGCCAGGCGCGGGCGCCGGGATCGCGCAGCGCGACGCCGAACTTGGAGGTGGCGGTCGCCGTGGACAGGGCGCCGATGGAGCCCGCGCCGGTCTGCGGGTTCACGCGGACGCCGAGCGGGGACCGGGTGGGCGCGGAGGCGACGAGGGCGTCGAGGCGGGCCAGCTCCTCGGGGTTGTCGGCGTTGACGGCGATGCCGAGGGCGAGGGCCTCGCGCAGTTCGGCCGGGGTCTTGGCGGGGGAGTCGAGGACGGTGCGGGCGGGCGGCATCCCGGCGGCGCGGGCCAGGGCCAGCTCGCCGGGGCTCGCGACCTCGGCGCCGATGCCGGCTTCGCGCAGCAGCCGCAGGACGGGCACGAGCGGGGTCGCCTTCACGGCGAAGGCGTGCAGGACGGGGGTGCCGGGGGCGGTGACGGCGTCGAAGGCGGCGTGCAGGGCGGCGGCGGAGGCGCGGATGCCGGTGACGTCGAGCAGTCCGGCGACGGGCGTCGCGGGGCCGACGAGGCCCTGCTCGACGGCGGCGCGTACGGCCTGGTCGCGGCGGGTGGCGGCGTCCGGGGTCCGGCGGGGCAGGGGCTGCGTCTGATCGGTGTCATGACCCATGTGGTCCAGACAACCATCCGTAACCGTCCGTAGGGTTACGGCGGGACGTGTTGACTAGTTCTATTCAGAACGTCAGGATGTGAATATCTAAGCCAACACTTCACCCTCCAGGAGGCACCCCGATGTCCGGACCCCGCCCCGTACGAGCCCCGCGCGGTACCGAGCTGAACACCCTGGGGTGGCAGCAGGAGGGTGCCCTGCGCATGCTCATGAACAACCTCGACGCCGAGGTCGCCGAGCACCCCGACAAGCTCGTCGTCTACGGGGGCACCGGCAAGGCGGCCCGCTCCTGGGAGGCGTACGACGCGATCGTCCGCACCCTCGAGACGCTGAAGGACGACGAGACGCTTCTCGTCCAGTCCGGCAAGCCCGTCGGTGTCATGCGCACGAACGAGTGGGCGCCCCGCGTGCTCCTCGCCAACTCCAACCTCGTCGGCGACTGGGCCAACTGGGAGGAGTTCCGCAAGCTCGAGGCCGAGGGCCTCACCATGTACGGCCAGATGACCGCCGGCTCGTGGATCTACATCGGCTCCCAGGGCATCGTCCAGGGCACCTACGAGACCTTCGGCGCCGTCGCCCGCAAGAAGTTCGACGGCACCCTGGCCGGCACCATCACCCTCACCGCCGGCATGGGCGGCATGGGCGGCGCCCAGCCCCTCGCCGTCACCATGAACGAGGGCGTCGCGATCTGTGTCGACGTCGACGAGACGCGCATCGACCGCCGCATCGGCACCCGCTACCTGGACGTCAAGGCCGACAACCTGGACCACGCGCTCGAGCTCGCGATCCAGGCCCGCGACGAGCGCCGCGGCCTGTCCATCGGCGTCGTCGGCAACGCCGCCGAGATCTTCCCGGAGCTCCTGCGCCGCGACGCCCCGATCGACATCGTCACCGACCAGACCTCCGCCCACGACCCGCTGGCCTACCTGCCGGTCGGCATCTCGGTCGAGGACTGGGACAAGGAGCGCGAGGCGGACCCGGCCGGCTTCACCGAGAAGTCCCGCAAGTCGATGGCCCTGCACGTCGAGGCCATGGTCGGCTTCCTGGACAAGGGCGCCGAGGTCTTCGACTACGGCAACTCGATCCGCGACGAGGCCCGCAAGGCCGGCTACGACCGCGCCTTCGACTTCCCCGGCTTCGTCCCGGCCCACATCCGCCCGCTGTTCGAGGAGGGCCTCGGCCCGTTCCGCTGGGCCGCCCTGTCCGGCGACCCCAAGGACATCGCGGCCACCGACAAGGCGATCAAGGAGCTGTTCCCGGAGAACAAGCACCTGCACCGCTGGATCGACATGGCCGGCGAGCGCATCGCCTTCGAGGGCCTCCCGGCCCGCATCTGCTGGCTCGGCTACGGCGAGCGCCACCTGGCCGGCCTCAAGTTCAACGAGATGGTCGCCTCCGGCGAGCTCTCCGCCCCCGTCGCCATCGGCCGCGACCACCTCGACTCGGGCTCCGTCGCCTCCCCGTACCGCGAGACCGAGGCCATGAAGGACGGCTCGGACGCGATCGCCGACTGGCCGCTCCTGAACGCCCTGGTCAACACCGCCTCCGGCGCCTCCTGGGTCTCCATCCACCACGGCGGCGGCGTCGGCATGGGCCGCTCCATCCACGCCGGCCAGGTCTGTGTCGCCGACGGCACCGAGCTCGCCGCGCGCAAGATCGAGCGCGTCCTCACCAACGACCCCGCGATGGGCGTCATCCGCCACGTCGACGCCGGCTACGAGCACGCCGCCGACGTCGCCAAGGAGCGCGGTGTCCGCGTCCCCATGACTGAAGGTGACAGCAAGTGACGCACCCTGAAGGGGCGCGGGGAACTGCGCGACCGGCCACGGCCGGTCCGCAGTCGCCGACCACCCCGGACTTCACGGCGATGTGGCGCGACCTGCAGCCCATCGGCCGTGACAAGGACACACGCGGGTACCGCCGATATGCCTGGACCGCGGCCGACGCCGACTGCAAGGTCTGGTTCAAGGAGCAGGCGGAGAACCGCGGCCTGACCCTCGAGGTGGACCGCAACGGCAACCAGTGGGCCTGGCTGGGCGACCCGGAGGCCGGCGACGCCGTCGTCACCGGCTCCCACCTGGACTCCGTCCCCGACGGCGGCGCCTTCGACGGCCCCCTCGGTGTCGTGTCCTCCTTCGCGGCCCTCGACGAACTCCGCCGCAGGGGAGTGGAGTTCACCAAGCCGCTCGCCATCACCAACTTCGGCGACGAGGAGGGTGCCCGCTTCGGCCTGGCCTGCGTGGGCTCCCGCCTCACCGGCGGCCACCTCACCCGCGAGCAGGCCTTCGCGCTCAAGGACGGGGACGGCGTCAGCCTCCCCCAGGCCATGGAGCGCGCCGGCTACGACCCGGAGGCCATCGGGCCCGACCCCGAGCGCCTCGCCCGCATTGGCGCGTTCATCGAACTCCACGTCGAGCAGGGCCGCGCCCTGGACCTGTCCGGGGACGCGGTCGGCGTCGCCAGCTCCATCTGGCCGCACGGCCGCTGGCGCTTCGACTTCCGCGGCGAGGCCAACCACGCGGGCACCACCCGCCTGGTCGACCGCCGCGACCCGATGCTGTCCTACGCCGAGACCGTCCTCGCGGCCCGCCGCGAGGCCGAGCTCGCCGGTTCCGTCGCCACCTTCGGCAAGATCTCCGTCGAGCCGAACGGCGTCAACGCGATCCCGTCGCTCGTGCGCGGCTGGCTCGACTCGCGCGCCGCCGACCAGGACGCCCTGGACCAGACGGTCACCGGGATCGAGAAGGCGGCCCGCGAGTACGCGGAGAAGCACGGCATCGACGTCTCGCTCACCCGCGAGTCGTTCACGCCCGTCGTCGAGTTCGACCACGCGCTGCGCGACGAGCTGACCCGCATCCTGGGCACCGACACCGACCTCGCGGTGCCCGTGCTCGGCACCGGCGCGGGACACGACGCGGGAATCCTCGCGTCGTCCATCCCCACCGCCATGCTGTTCGTACGCAACCCGACGGGCGTCTCCCACTCCCCGGCCGAGTTCGCGGCCGAGGACGACTGCCTCGCCGGGGTGCGCGCACTGGCCGACGTACTCGAAGGGCTGGCCTGCACGTGACCACGACGTACTGGCTCGAACACGCCTGGCTCGACCCCGAGGTCGAGTCCGGCGTGACCGTGGAGATCGCCGACGGGCGCATCACCTCCGTCACCCGCGCCGTCGCGACGCCGCCGCCCGGCGCGACCGTGCTGCGCGGCCTCACCGTGCCGGGCCTCGCCAACGCCCACAGCCACGCCTTCCACCGCGCCCTGCGCGCCACGGTGCAGGTCGGCTCGGGCACCTTCTGGACCTGGCGCGAGACGATGTACTCCGTCGCGGACCGGCTCACCCCGGACAGCTACCACGCGCTCGCCCGGGCCGTGTACGCGGAGATGGCGCTCGCCGGCATCACCGCCGTCGGCGAGTTCCACTACCTGCACCACGCGCCCGGCGGCACGCCCTACGCCGACCCGAACGCGATGGGCGAGGCGCTGATCGCCGCCGCCGACGAGGCCGGCATCCGCGTCACGCTGCTCGACACCGCGTACCTGTCGGCGGGCTTCGGCAAGGCGCCCGACGAGCACCAGGCCCGGTTCTCCGACGGCACCGCCGCCGCGTGGGCCGAGCGGGTCTCGCTCCTCAAGGACCGCCCGCACGCGAAGATCGGCGCCGCCGTGCACTCCGTACGGGCCGTCCCCGCGGACCAGCTGTCGACGGTCGCCGAGTGGGCCCAGGTCCGCGGCGTCCCGCTGCACGTCCACCTCTCCGAGCAGATCGCGGAGAACGAGGCGTGCCAGGCCGCCCACGGGTGCACCCCGACCGAACTCCTCGCGGAGCACGGGGTGCTGGGCTCGCGCACCACGGGCGTGCACAACACGCACCTCACCGACCACGACATCAGCCTCCTCGGCGGCTCCGGCACGGGCACCTGCATGTGCCCGACCACGGAGCGGGACCTCGCCGACGGCATCGGCCCCGCCGTGCGGCTCCAGCAGGCCGGCTCGCCGCTCTCGCTGGGCTCCGACAGCCACGCCGTCATCGACCTGTTCGAAGAGGCGCGCGGCATGGAGCTCAACGAGCGGCTGCGCACGCACCAGCGCGGGCACTGGACGGCGGCGGCGCTGCTGCGGGCCGCCGCGGTGGACGGGCATGCGGCGCTGGGCTGGGACGACGCGGGCGTCATCGAGCCCGGGGCCGTCGCGGACCTCGTCACGATCGACCTCGGGTCGGTCCGTACGGCCGGGGCTCCGCCGCGGCTGGGGGCGGAGACGGCCGTGTTCTCGGCCGGGGCCGCCGATGTCCGTGACGTGATCGCGTCCGGCCGCGAGGTCGTCCGCGACGGGGTCCACGTCCGTGTCGGCGACGTCGGCTCCGCCCTGACCGAGGCGATCTCGGCGCTGCGGTAGCCATCTCGCCGTAGCTTCGGCCCGACGTCGGGCGGGTGCGGCTCCGGTGGGGCTTCTCGCGCAGTTCCCCGCGCCCCTGAAATGCAGACCCTTCGGGTCGCAGTTCCCCGATGCGCGGGGAACTGCGCGACCAGCCACGACGCACCCGCACCCGGCAACGAAACCGGAAGGAATCATGACCACCACCGCCATCGTCAACATCGGCAACCTCGTCACCAACGACCCGGAGCTGGGCGAGGGCCCCCTGGGCCAGATCAAGAACGCCGCGATCGTCGTCGAAGGCGACAAGGTCGTCTGGGCCGGCCCGAGCGCGGACGTACCCGCGACGGACGAGGCCCACGACGCGGCCGGCCGCGCCGTGATCCCCGGGTTCGTCGACTCGCACTCCCACCTGGTCTTCGCCGGAGACCGCACCGAGGAGTTCAACGCCCGCATGTCCGGCCGCAGCTACAGCGCGGGCGGCATCCGGACCACGGTCGCCGCGACCCGCGCCGCGTCGGACGAGGCGCTCGAGGCGAACCTGAAGCACCACCTCGCCGAGGCCCTGCGCCAGGGCACGACCACGTTCGAGACCAAGTCGGGCTACGGCCTGACGGTCCGGGACGAGGAGCGCGCCCTGCGCATCGCCAAGGCGCACACCGACGAGGTCACCTACCTCGGCGCCCACATCGTGTCGCCGGACCTCGCCGACGACCCGGCCGCTTACGTGGACCTGGTCACCGGCGAGATGCTGGACGCCTGCGCCCCGCACGCCCGCTGGATCGACGTGTTCTGCGAGAAGGGCGCCTTCGACGGCGACCAGGCGCGGGCCATCCTGACGGCCGGCAAGGCGAAGGGCCTGCTGCCCCGCATCCACGCCAACCAGCTCTCGTTCGGCCCCGGCGTCCAGCTGGCCGTCGAGCTGGACGCGGCCAGCGCCGACCACTGCACGCACCTCACGGACGCCGACGTGGACGCGCTGGCGAGCGGCGACACGGTGGCGACGCTGCTGCCGGGCGCCGAGTTCTCCACGCGCGCCCAGTGGCCGGACGCCCGCCGCCTCCTGGACGCGGGTGTCACCGTGGCGCTGTCCACGGACTGCAACCCGGGCTCGTCCTTCACGTCCTCGGTGCCGTTCTGCATCGCCCTGGCCGTACGGGACATGGGGATGACCCCGGACGAGGCCCTCTGGGCGGCCACGGCGGGCGGCGCGCAGGCGCTGCGCCGCACGGACATCGGCCGGCTCTCCCCGGGCGCCCGCGCCGACCTGGCGTTCCTGGACGCCCCGAGCCACGTCCACCTGGCCTACCGCCCGGGCGTCCCGCTCGTGAGCGAGGTCTGGCGGGCCGGCGCGCGGGTCGCGTAAGCACGTACGTCACGGACAGCCGTACGCGAGAGGGCCCGCTTCCCGGGGATCTGGGAAGCGGGCCCAATCGCGTGTCAGGGGCCGGGAGCCGAGCTCACTCCTCGACGGTCAGCCCCTTGCGCAGGCGCACGAGGGTCCGCGACAGGAGCCGCGACACGTGCATCTGCGAGATTCCGAGTTCTTCGCCGATCTCCGACTGGGTCATGTTGGCGACGAAGCGCAGCGACAGGATCTTCCGGTCGCGCGGCGGGAGTTCGGCGATGAGGGGCTTGAGGGACTCGACGTACTCGATGCCCTCCAGGCCGTGGTCCTCGTAGCCGATGCGGTCCGCGAGCGCGCCCTCGGAGTCGTCCTCCTCGGGCTGGGCGTCCAGGGACGAGGCAGTGTAGGCGTTGGACGCCGCCATGCCCTCGACGACCTCGTCGTTGGAGATGCCGAGGCGGTCGGCCAGCTCGCCCACGGTGGGGGCGCGGTCGAGCTGCTGGGCGAGTTCGTCGCCGGCCTTGGCGAGGTCGAGACGGAGCTCCTGGAGCCTGCGCGGGACGCGCACGGACCACGAGGTGTCGCGGAAGAATCGCTTTATCTCGCCGACGATGGTCGGCATTGCGAAGGTGGGGAACTCGACGCCGCGGCTGAGCTCGAAGCGGTCGATGGCCTTGATGAGGCCGATGGTGCCGACCTGGATGATGTCCTCCATCGGTTCGCTGCGTGAGCGGAACCGGGAGGCCGCGAACTTCACCAGGGCGAGGTTCAGCTCGACCAGGGTGTTGCGGACGTACGAGTATTCGTGCGTGCCTTCTTCAAGGGACTCCAGACGTTCGAAGAGTGTCTTGGAGAGGGCGCGCGCGTCGAGTGGTGCCACTTCGTCGAAGGGCGGGATCTCCGGAAGACCGAGGTCCTCCAGGACGTCGGACTCGACGTGGGCAGGGGATTCCGGGGGGAGTTTCGACGACGCCTGGTCAGTACGCGATTCGTCGAGCCGGGGTGACATGATGTCCTCCATCGTTCTCGGCATATGGCTGCCGATGCCAATACGTGCACTGCGGTGTGCGGCGCCTCCAAAGCCGGCCGTGTCGATTGGTGTCCTTACTAGGCCTACCCGCTTTGCACGGCGAGCCGCAAGTGCGTTCTATGGCGAAATGTCCGATTTCTGGGCCTTGTTCGGGTACCGGCACCGGTGGTGAGGGCGTAGGGTTCGAGGGCGTCAATCGGCACGTCGAAGGCAGCTGGGAGCTTCGGAAGCTTTTCAGCGGGAGAGGGTCGTCATGGACCGCGGGACAGTCGGCAGCGCGCATCGGGGCCGGCTTCTGGTCGAGGTGCGGCGAGAGGGCTCCAGCGCCGTCGTGACCCCGGTGGGTGAGCTCGATCACCACACGGCGGATCTGTTGCGTGAGCCACTCGAGGAATGCCTGGACCAGGGCCTGTCGCGGCTGGTGATCGACTGTTCGCGGCTGGAGTTCTGCGACTCGACGGGACTGAACGTCCTGCTCGGCGCCCGCCTCAAGGCGGAGGCGGCCGGCGGCGGGGTCCATCTGGCCGGGATGCTGCCGGTGGTGGCCCGGGTGTTCGAGATCACCGGCGCGGAGGCCGTCTTCACGGTCCACGAGACGCTGGCCGAGGCGCTCGCCACGGAGTGACCGCGGGGGCGTGTACCCGCCGCCCGCAGAAGTTACGCTCCGGTTGTACGTGCGTGATCGAGGCGTTACCAGCGTCACATCGTCCGCGGCGAAACGGGGGGTGTTCCCGCCGATCGTCCGGGCAGGAGATCCACGACCGGCCAGACCCCGACCCCAGCGACCGCATCCTGTAGTTCCGCATTGTCGAAGTCCTGAATCCTGAAGCACATGGTGAATCGGTGAGGTGAAGTGCTGATGAGCACCACCCGGCCTTACTCGCCGGGCGACCACGGCCCCGAGTCGGGCGAGCGGCCGGCCGGCGGGGGCCGCCAAGTCCGCAGGCTGAGCCTCGGCGACGCGAGCGGTGTCGTACCCCTCGCCCGCGACTTCACCCGCGAAGCGCTGCACGCCTGGGGCTGGCTGCCGGCGTCCTCCGCGGACCGCCGGGCCGCGGCGGAGGACGTCCTCCTGGTCGTCTCCGAGCTGGTCACGAACGCGTGCCTGCACGCCGAGGGTCCGGACGAGCTGACCGTCTCCCTCGACGGCAAGGTCCTGCGCCTGGAGGTCACCGACCGCGGCGCCGGCCAGCCCGCCCCCCGGACCCCGCACCGCGCGGGCCGGCCCGGCGGCCACGGCATGTTCATCGTCCAGCGCCTGTGCATGGACTGGGGAGTCGTCCGCACCCCCGGCGTCACCGGCAAGACGGTGTGGGCCGAGCTGAACGCCCCCGCGTAGCCGCGCCGAGGCGCCTTTCCGGGCGCCGTCGCGCACGTCGTTTCGAGCACGCCGGATCCTCCTGGATCCGGCGTGTTCTTTGTCTTCCCTCGTAAAGGTCCCGGGCGTACCTTGAGCCACCCGCATCTGATGAACCGTCAGTAACCGTCGGTCTGAAGGGATCTCGAGGTGACGTACCGGATGTACCCGAAACGAACCGCCGCGTTCGCGCTCAGCGCGGCTCTGGCCGGCTCGGCGGTGCTGATGGCCGCCCCGACCGCCTCGGCCACGGTCGTGGACGTCAACTACCAGTGCAAGACCCCGATCGGGAACAAGGGGGCCGTCTCCCCGATCGACATCAAGTCCGTGAAGAGCGGCAGCGGCTACAAGATCACCATGTCCTTCCAGAAGGGCGTCTCCTCCAGCCCCGTGGAGCTCGGCAAGGGCGCGATGAGCCCCAGCGCCGTCATCAAGCTCGGCGGCGCGGAGACCGGCGACCTGGCCGTGACCGGCCCGCCGAACGCCGAGGCGATTCCCGCGAACACGCCCATCAAGATCAGTGACCTGAGCGGCACGTACACGCCCAAGAAGAGCGGCAAGGTCACCTTCACCGCCGGCGTCCTCACCATCAAGGCGCTCGGCACGACCACGACCTGCACCCCGGCCAACAGCCCCAAGCCGTCCCTGGAACTGGACGTCAAGGGCGCGGGCGGCTCCGGCGGCGGAGGCGGGGGCGGCGGCACGGGCGGCTCCCAGACCACTCCCTCGGGTGGCGACAGTCAACTCCCGCAGACAGGCCCCGAGGACTCGGCGATAGCTCTGGGAACTCTGGGAGGAACGGTCCTGTTGGCGGGCGCCGCGGGCACACTCTGGCTGACCCGCAGGAATCAGTCGGCCCGGTAGATGGCGCCCCGTGAGGGGCGCGGGGCTGTGTCGATCAGCGGCTCCGCCGCGGGGCGCGACCGGCCACGACGGCGCCGCACCCGCCGACCCCACCGAGATCCGTACAGCGCGTGGGCGCTCCTGGGCGCCGCCCTGCTGACGTGGGGCGGCACCACAGGCGCGGCCCACGCGGCGGCACCGAGCTGGACGATCACCCCGTCCGCGGGCGGCGCCCACAGACCGTACATCTACGCGGAGGGCACCCCCGGAACCGTCCTGGAGGACAAGGTGGCCGTCACCAATCCGGCCACCCGCCCCCTGAAGATCACCCTCCGCGCCGCCGACGCCGACAACAAGGCGAACGGCGCCCTCGGCCTGCGCGCCCGCGCGCAGGACACCGGCGCCTGGATCACGTTCGCCGAGCGCGAGGTGACCGTCCCGGCCCGCACCCGCGCCGAGATCCCGTTCACGGTGAGCGTGCCCGCGGGCGCCGTCCCCGGCGACCACCCGGGCGCCGTCGTCGCGAGCGGAGGCGGCCGCGACGCCGGGGTCAGCGTCCACCTGCGGGTCAGCGGCCCGACCCTGTCGGCCCTCACCGTCGAACGGGTCCGGGCCCGCGACGGCGCCATCACCTACGACGTCGTGAACCGCGGCAACACCACGCTCAGCCCCCGCCTCGCCGTCCGCGCCGACGGGCTCTTCGGCGCGGTGCTCGACCGGGCCCCGCGCGCCCTGCCCCTCGAACTGCTGCCGGGGCGCCGGGTCACGCTGACCGAGCCCTGGAAGGACGCCCCGGCCCTGGACGACGTCGACGTGAAGGTCACCGTCACCGCGGGCGGCGGCGCCGGGGACTCGGCCACGACGACCGCCCGGTTCGTCCCCTGGGGCGCGCTCGGCGGCGGCCTGGCCCTGCTCGCGGGCGGCGGCCTGGCCGCGTACGGGTACGCGCGCCGCCGCCGACCCGCCCCCGACACGCAAGGGAGTACGTCATGACACGCCGCCGCAGCGCGCCGGGCACGCGGCTGCTCGCCGTCCTCGGCCTCGTGGCCGCGCTGCTCGCCGGCGCGGCCGCCGCACCGGCGACCGCCGCCGGGAAACCCACCGTGACCCTCTCCAAGTCCCAGGCGGGGGCCGGGGGTTCGATCACCGTGAAGGGGAAGGGCTGGCGCCCGAGCGCGCTCCTGATGATGCTCGTGTGCGGGCGCTCCACACCGGAGCGCGGCGTCGTCGGCGGCACCAACTCCTGCGCCAACGCGGACGGTCTCGCCGTCACCACCGACTCCAAGGGCACCTTCAGCAAGAAGCTCCCGGTCGCCGAGCCGCCCGTACCGTGCCCGTGCGTCGTCCACGTCGCGACGGTGACGGGGGAGAAGGCGCAGGCTGACGCCCCGTTCCTGGTCGCCGGTCATCCGGTCAAGGCGATGCCGAAGGAGGACACCGGCGGGCGGCTCACCATGGTCACCGACACCCGGCTCGAGGGTTCGAGCGGCATCCTGACCTGGTTCGGCGCCCCGCCCGCGCGGACGTTCACCTTCACCGTGGGCAACGTGGGCTCGACGCCCGTCAAGGACCCCGTCTTCCAGGTCGGCACCTCCCACGGCGTGTTCGCCCCGCAGTGGGAGGAGCAGCAGTGGCGCGGCACCATCGCGGCCGGCCGCAAGGCCCGCATCGAACTGCCCGTCGAGCTCACCGCCGGAGCGCACGGCAGCTATCTCGTCTCGCTCAAGTACGGCGGCAAGGTCCTGGCCGAACAGCCCTGGGGCGTCGGGCGTCCCTGGGGCGTCACCCTCTTCTGGATCCTGCTCTGCGTCGTCGTGCCGGCCGCCGTGTTCCGCATCGGCATGGCCGTCGTGGACCGGCTGCGGCCGCGCGACCGCGGCGCGGCCGGACGGCACCGCGGCGCCCAGAAACTCACCGACCTCACCGTGAAGCTGCCGAAGCTGCGCACCCCGCGGCCGGCGGACCGGCCCGCACCCGCCGCGCCCGCGGACGGCGGCCCGGACCCCTCCACGACCACCCTGCCCTGGTTCACCCCGGACACCGGTCCGGGCGTTCCTGCGGCCGGTCAGCTCTCCGCACCGCCCGACAACACCAGTCCGACGAAGGGAACCACGTGAACAGGCACGTGAACAGGCACCGGAGAGCCGGTGCGGCCGGCTGCGCCCTGATCCTGTCCGGTGCGGGGCTGTGGCTGGCCGCCGCCCCGGCGCAGGCGGCCACCTCCTCGTACCCGACGGAGTGCGTCCCGCCGGCGATCTCCGGTTTGCCCCCGATCCAGGGCACCACGGCGACCGACATCACCGCGCCGGCCACCGCGAAGGTCGGCGACGAGATCGACGTCGTGTGGAAGACGACGCAGGCCGCGTCCAAGAACCCGGACGTGCTCGACCTGGGCGCCGACACCGTCCAGCCGAGCGGCGTCATCAAGGTGGCCGGGGCGCAGACCGGCGACCTCAAGATGGAGGGCCCGCGCAAGAACCCGGCCATCCCCAAGGGCGCGCCGATGGTGCTGTCCGACATGACGGGCAAGCTCAAGCTCACCAAGCCGGGTGAGGTGACGCTGACCCCGGACGCGTACAACATCAACGTCAACAAGCCGATCTCCACCGACACCAAGTGCAAGCCGACGGGCGCGGTCCCGAAGGCGGTCACCATCCAGGTGACCGACGGCGGCGGCACCTCCTCCGGCGGCACGAGCTCGGGCGGCACGTCCTCCGGCGGGACGGCCTCGGGGGGTTCGACGTCCGGCGGCAGCACGGCGGGCGGCATCTCGTCCGGCGGCACCTCGTCCGGCGGCGACACCGCCTCGGGCGGCACGGCCTCCGGCGGGTCCGCGTCCGGCGGCTCGGGCGGCGGCGACGGCGGCAAGACCGACTTCACCGGCAAGGAGGTCCAGATCCCCTACGAGTGCAAGACGCCCATCGGCGACAAGAACGCGACGTCCCCGGTGCAGATCAACGCCAAGAAGGACGGCGGGAACTACGCGCTCACCGTCCAGTTCAAGAAGGCCGTCATGGACAGCCCCGCCGACATCCCGGCCGACTCCGTGAAGCCGTCGATGGAGGTGAAGCTGGGCGGCGCCGACAAGGGCACCGTCCACGTCGAGGGCCCGACCAACAAGGAGCCGATCAAGTCCGGCGAGCCGATGACCATCCCGGACCTCACCGGCACCTACAAGCCGGGCGCCGACGGCAAGTCGACGCTGTCCCCGGGCGTCCTCACGGTGAAGGCGCTGGGCACGACGACCACCTGCACGCCGGCCAAGACGGAGGTCTCCCTGGAGATCGACACGGCGGCCCAGCCGGGCGGCGCGTCCGGCGGCACGAGCTCCGGCTCCGGCGGCGCCGCCGCGTCCGGCGGTTCGGCCTCCGGCACGAGCGGCGGCCTCGCCGAGACCGGAGCCTCGAACGACGGCGCCCTGCGCGCCCTCGGTCTGGTGGCGGGCACGGTGATCCTGATGGGCGGAGCGGTCTTCACGTTCCTTCCCCGGGCCCGCCGGCTCAGGCGATAGTCGTCACACCCAGAAACGGCCTCTGACCTGCTGCTTCTCGATAGGTTGAGCATGTTGCGCCTCGGGGGACAGAAGGCGGCCGCGTGCCGCGACGCGCAACTCTGCGTGCTGCCCCCGAGACTGCTCACGACCAGTTGTGCAATCGGGGAGAACTCAGTGTTCCAGCAGGACAGTTCCGCAGTGCGTCCGCAGCTTCCGAAGTGGAAGCGTGTGGTGGGCGCAGCCATGATGCCGATCGTCGGCGCCGTCGCTCTCACCGCGTTCGGCGCCGGCCAGGCGCAGGCCGCGAGTTCCTTCTACAAGTGCGACAAGCCCAGCATGTCTGCGGCGAAGAAGAAGGTGACCTCGTACTGCTACAAGATCAGCAGCGTCGGCGGTAAGAAGGCGAGCAAGCACCGTGCCAAGGCGCTGTGCGACCAGGACCGTGGTTCGGGCCCGTTCATCCACTCGGTACAGGTCACGGTCCACGGGCCGTGGGTCGCGCTGGGCAAGAAGTCCTCTGTGACGTGCCCGCTCCGCTCGACGCTCATCATGGGGTACTCCGAGAAGAAGTAGCGCCCCCCCTGAGCAGTGAGGGAAACAGAGTGGCCCGCCGGAAGACCGGCGGGCCACTCTGTCGTGTCGGACGTCAGCGCTGTGCGATCAGCGCACGCCGCCCATCAGCTCCTGCACCTTCTTGCGGTACATGAACACCGCGATACCCGCGACCGCTGCCAGTCCTGCCTGCAGCGCGATGATGCCGGTGCCGTTGAGGTCCACGCCGGCCAGCGAGAGCAGACCGGTGGTGCAGTCACCCGCGGTGACCGCGAGGAACCAGACACCCATCATCTGGGACGCGTACTTCTGCGGCGCCATCTTCGTCGTGACGGAGAGGCCGACCGGCGAGAGGCACAGCTCACCGATGGTCTGGATCATGTAGATCGAGACCAGCCACATCGGCGACACCTTGCCGCCGTCGCCCGCCATGCCCATCGGGATGATGAAGACGAAGAAGGAGGCGCCGACGAGCACCAGACCCATCGCGAACTTCACGACGGTGCTGGGTTCCTGGTTCTTGCGGGCCAGCCACAGCCACAGCCAGGCGAAGACCGGGGCCAGCGCCATGACGTAGAGCGGGTTCAGGGACTGGTACCAGGTGGCCGAGAAGTCGATGCCGAGCACACTGCCGGCGGTCTTGCTGTCGGCGAAGAGCGACAGGGTGGAGCCACCCTGGTCGTAGATCATCCAGAAGACGGCGGCGGCCACGAAGAACCAGATGTAGCCGTTCATCTTCTTCTGCTCGGTACCGCTGAGGTCGCGGTCGCGCTTGATGCGGACGAGGACCGCCACCGGGATGACCAGACCGGCCAGCGTCAGCGGAACCAGCGCCCAGTTCAGCGTGTACACGCCGATCGCGATGATGACCCCGTAGAACACCGCGGCCGCGATGACGACGCCGAGGACCTTGACCAGGATCGAGCGGCGCTCCTCCGGGCTCAGCGGGTTCGGGACGACGCTGCTCTTCGGGCTCAGGTTGCGCGTGCCGATGAGGAACTGGAGCAGGCCCAGGCCCATGCCGACGGCCGCCAGAGCGAAGCCGAAGTGCCAGTTGTGCTCCTTGCCGACCGTGCCGATCACGAACGGGGCGACGAAGGCACCGACGTTGATGCCGATGTAGAAGAGCGTGAAGCCACCGTCACGGCGCGGGTCGTCCGGACCGTCGTAGAGGTGCCCGACCATCGTGGAGATGTTGGCCTTGAGCAGACCGGAGCCGATCGCGACGAGGATCAGGCCGACGAAGAACATCGCCTGGCCGGGGATCGCCAGCGAAAGGTGTCCGGCCATGATGACGAACCCGGCGACGGTGACCGTCTTGCGGGCACCCCAGACGCGGTCGCCGAACCAGCCGCCGGGCATGGCCATCAGATAGACCATGGACACGTAGACGGAGTAGATGGCCGTGGCCGTCGCCGCGGTCATCGCGAGACCGCCGCCCTGGCTGCCGGTTGCCGCGTCGGCACCGCCGGAGACCAGGTAGTACACCAGAAGGGCGCGCATGCCGTAGTAGGAGAAACGCTCCCACATCTCGGTCATGAAGAGAGTGGCCAGTCCGCGGGGGTGGCCGAAGAAGGTCTTCTGCGGGCCAGCAGTGCTGGCCGCGTCCTTCGTGAGGCTGGACGCCATGGGTCGATCCTCGTGGGGTCTCGGGGGCACGCCGCCGGGTTCGGGACGTGTCCCCTGTGGGGTCTGGCCGGCACCGGTGTCCTGCCGCCCTCCCCACGCCCTGGGGGATCTGGTGCGGCGGGCCCGGGATCCATGCCCGGCGCGCTTCTTGCGCGCAGGGCCCGGCCACAGGTCATTCCATGTCGACGCTGACACTCGTCAGCTCACACAGGAAAGGGACCTTCAGTGCGCGGTGCGCTGCAAAGGTCCCCCAGTAGTGCATCAGGCGTTGAGTCACCTTACGACACCACAGGGCGGGATATGGAAGGACTTGAGACATGGATCACAGGCCAGGAAGGAACCGCTGAGCGAATTCCAAGGCAATTCTCAGCTTCGCACCCCAGACCCGTAGGACGCGAACCCGGAGTATCAGGTTCCGTTCTGATCGCCGGGGCAGCGAGCCCTCGCGCGCGGTCAAGGCGGAGGTGATCTACGGCCGTTCCCCCCGCAGGCGTCCACCGGCGCGGACTACCATCACCCCATGACCCGTGTACTGCTCGCCGAGGACGACGCGTCCATCTCGGAGCCGCTGGCCCGCGCCCTGCGCAGGGAGGGATACGAGGTCGAGGTCCGCGAGGACGGGCCCACCGCGCTCGACGCCGGACTCCAGGGCAGCATCGACCTCGTCGTGCTCGACCTGGGGCTGCCCGGGATGGACGGCCTCGAAGTGGCCCGACGGCTGCGTGCCGAGGGGCACACGGTGCCGATCCTCATCCTGACCGCCCGCGCCGACGAGGTGGACACGGTCGTGGGCCTCGACGCGGGCGCCGACGACTACGTCACCAAGCCGTTCCGTCTCGCCGAACTGCTCGCCCGGGTCCGGGCCCTGCTGCGGCGCGGCTCCGCCGAGCCGAAGGAGGCGCCGGCCACGCACGGCGTCCGTATCGACGTCGAGTCGCACCGGGCCTGGATGGGCGAGGAGGAACTCCAGCTCACGGCGAAGGAGTTCGATCTCCTGCGGGTGCTCGTGCGGGACGCGGGGCGGGTCGTGACCCGGGACCAGCTCATGCGGGAGGTCTGGGACACGACGTGGTGGTCCTCGACCAAGACGCTCGACATGCACATCTCCTGGCTCAGGAAGAAGCTCGGCGACGACGCGGCGAATCCCCGGTACATCGCCACGGTGCGGGGTGTGGGTTTCCGCTTCGAAAAGAGCTGACCGATCCCCTGCGGGGCTTCGGCAAATCAAGCCCCTGCGGTGGTGCTGAGCGGGGCCTGGGCAAATCAAGCCCCTGCGGCGATTGAGCAGCGGGGTCCGGGGCGGAGCCCCGTGGCCTCAGCGCCGTAGGGGCTTCCCTGCCGATCGCGGCCTCAGCGCCGTCGTGGTTGCTCGCGCAGTTCCCCGCGCCCCTGAAGGCGCACTTCGTGCGCCCCAGGGGCCCGCTGGTCGCGCCCCGCGGTGGAGCCGCTGAACGGATACCGCCTGGCCCCGGGGCGGAGCCCCCATGGCCAGCTGATCCGGGACACTGAGGGGCATGCGTCGCCGTCTGATCAATTCCACGCTCGCCGTCGTGCTCGTCGTGATCGCCGTGTTCGGGGTGAGCCTCGTCATCGTCGAGACCCGGACCATCACCAACAGCGCCCGGGAACGGGTGGAGTCGGAGGCGGTGCGGCTCGCCTCCATCGTGGACAGCCGGCTGCTCAGTGACGAGAAGGTCACCGTCGGCATCCTCAAGGACCAGGTCGCCATCGAGGAGCGGTACGCCGTCATCGAGATGCCTGGCCACCCGCCCCTCGAACTCGGCGAGAAGCCCGAGGGCGACGTCATCGCGTACACCGCGCCGGGGGAGCAGGGCGAGAAGGTCACCGTCGAGGAGCCCCGCTCGGCCGTCACCCAGGAGGTCGGCCGCACCCTGCTGATCATCGCCGGGGTCGCCCTGCTCGCCGTCGTCGCGGCCGTGCTGCTCGCCGTCCGCCAGGCCAACCGGCTGACCTCCCCGCTCACCGACCTCGCCTCCACCGCGGAGCGCCTCGGCTCCGGCGACCCCCGCCCCCGCCACAAGCGCTACGGCGTCCCCGAGCTGGACCGCGTCGCCGACGTCCTCGACGGCTCCGCCGAACGCATCGCCCGCATGCTCACCGCCGAGCGGCGCCTGGCCGCCGACGCCTCGCACCAGCTGCGCACCCCTCTCACGGCGCTGTCCATGCGTCTGGAGGAGATCACGATGACGGACGACCTGGACGAGGTGAAGGAGGAGGCGACGATCGCGCTGGCGCAGGTCGAGCGGCTCACCGACGTCGTCGAGCGGCTGCTCACCAACTCGCGCGACCCGCGCACCGGCTCGGCCGTCTCCTTCGACCTGGACGAGGTCATCAAGCAGCAGCTGGAGGAGTGGCGCCCCGCCTACCGCAGCGCGGGCCGCGCCATCGTCTCGTCCGGCAAGCGGCATCTGACGGCCGTCGGCACCCCGGGCGCCGTCGCCCAGGTCCTCGCCGCGCTGATCGAGAACTCGCTCATGCACGGCGGCGGCACCGTCGCCCTGCGCACCCGCGTCACCGGCAACCAGGCGGTCATCGAGGTCACCGACGAGGGGCCCGGAGTCCCCTCCGAGCTGGGCTCGCGGATCTTCGAGCGGACCATCTCGGGCCGCAACTCGACCGGCATCGGCCTGGCCGTCGCCCGCGACCTCGCCGAGGCGGACGGCGGCCGCCTGGAGATGCTGCAGGCGTCCCCGCCGGTCTTCGGCCTGTTCCTGTCGCGCACCCCGATGCGGAAGAACCAGGACGGCGACGAGGCCGGGCACACCATCCGGTAGCGGACCGGGACTGCGGCTACTTCACGCGGTGGACGCTGCGGTCCCGCTGCTCAAGGAACGATTCGGCACTGGCCACGGCCTCCCGCGCCGGCAGCGCCCGGAACACCCAGGTCCGGTACGACCAGAAGCGGAACAGGGTCGCCAGACCCATGCCGAGGAACTTGAAGACGTTGCTCTGCAGCGGGCTGTCCCAGCCGAACCCGTACGTCGCCACGTACAGGACCCCGTTCTCGATCACCAGGCCCACCGCGCTGAACAGCAGGAACAGCGTCATCTCCTTCGCGCGGCCGCTCTTGTCCCGGTCGCGGTACGTGAAGTAGCGGAACCCCACGTAGTTGAAGGCGATGGCGACGACCGTCGCGATCACGCTGGCCCGCACGACCTGGAGGTCCGTGCCGTGGCGCATCAGGTTGAAGACGCCGAAGTTCACCAGGACGCCGAGCGCGCCCACGACCCCGAACTTGGCGATCTCCCGGAACAGTACGGCGAAGCGCCCGCGCAGCCCGCTCGGTCCGGACGGGGGAGTTCGCTCCGTGGTCGCTGTCATGGTGCCGCCTCAGCCCCCGTAGTCCCCGCGAAATGGTCGGGCGGTCGGTCACAACCGCCCCGTCCATGCTAGCCAGCGACCCCCGTGAACGCCGGGAGACGCCCGGTGTGGAGGTTCCTCCAAAAGGTCGCCCGTGCGGGAACCGGCCGATTGGCCGATACCCTGAGGGTGTGACGTTTCCGGTAGTCGGCATGGTCGGCGGCGGCCAGCTCGCTCGTATGACACACGAAGCAGGCATCCCGCTCGGCATCAAGTTCAAGCTCCTCAGTGACACTCCTCAGGATTCCGCGGCGCAGGTCGTCAGCGAGGTCGTCGTCGGCGACTATCGCGACCTGGACACGCTGCGCGAGTTCGCGCGCGGCTGTGACGTGATCACCTTCGATCACGAGCACGTGCCCACCGAGCACCTGAAGGCCCTGGAGGCGGACGGCATACCCGTGCGCCCCGGACCCGACGCGCTCGTGCACGCCCAGGACAAGGGCGTCATGCGGGAGAAGCTCACCTCCATCGGCGTGCCCTGTCCGCGCCACCGCATCGTGACCGGCCCCGCCGACGTCACCGCGTTCGCGGAAGAGGGCGACGGTTACCCCGTCATCCTCAAGACCGTGCGCGGCGGCTACGACGGCAAGGGCGTCTGGTTCGTGCGCTCCGAGGCGGACGCCGCCGACCCCTTCAAGGCCGGCGTGCCGGTCCTCGCCGAGGAGAAGGTCGACTTCCGCCGCGAGCTCGCGGCCAACGTCGTCCGCTCCCCGCACGGCCAGGCCGTCGCTTACCCCGTCGTCGAGTCCCAGCAGGTCGACGGCGTCTGCGACACCGTGATCGCCCCGGCCCCCGACCTCGACGAGGCCCTCGCGGGCGAGGCCCAGGAGCTGGCGCTGCGCGTCGCCCAGGAGCTCGGCGTCGTCGGCCACCTCGCGGTCGAGCTGTTCGAGACCCGCGACGGCCGCATCCTCGTCAACGAGCTGGCGATGCGCCCGCACAACTCCGGCCACTGGACCCAGGACGGCGCGATCACCTCGCAGTTCGCCAACCACGTGCGGGCCGTCCTCGACCTGCCGCTCGGCGACCCGCGCCCCCGCGCGACCTGGACCGTCATGGCCAACGTCCTGGGCGGCGACTACCCGGACATGTACAGCGCCTACCTGCACTGCATGGCCCGCGACCCCCAGCTCAAGATCCACATGTACGGCAAGGACGTGAAGCCCGGACGCAAGGTCGGCCACGTCAACACCTACGGCGACGACCTCGACGACGTGCTGGAGCGCGCCCGTCACGCAGCCGGATACCTGAGAGGGACCATCACCGAATGAGCCCCGAGAGCCCCTCGCGCCCCGTCGTCGGCATCGTCATGGGGTCGGACTCCGACTGGCCCGTCATGGAGGCCGCGGCCAAGGCCCTGGACGAGTTCGAGATCCCCTATGAGGTCGACGTCGTCTCCGCGCACCGCATGCCGCACGAGATGATCGCGTACGGCGAGCAGGCCGCGGGCCGCGGCCTCAAGGCGATCATCGCCGGCGCCGGCGGCGCCGCCCACCTGCCGGGCATGCTCGCCTCGGTGACCCCGCTGCCCGTCATCGGCGTCCCCGTCCCGCTCAAGTACCTCGACGGCATGGACTCCCTGCTCTCCATCGTGCAGATGCCCGCCGGCGTCCCCGTCGCCACCGTCTCGGTCGGCGGCGCGCGCAACGCGGGCCTGCTCGCCGCCCGCATGCTCGCCGCGCACGACGAGGACCTCCTCGCCCGCATGCGCGAGTTCCAGCAGGAGCTCAACGACCAGGCCACCGAGAAGGGCAAGCGCCTGCGGTCCAAGGTCGAAGGCGCGGGCGCCGGCTTCGGCTTCGGGAAGTGAGCGGCATGACCGTCACACCCGAGGCCCTGGAGCAGGCCCGCGCCCTCCTCGCCGACTTCCCGGTCGTCGACGGGCACAACGACCTGCCGTGGGCGCTGCGCGAGCAGGTCACGTACGACATCGACGCGCGCGACATCGCCGCCGACCAGAGCGCCCACCTGCACACCGACCTGGCCCGCCTGCGGGCCGGCGGTGTCGGCGCCCAGTTCTGGTCCGTGTACGTCCGCTCGGACATGGCCGGCGACACGGCGGTCAGCGCCACGCTGGAGCAGATCGACTGCGTCGACCAGCTGATCGCCCGCTACCCGGCCGACCTGCGCGCCGCGCTCACCGCCGCCGACATGGAGGCCGCCCGCGCCGAGGGCCGCATCGCCTCCCTCAAGGGCGCCGAGGGCGGCCACTCCATCAACAACTCGCTGGCCACGCTCCGCGCCCTGTACGCGCTCGGCGTGCGCTACATGACGCTCACCCACAACGACAACATCGCGTGGGCGGACTCGGCGACGGACGAGCCCGCCGTCGGCGGCCTGACCGCGTTCGGCCGCGAGGTCGTGCGCGAGATGAACCGCGAGGGCATGCTCGTCGACCTCTCGCACGTCGCCGCCACCACGATGCGCGCGGCGCTCGACGTGAGCGAGGCGCCGGTGATCTTCTCGCACTCGTCCTCGCGCGCCGTCTGCGACCACCCGCGCAACATCCCGGACGACGTCCTCGCCCGCCTCAAGGACAACGGGGGCGTGGCCATGGCGACCTTCGTGCCGAAGTTCGTCCTCCAGGCCGCCGTCGACTGGACGGCGGCCGCCGACGAGAACCTGCGCGCCCACGGCTTCCACCACCTCGACACGTCCCCCGAGGCGATGAAGCTGCACCGCGCCTTCGAGGAGGCGCGCCCGCGCCCGGTCGCCACCGCCGCCACCGTCGCCGACCACCTCGACCACATGCGCGAGGTCGCCGGCGTCGACCACATCGGCATCGGCGGCGACTACGACGGCACCGCGTTCACCCCCGACGGCCTCGACGACGTCTCCGGCTACCCGAACCTGATCGCGGAGCTCGTCACCCGAGGCTGGTCCCGGGACGACCTCGCCAAGCTCACCTGGCGCAACGCGGTCCGTGTGCTCGGCGACGCCGAGTCCGTCGCCCGCGACCTCCAGGGCAGGCGGGGCCCGTCGAACGCGACGCTGGAACAGCTCGACGCGTAGGGCATCGCAGGGCATTTCCTGAGGAACGGGTGAGGGCGCCGGAAATTCGGCGCCCTCACCCGTTCGCGCTACTCACCGCGAAACCCTGCCGCACCGCGTGCCACGGTGGTCCGAACGCTTCACCGAATTAAGCAGGACCCTCATGGCAGAACTGCAGGATCACATCAGCGCCCCCGCCGAGGCCGGCGAGCTCGACCAGCCCGCCCCCCACCCGGCCCCGCCCCCACCGGTCCCCACCACCCCCGACCCGGCCCAGGCCCACGAGCTGCTCGCGCGACACCCCATAGCCGACGGCTACAGCGGCCTCCTCCAAGCCCTGCGCACCCTGCCCTGGTACGACCTGGAGCTGGGCGAGAGCGCCGTCGAGACCGACCTGCCCCGGCTGCGCGCCGGCGGCACCGGCGCCCTCCTGTGGGCGCTGCACATCGCGGGCGAGCGGCCCGTCACCAGCGCCCTCGAACAGATCGACCTCGTCAACCACGTCGTCGACCGCTACCCCGAGGGCCTGCGCCTGGCCCGCTCCGCGTCCGAGACCGCCGACGCCCGCGCCCACGGCCGCACCGCCGTCCTCATCGGACCCGCCCCCGCCGAAGCCGCCGGGGACTCCCTCGGCACCCTGCGCGCCCTGCACGCCCTCGGCCTGCGCGCCCTCACCCTCAGCGGCACCGCATGGGCCTGCGACACCGGCCTGAACCGGTTCGGCGAGGAGATCGTCCGGGAGATGAACCGGCTCGGCATGCTCGTCGACCTCACCGGCGCGTCCCCCGCGACCGCCCGGCAGGTGTTCGCCGTCTCCAAGGCCCCGGCGATCCTCACCCGGTCCGCCGCCCAGGCCCTCAACCACCACCCCGACAACGCCCCGGACGAGCTGCTCGCCGCCCTCGGCGCGTCCGGCGGCCTGTGCCTCGTGCCCTGCTCCGCCGACCGCACCGGACCCGCGCTCCGCGACGTCGCCGACCACCTCGACCACGTACGCGAGATCGCGGGACCCGGCGCCGTCGGCCTCTCCGGCATGTTCGACACCGCGACCGCGCATCCCGAGGGCCTCGAAGACGTCTCCGGCTACCCCGCGCTCATCGGCGAGCTCATCGAACGCGGCTGGCCCGAGACCGACCTCGCCCAGCTCACCTGGGGCAACGTCCAACGGGTGCTGCGCGCCGCCGAGTTCACCGCCCGCGCCGCGCACCACCGCGGGACCCCGCCCACGGGCTCGCCCCGGATCTAGCGCCCCGCCAGGTCAGACACGACCTAGCAGGCGCAGAGGCAGAACGGGTGCCCGGCCGGATCGGCGTACACACGCCACGTCCGTCCGGGCTCCCCCGTGTCCAGGAGCCGCGCCCCGAGAGCCAGCACCTCCTTCTCGGCCGCGTCCAGGTCCTCGACCCTGAGGTCGAGGTGGAACTGCTGCGAGCCGTCCGCCGCGGGCCAGGCCGGCGCCACGAACCCGGGCGCCCCCTGGAACGCGAGCGCCCGCCCGTCCGGCGCCGTCACGTCCACCCAGTTCCCCTCGTCGCCCGTCACGCTGCCGCCGAGCACCGCAGCGTAGAACTCCGCGAGCGGACGCGGTTCGGGACAGTCCAGCACCACGGTGCCGAGCTTCGCGCGCCGCTACAGAGCGAAATAGCCCCTGGGAGGCACGCGAAGCGTGCCTCCCAGGGGCGCGGGGCGCGACCACGGTCAACGCCCCTGGTGGCGCACGGAGTGTGCCTCCCAGGGGCGCGGGGAACTGCGCGACCAGCCACGACGAAGCCGCACCCGGCGACGAAACCGGTGAAGCCGCGGCGCGCAGCCGTGACCGGCGACCGAGCGGAGCGACTAAGCAGACGGCCGCCCCATCGCCCGGTACGTCCACCCGGCCTCCCGCCACACCACGGGATCCAGCGCGTTCCGCCCGTCCAGAATCACCCGCTCGGCAGCGACAGCGCCCAGCTCCGCAGGATCCAGCTCCCGGAACTCCCGCCACTCGGTCAGGTGCAGCACGACATCCGCCCCCCGCACCGCCTCCAGCGCGGAGTCCGCGTACCCCAGCGTCGGGAAGAGCCGCCGCGCGTTCTCCATCCCCTTCGGGTCGTACACGGTCACCTGACCGCCCTGGAGATGAATCTGCCCGGCGACGTTCAGCGCCGGCGAGTCCCGCACATCGTCCGAGTCCGGCTTGAACGCGGCGCCGAGCACGGCCACCCGCTTGCCGAGGAACGCCCCGCCCCCCAGCGCCTCCCGCGCCATCTCGACCATCGCCCCGCGCCGCCGCATGTTCACGGAGTCGATCTCGCGCAGGAACGTCAGCGCCTGGTCGGCGCCCAGCTCGCCGGCCCGCGCCATGAACGCCCGGATGTCCTTCGGCAGACAGCCGCCGCCGAACCCGATCCCGGCCCGCAGGAACTTGTGCCCGATCCGGTCGTCGTACCCGATCGCCTCCGCGAGCTTGGCGACGTCACCGCCCGCGGCCTCGCACACCTCGGCCATCGCGTTGATGAACGAGATCTTGGTCGCCAGGAACGAGTTCGCCGAGGTCTTCACCAGCTCGGCCGTCGGATAGTCCGTCACCACGAACGGCGTGCCCTCGGCGACCGGCGTCGCGTACACCTCGCGCAGCAGCTTCTCGGCCCGCTCCCCGCGCACGCCGACCACGATCCGGTCCGGGTGCAGGGTGTCGTCCACGGCGAAGCCCTCGCGCAGGAACTCCGGGTTCCAGGCCAGCTCGACGCCCTCGGGCAGCAGCCCGGCCAGCCGCTCCGCGGAGCCGACCGGCACGGTGGACTTGCCGACGACGAGCGCGCCGGGCTTCAGATGCGGCGCCAGCGCGCCGAAGGCCGAGTCGACGTACGACATGTCGCACGCGTACTCACCGTGCTTCTGCGGCGTGTTCACACACACGAAGTGGACGTCGCCGAACTCCGCGACCTCCGCGAAGTCCATCGTGAAGCGCAGCCGCCCGCTGGACCCCTCGATCCCCGCGACGTGCTTGCGCAGCAGCTCCTCGAGGCCGGGCTCGTACATCGGGACCTCGCCCCGCGTGAGCATCTCGATCTTCTCGGGGACGACATCGAGCCCGAGCACCTCGAAGCCGAGCTCGGCCATCGCCGCGGCGTGCGTGGCGCCGAGGTATCCGGTGCCGATCACGGTGATCTTCAAAGGCATGACGAGGAGCTCCAGAGGGTGTCGGTGCCAGGGTGCTGCCAGTACTTCTCTTACTTCTCTGCTCTGCGGTGGTGCCGCGACGCGCGCCCGAGCATAGTCGGGGTATGCGGAGCTCCCCGAGGGGGCAAGTTGTGGCTGTCGCGTAGCTCACGTATCCGTCGTGCGGGCCGCGCCCTAAGATTTGGGTTACTTAACGGTAATTAGCGTCGCTTGGAGTGAGAGACCTTGGCCGGATCGGCTGATTTCGACCTGTACCGCCCGTCCGAGGAGCACGACATGCTCCGCGACACGATCCGGGCGCTGGCCGAGGCGAAGATCGCCCCGCACGCCGCCGCCGTCGACGAGGACGCGCGCTTCCCCCAGGAGGCGCTCGACGCCCTCGTCGCGTCGGACCTCGCCGCGATCCACGTGCCGGAGGCCTACGGCGGCGCCGGCGCCGACGCGCTCGCCACGGTCATCGTGATCGAGGAGGTCGCCCGCGTCTGCGTCTCGTCCTCCCTGATCCCGGCCGTGAACAAGCTGGGCTCGCTCCCCGTCATCCTCTCCGGTTCCGAGGAGCTGAAGAAGAAGTACCTGGGCCCGCTGGCCAAGGGCGACGCGATGTTCTCGTACTGCCTCTCCGAGCCGGACGCGGGCTCGGACGCCGCCGGCATGAAGACCCGCGCGGTCCGCGACGGCGACTCTTACGTCCTCAACGGCGTGAAGCGCTGGATCACCAACGCGGGCGTCTCCGAGTACTACACGGTCATGGCCGTCACCGACCCCGAGAAGCGCTCGAAGGGCATCTCCGCCTTTGTCGTCGAGAAGTCCGACGAGGGCGTCTCCTTCGGCGCCCCGGAGAAGAAGCTCGGCATCAAGGGCTCCCCGACCCGCGAGGTCTACTTCGACAACGTCCGCATCCCCGCGGACCGCATGATCGGCGCCGAGGGCACCGGCTTCGCCACCGCGATGAAGACCCTCGACCACACCCGCATCACCATCGCCGCCCAGGCCCTCGGTGTGGCCCAGGGCGCCCTCGACTACGCCAAGGGCTACGTCCAGGAGCGCAAGCAGTTCGGCAAGCCGATCGCCGACTTCCAGGGCATCCAGTTCATGCTCGCGGACATGGCGATGAAGATCTCCGCCGCCCGCGCCCTGACCTACCAGGCCGCCGCCGCCTCCGAGCGCGGCGACGCCGACCTCACGTACCTGGGCGCCGCCGCCAAGTGCTTCGCCTCGGACATCGCGATGGAGGTCACCACGGACGCCGTCCAGCTCCTCGGCGGCTACGGCTACACCCGCGACTACCCGGTCGAGCGCATGATGCGCGACGCCAAGATCACGCAGATCTACGAGGGCACGAACCAGGTCCAGCGCATCGTGATGGCGCGCAACCTGCCGTAGCGCGCGACGGAACGACAGAGCAGGGGCGTCCGGGTGACCGGGCGCCCCTGCCCGCTTTATGGCGCCCCTTCAGGTCTTCCCGGAGGTCGGCCGGAGTCGGCCGGAAGGATTCACGCACCCGAACGCGGGGCAGGCGACCGGCGGACGTGCGGAACCCCGCGCGGGCTCCCGCACGTCCTTGTCCGTGGACAGCAGAGGTCGCGCGCGAGGGGGAAGCGGCGTGGAGCAGTCGGGGTCGGTCCTGGCCGAGCGGATCGCGGAGCGGAGAAGAGGCGTCGGCGACCCGCGTGCGCTGGTCGGCGAGATGAGGCGCTCGGTGCTGCTCGTGCCGGTGTCCGGCGGCGGACTCTGGTCGGTGCGTTCCGGCGGAGTGCGCTGGGTGTGCGGGTTCACGGACGAGGAGGCGCTCGCCCGGTTCGCGGAACTGCGCACGGGCCGTGACCGGCCCATGGAGTACGCGGCGCTCCTGGGCGCGCGGATCGTCGACGAGGTCGTGCCCTCGCTGGACGAGCCGGGCGGCCTCGCCGTGGACGTCGCGACCGAGGACGGGTCGATGTTCTTCCCGCCGGTAGTCGGCATCGTTCCGGACAGCGCGGCGGTCGACGCCGGCGTGCCGCGGGGAGGGGACGCCCGTGGGCGGTGAAGCGGGCGATCTGCATTTCGGCAAGGAAGCCGTCGCCAAGTTCACCAAGGGCGTCGGCGCGACCATCGATCAGCTCGGCGAACTGGGCGGCGCCACCGGCTCGGTGATGGGCAAGGGCTTCTCGGAGCTTTCGATGACGGGGATGGAGACCGGGCACCACGGGCTCTCCGTCGACTTCGAGGACTTCTGCGAGCGCTGGGAGTGGGGCGTGCGGGCCCTGGTGCGCGACGCCAGTGAGCTGGCGAACCGGCTCGGCCTGGCCGCGGGCACCCAGTGGGAGCACGACCAGTACGTCGAGGGCGCCCTGAAGGTGGGCGTCAACTCGGTGATGGGCGGCAGCCCGTACGCCAGCGAGGAGGACATCGCGAAGCAGGGCTGGGGCGAGGTGTTCAAGCCGGATGCCCTGGACCCGGACTGGAGCGCCGAGTCGTGGGACAAGGCGGGGCAGGAGATGGGCCAGACCTGGAAGGACACCGGCCGCGCCGTTCTCACCGAGGGGCAGGGCGGGCAGCGTTCGGAGGTGCTCAAGGACGCGCTCGGCATCTCCGACGACGACTGGAACCAGGCACTGGACGACACCTTCGGCCCGTCGCCCGAGGAACGCGCCCAGCAGCAGAGCGAATCCGGGGGGAACTGACCGTGGGTATCGGCGACATCGTCAGTGACATCACGCCGGACGTGGTCGAGGACGCGGTCGAGGACGGCGTCGAGTGGGCCGGCAACCGCGTCGAGGACGTGGGCAACTGGACGGCCGACCGGCTCGACGACGTCGGCTGGGAGTCCGGTGCGGACTGGGTCCGCGAGCAGTCCCGCTCGGTCGCCAACCGGATGGGCGCCGAGGTCGACGAGATGGATCTCGGGCAGACCGAGGACAAGACCAAGCTCGTCTACGGCAGTCCGGGCACCCTGCGCGACCGGGCGAAACAACTGCGCGGCTTCCAGAAGGCGTTCGACACGACCGGCGACGGCATCAAGGGGCTGTCGTCCACGGAGCTGAAGGGTGAGGCGGCCGAGGCGCTGAAGAAGGCGGTGTCGAAGCAGCCGCCCAAGTGGTTCACCGGCGCGGACGCGTGCGAGAAGGCCGCGGGCGCGGTGGAGAGCTTCGCGGAGACGGTCACCTGGGCGCAGTCGCAGGCGCAGACGGCGATCGACAAGTGGAAGGAGGGCACCAAGGCGTCGGAGGCCGCCGCCGACGCGCACCGCAAGAAGGTCGACGACTTCAACAAGGCAGTCGACAAGTACAACGCGCAGCCCGCCGACCAGCGCGACCCGTCGACCCTGCCGCCCCGGCCCGGCGAGACGTTCGAGGACCCCGGCAAGAAGCTGATGCAGGAGGCGCAGGACATCCTGGCGGAGGCGCGCAAGCAGCGGAACACCGCCGCGGCGACCGCGTCCACGGCGGTCAAGGCCGCCCGTGACCTGGCCCCGGAGAAGCCCGACTACGGGGAGCAACTGCGCGACGGCGCGCAGGAGATGCAGATCATGGGCGACCATGTGGGTGGCGGCATCATCAAGGGCGCCGCGGGCATCGTGAACTTCGCGCGTGCGCTCAATCCCACGGACCCGTACAACATCACGCACCCGGCCGAGTACGTCACCAATCTGAACAGCCTGGCCGCGGGGATCGTGGTCGCCGCCAACGACCCGGTGGGCACGGGCAAGAAGATGGTCAGCGACTTCATGAAGGATCCCGCCGAGGGCTTCGGGCGGCTGATCCCCGACCTCGCGCTGACCGTGGCCACCGGCGGTGGCGGCGCCGCGGCCAAGGGCGCGCGCCTCGCGAAGGAGGCGGCCGACGCGGCGAAGGCCGGGCGGGTCGCGGACGACCTGGCCGACGCGGGCAAGGCGCGCAGGGCGCTCGACGAGGACCCGGAGGGCAGCCACGACACCCCGGACGGCGACCGCGACCAGGGCGGCGACCCGGTCGACCTCGCCACCGGAAAGATGTACCTGCCGCAGACCGACGTGGCCCTGCCGGGCATCCTGCCCCTGGTCTTCTCCCGCCGCACGGAGTCCGGTTGTGCCGTGGGCCGGTTCATGGGGCCCGCGTGGACGTCCACGGTCGACGAGCGCCTGGAGGTCGACGCGGTCGGCGTCCTGCACGTCACCGCCGAGGGGCTCCTCGTCGCGTACCCGCACCCCGTGCCCGGCATCGCCACCCGGCCCGTGTCCGGCACCGCCCGTACCGAGCTGACGAGGGATGCCGACGGCGACTACACGCTGACCGATCCCGACAGCGGTCTCGTCTTCCGCTTCGACGCCCCGCAGGGCGGTGAACCGGGCGGCGACGGCCCGGCCTGGCTGTCCTGCGTGACCGAGCGCAACGGCCACTTCGTCACCGTCGAGCGCGCCGAGGACGGAGTGCCCTCGGCCCTGGTCCACTCGGCGGGCCACCACGTGAAGCTGTCCCTCACCGACGGCCTGCTGACGGGCCTGTCGCTCGCGGGCGCCGGTGCGGGCGGCGCGGACCTGCCGCTGATGGGCTACGGCTACGAGGACGGGAACCTCACCAGGGTCATCAAGCCGTCCGGAGCTGTCACCGCCTTCGAGTACGACGAGCGGCGCCGTGTCACGGCGTGGATCGACTCCAACAACAGCCGCTACGACTACGTGTACGACGATCGCGACCGCGTCGTCTCCGAGGGCGGCGAGGCGGGGCACGTCCAGATCACGCTCGCGTACACGGACCCGGATCCGGAGTCGGGGCGCACCACCACGACGGTCACCACGGCCGAGGGGCACGCGACCCGGCACGTGTTCGGTCCGGGCTGCCGGCTGGTGGAGCTGACCGATCCGCTGGGCCACACGACCCGGTACTCGTACGACGAGCGCGGCAGGCAGCGTACGCGCACCGATCCGCTGGGCCTGACCACGCACTTCACGTACGACGAGGAGGGCCGGCTCGTCGCGGCCACCCGGCCCGACGGCAGTGAACTGCGCACCGTACGGGGCCTGTTCGGGCTGCCGGTGGAGGTTGTCCAGGCGGACGGGACACGGACGGTGCACGCGTACGACGAGCGCGGCAACCGCACGGCCACCACCGATCAGGCCGGCTCCACCACGCGCCACGGCTACGACCACGCCGGACGCCTCACCTCCGTCACCGACGCGCTCGGCGCGACCACGCGGGTGGTGTGCGACGCGGCGGGGCTGCCCGTGCAGGTGACCGGCCCGACCGGCGACGTCACCCGTACCGAGCGCGACGCGCTCGGCCGCCCCGTCAGGATCACCGACCCGATGGGCGGCGTGACCACCTTCGTCTGGGACGCCGACGGGCAGCTCGCGCACCGCACGGGCCCCGACGGCGCCACCGAGTCGTGGACCTACGACGGCGAGGGCAACTGCCTGACCCACACCGACGCCGCGGGCGGCGTCACCTGCTTCGAGTACACCCACTTCGACCTGCCGCTCGCCCGCACCGGACCCGACGGGGTGCGCTACGAGTTCGAGCACGACGCGGAGCTGCACCTCACCCGCGTCACCAACCCGCAGGGCCTGACCTGGGACTACACGTACGACGCGGCCGGCAACACCGTCGCCGAGAGCGACTTCGACGGACGCACGCTCACCTACCGGCTCGACGCGGCAGGCCGGCTCGCCGCACGCACGGACGCGCTCGGCGGCACGATCGCCTTCGAGCGCGACCGGCTCGGCCAGGTGATCCGCAAGGACGTCGACGGGCAGGTGACGACGTACGCCTACGACGGCGCGGGACGCCTCCTGGAAGCGGTCGGCCCGGACAGTGACCTGCGGTACCAGTACGACCGCCGGGGCCGGGTCAAGACGGAACTGGTGGACGGCCGTCCGATGGTGTACACCTACGACGCCTTGGGCCGCCGCAGGCGCCGCACCACCCCGACCGGTCATGTCACCTCGTACGCCTACGACGCGGGCGGCAGGCCCGAGCGGCTGACGACGGGCGGGCGCGAGGTCGACTTCCGGCACGACGCGGCGGGCCGGGAGCTGGCCCGCGTCCTCGGCGGCGCGGTCACGGTGACCTCGGCCTGGGACGAGGCCGGACGCCTCGCCGAGCAGCACGTCACCGCGGGTGCGCGGGCCGTCAACAGCCGGGCCTACGCGTACCGTGCCGACGGGCACCTGGTGGCGGTGGCGGACCGGTTGTCGGGCAAGCGCACCTTCGACCTCGATCGGGCCGGGCGGGTCACCGCCGTGCATGCCCAGGGCTGGACGGAGCGGTACGCGTACGACGCGGCGGGCAACCAGTCCTCGGCGTCCTGGCCGTCCCGGCACCCGGGCGCCGAAGCGACGGGGGAGCGGGCCTACTCCGGCACCACGATCACCCGGGCCGGCGGGGTGCGGTTCGAGCACGACGCGCTCGGCCGGGTCACGCTCCGCCAGAAGACCCGTCTGTCCCGCAAGCCCGACACCTGGCGCTACACCTGGGACACGGAGAACCGCCTGACCTCCGTCACCACCCCCGACGGGACGCGCTGGCGCTACCGGTACGACCCGCTGGGCCGGCGCACCGCGAAGCAGCGGCTGGCGCCCGAGGGGGAGAGCGTGGTGGAGGAGACCCGGTTCACCTGGGACGGCCTCACCCTGTGCGAACAGACCAGCCACCGGCCGGACAGCCCGACCACGGTCGCCCTCACCTGGGACCACCGGGACGTCGTCCCCCTCACCCAGACCGAGCGCATCCTCGACGCCGGCGGCGGCCAGGAGGAGATCGACCGCCGCTTCTTCGCCATCGCGACGGACCTGGTCGGCACGCCCACCGAACTCGTCGACGAGTCGGGCGACATCGCCTGGCGGTCCCGCTCCACCCTGTGGGGCACCACGGCGTGGGCCCGCGACAGCGGCGCGTACACCCCGCTGCGCTTTCCCGGCCAGTACTTCGACCCCGAGACGGGCCTGCACTACAACTACTTCCGCCACTACGACCCCGAGACCGGCCGCTACACCTCCCCGGACCCCCTGGGCCTCGCCCCGGCCCCGAACCCGGTCGCGTACGTGGGCAACCCGCACGCGGGGTGCGACCCGTTGGGGCTGATGCCCAAGTACACGAAGGAGGAGAAGGCCCAGAAGCGGGTCGACAAGGTCTTGGACGAGGTCGCCGAGCGGGCGAAGAACGGCGAGTTCAAGAAGCACGCCGACTACCACGGGGACTCGGGGCACGGTTTCACCGACGAAAAGGTCCTGGAGATCCTCAAAAACCCTGATGCCGTGTATCAGTCACAGGGCCAGGCGGGGAACTTCATCTACCGCAAGGACAACGACATCGCCGTGGTCTACGGCCCCGGCTCCAAGCAGGGTCAGGCCATCACGGCGTACGGGGAGTCGGGGCTCAAGGGCGAGACCGGGGCGAAGGCACTCGGCGGCAGCCCGTCCGACCCGGGCAAGCCGGTGACTCACGAGGACATCGTCGAGGGCAGAATTCCCGGCAAGTTCGGCAACCTGGCCCCTGGAGTGCAGATCAGATGAGGCGCGCATGACCGCGAAACTGTCGTTCGACGGCGCTTGGCAGGCGGAGGTGACGGGCGATCCGCTGTCCGCCACTCCCCGCTTCACGGGCGATTCCGTGGAAGTTCCGGGGTACGCGGACGCGAAGGAACAGCAGCGGTTCCTCGCGGGCACCTTCGGAAGCGGGCCCGTGCTGTGGGACGCGCCCGACACTCTCCGGTTCGACCCGGAGAGCCGGAAGCTCGTCGGTGTCGAGCTGCAACTGCCGTACAGCACCGCCTACTCCGAGGTCTCCGACCGTGTGCCCGAGCTGCCCGAGGTGCGGCCGGGCGGGCTGCTCGCGGCGGAGGCCGAGGGCTTCCGGCACGAGATGTGCTCGGTGCTCTGCCGGACCCCCGGTGACGGCGTGCTGGTCTGCCTCCGCGGCCTCGACGTCCTCGACGCGCCGCTGGACGCGCGGATCGGCATCGCCCCCGACGTGGCGCTGCTCGTGCAGCGCGGCGCCGTTGTGGGCTGGACCGTCACGGACCCGGCGCGGTATCTGACCACGCCGTACCGCGCCCCCGACCCGGAGCCGCCCGCGCCGGCCACCCGACGGATGCTCAGCGAGTGCCTGGACCTGATGACCGAGCCGGTCGTCGACGATCTCGTGGACGGCGACCCCGCCGCCGTGGCCCGCCTCCGGGCGGCCGACGAGGCGCTGCGCACCCAGCGGGAGGACCCGAACCGGGCCGCGGCCCTGCGCGAGCTCATTGCCCAGTACGTGGAGGACTACGGCGGCGGCGACGGTACGCGGATCTGACCAGCCTGTACCGCGACCCCGACCCGGAGTCGCCCGCGCCCCGGCATCTGCTGAGCGACTGCCTGGACCTGCTCACGGAGCCCGTGGCCGACGACCTGGTGGACGGCGAGCCGGGCGCGGTGGCCCGGCTCAGGGCCGTGGACGAGGAGCTGCGTGGCCGGCGGGAGGACCGGCGCAGGGCCGCGGCCCTGCGCGAGCTCATCGCCCGGTACGTCGAGGACTACGGGGACGGGTGACCCCGGTCAGTCGCTGGTGACCGTGACCTTCTCGTCGTTGTTGAACTGCTCGACGAGCTGCTTGACCTTGGCCTTGTCCCACAGGAGGTTGCCGCCGACCGAGCCGTTGACCGGCATGTTCATGGACTTGCCGTCGCCGCCGGAGACCGACTTCATCGCCATGAACATCGAGCCCAGGTCCCACAGGCTCATGTCCTTGTCGACGACCAGGGAGTCCAGGCCCGCGCCCATCGTGGGGTAGAGCTTGAACGGGTTCATGACCGTCGACGGGGACGCCACCTTGTGGGCCAGGGCGGCGAGGAAGGCCTGCTGGTTCTTGGTGCGCTGGAGGTCGGAGGCGGCGAAGGCGTGGCGGGTGCGGACGAAGGCGAGGGCCTGCTGGCCGTTGAGGGTCTGCTTGCCCTTCTCGAAGTTCGCCCCGGACCACTTGTCCTTGAAGCCGTCCTTGAGGTCCATCTCGACGCCGCCGACCGCGTCCACGATGTTCGCGAAGCCGGCGAAGCCGATCTCCGCGTAGTGGTCGATGTGCAGGCCGGTGTTGGACTCGACGGTGCGGACGAGGAGCTCGGGGCCGTCCTCCGCGTAGGCGGCGTTCAGCTTCACCTGGCGGCCGGTGCCCGGGTAGAGCTTGCCGGACTCGGCGCCCTTGAAGGACGGGATCGTCACGTTCGAGTCGCGCGGGAGGGAGACGAGGGTGTCGCCGTTGTCACCCACGTGCAGGATCATCATCGTGTCCGTGCGCTTGCCCTCGGCAGAGCCGGTGTGCAGCTTCTTCTTCTGCTCGTCGGTCATGCCTTCGCGGCTGTCGGTGCCGACGATCAGGTAGTTCGTGCCGTCGCCGGCCTCGGGGCGGTTGATGACCTTGGACAGGTCGACGTCCCGGTGCAGCTTGGAGTCGGCCCAGAAGTACGTGGCGATGCTGGTGACGCCGACGACGGCGACGACCGTGATGACGCCCCACTTGATGCGCTTGCCCCAGTTGGCGGGGCGGGCCGGGCGGCCGGTGGGCGGCCCGTAGTCGTCACCGCCGCCGCCTCCGCGCGGGGCGCGGCTCTGCTGGCCGTAGACCTGGCCCGTGTTGTAGCCGCTGTCGTAGGACGGCTCGTCGCGGTACCGGTCGCCGTAGCCGTCGTCGTACGCGGACGGGGGCTGCTGCGGGGGCACCGGTCGCTGCACCTGGCGCATCGAGCGCACGCCCTCGGGGCGTGCGCTGGCGCTGCCTCGGCCGTAGCCGCCGCGCGGGCCGCCGCCCTGCCTGTCGCTCCACCCGTCGGGCCAGTCATTCATACGGCCCAGTGTGCCGTGCGGGGGTACGTGCCTTACAGGGCGGTGGGTAAATCGGACCGGGGCTGTTGCAGAGCTGACACAAACGGGCCCCGCATATGGTGGGTGCCATGACAGACCAGGCCCACGGCACGGAATCCGAAATTCCGGGCAAGCCGACTTCCGCTTCCCGCACGACGTTGTCGCACATCATGACGCACAACGACACCAACCTCCTCGGTACGGTGCACGGCGGCGTGATCATGAAACTCGTGGACGACGCGGCGGGAGCCGTGGCCGGACGGCACTCCGGCGGGCCCGCGGTCACCGCGTCCATGGACGAGATGGCGTTCCTGGAGCCGGTCCGGGTCGGGGACCTCGTGCATGTGAAGGCGCAGGTGAACTGGACCGGGCGGACCTCGATGGAGGTCGGCGTGCGGGTCCTCGCGGAGAGGTGGAACGAGTCGACGCCGCCGCAGCAGGTGGGCTCGGCGTACCTGGTGTTCGCCGCGGTGGACGCCGACGGCAAGCCGCGGGCCGTGCCGCCCGTGGAGCCGGAGACGGACCGTGACCGGCGTCGGTACCAGGAGGCCCAGATCCGGCGCCAGCACCGCCTGGCCCGGCGCCGCGCCATCAAGGAGCTGCGCGCGAAGTCCGCCCCGGAAGAGGACTGATCCCGCCGTAGCTCCGAGGCTTTCGCCGCTGGGTGCGGTTCGGTGGGGCTTCTCGCGCCCCGCGGCGCAGTCGCTGATGTCACAGCCCCGCGCCCCTGAAGGCCTGCGGCTCCGCCGCGCCTTCATAGGGGAGCCGGGCGTCGGGGAAACGCGCCCGAAGGGCTGCATTTCAGGGGCGCGGGGAACTGCGCGAGAAGCCCATCGGACCCGCACCCGGCAGCGCTCAGCCGCACACCACCTCGTCGCCCGTCACCGCGCCGAACTCGCCCTGATAGGCGTCCTCGGCCCGCACCTGCTGAACCCCCTTGTAGTCCTTCCCGGCGACGACCTTGAGCATGGCCCCCTGGCCCTTGACCGGCTTGAGGCGGGCGCCGGGGAGGGCGGCGGCGAGGGACTTCGCGGAGCGGTCCCAGCGCGGGTCGTAGAGGACGAGGGTGTGCGCGGCGACGGCGCCGCCCGACGCGTTGACGGGGGCGCCCGACGTGCGGAAGCCCGTCTTCTTCAGTGCCTTGTCGACCTTCATGCCGAGCCCGGAGGTCCGCGTCCCGTTCTCGACCTGCACCCGGATCTGCTGCGGCGAGACGCCGACGACCTTGGCCTTCTTCTTCTTGTGGTGCGCGGAGAGCGGCTCGTCCTCGCGCAGGGCGTCGAAGAGCTTGCGGGACTTGACCGGGTCCCACTTCACGGTGGAGCCGATGCCCTTGACCGGGTAGCTCATGTCACCGATCGGCACGGTCGTGAACTCCGACGAGGACGGCGAGAAGTTCCGCATGGCCTCGGCGAGGTCGACCATCTCGTTCGTGCCGAAGCCCTTGTCGGCCCGGACCGAGCTGAGCAGCGTACGGGCGACCTCGCGGAACTTGACCGGGTTCAGGAGCACCCCGGACGAGGTCGTCGCGGAGATCAGGGAGGCGAGGAAGCGCTGCTGGCGCTGCATGCGGCCCAGGTCGCTGGCGCTGTCGGCGTGCCGGGAGCGCACGTACTGGAGGGCCTGCCCGCCGTTCAGCTTGTGGGAGCCGACGCCGAGGTCCAGCCCGGTGTACGAGTCCTTGAGGGGCTTGGCGGTGCAGACCTCGACGCCGCCGAGCACGTCGACGGTCCGCATGAAGCTGGTGAAGTCGACCTCCAGATAGTGGTCGATCTTGACGTGCGTCATGTTCTCGACGGTGCGCACGGTCAGCTGCGGCCCGCCCTCCGCGTACGCCGCGTTGATCTTGACCGGGTGGGCGTGGTGCTTCTCACCGGTGGTGCGGTCGGTGTGGGGCGGCATCTCCGCGTAGGAGTCGCGGGGGAGGGAGACGACGGAGGCGCGGTCGTGGTCGGCGGAGATGTGCACGATCATCACGGTGTCCGTGCAGTGGCAGGGGGCGCCCCCGAGCCGGTACTTCTTCTTCTCGGCCGGGGTGATCTTGTCGCGGCCGTCGGTGCCGACGAGCAGCACGTTCGTGCCGTGCCCGGCCGCCGGGCGGTTCTTCATGTCCTTGAAGGGGTCGATGCGGTCGATGCCGCTGTCCAGGCTGGTCACGAGCGCGTGCCCGATGCCGGCCGCGGCGAGCACGGTGACGGAGAACGTGGTCGCCACCCGCATGGCCCACCGGGGCCGTCTCCTGCGCATCGGCCGCACCGGTCGGCGGCCCTGCCCCGGCCGCGGGGGACGCGGCGGGCGGGCGGGGGAGCGGGGCGGCGTGGGCACGGGGGGACACCTCCGCGACGGCGGGCGTGGGATCCTGAGCACCGTAGGCCGATACGATCTCCTGCCCGCGGTAGCGACCCGGGCGGCGCGCGTCGGTGTCCCCCATTAGCGGTAACGTGAACGGCGAAGCCGCACCTCCGGGGCCCGGCCGACCGGACCCCCGGCACCCGGCCGAGAACAGGACCCCCGGCCGTGAAAGACGAGATGGATACCCAGAACGCACCTTCCGACGGGCAGCTCCCGGCGGTCTCCGTGATCATGCCCATCCTCAACGAGGAGCGGCATCTGCGGGAGGCGGTCGAGGCGATCCTGGCGCAGGAGTACGGCGGCGAGATGGAGGTCGTGCTCGCGCTCGGCCCGTCGGCGGACCGTACGGACGAGATCGCCGCGCGGCTCGTCGCCGAACACCCCCGCGTGCACACGGTGCCGAACCCCACGGGCCGTACGCCCGCCGCGCTGAACGCGGCGATCAAGGCGTCCCGGCACCCGGTCGTGGTCCGCGTCGACGGGCACGCCGCGCTCTCCGCCGGCTACATCGAGACCGCGGTGCGGCTCCTGGAGGAGACCGGCGCGATGAACGTGGGCGGCATCATGCACGCCCAGGGCACCAACGCCTGGGAACAGGCCGTCGCCGCCGCGATGACCTCCAAGATCGGCGTGGGCAACGCGGCGTTCCACACGGGCGGCGAGGCGCAGCAGGCCGAGACGGTCTACCTCGGTGTCTTCCGGCGCGAGGCGCTGGAGCGGCAGGGCGGGTACAACGAGGAGTTCATCCGCGCCCAGGACTGGGAGCTGAACTTCCGGATCCGTGAGGCGGGCGGGCTCATCTGGTTCTCGCCCGAGCTGAAGGTCTCCTACCGGCCGCGCCCGAGCGTGAAGGCGCTGGCCAGGCAGTACAAGGACTACGGGCGCTGGCGGCACGTAGTCGCCCGCTACCACGCGGGCTCGATCAACCTGCGCTACCTCGCCCCACCGGCCGCCGTGTGCGCGATCGCGGCGGGCACGGTCGTGGGCGCGGCCCTGACGCCGTGGGGCTTCGTGATCCCGGGCGGCTACCTCGCGGCGATCCTCGCGGGCTCCGTCCCGGCGGGCAAGGGTCTGCCGCTGAAGGCGCGCGCCCAGATCCCCGTCGCCCTCGCCACGATGCACATGTCGTGGGGCTGGGGCTTTCTGACCAGCCCGAAGTCGCTGGCGAAGAAGGTCATCGCCTCGCGCCGGCCCGCCGTGCTCGGCGACGGCAAGGCGAAGAGCGCCGCCAACTAGCGCACGGGGCGCGGGAGTTCACCTCCCGCGCCCCGTGGCGCGTGTACGGCCCGGCAGGCGTCCTACCAGGTGTAGCCCGGCTGTACGTGCATGCACTGGCCGCTGTCAGCGCCGTTCTGCGTCTGGCTCCTGTCCAGCGTCTTGTCCGGGGTGTCCGCGTCGGCCGCGTCCTTCGGGAACATGTTGCCCGTGCGCCAGTCCGCGCCCACGGTGAGCGTCACCCCGGACACCTCCGTCGACCTCTTCACGGAACTCAGCGGAATCCCCATGGACTTGGCGACCGCCTGCGCGTCGCCCTCGAGGTCCGCCGACGGATAGTTGACGACCGTCCTGTCCACGGCGAGCGGCGGCGAACCGTCCGAGGCCGCCTGCGTGAAGCCCTTGCCGATGAGGGCCTGCCGCACCGCCGAGGCCCGGCCGGGCACCGCGGCCGTCGTCGCCGTCCGCGTGCCGTTGCGGACCTGCACGGCGATCTTGTCGTCGGCCGCCGCCGGGTCGTGCGAGGTCTGCGCCGTCGCCTTCTTCGCGTCCTTGCCGTCCAGCGCGACATCGTCGCGGAGGAGCTTCCACAGGGTGTCCGCCGCGGGCGTCGGAGCCACGCGCGCACCTTCGTACACGAACGGCATCGTCGTCATCGTGATGCGCTTGGGGGAGGGCTTCTTGAGCTCGTTGCTCAGGTCGTAGAGCTTCTTGACGGTGTCGAGGCCGTCGTCGGGCTTCACCGCGTCCGTCGCCTTCTCGGCCAGCGTGCGCAGCCTGCCGGGGTGGCTGAACGTGGCGTTCTCGCGGAGCTGGCGCACCATCGCGCTCATGTACATGTGCTGTGCCTTGGCGCGCGCGATGTCGCTGCCGTCCTCGAAGCCGTGCCGGGTGCGCAGCCACTGCAGGGCCTGTTCGCCCTTGATGTACGTCGTGCCCTTCTCCAGCTTCAGGCTGGTGCCCTCGTCGCTGCCGGCCCGCCGCCCCGTCATGTTGGCGTCGACGCAGACCGGTACGCCGCCGATCGCGTCGGCCATCGACACCACACCCGTGAAGTCGACCATCATGAAGTGGTCGATGTGGATGCCGGTGATCTCCTCCCAGGTGGCGACCGTACAGCCCGGGCCACCACGGCCCAGCGAGGTGTTCGTCATTACCCGGCCGACCGTCTCCGGATACACGCGGCCCGTTTTCGGGTCGGTGCACTTGGGCAGTTTGACGAGGGTGTCGCGCGGCATGCTCACCACCGACATGTTGGTGCGGTCCGCCGACAGGTGCAGCAGCATCTGCACATCGGCAAGCGGTGCCGCGCCCACGCTCTCCTTGTGGCCGCCGAGCCTCAGGTTCTCCTTGCTGTTCCGGTCGTCCGACCCGATCAGCAGGATGTTCAGCGGGGTCTGGCCCGCCGCGTTGGGCGTCGGCTTCGCGGCCCGGTGCTCGCCCAGGCTGAGCTTGCCCGTCTGGATGTTGTTGTTCAGGTGCTGGTACCAGAGGTATCCGGCACCGGCCGTGCCCAGTACGAGGACCGCGAGCACGCCCGTGGTCCAGCGCAGTATTCGCGAGCGTTTGCTGCGCGCGCTTCGTCGCCCCATCCTTGCCCCACACTCCCCACCCCTGGCCAAGGCTCGGCCGCCCCGCTGTCATGTGGTGAGACAGTCTCGGGGCGGCCGAGGTTGGTCATTCGGCGCACACAGTTTTGTCCGCCGTCGATTTGTCCACGTCCGGCGCCTTCGCCGAACCGGTGATGGGCACCCCCGCGCCCTTGAAGTCCTTGCCGAGGATCAGGATCATCGCCGGCAGGCCCTGGTCGTTCGTCTCGCTCTCGCCCGGCTTGAGTGCCGATCCGGGCAGCCCCATGATGTCCGCCAGCTTCCGGGCCTGGTCGGCCTGGTCCGGCGAGTACTCCAGGGTCGTCTTGGCCTGGTCCTTCGGCGCGTTGCCCAACTGGCTCGACTTCAGGACGCCTTCGGTGTTCTGCAGCCAGGTGAGCGTGGTGCCGGCCGAGCCGGCCGGCGCGCCGCCGTTGTAGAGGTCGACGCGGACCTCGGAGGCCGCGGAGCGCACGCCCTTGAGGCGGGCGGAGTCGGCGGCCTTCTTCTTCTTTTTCGTCTCCGTGAGGGAGACGTCGTTCCTGATGGCGTCGAAGATCGCCGGTGCCTTCGTCTGGTCGACGACGACGGTGGCGTGCACCTTCTCCGCCGGGTTGTCGATCACCGGGGTCGTGACGAAGGAGATGTTCTTCGGCGGGACCTTCTTCAACTCCAGGGCGACGTCCTTGAGTTTGTTCAGGCTGCCGATGCCCTGGTCGACGGTGAGCGCCTTGGTGGCGGCCTCGGCGAGGCTCGTCAGCTTCGACGGGTTCGTCAGGGTGTCGCCGGAGCTCATCTTGCGGGCCAGCGAACCGAGGAACTGCTGCTGCACCTTGATGCGGTCCAGGTCGCCCGCGTTGCCGAAGGCGTGCCGGGTGCGGACGAAGGCGAGGGCCTGCTCGCCCTTCACCACGCTCTTGCCGGCGGGCAGCTTGAGGTGCGAGTCCGGGTCGTCCACCGGCTTCTTGACGCAGACCTCGACGCCGCCCACGGCCGTGGACAGGGTCTTCACGGCGTTGAAGTCGGCCATCATGAAGTGGTCCGGGGTGATCCCGGTGACCGCCTTGACGGTGCGCATGGTGCAGCCCGGGTCACGGCCGTCCTGGCCGAGGCTCGTGTTGAAGCGCACGGTCGAGGTGCCGGCGATCGGCTTGCCGTCGGTGGTGCACTCCGGGACGTCGACGATGAGGTCGCGCGGGATGCTCAGCGCGGTCGCGTTCGTCCGGTCCTTGGAGACGTGCAGCAGGATGTTCGTGTCGGCGTGACCGACGCTGCCCTTGTCGCCGTAGCCCTCGTTGCCCTTGCCGGTGCGCTTGTCCGTGCCGATGACGAGGATGTTGAAGGCCTCGTCCTTGGCGAAGCTGTTCTTGGCGTCGGGCGTGTTGTTGACCGTCAGGTTGCCGTTGAGGTGCTCGAGGTAGATGTACACCGCCCCGGCGCCGGCCAGGATCACGAAGGCCATCGTGCCGGAGGTCCACAGCAGGACCTTCTTGACCTTCGACTTCTTCTTCGGCTTCGACCTGCGCCGTCCCGTGTCCGGGGCCAGGGCCTCCGGCTCGCGCCGTCGGCGCTGGGGAGGGACGTCTCCCGGATCCTGCGGTGCCTGCTGCCGCCGTCGGCCGCCGGGCCGCGGTGCGGTGCGGCGCGGTCCCGGCACCCCTGACTGCTCAGCGGAGGGGGTCAGTCGCAGTTCGTAATCACCGGTCTGCGGGTTCAGGACCCACTGGTCTGCGGGGTCGATGTTCTCCGCCCGCCCACGGCCTTGCGCGTCCACGGTTGTCTGTGTCCTCCGTCGGGGCCACGCGGCGCCCTACCCCCCTTAAAGCGGGCGCCCGGTCAAAGTCGGTCAGCAGTGCGCGACCTTGCCCGAAGCGTGGCCGGGTGCACCGGATCGCTCACACTATCCGCCCAGTTCAGCGCCAGGCGACGGCGGTGACAAATTCCACTCCCCTACAACTGGGCATTCCGGCCCATATCTTTGAACCTGTGTGCCGGCTGATGACTCCCGCTTTACCGAGGGGCGGTTGAGGCGCCGCCGGAGGGGTACGGACCGGCCTCAGCCGCAGGTGTCCTGCTTCGCCGTATTGCCCCGGAACGTCGGAGTGGGCTCGGGGGTGCCGGAGGCGGGGGACGAGGCCCCGGACTTCTCGTCCATTTCCCGTTGATAGGCGACCGTTTCATCGGAAATGCCGGGGGACGAGCCCTCTTCTGCCTCGTGCGCCGCGGCGGGCACCTCCTTCCGGACGACCACCGGCCGGTCGGCGCGCAGCTGCCGGAAGAGCTGGTCGGCGGCGGGCTGGACGAGCTGGTCGCGGTTGGCGTTGTAGACGTACGCCTCCCGGGGCACGGTCAGGAACTGGATGCGGTCGGCCGGGATGTTCCGCATCCCGCGCACCAGGTCGTACAGGCCGCGCAGGCTCGCCAGGCCCGGGTCGGTGGTCAGGGACGAGGTGGCGGCGTCGAGGAGCGGGTAGAGCTTCGTCGGGTTCAGCAGGACACCGTTGCTCTGGACCTTCTGGACGAGAGCGCCGAGGAACCGCTGCTGACGGTCCATCCGGTCGGTGTCGCTGCCGTTGCCGAGGCTCTTGCGGGCGCGGACGTAGCCGAGGGCCTGCTCGCCGTTCAGGGTGTGCTCGCCCGCGGACAGCTTCAGATGGGCGTCGGCGTCATTGATGGGCGCGTCCAGGCAGACGGTCACCCCGTCCACGGCGTTCACCATGTCCTTGAAGCCCTGGAAGTCGACGACCATGTGGTGGTCGACGCGGATGCCGGTCACCTTCTCCACCGTGCGGATCGTGCAGGCGGAACCGCCCGCCTCGAACGCGTAGTTGAACATGGCGAACGTCGGCTCCAGGCGCTTGCCGTCCGGGGCGGTGCAGCGCGGCATGTTCACCATCAGGTCGCGGGGGAACGAGACGGCGACCGCGCTCTTCCGGTCCGCCGCCACGTGCAGCAGGATCGTCGTGTCCGAGCGCTGGGTGCCGTCGTTGCGGCCGTACTTGCGGTTCTTGCCGGCGCGCGAGTCGGATCCGATGAGCAGGATGTTCTGCGCGCCGTGCACGAGGACGGTGGGCCGCTCCTTGTCGTACTTCGCGAGTTCGGCGGCCGCGTCCGTGTCCTCGGTGATGTTCCCGCTGAGCTTCTCGTAGACGATCCAGCCGGCCCCGCCCGCCACGAGCACCAGGAACGCCAGCGCGCACGCCGCGTACCGCAGCCGGCGCCTGCGCCGCCGGACACGACCGGCGCCGGTCGGCGACGAGCCGGTGCCCGGGCCGAGCGGTGTGGCTGCGGAGTCGGTCACGTGCGGTCCCCTCACGGTCCGGCCTGGGGAAAACGGCGTCTCCACGATCATCGGCCCGGCCGCGCCGGGCGGCCGGGGGAGCGGGGCCGAACGGGTGAAGATCCGCTACTTCGCGGTCGCCGACACCCGCTCGCTGTCGATGCGCCGGGCCAGCGCCTCCTCGTCGAGCCGGTCCAGGTTCCGGCACAGCACGACGGAGCCGCCCGCGGCCAGCGGCGCGAAGAGCCCCGCGCTCAGCCCCTGCCAGGTGTCGTACGAGAGACCCGACAGCAGCCGGGAGCCCGGCCCGGTCAGCCCGAACGGGGCGGCGTCCGCGATCGCCCGCGCGGCGACCTCCGCGCCCGTCCACTCGGCCCCCGCGACGACCAGCGAGGGCTCGTCGGGGTCGACGGGGGAGAACGGGGCGAAGCGGTCGCCCTGCGAGGGGACCTCGACGGCGTAGTCGACGAACCCCTCCGGGGTCTGGAGGAAGCGGCCGCCGAGCGGGCGCAGCGCGAGGGCGACGCGCTCGCCGGAACAGGCGCGGGCCGCCTCCAGCGTGTCGGGGCCGCTGACCACGACGTCGGCGGCGGCCGGGTCGCCGCCCACGTCCGCGACGGCGCCGACCGAGGCGCAGGCCAGCAGCCAGACGGCGGTCTGCCAGTGGGCGGGCAGCAGCACGGCGACGCGGTCGCCGGGCTCGACGTTCAGGTCGCCCTGGAGCAGGTTCGCCGTCTTGTTCACCCAGTTCGCGAACGTGGCCACGGACAGCTCCACGCGCTCCCCGGTGGCGTCGTCGTAGAAGGTGACCAGGGGGCGACCGGGATCGTCCGCGAGGGCGTGCTGAAGAAGTTCGGCGGCAGTACGGGGCTCGGATTTCACGGGTTCAGCGTAGGCGCGGTGCGCTCCGCGGGGCGTCCGGGTGCGGGGCCCTGCCGTGCCTCCGCCCGTTTCGTCGCCGGGTGCGCCCCGGTGGGGCTTCTCGCGCAGTTCCCCGCGCCCCTGAGATGCGCACTTCGTGCTGCCTCTCATCGGGGCGGTGACCCGTCGGGGAAATGCGCCCGAAGGGCATGCATTTCAGGGGCGCGGGGAACTGCGCGACCAGCCCCCACCGGGCCCGCACCCGGCGACACACGGACGGCCCCCTGACGCGGCCCCCGCCCGGCCCAATGGGCCCCCCGTATGACGCACCCCGATAGCCAGCGCAGCGCCCCCGTGCAGAAATGTTCCGCATGCGTGGATTCCTTGCCTCCGCGGTCGGCGTCAGCTGTGCGGCCGCCCTCGCCCTCCCCCTGACCCTGCCCACCACGACCGCCGCCGCGGCTCCCACGACCCCGACCCAGGAGTCGATCCCCGGCAGCACCCAGTCCCTCCCGCTGGCCCCGCTCACCGCGGACCGCTCCGCGGGCGGCGGCGCCGCCCGGCAGCAGGGTCTGCCCCAGCGCGACGTACGCCCGTTCTCCCTCGTCGGCGTCGTCTGGAACGACCCGTCCGTCGCCCTGCACGGCCAGGTCCAGGTCCGCACCCGGGCGACCGGCACCACCACCTGGTCGGCCTGGCAGGACGTCGAGACGCACAACGACGACGCGCCCGACCCGGGCACCGCCGAGGCCGCCGGCCGCACCCTGCGGGGCGCGACCGCACCGCTGTGGGTCGGCGACTCGGACGGCGTCGAGGTCCGCGTCCAGGCCGGCGGCGCGCCGCACGCCTCCGACCGCGGCGACACCACGGCCGAGCCGCTCCCCGAGGGCCTGCGTCTCGAACTCGTCGACCCGGGTGACGAGCCCGGCGCCCAGGGCGCCCCGGCCGACGCCCCCCGCACGGGCGCCCTGAGCGCCGAGACGGCCGCCGCCTCCGCCGTGAACGCGGAGCTCGCCCCGCTCGGCGCCACCGAGATCCCCGCGCTGACCAAGCAGCAGACCGAGGACGCCCTGATCAGCGCCCGTGGCGGCGACACGGAGGGCGCCCAGGCCCGCCCGTACATCGGCCCGCGCCCACGCATCGTCACCCGCAAGGGCTGGGGCGCGGACGAGACACTGCGCGAGAGCCAGTTCCTGTACACGAAGTCGGTGAAGGCGGCGTTCGTCCACCACAGCGCGTCGGGCAACAACTACCGCTGCTCCCAGGCGCCTTCCGTCATTCGCAGTATCTACCGCTACCACGTGAAGAGCAGCGGCTGGCGTGACATCGGCTACAACTTCCTCGTGGACAAGTGCGGCACCATCTACGAGGGCCGGGCCGGCGGCGTCACGAAGGCCGTCATGGGTGCCCACACCCTCGGCTTCAACACCAACACCATGGGCATCGCGGTCCTGGGCTCGTTCGGCAGCTCGAACCCGCCCGCCACGGCCGTGAAGGCGATCTCCCAGCTGACCGCCTGGAAGCTCGGCCTGTACGGCGCCAACCCGAAGGGCTCGACATACCTCACCTCGGGTGGTGGAAATCTGTACAGCAAGGGAAAGAATGTGCGGCTGAAGGTGATCTCCGGCCACCGGGACGGCTTCGCAACCGAATGCCCGGGACGCCGTCTCTACAACCAGCTCGGCACCGCCCGCACGACGTCGGCGCAGCTCCAGGGACGCTGACACGCCGGACACGGGCCGGCCCGGGCACCTCGAACGGTCTGCATACACTGGCCGGCCGAAAGACAGTTCGGCCGGCCCCAGCAGGAAGCAGAGACGACAGGTGACAGAAGCGATCCTCCTGGTCGGCGGCAAGGGCACCAGACTGCGGCCTCTCACGGTGAACACGCCGAAGCCGATGGTCCCGGCGGCCGGTGTGCCCTTCCTCACGCATCAGCTCGCCCGCGCGAGAGCGGCCGGCGTCGACCACATCGTCCTGGCCACCTCGTACCTGGCCGAGGTCTTCGAGCCGTACTTCGGTGACGGCTCCCGCCTCGGGCTCCACCTGGAGTACGTCACCGAGGTCCAGCCCCTCGGCACCGGCGGCGCCATCCGCAACGTCGCCCCGCGGCTGCGCTCCGGGCCCGACGAGCCGGTCCTCATCTTCAACGGTGACATCCTCACCGGCCTCGACATCGGCGCCCTCGTCCACGAGCACGAGTCGACCGGCGCGGACGTCTCCCTGCACCTCTCGCGTGTCGAGGACCCCCGCGCGTTCGGCCTCGTCCCCACGGACGGCACGGGACGCGTCACGGCCTTCCTGGAGAAGCCCCAGACGCCCGAGGAGATCGTCACCGACCAGATCAACGCCGGTGCCTACGTCTTCCGCCGCTCGGTGATCGACACGATCCCGACGGGCCGCCCCGTCTCGGTGGAACGCGAGACGTTCCCGGGGCTGCTCGCCGACGGCGCCCACCTCCAGGGCATGGTCGACTCGACGTACTGGCTCGACCTCGGCACCCCGCAGGCCTTCGTGCGCGGCTCCGCCGACCTCGTCATGGGGCGCGCCCCGTCCCCGGCGGTCCCCGGCCGGCGCGGCGAGCGGCTCGTGCTCCCCTCGGCCGAGGTGGCCGCGGACGCCAAGCTCACCGCCGGCACGGTGATCGGCGAGCACGCGCGCGTGGGCGAGGGCGCCCGCGTCACCGGCTCGGCGGTCCTGGACGGCGCGGTGATCGAACCCGGAGCGGTGGTCACGGACTCCCTGATCGGCCGCGGCGCCCGCGTGGGCGCCCGTACGGTCCTCACGGGGGCCGTCATCGGGGACGGGGCGCAGGTCGGCGCGGACAACGAGCTGCGCGAGGGCGTCCGGATCTGGTGCGACGCGACGATCCCGGACGCGTCGATCCGCTTCTCCTCGGACCAGTAGCCGCGCACCGACCCCACGCACCGGCCCCTCCCGCGTGACCTCGGCGACATCCGCCGCACCCCGGAGGGGCCCGGGCTACCCTCGTGAGATGGCCGGCCGCCGATACGTCCCGAACCCCGCACCGCGGCAGACCCGCACCACGGTCCGCGGCGGCGCCACCCACGTACCCCGGCCCGCCCACGCCCCGGTCGCCTCCACGGCCGAGGCCCGCGTCTACGCCCCGGCGGACCCCGTCCACCTCGGCCTCACGCTCGGCCCCCTGCGCCGCGGCCCCGCCGACCCCACCTTCCGTACGACCCCGGACGGCTCCGTGTGGCGCACGAGCCGCACCCCCGAGGGCCCCGCGACGCTCCGCGTCACCCAGCGGGCCGACGGCACGGTCGAGGCGACGGCCTGGGGCCCGGGCGCGCAGTGGTTCCTGGACCAACTCCCGTCCCTGCTCGGCGCGTCGGACGACCCTTCCGCCTTCGAGCCGCGCCATCGCCTGGTCGCGCAGACGGCCCGCCGACGGCAGGGCCTGCGCCTGACCCGGACCGGCCTGGTCCTGGAGTCGCTGATCCCGTCGATCCTGGAACAGAAGATCACGACGGACGAGGCCTACCGCGCCTGGCGGCTGCTCCTGCACAAGTACGGCGATCCGGCCCCGGGCCCGGCCGGCGGCGACCTGCGCATGCGAGTCGTGCCGGACCCGTACACCTGGACCCGGATCCCGTCCTGGGAGTGGCACAAGGCGGGCGTCGACAACAAGCGCGCGTCGACGATCCTGCGCGCCGCGAAGGTCGCCCGCCGCCTGGAGGAGGCGGCCCACATGGACCCGCCCGCGGCCCGCGCCCGCCTCGAACTCGTCCCCGGAATCGGCCCGTGGACCTCCGCCGAGACCATCCAGCGCACGAACGGCGCCCCCGACGAGGTCACCACGGGCGACCTCCACCTGCCGGGCATCGTCGGCCACGCCCTCGCCGGCGACCGCGACGCGACGGACGCCGACATGCTCGACCTCCTGGCCCCCTACGAGGGTCAACGCCACCGCGCGGCCCGCCTGATCCTCCTCAGCGGCGCGACCCCACCCCGCCGCCAGCCGAAGATGCGCCGAGTGAACATCGCGGAGTGGTGAGACCCCCCGTAAGGGGGCGTGGGGCGGGGCTGTACCCGATCAGCGACTCCGTCGCGGGCACGCCCAACCTGCCCCTGGGGGGCGCACGGAGTGTGCCCCTTCAGGGGCGCGGGGAACAGCGCGAGCAACCACGACGGCGCAGCACCCGGCCACGATGATCAACCCCCACGGCGGCGCCCCGCCACGCACGGGGCCTACCGCACCTCGACGAACTCCGAGACGATCCGCGCGGGCCGCTCCGCAGGCGCTTGTGCCGGGTGCCCGACCGCGACGGCCCCCATCGGATCCCAGCCCCCCGGAAGATCGAGCACCCCGCGCACGACGTCCCGGCAGAACATGGTCGACGACACCCAGGCGGAGCCGAGCCGCTCCCCGGCCAGCGCGACGAGGAAGTTCTGCACGCCCGCCCCGGCGGCGACGACGAACATCTCCCGCTCGGCCGCGTCCCGCCGCTCGTCCCCGTACGTGTGTGCCCCGTCCATGACCAGACACGGCACGACGAGGTACGGCGCGTTGCGCAGCACGTCACCGCGCCGCACCCGCCGCTCGACGGACTCCTCGCTCTTGCCGTCCCGGCGCAGGTCCGCGATCCACGCGTCCCGCATCGCGTCGAGCAGCTTCGTGCGCGAGGCCGCCGATTCGAGGAGGACGAACCGCCACGGCGTCGTGTGATGCGGCGCGGGCGCGGTGACGGCCGCGGCGACGGCCCGGCGCACCGCGCCGGGGTCGACGGGCTCGTCCGTGAAGGCCCGTACGGTACGCCGCTGCGTCACCGCTTCCCGTACGGCCTCGGAGGTGCCGAGCCGGAACATGTCGTCATGGGCGACGCGCACCAACTCCCGCGCGGAGCCGCCCTGTTCATCGGTGGTGGTCACGCCGGGCAGCCCGCGGACGACGGCGACGGGCAGGCCGCCGGCCTTGCCCTTGACGAGGTCGCCCGCGGCGGCCAGCTCGTCGGCGGTCGCCACGACGGTCGCGCTCAGCGGATTGCCGTGCGCGTCCGTGCCGCCGCGCAGGTCGTCGAGGACGCGCACACCTGCGGCGCCGATCGCGACGTCCGTCAGCCCGTTGCGCCAGGGGCGCCCGAAGGTGTCCGTCACGACGACGCCGACCTCGACACCGAGCGCGGCGCGCACGCCGTCGCGGATCGCGGCCGCCGAGGCGTCCGGGTCCTCGGGCAGCAGCAGCACCGTGCCGGCCGGGGTGTTCGACGCGTCGACGCCGGCGGCGGCCATGACGAGGCCCAGCCGGTTCTCCACGATGCGCAGGGGGCCGCGGCGGGCCACGACCCGTACGGTCTCGGCGTCGATCGCCGCCTCGCGGTCGTCGGCCTGGAGGATCCGGCCCTCGGCCTTGCTGACGATCTTGGAGGTGACCAGGAGGACGTCACCGTCGGCGAGGCCGGGCTCGGCGGCGACGATCAGGGCGGCGAGGTCGTCGCCCTCGGTGACCTCGGGTATGCCGGGGACCGCCCAGGCCCGGAAGGAGGGCGCGTCGCTCACGAGGCCCGGACCTCCTCGGCGAGGGCGAGCGCGGCCCGCGCCATGTCGGCGGCGGCCAGCCCCTCGGCGGGGTCGGTCATCATCAGGGGCACGGCCCGGCACCGGATCCCGGCGGCCTCGACGCGCTCCACGGCGCCCGCGTCCACGGTGTCGACGAGCCAGCCGTCGAGCAGCCCCGAACCGTAGTGCTCGGCGACGGCCGCCGCGCTGGACTCGACGCCGAGGGCGGCGAGGACCTTGTCGGCCATGCCGCGCACCGGCGCGTCCCCGACGATGGGGGAGAGGCCGACCACGGGGACGCCCGCGTCGGCGATGGCCTCGCGGATGCCGGGCACGGCGAGGATCGTGCCGATGCTGACCACCGGGTTCGACGGCGGGAAGAGGATCACGTCGGCCTCGGCGATGGCCTCCAGGACGCCCGGCGCGGGCTTGGCGGCCTCGGCGCCGACCGGCACGATCGCGTGCGCGTCCACGGAGGCGCGCAGCTTCACCCAGTACTCCTGGAAGTGCACGGCGCGGCGCTCGCCGTCGAGCGTGACGGCGACGTGCGTCTCAACGCGGTCGTCCGACATGGGCAGCAGCCGCACCCCCGGCTGCCAGCGCTCGCACAGCGCCTCGGTGACGGCGCTGAGCGGATATCCGGCGCCGAGCATCTGCGTGCGCACGATGTGGGTCGCGAAGTCCCGGTCGCCGAGCCCGAACCACTCGGGTCCGACCCCGTAGGCCGCGAGCTCCTCCTTGACCCGGTGCGTCTCGTCAGTACGCCCCCAGCCCTGCTCCTCGTCGATGCCGCCGCCCAGGGTGTACATCACCGTGTCGAGGTCGGGACAGACCTTGAGGCCGAAGAGGTGAATGTCGTCCCCGGTGTTGCCGATGACCGTGATGTCCGCGTCCGGGGCCGCCCGCTTGAGACCGCGAAGGAACCGGGCACCACCGATGCCGCCTGCCAGAACCACAATGCGCATGGCCCCAGCATCGCAGGCGGCACCGACAGAGTGTCAGCTGGTCCCGGTCAGTTCGATCTCGGCCACCGCGTCCCGGCCGGCCTCGGTGGAGCAGGCCGCCGAGTGCATCGGCATCTCGGTGAGCCCGGGGTAGTACACGTGCAGGCTGACGGCCGGCTCCAGGGCGTCGTTGGCGACCTCGTGGACGTACCCGGGCGCGAACACGCGCTGCGCGCCGGCCGCGAGCGTGTGGGTGCCCCGCTCCGTACGCTCCGTCAGTTCGCCCTCCAGGAGGGTCAGGACGCCGGAGGAGCGGCCGTGGTCGTGCAGCCCGCTGCCCTGTCCGGGCACCCAGGAGAGCAGCCACACCTCGTATCCGGGGCCGGTGCGCAGCCGGTGGTACCAGCGGGTCGTCGCGTCGTACTCGACGAGGTGCTCCCACTGGGAGCGGTCGGCGGCGATGGAGCGGGCGAGTCCGGCGAACTCGGCCACGGTCTGCGGGTGCTCGCGCGGGGGCTGCAGCAGGTGCTGGACTTCGAGGATGTCGCCGGCGATCTGGAGGTCGCTGTCGCTGTTCATGGGGGTGTGTGGTTCCTCAGCGGGGAGTGCGGGGTGCCCCCGCCCGGGCGGGGGCGAAGGGCCGTACAAGGAGAGAGGAGATGCGGTGTCGGAGCACGGGAGGCTCTACGACACACCAGCCGGGATCGTCTCGATCGTCAGCAGCTGGGACAGCAACAGCAACAGCACGCGCGCGCAGCGGTGACGGACCCGGCGGTGCGGGGCGTCGACAGCGGCAGGTTCGCGAGCATGCCCACCAGGACACCGGGTGGGAGGTACCGCTGTCAACTCATTGTCCGGATTGTGGGAAATGTTTCACCTCATCCGGTATCCCTCGCAGGCGAAAGGTTTGTGCAGGGCTCGCACCGGACATGTGGCGCAGCAACCCGGCGGGCAAACGTCGTTGTCATCCTGTGATCCGAATGTGATCAGGTTCGCTTCCGTATGAGCGCCGGAACGAGATCGATCTCTGCGACGTCCTTTCTGGTGACGGGATGCGCCGCTGGCAAGTGTCACGTTTTTTGCCGATTTGAACACTTTCCGCATAGCCTTGGTTCCGCAGAGTGAATAAGGGGCTCAATAGCAGATCCCGGCTTGACTGCCCCGGATCGGCACACTTGTAATTTCACTCGTGTCGTTCAGCCGAAATCGGTAACGGCAACATCACGGGGACGCACAGACGGACGAGGGGCGCACTATGACCGAGTCGTTTACGGATCTGCTGGTCGAGGACGCGGAAGAGGAACTCGGCTGGCAGGAGCGCGCACTGTGCGCACAGACCGACCCGGAGTCCTTCTTCCCTGAGAAGGGCGGCTCCACGCGGGAGGCCAAGAAGGTCTGCCTCGCGTGCGAGGTCCGCTCCGAATGCCTCGAGTACGCACTCGCCAACGACGAGCGGTTCGGCATCTGGGGCGGCCTGTCCGAGCGGGAGCGCCGCCGGCTGAAGAAGGCCGCCGTCTAGCTTCCGGCACCTTCGCGCGCAAGCTCGCGCGGAGCTTCGCTCACCGCTGCGAGAACGCGGTACTCACGGCCCGTCGCCGGTGGTTGTCCACAGGCGGCGGGCCGCCGTTGTTGCCAGCCGTTAGTGTGGGGCCCCGTCCGAGACGCCACCGTGTCCCCAGCGGACACAGGCGTCCACCGCAGTCCAGACGAACCGGGGCCCGTACCTCGATGTCCGTGCACAGCCATTCGGCAGGCCAGTTCGGCGCTGCCGCCGCCGCGTTCAACCCGGGGCCGCAAGCGGGGTCCGACCCGAGCAGCGCCCCCGAGTTCCCCAGGCATGTCGTCACCGCCGTCCTCGTCTCGCACGACGGGGCCCGCTGGCTGCCCGACGTCCTGACCGGACTGCTCGGCCAGGAGCGCCCCGTGCAGAACGCGGTGGCGGCCGACACCGGCAGCGCCGACGCGTCCGCCGCCCTGGTCGCCCAGGCACTCGGCGACGAGCGCGTCCTGCACCTCGCCCGCCGCACCGGCTTCGGCCAGGCCGTCGAGGAAGCCGTGCGCGGCGCCGGCGTGCTCACCCCCGAAGAGCTGCCGTACCTGAAGCGCCCCAGCGGCTGGGACCCCGTCAGCCGCTCCTGGCGCGACGACGCCTACGACCTGCCCGACCTGCCGCACGGCGAACCCGAGCAGTGGCTGTGGCTGCTGCACGACGACTGCGCGCCCGAACCCGACGCGCTCGCCCAGATGTTGCGCGTCGTCGAGGCCGAGCGCGAGGCCGGCGCCGACGTCGCGATCGTCGGACCCAAGCTGCGCGGCTGGTACGACCGCAGGCAGCTGCTCGAAGTCGGCGTCTCCATCGCCCACTCGGGCCGCCGCTGGACCGGCCTCGACCGCCGCGAGCAGGACCAGGGCCAGCACGACCACGTGCGGCCCGTCCTGTCCGTGTCCACCGCCGGCATGCTCGTGCGCCGCGACGTCTTCGAGCAGCTCGGCGGCTTCGACCGACGGCTGCCCCTCATGCGCGACGACGTCGACCTGTGCTGGCGCGCCCAGGCCGCCGGACACCGCGTCCTCGTCGCCCCCGACGCCGTCGTGCGGCACGCCGAGGCCTCCTCGCGCGAGCGCCGCACCGTCGACTGCGTCGGCCGCACCGCCACCTCGCCGCACAAGGTCGACAAGGCGGGCGCCGTCTACACCCTGCTCGTCAACGCGCGCGGGGCGGCGCTCCCCTGGGTGCTGCTCCGCCTCGTCGTCGGCACCGTGCTGCGCACCCTCGCCTACCTCGTGGGCAAGGTGCCGGGACAGGCCTTCGACGAGATCGCCGGCCTGATGTCCACCCTGCTGCGGCCCGGCCGGATCCTCGCCGCACGCAAGCGCCGCGGCAGGGGCACCGTCGACGCCAAGGAACTGCGACCGCTGTTCCCGCCGCCCGGCGCCACCGTCCGGCACACCGTCGAGCAGGTCGCCGGCAGCCTCTTCGGCGGCTCCGAGCCGGAGACCACCACGGCGGGCCGGCACGGCGGCGGCGGACTCGAACCGGCGCCCGGTGACGACGACTTCATCCAGGTCGAGCGGTTCGCCCGGCTCAAGCGCATCGCCCGCAACCCGGGCCCGATGCTCCTCGTCGTCCTCCTGTTCATCTCCCTGGTCGCCTGCCGCGAACTGCTCGGCAGCGGCGCCCTCACCGGCGGCGCCCTGCTGCCCGCCCCCGGCGACGCCTCCGCCCTGTGGTCGCGCTACCTGGACGCCTGGCACGCCACCAGCACCGGCGGCACCCAGGCCGCGCCCCCGTACCTCGCGATCGTCGCGGCCCTCGCCTCCGTGTTCCTGGGCTCCACCGGACTCGCGCTCACCGTGCTGCTCGTCGGCTCGGTGCCGCTCGCCGGGTTCGCCGCGTACTTCGCCTCCAGGCCGCTCGTCGAGTCGCGCCTGCTGCGCGCCTGGGCGGCCGTCGCCTACGCGTTCCTGCCCGCCGTCACCGGCGCCCTCGCCGGCGGCCGCGTCGGCACCTCGGTCCTCGCCGTCCTGCTGCCGCTCATCGCCCGCGCGGGCCTGTCCGCGGCCGGCTTCACGAACAGCAAGGGCGCCCGCGGCAGTTGGCGCGCCACCTGGGCGTTCGCCCTGCTGCTCACCATGGCGACCGCGTTCACCCCGATCGTCTGGCCCATCGCCCTCGTCCTCGGCGTCGCGCTCCTCGCGGTGCGCCGCGACGACATCCCCGCCTACGGACTGCGCCTGCTCGCCGCGCTCGGCACCCCACTGCTGATGCTCGCCCCGTGGTCGCTGTCCCTGCTCCCGTTCGGCTTCTTCAAGGAGGCCGGACTGCCCTACGGGAAGGACTCGGCGTCCGCCCTCGGACTGCTCGGCGCCTCGCCCGGCGGCCCCGGCACCACGGGCAGCCTGCTCCTCATCGGCATCGTCCTCGCCGCCCTCGCCGCCCTGCTGCGCCAGGAGCGCCGCCTGGCGATCCTGACGGCCTGGGCCGCCGCCTTCACGGGCCTCGTCTTCGCGATCCTGTCCGACGGATCGACGTGGGCCGGCCCCGCCACCCTCGTCTACGGCCTCGGCCTTCTCGCCGCCGCCGTCCTCGGCGCCGACGGCGCCCGCTCGCGCGTCGCCGAGCAGAGCTTCGGCTGGCGCCAGCCGGTCGCCGCGCTCGTCGCCTTCGCCGCGGCCGGCGGACCGCTGCTGCTCGCCGCCGGCTGGATGATCGCCGGCGCCGACGGCCCCCTGGAGCGACGAGACCCGGTGCAGGTGCCCGCGTTCGTCGCCGAGGAGGCCGGCACCCGCGACCAGGCCCGCACGCTCGTCCTGGCCGGCTCCACCGGAGAGGTCTCGTACTCGCTCGTGCGCGGCGCCGGTGCCCGGCTCGGCGACGGCGAGCTGACCGAGGCCGCGGACGTCAACCCGAAGCTCGACAAGGTCGTCGCCAACCTGGTCGCCGGCTCCGGCGCCGACCAGGCCGACCAGCTCGGCGGCTTCGCCGTGCGCTACGTCCTCGTACGGGACGGAGCGCCCCGCCAGATGGGCCGCGTCCTGGACGCGACGCCGGGCCTGACCCGGCTCAGCCAGCAGGACGGCACCGCCCTGTGGCGCGTCGACCGGCAGGTGGCCCGCGCCGTGCTGCTGCCGACCCCCGCCACCGGCTCCACCTCCGAGCAGGCCAGGCCCGTCGCCGCGGGCCCCGTCGACGTGCACACCGACGTGCCCGCCGGTCCGCAGGGCCGCGTGCTGCGTCTCGCCGACGAGGCCGCCGAGGGCTGGACCGCCACGCTCGACGGCACCGCCCTGAAGCCGGTCACCGTCGACGGCTGGGCCCAGGGCTTCGAACTGCCCGCGTCCGCGGGCCGCCTCGACGTCACCTACGACGCCCCGCTCACCCACACCGCCTGGCTGTGGGCCCAGGGCGCCCTCACCCTCGTCCTGATCGTGCTCGCCCTGCCGGGCCGCCGCCGCGACGTCGACGACGACCTCCCCGAGGAGGACGTCGCCGTGCCCGCGCAGGCCATGGAGGGCGAGGGCCGCCGCGCCCGCAGGCTGCGCGCCCAGGCCGAGGCCGAGGCCGCGCAGAACGCGGCACCCGACGAGGCGCCGCCCGTCCCGGAGGAGCCCGCGGGCATCCCGCAGCAGGCCTACGCAGAGTGGGACCAGCCCAGCTACGCGAACGCCGAGTACGGCACCACCCCGTACGCGGCGGGCGAGCAGCAGCCGTACCAGGACGCCTCCTACGGCTACGCCCCGCAGGCCGACCCCTACCAGGCGAACCAGTACGACCCGTACGCCTACGGGGGCACCTACGAGACGCAGACCCCGTACGAGCCCTACGAAGCGACGCCCGAGCAGCACGGCGACGGCACCGGCGCCGACCGTGAGCGCCCCGACGGGAGCCAGCAGTGAACCGCACGACCCTGTCCCTGATCGCCGCCACCGTGGCGCTCGCCGCCGTCACCGGTTTCGCCGCCGCCTCCTCGGGCGGCGGCGAGGACGACGCCCCCGCCAAGGCCGCCGCCCGGCTGCCCGTCGAGCGCTCCAGCCTGCTGTGCCCCTCGGCCAGCCCGTCGGACCTGGCGGAGACCGCGTACGGGGCGTACACGCCGCCCTCGAAGGACACCGAGGACGGCGGCACCGCACGGCTGCTGCCGGCCGGGACCGACGCGGCCGACGGCACGGACCAGGGCACGGACAAGGGCAAGGGCGACAAGGGCGGCGACAAGCAGCGGAAGCCGGTCCTCACCCCGAAGGCGCCCGGCAAGCCCGTCGAGGGCGAGGCCGACGGCGCCGACGCCCCCGCCCTGATCGGCACCGCGGACGGCGCGCTGGCCCCCGGCTGGACCGTCCAGCAGACCACCTCGGTCACCGCGGGCACCGGCCGCGGCCTGCTCGGCCTGAGCTGCTCCGCGCCCGACACCGACTTCTGGTTCCCCGGCGTCTCCACCGACGAGGACCGAAGCGACTACCTGCACCTCACGAACCCGGACGACGAGGCCGCGGTTGTGGACGTGCAGCTGGCGGGCCCCGACGGTGCGATCAAGTCCGACGTCGGCGAGGGCATCCAGGTGGGGCCGCACTCCAGCGTCCCGGTGCTCCTGTCGACGCTCACCGAGAAGCCGTACCCGAACCTGACGGCGCACGTCACCGCGCGCAGCGGCCGGGTCGCCGCCGCGGTGTCCGCCGCCGACGCCAAGCTGGGCGGCGACTGGCTGCCCGCGGCCGCCGACCCGGCGGGCACGCTCGTGCTGCCCGGCATCCCGAAGGACGCGACGGACGCCCGCCTGGTGGTCTTCGCGCCGGGCCAGGACGACGCCGACCTGAAGGTGCAGCTCGCCACGGGCACCGGCCGGATCTCCCCGGCCGGGCACGCCACGCTGCACGTGAAGTCGGGCATGACGAGCGCGGTCGACCTCGGCGAGGTCACGCGCGGGGAGCCGGGCTCGCTGATCCTGTCGCCCACCGAGGACTCGGTGCCGGTGGTGGCCGCGCTGCGCGTCACGCGCGGCAAGGGCGCCGACCGGGAGACCGCGTACATCCCCGCGACCCGGGACATCGGCACGCGCGCGACGGTCGCCGGCAACCCGGCGAAGGGCGTCACGCTCGCGCTGACCGCCCCGGACGCCGCGGCGAAGGTCAAGGTCACCGCCTCCCCGGGCACCGGCGGCGGCACGGCGACCACGAAGGAGTACACGGTCAGGGCCGGGACGACGCTGTCGGTGACCCCGCCCGCCCCGAGCGGCCTGAAGGGCACCTACGCGCTCACCGTGGAGCCCGTCTCGGGCGGCCCCGTGCACGCCTCGCGGATGCTGGCGCGGGAACAGGACGGCGTGCCCGCGTTCACGGTCCAGACGCTGCCCGACGACCGCGGCACCGTGTTCGTGCCGCAGGCCGACGAGGACCTGGCGGTGCTGCAGCGGTAGCGGCGCGCGGGGCGGGGCCGCCGCGGTGGGCGCGGCGGCTCAGTCCTCGGCGTCCCCGTAGCGCGGGTCCACGGTCTCGGGGGTGAGCCCGAGCACCTCGGCGACCTGCTCGACGACCACGTCGTGCACCAGCGCCGCCCGCTCGTCGCGCCCCTTGCTGCGGATCTCCACGGGGCGCCGGTAGACGATCACGCGCGCGGGGTGTCCTTCCCGCGCCGGGATCACGCCGCCCAGCGGCACGCTGTCGCCGCCCCAGGCCTCGTCCTCGCGGGTCAGCCGCGGCACCTCCAGGACCAGGAAGTCGACCTCGGACAGTTGCGGCCAGCGCCGCTCCAGGCGCTCCACGGAGTCCTGCACGAGGTCCGCGAAGACCTCGGCCCTGCTCGCCGCCAGCGGCACCTGAGGCGGTGCCACGGGCCCACGCATGCCGCGGCCGTGCCGGTCGCGGCGGCGCGGCGGGCGCGGCTCGCCGGGGGCGCGCGGTCCCTGATTGTCAGGACTTTCCATCACCGAGGCAGCGTAGTCCTCCACGGCCGTGCGGGTCTCGGCGGCGCGGAGCGGCTCCGTTCGGGGTACCCCCTGTCGATTCCTGACCGATCAGGCCAGTCTTGAGCTTGATTACGCTTCTTCCCCGGACCGCTGATCTCGCGGCTCCTGGCCGGATTTGCCCCGAGTGGTGACCGGTTTCAAGTGGTCGCGGGGGCGTACGACCCGGGGTCCTCGCAGGTCACCGCGGGCGCCCCCGTGGGCCCGTGTGCGCCGTCTCACCACGCGACACGGTGGGGTGACCTCGGGGAGAGTCGTCGCGGCCCGCTCAAGAGTGCGGTACCGTCCAACATCGTGAGCCCTGTACGTCGCTGTTCGCGCACCGCTTGCGGCCGTCCCGCCGTCGCGACGCTGACGTACGTCTACGCCGACTCGACCGCGGTCCTCGGCCCCCTCGCCACCTACGCCGAGCCGCACTGTTACGACCTGTGCGCCGAGCACTCCGGGCGCCTCACCGCCCCGCGCGGGTGGGAGGTCGTCCGGCTCTCCGACGGCAGCGGCCCGAGCCGCCCCAGCGGGGACGACCTGGAGGCCCTCGCCAACGCCGTGCGCGAGGCGGCCCGCCCCCAGGAGCGCGTCGCCGAGGCCGGCGGCTCCGGGCCGCGCACCGCGGACCCGATGGAGGTCGCCCGCCGCGGCCACCTCCGCGTCCTGCGCTCGCCGGACAACTGACGGCCCCCGCCGGGCGCCCGAAGTCCCGGCGGACAGCGGATGTCTGACCCCCCGCCGGGCAGTCGACCCCCGTACGAGCATCTGACGCGACGCCATTCGTGTCCCATGCGTTGACTCGTGTCGCTGGATGACATGACCATGACGACTCCGCACCTGACTCCGGGATTCCGGGAGGCGCACGTGTTCGTCCAGCAACTGGAGCCCGTCGGCGGATCGCTCGGCCTGTCCGCCCTCGTCGCGATCCTGCCCCTCGTCACCGTCCTCGTCCTGCTCGGCGCCGTCCGGATGAAGGCCCACCGCGCGGGCCTCATCGGACTCGCCGTCGCCGTCCTCGTCGCCTGGCTCGCCTTCGGCATGCCGCTCGACCAGACCTTCGCCGGCGCCGCCCAAGGCGCCCTCTTCGGGCTCTTCCCCATCCTGTGGATCGTCGTCAACGCCCTGTGGGTGTACCGGATGACCGTCCGCACCCGGCACTTCGACATCCTGCGCCGGTCCTTCGGACGGCTCTCCGACGACCCGCGCATCCAGGCCCTCGTCGTCGCCTTCTGCTTCGGCGCGCTCCTGGAGGCGCTCGCCGGGTTCGGCGCGCCCGTCGCCATCTGCGCCGTCATGCTCGTCGCGCTCGGCTTCGACCCCGTCAAGGCCGCCGTCGTCGCGCTCGTCGCCAACACCGCGCCGGTTGCCTTCGGTGCCATGGGCACCCCCGTCGTCACACTCGCCCAGGTCACCGGCCTCCCGCTCGACTCGGTAGCCTCGGTGGTGGGCCGTCAGACCCCGCTGCTCGCCCTCGTGGTGCCGCTCGTGCTCGTCGGTCTCGTCGACGGGCGGCGCGGCCTGCGCGAGACCTGGGTGCCCGCGCTCACCTGCGGCGTCGCCTTCGCCGGCGCCCAGTTCGCCGCCTCCAACTATGTGTCCGCGCAGCTCGCCGACATCGGCGCCGCCCTGATCGGCGCCGGCGCCCTGGTCGCCGTACCGCACGCGCGCCGGCCCGCCGCCGAGCCCGTACGGGCCGCCGTCCTCACCGGCGCCCGCAGCGAGGACCTCGACGAGGAGGACCCGCGCCCTGAGATCGTGCGCGCCTACACCCCGTACGCGCTCATCGTCGTGATCTTCTCCGTGGCGCAGATCCCCGCCGTCAAGGAGATGCTCGCCCGCGCCAACCGGGTCTTCGACTGGCCCTTCCTGGACGTCGCGGACCCCGGCGGCAAGCCGGTCGGCGGCAACGTGTTCACCCTGCCCCTCGTCTCCACCGGCGGCACCCTCGTGCTCCTCGCCGGCATCGGCACCGCCGTCGTGCTCGGCGTCCACGCGCGCGTGGCGGTGCGCGAATGGCTGGGCACCGTCCATGAACTGCGCTTCGCGATCCTCACGGTGACGAGCGTGCTCGCCCTCGCCTACGTGATGAACCTGTCCGGGCAGGCCGCCACCATCGGGCACGCCGTGGCGGCGGCGGGTGCCGGGCTCGCCTTCCTGTCACCCGTCCTCGGCTGGTTCGGCGTCGCCGTCTCCGGCTCCGACACCTCCGCCAACGCACTCTTCGGCGCCCTCCAGGTGACCGCCGCCCAGCAGTCCGGCCTCTCGCCCGAGCTCCTCGCCGCGGCGAACAGCTCCGGCGGCGTCCTCGGCAAGATGATCTCCCCGCAGAACCTCACCATCGCCTGCGCCGCCGTCGGCCTCGCCGGGAAGGAGGGCGACCTGCTGCGCAAGGTACTGCCGTGGAGCCTGGGCCTGTTGCTCGTGATGTGCCTGATCGTGCTGGGGCAGAGCACCCCCGTGCTGTCCTGGATGCTGCCGTGACCTGTGGTGATGCCGGGCGGCACGCGCCCGGGGAGGAATGAGGGGTTCACGGCCCGCTGTCGGTACGGCCGGGTAGTTTGTGGGGTCCGAGAAGACTCCAGGAGGGCTGGGCCGGCCGTGGCTGCAGATCTGTCGACGATCGTGAAGGCGTACGACGTGCGCGGGGTGGTCCCGGACCAGTGGGACGAGGAGACCTCCGCGCTCCTCGGCGCCGCCTTCGTCCGGGTGACCGGCGCCGACGCGATCGTCGTCGGGCACGACATGCGCCCCTCCTCGCCCGGCCTGTCCGGCGCCTTCGCGCGCGGCGCCGCCGCACTCGGCGCCGACGTCACCGAGATCGGCCTCTGCTCCACCGACCAGCTGTACTACGCGTCGGGCGCGCTCGGCCTGCCCGGCGCCATGTTCACCGCCTCGCACAACCCGGCGCAGTACAACGGCATCAAGATGTGCCGGGCCGGCGCCGCCCCCGTCGGCCAGGACACCGGACTCGCCGACATCCGCCGCCTCGCCGAGCAGTGGAGCGAGTCCGGCGCCCCCGAGCCCGCCGCCACTCCCGGCACGATCAGCCGGCGCGACACCCTCGACGGCTACGCGGCGCACCTGCGCGGCCTCGTCGACCTGAGCGGCATCCGCCCCCTCAAGGTCGTCGTGGACGCGGGGAACGGGATGGGCGGGCACACCGTCCCCACCGTCCTCGCCGGGCTGCCGCTGGACGTCGTACCGATGTACTTCGAACTCGACGGCACGTTCCCGAACCACGAGGCGAACCCGCTGGACCCGGCCAACCTCGTCGACCTCCAGGCCCGCGTCCGCGCCGAGGGCGCCGACCTCGGCCTCGCCTTCGACGGCGACGCGGACCGCTGCTTCGTCGTCGACGAGCGCGGCGAGCCGGTCTCCCCGTCCGCCGTCACCGCCCTCGTCGCCGCGCGTGAACTCGCGCGCAACGGCGGGACCGGCACGATCATCCACAACCTGATCACCTCCTGGTCCGTCCCCGAGGTCGTCCGCGAGCACGGGGGCACGCCCGTGCGCACGCGCGTGGGGCACTCGTTCATCAAGCAGGAGATGGCCACCAGCGGCGCGATCTTCGGTGGCGAGCACTCGGCGCACTACTACTTCAAGGACTTCTGGAACGCGGACACGGGCATGCTCGCCGCCCTCCACGTCCTCGCCGCGCTCGGCGGCCAGACGGGCCCGCTCTCCTCCCTCGTCGCCTCCTACGACCGCTACGCGGGCTCGGGGGAGATCAACTCCACCGTCGCCGACCAGGCGGGCCGGCTCGCCGCGATCAAGGACGCGTACGCGGGCCGCGACGGCGTCACCCTGGACGAGCTCGACGGCCTCACGGTGAGCGCCGCCGACTGGTGGTTCAACGTCCGCCCGTCCAACACGGAGCCGCTGCTGCGGTTGAACGCGGAGGCGCGGGACACGGTGACCATGGAAAAAATCCGCGACGAGGCCCTGTCCCTGATCCGCGCCTAACCCCTGGCCTCCGGCCGGGGGCGGGGTGCGGGGTGCGGGGCGCGCGGTGCGCGGCGGTGGGGCTGTGGGGCGCGCCCCGGCGCCGGCGTCGTGCTCCCGGACGCACCCTGCTCCGGGACGCGTACGGCGTCCGGTGCCCTGCTCGGGGACGCGCCCTGTTCCGGGCGTGCCCGGCTCCGTGACGCGCCCGGCTCTGGGTGTCCACCTTTGCCCGAGCCTCTCTCCCACCCTCCCGCCCCCTCCAGGGGCGTCGGCCCGGCGCCTGGCCTCGGGCGGGATGATGATGCTCAGCGCCGTCCTGAGGCTCCGCCGGCGCTTTCAGCGCTGCCCGCCGGCCCCTGGGCCCCCCGGCCTCCCGGGCCCTCCGGGACATCGGCCCGAGGTCCAGCGCCCCGTTCCGGGACGTGCCCGGCTCTGGGTGTCCAGTTTTGCCTCAGCCTTTCTCCCACCCTCCCGCCCCCTCCGGGGGCGTCGGCCCGGCGCCCGGCCTCGGGTTGGATGGCGAGGCTCGGCGCAGCCTGGAAGCACCGCTGGCGCCTTTCAGCGCCAGTGAGCGACCGTCCGCCCCTCAGGCAACGTTCTGCCCGCCCCTGTCGGGCTGCACGGAGGCGCCGCCGGTTCCGGCGTCGGGCAGCGCCTTGGCACGGGTTGGACGGCGAGGCTCAGCGTTGTCGGCCCTCGGTCCAGCGCCCCGCTCCGGGACACTGGACTGCACCGGGCACCCACCTTGCCCCAGCCGCTCCTCTCACCCACCCGCCGCCCCTGCCGGCGGCGTCGCCCCTGCGGCCCCTGCCTCAGACACCACTCCCCGCGCGAGTACGCGTTCCACCCGCCCAGCATCGTGACAGCCCTCCAGCGCCGGGAACCCCGCCCCGGGCACCCCCAGCCCCGGGCACCCTCAGGTCGCCGCCGCCTTGGGCAGTCTGCCGCCTGGGGCGGCACGGGTGGGCAAGGCGGCACCCCGGCGCCGGACGCGCGATCAAGGAGGCGGCGACCCAAGCCCCGCCCGCCCTGCGACAGCTTGGGCTACCCGGCCGAGCAGGCCCCCGGCCCCCTGCCGACGCACCGACGCACCGACGCACCGACGACCCAGCCAACCAAGAGGCACCCCCACCCCGGCCCAGGCCAGATCCCCGCCCCCGCCGGAGAGGCACAGGCACCGGGCCCCGCCCGTCCCCCAGCGGTACGCTGACCAGGTCACACCAAGACACCGAGAAGACACCGACCGACGACCCGACGGACGCCCGACGTCCGTCCCCCGGAGGGAAACGCCCATGCCGCTCGAAGCCGGCCTCCTGGAGATCCTCGCCTGCCCGGCCTGCCACGCCCCGCTGAAGGAGGCCGATGCCGAGCTGATCTGCACCGGCAAGGACTGCGGCCTGGCCTACCCGGTCCGCGACGGCATCCCCGTCCTCCTCGTCGACGAGGCCCGCCGCCCCGCGTAACCCCCACCGCGAAGCAGGAGACCGACGCATGTTCGACGAAACCCTCCTGGACGACCCGGACGCGCTCGCCCGAGCCGACCGCCGGGGCCTGCTGCGCGGTGCCGCCGAGGCGGGCGCCCGCGTCCGCACGGCGGTCCTGCACGCCACCGAGGCCGGCATCGGCGACCTGAAGCCCGACGGCCGCCCCCGCACCCTGCTGATCGCGGGCCCCGGCACCGCCGCGCTCGGCGTCTCCGATCTCCTGCGCCGCCTCGCGGGCGCCGCCTGCCCCGTCGTACGGCTGCGCACCACCGGCGTCGCACCCGCCCCGGGCGCCCTGCGCTGGGAGCTGCCCGGCTGGGCGGGCGCCGTCGACCTGCTTCTCGTGGCGACCCCGGACGGCAGCGAGCCGAGCCTGTCCCTCCTCGTCGAGCAGGCCTACCGGCGCGGCGTCTCCGTCGTCGCCGTCGCCCCCGCGGGCGCCCCGCTCACCGAGGCCGTCGCCCGCGCCCACGGCCTGTTCGTCCCGATGGCGACCGCCCCGTACGAGCAGGACGAGCCGGACGCGGCCTCCGCCCCCGGCGCCCTGTGGGCCCTGCTCACCCCGCTGCTCGCCCTGCTCGACCGCACCGGCCTGCTCGACGCGCCCCCCGAGGCCCTGGAGAAGGTCGCCGACCGCCTCGACCGCACCGCCGAGCGCTGCGGCCCCGCGATCGCCACGTACGGCAACCCGGCCAAGACCCTGGCCTCCGAGCTCGCCGAGGCCCTCCCGCTGATCTGGACCGAGGGCGCCGCCGCGGGCCCCGCCGGACGCCGGTTCGCCGCCGCGCTCGCCGAGCTGGCCGGCCGCGCCGCCCTCGCCGCCGACCTGCCCGAGGCCATGCCCGCCCACGGCGCCCTGCTCACCGGCTCCCTCGCCGCGGGCGCAGACCCCGACGACTTCTTCCGCGACCGCGTCGAGGAGGTCCAGGCCCTGCGCGCCCGCGTCGTCCTGCTCCGCGACCGGCCCGCCGGCAGCCTCAGCGCCGCCCCCGCCGCCCGCGAGCTCGCGCTCTCCCACGACACCGCGATCAGCGAGCTGGAGCCCGAGGAGGGCAGCGATCTGGAGACGCTCGCGGAGCTGATCGCCGTCACGGATTTCGCCGCCGTTTACCTGGGCCTCGCCTCCACGGCGTGAAGTAGTCCCGCCCGGCGCGCAGTCCGCCGGCTCGCCCGACGCGTACGGAGAAAGGCCCCATGGACCGCCTCACCAACCCCATCCGCCCCTACGCCTGGGGATCCGCCACCGCCATCCCGCACCTCCTCGGCACCGAGCCGACCGGCGAACCCCAGGCCGAGATGTGGATGGGCGCCCACCCCGGCGCCCCCTCCGGCACCGACCGCGGCCCGCTCAACGAGGTCATCGACGCCGCCCCCGAGCGCGAACTGGGACCCGAGGCCGTCGCCAAGTTCGGCCCCCACCTGCCCTTCCTCCTCAAGCTCCTCGCGGCGGGCGCCCCCCTCTCCCTCCAGGTCCACCCCGACCTGCGCCAGGCACAGCAGGGCTACGAGGCCGAGGAGCGCGCCGGGATCCCCCTCGCGGCCCCGCACCGCAACTACAAGGACGCCAACCACAAGCCCGAACTCGTGTGCGCACTCACCGAGTTCGACGGCCTGTGCGGCTTCCGCGACCCCGAGGAGTCCGCCCGCCTCCTCGAAGGCCTCGGCGTCGACAGCCTCAAGCCCTACGCCGACCTGCTGCGCGCCCACCCCGAAGAGGCCGCCCTGCGCGAGGTCCTCACCGCGATCCTCAGCGCCGACCGCACCGAGATGGCGCACACCGTCACCGAGGCCACCGCCGCCGCCCAGCGCCTCTCCGGCCCCTACGCCCCCTATGCGGACCTCGCCCACCACTTCCCCGGCGACCCCGGGGTGATCGCGGCCATGCTCCTCAACCACGTACGGCTGCAGCCCGGCGAGGCCCTCTACCTCGGCGCCGGAGTCCCGCACGCCTACCTGGACGGCCTCGGCGTCGAGATCATGGCCAACTCCGACAACGTGCTGCGCTGCGGACTGACCCCCAAGCACGTCGACGTCCCCGAACTGCTGCACATCGTCCGCTTCGAGGCCACCGACCCCGCGATCCTGCGCCCCGAGGCCTCCCCGGACGGCGAAGAGGTCTACGACACCCCCATCGACGAGTTCCGCCTCTCGCGCTACGTCCTGCCCGCGAGCAGCGGCCGCCACGACCTGACCGCCCCCACCCCGCAGATCCTGCTCTGCACCGCCGGCACGGTCCGCGCCGGCACGAACGACCTCGGCCCCGGCCAGTCCGTGTTCGTCCCCGCGGGCGAGAAGGCCGAAGTGTCCGGTACGGGCACGATTTTCCGGGCCACAGTGGTGGCCTGAGCTCCGTCCCACGCGCCCCGTGCTGCAACAATGACCCACTGCAAAAGGCAAGCAAAACAGCGCCTCCCGCCACAGCGGTACAGGACGTCACAGCAGCACGGGTCGTACGAAGGGACACCGGGAACAACATGAGTGCTTCAGGCGGAGCCAAGGCGATCGTGGCGGCACTCGCCGCCAACCTCGCCATCGCGGTAGCGAAGTTCGTAGCGTTCCTCTTCAGTGGCTCCTCGTCGATGCTCGCCGAGTCCGTCCACTCCCTCGCCGACTCCGGCAACCAGGGACTGCTGCTCCTCGGCGGCAAGAAGGCCCAGCGCGAGGCCACCCCGCAGCACCCCTTCGGCTACGGCCGCGAGCGCTACATCTACGCCTTCCTCGTCTCCATCGTGCTCTTCTCCGTCGGCGGCATGTTCGCCGTCTACGAGGGCTACGAGAAGATCAAGCACCCGCACGACCTCGAGCACTGGTACTGGCCGGTCGGCGTCCTCGTCTTCGCGATCATCGCCGAGAGCTTCTCCTTCCGCACCGCCATCAAGGAGTCCAACGAGCTGCGCGGCAAGCTCACCTGGGGCCAGTTCATCAAGCGCGCCAAGGCGCCCGAGCTGCCCGTCGTCCTCCTGGAGGACTTCGGCGCCCTGATCGGTCTGATCCTCGCGCTGTTCGGCGTCGGCCTCACCCTCGCCACCGGCGACGGCGTCTGGGACGGCATCGGCACCCTCTGCATCGGTGTCCTGCTCATCGTCATCGCGATCGTGCTCGCCCTGGAGACGAAGTCGCTGCTCCTCGGCGAGGCCGCCGGCACCGACGAGGTCGAGAAGATCGAGAAGGCGGTCGTCGACGGCGACACCGTCACCGGCCTCATCCACATGCGCACGCTCCACCTCGGCCCCGAGGAGCTCCTCGTCGCCGCGAAGATCGCCGTCCGGCACGACAACACCGCGGCCGAGGTCGCCCGCGCCATCGACGCGGCGGAGACCCGCATCCGCGCCGCCGTTCCGATCGCCCGCGTCATCTACCTCGAGCCCGACATCTACAGCGAGTCCGAGGCCGCCAAGGGCCCCGACCCCGCGGCCACCCCGGGCGGCCCCACCCCGACCCCGGGCCACTGACCTGAACGAAGGGGGGCGGCGAGCTTCACAGGCTCGCCGCCCCCCCTTCTCGCATCTCCACGCCCGCTCAGGCCCACGCCCGATTCCCCGGACCCCGGCTCACTCCTGATCCGGTCACTCTCGAACCAGTCACTCCTGAACCGGCCACCCCGCCAGCCGCATCGCCTCGTCCCGCCGCCGCGCCTGCCGCGCGGCGACCCCGCAGGCCAGGCCCCCGATCGCCGAACCCAGCCCGGCGACCCCCGCCCCCGCGATCACCAGCGGCCGCACCGGACTGTCCACGACCCGCCCCTGCACCGCGCCGAGCGGCACCGAACCCGCGTGGTCGCTCGGGAAGTAGCGGGAGTCGTTCGAGTCGCCCCGCTGGTCGCCCATCAGGAACAGCCGGCCGGGCGGAACCCGTACGTCGTAGGCCGGGCCGCCGTTCGCCTCGCCGCCCCGCAGATACGGCTCGGCCAGCTCCCGCCCGTTCAGGCGGGTCGGCCCGGTCGGCCCGCCGGCGTGCGCCACCCGGTCCCCGCCCAGCCCCACGACCCGCTGCAGCACGGGCCGCCCGCCGTAACGCGAGGGCATCGACAGCAGCACCACATCACCCCGGCGCACCTCGTCCCCGTCCACGCGCTCGATCAGCAGCCGCGCGCCGATCGAGTAGGTCGGCTCCATGCTTCCGCCGGCCGCCGTCACCCCCCGATACCCCGTCGCGAGCCACCCCGCCGCCCCCACCAGCACCACCACACCCAGCGGCCCCAGCAGCCAGGCCGCCACCCGCAGCCGGCGCGTTCTCCTCTTCATGTGTTTCCCTCCCCGCGCCGCTCACCTGCGGAGCCGCGCGGGGAGAGGCTAGCCCCGGCGGACGGGGTGGGGCCGGGCGAGGCGATCGGTGTAGATTCGTCACGAGCCAGACGTCGCTGCTGATGGCGGTCGGGCGGCCCGCACGCCGGGTCGGCCGAGGGAGAGAGGGCCTCCGACGGACTGCGCTGCGAGTATCGGAGGACACCTGTGTCCGAAGACACCCGCAGACCAGCCATGCGTGCCCGCCCCGCAAGGACGCGGCGCACCAGCCCACCTCGACCGACTGCACTGCACCGAGGAGCAGCTCACACATGACTTCCGCACAGGACTTCAAGGTCGCCGACCTCTCCCTCGCGGCGTTCGGCCGCAAGGAGATCACCCTCGCCGAGCACGAGATGCCCGGCCTGATGTCGATCCGCAAGGAGTACGCGGAGGCCCAGCCCCTGGCCGGCGCCCGCGTCACCGGCTCCCTGCACATGACGGTCCAGACGGCCGTCCTCATCGAGACCCTGGTCGCCCTCGGCGCCGAGGTCCGCTGGGCGTCCTGCAACATCTTCTCGACGCAGGACCACGCTGCCGCCGCCATCGCCGTCGGCCCGAACGGCACGCCGGACAACCCGCAGGGCGTCCCGGTCTTCGCCTGGAAGGGCGAGACCCTCGAGGAGTACTGGTGGTGCACGGAGCAGGCCCTGACCTGGCCGAACACCCCCACCGGCGGCCCGAACATGATCCTCGACGACGGTGGTGACGCCACCCTCCTCGTCCACAAGGGCGTCGAGTACGAGAAGGACGGCAAGGTCCCCTCGGCCGACACCGCCGAGTCCGACGAGCACCGCGTCATCCTCGAGCTCCTCAACCGCACCATCACCAACGGCTCGCAGAAGTGGACCCAGCTCGCCTCGGAGATCCGCGGCGTGACGGAGGAGACCACGACGGGTGTCCACCGTCTGTACGAGATGCACCGTGACGGCACTCTGCTGTTCCCGGCGATCAACGTGAACGACGCGGTGACGAAGTCGAAGTTCGACAACAAGTACGGCTGCCGTCACTCGCTGATCGACGGCATCAACCGTGCCACGGACGTCCTCATCGGTGGCAAGACGGCTGTCGTGTGCGGTTACGGCGATGTGGGCAAGGGCTGCGCGGAGTCGCTGCGCGGCCAGGGCGCGCGGGTGATCATCACGGAGATCGACCCGATCTGCGCGCTGCAGGCGGCGATGGACGGCTACCAGGTCACGACGCTGGACGAGGTCGTCGACAAGGCGGACATCTTCGTCACCACGACCGGCAACAAGGACATCATCATGGCCGCCGACATGGCCAAGATGAAGCACCAGGCGATCGTCGGGAACATCGGTCACTTCGACAACGAGATCGACATGGCCGGTCTCGCGAAGACCCCCGGGATCGTGAAGGACGAGGTCAAGCCGCAGGTCCACACCTGGACCTACCCCGACGGCAAGGTCCTCATCGTGCTGTCCGAGGGCCGCCTGCTGAACCTGGGCAACGCCACCGGCCACCCGTCCTTCGTGATGTCGAACTCGTTCGCGGACCAGACGCTGGCCCAGATCGAGCTGTTCACCAAGCCCGAGGAGTACCCGACCGACGTCTACGTGCTGCCCAAGCACCTCGACGAGAAGGTCGCCCGCCTCCACCTCGACTCCCTCGGCGTCAAGCTCACCCAGCTGCGCCCGGAGCAGGCCTCGTACATCGGCGTCGAGGTCGAAGGCCCGTACAAGCCCGACCACTACCGCTACTGAGCACCCGCTGCTCCGCACGCATCACCCCGCCTGACACCAGGCCGAGCTGAACCGCGCTGCAAGGACAGGCCCCCGCACCCCCGTGCCGGGGGCCTGTCCCGTGGAGCGGCCCGCACCCGCCGGCCCGATCACCGGCGGCCCGGACCCGTCAGACAGCCCGGTCCCGCGTCACCGGGCCAGACAGAGGACGCCACGAACCCCATGCCCCGCGGCCGATATTCGCTCCACGATCCGCACGATCACACCCCCCTCGGTGAAGAACACTTCCACTGCGCCCCCGGCCCCTCCGGCTGGCGCTACGTGGCCCAGCGGACCACCCCCTCCGGCGATCACTCCGGCTCGATCGACCTCGCCCTCGACGAACTCGGCCGCCCCCTCCGCCTCGAACTGAACGCGGCGAGCTGGCAGGTCCGAGGAGCCGCCCTCGACGGCGTCACCTGGGTGCGCACCGACCCCACCGGCACTCACGCCACCGAAGGCAACGCACCCGCGCACGCGTTCACCGGCACGTCCCCCGCGTTCCTTGTCGCCACCGCACGACTGCTGCGCCTCACCCCCGCTTCCCCCTCGACCCGCGTCCGCCTCGTCGCACTGACCGACCCCGTGCTGGCGCCCCGCACGCTGGACCAGTCCTGGACCTTGCTGGAAAGCGAAACACACGCCACTGACAACGGACCCCTGATCGTGGACGCGTACCAGGTCACAGCCCTGGACACGGGCGAGCAGCACACCGTCCACATCAGCGGCGACGTCGTCCTGGCCGCCCCCGGCATCGAGCTGGAGCACCTCGAGACCCCGCCCTCGACGTTCCCCTGACCCGCCCCGGCCCGTCGGGCCGGATCACGCAGGCGGCACGAACCCGGTCGCGGGCGGCTCGGGCCGCTCGGCACCGTCCGCGGGCTTGCGCAGCGAGGGCGGGGGAGCGCCGCCGTCCGCTCCGTACGGCCCCGGCCCGCCCGGAGCCACGAAACCGGAGGCCGGCGAGGCCGGCGGCACAGCACCCGGAGAAACAGGAGCGGGAGCAACGGGAGCGACGGGAGCCGACGGAGTGAACGTGCCCGTGCCCGTGGAACCCACGGCCTGAACGGGCCCGCCCTGCGCACCCGCCCCGAACGCCCGCTGAGCCTCCCGAGCCTGCCGCTCGTGCACCACGGCCGCCAGGAACGCCGCCGGCGGCACCCCCTGCGGAACCTGGGCCCCCGTGCGCGCCGCGAGATCCGCAGCCAGCCCCTCCGCCATCCGCCACCCCACCTGCGGATCGAGCTGCCCCATCCGCGTCAGGTACTGCCGCACCGCCAGCCACAGCCCCTCGGGCACCGCCGACAGATCCAGCTCCGAGAACCGCCCCACCAGCCACGCGGGCGGAGCCGGCACGAACGAGGCCTGCCCGGCCGGCACCCGCTCCCGTACGACGAGCGTTCCCGCGAACACGTCCCCGAGGCGCCGCCCGCGTGCCGACACCAGCGACGCGATGCACGCCACGACGCCGAACGTCATGAGGATCTCGACGACACCGACGGCCCCGCGCACCAACGCGTGCCGGAACCGGATCGGCCCGCCGTCGTCCCGCACCACCCGCAGCCCGCACACGAGCTTCCCGAGCGAGCGCCCATGACTCAGCGTCTCCACGGCGATCGGAATCCCGACCAGCACCAGCAGGAACATCGCCACCGCCAGCGCGGCCGCCGCCGCGTCGTCCAGCGAGGCCGTCGCCGCGACGACGCCGATCGACACCACGATGTAGACGGCGAACGCCGCCACCAGGTCGATGAGCACGGCGAGCGCCCGGCTCGGCAGCTTCGCGGGCCGCAGCTCCAGTGCCACGGCCTCACCTGTCACCAGCTCGCTCACGCCGGCCACCCACCCTTCCCCGACCTGCCCTTGGAAGCGCCAGTCTGCCAAGCTGAGCTCACATCGCGCCGTACAGGTGCCGGAAAGCTAGGAGCAGCAGACCGGATGGACCTCGACGTCTTCGTGTCAGCCCACCGCGCCGAGTGGGACCGCCTGGACGCCCTGCTGCGCCGCCGGCGCCGCCTCACCGGTACGGAGGCGGACGAACTGGTCACCCTGTACCAGCGCACCGCCACCCATCTCTCGCAGATCCAGTCGAGCGCCCCGGACCCGAGGATCGTCGGCCGCCTCACCCAACTCGTGGCACGCGCGCGAAGCGCCGTCACGGGAACCCGCACCGCTTCATGGCGCGACGTGACCCGCTTCCTCACCCACGGATTCCCCGCGGCCGTCTACAGGGCGCGCCACTGGTGGGTCCCCACCGCGCTCCTCTCCACCGCGATAGCCGCCTTGATCGGCTGGTGGATAGGCACGCACCCCGAAGTCCAGGCCTCCATAGCCGCCCCGTCCGAACTCCGGGAGATGACCCGCCCGGGAGGCCAGTACGAGACGTACTACTCGAGCCACCCGGCGGCGTCCTTCGCGGCACAGGTGTGGACGAACAACGCCCAGGCCGCCGCGATGTGCCTGGTCCTCGGCATCTTCCTGGGCCTGCCGGTCCTCTGGATCCTCTTCCAGAACATGCTCAACGTGGGCGTCGGCATCGGCCTCATGACATCCGCCGGCCGCCTCGACACCTTCCTAGGCCTGATCCTCCCGCACGGCCTCCTCGAACTGACCGCGGTCTTCGTCGCCGCCGGCACCGGCCTCCGCCTCGGCTGGACGGTGATCGACCCCGGCCCCCGCACCCGCCGCACCGCACTCGCGGAAGAGGGCCGGGCCGCCCTGGGCATGGCGATAGGCCTGGCCCTCGTCCTCTTCGTCTCCGGCGCCATCGAAGGCTTCGTCACCCCGTCGGGCCTCCCCACCTGGGCCCGGATCGGCATAGGCATCGCCGCCGAGCTCGCGTTCCTCTTGTACGTCTACGTCCTGGGCGGCCGGGCCGTACGAGAAGGGGAGTCCGGCGACCTGGACGAGGCCGAACGCAGCGCTGTGCAGCCGACCGCCGCTTGATGTGCGAACTGCCCGTGTGACCTGCTAGTCTCCTCTCACCCGGAAAGACCGTTGACACGGCCTGGACGGGGAGGTAGATTCGAACAGTTGACCCGAACTGGACATGTTCGGCTTCAACGGTTAGCGTCTAGCGCGCTTCACGAAATAACATTCTTCGAGAAGCCCCTCCGATTAATCAGAAAATGAACGCCGGTCAGACCGGCCCAAAACTTCTGATAAAGTCGGTTCAGCCGAAAGGCAAAGGCCCTCCAACGGCCACCGGAAATGAAATCTGAACCGGAAACGGAACGGAAAAAGGATCTGGTAAGGTTGGAAACACCGAAGGGAAGCGCCCGGAGGAAAGCCCGAGAGGGTGAGTACAAAGGAAGCGTCCGTTCCTTGAGAACTCAACAGCGTGCCAAAAATCAACGCCAGATATGTTGATACCCCGTCTCCGGCCATTCGGCTGGGACGAGGTTCCTTTGAAAAAGTCCTGCCGGGCACTGCTCGGTAGGCGCACAGCGAGGACGCTGTGAACCGAGGGATTATTCCTCCCTCCGGTTCCGCTCTCGTGGTGTCACCCCGATCACGGGGAAACATTCACGGAGAGTTTGATCCTGGCTCAGGACGAACGCTGGCGGCGTGCTTAACACATGCAAGTCGAACGATGAAGCCCTTCGGGGTGGATTAGTGGCGAACGGGTGAGTAACACGTGGGCAATCTGCCCTTCACTCTGGGACAAGCCCTGGAAACGGGGTCTAATACCGGATAACACCCGCCACCGCATGGTGGTGGGTTGAAAGCTCCGGCGGTGAAGGATGAGCCCGCGGCCTATCAGCTTGTTGGTGAGGTAGTGGCTCACCAAGGCGACGACGGGTAGCCGGCCTGAGAGGGCGACCGGCCACACTGGGACTGAGACACGGCCCAGACTCCTACGGGAGGCAGCAGTGGGGAATATTGCACAATGGGCGAAAGCCTGATGCAGCGACGCCGCGTGAGGGATGACGGCCTTCGGGTTGTAAACCTCTTTCAGCAGGGAAGAAGCGAAAGTGACGGTACCTGCAGAAGAAGCGCCGGCTAACTACGTGCCAGCAGCCGCGGTAATACGTAGGGCGCAAGCGTTGTCCGGAATTATTGGGCGTAAAGAGCTCGTAGGCGGCTTGTCACGTCGATTGTGAAAGCTCGGGGCTTAACCCCGAGTCTGCAGTCGATACGGGCTAGCTAGAGTGTGGTAGGGGAGATCGGAATTCCTGGTGTAGCGGTGAAATGCGCAGATATCAGGAGGAACACCGGTGGCGAAGGCGGATCTCTGGGCCATTACTGACGCTGAGGAGCGAAAGCGTGGGGAGCGAACAGGATTAGATACCCTGGTAGTCCACGCCGTAAACGGTGGGAACTAGGTGTTGGCGACATTCCACGTCGTCGGTGCCGCAGCTAACGCATTAAGTTCCCCGCCTGGGGAGTACGGCCGCAAGGCTAAAACTCAAAGGAATTGACGGGGGCCCGCACAAGCAGCGGAGCATGTGGCTTAATTCGACGCAACGCGAAGAACCTTACCAAGGCTTGACATACACCGGAAAGCACTAGAGATAGTGCCCCCCTTGTGGTCGGTGTACAGGTGGTGCATGGCTGTCGTCAGCTCGTGTCGTGAGATGTTGGGTTAAGTCCCGCAACGAGCGCAACCCTTGTTCTGTGTTGCCAGCATGCCCTTCGGGGTGATGGGGACTCACAGGAGACCGCCGGGGTCAACTCGGAGGAAGGTGGGGACGACGTCAAGTCATCATGCCCCTTATGTCTTGGGCTGCACACGTGCTACAATGGCCGATACAATGAGCTGCGATACCGCAAGGTGGAGCGAATCTCAAAAAGTCGGTCTCAGTTCGGATTGGGGTCTGCAACTCGACCCCATGAAGTTGGAGTTGCTAGTAATCGCAGATCAGCATTGCTGCGGTGAATACGTTCCCGGGCCTTGTACACACCGCCCGTCACGTCACGAAAGTCGGTAACACCCGAAGCCGGTGGCCCAACCCCTTGTGGGAGGGAGCTGTCGAAGGTGGGACTGGCGATTGGGACGAAGTCGTAACAAGGTAGCCGTACCGGAAGGTGCGGCTGGATCACCTCCTTTCTAAGGAGCATCTAGGCCGCCAAGCTTGCTTGGTGGTCCAGGGCCATTACGTCGGCAAATGTTCGACGGTGGTTGCTCATGGGTGGAACGTTGATTATTCGGCACACTTGATCGTCTTCTCCTTCTAGTACTGCTCTTCGGAGCGTGGAACGTCGAGGGAAGCGGGAAGAGTGTCGGGCACGCTGTTGGGTGTCTGAAGGTACGGCCGCAAGGTCGCCTTCAGTGCCGGCCCCAGTGCACTCGAACTACTGGTTCGGGGTGATGGGTGGTTGGTCGTTGTTTGAGAACTGCACAGTGGACGCGAGCATCTGTGGCCAAGTTTTTAAGGGCGCACGGTGGATGCCTTGGCACCAGGAACCGATGAAGGACGTGGGAGGCCACGATAGTCCCCGGGGAGTCGTCAACCAGGCTTTGATCCGGGGGTTTCCGAATGGGGAAACCCGGCAGTCGTCATGGGCTGTCACCCGCTGCTGAACACATAGGCAGTGTGGAGGGAACGCGGGGAAGTGAAACATCTCAGTACCCGCAGGAAGAGAAAACAACCGTGATTCCGGGAGTAGTGGCGAGCGAAACTGGATGAGGCCAAACCTCAAACGTGTGAGACCCGGCAGGGGTTGCGTTTGGGGGGTTGTGGGATCTCTCTTCTGTCGTCTGCCGGCGACAGGACGAGTCAGAAACCGTTGATGTAGGCGAAGGACATGCGAAAGGTCCGGCGTAGAGGGTAAGACCCCCGTAGTCGAAACATCAGCGGCTCGTTTGAGAGACACCCAAGTAGCACGGGGCCCGAGAAATCCCGTGTGAATCTGGCGGGACCACCCGTTAAGCCTAAATATTCCCTGGTGACCGATAGCGGATAGTACCGTGAGGGAATGGTGAAAAGTACCGCGGGAGCGGAGTGAAATAGTACCTGAAACCGTGTGCCTACAAGCCGTGGGAGCGTCGGGCGAGCACTTGTGCTTGCCTCGTGACTGCGTGCCTTTTGAAGAATGAGCCTGCGAGTTTGCGGTGTGTTGCGAGGTTAACCCGTGTGGGGAAGCCGTAGCGAAAGCGAGTCCGAACAGGGCGTTTCAGTAGCACGCTCAAGACCCGAAGCGGAGTGATCTAGCCATGGGCAGGTTGAAGCGGAGGTAAGACTTCGTGGAGGACCGAACCCACCAGGGTTGAAAACCTGGGGGATGACCTGTGGTTAGGGGTGAAAGGCCAATCAAACTCCGTGATAGCTGGTTCTCCCCGAAATGCATTTAGGTGCAGCGTCGTGTGTTTCTTGCCGGAGGTAGAGCACTGGATAGGCGATGGGCCCTACCGGGTTACTGACCTTAGCCAAACTCCGAATGCCGGTAAGTGAGAGCACGGCAGTGAGACTGTGGGGGATAAGCTCCATGGTCGAGAGGGAAACAGCCCAGAGCATCGACTAAGGCCCCTAAGCGTACGCTAAGTGGGAAAGGATGTGGAGTCGCAGAGACAACCAGGAGGTTGGCTTAGAAGCAGCCACCCTTGAAAGAGTGCGTAATAGCTCACTGGTCTAGTGATTCCGCGCCGACAATGTAGCGGGGCTCAAGCGTACCGCCGAAGTCGTGTCATTGCAGCAATAGGGCCAACGCCCGCTGTGATGGGTAGGGGAGCGTCGTGTGCCGGGTGAAGCAGCACCGGAAGGTAGTTGTGGACGGTTCACGAGTGAGAATGCAGGCATGAGTAGCGATACAAACGTGAGAAACGTTTGCGCCGATTGACTAAGGGTTCCTGGGTCAAGCTGATCTGCCCAGGGTAAGTCGGGACCTAAGGCGAGGCCGACAGGCGTAGTCGATGGATAACCGGTTGATATTCCGGTACCCGCTGTGAAGCGTCAAACATCGAGCATCGTGATGCTAAGGCCGTGAAGCCGCCGTCCTCGTCTTTGACGTGGTTCGGAGTGGTGGAGCCGCCGGCCCAAGCGGTTAGTAGGTGAGTGATGGGGTGACGCAGGAAGGTAGTCCATCCCGGGCGGTGGTTGTCCCGGGGTAAAGGTGTAGGACGTCAGGTAGGTAAATCCGCCTGGCACATAGTCTGAGACCTGATGCCGAGCCGATTGTGGTGAAGTGGATGATCCTATGCTGTCGAGAAAAGCCTCTAGCGAGTTTCATGGCGGCCCGTACCCTAAACCGACTCAGGTGGTCAGGTAGAGAATACCGAGGCGTTCGGGTGAACTATGGTTAAGGAACTCGGCAAAATGCCCCCGTAACTTCGGGAGAAGGGGGGCCATTCCTGGTGATGAGTCTTGCACTCTGAGCTGGGGGTGGCCGCAGAGACCAGCGAGAAGCGACTGTTTACTAAAAACACAGGTCCGTGCGAAGCCGTAAGGCGATGTATACGGACTGACGCCTGCCCGGTGCTGGAACGTTAAGGGGACCGGTTAGTCAGGATTCGTCCTGGCGAAGCTGAGAACTTAAGCGCCAGTAAACGGCGGTGGTAACTATAACCATCCTAAGGTAGCGAAATTCCTTGTCGGGTAAGTTCCGACCTGCACGAATGGCGTAACGACTTCTCGACTGTCTCAACCATAGGCCCGGTGAAATTGCACTACGAGTAAAGATGCTCGTTTCGCGCAGAAGGACGGAAAGACCCCGGGACCTTTACTACAGTTTGATATTGGTGTTCGGTTCGGCTTGTGTAGGATAGGTGGGAGACTTTGAAGCGGCCACGCCAGTGGTTGTGGAGTCGTCGTTGAAATACCACTCTGGTCGTGCTGGATGTCTAACCTCGGTCCGTGATCCGGATCAGGGACAGTGTCTGATGGGTAGTTTAACTGGGGCGGTTGCCTCCCAAAGGGTAACGGAGGCGCCCAAAGGTTCCCTCAGCCTGGTTGGTAATCAGGTGTTGAGTGTAAGTGCACAAGGGAGCTTGACTGTGAGACCGACGGGTCGAGCAGGGACGAAAGTCGGGACTAGTGATCCGGCGGTGGCTTGTGGAAGCGCCGTCGCTCAACGGATAAAAGGTACCCCGGGGATAACAGGCTGATCTTCCCCAAGAGTCCATATCGACGGGATGGTTTGGCACCTCGATGTCGGCTCGTCGCATCCTGGGGCTGGAGTCGGTCCCAAGGGTTGGGCTGTTCGCCCATTAAAGCGGTACGCGAGCTGGGTTTAGAACGTCGTGAGACAGTTCGGTCCCTATCCTCTGTGCGCGCAGGAATATTGAGAAGGGCTGTCCCTAGTACGAGAGGACCGGGACGGACGAACCTCTGGTGTGCCAGTTGTTCTGCCAAGGGCATGGCTGGTTGGCTACGTTCGGGAGGGATAACCGCTGAAAGCATCTAAGCGGGAAGCCTGCTTCGAGATGAGTATTCCCACCCACTTGATGGGGTAAGGCTCCCAGTAGACGACTGGGTTGATAGGCCAGATCTGGAAGCACCGCAAGGTGTGGAGGTGACTGGTACTAATAGGCCGAGGGCTTGTCCTCAGTTGCTCGCGTCCACTGTGTTGGTTCTGAAACCACGAACGACCGTCGTAGTCATAGGCCACGACTCCGGTTGTCAGTTTCATAGTGTTTCGGTGGTCATAGCGTGAGGGAAACGCCCGGTTACATTCCGAACCCGGAAGCTAAGCCTCACAGCGCCGATGGTACTGCAGGGGGGACCCTGTGGGAGAGTAGGACGCCGCCGAACAAATTTTGAAGAAAACCCCGGACCGGGACACGGTCCGGGGTTTTCTGCATTTACGGGGGTATTTCGCCCAAGGCCGCCGCCCCTGGGTGGAACGGGCGGGACTAGAGGCGGCCGGCGGATTTGAGGGCGAGGTAGGCGTCGGCCAGGGCCGGGGCCAGTTCGGTGGGGGTCGCGTCCACGACCGTTACGCCGTGGCGGGTCAATTGGTCGGCGGTGCGGAGGCGTTCCGCCTTCGTCTGGGCTGCCGAGGCCGCGTTGTAGACCGCTTCCGTGGTGCTGCGGGCCGCTGCCATCGTTTCGATCGCGGGGTCCGCCACCGAAGCCACGATCACCGTGTGGCGCTTGGTGAGGCGGGAGAGGACCGGGAGAAGGCCCTCTTCGACGGGGGCCGCGTCCAACGACGTGAGAAGAACGATGAGCGAGCGGCGGGGAGCGGTGTGCAGGGCCGTCGCGGTCAGGCCGCGGGCGTCTGTCTCGACCAGCTCCGGCTCCAGCAGGGCCATCGCGTTGACCAGCGCCGGGAGGACATCGCCCGCGGTGCGGCCCTGGACGAGGGCGCGGATGCGGCGGTCGTAGGCGAGGAGGTCGACGCGGTCGCCGGCGCGGGAGGCCAGGGCCCCCAGCAGGAGGGCGGCGTCCATGGAGGCGTCGAGGCGTGGGGCGTCGCCGACGCGGCCGGCCGAGGTGCGGCCCGTGTCGAGGACGAGCAGGATGTGGCGGTCCCGTTCCGGGCGCCAGGTGCGGACGGCGACGGCGGACTGGCGGGCGGTCGCGCGCCAGTCGATGGATCGGGTGTCGTCGCCCGGAACGTATTCGCGCAAGCTGTCGAACTCGGTTCCTTCGCCCCTGGTCAGGACGCTGGTGCGGCCGTCGAGTTCACGGAGGCGGGCCAGCTTCGAGGGCAGGTGCTTGCGGCTGTGGAACGGCGGGAGGACGCGCACCGTCCAGGGGACGTCGTGGGTGCCCTGGCGGGTGAAGAGGCCGAGAGGCCCGTAGGAGCGGACCGTGACGCGGTCGGCTTTGCGGTCGCCTCGGCGAGTGGGGAGCAGGCGGGTCGTCACGCGGCGGCGTTCGCCCGCGGGGATCGTGACGCGGTGGCGGGACGAGGCGTACTCGGTGCCGGGGCGCCACGTGCTCGGTGGCCAGGCGTCGCGGAGCTGGGCGCGCAGGGGGCGGCGCGAGGGGTTGGTGACGGTGAGCGTGACGTCGGCCGGGTCGCCGAGGCGTACGGAGGTGTCGCCGGAGCGGGTGAGGCGCAGGCGGCGTACGGGGGCGGCCAGGGCGAAGTCGCAGGCGCAGGCCAGGGCCAGCGGGGTGTTCACGGCGAGGATGCCCGTCCAGCTGGGCTCCCAGATCCCTACGGGAAGGGAGCCCAGCGCGGCGAGCAGGGCCGTGCGTCCGGTGAGGGCCATGTCGGTTCTCTCGGCTCCGGCCTCGTCAGCGGGGGACGGGGACGTGGGTGAGGATCGCGTTGATCACGGAGTCCGGGGTGACGCCCTCCATCTCGGCCTCCGGGCGGAGCTGGATGCGGTGCCGGAGGGTCGGCAGGGCCAGGGCTTTCACGTCGTCGGGGGTGACGTAGTCGCGGCCGGTCAGCCAGGCCCAGGCGCGGGCCGTGGCGAGCAGGGCGGTGGCTCCGCGCGGGGATACGCCCAGGGTGAGGGAGGGCGATTCCCGGGTCGCGCGGCAGATGTCGACGACGTAGCCCGTGATCTCGGGGGAGATCGTGGTCTTGGCGACGGCGGCGCGGGCTGTTTCCAGGTCGGCGGCGGTGGCGACGGGGCGGATGCCGGCGGCGCGCAGGTCGCGGGGGTTGAAGCCGCCGGCGTGCCGGGTGAGGACGTCGATCTCGTCCTGGCGGGTGGGCAGCGGGACGTTGAGCTTGAGGAGGAAGCGGTCCAGCTGGGCTTCGGGGAGGGGGTACGTGCCTTCGTACTCCACCGGGTTCTGGGTCGCGACGACCATGAACGGGTCGGGGAGGGGGCGCGGGGTGCCGTCGACCGTGATCTGGCGTTCCTCCATGGCTTCCAGGAGGGAGGACTGGGTCTTGGGCGGGGTGCGGTTGATCTCGTCCGCGAGGAGGAGGTTGGTGAAGGCGGGGCCCGGCTGGAAGGAGAACTCCGAGGTGCGGGTGTCGTAGACCAGGGAGCCGGTGACGTCGCTCGGCATCAGGTCGGGGGTGAACTGGACGCGTTTGGTGTCGAGTTCGAGGGAGGCGGCGAGGGCGCGGACGAGGAGGGTCTTGGCGACTCCGGGCACGCCTTCGAGGAGGACGTGGCCGCGGCACAGGAGGGCCACGACCAGGCCCGTGACGGTGGGGTCCTGGCCGACCACGGCCTTGGCGATCTCGGCGCGCAGGGCTTCCAGGGAAGCCCGTGAGCTGCGGGGATCGGTCGTGGGCCCGGCGTTGTCAGTGGTCGGGTCCATCATGAATGGCGTACCTCTCTTTCGAGGGCGTCGAGGTGGTCGGCGAGTGCGATGAGCGCTGCGTCGGTCGCGGGGGGCGGGCCGAAGAGGAGGGTGTGCAGGTCCCGGTCCGGGGTGGGGAGTTGGCGGGCCAGGGCGGGGAGGAAGGTCTCGGGCGTGTGGGCCTGGGACGGGGGGACGCCGATGAGGGGGGCGAGCCGGGTGCGGGTGGAGAGACGCAGGGCGGCTGCGGCGCGGTCGCGGGCGTTCGCCTTGCGGTAGAGGCGGGCGCGGCCTTCGGTGGTCTCGGAGGCGCGGATCGTGACGGGGAGGCGCTCGGGGACCAGGGGGCCGAGGCGGCGGGCGCGCCAGAGGGCGGCGAGGGCTGCTGCGATGAAGAGCTGGAGTGTGCCCCAGAGCCAGCCCTTGGGGATCAGGTCGAAGAAGCCGCGCTGGTTCTGCGCGTCGGTGGCGGCCGAGGTGTCGGAGAGGGAGGGGAGGTACCAGACCAAGTGGGGGCGGGTACCGAGGAGTTGGAGGGCGAGCGAGGCGTTGCCCTGCTCGTCGAGGGTGTCGTTGAGGAGGATGTCGGGGGCGCCGAGGATCACGGTGTCCCCGGTGCGGTCTGCGGTGCCGGTGTCCGAGGGGGGAGTGGGGAGGCGCAGGAGGGTGGCGGAGCCGTTGCTCGGGTAGCAGGTGTCGGCGTCGGGGAGTGTCGTGCCGTAGCGGAGTCCGCCGGTGTCCGCGGGGCCGGCGCGGCGGGCCTCGGGGAGGCTGCACTCGGGGTCGAGTGTGGTGTCCGGGGCGGGTTCGGGGTCGGCGGTGACGCCTGGGGCGAGTCGTTCCACGGCGGAGGTGCCGGGGGCGACGAGGACGGTGCGGCCGGCGGCGCCGGGGCCGTGTGCCGTCGCGGCGAGGCGGCGCTGCTGGTGGGGCGTCAGCAGGTCGGGGACGGCGACGAGGAGGGTCGTGTCGGGGCCGGCCGCGGAGCGGGCCTCGGCGGCGGTGGTGACGACGCGGGTGTCGACGCCGCGGTCGGCGAGGAGTTCGGCCACGGCGCGGCTGCCGAAGCGGTCGGCGGAGCGGGGGTCGAGCGTGCCGTGCCGTTCTCCGGAGCGGACGGCGGCGATCGCGATGCCGGCGATCAGGAGGAGGACGAGGGCGAGGGCGATGCCGCGCGTGCGGGTCCATACCTGGCGGACGGTGGGGGTGGTGGAGGTGCCGCCGGTGCCGGTCCCGGGGGTCGGGGGCGTCGGCGGGGGTGCGGTGAGGGTCGGTGTCGCCCCGGTCGTGGGGCCGGGGGGTGGCGTCGGCGAGGAAGTGGTGTGAGCAGCCGGGTGGGGTGCGGGGTGAGGTGTGTGAGGCGAGGGGTACGGGAGTGCGGCCGGGGGCTGCTCCGTGGGGTGCGGGGCGTCGGGGCTCGGGCCGTCTTCGGGGCGTGCGGGCCGGCCGGGGGTGGCCAGGGGGCCGGTCCGGTCACCGTGCGGCGCGTCGGGTTCCGGCGTCGGGTCGCTGGTGTGCGGGCGACCGGGGGTGTGCGGAGCGGAAGGGTGCGCCGGAGGGGTGACCGGGGTGTGGCCGGGGGAGTTCGGGGCGTCTGGGCGGCGCGGGGTGCCGGGGTTCTGAGGGGTCACCGGAGGGCTCCCTCGGGGAGGGTGGGGGTGGTGTGGGTGACCTCGGTGTCCAGGGTGGTCAGGGCGGCGTACATGGCGGCGGTGGCGGTGCGGCCGCCGTACGCGATGTCGTCGAAGGTGCGGGCCGCCGCGCGGAGGGCCTCGGCGTGCCCGGGGAGCGGACGGGCGGCCTCGGTGGCGGCTTCGTCGGCGGTGCGGCCGGGGCGGGGGTCGAGGAGGGCGCGTTCTTCCAGGGAGCGGACGAGGGCGCGCATGCGTTCCTGGACGGCCTGGTTCCAGTGGGCCTGGGCGGCGTGGGCCTCGGCGGCGGCGCGGTGTTCGGCGGCGCTGCTGGGGCGGTCGTCGAAGAGCGGGGCCTCGGTGCGGGGGAGGCGGCGGGGGGTGCCCAGGCGCCACCAGAGGGCGGCGCCGGCGGCGAGGACGGCCAGGACGATGACGACGAGGCCGACCGCGCCGCCTGGAGTGGCGCCGGACGCGGCGGAGAAGAGGTCGCCGACCCAGTCCCAGAACGCGTCGAGGGCGCGCATGTACCAGCTCGGGTCGTTCTCGTGGTACGCGGGCTTGGACAGCTCGTCGCGGGCGGCCTCGCGCGCGGCTTCCCGCGAGATGGTGACCGGCGGCTCGTCGCCGCCGGCGCGCGTCAGCAGGGCCGGCGCGGTGAGCACTCCCCCCAGTGCGCTCACTGCATCAGCTCCCCGGGGTGGTGCCGGGGGTGTCGGCGTAGTCCTGGAGGCCCGCGGCGCGGGCGAGCTCCAGGTCGAGGGCCTCGCGGCGGATGCGCTGGTCGATGTAGAGCAGCACGGTCACGCCCGCGGTGATCGGGAAGGTGATGGTGGAGCCGACCACGGCGCCGATGCCGCTGATGATCAGGAAGGCCCAGCCGGCGTCGCCGCCGGAGTCGAGGAAGGTGCTCATGCCGTCGCCGCTGACCGCGCCCGCGATCACGGTGAAGGGCACGAGGATGATCGACGCGACGACGCCCGCGATGAGCGAGGCGAGGATCTGGATGCCGAAGACGCGCCACCAGGAGCCGCGGACAAGCTTCACGGAGCGGCTCATCGCCTTGCCGACGGTCTGCTTCTCCAGCATCAGCGCCGGGGAGGCGAGGGAGAAGCGGATCATGAGCCAGATCGCGATGACGAAGCCGACGATGCCGCCGAGGATGCCGAGGGCGGCGCCGGCGTCGGCCGAGCCGAAGATTGCCAGGAGGATGCCGGGTACCGCGCCCACGAAGACGATCACGACGGCGATCAGCGGCAGGAGCAGGGTCAGGCCGAGCAGGCGCAGGATCTGCGGGCGGGCGTCGCGCCAGGCCTCGCCGAGGGTGACGGACTTTCCGAGCACGGCCCGGCTGGTGACCGTGGTGAGCAGGGCGGTGGCGATGATCGTGCCGAGGAGGGTGACGATCTGGACCGCGCCGGTGCCGACGATGAGGCCGCCCATGGCGTCGAAGACCTCGCCCGGCGTGGCGTCGGGGTTCTGGAGGGCCTCGGAGTTCGCGGCGTCCTTGAGGACGATGCCCTGCAGGAGGACGACGAGGATCTCGGTGAGTACGGCGACGGCGAGCGAGATGCCGAGGACGGTGCGCCAGTGCGTGCGCATCGTGGAGACGGCGCCGTCGAGAATTTCGCCGACGCCGAGCGGGCGCAGCGGGATGACACCGGGCTTCGCGGCCGCGGGCTTGCCCTGCCAGCCGCCGTAACCGCCGTAGCCTCCGCCCCAGCCCTGGCCGCCTCCCCAGCCCTGGCCGCCGCCGGGGCCGCCCGGGGGCGGGGTGCCCCAGCCCTGGCCCGGCGCCTGCGGGGGCGGCGGGGCCTGGCCGGAGCCGGCCCCGGTGTCCGTGCCGCCGGAGGGGGCGGACCACTGGGCCGGGGGCGGCTGCTCCGCGGACCACTTGGGGCCGGAGGCGTCCTTCTGGTCGTCGCTCGGACGCTGGTCGTCCTGGCGTCGGTCCTCGGGGCCGTCGGACGGGGCAGATCCGGGCGTTGCCCAGCCCGGAGTGTCGTTCATCGTCGCTCCTTCAAGGTGCCCGTCCGCGGTCGCGGCGGCAGTTCGGCTGCCATCGTGCCATGGGGTGGGCGCGGGTTGACCTGGGCCCGTAAGAGCTGGACGCCTTCAATTGTCGGCGCTTCAGGGGGCAGACTGGGCGGATGGCTGATCAGCACGCGCAATCCGGCGAGGACATACGGCTCACCGGGGACATACAGCCCGGGACGGCCGACACCCACGGAGTCCTCGGCTCTGTCGGCTCCCTCGGCATTCCGGCGATCCGCTGGGACGAGTCCGCGGAGGGGCCGGTGCTCGTGCTGCTCGATCAGACCCGGCTGCCGGCCGAGGAGGCCGAGCTGGTCTGCACGGATCCGCAGGGCCTGGTGCAGGCGATCAGGGCGCTGGCCGTGCGCGGGGCGCCGCTGCTCGGGATCGCCGGGGCGTACGGGGTGGCGCTGGCCGCCGCGCGCGGGTTCGACGTGGCCGAGGCGGCGCAGGCGCTGGCCGGGGCCCGGCCGACGGCGGTCAATCTGGCCTACGGGGTGCACCGGGCGCAGGAGGCCCATCAGGCCGTGCTCGCGGCGCGGGGCGAGGAGGCGGCGGCCGGTGCCGCGCTCGCCGCCGCGCGGGCGCTGCACCGGGAGGACGCCGAGGGCAGTGCCCGGATGGCGGAACACGGGCTGAGGCTTCTGGACGAGCTGCTGCCGGGCGGGCAGCACCGGATCCTGACGCACTGCAACACCGGGGCGCTGGTCTCGGGCGGGGAGGGCACGGCGTTCGCGGTGGCGCTCTCGGCGCATCGTGAGGGACGGTTGCGCAGGCTGTGGGTGGACGAGACGCGGCCGCTGCTCCAGGGCGCGCGCCTGACCGCGTACGAGGCCGCGCGCAACGGGATGCCGTACACGCTGCTCACGGACAACGCGGCGGGCTCGCTGTTCGCCGCCGGTGAGGTGGACGCGGTGCTGATCGGGGCGGACCGGATCGCCGCCGACGGTTCGGTGGCGAACAAGGTGGGGAGCTATCCGCTCGCTGTCCTGGCCCGGTACCACCACGTGCCGTTCATCGTGGTGGCGCCGGTGACGACGGTGGATCCGGAGACGCCCGACGGTGCGTCCATCGAGGTGGAGCAGCGTTCGGGGCATGAGGTGACGGAGCTCACGGCGCCGCGGGCGCTGTCGGCGGGAGTGGAGGCAGGTGGCGGAATCGCGGTGGCACCGCTGGGGACGCAGGCGTACAACCCCGCGTTCGATGTGACGCCGCCGGATCTGGTGACGGCGATCGTCACCGAATGGGGCGTTGTGGCGCCTGTGACTGCTGAGGGCTTGCGTGAGCTGTGTGACAGGTCACGCCAGTCAACGATGAGCTAATGGGATGATGTGGTCCATGAAGGGACGAGTCCTTGTCGTCGACGACGACACCGCACTGGCCGAGATGCTCGGCATTGTGCTGCGTGGTGAAGGTTTTGAGCCGTCGTTCGTTGCCGACGGCGACAAGGCGCTGGCCGCTTTCCGTGAGACCAAGCCCGATCTGGTGCTCCTGGACCTGATGCTTCCCGGTCGGGACGGTATCGAGGTGTGCCGCCTGATCAGGGCGGAGTCCGGGGTTCCGATCGTGATGCTCACGGCCAAGAGCGACACCGTCGACGTGGTCGTGGGCCTGGAGTCGGGCGCGGACGACTACATCGTGAAGCCGTTCAAGCCGAAGGAGCTGGTGGCCCGGATCCGGGCGCGCCTGCGCCGTTCGGAGGAGCCGGCACCGGAGCAGCTGGCCATAGGTGACCTGGTCATCGACGTGGCCGGGCACTCGGTGAAGCGGGAGGGGCAGTCGATCGCGCTGACCCCGCTCGAGTTCGACCTGCTGGTCGCGCTCGCCCGTAAGCCGTGGCAGGTGTTCACGCGTGAGGTGCTCCTCGAGCAGGTGTGGGGCTACCGCCACGCGGCGGACACCCGCCTGGTCAACGTGCATGTGCAGCGGCTGCGCTCCAAGGTCGAGAAGGACCCGGAGCGTCCGGAGATCGTCGTGACCGTCCGTGGCGTCGGTTACAAGGCCGGACCGAGCTGACGTGTCCCGGGACAGTGCCGCTTCGGCGCCCGCCACGTCGGGGTCTCGTCCGGAGCGGCCTGTGGGACCGGCGCTCGGGCGGGGCTCCCGCCTGCGCCGGGTGCTCGACGGCAGGCTGCTGCTCCAGGGCGGGATGAACGGCAGCCCGCTGCTGCGGCTGTTCACGCGCTGGGTGCGGCGTCCGCTGCTGCCCGCGATACGGCTGTGGCGGCGCAACATCCAGCTGAAGGTCGTCGTGACGACCCTGCTCATGTCGCTCGGTGTCGTGCTGCTGCTCGGCATCGTCGTCATCGGCTCGGTGCGCAACGGCCTGCTGGACGCGAAGGTGAAGGCCTCGCAGAGCCAGGCCGAGGGCGGTTTCCGCGCGGCCAAGGACCGGGCGGACACGGCGGCGGCCGGGGTGCGCGACGGCGCGTCCGGGGACAGTCGCACCCAGCTGAATCCGAACATCTGGCTGAGCGACCTGGTCACGCAGCTGGCCAGTGGCGGCAAGGGCGCGTTCAACGTGGTGACCCTTGGCGCCAGCGACGCCGACGGGGGCAACGGGCGGGCGCCGCGTGGCTCCGGGCTCGTCGAGCCGGACCGCAGCGTCCCCGACGATCTGCGCGACCGGGTCGACCGGATGACCGGCGCGTCCCAGAAGTACACGCGGATCTACTACGACGGCGGCCAGGAGTCGCAGCCCGGCCTGGTCATCGGCAAGCGGCTCGTCGACCCCCAGGGGCACGGCTACCAGCTGTACTACCTCTTCCCGCTCACCCAGGAGGAGAAGTCCCTGAGCCTGGTCAGAGGGACGCTCGCGACGGCCGGCCTGTTCGTGGTCGTGCTGCTCGGGGCGATCGCCTGGCTCGTGGTACGGCAGGTCGTCACCCCGGTGCGGATGGCGGCGGGCGTGGCCGAGCGGCTCTCCGCGGGCCGCCTCCAGGAACGTATGAAGGTCACCGGCGAGGACGACATCGCGCGGCTCGGCGAGGCTTTCAACAAGATGGCGCAGAACCTGCATCTGAAGATCCAGCAGCTGGAGGATCTGTCGCGGATGCAGCGCCGCTTCGTGTCGGACGTGAGCCATGAGCTGCGGACGCCGCTGACGACCGTACGGATGGCCGCCGACGTCATCCACGAGGCGCGGGTCGACTTCGATCCCGTGACCGCGCGGTCGGCGGAGCTGCTGGCCGATCAGCTCGACCGGTTCGAGTCGCTGCTCGCGGACCTGCTGGAGATCAGCAGGTTCGACGCGGGCGCCGCCGCTCTGGAGGCGGAGCCGATCGATCTGCGGGAGGTCGTGCGGCGGGTCGTGGGCGGCGCGGAGCCGCTCGCGGAGCGCAAGGGCAGCCGGGTACGGATCGTCGGCGACGAGCAGCCGGTGGTCGCCGAGGCGGACGCGCGGCGCGTGGAGCGCGTGCTGCGCAACCTGGTGGTGAACGCGGTGGAGCACGGTGAGGGCAAGGACGTCGTCGTGCGGCTCGCCGCGGCGGGCGGCGCGGTCGCCGTGGCCGTGCGCGACTACGGCGTCGGGCTGAAGCCCGGCGAGGCGACGCGGGTGTTCAGCCGCTTCTGGCGGGCCGACCCGGCACGCGCGCGTACCACCGGCGGTACGGGCCTCGGCCTGTCGATCGCCCTGGAGGACGCGCGGCTGCACGGTGGCTGGCTGCAGGCGTGGGGCGAGCCCGGTGGCGGTTCGCAGTTCCGGCTGACGCTGCCGCGGACGGCGGACGAGCCACTGCGCGGGTCGCCGATACCGCTGGAGCCGGAGGACTCGCGGCGCAACCGCGGGCTCGGCGAGGCCGGGCTGCCGGCCGACGACGGGCACAAGCGGGCCACGGTGCCGGTCCAGCCGCCCTCGGGGAGCGCTGCGCAGCAGTCGCTCGCTCCGCGCGGGGCGCAGGCGTCGGTGGAGGCCGATCCGACGGCGCTGCCGGGCAGCGGTGCCCGGGTCGTCCCCCGGGCGAACGGAAGCGGTGGCGGAGCGGTGAGTGTGCCGCGGCAGCCGGGCGAGCACGTGGAGCGGTCCGGTGACGGGGCGGCCCCCGGGACGGATCGGGCGGACGCGGAGCGCCCCGGGATGTCCGGAGGCGAGCAGGAGGAGTCGCGCACCGGTGCCGGTGAGCGGCGAGGGGAGTGACGGCGGGCGTGGGTGACCAGCGGGTGACGCGGCGGATCAGGGGGCGCCTCGTCGGCCTCGGCCTGCGTGGATCGGCCTTCGGCACGCCGGACGGGGACGCCTCCCGCGCCCCCGGGGCCGTGGAGGAGCGCGCCGGGCGGCGTGGGCCCGGCGGTCCCGTGAGGACCGGCCGGGGGCTCACCCGGGCCGGCGCCCTGGCCGGGTCCGGGGTGATCGTGCTGTCCGGGTGCGCGTCCATGCCGGACTCCGGCGGCATGCAGTCCGTCGAGGCGTCGCAGCGGCCGGACTCCCAGGTCCGCGTCTTCGCCCTGCCGCCGCGGGACAACGTGGGCCCCGGCAGCATCGTCGACGGCTTCCTCGACGCGCTGACCAGCGACGACCCTTCGTACGCCATCGCGCGGAAGTATCTGACGCCCAAGGCCGCGAAGGCGTGGCAGCCCGGGCAGCAGACCGTGGTGCTCGCCGACGGCCCGAATCCGCGGCCGACGAGCCGTCCCGACCCGGGGGACGAGGGCCACCTCTACGAGGTGACCGGCCGTCAGGTCGCTCTCGTGGACAAGCGGCAGGCCTACCGGCCGCAGGACCGCACGTACCGGGGCAACCTGCACCTCACGCAGGTGGACACGGCCAAGGGCAAGCAGTGGCGCATCGACTCGCCGCCCGAGGGTGTCGTGCTGGGTGCGTCCGACTTCCAGCGCATCTACCAGTCCGTCAACAAGTACTACTACGCCGACGATCCGCAGGCCTCCGCCGAGGACGCGCCGAAGCGGCTCGTCGCCGACCCCGTCTTCGTGCGGCAGTGGACGGACCCTCTGACCGAGACGGTCCGCGAGGTCATCAAGGGCCCGACGAGCTGGCTGGGGCCGGTCGTACGGTCGGCGTTCCCGTCGCACACGGCGCTCAAGAGCGGCGTGAAGACGCTGACGCCGGACGACGCGAACAAGCTGACCGTGCCGCTCAACCGGAGTGCGGACGCGGCCAGTCCGAGCCGCTGCAAGGAGATGGCGGCGCAACTCCTCTTCTCGCTGCGCGACTTGTCCTCGTCCAGTGTGGAGGAGGTCGAACTGGAGCGTTCCGACGGGCGGTTGCTGTGCGCGCTGTCCGAGGGCGGGGCGCAGGCGCTCGCGCCGCGCACCTCCGGGCGCCTCGACGACCAGTACTTCCTGGACGCCAAGGGGCGGCTCGTGCGGATGCCGGGCAAGAGCAGTTCGGACCGGGAGCCCGAGCGGGTTCCGGGGCCGCTCGGCGAGGGCGAGCAGGTGCTGCGTTCCGTCGCCGTGTCGCGGGACCAGGACCGGGCCGCCGCGGTGTCGAACACGGGGAGCGACCTGTACGTGACGTCGATGGTGTCCGGGGCCTCGCTCGGTGACGCCGTCGCGCACAGCCGGGCGAAGAAGGAGAACGACGGCTTCTCCACGCCGAGTTGGGACGGGCGCGGTGACCTGTGGGTCGCCGACCGGGATCCGAAGAACGCGCGGCTGCTCATGTACGGGCAGGGCATGGCCGACCAGGAGCAGGTCGTTCCGGTCGACCGGCTCGGGGACGGGGCGCGGATCGAGGCCGTGAAGATGTCCGCGGACGGGGCGCGGATCGCGCTGCTCGTCACGGAGAAGGGGACGACGTCCCTGCGGATCGGGCGGGTCGAGCGGCGGTCCGACGGGGACGGGGGGACGGACGTCTCGGTGACCGAACTGCGGGCCGCGGCGCCGCAGATGGAGGAGGTCACGGCCGTCTCCTGGGCCGGCAGCAGCCGTCTCGTGGTCGTCGGGCGGGAGGCCGGGGGGCTGCAGCAGATCCGGTACGTGCAGTGCGACGGGTCCGCGCCTACGGGGCAGGCGTTGCCGGGGCTCACTCGGGTGAGTGAGATCGCGGCGTCTGAGGATGACGGGTTGCCGTTGCTGGCGCACTCGGATGACGGGGTCGTGCGGTTGCCCTCCGGGGCGGCTTGGCAGTCCGTGCTCAAGGATGGGACCGCGCCTGTCTATCCCGGGTAGGCGGTTGCCTGTCGGTGGGGCGGGTTCGCGGGGCCGCGCCGCTGGGGTGGGGGTTCGTGGCCGGGTGCCGCGGTGTCGTGGCGTCGTGGCTGGTCGCGCCCCGCGACGGAGGCGCTGATCGGGTACAGCCCCGCGCCCCTGAAGGCGCACTCCGTGCGGCCTGGGATGAAGTTGCTGGTCGGATATGGCCAGCGCTCCTGTTTTGCCTGCCGCCGTTGGGGTTGAGCGTTGTGGTCGGGTGCTGCGCCGTCGTGGTTGCTCGCGCAGTTCCCCGCGCCCCTGGGAGGCACACTTCGTGCGCCCCAGGGGCCGTTGTGTCGGTCGCGCCCCGCGACGGAGTCGCCCCCCCCGACGGTGGGTTTTCCACAGGGGTTGTTGGGATGGGGTTCGGTTGGCATGTTGGGGGGATGCGGGGGGTTTGGGGTGAGGTGTGGGGGCTTGTTTTGCCGGGTTCCTGTGCGGGGTGCGGGGAGGGTCGGATGGCGTTGTGCGGGCGGTGCGCGGCGGCGCTCGACGGGCGGGGCGTGGGGCGGGTGCGGCCCCGGCCCGAGCCGGTCGGGCTGCCGGTGGTGCATGCCGCCGCGGTGTACGGGGGTGCGGTGCGCGGAGTGCTGCTGGAGCACAAGGAGCGGGGAGCGCTGGGGCTCGTACGGCCCCTGGGTGCGGCGCTCGCCGCCGCGGTGAGAGCCGGCGGGGAGAGGGGAGCCGTGGCGCTGGTGCCGATGCCTTCCGCGCGGCGGGCCGTCCGGGCGCGGGGGCACGACCCGACGCTGCGGATCACTCGCGCCGCGGCGGGTGCGCTGCGGAGGTCGGGGGTGCCGGCGCGGGTGCTGGCCGTGCTGCGGCAGCGGCGTACGCCGGTGGACCAGGCGGGGCTCGACGCGCGGGAGCGGCTCGCCAATGTGGCGGGTGCGCTGGAGGTCGTCGAGGGTGGTGCGGGCCTGCTCGCCGAAGTTGGCCGGATCATGCTGGTCGACGACCTCATGACGACCGGTGCCTCGCTCGCCGAGGCCGCACGCGCGGTCCGGGCGGCCCTTCCCTGCGGAACGCGTTCCATAACACTTACCGGAACCACTCCTTCCGATGGAGAAAAGGCAGCTCGGATCGCCCTTCACGGTGCCGTGATCGCCGCTTCTCCGGATTCCTTCGAGATAAACCGGAACTGATGCTGAATCTGCGTCGTTGCAGGTAGTGAGAGGGTTCGTTCACCTGAATGGAGGTACGCGTCGGTAGAGGGTGACGACATCCGTCCGGGCGAGATATGTTCGGTTGTGAGGAACTCGGCAGGAAAGACCGGCGCCGGACCTCGCATACTCGGAATGCCCGTCCCGTGGGTCTGTACAAAGATTTTCGCAATCACCCGGAGTGGTGGGGTGGAGATCTTGTCCGCGGGGGAGGAGGAGGTGGAAGTCACCGAGTCCGCGACTCCGGAAGTGGCCGGAGTCTGGTGCAAGAGGGAGATGCTCCGCCGAGGAGCGGAGCTATCCGGGAACGGAGTTCTGCGTGGACATCGTCGTCAAGGGCCGCAAGACCGAGGTACCTGAGCGGTTCCGCAAGCACGTGGCCGAAAAGCTGAAGCTGGAGAAGATCCAGAAGCTCGACGGCAAGGTGATCAGCCTCGACGTGGAGGTGTCCAAGGAGCCCAACCCCCGGCAGGCCGACCGGTGCGACCGCGTGGAGATCACGCTGCGCACCCGTGGCCCCGTGATCCGGGCGGAAGCCGCGGCGAACGACCCGTACGCGGCGCTCGACCTGGCCACGGAGAAGCTGGACGCCCGACTGCGCAAGCAGCACAGCAAGCGGTCCACACGGCGCGGTGCCCGGCGGATCTCGGCGGCGGAGGTCGCCGAGCGCGTCCCGGACGCCGCGACGCTCAACGGGGACGGAACCATCGCCAAGGACGAGTCCGAGGTGAACGGGGTACCGACCACCAGGATCGGATCCCTCGAGGTGCAGGGCGAAGGCCCGCTCGTCGTACGGGAGAAGACCCACGTGGCGGCGCCCATGTCGCTCGACCAGGCGCTCTACGAGATGGAGCTGGTCGGGCACGACTTCTATCTGTTCGTCGACTCCGAGACCAAGGAACCCAGCGTCGTCTACCGGCGCCACGCCTACGACTACGGCGTCATCCACGTCAGCACCGACCCGATGGTCGCCCAGGCGCGGGCCGCCGACGCGGGAGACGCCATCGGCGGCTGAGCCCGGCCCACGGGCGGCTGTCCGAAAACCCACTCATCGGGTGCCCCTGGAGTGCGCGTGCGCCCCCGGGGGCACCCTCGTGCGACCCCCTCGTGCACCGCACCGTCGCCGCGCGGACGCCGAGGCATGAAATCATGGCCGAGCCGGGTCAACCGGTGTGCTGGCGCCTCGGGTTGGCCCGGCACTGGAAGACGGGCCACGGCCTTCAGGGGGAGGAACGATGGCGGACAGCTTCGGACCGATGCGAGGCGAGGACGCCGGCGCGGCCGGCGCCGGCGCCGGCATGGGACCGGATGCCGGCTCCCCGCGTAAGGAGCCCATCCGGGTGCTCGTGGTGGACGACCACGCCCTGTTCCGGCGCGGGCTCGAGATCGTCCTCAAGGCCGAGGAGGACATCCAGGTCGTCGGCGAGGCCGGCGACGGCGCGGAGGCGGTGGACAAGGCGGCCGACCTGCTGCCCGACATCGTCCTCATGGACGTGCGGATGCCCAGAAGAGGCGGCATCGAGGCCTGCACCTCCATCAAGGAGGTGGCGCCCAGCGCGAAGATCATCATGCTGACGATCAGCGACGAGGAAGCCGATCTCTACGAGGCGATCAAGGCCGGCGCGACCGGATATCTCCTCAAGGAGATCTCCACCGACGAGGTGGCGACCGCCATTCGCGCCGTCGCCGACGGCCAGTCGCAGATCAGCCCCTCCATGGCGTCGAAACTGCTCACCGAGTTCAAATCGATGATCCAGCGCACCGACGAGCGCCGGCTCGTCCCGGCGCCCCGGCTGACCGACCGGGAGCTGGAAGTGCTCAAGCTCGTCGCCACGGGGATGAACAACCGGGACATCGCCAAGGAACTCTTCATCTCCGAGAACACGGTGAAGAACCACGTGCGCAACATCCTGGAGAAGCTTCAGCTGCACTCCAGGATGGAGGCCGTGGTGTACGCGATGCGGGAGAAGATTCTCGAGATCCGATAGGCGCCGCGCCCTCTTCCCGGCGCCGGGAACGCGCTAGGAGAGGGCCGCCACGAGTGCCTTCTTCAGGGCCGGGTCGGCCATGCGCTCCACCCGCACCGTGTCGCAGCCCACCCAGCTCGCAGCCTCCCGGAGCGCCTCCGCCACCGCGGGCGCCGCCTTCGGGCCGTCCAGCGAGACCTGCTTGGCGACCAGCGTCGAGCCCTCGCGCGCCGGATCGACGCGGCCCACCAGACGGCCGCCCGCCAGCACCGGCATCGCGAAGTAGCCGTGCACCCGCTTCGGCTTCGGCACGTACGCCTCCAGCCGGTGGGCGAAACCGAAGACGCGCTCCGTGCGGGCCCGCTCCCAGATCAGTGAGTCGAACGGGGACAGCAGCGTCGTACGGTGCCGGCCGCGCGGAGCCGACTCCAGGGCCGCCGGGTCCGCCCAGGCCGGCTTGCCGCCCCAGCCCTCCACCGTCACCGGCACCAGACCCGTCTCCTCGACCACCGCGTCGAACTGCTCGGCCTTGAGCCGGTGGTAGTCGGCGAGGTCGGAGCGGGTGCCGACGCCGAGGGCCTCGCCGGCCTGGCGGACCAGACGGCGCACGCACTCCTTGTCGTCCAGGTCGTCGTGCAGCAGCTCGTCGGGGACGGCGCGCTCGGCCAGGTCGTAGACGCGCTTCCAGCCGCGGCGCTCCACACAGACCACCTCGCCGTACATGAGCGCGCGCTCGACAGCGATCTTCGACTCCGACCAGTCCCACCACTCGCCCTTGTTCTTCGCGCCGCCGAGCTCCGTGGCGGTCAGGGGGCCCTCGGTGCGGAGCTGCTTGATCACCTGGTCGTAGGCGCCGGGGGTGAGCCCGTGGTTCCAGTGGGGGCGGGTGCGGTAGGCGCGGCGGCGGAAGGCGAAGTGGGGCCACTCCTCGATGGGGAGGATGCAGGCCGCGTGCGACCAGTACTCGAAGGCGTGGGGGCGGGCCGGTGTCGCCGCCGACCAGTACGCGTCCTCGACCGTTCTGCGGCCCACCGCGCCGAGGCGGGCGTACGGGATCAGCTCGTGCGAGCGGGCCAGGACCGAGATCGTGTCGAGCTGGACCGCGCCCAGGTGGCGCAGGACGCCGCGCACGCCTGCCCTGCGGTCCGGGGCGCCCAGGAAGCCCTGGGCCCGCAGGGCGATGCGGCGGGCTTCGTCGGCGGTCAGGGTGACGGTGGCGGTGGGACGCGGCGGGGTCGTCATGGCCCGAACTTTAGGGGGCGGCACTGACAGTCGGGGCCGGGCTGAGGGGCCCCTGGCGGGCCGCCGGGGGCAGGTCAGGGAGTCGGGGCCGGGAGGTAGGGCAGAGGGCTGGGGAGGGGGACGTCGCAGGGGAGGAGGGCGCCGATCCAGCAGTCCCGGAGGACGCCCTTGTTGAGCAGGCCCGCGCGCAGGACGCCCTCCACCGTGAAGCCCGCCTTCTCGGCGACCGTGCGGGACGCCACGTTCCCCGCCTCCGCGCGCCATTCCAGCCGCACACAGGCCAGCTCCGTGAAGGCCCAGCGGGCGACGCCCAGGACGGCCTCCGTCATGTAGCCCCGGCCCCGGTGCTCCTTGTGCGTCCAGTAACCGACCTCCCACGCGCCCGCGCGCGGGTGGTGCAGCGAGATCGCGGCGACGATCGGCCCGTCCGGGTCCCGGCGCACCGCGAAGGTGTACTCGGTGTCGGCCCGCCAGCCGTCGGGGACCATCTGCTGCACGAAGTACTCGGCGTCCACGCGCGCGTAGGGCGACGGCACCGTGGTCCAGCGCTGGATGTCGGGGTCCTGGGCCGCCGCGAACACCTCGTCGATGTCGGCGGGCACGAACGTGCGCAGCTGCAGGCGGTCGGTGGTCAGCGTCACGGGGTCCATCGCCCGATTCTGCTCGGGGCGGACGGCGGATGTCACCAGTTTTCCTGCCGCGTACCGGCACCTTCCGAGCCGCCCGTCCGTTGGACCTGATGGCAGACCTCCCGGCGCGGTGGGGTCCTCGCATACGATGGCCGTTGCTCAGGCTGTCGCCTGGGTAACCGACCGTGCCAGGCCCGACCGGCAAGGAGACCAACCCCCGTGTCCGTCCTCTCGAAGATCATGCGTGCAGGCGAAGGCAAGATCCTGCGCAAGCTGCACCGCATCGCGGACCAGGTGAACTCCATCGAAGAGGACTTCGTGGGCCTCACCGACGCCGAGCTGAGGGGCCTCACCGACGAGTACAAGCAGCGGTACGCCGACGGCGAGAGCCTCGACGACCTGCTGCCCGAGGCGTTCGCCACCGTCCGTGAGGCCGCCAAGCGCGTGCTCGGCCAGCGTCACTACGACGTCCAGCTGATGGGCGGCGCCGCCCTCCACCTCGGATACGTCGCGGAGATGAAGACCGGTGAGGGCAAGACCCTGGTCGGCACCCTGCCCGCGTACCTGAACGCGCTGTCCGGCGAGGGCGTCCACCTGATCACGGTGAACGACTACCTGGCCGAGCGCGACTCCGAGATGATGGGCCGCGTCCACAAGTTCCTGGGCCTGAGCGTCGGCTGCATCCTGGCGAACATGACGCCGGCCCAGCGCCGCGAGCAGTACGCCTGCGACATCACGTACGGCACGAACAACGAGTTCGGCTTCGACTACCTGCGCGACAACATGGCGTGGTCCCAGGACGAGCTCGTCCAGCGCGGCCACAACTTCGCGATCGTCGACGAGGTCGACTCGATCCTCGTCGACGAGGCCCGTACGCCGCTGATCATCTCCGGCCCCGCCGACCAGGCCACCAAGTGGTACGGCGACTTCGCGAAGCTCGTCACGCGCCTGAAGAAGGGCGAGGCGGGCAACCCGCTGAAGGGCATCGAGGAGACCGGCGACTACGAGGTCGACGAGAAGAAGCGCACCGTCGCCATCCACGAGTCCGGCGTCAGCAAGGTCGAGGACTGGCTGGGCATCGACAACCTGTACGAGTCGGTGAACACGCCGCTGGTGGGCTACCTGAACAACGCCATCAAGGCGAAGGAGCTCTTCAAGAAGGACAAGGACTACGTCGTCATGGACGGCGAAGTCATGATCGTCGACGAGCACACCGGCCGTATCCTCGCCGGCCGCCGCTACAACGAGGGCATGCACCAGGCGATCGAGGCGAAGGAAGGGGTGGACATCAAGGACGAGAACCAGACGCTCGCCACGATCACCCTCCAGAACTTCTTCCGCCTGTACCAGCGTCACGACCAGGAGGGCAAGGAGATCCCCGGGCTCTCCGGCATGACGGGTACGGCGATGACCGAGGCCGCCGAGTTCCACCAGATCTACAAGCTCGGCGTCGTCCCGATCCCGACGAACAAGCCGATGCAGCGCAAGGACCAGGCCGACCTGATCTACCGCACCGAGGTCGCCAAGTTCGACGCGGTCGTCGACGACATCGCGGAGAAGCACGAGAAGGGCCAGCCGATCCTCGTCGGTACGACGTCGGTCGAGAAGTCCGAGTACCTCTCCCAGCAGCTCAGCAAGCGCGGCATCCAGCACGAGGTGCTCAACGCGAAGCAGCACGACCGCGAGGCCGTGATCGTCGCCCAGGCGGGCCGCAAGGGCGCCGTCACCGTCGCGACGAACATGGCGGGCCGCGGCACCGACATCAAGCTCGGCGGCAACCCGGACGACCTCGCCGAGGCCGAGCTGCGCCAGGCCGGCCTCGACCCGGTCGAGCACGTCGAGGAGTGGGCGGCCGCGCTGCCCGCCGCCCTGGAGCGCGCCGAGCAGGCCGTCAAGGCGGAGTTCGAGGAGGTCAAGAGCCTCGGCGGGCTCTACGTCCTCGGCACCGAGCGCCACGAGTCGCGCCGTATCGACAACCAGCTGCGCGGACGCAGCGGCCGTCAGGGCGACCCGGGCGAGTCCCGCTTTTACCTGTCGCTCGGTGACGACCTGATGCGCCTGTTCAAGGCCCAGATGGTCGAGCGCGTGATGTCGATGGCCAACGTGCCTGACGACGTCCCGATCGAGAACAAGATGGTCACCCGCGCCATCGCCTCCGCCCAGTCGCAGGTCGAGACCCAGAACTTCGAGACGCGCAAGAACGTCCTGAAGTACGACGAGGTCCTCAACCGCCAGCGCGAGGTCATCTACGGCGAGCGCCGCCGCGTCCTGGAGGGCGAGGACCTGCATGAGCAGGTGCAGCACTTCATGGACGACACGATCGACGCCTACATCGGCGCCGAGACGGCGGAGGGCTTCGCCGAGGAGTGGGACCTCGACCGGCTGTGGGGCGCCTTCAAGCAGCTCTACCCGCTCAAGGTGTCCGTCGAGGAGCTGGAGGACGAGGCCGGGGACCGTGCCGGGCTCACCGCCGAGTTCATCGGCGAGGCCGTCAAGGACGACATCCACGCCCAGTACGAGGCCCGCGAGGAGCAGCTCGGCTCCGAGATCATGCGTGAGCTGGAGCGCCGTGTCGTGCTGAGCGTGCTCGACCGCAAGTGGCGTGAGCACCTCTACGAGATGGACTACCTCCAGGAGGGCATCGGCCTGCGGGCCATGGCGCAGAAGGACCCGCTGGTCGAGTACCAGCGCGAGGGCTTCGACATGTTCACCGCCATGATGGAGGGCATCAAGGAGGAGTCCGTCGGCTACCTGTTCAACCTGGAGGTCCAGGTCGAGCAGCAGGTCGAGGAGGTGCCGGTCCAGGACGCGGCGCCCACCTCCCTGGAGAAGTCCCCGGAGGACACCGTTCCGGCGCAGGCCGGGGCGTCCCGCCCGGAGATCCGTGCCAAGGGCCTCGACGCGCCGCAGCGCCCGGACCGCCTGCACTTCCAGGCGCCGAACGCGGAGGGTGGCGTCGACGAGGGCGACTTCGTGACCGAGGGCGGCCCGACCCGCTCCGAGGCCGACGGTCTGACCCGTGCCGAGCGCCGCAAGCAGCAGAAGGGCCGTGGCCGCCGCAAGAAGTGACGGTGGCGCGGTAGCGGGTCGTACGTAGCGGAAGGGGCCGGACACCTGGTGTCCGGCCCCTTCCGTGTGCCCAGGGGTGTCACAGGGCGGCGAGCAGGGACTCCAGCGGGGCTGGGACGCGGGCCGAGGGCAGGGCCTCGGTCAGGACGCGGCCGTAGCGGATCTTGCGGCCGCTGGTGGTGCCGAGGAAGCGGCGCAGTTGCTGGGCGGCCGTGCGGTCCTGCTGGGCGGGCTGGCGCTGGAAGGTCTGCAGGGAACGCAGCTCGCCCTCCTCGCGGACGAGTTCCTCGACGCGCGGGACGCCGAGGGCGCGGATCAGCTCCTCCTCCAGGTCCGCCGCGCACACGTAGAACTCCTGCTCCTGCCCGGTGACGCCGGCCCGCTCCAGGCCGCGCTCGTAGAAGCCGCGCTCGGCCTCGTCGCACAGGCCGGTCAGACGCAGGCCGAGGCCGTCGGGGCCGAGCAGGGCGGCGAAGCGGGCGATGCTCATGGCTCCGCCCATCGGGAGCACGCAGATGCCCTCGGCGGCGAGGTCGCGGCCGTGGCGTTCGGCGAGGGCGTCGACGGCCGCGGCGTCGCTCGGGCCCTCCAGCAGGACGGCGGTGCGGACGGGGAGGCGGGTGGCCAGGGTGCGGGCGCGGTCGCCGGAGCCGCCGGACGCCCATGCGACGACTGCCTCCCGGAACGCGGCCATGTCCGTCGCCGCGCCCCGTCCCTCCGGGTCCTCCGCCGCGTCCGCCGTCTTCGCCGCATCTGTCGTCATGACACGAGTCTGCGTCTTGGGTGGGCGGGGCGACAGCGGATTTCTGTGCGGGGCCTGATGTGGCGGTGCCGTAGCTGGGCCTTGATGAATCGTGCGCACCCGGGGCTGGGCTGTCTTCGCCGTAGGGGTCGGGGATCGTTGCCGGGTGTGGTGCCGTTGTGGCTGGTCGCGCAGTTCCCCGCGCCCCTGGCGGGCCGCGTCCGCTGCGGCGCCCTTTCCGGCGGGGGCCGGCTCCGGGGCCTGTGCCCGGCGCCGGGGTGATGGCTCAGGCCGGGCGCCGGGGCGACGGCCCCCCGGAGGGGGTGTTGGGGTCAGTCGTCGTGGGGGCGGGGTGGGCGGCCGTCGAGTTCTACGGCTGTGCAGCGCCAGCGCAGGGATTCGTCGCGGACCAGGCGGAAGGCCAGGGCGTGGAGGCGGGGGCCGGCGGTGACGCGGGCGAAGACCTCGTAGGAGCCGGGGGACGGTTCGAAGTGGCCGATGCGGTGGATGCGGGGGCGGGCCGGGCCCAGGGGGCGGCGGTCGGCGAGCCAGAGCAGGTCCTCGTAGGCCTGGTGGACGGTGTGGCGGGCGACCCAGTGCAGCGGTTTCTGGCCGCTGAGGACGAGCACGAGGCGCTCGGTGAACAGTTCGGTCGGGTGCGGCGGGGCCTGGGGCGCGATGCGGCCGGGGCCGGGGCGGCGGCTGTCGCGCCGGGCGGGGGGCCGGGTGCTCCGCCGGGGGCCTCGCCTGGTCATCACCTTCTGCACAGCGACCTCCGGATACCAATCGGTAACTTAGTGGTGGTGATCTTGTACGAGGCAGAGGCGCGGCCCCGCAAGAGCCGTCGGGAGGCGCCGGGGAGGACGGACCGGTTCGCTCATCCGGGTGGCCCGGGGCGCCGACGGGCCCCGGGGAGCGGGCCGGCCCGGAGTGAACCGGCCGCCCCCGGCTGACGCGGGCCGAGGATTCGGGCCGCGGCCCGAAAGAGGACGCGCCCCGGTACGGGGAGGGCGCGTCCCCGTATCCTGAAGGACCCCGGAACCCATAGGCCCCGACGACGAAAGCGGCCCGTCATGCGCGTGTACGTACCCCTGTCCCTGCCTCGACTCGCGGCGGCGTACAAGGCGGGCGAGCTGGGCCCCGCGCCGCTGACCGCCTACGCCGTGACGCCCGCGCTGCGCGAGTGGTACCTCTCCGACGACATCGAGGAGCTGGAGTACGCCGCGCTGAACCGGGCCGCGCTCGCCTCGCTGCGGCTGCTCGCCGGTGAGCCGGACGCCGCCCGCCGCCGCGTCGTGGTCGCCGTCGACGTGCCGGACGGCGCGGCCGTGGCCGACCCCGACCGGGGCCTCGACCCGGCCTCGCTCGGCGAGGTGTCGGTGCGGGACGTCGTGCGGCTCGCCAAGGCCGCGGCCGTGCACGTGGACGCCGACGACGCCGAGAAGGACGTCACCGCCGCGGCGGCCGCGCTGGGCGCCGCCGACCACGGGGACGACGACGCGCAGTTCGTCGTGGACGGGGCCGAGGACCACGAGCTGCTCTGGTTCGCGACGCAGGAGATCCCGAACCTGATCGGCCTCGGCGACTGAGCGGAAGGTACGTTCTGGGGATGGGGAAGCACACCACCGCGCACATCGTCTGGGACTGGAACGGCACGCTGTTCCACGACACCGAAGCAGTCATAGCGGCCACGAACGCCGCCTTCGAGGAGATCGGCCTCGAACCGATCACGCTGGAGACGTACCGAACGCTGTACTGCGTACCCGTCCCCAAGTTCTACGAGCGGCTGATGGGCCGGCTGCCCACCGAGGACGAGTGGCTCCTCATGGACGGCGCCTTCCACCGGCACTACGCGTTCCGCGCGGGCGACTGCCGGCTCACCGACGGCGCCGAGGGCCTGCTCGCCGGCTGGCAGGGCGCGGGCCGCAGCCAGTCCATCCTCAGCATGTACGACCACGAGCGACTGGTGCCGCTGGTACGGGACTTCGGGATCACCGACCGGTTCCTGCGCGTCGACGGCCGCACCGGGCCCTCGGGCGGCAGCAAGGCCGAGTACATGGTGCGGCACCTGAGCACCCTCGACGGGGTGGCGCCGGAGCGCACCGTCGTCATCGGGGACGCGGCCGACGACGCCGTCGCCGCGCTGCACGCGGGCGCGCGGGCCGTGCTCTACACGGGCGGCTCCCACAGCCGGGCCGGCCTGGAGGGCGCCGGCGTGCCGGTCGTGGACACGCTCGCCGAGGCCGTGCGCGAGGCGGAGCGGATCGCCGAGGCCGCCTGAATCCCTCCTTCCGCCGGGCCCGGTGTTTTGCGCCGAGTGCGTTCACGCTCCGCGCCCGGCTGCGTACGCTGGGGTGGTACGGCCGTACGGCAGCCACGACGGGGGGACGCGAACCATGGGTTTCGGCTTCGGGCAGCGGCGGGGCGGACAACTTCCCGCCGAGGTCACGACGTTCGTGGGGCGTGCCGACGAACTGGCGCAGGTGCGCGGCGCGTTCGACCGGGCCCGGCTCGTCACGCTCGTCGGGCCCGGCGGGGTCGGCAAGAGCCGCACCGCGCTGCGGGCCGCGGCCGGGCTCGCCAAGCGCTTCCCCGACGGGGTGTGGCTCGTCGAACTGAGCGCGCTGCGCGACCCCGAACTGATCCCGGCGACCCTCGCCGCCGTGCTCGAACTCCCGGACCAGGCAGGCATGGAGCCGCTCGACGCGGTCGTCGCGCACCTCCAGGGGCGGCGGCTCCTGATCGTCCTCGACACCTGCGAGCACCTCGTCGACGCCTGCGCCATGCTCACCGACGTGCTGCTGCGCGAGGCGGCCGGCGTGAGCGTCCTCGCGACCAGCCGGCAGCCGCTCGACGTGCCGGGCGAGCACTGCTGCCCCGTCGCGCCGCTGAGCGCCGACGACGCGCTGGAGCTGTTCGTGCAGCGGGCCGCCGCCGTCGTGCCCGGTTTCACGGTGACCGACGCGAACCGGGGGCAGCTCACCGCGCTCGCCGGCCGCCTCGACGGCATCCCGCTCGCGCTCGAGCTCGCGGCGGTACGGCTGCGGGCCGTGCCCCTGGAGCGGCTCGTGGAGCGGCTCGGCCACCGCTTCGAGGTGCTGACCGGAGGGCGCCGCACGGCGCTGACCCGGCACCAGACGCTGCGTACCGCCATCGGCTGGTCCCACGAGCTGTGCACGCCGCAGGAGCGTTTGCTGTGGGCGCGCCTGTCGGTGTTCGCCGGGTCCTTCGAGCTGTCGGCCGCCGAGACCGTGTGCGCGGGCGGCGAGCTGCCGCCCGGCGCGGTCCTGGAGCACCTCATCGGGCTCGTCGACAAGTCCGTCGTCCAGCGCATCGGGGAGGACGGCGGCCGGTACCGGCTGCTCGACACGATCCGCGAGTACGGGGCCGAGTGGCTGGAGGAGTCCGGGCAGGCGGCCGCCGTGCGCGGGCGGCACTTCGCGTACTACCGGGAGCTCGGCCGGCGCTTCTGGGACGAGTTCCTCACCGCCGCGCAGCCGGGGCACCACCGGGCGCTGCGGGCCGAGAGCGCCGATCTGCGGGCCGCGCTCGAGCACGCGTACGGGAGCGGGGACCCGGAGACCGTCGCGCAGGGCCTGTGGCTGGCGGCGCAGCTCGGGCCGTTCTGGCGGGCAGCCGGGGTGCTCGCCGAAGGCCGGTACTGGATCGACAAGGGGCTCGGGCTGCTCGGCGAAGTGGGCGGAGAACAGGCGTGGGGCCGGTTCATGGTCGCCCTGTTCTCGGTGTGGACCGGGGACCTGCCCGGCGCGCTCGAGCTCTTCCACCGGGCGATCGCGGTGGCGCGGCAGGCGGGGGAAGCGCGGGTCGAGCTGTTCTGCGACGCGTACCTGGGCGGGCTCGGGGCGCTGTGCGGGGAGCCGGAGGGGCTCGCGGAACTGGAGGACGCGCGGCAGCGGATCGTGGCGCGGGGCGACGGGCTCGGCACCGGGGTCGTGCACTACGAGGGCGCGCTGCTGCTCGGGGTGCTCGGGGACACGGACGGCGCCCTGGAGTTGTGCCGGACCGGGCTCGCGTTCCTGGAGGGCACCGGGGAGCGGCAGCTGTACGGGTCCACGCTCATGGTGCAGGGGGTGATCCTGTGGCTCGCGGGGGAGCGGGAGGAGGCCGTCGGGGCGCTGCGCCGGGCCCTGGAGGCCGCCGCCGAGGTCGAGGAGGTGCTCGTCGCGGCGATCTGCTGCCTCGTGCTCGGGTGGGCGGCGGCGCGCGAGAAGCGGTTCGTGCGGGCGGCGTGGCTGCTCGGGTACGCGGAGCACGCGCGGCGCCTGTCCGGTGACCCCGTCGGCATGCTGCCCTCGCTCTTCGAGGAGCAGGAGGCGGTGCGGGGGGCCGTGCGGGAGGCGCTGGGGGAGGACGGGTTCCGGCGGTGGCACGAGGTGGGGGCGCGGCTCTCCGGGGGGCGGGTGCTGGACGCGGTGCGGGGGGACATGGAGGTGCCGGCGCCCGCGGTGGCCGTGCCGGGGGCTCGGCGGAGCGGGGTCGAGGCGTTGACCCGTCGGGAGCGGGAGGTCGCTGCGCTGGTGGTGGAGGGGTTGTCGAACCGGGAGATCGCGGAGCGGCTGGTCATCTCGAAGCGGACCGCTGACGCGCATGTGGAGCATATTTTGGCGAAGCTCGGGGTCGGGTCGCGGACGGAGGTCTCTCTGGCAGCCGCGGCTTCCACCGTGGCTGGTTGATCTTTCGCTGCCGGGTGCGGCTCCGGTGGGGGCTGGTCGCGCAGTTCCCCGCGCCCCTGGGGCACGCTCCGCGTGCCCCAGGGGCCGGTAGGTATACGGAGGCGGGCTCCAGCCTGCGATCTGGGTATACGGGTGTTCCCGGGTACCGATGTGCGGTGGGGGGTGTACCGACGAGGATCAAGGGGTGTCGGGCTCCGGAGGAGGTCGCGGCGGGGAGTCGGGCAGTCATGGTCAACTCCCCCACGCTGTCGTGATGACAGCCCCGCCGTGGTGCCCGGAGCGCGACACCGCGGTGGCTGCCCTCGTCGGCGGGGCAGCCACCACCCACCCCCCGGCGGGTGACCCGCCCGGACCCCGCGGGTCACCCCTTCGGACGCCCCTGCACACTCCTACGGCTCAGCGATCTGTGCAGAGTGTCAAAGTTCGCCCCCTTGTTTTGTACACATACGGCTCATGACGTGCCCCGGGGGCGGGGAGATAGCCTTGACCCGTGATCAGCGCGATATCTCGCGGGGGCATCGTCGCCCCCTGCCCGCGCCGGGAGACCACGGTTCGTCATGCCGACCGTGCCCGGCGCTCAGCCGCTGATCGTTTCCCGCGGCCGGCCGGTGCGCCGAAAATGGCTCATATCCGTTCGCTCTTCTCTCATTCCGGCATAACGTCGACGTACAGCGGACACCCCGCGCCGTCTCGTCACGCCGGACGTTTTTTCTCGAACACGTCTACGTCACGCAACGGCGCGCGACAGGAGCCAGAGGACAATGCAGACCAAGCTGGACGAAGCCAAGGCCGAGCTGCTCGAACGGGCCGCCCGGGTAGCTGAGAACAGCCCGGCAGGGGGGCATCTCCCGGCTGGGCAGACGGGCGAGGGCACGCCGGACAGCGACACCGTGCTCTCGTTCCTCCAGCGCTACTACCTGCACACCGCGCCCGAGGACCTCACCGACCGAGACCCGGTCGACGTCTTCGGTGCCGCCTACTCGCACTACCGGCTCGCCGAGAACCGTCCGCAGGGCACCGCCAGCGTCAAGGTCCACACCCCGACCGTCGAGGAGAACGGCTGGACCAGCAGCCACTCCGTCGTCGAGGTCGTCACCGACGACATGCCCTTCCTCGTGGACTCGGTCACCAACGAGCTGTCGCGGCAGGGGCGCGGGATCCACGTCGTCATCCACCCGCAGGTCGTCGTGCGGCGTGACGTGACCGGCAAGCTCCTGGAGGTGCTGCCGGACGGCTCCACCGCCGACGGCCACGACGTGCTCACCGAGTCGTGGATCCACGTCGAGATGGACCGCGAGACGGACCGCGCCGACCTCAAGCAGATCACCGCCGATCTGCTGCGCGTCCTGTCCGACGTGCGCGAGTGCGTCGAGGACTGGGAGAAGATGCGCGACGCCGCGCTGCGCATCGCCGACGAGCTGCCCTCCGAGCCCACCGCCGGGGACCTGGACGAGTCGGAGGTCGAGGAGGCCCGCGAGCTGCTGCGCTGGCTGTCCGCCGACCACTTCACCTTCCTGGGCTTCCGCGAGTACGACCTGACCGAGGACGACTCCCTGGCCGCCGTGCCGGGCACCGGTCTCGGCATCCTGCGCTCCGACCCGCCGCACGGCGCCGACGACCACCACCCGGTCTCGCCGTCCTTCAGCCGGCTGCCCGCCGACGCCCGCGCCAAGGCCCGCGAGCACAAGCTGCTCGTCCTCACCAAGGCCAACAGCCGCGCCACCGTGCACCGCCCCAGCTACCTCGACTACGTCGGCGTGAAGAAGTTCGACGCCGAGGGCAACGTGATCGGCGAGCGCCGCTTCCTCGGCCTGTTCTCCTCGGCCGCGTACACCGAGAGCGTGCGCCGCGTGCCGGTCGTGCGCCGCAAGGTCGCCGAGGTCCTCAAGGGCGCCGGCTTCACGCCCAACAGCCACGACGGCCGCGACCTGCTCCAGATCCTGGAGACGTACCCGCGCGACGAGCTGTTCCAGACTCCGCCGGACGAGCTGCGCTCCATCGTCACCTCCGTCCTGTACCTGCAGGAGCGGCGCCGGCTGCGCCTGTACCTGCGCAAGGACGAGTACGGGCGCTACTACTCGGCGCTCGTCTACCTGCCGCGCGACCGCTACACCACGGGCGTCCGGCTGCGGATCATCGACATCCTGAAGGAGGAGCTCGGCGGCACCAGCGTCGACTTCACCGCCTGGAACACCGAGTCGATCCTGTCCCGGCTGCACTTCGTCGTCCGCGTCGCGCCCGGCACCGAGCTGCCGCAGCTGTCCGACGCCGACAAGGACCGCATCGAGGCCCGGCTCGTGGAGGCCGCCCGCTCCTGGGCCGACGGCTTCGGCGAGGCGCTGAACGCCGAGTGCGGCGAGGAGCGCGCCGCGGAGCTGCTGCGCCAGTACGGCCACGCCTTCCCCGAGGGCTACAAGGCCGACCACACGCCGCGCGCCGCCGTCGCCGACCTGGTCCACCTGGAGGCCCTCGCCCGCAGCGGCAAGGACTTCGCGCTCTCCCTGTACGAGCCCGTGGGCGCCGCCCCCGGCGAGCGCCGCTTCAAGATCTACCGCACCGGCGCGCCCGTCTCCCTGTCGGCCGTGCTCCCGGTGCTCCAGCGCCTGGGCGTCGAGGTCACCGACGAGCGCCCGTACGAGCTGCGCTGCGCGGACCGTACGACGGCGTGGATCTACGACTTCGGCCTGCGCCTGCCCCAGCAGGGCAACGGCAACGGGGACGACCTCGGTGCCGACGGCCGCGAGCGGTTCCAGGAGGCGTTCGCCGCCACCTGGACCGGCGCCGCGGAGAACGACGGCTTCAACGCCCTCGTGCTCGGCGCCGGGCTCACCTGGCGCCAGGCCATGGTGCTGCGCGCGTACGCCAAGTACCTGCGCCAGGCCGGCTCCACGTTCAGCCAGGACTACATGGAGGACACCCTCCGCAACAACGTCCACACCACGCGCCTGCTGGTGAGCCTCTTCGAGGCGCGGATGTCGCCGGACCGGCAGAGCGCCGGCACCGAGCTGATCGACGGGATCCTCGAGGAGCTCGACGGCGCGCTCGACCAGGTCGCCTCCCTCGACGAGGACCGCATCCTGCGCTCCTTCCTCACGGTCATCAAGGCGACCCTGCGCACGAACTTCTTCCAGAGCGCCGGGACCGACGCGCGCGAGCCGTACCGCCCGCACGCCTACGTCTCCATGAAGCTCGACCCGCAGGCCATCCCCGACCTGCCCGAGCCGCGCCCCGCCTACGAGATCTGGGTGTACTCGCCCCGCGTCGAGGGCGTCCACCTGCGCTTCGGCAAGGTCGCGCGCGGCGGTCTGCGCTGGTCCGACCGGCGCGAGGACTTCCGTACGGAGATCCTCGGCCTGGTCAAGGCGCAGATGGTGAAGAACACCGTCATCGTGCCCGTCGGCGCCAAGGGCGGCTTCGTCGCCAAGCAGCTGCCCGACCCGTCGGTGGACCGCGACGCGTGGATGGCCGAGGGCATCGCCTCGTACAAGACGTTCATCTCGGCGCTGCTCGACATCACCGACAACCTGGTCGGCGGCGAGGTCGTGCCGCCCGTCGGCGTCGTGCGCCACGACGGCGACGACACCTACCTGGTGGTCGCGGCCGACAAGGGCACCGCGAAGTTCTCCGACATCGCCAACGAGGTCGCCCAGGACTACGGCTTCTGGCTGGGCGACGCGTTCGCCTCCGGCGGCTCGGCCGGCTACGACCACAAGGGCATGGGCATCACCGCCCGCGGCGCCTGGGAGTCCGTCAAGCGGCACTTCCGGGAGCTGGGCGTCGACACCCAGACCGAGGACTTCACGGTCGTCGGCGTCGGCGACATGTCCGGCGACGTGTTCGGCAACGGCATGCTGCTCAGCGAGCACATCCGCCTCGTCGCCGCGTTCGACCACCGGCACATCTTCATCGACCCGAACCCGGACGCGGCCACCTCGTACGCCGAGCGCCGCCGCATGTTCGACCTCCCGCGCTCCAGCTGGGAGGACTACGACAAGGAGCTGATCTCCGCGGGCGGTGGCGTCTTCCCGCGCTCCGCCAAGGCGATCCAGCTCAACGCGCACATCCGCGAGGCCCTCGGCATCGAGTCCGGCCAGTCGAAGATGACCCCGGCCGAGCTGATGAAGGCCATCCTCCAGGCCCCCGTGGACCTGCTGTGGAACGGCGGCATCGGCACGTACGTGAAGTCGTCCGTCGAGTCGAACAGCGACGTCGGCGACAAGGCCAACGACTCGATCCGCGTCGACGGCCAGGACGTGCGCGCCCAGGTCATCGGCGAGGGCGGCAACCTCGGCGCGACCCAGCTGGGCCGCATCGAGTTCGCCCGCAAGGGCGGCCGGGTCAACACCGACGCGATCGACAACAGCGCCGGTGTGAACACCTCGGACCTCGAGGTCAACATCAAGATCCTGCTCAACCGTCTGGTCCTCGACGGCGACATGACCGTCAAGCAGCGCAACAAGCTGCTCGCGGCCATGACCGACGAGGTCGGCGAGCTCGTCCTGCGCAACAACTACGCGCAGAACACGGCGCTCGGCAACGCCGAGGCGCAGGCCCCGTCCCTGCTCCACGCCCACCAGCGCTTCATGCGCCGGCTCGGCAAGCAGGGCCACCTGGACCGCTCGCTGGAGTTCCTGCCGAACGACCGGCAGATCAAGGAGCTCCTCAACAGCGGCCGCGGCCTGACCCAGCCCGAGCTGGCCGTCCTGCTCGCGTACACGAAGATCACGGCGTCGGACGAGCTCATCCAGACCTCGCTGCCCGACGACCCGTACCTGGCCCGGCTGCTGCACGCCTACTTCCCGCAGGCGCTGCGCGACAAGTACCTGGACTCGATCGACGGCCACGCGCTGCGCCGCGAGATCATCACCACGGTGCTGGTCAACGACACGGTGAACACGGGCGGCTCGACCTTCCTGCACCGCCTGCGCGAGGAGACCGGCGCGTCCCTGGAGGAGATCGTCCGGGCGCAGCTCGCGGCCCGCGAGATCTTCGGCCTGAGCGACGTGTGGGACGCGGTCGAGGCGCTCGACAATGTCGTCGCCGCCGACGTGCAGACCCGGATCCGGCTGCACTCGCGCCGGCTCGTCGAGCGCGGCACGCGCTGGCTGCTCAACAACCGGCCGCAGCCGCTGCAGCTCGCCGAGACGATCGCCTTCTTCAAGGAGCGGGTCACCGAGGTCTGGGCGGCCATGCCGAAGATGCTGCGCGGCGCGGACGCCGAGTGGTACCAGGGGATCGTCGACGAGCTGACCGGCGCCGGGGTGCCGGAGGAGCTGGCCGAGCGGGTCGCCGGGTTCTCCTCCGCGTTCCCGACGCTCGACATCGTCCAGATCGGCGACCGCATGGGCAAGGACCCGCTCGCCGTCGCCGAGGTCTACTACGACCTCGCGGACCGGCTGAACATCACGCAGCTGATGGACCGCATCATCGAGCTGCCGCGGGCCGACCGCTGGCAGTCGATGGCCCGCGCGTCGATCCGCGAGGACCTGTACGCGGCGCACGCCGCCCTGACGGCCGACGTGCTGGCCGTCGGGAACGGGACCTCGACGCCGGAGCAGCGGTTCAAGGACTGGGAGGAGAAGAACGCGGCGATCCTGGGCCGCGCGCGCACCACCCTGGAGGAGATCCAGGGCTCGGACGCCTTCGACCTGGCGAACCTGTCGGTCGCGATGCGGACGATGCGCACGCTGCTGCGTTCGCACTCGTAGTCACCCCCTGACACAGGGGTCGAGGGGCGCCTTCGGGCGCCCCTCGGTCGTTCGCCGTTCGTCCGGCGGACGCGCCGGGTCGTTCTTCCTACCGGATTCTTGTGTTCTGAATGAGTGTCCCGACGGCCGGGGCTGTGTTTCGGTGGTACCGATGGGGTGACCGAGCACGCCGACCAGGGAGAGCCCGATGCCGCCGAAGCAGATCCGGCCCGACGCGACGCCGGCCGCACGCGCGGTCGCACTGCCCGACGACTGGGCCGCGACCCCGCTCACCGTCGTCATGCCGACGTACAACGAGGCGGGGAATCTGCCCGGCATGGCCGAGGCCCTGATGGCGCTACCGCTGCCGGGCCTGCGGCTCCTCGTCGTCGACGACTCCAGCCCGGACGGCACCGGTGACCTCGCCGAGGAGTACGCGGGCCGCTTCGGCGCCGACCGGATGGCCGTGCTGCACCGCGCCGGCAAGGAAGGGCTCGGCCGGGCCTACGCGGCGGGCATGGCGCGGGCCGTGGCGGACGGCGCCCGCTACGTCCTGCAGATGGACGCCGACGGCAGCCACCCCGTCGCGAAGGTCCCGCAGCTGCTCGGGGTCGCCCTGTCGACCGGCGCGGGCGTCACCATCGGCAGCCGCTACGTGCAGGGCGGCAGCCTCTCCGAGGCCTGGGGAGCGCACCGCAAGCTGCTGTCGCGCTGGGCGAACGCGTACGCGGGCACGATCCTCGGCACCCGGGTCCGGGACATCACGGGCGGCTTCAACCTGTGGCGCGAGGACGCCCTGCGCGCCATCGACCTGGCCTCCGTCGACAGCGCGGGCTACAGCTTCCAGGTCGAGATGAAGTACCGGGCGCTGCGCCGCGGCCAGGGGATCATCGAGGTGCCGATCCACTTCGAGGACCGTACGGTCGGCGAGTCGAAGATGAACCTGATGGTGCAGCTGGAGTCGGTCGCGATGCCGTGGCGGCTGCGGGCCCGCTCGCGGCACTGACCTCCAGGACGCGGCGGCCTCAGCGGATCATCCGGGCCAGGCGCCGCAACCCGCGCACCGCCCGGGTGCGGGCCGCGCGCCGCACGGGCGGGCCGATGCGGGTGGCGAGGGGCCCGAGGGGCTCCCAGCGCAGTTGCAGCCGTCCCGCGCCCTTGCCCTCGGGTTCGACGGTGACCCGGTGCCGGTTCACGTGCGCGGTGCGGACGGGCAGGTCGAGCGGGGCGAGCAGCAGCCCGGTGTTGCGGGCGCCGTCCGGGGCGGTCAGCTGGAGCATGGGGTGCCGGGTCCCGGTGAAGCCGAGCCGGGGGAGCGCGAGCGCCGTGAGGTCGAGCCGGACCCGGCCCTCGAAGACGCCCGGCCGCACGGGGTCGAGCCGGAACCGCAGGGTCGCGCGGCGGCGGCCCGGGGTGAGCAGGAGCGCGGCCGGCTGCGGGCCCACGGAGAGCCGGCGTCCGGGGTCGTGGGTGCGCACGCGCAGGTCCAGCGAGGCCGGGCCGGGGCCGCGCTCGACGGACACCAGCTCGTGGCGGAACTGGGCGCGCCGGAAGGGCCGGGTGTCCAGCTCCAGGTCGGCGAGGGAGAGTTCACGGCGGGCCCACGCGGTGTCCGGGACCCGGTCGCCCCAGTACGGGGTCCCGGCCGCGTCCAGGGCCGTCGTGCGGGGGGCGACCGCGTGGCCGAGGCCGCGCGCCGCGAGCCGGGCCTCGGGCAGGCGCAGGTCGCGCACGAGCTGGAGGACGACGCGTTCGTCGCGCGGCAGGCGGGCGTAGGCGGCGGGGGCGAGCCGGTCGAGGTACGGGTTCACGACGGCGGCAAACTCGGCGAGCCAGGCGTCGTCGCGGTGCGGCAGGTCGCCCGCGTACATCCGGAAGTCGTGCTTGAGGAACTTGTGGTCCTTGGCCTCGCGCAGCGTGTCGCCGCGGTCGTTCTCGGCGAGGAAGGCGTCGATGAGTTCCTGCACGTGGACGCGGTCGCGGACGTTGTCGAGCCGGTGCCGCTGGTTGGATATGGAGGCCGCGTCCCCGGCCGCGTACGGGTGGATGTACCAGCGGTAGACGGTCTCGGGGACGATCGTGAACGCCTTCGCGAGGCAGTAGGCCTGTGCGGAGAAGAGCTGGTCCTCGTAGTGGATGCCCTCGGGGAAGCGCAGGCCGTGGCGGTCGAGGAAGGCGCGGGCGTACATCTTGCTCGTGGACAGGTGCTCGAAGAGCAGGTCGGGTTCGTTCTCCACGCCTTCGACGGTGCGGCGCTCGGCGACGAGGTGCGGCATCCAGCGCGAGGTGCGTCCGGTGTCGACGCGGACCCGTTCGACGGCGCCCATCGCGAAGTCGATCCCGGGGTTCTCGCGGTGCGCGGCGAGCAGGAACTCGACGGCGCGGGGCGGGAGTTCGTCGTCGCTGTCGAGGAACATCAGGTAGGGGGCGCGGGCGATGTCGAGGGCGCGGTTGCGCGGGGCGCTGCATCCGCCGCTGTTCTCCGGCAGCCGGAGACAGGTGATACGGGGGTCGGCGGCCGCCAGGTCCCGTGCGATCTCGGGGGTGTTGTCGGTCGAGTGGTCGTCGCTGATGACGATCTCGATGTTCGTGTGGGTCTGGGCCTGGAGGGAGGCGACGGCGCGGGGGAGGCGTGCGGCGTCGTCGTAGGTGATGACGGTGACCGTGACGTCAGGCGTGTCCATGGGCGTCCGCCTCCTCGGGGGTGGGGGCCACGGTGCGGGACTCCAGCGGCAGCACCGGCGGCAGCGCCTCCTCGGGCTCGCCGAGGAAGACCCGGCGCACGACGCGCTCGGCGGCCCGTCCGTCGTCGAACTCGCAGAAGCGGCGCCGGAAGCTGTCCCGGGCGGCCGCCGACTCCCGGTCGCGCCAGGCGCCGGTGACGAGGATCTCCGTCAACTCGTCCTGGGTGCGGGCGACATGGCCCGGCGGCTCGGTCGTCAGGTCGAAGTAGACGCCGCGGGTCGTCGCGTACGTCTCCCAGTCGTCGGCGTAACTGACGATCGGGCGGTCCAGGTTGGCGTAGTCGAACATGATCGACGAGTAGTCCGTGATCAGCGCGTCCGCGGCGAGCGCCAGCTCCTCCACCGGGTCGTACGCGGAGACGTCGACGATCCGGCCGGTGCGGCACAGCCCGGCGAGCGGGGACGCGGCGCCGCCGTAGAAGTAGTGGCCGCGCACGAGCAGGACGGTGTCCTCGCCGAGGCGCTCGGCGAGCGCGGCGAAGTCCAGGCGCGGGGTCCAGCGGGCCTCGTAGTCGCGGTGGGTCGGCGCGTACAGGAGGGCGCGGCGGCCGGGGGCGATGCCGAGGCGGGCGCGGACGGCGCGGACGTCGGCGGCCGTGGCCCGGTGGTAGACGTCGTTGCGGGGGTAGCCGTGGTCCAGGGAGACGTAGTGCGACGGGTAGGCGTGCTCCCACATGCGGGTGGAGTGGGAGTTGGCGCTGACGCTGTAGTCCCACTTGTCGACGCGGGACAGGAGCGCGTCGAAGTCCAGGCCGCGCGAGGCGGTGGGGTGGTCGATCTGGTCGAGGCCCATCTTCTTCAGCGGGGTGCCGTGATGGGTCTGGAGGTGGATCGCGCCGGGTCTCTTGACCACCGCGCCGGGGAAGTTGACGTTGTTGACGAGGTACGCGGCGCGGGCCATGACCTCCGCGTAGCGGCGGGTGCCGGGCACGACGTGCTCGGTGCCGGGCGGCAGCAGCGGCTCCGTCGCGCGGGACACCACCCACACCGGGCGGATGTGCGGGGCGAGTTCGGCGAGCTTCGCGGCGATCGCGGCCGGGTTGCAGGCGACGCCGCGGTCCCAGTACGCGGAGAAGACGGCGAGCTCCGGGTCGAGCGGGGTCTTCAGGGCGCGCTGGTAGTGCAGGTCGAGGAGCTTGCGGCCCGCCTTCCCGCGGCCGGTGCGGACGGCCGAGCGCAGGGCCCGCCGGCCGTGGCTCAGCTCCTGGAACGCGCGGTACTTCGTGTACGCGTCCTGCTCCAGGAGGCCGCGCCGCACGCCCTCGCGGCCCGGGGGCCTGCGGTGGCCGGGGGGCTTCCAGCGCACGGCCGCCGCGGAGGCGCGGCGGAAGAACTCGCGGGCGACCGCATCCGGCAGGCCCTCGCGGGACACGACGCGCAGCGTCTCGGTGGCCATCAGGTCGTACAGGACGGCGCGGGGGGCGGCCGCGGTGCCGTGCTCCCGCATCAGCTCCTGCAGGCGCTCGTACGCGTCGATCAGCTCGTACCGCCGCTCGGCCGGTACCGGCGGCAGGCTCTCGCGGCGCAGTTGCCGTACGTCGGCCAGGGCGTGCTCGGTGCCGGCGATCCGGCGGGCGAGGACGAGGGCGGCGCGGGCCGCGTACATCGGGTCGGCGTCGGTGAGGTGCTTCTCGTGGGTGTGGTGGAAGGCGGTGCGCAGGACGCGGTTGGCGAGCAGCGGGGTGACGCGCAGGAGGTTGCCGTGCTCGTCGAGGGGGCGGTCGCGGCGGCCGAAGCGGGCGAGGCGGCCCGTGTCGACGCCGGAGGTGCCGGGGCCGCGCCAGGTCGAGCGGACGTGGTCGCCGAGCACGACGTCCACCTCGTCGGACAGCTCGGCGAGGCGGGTGCGCAGGGCGGACAGGGCGCCGGGGAGCGGCCGGTCGGTGGCGGTCAGGCACCACAGCCAGGTGCCGGTGGCGCGGTGGGCGCCGGCCGCGCGGGCGGTGGCCGGCTCCGTGCCGGCGGGCAGGGTGAGGAGGGTGGTGCGCGGGACGCCGGACAGGTGGTGCCCGGCCGTGTCCCGCGCGGTGGTGCCGACCGCCGCGACGATCAGCTCGGCGTCCTCGGGCAGCTGACCGGCGAGGGCGTCCAGGCAGGGCCCGAGCAGGCCCTGTACGTCGGGGCCGTGCACCACGACGCTGAGGGCGGGGCGGGTCTCCGTCATCTGCTGATCCCCCTGGCGGCCGCACGGGGCGGCCGATCGGATATCGGCATCAAGTCAGACAAAGAGTATCTTTCGGGCCGGTGCGGGGCCCGTCATGACCAGGCGTACCGCGGGCTACTTCGCCTTCGCGGGCTTCTTGGCGGGACCGCCGGTGAACTCCTCGTACTCCTTCAGTACGTCCTCCGTCGGCCCGTCCATCCGCAGCTCCCCGCGCTCCAGCCAGAGCACGCGGTCACACGTGTCCCGGATCGACTTGTTGCTGTGGCTGACCAGGAAGACCGTCCCGGCGTGCTTGCGCAGCTCGCGGATCCGCTGCTCGGAGCGCTTCTGAAAGGAGCGGTCGCCGGTCGCGAGGGCCTCGTCGATCAGCAGGACGTCGTGGTCCTTCGCGGCGGCGATGGAGAACCGGAGGCGGGCCGCCATGCCGGAGGAGTACGTGCGCATCGGCAGGGTGATGAAGTCGCCCTTCTCGTTGATGCCGGAGAAGTCGACGATCTCGTCGTAGCGGTCGCGGACCTGCTCGCGGCTCATGCCCATGGCGAGGCCGCCCAGCTTCACGTTCCGCTCGCCCGTGAGGTCGTTCATCAGGGCCGCGTTGACGCCGAGCAGGGAGGGCTGGCCGTCGGTGAAGATCCGCCCGTTCTCGACCGGGAGGAGCCCCGCGACGGCCTTGAGCAGGGTCGACTTGCCCGAGCCGTTGGTGCCGATGAGGCCGATGGCCTCGCCCCGGTACGCGGTGAACGACACGTTCCGCACGGCGTGGACCGTGCGCACACCCGCGCGCCGCTCGGCCTTCTTCTTGCCGCCGACGATCCGGCTGAGCGCGGCGGTCGCGGTGCCGCGGCCCGCGCCGGTGCCGTGGACGCGGTAGACGATGTCGACGCCGTCGACGATGACGGTGGGCACGGGCCCCTGGTCCTGTACCGGCTCAGCCACGTCCGTACCTCTCCTCGGCCTTCCAGAAGAAGACGAATCCGCCCAGCCCGGCGAGCAGGGCCCAGCCGAGGGCCAGCGGCCACGCGTGCGGCGGCAGCTGGTCCGCGGTGAAACTGTCGATGAGTGCGAAGCGCATCAGGTCGATGTAGAGCGCCGCGGGGTTGATCTGCAGCAGCGTGACGACGACCTGCGGCACGTCACGGCCTGCCGTCAGATGCGTCAGGCTCCACATCACGCCCGAGGTGTACATCCACGTCCGCAGCACGAACGGCATGAGCTGCGCGATGTCCGGCGTACGGGCCCCGAGCCGGGCCATGACCAGCGCGAGCCCGGTGTTGAAGACGAACTGAAGGGCCAGGGCCGGAACGGCCAGCACCCACGACGGACGCGGCGGCACCCCGGCGCACAGCAGGATCACCACCAGCGCGCACATCGAGAACAGCAGCTGCTGGAGCTGCTGGAGGCAGTACGAGATCGGCAGCGAGGCGCGCGGGAAGTGCAGCGCCCGTACGAGGCCGAGGCTCCCGGAGATCGCCTTCGTGCCCGCCATCACGGACGACTGCGTGAACGTCCACACGAACACGCCCGTGACCAGGAACGGGATGTAGTCCGGCACGCCCCGGCTGGTGTTCAGCAGCTTGCCGAAGATCAGGTAGTACACCGCCGCGTTCAGCAGCGGGGTGAGGACCTGCCACACCTGGCCCAGCTTGGCCTGGCTGTACTGCGCGGTCAGCTTCGCCGTGGAGAAGGCGGTGATGAAGTGCCGCCGCTGCCACAGCCGCCGCACGTACGCGGGCAGGGAGGGGCGGGCGCCGCTCACCGTCAGGCCGTGGCGCGCGGCCAGGGCCGCCGCGTCCTCCTGGCCCACCGGGGCGGCGGGGTCCGGGGGGCGGGGCGCGGAAGGCGTGTCGAGGACCTGACTCACATCGCCTGCTTTCTGGACGGCCGGGCGGTCGGGCGGCCGGGGGGCGGAAGGCCGTTCGTCGGAAGGTCGCTACGTCGGAACGGACCCGTATCGTCGTGACGTGAGACTAGGCCCCCGCGACGTCGGAACGCAACCGTATCGTCGTGCCGCATCTATGCTGGCCGCATGACGACCAACGCCGAACCGCCCAGGCCGACGCCGCGTCGCCGGGCCCCGGCCGGGGCCGCCGTACTGCGCGAGGACGTGACGGAGGCCATCCGCGCCGCCGTCTTCGAGGAACTCGCGTCCGTGGGCTACGCCCGGATGTCCATCGAGGGCATCGCGCGCCGCGCCGGGGTCGGCAAGACCGCCGTCTACCGCCGCTGGCGCTCCAAGCTCCACCTCGTCCTGGACCTGGTCTCGGCCATAGCGGTGCAGGGCCTGCCGGCCCCCGACACCGGCTCCCTGGAGAGCGACCTGCTCCTCCTCTACCAGGTCACCTCCCGCGCCCTGCGCCACCCGGTCGCGGGCCAGATCATCCCCGACCTCCAGGCGGAGGCGGCCCGCAACCCCGACATCGCGGACGCCCTCCAGAAGGCCCTGCGCGAGGGCCAGCACGGGGTGGCCAGCGGCATCGTCCGCGCGGCGGCGGCCCGCGGCGAGCTGAGCCCCGACGTCGACGAGGACCTGGCCCTCGACCTGATCTCGGGACCGCTGTACTGGCGGGCGGTGGTGGCCCGCGGCCCGAAGCCCCCGAAGGGGTACCTGGAGAAGCTGGCTGCGGCCACCGCGGCGGGGCTCAGGGTGCTCTGAGCCGTCCATCCTGACCCGCCGCGGTCAGGCGGCCGTCCGGCGGCGGGTCAGGAACAGGGCGACCGCGGCCGTGATGGCCACGAGCCCCGTCGGCACGCTGATCAGCACCTGCTGGACGCCCTCGAAGGCGAAGCTGGTGAAGACGTTGACGATGACAGCGAGGGCCAGGGTCAGCCAGAGCAGCGCCTTCATGGCGGTTCCTTCCGGATAGGGCCCCTCGGTGGGGCGGTGTCTCCACAGTGCCCGCCCGCACCCCGCCCCCTCCATGGAGCACGCTCCCCGAACCATGGTGTAGCCCGCTCCACCCTGCGCCCGGTCCGGTCCTGCGCCTACGCTGACCCGCATGCCGGGGATCAAGGGGGCCGTGCGACAGGCCGGGCGGGCACTGGCGTACCTCGCGGTCGGCGCGGCCGTCGCCGTCGCCTCGTATCTGTTCATCGCGCTCGCCCTGTTCACCGCGGTCCTGACCCTGCTCGTGGTCGGCGCCGGAGTGCTGCCCGAGACGGTGCTGCTGCTGCGCCGGGTCGCCACGTTCAAGCGCGGGCGCGTCGCCGAGTGGAGCGGCCGGGAGGTTCCCGAGGCGTATCTGCCGCTGGGCGGGCCGCTGCGGGAGCGGGTGCGGACGGCGCTGGGCGACCCCGGGACCTGGCGCGATCTGCGGTGGCTCGTCGCGCACTTCGCGTACGGGTGGCTGCTGCTGTACGCCGCGCTGCTCGTGCTGTGCGTGGGCGCGGTCGTCGACGGGCTGTGGTGCGGGCTGCTGCGCCGCCCGCCCGTCCTGCTGCCGGTCGTCTCCCGTCTGGCGGACCTCGACGCCGGCTGGTCCAGGGCGCTGCTCGGCCCGGCGCCCGGCGCGGAGCGGCTCGCGGCCCGGGTCACCGAGCTGACCGAGTCACGGGCCGGGGCCGTCGCCGCGCACGGCGCCGAACTGCGGCGCATCGAACGGGACCTGCACGACGGGACGCAGGCCCGGCTCGTCGCGCTGTCCATGCGGATCGGGCTCGCCCGGCGCGCCCAGGACCCGGAGGCCGCGCGCCGCCTCCTCGACGACGCCCAGGACCAGGCCGAGGCGGCGCTCGCCGAGCTGCGGCACGTCGTGCGTGGCATCCACCCGCCGATCCTCACCGACCGCGGACTCGTGGGCGCCGTACGGGCGTTGGCCGCGGCCAGCGGGCTCGACGTCGCGGTGCGCGACGAAGGCGTCGAGTCGGGCGGCCGGGCGCCGGCCGCGGTCGAGGCGGCCGCCTACTTCGTGATCGCGGAGGCTTTGACCAACGCCGCCAAGCACAGTGGCGGCACGCGCGCGGACGTCCAACTGGAGCGCGGCAGAGCCGGGTTGAGGGTCGCGGTGAGGGACTCGGGGCGGGGCGGCGCCGACGAGCGGGGCGGCAGTGGGCTGCTCGGCATGCGGCGCCGGGTCGCCGCGCTCGACGGGAACGTGCGAGTCTCGAGTCCCGTCGGAGGACCGACCGTCATCGAGGTGGAGCTGCCGTGCGTGTGGTGATCGCGGAGGACAACGCGCTGTTGCGGGAAGGGCTCGTGCTGCTGCTCGGCTCCGCGGGACACGAGGTCGTCGGCGTCGCCGAGACCGGGCCCGAGGTGCTGCCCGCGCTCCTCGAACACCGCCCCGACGTCGCCGTCGTGGACGTCCGGATGCCGCCCGGCTTCCGGGACGAGGGCCTGCGCGCCGCCCTGGAGGCCCGCCGCACCCTACCCGGCCTGCCCGTCCTCGTCCTCTCCCAGTACGTGGAGGTTTCCTACGCCACGGAGCTGATCGGCGGCGGGGCGAGCGGTGTCGGCTACCTCCTGAAGGACCGCATCGGCCGGGTCGACGCGTTCCTCGACGCCCTGGAGCGGGTCGCCTCCGGCGGTACGGCCCTCGACCCCGAGGTCGTCACCGAACTCCTGGCCCGCCGCCGGGACGACCCGGTCGACACGCTCACCCCGCGCGAGCTGGAGGTCCTCACGCTGATGGCCGAGGGCCGGGACAACGCGACCATCGCAGCCCGGATGGTCGTCACCGAACGCGCCGTGAGCAAGCACATCGGCAACGTCTTCGCGAAGCTCGACCTCCCCCAGAGCGACAGCGGCCACCGTCGCGTCCTGGCGGTCCTCGCCTACCTCGACCGGCGGCGCTGAGCGGGTGGTTCAGGCCTCGTCGAGCTGGTGGTCCGCCCACACGTACGTCTCCGGGAGCAGGTCGGTGATCGGGAGTGCGCGGCGGGACGGGCCGTTGCCGACGATGACGCTCAGGGTGGGGAAGTAGTCGAGGAGGACCTGTCGGCAGCGTCCGCACGGCGGGACCACGCCCCGGTCGCGGTCGCCGACGGCGACCATCGTGGTCAGGTCGTACGCGCCCTGGGCGGCGGCCGTGCCGACGGCGACGAGTTCGGCGCAGGGGCCGCCGGTGAAGTGGTAGGCGTTCACGGCGGTGATGATCCGGCCGTCCCGGGCGCGGGCGGCAGCGGCCATGGTGTGGTTGTCACCCCGGCAGCGGGTGGCGGCGATCTCCTCGGCGGCGGCGACCAGTTCGCGGTCCGGGGCGGAGAGTTCAGTCATGGTGCGGCTCGGCTTTCGTCAGGCGGCTTGCCAGGGCGGTCAGTTCGGGGAGGCGGAGGGCGGGGGTGGCCGAGCCGGGGAGGGGGACGTGGAGGCGGGTCGTCCAGCGGGGCGGGATCGCGCCGGCGCCGTACACCGCGCCGGCCAGGGCCCCGGTCACCGCGGCCACCGTGTCCGTGTCGCCGCCGAGGTCGATCGCGGCGCGCAGGGCGGACTCGTACGAGGCGGTCGTCCGCAGCGCCCAGACGGAAGAGCCGAGGCAGGGCCACACCGCGCCGTTGAACTCGGTGGCCAGGTCCGGGTGCCAGTCGGGGGCGAGGACGGTGGCGTAGCGGGCGCGGTGGGCGGCGGGGACGTGCGCGAGGGCGCCCGGGATCGCGTTCAGGGGGTCCGCGCCGGTCAGGGCGACGCGGATCAGTTCGTGGAGGAGAGCCGTGCCTTCCCAGGCCGCCGGGTCGCCGTGGGTGAGGGCCGACAGGCGGCGGGCGGCGTCCATCGTGGCGGCTGTGCCGAGCGGGGCGAAGTGCACGGCGGAGGTCGCCGCCCGCATCAGCGCACCGTTGCCCGCGCCGCGGCCGGTGATCCGGAAGTGGTGCGCGGCGGCGCGGTCCCAGGGCAGTCCGTTGGTGAGCACGTCCTCGGTCTGCAGGCCGATGTCCTTGGGGTCGGCGGATGCCCAGTGCTGGAAGCGGGTGAATACGTCCGGGTCGTTCAACTCGCCGTGTTCGAGGAGTGATTGGCCCACCAGGACCGCCATCTGCGTGTCGTCCGTGGCCTCGCCCGGGTCCCAGCCGCCGCCCCCGCGCATCTCGTCGGCGTCGGGGGCGCCGGGCGGGAAGCGGGCCGAGAAGGCGCCTTCGGGGCCGAACTCGAAGGGGGCGCCCAGCGCGTCGCCGACGGCCGAGCCGACGACGGAGCCGATCGCGCGGTCCAGGGGAGTGGAGGGCGGGGGCATGGCGCCGAGCCTACGGGTCAGCGCAGGAGGCGGCGGAGGCGGCGGCGGGCCACCGTGAGGGCTCCGCGCACGCCGGGGGCCGTGCGCAGGGCGAGGGCGCCGGAGTGGGTGGCGTAGGGCTGGGCGAGGAGGACGCCGTGGCGGCGGCTGGGGAGGGCGGTGCGGCGCAGGAGGCCGGGGCCGGTGGAGGCGTGGGCGGTGGCGTCGCGGTGGGTGCCGTCGGCGAAGTGGACGCGCAGCTGGATGTCCCAGGTGCCGGAGCGGGAGAGCGCGGAGAGGTCGAGGCGGGTCTCGGCGGTCCACAGGTTCCCGGCCGCGTTCGGGACGAGCTCCGCCGTGCGGTGCTGGGCGGCGGTGCCGCGCTGCCGGTCGAGCAGGGTGACGTCCACCGCGCGGGGCTTCGCGTCGGCCATCCGCCCGTACAGGTCGTGCAGGAGGAGGCGAAGGCGGGTGCCGCGGCGCCCGGGGCGCAGCTCGCCGTCGACGGCGAGGGGCAGCAGGTGCGCGGGACGCTCGAGGAGATGGGTCAGCGCGACCTCGGGCAGGTCGGCGGACCAGACCGGGGTGCCGTCGGCGGTCCGCGCGTACGGCGGGCGCAGCCGGGCCGGCCGGGCGGCGACCTCCTTGAGGCGGGGCAGGTCGCGCGGGGCGGGCGAGGCGAGGATGACGCGCCCGATCATGCGGCCGGGCGAGGGCGCGGCCTCCAGGTCGGCGGTGTCGAAGGTCTGCAGGTGGGCGCGGGTGCGCCGCCACCACTCGGCGCGGTACTCGGCGCCGCGCAGCTCCAGTTCGCGCGCGTACATCCGCAGGGAGTGGTCGATGAAGTGCGCCCGCGCGGCCCGTGCGAGCTTCGGCAGCCCGGCGGAGAGCAGGATGTCGACGGCCTCGCGGTGGGCGTCGAGCCGGGCCTGCCAGTTGTCGATCCCGGTGCGGTCGAGGGAGAGGGAGAGCCGGTCCGCGGCGCGGCGCACCTGCCACACGTAGACGGTGTCGGGGATCAGGGCGGTGCGCGGGCGGGCGGCGAGGACGCGGGCGGTGAAGACGAAGTCCTCGTAGAGGCAGCGCCCGTCGGGGAACCGGATGCCGTGCTCGCGCAGGAACTCGGTGCGGTAGAGCTTGTTGACGCAGAGGGTGTCGCGGACCAGGCCGGGGCGCTGGCCGGGGTCGGTGAGCACGCCCGGGCGCGCGTACAGCTCGGGCAGCCAGGGCGTCTCCTGCCCGGAGGGCAGTTCGCGGCGCACGCAGAGCCCCGAGACGAGGTCGGCCTCGTGCCGGCGGGCGGCGTCGAGCAGGGCGGCCGCCGCGCCGGGCGGCAGTACGTCGTCGCTGTCGAGGAACATCACGTACGGGGCGGCGGCGCGGGCCAGCCCGTCGTTGCGCGGGGTGCCGCAGCCGCCGCTGTTCGTGCTGCGGCGCACGACGTGCAGTCGGGGATCGCGCGCGGCGAGCTCGCCGAGGAGCCGGCCGCTGTCGTCGGTGGAGGCGTCGTCCACCGCGATCACCTCGGTGACGGCGGGGCCCTGGTCGAGTGCGGAGCGGGTCGCGGCGGCGACATGGGCGGCGTCGTCGTAGCCGATCACGATGATCGTGACGCCGGGCTCGGCCGGCGGAGGTGCGGTGGTCGGATCCACACCGGGAATTTTAGGGCGGTTTATGTCAAAACCGCGCTAACTCGGACACCGGTTCAGGCGGTTTCCGAGCGGAGTGCGTCAGTTCGGGGCGGCCGGGCTCAGAGCGCGGCCGTGTCCAGCGCGTCCGTGAGCCGCAGCAGGCGGCGGCGCAGGTCCTCGATCTCCGCCAGCTCGAAACCGGTCGCCTCCGCGATCCGCAGTGGCACCCGCTCCGCCCGCTCCCGCAGCGCCCCGCCCGCCTCGGTGAGCGCGACGATCACCGAACGCTCGTCCTGCGTGCTGCGCTCCCGGCGCACGAGCCCGTTCGCCTCCAGCCGCTTGAGCAGCGGGGAGAGCGTGCCGGAGTCGAGCCGCAGGCGCTCGCCGAGCCGCTTGACCGGCATCTCGCCGTCCTCCCACAGCACGAGCATGACCAGGTACTGGGGGTAGGTGAGGTCCAGATCCTTGAGCAGGGTGCGGTAGACGCCGCCGAAGGCGCGGGACGCCGCGTTCAGGGCGAAGCAGATCTGCAGGTCGAGCCTCAGCGGGTCCAGGGGGTCGGTGGTGGTCATGCCCTCAGGGTAAGCGAGATGACTCGTCGCGCCATTTAGTTGTGCACAATCTAGTTGTGCATCATTGAATTGCGTGCTCTACTGGATCCCGCACCACCGAGACCTTCCGAGACCCCGGAACCGCCGGGTCCGAGACTTCCGAAACCCGAGAGGCAGGCATCCCATGGACGCCCTCTACACCGCCGTCGCCACCGCCACCCACGGCCGGGACGGCCGCGCCGTCTCCTCCGACGGCGTGATCGACCTCCAGCTCGGCATCCCGGCGGCGATGGGCGGCAACGGCCAGGGCTCGAACCCGGAGCAGCTGTTCGCCGCCGGTTACGCGGCCTGTTTCGGCAGCGCGCTCGGACTCGTCGGCCGCCAGGCGAAGGCGGACGTGGCGGACGCCGCCGTCACCGCCGAGGTCTCCATCGGCAAGCAGGGCGAGGGCTTCGGTCTCTCCGTCGTGCTCCGCGTCGAGCTGCCCGACACGGTCGACGCCGCGACCGGCCGCAAGCTGGTCGAGATGGCACACCAGGTGTGCCCGTACTCGAACGCCACGCGGGGGAACATCGACGTCGACCTCGTCATCGAGTGACCCGGTCGCTCAACGGGTGCGGGGCGAGCCCCCGTTGACGCGGGCGAGCACCTCGCCGGTGCGGGGGCTCCACGCCACCACGACCGCCTCCTGCGGCAGCCGCTGGTCCTTGCCGAGCAGCAGCCAGTGCACGTCGTAGCGGCGGGCGATGGCCGTGCGGTCCGCGCGCGTCGACTCCGGCGCCAGGTAGGCCCGTACGGCCGCGAGCCGGCGCTGCCGCTCCCCCTCGTCGAGCGCGGGGTCCGGCCAGGCCGGCGCGACGAGGTTCGGCCCGTAGCCCGGCAGTGAACGGGTCGGCATGTAGGCGTCGGTGAGGACCACGTCGCCGGGCGGGATGTGCTGCGCCGCCCAGGTGTACGTGGGCCAGTCCGGCGGCTGCGCGAAATAGCGCGGGACGACGGCGCCGGCCTGCACGCACAGGAAACCGAGGAGCGCGCCGCCCGCCGCGACCAGCCCCAAGGCCTTGCGCGCGGGCGCCCACGGCCGGGGCGCCGCCAGGGCGACGGCGAGCGAGAACTGGAGCGGGACCAGGGACAGGCCCAGGATCCGGCCGTACGTGTAGTGGCCGGTCAGCCAGCCGTACGCGATGACGAGGACGTCCAGCGCGAACATGAGAGCCAGAGGATCGCGCGGGTCGCGGCGGAACCTGGCGTACAGGGCCGGGAGCCCCAGGAAGGCCAGCCAGAAGCGCGCGGGCATCTCCGTGTAGAGCTGGGCGTGGATCCCGTCCAGGGTGGTGTTCCCCGCGAGGGAGGCCACGCTGTAGTAGGGCCAGGCCAGGGTGACGGCAGCGCCGGCGACCAGCGCCGCCGTCCAGCCCTTGAGGTGCCTGACCGCCGGTACGCCGATCACCGAAACCACACCGATCAGCGCGGCCACCGCCGTGATCGGGTGGGTCAGCAGGATCGTGGCCGACAGGACACCGAACGCCGCGTACTCCCCCCACCGCCGGCCCCCGCCACGGAGCCGCAGCGCCCACGCCCACGCCCAGAACGTCAGGCCGATCGCGAACGTCGACGGGTAGCCGAGGTTCCCGGTCATCGAGAGCAGGCCCAGATAGCCGCTCCACCAGGCCGTACGGGTGCCCCACAGCAGGGTCATGAACAGCAGGGCCAGAACCGGGGCCCACTGACGTGGCGTCAGGGCACGGACGAACGCGTTCAGGCCGGTCAGGAGAACCAGCAGGTTGAACGGGCCCGCCAGTTTCACCACCTCCCAGCCCGCCAGGCCCGTGACACGCGCGAAGACGCCCTGGGCCACCGCGTACGGGGAGTAGTAGGGGCTGCCCGCGCCGGGCAGGTCGGCCATCGGGTGGCGGGGGTGGAGGAGATGCGTCTTGAGGCGTTCGACGACGGCCGCGTGCTGCCCGAAGTCGCAGCACATCGGCACCCGCCAGTACGCCAGCGTCATGACCAGCCAGAACAGCCCGCCGAGGACGAAGAACGGGGTGGGGCGCCAGGCGCGGCCGCCGCGCAGGGCCGTGGCCCCGCGCAGCGCCCGCCGGGCGAGCGTGGCGGTGGAGACCGGTGCCGTCACCGCAGGAGCCGATCGGCGACGCGGGCGGCGGCCCCGCCGTCGTCCAGGTCGCAGTAGGCGTCCCGGAACGCGGCGTACGCCTTGGCGTGCCGGGCCGCGACCCGGTCGAGGTCGCGCAGCGCGGCGATCACGCTCGTCGTGGTCGGCAGCAGCGGGCCCGGCGCGTGCTTCTCCAGGTCGACGTAGAAGCCGCGCACCGTGTCCCGGTAGTGCTCCAGGTCGTACGTGTGGAACAGGATCGGGCGCCCGGTGTGCGCGAAGTCGAAGGCCAGCGACGAGTAGTCGGTGACGAGGACGTCGGCCAGGAGCAGGAGTTCGCCCGCGCTGGGCAGATCGGTGACGTCGCGGACGAACGGCGCGCGGGCCCCGCGCAGCCGGCCCGTGGCGCTCGGGTGCTTGCGCACCAGCAGCACGTGGTCGGCGGCCAGCGCCCGCTCGGCGGCCGCGAAGTCGAACGCCGGGTCGTGCCGGAAGCGGCCGGGGGAGTGCGTGAGGTGGTCCCGGTACGTGGGCGCGTACAGGACGATCTTCTTGCCGGCGTCGATGCCGAGCTCGCGGCGCAGCAGCTCGACCCGCTTGGCCCGGTCGTCCGGGGTGGTGAACAGCAGGTCGTTGCGCGGCGATCCGGCGGGCAGGACCTCCCCGTCGTAGGCGAGCGCCCGCGTCAGGTGCGGGGTCGACCAGCGGGAGGGCGCGACCAGGACGTCCCACTGGCGGGACAGCACCGGCAGCAGCGCCAACTGGTCGTGGTCGGCGTACAGGGAGCCGGTCAGGTCGGTGCCGATGCGCTTGAGCGGGGCGCCGTCCCAGGTCTGTACGACGGTCTGGCCGGCCCGGCGCTCGAAGAAGTCCGGCAGCTGGTGCGCGGTGACGATGCGGCGGCAGCGGGCGAGCGCCGCGTACCAGTCGGCGGAGAACTCCTCGACGCCGCGCGCCGCCGCCGGGACCCGGGTGCGGCCGTCGCGGGTCACCCACAGGTGCTCGACCTCGGTGCCGCGGCGCACCAGCTCGGCGTGCACGGCGCGCGGCGAGTCCCCGTCGACGTAGAGGACGGCCTCGCGCAGCGGGAGGCGGCGCTGGGCCGGGTAGAACTCGGTGCGCAGCCGGTGGCGCCGGTAGGCGCCGCGGTCGCCGGGGGCGAGGGACGGGCCCGCCTCGATCAGCAGCCGGTCGCCGAAGCGCCGGTCGACGGCGAACTCCCGTGCGGAGCGCGGCCGGTGCTCGGGCAGGGCCGCCCCGACCGAGGCCAGCACCCGTACGGGCATACCGTCCCCGTGCCGGTCGTCGGCCTCGCGCAGGAACGCGTACCAGCGTCCCTCCCACAGCCGCTCGGGCGCGAGGACCGCGCGGAAGCGGTCGCCGCCGCGCGCCACGGGCGCGGTGACCTCCTCGGTGGTGGAGCTGTGCCGCAGCACGAACTCGGGGGCGCGCCAGGAGCGTTCGCAGGCGGTGCCGGTGACGACGAGGGTGCCGTCGGAGGCCCAGCCGGCGGTGTCGGCGATGGGCTGCCGGGTCAGCTCGATCACCAGCTGGCCCTGGTCGTTGGCGGTGGCGCAGACCTCGCGGCCGCCCGCCGCGTAGCGGCCCGGCGGCAGGTCGAGGGCGGCGGCGACGGAGCGGGCCGAGCCGTCGGGCAGGACGAGGTTGACCTGCCAGCGGTCGCCGTGCGGCGGCTCGACCTCCTTGGGCGCCCGGTGCTCCGGTTCGGGCACGCCCGCGAGGTCGGCGAGCGTCACCCGGACCAGGAAGCGGCCGCCCGCGCAGGTCACCGGGTAGCTGAACTCGGTGCCCGAGTGCTTGTGGGTCAGGCGCAGGGAGCGCGGCTCGGCCCCGCCGTGCAGCCGGCCCGCGAGGACGAGGTCGCCGCCGTTCGCGTGGTGGTCGTCGGCGAGCGCGGTGGGCGCGACGATCTTCAGGGCGAGCCGGCCCTTGGCGTGCGCGACGACGAGCCGGGTGCCGTCGCCGAGGTCGCGCACCAGGTGCTGCTGCGCCGCGCCGTCCAGGGCGCGCAGCGCGGCCCGCCGCACCAGACCGTGCCCGGCGAGCAGGACGCCGAGCTGCCAGGTGCCGGGCCGGTGCCGGCCGCGGATCTTCAGCTTGTCCGGGTCGATCGTCATCGTGAACCCGGACTGGTCGTAACTGTGCAGCTCCTGGCGGGAGTTGACGGTGGCGAGCGGGTCGCTGACGCTGCGGGTGGGGACCCGGCGGACCTGACGGCGGCTGCCCTCGGCGCGCAGCAGCCCGGTCTTCACGGACTGGGCGGGCCGCTCGGCGGGGAGGTTCTTCACGTACGCGTAGCCGCTGATCCGGAGCTTGCCGTCGGGGCCCCAGGCCGTCTCGTGGACGCGGGCCACGACGGGCAGTTCGTCCTTGCCGACGCGGGTGAGCACCTCGGGCAGCCGGGGCAGGCCCGGGTAGGCGGCGGTACGGCGCAGGGTGCCCTGGACGTGGCAGGCGGTGCCGTTGCGCCGCTCGAAGGAGAGCAGCCGGAGCAGGTCGTCCAGGCGCCGCTCGCGCACCAGATGCCACTTCACGCGCAGGTGCAGGGGGAGCCCGTCGGCGATGTCGGGGTCGGCCCGGCGCAGGAACGCGGCGGTGTCGTCGAGGAACGCCTGCCGGTAGGCGGGCCCGCCCATCGGCAGGCCGTCGAGGAAGTACACGAAGTCGTCGCGCAGGCAGGACGCGTCGTAGGTGCGCTTGAGCTCGGGCCGGTCGGGGAAGCGGTCGGCGAGGAAGCGGCTGACGTGGTCGCAGGCCGCGATCCGGTCCCGTACGCCCTTCACGTCGGTGCGGCGCCGGGTGATGGACCCCTCGCGGACCCGCCAGTAGTAGACGTGGTCGGCGAGCACGTCGACCTGCTCGGCCAGGAAGTGCGCGGGGATCATCACCGGGGTGTCCTCGTACAGCTTGCCCTCGGGGAAGGTGAAGGCGTGGCGGTCCCAGAAGGAGCGCCGGAAGACCTTGTTCCAGGCGACACGGTCGGACAGGAGCTGGGGGTCGCGGGTGATGTGGGTGCGCTCGCGGCGCCGGGTGAGCCACTTGTACTGCCAGGCCTGGCTCCGGCCGCGCTCGGTGAGCCGCCACACGTTGCCGGTCGCGAAGTCGGAGCCGGTGCGCTCCAGGCTGGCGATCATGCGCTCGTACGCGTCGTGCGGCACGACGTCGTCGCTGTCCACGAAGGTCAGGTACGGGACGTGCGGATCGGAGTAGCGCACGCCGGTGTTGCGGGCGGCGCTCAGTCCGGCGTTGTCCTGCCGGACGTAGCGGAAGCGGGGGTCCTTGGCCGCGAAGGCGCGGGCGAGGGCGGCGCTGCCGTCGGTGGAGCCGTCGTCGACGAGCACGACCTCCAGATCCTGGACAGTCTGTGCGGCGATCGACGCCAGGCAGTCGGCCAGATCGTCCTCGACGTTGTAGACCGGGACGACGACGCTGAGGCGGGGGAGGCGAGGCGTGTGGGGCATTGGACCGATGTGCCCGGTATCGCGCCATTTTTTGCCTAAGTTGGGCCGTGCGGGTGAGCCGGGATCACCCGTTGCGGCCTCCCTGGCGTGCAGGGCCTAACGTCTGGTGTTATGTCCCGATTCTCCGTTATTGTTCCCGCCTTCCGTGTCCAGGGCTACCTCCGCGAGAGCCTGGACTCCGTGCTCGCGCAGCCTTTCACCGACTGGGAGCTGATCGTCGTCGACGACGCCTCACCGGACGCCTGCGGCGCGATCGCCGCGGAGTACGCAGGGCGGGACGCGCGCGTCCGGGTCGTCACCCTCCCCGAGCACAGCGGCGTCGGCGCCGCCCGCAACGCCGGGGTCGCGGCCGCCGGCGGCACCTATCTCCTCTTCCTCGACGCCGACGACCTGCTCCTTCCCGGCGCCCTCGCCGCGATCGACACCGCCCTCACCGAGGCCGGCGACCCCGACGTGCTGCTCCACGACCACGACCGCACCGACTGGTGGGACACCGTCCGCGCCAGCGGCGACGACCTGGCGGACGGCGACCCGCTCGCCCTCACCCCCGCCGCCTGGAACCGGGCCGTCCGCCGCGACTTCTGGACCGCCCGCGGCCTCGCCTTCACCCCCCAGGGCCCCTACGAGGACGTCGTCCCCGCCCACCGCGCCGTCCTGGAGGCCGACACCCTCACCCGGCTGCCCCGCGCCTGCGTCCGCTGGCGCCGCCGCCGCGCCGGGGGTCTCGCCCACACCCCGGGCGAGCGGCACTTCGCCGTCGTCGAACGCTACGGAGAACTCCTCGCCGGCCCCGGCGGCGCCCGCCTCTTCCCGTACGCCGTCGCCCGCGTCCTCGCCGTCCTCGACGACCAGGACCGCCTCACCCCCGCCGACCGGCCCGGACTCTTCCGGCTCGCCGCCGAGCTGCACCGCGCGCACCGGCCCGCCGGACACACCCCGGACGGGCCCCGCGAGCAGGCGCTCGCCGACGGGTCCTGGGCCGCGTACCAGAAGGCGGAGAAGAGCGAGGAGCGGCGCAACGCCCTCCGCGCGCGCCTCAAGCGGCAGAAGAAGAAGCTGCGCTCCCGCCTCATGAAGGCCGCCTACCACGCCGACCTGCGCACCGCCCGCCTCGACCCCGAGCTCGCCGTCTACGGCGCCTACTGGAACCGCGGCGTCAGCTGCAACCCGGCCGCCGTCCACGCCAAGGCCCGCGAGCTCGCCCCGCACATCGAGGGCGTCTTCGTCGTCTCCAGCAAGCACGTCGACAAGGTGCCCCAGGGCGTGCCGTACGTCATCGAGGGCTCACGGCGCTACTGGCAGGTGATGGCCACCGCGAAGTACCTCGTCAACAACTCCTCGTTCCCCGGCGGCTTCACCAAGCGCGCCGGCCAGGTCTACCTCCAGACCCACCACGGCACCCCGCTCAAGAAGATGGGCCTCGACCAGCGCCGCTACCCGGCCGGCACCCACGGCATCAGCTTCTCCAAGGTCCTCGACCACACCGACCAGTGGGACTACAGCCTCTCCGCGAACCCGCACTCCACCGAGGTCTGGGAACGCGTCTACCCCTCCGACGCCTACGCCCCGCTGGAGGCCGGATACCCGCGCAACGACGTCTACTTCACCACCGGCGCGGAGGAGATCCGCCGCATCCGCCGCGAGCTGGACATCGCCGACGGACAGCGCGCCGTCCTCTACGCCCCCACCCACCGCGACTACCAGAAGGGCTTCCTGCCCCGCCTCGACCTCGCCCGCTTCGCCGACGCCCTCGGCGACGACACCGTCGTCCTGGTCCGCGCCCACTACTTCTACGGCGCCGACGCGGGCCTCGCCGACAGCCACCCCCGGCTGCGCGACGTCACCGCCCACGACCGCGTCGAGGACCTCTGCCTCGCCTCCGACGCCCTCGTCACCGACTACTCGTCCCTCATGTTCGACTACGCCTGCCTGGACCGCCCCGTCGTCACCTACGCCCCCGACTGGGACGCCTACCGGATGGCCCGCGGCACCTACTTCGACCTCCTGTCCGGCCGGCCCGGCGACACCCCCGGCGCCGTCGCCACCACCGAGGAGGAACTCACCGCGCTGCTGCGCGACGGCGGCTGGGACACCGAGGCCACGACGGAGCTGCGCACCGCGTTCCGCGAGCGGTTCTGCCCCTACGACGACGGCCACGCGGCCGAGCGGGTCGTACGGAAGCTGTTCCTCGGGGAGTGAGCTCGCCGCGCGGGGCCCGGGCGCCGCAGTGAACGCCCGGGCCCGCGCCGCTACTTGACCGCCCCCGCCATGACCCCGGAGACGAACTGCCGCTGGAACGCGAAGAACACCGCCAGCGGCACCACCATCGACAGGAACGCGCCCGGCGCCAGGATCTCGATGTTCGACCCGAACTGCCGCACCTGCTGCTGCAGCGCCACCGTCAGCGGCTGCGACTGCGAGTCCGAGAAGATCAGCGCCACCAGCATGTCGTTCCACACCCACAGGAACTGGAAGATGCCCAGCGAGGCGATCGCCGGTGTCGCCAGCGGCATCACCACCCGCAGGAAGAGCCGCGCCTCGCCCGCCCCGTCGAGCCGCGCCGCCTCGATCAGCTCGCGCGGGATCTCCGCGAAGAAGTTCCGCAGCAGGAAGATCGCGAACGGCAGCCCGAACCCGACGTGGAACAGCACCACGCCGATCACGTCCCCGAAGATGCCGAGGTCGCGGAAGAGCCGGGACAGCGGGATCAGCGCGATCTGCACCGGCACCACAAGGAGCGCCACCACGACCATGAACCAGGTGTCGCGCCCCTTGAAGTCCATGCAGGCGAACGCGTACCCGGCCATCGCCCCGATCACGATCACCAGCAGTGTCGAAGGCACCGTGATCCAGACGGTGTTGAGCAGCGCACCGGTGATGTCGTCGTTCTCCAGCAGCTGCTCGTAGCTCTTCGTGGTGAGCTGGGCCGGCGCCGTGAAGACCTTCCACCAGCCCGACGTGGCGATGTCGGTCGGCTCCCGGAACGAGGACACCAGCAGACCGAACGCCGGGACCAGCCAGAACAGGCCCACGACCAGCAGGAAGATCCTCAGGGCCCCGCCGCTGACCGCGCCCGCGATCCGCTTCGCGGCGCCGGGCTTCCGTGTCGTCCCGATCGCGCTCACCGCTGTCGCTCCTTCCGCAGCCTGCGCAGATTGACGATCATCACCGGGACCACGAGCAGCAGGAGCAGCACACCGATCGCGCTGCCGACGCCGTAGTCGCCGCCGCCCCCGAACGAGGCCAGGTACAGCTGGAGCGCCAGGACGTTGGCGTCGTCCTGGCTGGCCTGCGGCGCGATGATGTAGACGAGGTCGAAGACCTTCATCACGTTGATCATCAGCGTCACCAGCACGACCACCAGGACCGGCGCGAGCAGCGGCACCGTCACCCGCCGGAACACCTGCCACTCGTTCGCCCCGTCGACGCGCGCCGCCTCCAGCAGATTGCGATCCACGCTCGCGAGCCCCGCCGCGATCAGCACCATCGCGAAGCCCGCCCACATCCAGATGTACGAGGCGATGATCGCCGGAGTGACCAGGGCCGGGCCCAGCCAGTCGATCCCGTTGTACGGCTCCGTGAAGTTCGAGCCCGGCAGCCGGAGCGCCGCGCCCTCCGCGGACGCCGGCAGGGTGAAGGTGCCGTCCGCGCCCGAGGTGGCCGACGCGACGACCTCGCCGCCCCTGACCGCCTCCACCTTCACCCCGGTCAGCGCCTTCTCGCCCGCGTCGACCTCGCCCTTCGTGCCGCCGCCGCCCAGCTTGAAGTCCAGCCACACCGTGCCGGTGACCTTCCCCGGCTCGGCGTTCGCCGCCTTCGCCGGGCCCGGGTCGCCGGGCACCTTGTTCGGCGGGACACCGACCAGCGGCAGCAGCGCGGGGGTGCCCGCCGACACGGTGGCGTCCGTCGTGAAGGAACCGCCCCCCGACTTCCTCAGATCGCCGCCGGCCGCCGGATGCGCGCCCGGGTACTGGGACGCGCTCGCGAAGGTGTCGTGCACCGACGTCACCACCGCGTTCGCCACGCCCTGGTCCGGGTCCTGCTCGTAGACGAGCCGGAAGATGATGCCCGCCGCCAGCATCGAGATCGCCATCGGCATGAAGACGACCAGCTTGAACGCCGTGCCCCAGCGCACCCGTTCGGTCAGCACCGCGAAGACCAGGCCGAGCGCGGTGACCAGGGCGGGCGCGACCGCCACCCAGATCGCCGTGTTCCGCACCGCCTTCAGGGTGCGGTCGTCGCGGAAGATGTCGCCGTAGTTGTCCAGCCCTACGAAGGTGTCGCCGCCCGTGTCGAAGAGGCTGCGCCACACCGAGTACCCGATCGGGTAGACCACGAGCGCGCCGAGCAGCACGAGGGCGGGCAGCAGGAACAGCCCCGCCACCCACCATCGCGTGCGCGTCACGCTCTTGCCGTTCGCGCGCGGCCCCTGCTTGCGGGCAGGGGCCGCCGCGGTGACGCCCTGGGCCGCCGCCATGACGAGGCGTCAGCCCTTTCCGTAGGCCTTGGCCGCGTCCGCCTCCAGCTTCCGCTGCGCGCCGGCCACGTCCTTCGGGTTCCGCAGGAAGTCCTGGAGGTCCTTCCACTCGCCGACGCCCTGCGTGCCGCCGAACGCCGCCGGGGCCTGGTCGGACATGTCGAAGCGGAAGTTGTCACCGGCCGCGAGCAGCGCCTTGGCGATGCCCCGGGTCACCTCGTCCTTGTAACTGCCCTGGTCCATCTCCTTGTTGGGGGAGATGACACCGCCCTGAGCCGCCCAGATCTCGGCCGCGTCCGTGGAGGCGAGGAAGGTGAGCAGCGCCTGCGCGCCCTTGCCGTCCTTCAGCGCCACCGCGACGTCGCCGCCGCTGACCACGGGGGAGTCGGTGCCGACCGCCGGGAACGGGAACACCTTCGCGTCCGTGCCGACCTTCGCCTTCGTGTCCGCGTTGATGTTCGCCGCGGCGAAGTCGCCTTCGTAGACCATGCCGGCCGGAGTGTCGCCGGAGAACGTCTGCACCACGGACTTCGGGAAGTCCGTCTGCAGCGCCTTCTTCGCGCCGCCCGCGACCAGCTGGTCGTTCCCCCACAGCTCGGCCAGCGTCTCCAGGGCCTTCTTCACCGAGGGGTCGGTCCACTTGATCTTGTGCTGGGCCAGCTGGTCGTACTTCTCCGGGCCGGCCTGCGACAGATAGACGTTCTCGAACCAGTCGGTCAGCACCCAGCCGTCGCCGCCGCCCACGGACACCGGAGGTGTACCGGCGTCCGACAGGGTCCGCGCCGTCTTGACGAAGTCGTCCCAGGTCTTGGGCGTATCGGTGATCCCGGCATCCTCGAAGGCCTGTGTGTTGTACCAGACCAGCGACTTGTTGGCCGCCTTCACGTAAGCGCCGTACTGCTTGCCCTTCCAGGCGCCGAGGTCCTTCCACCCCTTGCTGAAGTTCTTGTCGAGCTGCGCCTGCGCCTCCGGGCCCAGCGGCTTCAGCCAGCCCTTGTCGGCGAACTGGTGCAGGACGCCGACCTGCGGCAGGAACGCGACGTCCGGCGGCTTGCCGCCCTCGATCTTGGTACCGAGGAAGGTGGAGGTGTTGTTGCCCGTCGGCACGAAGTTCACCGTCGCGCCGGTCCGCTTCTCGAACTCGTCGAGCACCTTGGTGAAGTTCTTCTGCTCGGGCCCCGTCCAGACGGCCGCGACCTCGAGGGTCTGCCCGTCCAGCTTCGGCAGCGACACGGAGGCCTTCTTGCCGCCTCCGCCTCCTCCGCCGGTGTCTCTCTCTCCGCCGTCGTCGCCTCCGCAGGAGGCCAGTGAGAGGGTGAGCGCCCCCGTGGCGAGGGCCACGGCGGCCGTACGAAGCGTGCGTTTCCTGAGAGTGCTGCGCATCACTGCCCCGTTCCAGCTGGTTCTGGTTGGTGAACTCCGAACGCTGAACGCTGCTTTGACTACTGTCCCGCCCGCACCGGTCTACGCCCGTGAACCAGCACGGGGCAAGGCCGCGGCTCTCCTGCCGGAGCGGATCGTGACCCCTCCGTGATCCCCGCACTCACCTGCGGGCCGGTGAGGCTTCTCGCGCAGTTCCCCGCGCCCCTGGGTGAGTGCCTCGTGAGGCCGTCGTCCGGGTGCCGCCCGGTGGGGGCTGGTCGCGCAGTTCCCCGCGCCCCTGAAATGCAGGCGCTGCGCGCCGCATTTCCCCGATGGGCCGGCCCCCGATGAAGGGGAAGGCTGCGCGCAGCGCATGCCTTCAGGGGCGCGGGGCTGTGACATCAGCGGCTCCGCCGCGGGGCGCGACCAGCCCCCACCGGGCCGCAGACACACGGGCCACCGGAACCGCCCCCTACAGAAGGGACGGAACCTCCGTCGCGGATACGGAACGCGCGGCCCGCTCCAACGCACTGGCGAGCAACGCCAGATCCGTAGGCCCGTTCCCCAACTCCCGTACGGGACGCCGGTCCGGCGGATCCCCCATGCGGGCCCAGTCGAGGGCGACCACCGTGGGCCGCTGCGTGGCGGTACGCGGGATCCGCCCGGTGACCCGCCCGGCCTGGAACTCCGTCTCCCGCCCGTCGAGCGCCCGCAGCACACCCCGCCCCGGCGCCGGATCCTCCGCCCCGCCGAGCGGAACGTCGAGCCGCACGACGGGCGAGGCCCCCCACTCCGGCCCCCCGCCGGAGGCGTACGCCGCGACGAGATGCACCCCGAGCCGCTCCCCGTCCCGCGCCACCGCCTCCAGGGCCCGTACGACGGACCCCGCCGCGGGCCGCCCCGGCGAACCGAGCGGCGGCGCGAGCAGCGCGTCCAGGTCGTCGACGACCACGACGAGCCGGGGCAGCGGCGACGCGCCCACCGGCTTCTTCTCCCGGGCCGCGCCCGGCCGCAGCCGCAGGGTCGAACTCGGCGGCGCCTCCAGGTCCCCGGCGCCGCCCCCGGAGGGCCCCGCCGGAGCCGGCCGCTGGGCGACCATCCGCCCGGACACGGCCCGCTGCAGGTGCCACTCGCCGAACTGCGTACGCCCCGTCAGCTCGGCCCGCCGCTTCAGCTCGGTGGACAGCGACTGGGCGAACTCCCGCATCCGCACCGGGTCGTTGACCGCGAGGTGCGTCGTGACGTGCGGCAGATCCGTGCAGACCCGCAGCCCCTCCGCGCGCTCCGCCCCGCCGCCGCCCTGCCCGTCGCTGCGCCCGTCGATGAGCACGATGCCGAGCCGGTCGGGCCGCTCGGCGGCGGCCAGCGACGCGGCCACCGAGCGCAGCAGCTCGGTGCGGCCGCTGCCCACGGGCCCCTCGATCAGCAGATGAGGCCCTTCGGCGGCGAGGTCGACGCCGACGGGTCCGCGCGGACCGGCGCCGAGCACCGTCCACACCCGCCCGCCGAGCGCGTCCTGATCGTCCGCGGCGGCGGCCCAGCGCGCCATGAGGGAGGCGGGCGTGGCGCGGGCCAGGCCCAGTTCGTCCAGGAGGCGGGCCGTGCGCGGCAGCGGCGCGGACACCCGCGGCTGACCGGCGCCGGGCGCGAGGGCCGCGTCGGTGCGCAGCGGGGCGAGCGCGCGGGCGAACCGCTCGGCCCAGGGCAGCGACACCGCGTCGACCGTCGCGACGGTGCCGTGCCCGACCAGGGCGCCGTGCGCGGCCCGGTGCAGCCGCAGCGCCGTCGCCACGTCACCGCTGAGCAGGGCGACGGCCCCGCACGCGCGGAACGCCGGGCTCTGCGCGCAGGCCGCCTCGTACGTGGCCTCGGCGGGGGAGGCCGGGGAGGCGGCCGGGGCCTCGGCGAGACACAGGACGTGGATCCCGGCGGCGGCCCCCTCGGCGGCGAGCCGTACGGTCGCCTCGCGCAGATCGGCCGCGCCGGGGTCGCCGTCGACCACGACGACGGTGGAGACCGCGACACCGTCCCCGTCCCCGTCACCGGGCCGGCCCGGGGCGTCCGGGGCGCGGCCCGGACGGAATCCGGCCGCGTGGTCGTCGAGGCGGCGCAGCAGCTCGCCCGTGCGCGCGGCCGCCTGCTCGCGGTCGTAGGCGAGGAGGAGCCGGCAGTCCTGGCCGTGCGCCGGGCGCACGTGCGGCAGCCAGCCCAGCCAGGACCACTCGGCGAGCCGCTGCTCGACGGGCCGGGCCCGGTCGGTGCTGATGAGGACGATCTCCAGGCGGTCGGGCGCGTGCAGCGCCGCGAGCTGGGCCAGCGCGCAGCGGGCGAGCCCGGCGAGGCGGGCCCGCGGTCCGGCGAGGCCGAGCGCCCCGGCCTCGGCGAGCCCGACGGTGACCGGCACGGCGGGCAGCACGGCCGCGCCGTCCGGACCCGTGCGGTCCACGGTGCCGAGCCGCACGGCCAGCGCCTCGGGGTGTCCCGGGCCGCGCTCCCAGAGCCGGGGGCCCGGGCCCAGCGCGGTCAGGAGCAGGGCGGCGGCGTCGGGCCAGGTGCGGCCCGCGCCGGCCGGGCCGGGGGACTCGGAGCGGGGTGCGGGCACGATTCCGGTGAGGGCGGCGTGGGTGCCGGGGGAGTCCGGGGAGCCGGGGAACTGCGGGGTGCGCAGGACGTGCGGCTCGTGGATCTCGTGGTGCTGGTCCTCCTCGTCGCGCCCGGCGCTGCGCCGCAGCAGCCGGCCGAGCCCGCCGCGCTTGCGCGGGCCGCGCGGCACCGGGGTCCCGCGCGGAGGGGTGCCTGTGGGCGTGCGCTCGGCGTCGGGCGCCCCGCCCTGCCCGGGCACGACGGGCGCCCGGTCGACGCCCGGCTCGGGGCCGGCGTCCGGCGTGCCGAGGGAGGTGTCCCCGTAGGCGTGTCCGGTCGAGGCGTCGGGGGAGGAGCCGGCGGGGTCCTGGGCGGACGCGTCCGGCGGGGTCACCCGGATGTGGCCCTCGCCGTCGGGCGCGGTGCGCAGGGGTGCGGGCCGGGCGGCGTCCCCGGCGACGGCGACGCGCAGCGCGGACTCGCCGAGCCGCAGCAGGGCGCCGGGGGCGAGCCGTACCGGGCGCTCGCCGACGGGGCGGCCGTCGACCCGCGTCCCGTTGGTCGAGCCCAGGTCGGCGACGGTGACGCGGCCGTCCTCCGTGAGGGTCACGGCGCAGTGCAGCCGGGAGACGTCGGGGTCGTCGAGCGGCACGTCGGCGTCGGCGGAGCGGCCGACGCGGATCTGGCCGCCGTGCAGCAGGTGGACGCCGCCCGCGTCGGGCCCCGCGATGACGTGGAGCTGGGCGTCGGCCGCGTCCGGCTCGGGGCCGGGGTCGGCCGGGACGCCGAGGGAGAGCACCGCGCCGTCGGTCAGCGGGGGCTCGCCGAGCAGGCAGCGCTGCGGGTCGAGCCGCTCGGTGCCCGCGTACAGGACGGAGGAGGGGGCGTCGCCGCCCGCGACGGCCGCGACGAGGCCGGAGGCGACGGCGGCGAGCGCGGTGCCCGCGGGGGCCGTCACCAGGACGTCGGCACCGGTGGCCGCGCGGCCCCCGCCAGGGGCCGCGTCCGGGCGCGTGCCCAGGGGGTCTACGACGGAAAGCCGGATCTGCATCGCCGTCTGCGGTCCCTTCTGCGCGGGCGCCCGCGACGGGACAGCCCGCGGTCCCCCACCGCAGATCCCCCACCGCTACGGGCACGTCAGCCAGTGCTGTGAGGCATCCTCGCACTTGCCACCGACAACACGCCCGCCGCCCACCCGTAAGTGATCTTGATTGGTCGCGTCTGCCCGTAAAAGTTCCCTGGCGGCAACCGGCGGACCCGGGCACGCGTCTTCCTGTCGAACGGAAGTTTGTCGAGGCCGGGGGCGGAACCCGGCCAGGAGGCCGAAGATCGACAGTCGGTACTCCGTACGGCGCCACTACAGTGGGTCGGAACATCTGGGACCGGGCAGAAGCACCGGCAGACCAAGCAGACACCGATGCAGGGAGCGCATGACGTGCGGCCGGTAGGCAGCAAGTACCTGCTCGAGGAGCCGCTCGGACGCGGCGCCACGGGCACCGTCTGGCGAGCCCGCCAGCGCGAGACCGCGGGCGCCGAGGCGGCCGTCGCCGGCCAGCCCGGTGAGACCGTCGCCATCAAGGTCCTCAAGGAGGAGCTGGCGAACGACGCGGACGTGGTGATGCGCTTCCTGCGCGAACGCTCCGTCCTGCTCCGCCTCACGCACCCGAACATCGTCCGCACCCGCGACCTGGTCGTCGAGGGCGAGCTGCTCGCCCTCGTCATGGACCTGGTCGACGGCCCGGACCTGCACCGCTACCTGCGGGAGAACGGACCGTTCTCCCCGGTCGCCGCCTCCCTGCTGACCGCGCAGATCGCCGACGCGCTCGCCGCTAGCCACGCCGACGGCGTCGTGCACCGCGACCTGAAGCCCGCGAACGTGCTGCTCAAGCAGGACGACGCCGGCATGCACCCGATGCTGACCGACTTCGGCATCGCCCGCCTCGCCGACTCCCCGGGCCTGACCCGCACCCACGAGTTCGTCGGCACGCCCGCGTACGTCGCCCCGGAGTCCGCCGAGGGCCGCCCGCAGACCAGCGCCGTCGACGTCTACGGCGCCGGCATCCTGCTCTACGAGCTCGTCACCGGCCGCCCGCCCTTCGCCGGCGGCAGCGCCCTCGAAGTGCTCCACCAGCACCTCAGCTCCGAGCCACGCCGCCCCTCGACGGTCCCCGACCCGCTGTGGACGGTCATCGAGCGCTGCCTGCGCAAGAACCCGGACGAGCGGCCCAGCGCCGAGAACCTGGCGCGCGGCCTGCGCGCGGTCGCCGAGGGCATCGGCGTGCACGCGAACAGCGCGCAGATCGCCGCCGCCGAGGGCGTCGGCGCCCTCCTCGCCCCGGACCCGCGCCCGGCCCAGGTCCCCGACGCCCCGGGCGCCGCCGACCCCACCCAGGTCCTGCCGAGCAACGCGGCGGCGACCAACCCGGCGAACGCCGCAGCGTACGACCCGAACGCGGCGACGAGCGTCATGCAGCAGCAGCCCGGCGGCGCCGCCGACCCGACGGCCGTCCTGCCGCCGGTCCCGCAGGACCCGCCGCAGCAGCAGGCGATGCCGGACGCGTGGGGCAACCAGCTGCGCGCGGCCCGCGACCGCAACGAGCAGACGCAGGTCCAGCAGTACATCGACCCCGACCAGGACCCGCTGCGCCGCCGCCGTCCCCAGCGCCAGGTGGCCCGCCCGCAGCAGGAGCCGCGCAGGCCGCAGCAGCAGTACGCGCCCCAGGCGCAGCCCCAGCAGCAGCCGCAGCGGTACGCGCCCCAGGCCCCGCAGCAGCAGCAGTACGCGCCGCCGCAGCCGCCGCCCCAGCAGGCGCGGCCGCCGCGCGAGCCGCGTCAGCGCAGCGCCAACCCGATGAAGATCCCCGGCCTCGGCTGCCTCAAGGGCTGCCTGTTCATGGTCGTCATGCTCTTCGTCGTGAGCTGGCTGGTGTGGGAGTTCACCCCGCTCCAGGACTGGATCGGCACCGGCAAGGGCTACTGGGCCCAGCTGTCCGACTGGTTCTCGACGGTCACCGGCTGGATCGGTGACCTCGGCTCCAGCGGCGGTTCGGGCGGCGCCTGAGCCGCCCCGGACCCCCGCCGAGACCCCGCCGGGGCGACGATGTTGGAGATTTGTCGACATCCAGCGGGTGATTTCCGCCGCTGATGCGTTGGTCGGCGCCCGAGCCGCGTAGCTTGGGCGCCAACACGCGTCTGTAGGAGCAGTCTTGGCACGGAAGATCGGCAGCCGGTACACCGCCCACCAGATCCTGGGCCGCGGCAGCGCGGGCACGGTGTGGCTCGGCGAGGGGCCCGACGGGCCCGTCGCCATCAAACTGCTGCGCGAGGACCTCGCCTCCGACCAGGAGCTGGTCGGCCGCTTCGTCCAGGAGCGCACCGCCCTGCTGAGCCTCGACCACGCGCGCGTGGTCGGCGTCCACGACCTGGTGGTGGACGGCAACGACCTCGCGCTGGTCATGGACCTGATCCGCGGCACCGACCTGCGCACCCGCCTCGACCGCGAGCGCCGCCTCGCCCCCGAGGCCGCCGTCGCCATCGCGGCCGACGTCGCCGAGGGCCTGGCCGCCGCGCACGCCGCCGGCATCGTCCACCGCGACGTCAAGCCGGAGAACATCCTCCTGGACATGCAGGGCCCGCTCGGCCCCGGCGGCGCCCACCCCGCCCTGCTCACCGACTTCGGCGTCGCCAAGCTGATCGACACCCCGCGCCGCACCCGCGCCTCCAAGGTCGTCGGCACCCCCGACTACCTCGCCCCCGAGATCATCGAGGGCCTCCCGCCGCGCGCCGCCGTCGACATCTACGCCCTCGCCACCGTCCTCTACGAGCTGCTCGCCGGCTTCACCCCCTTCGGCGGCGGCCACCCCGGCGCGATCCTGCGCCGGCACGTCACCGAGACCGTCGTGCCGCTGCCCGGCATCCCCGACGAGCTGTGGCAGCTCCTGGTCCAGTGCCTCGCCAAGGCCCCCGCCTCCCGGCTGCGCGCCTCCGAGCTGGCCGTCCGGCTGCGCGAGCTCCAGCCGCTGCTCGTCGGCATGGCCCCGCTCGACGTCGACGAGCCCGACGCCGACCCCGCGCCGGAGGAGCAGGAGGCCGCCGCGGAGGGGCCCGAGCGGCCAACCGCCCCGCGCCGCGGCGCCGTCCCGCTGGTCCCCGGCGCTGCCTCCGCGGACTCCAACCGCGACACCCACACCTCCATGCGCGTCCCGGCCCCGGACGAGCTGGCCGGCGGCGCCCGCGGCACCGCCCGCGCCCCCCGCGCGTCCGGCGCCCCGCGCCCCGGTTCGGCGCGCAACCGCTCCTCGGCCCGGCGTCGCCGCCTCACGTTCGGTGTCGCCGGAGCCGTCCTGGTCCTGGCCGTGGGCGGCGGCATATGGGCGGCCGGTTCCTCCGGCTCGGACGAGGGCCCGCCGACGGACAGCAACAATTCGGCTCCGGCCCACCCGTGAGGCACCGGGAACGGATCACTTGCACCAGCCGTTAGGCTGGTCCTGTGGCAGTCGTCGATGTTTCCGAAGAGCTGAAGTCCCTCTCCTCGACCATGGAGTCGATCGAGGCCGTCCTGGACCTCGACAAGCTGAGGGCAGATATCGCCGTGCTCGAGGAGCAGGCGGCCGCGCCGTCCCTGTGGGACGACCCGGAAGAGGCGCAGAAGATCACCAGCAAGCTGAGCCACCTCCAGGCGGAGGTGCGCAAGGCCGAGGCCCTGCGTGGCCGGATCGACGACCTCTCCGTCCTCTTCGAGATGGCCGAGGAGGAGGACGACCCGGACACCCGCGCCGAGGCGGAGTCCGAGCTGACCTCCGTCAAGAAGGCGCTGGACGAGATGGAAGTCCGTACGCTCCTGAGCGGCGAGTACGACTCCCGCGAGGCGCTGGTCAACATCCGCGCCGAGGCCGGCGGCGTCGACGCCGCGGACTTCGCCGAGCAGCTGCAGCGCATGTACCTGCGCTGGGCCGAGCGCCACGGCTACAAGACGGAGGTCTACGAGACCTCGTACGCGGAAGAGGCCGGCATCAAGTCGACCACCTTCGCCGTCCAGGTCCCGTACGCCTACGGCACGCTCTCCGTCGAGCAGGGCACGCACCGCCTGGTGCGCATCTCCCCGTTCGACAACCAGGGCCGCCGCCAGACGTCCTTCGCCGGCGTCGAGGTGCTGCCCGTCGTCGAGCAGACCGACCACGTCGAGATCGACGAGTCGGACCTGCGCATCGACGTCTACCGTTCCTCGGGCCCCGGCGGCCAGGGCGTGAACACGACGGACTCCGCGGTCCGTCTGACCCACATCCCCACCGGCATCGTCGTCTCCTGTCAGAACGAGCGCTCGCAGATCCAGAACAAGGCCACGGCCATGAACGTTCTGCAGGCGAAGCTGCTCGAGCGCCAGCGCCAGGAGGAGCGGGCCAAGATGGACGCCCTCAAGGGCGACGGCGGCAGCTCGTGGGGTAACCAGATGCGGTCCTACGTCCTGCACCCGTACCAGATGGTCAAGGACCTGCGCACCGAGTTCGAGGTCGGCAACCCGCAGTCCGTGCTCGACGGCGAGATCGACGGCTTCCTCGAGGCCGGAATTCGCTGGCGCAAGCAGCAGGAGAAGTAAGCGCCGGTTCCCGCCGCTTTATCGACAAGACAACTGCCGCCTCAAGGGCGGCAGTTGTCATTTACGGCACTTTCACATATCCGTTCCCCTGTCGAACCGTCCGATATGGGGCATCGCGTACGCAAACCGCCTTGACGCTGATCGCAAAACTGGGAAGGGTTGCGCGCGGCATGCGTATTCAGTGGGACGCGTGTGAACGGGGGCGGGTCGTACGAAGGCCTCTGCTGCCCCTGTCCGAGCGCGCGGCCCTGGCGCTGCTCCATTGACGATTGGCTACTGGGGGTAGCAGACAGATGACCAAGAAGACGCGGATCCGTGTGGCGCGGATAGCCGCTGGTGCGGTGATCGCCGCTGGCGCGTCGCTGACCGCCGCGGGCGCCGCCTCCGCCGCTGACGTGAACATCGGCATCCTCGGCCTCGACGCGAACGTTCACGCCGGTGACGACGGTCTCGGTGTGGATGTCGGCCTGGACGAGGGCGACACCGACGGCGGTACCACCGGTGGAGACGACTGCCCGGCCGGCATCTGCGCCGACGGCGGTACGACCGACGGTGGGACCACGGACGGTGGTACGACTGACGGTGGCACCACCGATGGTGGCACCACCGATGGCGGGACCACGGACGGCGGGACCACCGACGGTGGGACCACGGACGGTGGTACGACTGACGGTGGCACCACCGACGGCGGCACCACCGATGGCGGCACGACCGATGGTGGCACCACGGACGGCGGCACCACCGACGGCGGCAACCAGAACGGTGGCGGCAACGGGAACGGTGGCTCCGGCAACGGCGGCAACCAGAACGGTGGCGGCAACGGCAACGGCGGCTCGGGCGACAACGGCGGCGGCAACGGCGGTGGCTCGTCCACCGGCGGTGACAACACCAACCCCGACGGCAACAACAACCCCGTCGAGCAGGGCGGCCAGTCCGAGGACGGCCTGAACGACACGGGCTCCGCCCCGGCCCAGCAGACCGGCAACGGCACCGGCAAGGACTCGAACGGCGAGCTCGCCGAGACCGGTTCCTCCGGCACCACCATCCTGCTGATCGGCGCCGCGACGATGATCGCGGGCGGTGTGGGCTTCCGCCTGCTGCCGCGCCTCGCCGGCAACCGCGGCGCCGCTGCGTGAGCTGACGCTCACCGCGCGCACACGGCATGACGAAGGGCCCGGAGCCGCACGGCTCCGGGCCCTTTCCGTCGTCTTCCGCGTCCCCGCTACACGGGCTGGTGCGCCGCGAGCAGCGCCACGGCCGCGATCAGCACGGCGAGCAGGGCGATCAGCGCCATCGGGGTGAGTCCGGACAGCGGGTTCTCCTGCTGGAGCCGCTCGCGGTTCGCCCGGCACACGGGGCAGCGGCCCTCGCTCACGGGCGCCGCGCAGTTCGCGCACACCAACCGGTCATAGGTCATGCGCCGTCCTCCTCACGCGCGGCGGAGCCGGCCGTCCACATACCCACTGGTTCTCTCCGCTCAACGCCTCGGGAAACGCGACCGTTCCCCCTACCACTGTGCCAGTTTCCGGGATTTTCGGCGCGCCTCGGTCCACAGAGCGGCCCTGACCGGCTACGGGGTGGACAAAAGCGGCGCCTCGCCGGCCGTGCACCAGGACAAAACGCGCAACCGGGGACGGCGCCTGCACGCCGCCTCCCCATTCGCGTATGGTCACGCACACCGAGGGGGTGTCTCGGACACCCCCGCCCCCGACGCCCCCGAAGCTCCGAGGCGCACCAGTGATCCGATTCGACAACGTCTCCAAGGTCTACCCCAAGCAGACCCGGCCCGCTCTCAGGGATGTCTCCCTGGAGGTCGAGCGCGGTGAGTTCGTCTTCCTGGTCGGCTCGTCCGGCTCCGGCAAGTCCACGTTCCTGCGGCTGATCCTGCGCGAGGAGCGGTGCAGCCACGGCCAGGTGCACGTCCTGGGCAAGGACCTGGGCCGCGTCTCCAACTGGAAGGTCCCGCAGATCCGCCGCCAGCTCGGCACGGTCTTCCAGGACTTCCGGCTGCTGCCCAACAAGACGGTCGGCGAGAACGTGGCCTTCGCGCAGGAGGTCATCGGCAAGTCCCGCGGCGAGATCCGCAAGTCCGTGCCCCAGGTGCTCGACCTCGTCGGCCTCGGCGGCAAGGAGGAGCGCATGCCCGGTGAGCTCTCCGGTGGTGAGCAGCAGCGCGTGGCCATCGCCCGCGCCTTCGTGAACCGCCCCAAGCTGCTGATCGCGGACGAGCCGACGGGCAACCTCGACCCGCAGACCTCGGTCGGCATCATGAAGCTGCTCGACCGCATCAACCGCACGGGCACCACCGTGGTGATGGCCACCCACGACCAGAACATCGTGGACCAGATGCGCAAGCGCGTCATCGAGCTGGAGAAGGGCCGCCTCGTCCGCGACCAGGCACGCGGCGTCTACGGCTACCAGCACTGAGAAGTACCGAGAGAAGCTGCGAAAGGCTCAGTTAGCGCATGCGTGCCCAATTCGTCCTGTCGGAGATCGGCGTCGGTCTCCGCCGCAATCTCACGATGACCTTCGCCGTCATCATCTCGGTGGCCCTCTCGCTCGCCCTGTTCGGCGGCTCGCTCCTGATGAGTGATCAGGTCAACCAGATGAAGGGCTACTGGTACGACAAGGTCAACGTCTCGATCTTCCTGTGCAACAAGGGAGACGCCGAGTCGGACCCGAACTGTGCCAAGGGCCCCGTCACCGCGGACCAGAAGAAGCAGATCGTCGCCGATCTGGAGAAGATGCCCGTCGTCGACAAGGTGGCGCACGAGTCGCAGGACGACGCGTACAAGCACTACAAGGAGCAGTTCGGCGACTCCCCGCTGGCCAGTTCGCTGACCCCGGACCAGCTGCAGGAGTCGTACCGGATCAAGCTGAAGGACCCGGAGAAGTACGAGGTCATCGCGACCGCGTTCAACGGGCGGCCCGGCGTGCAGTCCGTGCAGGACCAGAAGGGCGTCCTCGACAACCTCTTCCGGCTGCTCGGCTACCTGAACGTCGCGGCGGGCGCCGTGATGGCCGTGATGCTCGTCGTCGCGCTGCTGCTGATCGTCAACACCGTGCGGGTGTCCGCGTTCAGCCGCCGCCGCGAGACCGGCATCATGCGGCTCGTCGGCGCGTCCGGCTTCTACATCCAGGCCCCGTTCATCATGGAGGCCGCGGTCGCCGGACTCATCGGCGGCGGCATCGCCTGCGTGTTCCTGGCGGCCGGTCAGTACTTCGTGATCGACAACGGCGTCGCCCTGTCGGACAAGCTGCAGCTCATCAACTTCATCGGCTGGGACGCGGTGCTGACCAAGCTGCCGCTGATCCTCGCGGTGAGCGTGCTGATGCCGGCGCTGGCGGCGTTCGTCGCGCTGCGCAAGTACCTGAAGGTGTGACGAGAGTCCCCCGCGAACAGAAGCGCCGTACGGGTCAACTTTCCGTACGGCGCTTCGCGTTGTCCTAGACTCACCGGCATGTCCGGCCCGGAGCTGTTCTCCCGGCCCCGTCGCTTCGGCCGCGGGGCGGCCCTGACATTGGTCTTCGCGAGCGTCCTCGCCGCGGGGGCCGCCGCCGGCGGACTGCCGGGCGATCCGCGCGCGGCCGGGACCCGGCAGGACCACAAGGTCGCCGCCGCGCACCGCGAGCCGCTTGCCGATCCCACCGAGGCCGCCGCGGAGGCCATGGCTGACGGCAAGTCACCCACGCAGGCCGCCGAGGAGGCCGTCAGCCGCAGCGGCGACCGCTGGGCCGCCGTCTACTCCCAGGGCGAGTACGAGGAGTTCGAGCAGTCCCTCGACGGCGAGTACACCGGCGTCGGTCTGTGGGCCCGGCGCACCGCGGGCGGCGCCCTCCAGGTCACCAAGGTGCGCGACGGCTCGCCCGCGCGGGAGGCCGGCATCCGTGAGGGAGACCGGATCACCTCCGTCGACGGCGCGCGCGTCACCGGACGCCCCGTCACCGAGGTCCTCGCCCTGCTGCGCGGCGAGCACGCCGGCACGGCCGTAGAGATCGGCCTGCGGCGCGGCAAGCGCGCGTGGACCGAGACCCTGCGCCGCGCGGCCCTGTCCACCGACCCGGTCACCGTGACCCGGCTCGGCGCCGACGGCACCCTCGTGAAGGTGAGCGCCTTCACCAAGGGCGCGGGCGCGCAGGTGCGCTCCGCGGTCCGCGCCGCCCCCGCGAGCGGCGGCCTCGTCCTCGACCTGCGGGGGAACTCGGGCGGGCTGGTCACGGAGGCGGTCAAGGCGGCCTCCGCGTTCCTCGACGGCGGGCTCGTCGCCACCTACGACGTGCGCGGCACGCAGCGGGCGCTGCACGCCGAGCGCGGCGGCGACACCACCAGACCCGTGGTCGTGCTCGTCGACAGCGGGACGATGAGCGCGGCCGAACTGCTGACCGGAGCCCTGCAGGACCGCGGCCGTGCGGTCGTCGTGGGCGCCCGCACCTTCGGCAAGGGCTCGGTCCAGATGCCGAGCCGGCTGCCCGACGGCTCCGTGGTGGAGCTGACCGTCGGGCACTACCGCACTCCTTCGGGCGGCACCGTCGACGGCCGGGGCATCACCCCGGACCTGGAGGTCGACGCGGCGGCGCTGCGTCGGGCCGAGACAGTATTGAGTGGCCTCGGGGACCCCTCGTAGTGCGAAAATGGCCAGCACTATGGCCAAGGGAATGTACGTACCGAAGGAGTCCCAGCCCAAGCAGGGCAAGGGGGCGGCGTCCTCCAAGAAGGACGGCAAGCGCAAGATCGTCGCGCAGAACAAGAAGGCGCGGCACGACTACCTGATCATGGACACCTACGAGGCCGGCATCGTGCTGACCGGTACCGAGGTCAAGTCGCTGCGCCAGGGGCGCGCGTCCCTGGCCGACGCCTTCGTCCAGGTCGACGGGAACGAGGCGTGGCTGCACAACGCCCACATCCCCGAGTACAGCCAGGGCACGTGGACCAACCACGCGGTGCGGCGCAAGCGCAAGCTGCTCCTGCACCGTGAGGAGATCGACAAGCTGGAGGCGAAGTCCCAGGAGACCGGGCACACGATCGTGACGCTCGCGCTCTACTTCAAGGACGGCCGCGCGAAGGCGGAGATCGCGCTCGCCAAGGGCAAGAAGGAGTACGACAAGCGGCAGACGCTGCGCGAGCAGCAGGACCGCCGGGACTCGGACCGCGCCATCGCGGCCGCCAAGCGGCGTCAGCGGGCGCGCGAGCGCTGAGCCGTAGCCGCGGGGCGCGGGGCCGTGGGAATAGGCTGGCACCCGCGTGCGTTGGTCACGTACGATGGAACACGTCCTCCACCGCGGGGACACCGGGTCGCGAGGCCCACTTTGAAAAAACAACATGGGGATGATCGGTTTCGACAGCGGATGTCGAAGCAGGGGAAGCGTGTCGAGGAAGCGGCAATGATCTCGTAAACCATATGTCGCAACCAATAATCGCCAACACCAAGCGCGATTCCTTCGCCCTCGCTGCCTAAGTAGCGACTTGCGAAGTGTCAGCCCGGGGCTGTTCCCGACCCGGATCCTGGCATCAGCTAGGGGACTAAACCTTGATCCCGGTCACGGGGTGAAGAGGGAAATCAAACAGTGACTGAGCCCGTTCCGGACTTGTCTGGGTGATCCGGAGGGCCGAGAAACTCGTACCAGACTGCACACGGAGAAGCCCTGTTTGTTCACCGTTGGACGCGGGTTCGATTCCCGCCATCTCCACGAGGCGGTGCCCGGATTCTGCTCGCGGACTGCGCGAGCCGAGTCCGCCCCGTCGGGACTCCTGGGGGCATGCCCCCCAGACCCCCTCATCCCATGCGATACAGGCCCGACCGTCTTCGACGGCCGGGCCTTTGTCGTTCCGGTTCCGGGCTCAGACGATGTGGCGGCCGCCGTCCACGGTGAGGACGTCGCCCGTCGTGTACGCGGCGTCCAGGAGGTAGAGCGCGGCCTCGGCCACGTCCTCGGGCGTGCCCACGCGGCGCAGCGGGGTGTTGGCCGTGATCCAGTCCCGCGAGCTCTCCCAGACCTCCTCGGCCTCCGCGTACCAGGGGGTGTCGATCAGGCCGGGCGCGATGGCGTTCACGCGGACCTCCGGGCCGAGCTGGGAGGCGAGCAGCCGGGTCAGGTGGTTCACCGCCGCCTTGCTCACCGCGTACGGGATCGAGCTGCCCAGCGCCCGGGTCGCCGAGACCGAGGAGACGTTGACGACCGCTCCGGCGCCGGAGGCGCGCAGGTGCGGGGCCGCGGCCGTGACCATCTGCCAGACGCCGATCACGTTGACGTCGAGGAGGTCCCGCCAGGTGTCGGCGCCGACCGCGTCGAGGTCGTCGAGCGGGATGAAGCGGGTCGCGCCCGCGTTGTTCACCAGCACGTCGAGCCGGCCGTACGTGTCGATCGCGGTCCGGACGATCCGGCGCGCGTCGGCCGGGTCGGACACGTCGCCGCGCACGTACACCGCGTCGGGGAGCTGTGCGGCCAGCTCCCGTCCCGCGGCCTCGCTGCCGGCCGAGTTCACGACGACCCGCAGGCCCTCCGCCGCGAAACGGCGGGCCATGGCCGCGCCGATCCCGGAGGACGAACCCGTGATGACCGCGACGCGGTTCTCTCCCATGTGACTGCCCCCTGCTGTGTCGGTGCCTGTGTGGCGTGCTGCTTGCCGGGGGAGTGGATCACGGATTCCCGCTAGATGGAAATTGCTTTCCGTGATGCGGAAATGAAGGGGTGGTTATCGGCCGGGGCGGCGGGTGTAGCCGTACAGGGCCAGAAGCAGGGCGCAGCCGGCCGCCGCGACCGGCACCGCGTACGCCGCCGTCGCGCCCCAGTGCTCCACCGCCGTGCCGCCCGCCGCCGAGCCGCACGCGATGCCGCCGAGCAGGCCCGTCACGGCGAGGGTCATGCCCTCGTTCAACTGGGCCGCCGGTGTGCGCTGTTGGACCAGGGTCATGCCCGCGACCATCGTCGGCGCCGTCGCCATGCCCGCGATCAGGAGCGCCCCGCCGAGCACGAACAGGGAGCCGGTGAGCGCGGCCGCGAGCAGCGGCAGGGTCATCAGGACCGTCATCGCCGCCACGCACAGCGGGTGCCTGCGGTCGGCGGGGCCGGTGGGCTTGAGGGCGCCGTTGACCAGGCCCGCCGCACCCGAGCCCGCGGCCTGCAGCGCGAGGATCGCGCCCGCCCACACCTTGTGGCCCTGCGCGTCGGCGAACGCCACCGTGACGACCTCGAGCGAGCCGAAGATCCCGCCCGTCGCCAGGAAGGAGAGGAGCAGCGGCGGCATGCCCCGCACGCGCAGCGGAGTGCGCGCGTGCTCCGTACGGGCGTGGACCGGGGGTTCCGTGGAGCGCTGCGCGGCGAAGACCAGGATGCCGCTGACCATGAGGAACACCGAGGCCAGCGTGCCCGCCTCCGGGAACAGCGAGCCGCACAGGAAGGCGGCGACGACCGGGCCGAGCATGTAGCAGAACTCGTCCGCGGCCTGCTCGAAGGAGTTCGCCGTGTGCAGGGCGTCCGGATCGTCCGCGAACAGGTGCGCCCAGCGCGCCCGGGACATCCCGCCCGTGTTGGGCGTCGCCGCCGTCGCCACGTAGGCGGCGAACAGGGTCCAGTCCGGCGCCCCGAAGCGCACGCACAGCAGCAGCCCGAGCGAACCGCACGCCGAGGCCGCGACCGCGGGCACCGCCACCCTGGCCTGCCCGAACCGGTCCACCAGGCGTGCCGTCCACGGGCCGACGACCGCGTTGGCGACCAGGCCCGTCGCGGTGACGGCCCCGGCGAGCGCGTAGGAGCCGCGCACCCCCGAGATCATGATCACGGCACTGATGCTGAACATGCCCTGCGGGAACCGGGCCAGCAGATTGCCGAGGGTGAAGGCGAGGGCGCCGGGCACGGAGAAGAGACGGCGGTAGGAGTTGGAGCGACGGGCCGGGCGGGTGGAGGTTTGGTGGGGTGCGCCGTCGTCGGTGGCGGGAGCCTCAGGGAGGGTGCCGGCGCCGGAGGGTGTGCCGCCGGGGAGGGCATCGGGGGCGGGGGAGGGGGTGAGGGCGTCTGGCATGGGACGAGCCTCGCCGCGGTGCGGGGCCGGGGTCCAACACCTGTTCGGTGCCGATTCACGCGGCTGCGTTGTAAGTTCGGGCGATGCCGTCGTCGTACGTCGAACCCCGTCTGCTGCGCGCCTTCCTCGCCGTCGCCGAGGAACTGCACTTCACCCGGGCCGCCGCCCGGCTCTACGTCGCCCAGCAGGCGCTGAGCCGGGACATCCGGCGCCTGGAGCGCGAGCTCGGCGCCGAGCTGTTCACGCGGACCACCCGGCAGGTCGCGCTCACCGCCGACGGGGCGCGGCTGCTGCCCCACGCGCGGCGGGCGATCGAGGCGCAGGACGCGCTGCTCGCCGCGTTCGCCGGGCCCCCGCCGGAGCGCGGGCCGCTCCTCGTGGACGTGAACAGTCCGGGGCTCGTGCACGAACGCGTGCTGGCGCGGGCCCGCGAACTCGCCCCCGAGCAGGAGCTGATGACCCGCTACGAGAGTGGTCTGACCGGCGCCGCCGCCGAGATCCTCGCCGGGCGCCTCGACGTGTCCTTCGGCCGCTTCGCCGGACTCGACCCGGCCGTCCGGGCCCGCCTCGACCAGCAGCCGGTGCGCTACGAGCCGATGGCGATCGTGCTGCCCGAGGACCATCCGCTGGCCGCGCTCGACGCGGTGCCGCTGGACCGGCTCGCGGGAGAGGCCGTGTACGCGGGGGCGGGCAATCCGCGGACCCCGGAGTGGACGGATCTGGCCAGGAGGCTGTTCGAAGGGCGGGGCATCGAGGTCGCGCCGCCGGCCCCGCTCGCCGTCGGACAGGAGGAATTCCGGCGGATCATGACCAAGTACCGGAATCCCGTCCTCACGGGAGTGGACTTTCCGGCCATGCCCGGGACGGTCCGCAGACCCCTCGTCGACCCGGTGCCCCTGTCACCCGTGTCGCTGGTGTGGCGCAAGGGGCGACAGCACCCCGGAATCCAGGCGTTGAGGGCGGCGGCGGCCGCCCTCGCGGCCGACAACGGCTGGCTCGAATGTCCCGCGAATGGCTGGATTCCGACCATGGATGCACGCATCATGATGAGGCGGACCTGAGGCGTGGGCACGAGCGTCACCCGGGTGCGCTACATTCTTGGTCCGGGCGCAGTGTGATAAGGGGGGCGCCCGGATCGGGTGGGGGCCCGGTCCGGTCGACGATGCTCGGACAGTCGCGTGCGCACCCCATGAAACATGCCCCTGGGGGGAAGAGCGTACGGTGGAAAATTGGCGTGAAGATGCCCTGACAGGGCAGACGCATGATCCGAACGAGGTGACGGTCCAGCTCGACGGCGCGGGCCGCCAGTTGAGCGAACTCCTCGCGACCACGTCGGGCCCGGGTGCTCCCGCGCCGGACGACAAGGAAGTCCCCGTCTTCGTCGACGACTCGGGGCGCCGCAGCCGCACCTTCCGCCGCATAGGCGTGGCCGTCGGCCTCGCCTGCGCCGCGTACGCCGTCGTCGTCGTCGCCACCCTGCTCTCGGGCAACTCCAGCGCGCCCTGGCTGCCGATGGAGGCCGAGCACAAGGGGCCCGCCGGGCAGGTCGACAGCGACCCGCTCGTCCCCGCCGACTCCGCGACGCCCACCACGTCCCCCGGCGGCACCCCGTCCCCGAGCGACTCCGGCTCCGCCTCGCCCGGCACCAGCACCGACCCCACGACCGGCACCGCGCCGGCCGGCGCCACCCCCGGCGACACCACGACCGGCACCGGCACCACCCCCGCCGACCGCCCCACCGGCGGCGGCAGGACCACCCCGCCCCCGGTCGACCCGCCGGACCCGACGGACGACCCGCCCCCGACCCAGGGCCCGACCGACGGTCCCACCGACCCCGCCACGACGCCCCCGGCCGAGCCGACCGACGACCCGCCGGCCGAGCCGGCCGGCGGCGGCACCGACACCGTCGCGTCCCGGACCCTCGCCCCGAGCACCGGCGCCGATGCCTCGGCCCCGCCCGTCGCGTCCCCCGAAAGCAGCGTCCTGTAGATGTCGTCCCACCGCTCACGTCCCCGGCGGCACAGCGCTGCCCGCAGACGCCGGCTCCCGCTGCGCTATCTGCTGCCCGTCCTGCTCCTCGTGGCGATGCTCGCGATGCTCATGCTCCGCGGCTACGTGCACAGCGAGATCATGGCCGACCACCGCATCCAGCCCGAGGCGGCCACCGACCACGTCCCCGAGAAGATCCTCGACGGCGGCCCCGTCATCGACACCCGGGGCGGCCAGGAGAGCAGCCGGTCCATCGACGACCACAAGCTCGTCCTCACCTTCGACGACGGCCCCGACCCGGAGTGGACCCCCAAGGTCCTCGACGTCCTGAAGAAGCACGACGCGCACGCCGTCTTCTTCGTCACCGGCACCATGGCCTCCCGCTACCCCGACCTCGTCCAGCGCATGGTCGAGGAGGGCCACGAGGTCGGCCTGCACACCTTCAACCACCCCGACCTCTCCTACCAGTCGAGCAAGCGCATCGACTGGGAGCTGTCGCAGAACCAGCTGGCGCTCGAAGGCGCCGCCGGCGTGCGCACCTCCCTGTTCCGGCCGCCGTACTCCTCCTTCGCCGACGCCATGGACGACAAGTCCTGGCCCGTCACGAAGTACATCGGCTCACGCGGCTACATCACGGTCGTCAACAACACCGACAGCGAGGACTGGCAGCGCCCCGGCGTCGACGAGATCATCCGCCGCGCCACCCCGCACGACGGCAAGGGCGCCATCGTCCTCATGCACGACTCCGGCGGCGACCGCTCGCAGACCGTCGCCGCGCTGGACCGCTTCCTGCCCGACCTCCAGCACCACGGCTACAAGTTCCAGAACCTGACCGAGGCCCTCGGCATCGCCAGCGCCCACACGCCCGTCACCGGTCTCGAACTGGCCAAGGGCAAGGCCTGGATCTACGCCGTGCAGGCCTCGGAGAACATCACGACCGTGCTGGTCGGCGGGCTCGCCGTCATCGGCGTCCTCGTCATGGGCCGCTTCGTCCTGATGCTGCTGCTCTCCGTGATCCACGCCCGCCGCGTCCGCCGCAAGGGCTTCGCCTGGGGCCCGCCGATCACCGAGCCCGTCTCGGTCCTCGTGCCCGCCTACAACGAGGCGAAGTGCATCGAGAACACGGTCCGTTCGCTCATGCTCAGCGAGCACCCCATCGAGGTCATAGTCATCGACGACGGCTCGAGCGACGGCACCGCCCGCATCGTCGAGGACCTGCGGCTGCCCAACGTGCGCGTGGTCCGCCAGCTCAACGCGGGCAAGCCCGCCGCCCTCAACCGCGGTCTGGCCAACGCCCGCTTCGACCTCGTCGTGATGATGGACGGCGACACCGTCTTCGAGCCGTCCACCGTCCGCGAGCTCGTCCAGCCGTTCGGCGACCCGCGCGTCGGCGCCGTCGCCGGCAACGCCAAGGTGGGCAACCGGGACTCCCTCATCGGCGCCTGGCAGCACATCGAGTACGTGATGGGCTTCAACCTCGACCGCCGCATGTACGACATCCTGCGCTGCATGCCGACCATCCCCGGCGCCGTCGGAGCCTTCCGGCGCAGCGCCCTGGAGCCCATCGGCGGCATGAGCGACGACACGCTCGCCGAGGACACCGACGTCACCATGGCGCTGCACCGCGCGGGCTGGCAGGTCGTCTACGCGGAGAACGCGCGCGCGTGGACCGAGGCCCCCGAGTCCGTCCAGCAGCTCTGGTCCCAGCGCTACCGCTGGTCCTACGGCACGATGCAGGCCATCTGGAAGCACCGCCGCGCGCTCGTCGAGTCCGGCCCCTCCGGCCGCTTCGGCCGCGTCGGCCTGCCCCTCGTCTCCCTCTTCATGGTCCTCGCACCGCTGCTCGCGCCCCTCATCGACGTCTTCTTCCTCTACGGCGTCGTGTTCGGGCCCACGCAGAAGACGATCATCGCCTGGCTCGGCGTCCTCGCCCTCCAGGCCGTCTGCGCGGCCTACGCCTTCCGCCTCGACAAGGAACGGATGACCCACCTCATATCCCTCCCGCTCCAGCAGCTCCTGTACCGGCAGCTGATGTACGTCGTGCTGCTCCAGTCCTGGATCACCGCGCTCACCGGCGGCCGGCTGCGCTGGCAGAAGCTGCGCCGCACCGGAGCGGTGGGGGCGGCGCCGGGCGCGCTGCCGCACCAGCGGAACGCGGCGGTGGCCGGAGACGACAGGAGGCCGGTGGCATGACGTATCCCCAGGAACCCCAGTACAGGGAACCCCAGTACCGGGACCCTCAGTACCGGACGCCGCAGTACCAGGACCCTCAGTACCGGGCGCCGCAGTACGCGGAACCCCAGTACGCCCACGTGCCGGAGCAGCCCGCGCAGACGGCGGCCCTTCCGGTCACCGATGTGCCCGAGGCCCCCGAGGCGCCCGAGGCGAAGAAGCCCGCGCCCAAGAAGCCCGGCCGTGACCGCTACCTCGACCTGCTGCGCACCACCGCGCTGGTCCGCGTCGTCGTCTACCACCTGTTCGGCTGGGCCTGGCTGACGGTGCTGTTCCCGTCCATGGGCGTGATGTTCGCGCTCGCCGGATCCCTGATGGCCCGCTCGCTGAGCCGGCCCGCCCTCGGCGTGATCCGCGGCCGCATCCGGCGCCTGCTTCCGCCGATGTGGGCGTTCAGCGTCGCCGTCCTCACGCTGCTCTTCGCGGGCGGCTGGAACCCGGGCAAGGACCCGGACAACGGCGGCACCTGGGGCTGGATCAGCCTCTTCAACTACCTCGTGCCGATCGGCGCCCCCAGCTTCCCCTGGCACCTCGGCGACAAGGCGGGCCTGCTGGAGGACACCTGGCCGGCCCAGGCCGCCGGTCCGCTCTGGTACCTGCGCGCCTACATGTGGTTCGTGATCGCCTCGCCGCTGCTGCTCTGGGCGTTCCGCAAGGTGCCGTGGGCGACGCTGCTCGCCCCGCTCGGCCTCACCGCGATCGTCGGCACCGGCATCGTCACCATCCCCGGCGAGACGGGCAACGCGGTCACCGACTTCGCCGTCTACGGCAGCTGCTGGGTGCTCGGCTTCGCCCACCACGAGGGGCTGCTCGCCAAGGTCCCGCGCTACCTCGCCGTCTCCTGCTCCGCGCTCGTCATGGCCTTCGGCCTGTGGTGGGCCTCCGGGCACCTCGGGCCCGACGGCTGGGACCTCAACGACATCCCGCTGGCCCAGGCCACCTGGTCCTTCGGCTTCGTCGTCATCCTGCTCCAGTACTCGCCGTCCTGGCAGGAGCTGCCCGGCCGGCTGGCCAAGTGGGACAAGGTCGTCACCCTGTCCAACAACCGGGCCGTCACGATCTACCTCTGGCACAACATGCTGATCATGGCGACGGTGCCGATCATCGACCTCGCGTACGACCTGCCGTTCATGGAGAACGAGCGGTGGAGCGGGGCGCTGGACACGACGTACATGATCTGGATGTTCGTCCTGGTGTGGCCGTTGATCGCGCTGGCGGTCGTCGGGGTCGGCTGGATCGAGGACCTCGCGGCGAAGCGGTCTCCTCGTCTTTGGCCGGACGGTTCGAAGCGGAAGGGTGCGCGCGGGGCTCGGCGGGGGTAGCGCCATCTCGTCTGCGGAGTGCCCTTGTCGGGCGGCCGCGGCTCTCGTCGTGGCTGGTCGCGCAGTTCCCCGCGCCCCTGAAATGCAGACGCTTCGCGTCGCATTTCCCCGATGAGGCGCAGCCTCATCAGGGGCGCGGGGAACTGCGCGAGAAGCCCCACCGGCCCGCGGTGGTGCACGAGACCGGAACACTCGGCGCCGGGGACTCACGACCCGGCACCCCGGAGGGTGAGCGCAACGTTCCAGGCCGGTCACCTCATCGCGCACCGCGCGGAAACGCCGGGTTCCTACCTTCAGGACACATCAGCCGGACGTGACCTGGAGGCACAGCATGCGCAGGCGTTGGATCGAGGGGTGGGATCCGGAGGACACGGGGTTCTGGGAGGCGTCGGGCGCCAAGGTCGCCCGGCGCAATCTGGCGTTCTCGATCCTCTCCGAGCACATCGGTTTCTCCGTGTGGACCCTGTGGTCGGTGATGGTGCTGTTCATGGGGCCCGAGTACGGGATCGACCCGGCGGGGAAGTTCTTCCTCGTGTCGACGGCGACGCTCGTCGGCGCGTTCGTCCGCGTCCCGTACACCTTCGCCGTCGCCCTGTTCGGCGGACGGAACTGGACGGTGATCGCGGCGAGCCTGCTGCTCGTGCCGTCCGTCGCCGCGTTCGCGGTGATGGAACCGGGGACCTCGTACGGGACGTTCCTGGTGTGCGCGGCGCTCACGGGGATCGGCGGCGGGAACTTCGCCTCCTCCATGACCAACATCAACTCCTTCTTCCCGATGCGGAAGAAGGGCTGGGCGCTGGGTCTGAACGCGGGCGGCGGCAACATCGGGGTGCCCGTCGTGCAGCTCATCGCGCTCGCGGTGATCGGCGCGGGCGGCGGCCCGCGCGTGCTGCTCGGCGTCTACATCCCGCTGATCGTCGTCTCGGCGGTGTGCGCGGCCCTGTTCATGGACAACCTGGCGACCGTGAAGAACGACACCGGGGCCGCCAAGGAGGCGGTCAGGGACATCCACACGTGGATCATGTCGTTCCTGTACGTCGGGACGTTCGGGTCGTTCATCGGGTACTCGTTCGCCTTCGGGCTCGTGCTGCAGACCCAGTTCGGACGGACCCCGCTGCAGGCCGCCGGGGTCACCTTCATCGGCCCGCTGCTCGGCTCCCTCATCCGGCCCGTCGGCGGCCGGCTCGCCGACCGGTTCGGCGGGGCCCGCATCACGCTGTGGAACTTCGTGGCGATGGCCGCGGCGACCGGCGTGGTGATCGTGGCGTCGGTGCGCGAGTCGCTGGTGCTGTTCACCGCCGCGTTCATCGTGGTGTTCGTGCTCAGCGGACTCGGCAACGGATCCACGTACAAGATGATCCCGGGCATCTTCCGCGCGAAGGCGCTCGGCATGGGGCTCGCGGGCGAGGAGGCCGACGCGTACGGGCGGCGGCTGTCCGGGGCGTCCATGGGGCTCATCGGGGCCGTCGGGGCGCTCGGCGGCCTCGGCATCAACCTCGCCTTCCGCCAGTCCTTCCTCAGCGCCGGCACCGGCACGGGGGCGTTCGTGTCCTTCCTCGTCTTCTACGCCGTCTGCTTCGGTGTGACGTGGGCCGTATACCTTCGGCGCTCGGCCGCCCGTACGGTAGCGGCACCGGCCACCGGTACGAAGCCGCAGCTCAGCTACGCGGAGGTGTGAGGTAACACGGACGCAATGACGCCGATCCTGACCTGACACGGAGCGTTGACAGGCTCGGCACACATGGTGGGAACGGGACGACCGTCGAGCGGGACGAGAAGCAACATGGACGAGGAACAGCAGACGGCCGCCGGTACGGGGCCGGAGCCGCAGCCGGAGCAGGCGCACGGGCCGCTCGCCGGGTTCACCGTGGGCGTCACCGCGGCCCGCCGCGCCGATGAGCTGGGCGCCCTGCTGCGGCGCCGCGGAGCCGCCGTGCTGCACGCGCCCGCCCTGCGGATCGTGCCGCTCTCCGACGACAGCGAACTCCTCGCCGCGACGAAGGAGTTGCTCGCCCACGCGCCGGACGTCGTGGTCGCCACGACCGCGATCGGATTCCGCGGCTGGGTCGAGGCCGCCGACGGCTGGGGCCTGGGCGAGGAGCTCCTCGCCCGGCTGCGCGGGGTCGAGGTGCTGGCCCGCGGGCCCAAGGTGAAGGGGGCGATCCGCGCCGCCGGGCTCACGGAGGAGTGGTCGCCGTCCTCCGAGTCGATGGCCGAGGTCCTCGAACGGCTGCTCGCCGAGGGCGTCGACGGGCGGCGGGTGGCCGTGCAGCTGCACGGGGAACCGCTGCCCGGGTTCGTCGAGGCGCTGCGGGAGGCCGGGGCCGAGGTGGTGGGCGTGCCCGTGTACCGGTGGCTGCCGCCGGAGGACCTCGGGCCCGTGGACCGGCTGCTCGACGCGACCGTCGCCCGGAGTGTGGACGCGCTGACGTTCACGTCCGCGCCGGCGGCCGTGTCCCTGCTGGAACGCGCCGAGGTACGGGGACTGCTCCCCGAGGTGCTGTCGGCGCTGCGGCACGACGTCCTGCCGGCGTGCGTCGGGCCCGTGACGGCGCTGGCGCTGCAGGCGCGCGGGGTCGAGACGGTGCAGCCCGAACGGTTCCGGCTCGGGCCGCTCGTCCAGGTGCTGTGCCGGGAACTTCCCGGGCGGGCCCGGGTGTTGCGGCTCGCCGGGCACCGGGTCGAGATCCGGGGGCACGCGGTGCTCGTCGACGGGGACCTGCGGGCCGTGCCGCCGGCCGGTATGGCCCTGCTCGGGGCGCTGGCGCGGCAGCCGGGGTGGGTCGTGTCCCGGGCCGAGTTGCTCTCCGCGCTGCCGGGGGCGGGGCGGGACGAGCACGCCGTCGAGACGGCGATGGCTCGTCTCCGGGCGGCCCTGGGTACGCCCAAGTTGATCCAGACCGTGGTCAAGCGGGGGTATCGGCTGGCCGTCGACGCGGGGTGACTCCGTCGGTTTCGTCGCCGGGTGCGGGTCCGGTGGGGCTTCTCGCGCAGTTCCCCGCGCCCCTGAAATGCATGCCCTTCGGGCGCATTTCCCCGATCAAGGTGCGGGGCGCCTGGTGTCGGGGGAAGGCGCGGCGAAGCCGCATGCCTTCCAGGGGCGCGGGGAACTGTGCGACCAGCCCCCACAGGCCCGCGGTCAACGGGGGAACCGGAACCCGGCACGGACCAGGCAGCCCAGCGCCCCCGTGCAGAGCACCGCCCGCACCACGTTCCAGGTCACCCAGGGGCCCTCGAAGTCCCCCCGGACCCTGGCGGGGTCCGGGATGCGGGAGGGCGGGCCCGCCGCGGCGAGCGCGTCGTTGAGGGGCACGTTCAGCGCCGAGGTCAGCACGAACGCCAGCCCGTACAGGACCAGCCCCGCCCACGCCCAGCCCCGTACCCCGGCGGCGGCCCGGAGCCGCCAGCCCGCGACCCCCGTCAGGGCGAGCGCCCCGAGGAAGCCCAGGAAGAACATCGGGTTCTGGATCACCGCGTTGATGTTCTGCATGACCTCGATGAACGTACGGTCGCCGCTGCGCGCCAGCGCCGGCATCACGGCGCAGCCGAACACGTAGAACGACCCGGCGACCAGCCCCGTGGCGACGGTCGCCGCCCCCAGCACCCACCCGTCGAGTCGCCCTGCGCGCCTGACGGAACCCGTTGTCTGTGTCATGCCTCCAGTCAAGGCGGGCCGGGCGGCGCCGGACATCGCCGAGCCGCGCGGGCGCATACGCGAGCGTCCACGCGGCCGCGTACCGTACGCGCATGGCGTCCATAGCGATCACCCCCGACATCACCCTGCGCCGTGCCGTCCTCTCCGACGCGCAGGCGCTCGCCGACGCGCAGATCCGCAACAAGGCGCACCTCGCGGCGACCGAGCCGTACCGGGACGCCGGGTACTACACGGCCGCGGCCCAGGCGGAGCGGATCACGCAGCCGCAGAGCGCGACCTGGGTGCTGGTCGACGGGGAGCGGATCGTGGGCCGGGTCATGCTGACCGGGATCGTGCTCGGGCCGCTGTGCAGCGCCAGCCTGGGGTACTGGGTGGACGGGGAGTACCGGGGGCGCGGGCTGATCCCCGCCGCCGTCGAGGAGGTGGCGCGGGCCGCCCGCGACGAGCTGGGCCTGCACCGCCTGGAGGCCGGCACGCTCACCGACAACGAGGCCTCGCAGCGGGTCCTCGCCAAGTGCGGGTTCGTCCGCTACGGGCTCGCGCCGCGGTACCTGCACATCGCGGGCGCGTGGCGCGACCACGTGCTGTTCCAGCGGATCCTGCACGACGATCCGCCCGCCCACATTCCCAAGTAGGCCCGGGGCGGGCACTGTAGAGGGCATGGCCGCTGTACCCCCAGGGTCCCGCCCGTCCATTCCCGTCCCTCACCACGAGCTGCGGTTCGACGCCGGACGTCTCTGCCTGGATCTCGTCGCCACCGCGCATCCCGACGAACGCCTGACCTCGCCCGACCGGCTGCGCGCCTGGCTGGCCGGTGCGGGCCTGGTCCCCGAAGGCGCCGCACTGCCCTCCTGCGTCCCGGCCTGGCTGCCCGCGTTCCGCGAACTGCGCGGCCACGTCGGCCGCCTGGTGCGCGGAGAGCTCGCGGGCCGGCCCACGCCCGGCTCCCTGGAACGGATCAACCTGCTGGCCCGCGCCGCCCCGCCCGCCCCCTGCGCGGTGCGCTCCGGCGACGGCAGCCTGGTCCGCTCGCTCCAGACCGAACCCGGCTGCGCCGCGCTCCTCGCCGCCGTCGCCCGGGACGCCGTCGACCTGCTCACCGATCCGGCCGCCCGCGGCGCCCTGCGCCAGTGCGCGGGCGACAACTGCCCGCTGATCTACCTCGACACCTCCCGCGGCCGGCGCCGCCGCTGGTGCTCCAGCGAGGTGTGCGGCAACCGCGAGCGGGTGGCCCGGCACCGGCGCAGAGCGGCGGCCCTGTCCCGGGCCTGAGCGCCCGTTGAACATCTGGGGCCCCGGCCGCGTATCTCTCTGGTGACGTCGAAGCGGTGACACCGGAGGTGGGCGTGCGCAAGGATTCCGCCGTGGCCGATGAACGCCCTGCGCGGGCCCGACATCGTGCGTCCCAGCCGCCCTCGCTCGACGAGGAGCTGATGCGCGCGCTGTACGCCGAGCACGCGCGCCCGCTGCTCGCGTACGTGCTCCGGCTGGTCGCGGGGGACCGGCAGCGCGCCGAGGACGTCGTGCAGGAGACGCTCATCCGCGCCTGGAAGAACGCCGGTCAGCTCAATCGTGCGACCGGTTCGGTCCGCCCCTGGCTGGTGACGGTCGCCCGGCGCATCGTCATCGACAACCACCGCAGCCGGCAGGCCCGGCCGCAGGAGGTCGACGCGTCGCCGCTGGAGGTCATCCCCGCGGAGGACGAGATCGACAAGGCACTGTGGCTGATGACGCTGTCCGACGCCCTGGAGGACCTCACCCCCGCCCACCGCGAAGTGCTCGTCGAGACGTACTTCAAGGGGCGTACGGTCAACGAGGCGGCCGAGACGCTCGGCATACCCAGCGGCACGGTGCGCTCCCGCGTCTTCTACGCGCTGCGCTCGATGAAGCTGGCGCTGCAGGAACGGGGGGTGACGGCATGACATCGGCGTACGGACCCTACGGCCACGACCCGGCCGGCGATGTGCACGAGACGGTCGGCGCCTACGCACTCGGCGTGCTCGACGACGCGGAGGCGACCGCGTTCGAGGCGCACCTGGCGACCTGCGAGCGGTGCGCGCAGCAACTGGAGGAGTTCGCGGGCATGGAGCCGATGCTCGCCGCGCTCGCCGACCTGCCCGCCGGAGGCGGCACCCCGGACATCGGCGAGGCCCTCGCCGCGCGCCCCGGGCCCCGGCTCGCGGAGTCCCTGGTGGAGGAGGTGGCCCGCCGTCGCGCGGGTCGGCGCCGCCGGGGCCTGTACCTGGTCGCGGCCGCCGCGGCCCTGGTCATCGGCGGCCCGCTCACCGTCATGGCGGTCACCGGCGACGACTCCGGACGCCCGCCCGCCGTCGCGGAACCGCACCCGACGAGCCCCGCCGAGGACGCCTTCTTCCACCACATGGACGAGAAGATCGAGGCCACCGACGCGGGCACGGACGTCACCGCCACCATCGGCATGGAGAAGAAGGCCTGGGGCACCCACACCGTCCTGGAGCTCAAGAACGTCAAGGGCCCGCTGAAGTGCTCGCTCATCGCCGTCGGCAAGAACGGCGAGCGCGAGACCGTCACCACCTGGGCCGTGCCGAAGTGGGGCTACGGCATCCCCGGCAGCGCCCACGACAGCGCCAGGTACCCGTTGTACGTGCACGGCGGCGCCGCGTTCGACCGCGACCAGATCGACCACTTCGAGGTAGAGACGCTCGACGGGAAACGGCTCGTGGAGGTGGACGCCTGAGCCGGTGACGTCCGAGGCGGCGCGCACGTAGCCGCACGGGTCCCCTTTCGCGTACCTTTGACGGCTGCCCAGCACGTCAGAAGGGGGGCCCGGTGGCCGCTCAGGCTCCACACGATTCAGCGGTGGACGCGTCCCGCGCGTCGCACGGCACGAGTGCCGACTCGGTCCGTGACCGCGAGATCGGCGTCGAACAGGAACACCTCGACGCGGTGTACCGACGCCTCGAGGAGAAGATCCACGAGGCGGAGTTCCTGATGGACGACGCCGCCAAGCGCGGGCAGGTCGGCACGCCCGGCGCCCTCGCCGAGCGCGACGCCCAGGTCTTCCGCGCGGGCATCCACCTCAACCGGCTCAACAACGAGTTCGAGGACTTCCTCTTCGGCCGCATCGACCTGCTGCTCGGCAAGGACGGCAAGAAGGGCCCCGACGGCGCCTACACCGCCGTCGAGCCCGCCGAGGGCGCCGTCCGCGAGGACAACACGGCGGACATCGCCGAGACCCTGCACATCGGCCGCATCGGCGTGCTCGACGCCGACTACTCGCCGCTCGTCATCGACTGGCGCGCCCCGGCCGCCGCCCCGTTCTACCGGTCCACGCCGGTCGACCCGGGCCGTGTCGTGCGCCGCCGCGTCATCCGCTCCAAGGGCCGCAAGGTCCTCGGCGTCGAGGACGACCTGATGCGCCCCGAGCTGACCGCCTTCCTGGACGGCCGGCCGCTGCCCGCGATCGGCGACGGCGCGCTCATGGCCGCGCTCGGCCAGGCCCGCAGCCACACGATGCGCGACATCGTCGCCTCCATCCAGGCCGAGCAGGACCTGGTCATCCGTGCCCCCGCCGCGTCCGTGACGTACGTGGAGGGCGGGCCCGGCACCGGCAAGACGGCCGTCGCCCTGCACCGCGCCGCGTACCTGCTCTATCAGGACCGACGGCGCTACGCGGGCGGCATCCTGATCGTCTCGCCGACCCCGCTGCTCGTCGCCTACACGGAGGGCGTGCTGCCCTCGCTCGGCGAGGAGGGGCAGGTCGCGATCCGCGCGGTCGGCTCCCTCGTCGACGGCGCGGAGGCCACGGAGTACGACAGCCCGGCCGTCGCCCGCGTCAAGGGCTCCTCACGCATGCTCAAGGTGCTCCGCAAGGCGGCCCGGGGCGCGCTGGAGTCCGGCGGGTCCGGGGCTCAGGGCGGCCGTCCGGGCGGTTCCGGTGAGGGGCAACTGGCCTTCGGGGACGACGAGACCCCGGTGGTCCCGGGCACCCCGGAGCGGCTCCGGGTCGTCGCGTTCGGCCGCCGCCTCGAACTGGAGGCGGGGCAGCTGAACCGCATCCGCCACACCGCCCTCAGCGGCACCGCCCCGGTCAACCACCTGCGCCCGCGCGCCCGGCGGCTGCTCCTGGACGCGCTGTGGGACCAGTCCGGCGCGGCCGGCCGGCACAGCGACCCGGAGCTCGCCGCCGAGCTGCGCTCCTCCTTCGACGAGGACATCACGAGCGAGGACGCGTTCATCGCCTTCCTCGACGCGTGGTGGCCCGAGCTGACCCCGCGCGGGGTCCTCACGGCCATGTCCGACGAGAGGCGCCTTGCCCGCTGGGCCCGGCGGATCCTGAACCCGGGAGAGGTCCGCAGACTGGCGCGCTCGCTGCGCCGCGACGCGCTGTCGGTCCACGACGTGGCGCTCCTCGACGAGCTGACCGCGATCCTGGGCACCCCGGCGCGCCCGAAGAAGAAGCGTGAGTACGACCCGCTCGACCAGCTCACCGGCCTCGAGGAGCTGATGCCGCAGCGCGAGGAGTCGCAGCGCGAGCGCGCCGAGCGCCTCGCTCAGGAGCGCACCGAGTACGCCCACGTCATCGTCGACGAGGCCCAGGACCTCACGCCGATGCAGTGGCGGATGGTGGGCCGGCGCGGCCGGCACGCCACCTGGACCGTCGTCGGCGACCCGGCCCAGTCGTCCTGGTCCGACCCGGACGAGGCCGCGGAGGCCCGCGACGAGGCGCTCGGCACCCGCCCGCGCCGCCGCTTCACGCTCACGGTCAACTACCGCAACCCGTCCGAGATCGCGGAGCTGGCGGCCAAGGTGCTGGCCCTCGCGATGCCGGGCTCCAAGTCCCCGTCGGCGGTCCGCTCGACGGGGGTGGAGCCGCGCTTCGCGGTGGTACGGGACCGGCTGGGGGAGACCGTCCGCGAGGAGGCGGCGCGGCTCCTCGAGCGGGTCGACGGCACGGTCGGCGTGGTCGTGGCGATGAACCGGCGGGCGGAGGCGGCGCGCTGGCTGTCGGGGCTCGGCGAGCGGGTCGTCGCGCTCGGCTCGCTGGAGGCCAAGGGCCTGGAGTACGACGCGACGGTCGTGGTGTCCCCGGCGGAGATCGCCGACGAGTCGCCGGCCGGTCTGCGGGTGCTCTACGTGGCGCTGACCCGGGCCACGCAGCAGCTCACCGTGGTGTCCGGAGAGCGTGACGAACCGGACGCGAACGGGGTGCCCGACCTGCTGCGGGACTGACCCTTGTGTCATCGAGAACCGGTGTTACCGTTGATGACGGCACCGGCTCGATCCAAGCCCCCGGGCCCAACCTTCGTCCCTCAGAGGGACCACTTGCCGCGAGGCGAGCATGGCGGGTCGGTGTCGTAGGCGTCCGAAGAGGCCCACATCACAAGAGTGATGTGGGCCTCTTCCTGTTTTTCCCCGGCCTCTTCCGGTCCTGGCCAACTTCTCGTATGGTGGAAACTGTTTTCCGAAAGAAGGATGAACACAAGGTTCAGAATCCGATGCGGCTACCACGTACTCGCCGGTAGGTGCGACCATCGGACGGCAACAGCTACACGGTGAAAGCAGAGGAAGTCGGCCATGGCTACGGCGCCCAGCGTCTCCTACTCGATGACGGTCCGACTGGAGGTGCCCGCGAGCGGAACCGCCGTCTCGCAGCTCACCACGGCCGTGGAGTCCTCCGGAGGCTCGGTGACCGGCCTCGACGTCACCGCCTCCGGCCACGAGAAGCTCCGGATCGACGTCACGATCGCGGCGACCTCGACCGCCCACGCGGACGAGATCGTCGAGGAACTGCGCGGCATCGAGGGCGTCACGCTCGGCAAGGTGTCCGACCGTACGTTCCTCATGCACCTCGGCGGCAAGATCGAGATGCAGTCCAAACACCCCATCCGCAACCGTGACGACCTGTCCATGGTCTACACGCCCGGTGTCGCCCGCGTCTGCATGGCGATCGCGGAGAACCCCGAGGACGCCCGCCGCCTGACCATCAAGCGGAACACGGTTGCGGTCGTGACGGACGGCTCCGCCGTCCTCGGCCTCGGCAACATCGGCCCGATGGCCGCCATGCCCGTCATGGAGGGCAAGGCGGCCCTCTTCAAGCGCTTCGCCGACATCGATGCCTGGCCGATCTGCCTGGACACCCAGGACACCGACGCCATCGTCGAGATCGTCAAGGCGATCGCCCCCGGCTTCGCGGGCATCAACCTCGAGGACATCTCCGCGCCGCGCTGCTTCGAGATCGAGGCCCGCCTGCGCGAGGCCCTCGACATCCCCGTCTTCCACGACGACCAGCACGGCACCGCCATCGTCGTCCTCGCCGCGCTCACGAACGCCCTGCGGGTCGCGGGCAAGGCCATCGGCGACATCCGCGTCGTGATGTCCGGCGCCGGCGCGGCCGGCACCGCCATCCTCAAGCTCCTGCTGGCCGCCGGTGTGAAAAACGCGGTCGTGGCCGACATCCACGGCGTCGTGCACGCCGACCGCGCCGACCTGGTGGACGCCGCGAGCGACTCGCCGCTGCGCTGGATCGCCGACAACACCAACCCCGAGGGCCTCACGGGCACCCTCAAGGAGGCCGTGGTCGGCGCCGACGTCTTCATCGGCGTCTCCGCCCCCAACGTGCTCAACGGGGACGACGTCGCCGCCATGGCCGAGGGCGCCATCGTGTTCGCACTCGCGAACCCGGACCCGGAGGTCGACCCGGCGGTCGCCCGTCAGACGGCGGCGGTCGTGGCCACGGGCCGCTCCGACTTCCCGAACCAGATCAACAACGTGCTGGTCTTCCCGGGCGTCTTCCGCGGCCTGCTCGACGCCCAGTCGCGCACGGTCAACACGGAGATGATGCTCGCCGCCGCCGCGGCCCTGGCCGACGTGGTCAGCGAGGACGAGCTCAACCCGAACTACATCATCCCCAGCGTCTTCAACGACAAGGTCGCGGGCGCGGTCGCCGGGGCGGTCCGCACAGCCGCCAAGGCCGTGTCGGCGGCCCCGGTCGGCGACAGCGGGCGCTGACCTGTCATCGCAGATGTGCGTGCCCAGCCCCGCGCTTCCCGGCAGGGGCCGCCGACACGGCCTTGATGCGGCGGGCAGCGCTGTGACGGGGGCCACGGGGGCCTGAATTCCGGCGCGTCGCGGAAGACGCGCCCCTTGGGGCCTCTAGGGTGTCCGGGGAGCAGGCCCCGGACACTGTCCGTGTGACCCCCACGGGTGCCGGATTGGCTTTACCGCCGCTGGTGGGGGCAGGATGCTTCCCCAAGGACTTCGTCCAGGGGGCGCCCCCACAGGCGCGAGGGTCCGGACTTAAACGGACCCCGGGTCCTGGGCCTGACCGAGACCCTGGCAGCATCGGCTTCGCTGTTGCCCCACACGCGGCCCGACCGCGTGGCACGCCTCAACGGCAAGAAGAACACGGGAGTACAAAAATGAACCGCAGTGAGCTGGTGGCCGCGCTGGCCGACCGCGCCGAGGTGACCCGCAAGGACGCCGACGCCGTGCTGGCCGCGTTCGCCGAGACCGTCGGCGAGATCGTTGCCAAGGGCGACGAGAAGGTCACCATCCCCGGCTTCCTGACCTTCGAGCGCACCCACCGTGCCGCTCGCACCGCTCGTAACCCGCAGACCGGCGAGCCGATCAACATCCCGGCCGGTTACAGCGTCAAGGTCTCCGCGGGCTCGAAGCTCAAGGAAGCCGCCAAGGGCAAGTAAGGCCTCCGGCAAGCAGCGAGGGCGGTACCCGGAACTCTCCGGGTACCGCCCTCGCGGCGTTCCTGCCCCGCCTTCTCGTCTGCGGGGCACTTCGTCGTGGGCGGCTTTCCCGCCGTCGTGGCTGGTCGCGCAGTTCCCCGCGCCCCTGGAAGGCATGCGGCTTCGCCGCGCCCTCCCCCGATCGCAGGCGCCCGGCACCTTGATCGGGGAGATGCCGCCCGAAGGGTGTGCATCTCAGGGGCGCGGGGAACTGCGCGAGAAGCCCCACCGGCCTAGAGGGGACGCGTCAGCGTGACGGTCTCCAGGGTGGCGGTCACCGTGAGGCGCGGGTCCGACGGGATGCCCGGCACGGACGGGACCGCGAGCACCCGGCACCCCGCGGCCAGCGCCGCCGCGACCCCCGTAGGAGTGTCCTCGACGGCGAGACAGTCGGCCGGGTCCGCCCGGAGGGCACGCGCGGCGGCGAGATAGGGCTCAGGATGCGGCTTGCCGCGCTCCGTGTCGCCGTTGGTCACGAGCACCGAGAAGCGCTCGGCGCCGAGCACCGCGACCACCAGCTCGGCCACATGCCGCTCAGAGGCCGTCACGAGGGCCACAGGGACCCCGAGCGCCCGCGCCGCGTCGAGGAGCCGCACAGCACCCGGCTGCACCCGTACACCGGCCGCCACGGCCGCGCCGAACTCCCGATCCAGCCACGCCGCCGTCTCCTCGTACGGCCACGGCGCGAGCCCCTCCGCGACGAGCCGGCGCGCCGCGTCCTGGATCGTGGCCCCGGCGTACGAGTCGAGCCCCGCCGGGACGGTCCGCCCGTCCAGGAGCTGCTCCACGACCGCGAGCCACTCGCGCTCCGTGTCGACGAGCGTGCCGTCCATGTCGGTGAGCAGGGCGGCGGGCCGGGGCAGCTCGATCATCGGGGTCCTCTCGCGGGTACGTCGAAGGGGGCCGCCCGGATCAACCGGACGGCCCCCTTCAACGTACGTGCCGCTAGCCCAGGGCCTTGCCCGGAAGCTCAACCTTCGCACCGAGTTCCACGAGCTTCTCCATGAAGTTCTCGTAGCCGCGGTTGATCAGGTCGATGCCGTGCACCCGCGAGGTGCCCTGCGCGGCCAGCGCCGCGATCAGGTACGAGAAGCCGCCGCGCAGGTCGGGGATGACCAGGTCGGCGCCCTCCAGCTTGGTCGGGCCCGAGACGACCGCGGAGTGCAGGAAGTTGCGCTGGCCGAAGCGGCAGTCGGAGCCGCCCAGGCACTCGCGGTACAGCTGGATGTGCGCGCCCATCTGGTTCAGCGCGGAGGTGAAGCCGAGGCGGGACTCGTAGACCGTCTCGTGGACGATCGACAGGCCGGTGGCCTGCGTGAGCGCCACGACCAGCGGCTGCTGCCAGTCGGTCTGGAAGCCGGGGTGGACGTCCGTCTCCAGCGCGATCGACTTGAGCTGGCCGCCCGGGTGCCAGAAGCGGATGCCCTCGTCGTCGATCTCGAAGGCGCCGCCGACCTTCCGGTACGTGTTGAGGAAGGTCATCATCGAGCGCTGCTGGGCGCCGCGCACATAGATGTTGCCCTGCGTGGCGAGCGCGGCCGAGGCCCAGGACGCCGCCTCCAGGCGGTCCGGCAGCGCGCGGTGCGTGTAGCCGCCCAGCTTGTCGACACCCGTGATGCGGATGGTGCGGTCGGTGTCCATCGCGATGATCGCGCCCATTTTCTGCAGGACGCAGATCAGGTCCTCGATCTCCGGCTCGACGGCCGCGTTCGAGAGCTCCGTGACGCCCTCGGCGAGGACGGCCGTGAGCAGGACCTGCTCGGTGGCGCCCACGGAGGGGTAGGGGAGCTGGATCTTCGTGCCGCGCAGCCGCTGCGGGGCCTCCAGGTACTGGCCGCCCTCGCGCTTCTCGATCGTCGCGCCGAACTGGCGCAGCACCTCGAAGTGGAAGTCGATGGGACGGCCGCCGATGTCGCAGCCGCCCAGACCCGGGATGAACGCGTGGCCGAGGCGGTGCAGCAGCGGGCCGCACAGCAGGATCGGGATGCGGGAGGACCCGGCGTGCGCGTCGATGTCCGCGACGTTCGCCGACTCGACGTGCGAGGGGTCCATCACCAGCTCGCCCGGCTCCTCGCCCGGACGGACCGTCACGCCGTGCAGCTGCAGCAGTCCGCGCACCACACGGACGTCACGGATGTCCGGGACGTTGCGCAGCCGGCTCGGGGCGCTGCCGAGCAGCGCGGCCACCATGGCCTTGGGCACGAGGTTCTTCGCGCCGCGGACACGGATCTCGCCCTCCAGCGGGGTTCCGCCGTGGACAAGCAGTACATCGTCGGTGACGGTCATGAATCTCGCGTTCCGATGAGGATGGGCAGGGACCAAGCCATAAGAGTAAGGGCCGCCTCCCCTTGTTCCGTAAGCCCGATGACATACAGAACCGTCATGACTTCGCTACAACACGAACCGTTCCGAATCGGACACATGGGGTGACCGCCGGGCCTGTCGCGCGCATTCCGTTTCCGCCCGCCCTGAGCTGCGTTCATACGGTTGTCGCGCTTGGCTCCCCCTCCGGAGGCAAGATGCGGGATCATGTCTGCCATGACCGAGGTGTCCTCGCTCACAGGGCGGCTGCTCGTGGCCACACCCGCCCTCGCGGACCCGAATTTCGACCGGGCGGTCGTGCTGCTCCTCGACCACGACGAGGAGGGCTCGCTCGGCGTCGTCCTCAACCGGCCCACGCCGGTGGACGTCGGCGACATCCTGGAGGGCTGGGGCGACCTGGCCGGTGATCCGGGTGTCGTCTTCCAGGGCGGTCCGGTCTCGCTGGACTCCGCGCTCGGCGTGGCCGTCATCCCCGGCGACTCGCTGGAGCGCGCCCCGCTCGGCTGGCGCCGGGTGCACGGCGCGATCGGCCTCGTCGATCTGGAGACCCCGCCGGAACTGCTCGCCGCGGCCCTCGGTTCGCTGCGGATCTTCGCCGGCTACTCGGGCTGGGGCCCGGGCCAGCTGGAGGGCGAGCTGACCGACGGGGCCTGGTACGTCGTCGAGTCGGAGCCCGGCGACGTGTCGGTGACCCGCCCCGAGGGGCTGTGGCGGGCGGTGCTGCGCCGCCAGCGCAGCGAGCTCGCGATGGTCGCCACCTACCCGGACGACCCGTCGCTCAACTGACCGTGCCGGGGGCGGCACCGGCGGCTCTTCGCCGTTCGCGGGCGCTTCAGTACCCTTGGCCTTTATGAGCACTCTCGAGCCCGAGCGCGGGACAGGTACGGGGACCCTCGTAGAGCCGACGCCGCAGACGTCGCACGGGGACGGCGATCACGAGCGCTACGCCCACTACGTCCAGAAGGACAAGATCATGGCCAGCGCGCTCGACGGCACGCCGGTCGTCGCGCTCTGCGGCAAGGTCTGGGTGCCGGGCCGTGACCCGAAGAAGTACCCCGTGTGTCCCATGTGCAAGGAGATCTACGAGTCCATGGGCGCCGGCGGCGACAAGGACAAGGGCAAGGACGGCGGGAAGAAGTAACGCTCCCTCCCTCGTCCCCCGTTCCGTCTCGTCCCCGGAGGCTCCCCGTGTGCGGCAGTGATGCCGCGCGCCGGGAGCCTCTCGCGTGCGTGCGGGAGTCCTTCGTGCTTTCGGTGTGCTCGGACGTCCGATCGAAGGGGCGCCCCCGATCGTGTGAGTCACGCGGAGGTGCGGCGTGTTCCGGCGGTTCCGGCGCCGGGGGCCGTGGTGCTCAGTGCTCCCGTCACCTGCGGGCGCCCCGGATCGCGCCGGTGCGCGCGGCGGGCCCGTCCCGTCCGGATATGCGCGCCGGGACGGCACGACCGGCCCTTACGCGCTTCTCGTGCGACGCACATATGCGACCCGCATGCGGACCGGGCCCGGGCCCCTCACGTCCGTGGGCCGTCTTCCGGAGCGCCGTCCGAAACCCCTCGTACGTCACCGGAGGGGCACAGAGCGTGCGAGGCGGTGATGTGCCGTCAAAACGGTCATCTCCCAGGTGGAAGGGGCGAATGCCTCCTACCGGACCCCCTCTCCGGGTGCCGGGGAAGATGTGCCAGAGTTGCCACGTCCGGCCTGTCAGCACGTACCGTACGGCGGAACAGGCGTTACGGCGGGTACGACGGTCGCGCGCGGACCACGCGGGGCCAAGGCCGTCGCTGATGCGCACGGCCGGACATCGGGAAGGGGCAGCCGGTTTGACCACGCACGCACCGCAGGCGACACAGGCCGCGGTACTTCCGGGTTCGCTCGACGAGGCGGTCGCGGCGCTCGCCGCCCTGCCCGCCGCCGTGCCCGTAGCCGGCGGCACCGATCTCATGGCGCAGGTCAACGCGGGTCAACTCCGTCCCGCCGCCCTCGTCGGACTCGGCCGGATCAGCGAGATCCGCGGCTGGCAGTACCAGGACGGGCACGCGCTGCTCGGCGCCGGACTCACTCACGCCCGCATGGGCCGCCCCGACTTCGCCGCGCTCATCCCCGCCCTCGCCGCCGCCTCCCGCGCCGCGGGACCGCCCCAGATCCGCAACGCGGGCACCCTCGGCGGCAACATCGCCTCCGCCGCGCCGACCAACGACTCGCTGCCCGTGCTCGCCGCCCTGGAGGCCACGCTCGTCATCGCGGGACCCGGCGGCGCCCGGCGTGAGGTGCCCGTCTCGCACCTCCTCGCCGGCATGGAGATGCTCCGGCCCGGCGAACTCATCGGCTTCGTACGGGTGCCGCTGCTGCACGCCCCGCAGGTCTTCCTCAAGGCCACCGGCCGCACCGGGCCCGCCCGCGCGACCGCCTCCGTGGCCCTGGTCCTCGACCCGGCCCGGCGCGGCGTGCGCTGCGCGGTCGGCGCGATCGCGCCCATGCCGCTGCGGCCCCTGGAGGCCGAGCAGTGGGTGGCCTCGCTCATCGACTGGGACGGGGAGCGCGGGGCGCTCGTGCCCGAGGCCGTGCAGGCGTTCGGCGAGTACGTCGCCGCGGCCTGCATCCCCGATCCGGAGCCCGAAGCGGACGGCACGCAGCAGCAACTGCCGCCCGCCGTACTGCATCTGCGGCGCACCGTCGCCGTGCTGGCCCGGCGTGCACTTGGGAGGGCGCTGTCGTGACGAACGAGTACCACGGTCCGGGATCCGGCCCCTCCGGTTCCGACGTCCCCGGCGCCGACGGATGGCAGCCGGTGCCGCCGGGCGAGTACGACTCCGACGCGACCGCCTTCGTGCAACTGCCGCCCGAGGGCTTCCCGGAGACCGCGCCGCTGGCCGCGCCCGGGCACAACTACGTGCCGCCGCAGATAACGGTGAGCCCGGCCACGGGCGCCGCCGCGGTCGATCCGGCGGCGACCGGGGTGTGGGTGCTCCCGCCCGAGCTGACCGGTGCCGCGCCGGAGCAGCCCGCGCAGGCGCCGCAGCCCGAGCCGCAGCCCGCGCATCCCGAGCACGCCGAGTACCAGACCGGGCAGTGGTCGATCCCCGTCGTGTCGGAGGGCGAACTCGCGGACGACTCCGGCGAGTTCACGACCTCGTCGATCGCCGAGCAGTGGGGCGACCGGAACCCGCCGCCCGCCACGCTGCCGGGTGGCGCGACCGCGCCGTGGGCCCACGAGGCATGGGCTCAGCCCGACCCCGTGCCCGACCCCGACCCCGAGCCCGCGCCTGTGCGGGAAGAGGTCCCGGAGGCGGAAGCGGAACCGCAAGCGGAACCCGCGGCTGTTCCTGCGGCCGAGCCCGCCGAGCCCGCTGAGTCCGTCGAGCCCGCCCCGTCGGTCGAGCCTGGCGAACTCGCCGAGCCCGTAGAGCTCGTTGAGCCTGTCGCGCCCGTCGAGCCCGTCGATCCTGCCGCGGAGGCGGCCGCCGAGCCGACCGCCGACGGCACGCCCGGAGACGCCGCCGCCGAACCGGACGCCCCCGCCGCCCCCGTCGCCACGCCCCTGCACGACGACCACCCCCTGGTCAGCTACGTCCTGCGGGTCAACGGCAGCGACCGCCCCGTCACCGACGCCTGGATCGGCGAGTCCCTGCTCTACGTGCTGCGCGAGCGGCTCGGCCTGGCCGGCGCCAAGGACGGCTGCTCGCAGGGCGAGTGCGGCGCGTGCAACGTCCAGGTGGACGGCCGTCTCGTCGCCTCCTGCCTCGTCCCGGCCGCCACCACCGCCGGCAGCGAGGTCCGTACCGTCGAGGGCCTGGCCGCGGACGGGCAGCCCTCCGACGTGCAGCGGGCGCTGACCGCCTGCGGCGCCGTCCAGTGCGGCTTCTGCGTGCCCGGTATGGCGATGACCGTCCACGACCTGCTCGAGGGCAACCCCGACCCGAGCGACCTGGAGGCCCGCCAGGCGCTGTGCGGCAACCTGTGCCGCTGCTCCGGTTACCGGGGTGTGCTCGACGCGGTGCGGCAGGTGACCGCCGAGCGCAAGGCGTCCGCCGAGGCCGCCGAGACGGCCGAGGCCGACGGGCCGGGCGCGTCCGAGGCCGGCGAACCGCGCATCCCGCACCAGGGCGGCCCCGTGCACGGCGAGGGCGTGGCCCCGCCCCTCGGCGAGAGCGGACCGTTCGGCGACAGCGGCACGGCCGACGGCGCATTCGGTGACTTCCGGAACGGAGGGCAGGCATGACGAACGAAGCGACCGAGGCCACCACCCTGCTCACCGGGACCACTCCGGTCCCGGGCACGCCCCCCGGCCCGCCCGAGACCGAGGAGCTCCCGCACGGCCTCGGCGTCACGCTGCCGACCGTGGAGGCCGCCCCCAAGGCCGAGGGCACGTTCCCGTACGCCTCCGACCTGTGGGCCGAGGGCCTGCTCTGGGCCGCCGTGCTGCGCTCCCCGCACGCCCACGCGCGCGTGGTGTCCATCGACACCACCCACGCGCGCGAGATGCCCGGCGTGCGCGCCGTCGTCACGCACGAGGACGTCCCCGGCGGGCCCGTGCCCGGCCACCGGGCCGCCGACCGCCCGGTGTTCGCCTCCGACCTCGTGCGCCACCACGGCGAGGCGCTCGCCGCCGTCGCCGCCGACCACCCGGACACGGCCCGGATCGCCGCCGCCGCGATCATCGTCGAGTACGAGGTCCTCGAACCCGTCACCGATCCCGAACAGGCCTTCGCCGCCGAGCCGTTGCACCCCGACGGCAATCTGATCCGGCACATCCCGCTGCGCCACGGCGACCAGGAGGCGACCGGCGAGACCGTCGTCGAGGGCCTCTACCGCATCGGCCGCCAGGACCCCGCCCCCATCGGCGCCGAGGCCGGCCTCGCCGTCCCGCGCCCCGACGGCGGCGTCGAGCTCTACATCGCCTCGACCGACCCGCACGGCGACCGCGACCTCGCCGCCGCCCGCTACGGCCTGGAGCCCGAGCGGGTGAAGGTCGTCGTCACGGGCGTCGCCGGCGCGACCGCCGACCGCGAGGACCCGAGCTTCCACCTCCCGCTCGGCCTGCTCGCGCTGCGCACCGGACACCCGGTCAAGCTCACCGCCACCCGCGAGGAGTCCTTCCTCGGCCACCCGCACCGCCACCCGACGCTGCTGCGCTACCGCCACCACGCCGACGCCGAGGGCCGGCTCGTGAAGGTCGAGGCGCAGATCCTGCTCGACGCGGGTGCCTACGCCGACACCTCGTCCGACGCCCTCGCGGCGGCCGTCTCCTTCGCCTGCGGCCCCTACGTCGTGCCGAACGCCTCGATCGAGGGCTGGGCGGTCCGCACGAACAACCCGCCGTCCGGTCACGTACGCGGTGAGGGCGCGCTCCAGGTCTGCGCCGCCTACGAGGCCCAGATGGACAAGCTCGCCAAGAAGCTGAACCTGGACCCGGCCGAGCTGCGCCTGCGCAACGTCATGGCCACGGGCGACGTCCTGCCCACCGGCCAGGCCGTCACCTGCCCGGCGCCGGTCGCCGAACTCCTCACCTCCGTACGGGACTTCCCGCTCCCCGAGCTGCCCATGGACACGCCGGAGGAGGACTGGCTGCTGCCCGGCGGCCCCGAGGGCGCGGGCGAGCCGGGGGCCGTGCGGCGCGGTGTCGGCTACGGCATCGGCATGGTGCACATGCTCGGCGCGGAAGGCGCCGACGAGGTCTCCACCGCCACGGTGAAGGTCCAGGGCGGTGTCGCCACCGTCATCTGCGCGGCCGTCGAGACCGGCCAGGGCTTCACGACGCTGGCCCGCCAGATCGTCCAGGAGACCCTCGGCATCGACGAGGTCCACGTGGCGCCCGTCGACACCGACCAGCCCCCGGCCGGCCCCGGCTGCCGGGGCCGGCACACCTGGGTCTCGGGCGGCGCGGTCGAGCGGGCGGCCAAGATGGTCCGCACCCAGCTTCTCCAGCCGCTGGCCCACAAGTTCGGCATGTCGACCGAGCTGCTCCAGATCGCCGACGGCAAGATCACCTCCTACGACGGCGTCCTGTCGACCACGGTCGAGGAGGCCATGGACGGCAAGGAGCTCTGGGCCACCGCCCAGTGCCGCCCGCACCCCACCGAGCCCCTCGACGCGGACGGCCAGGGCGACGCCTTCGTCGGCCTCGCCTTCTGCGCGATCCGCGCGGTCGTGGACGTCGACATCGAGCTCGGCTCCGTCCGCGTGGTCGAGCTGGCCGTGGCCCAGGACGTGGGCCGCGTCCTCAACCCCGGGCAGCTCGCGGCCCGGATCGAGGCGGGCGTCACGCAGGGCGTCGGCGCGGCCCTCACGGAGAACCTCCGTACTCCCAAGGGCATCGTCCGCCGCCCCGACCTCACCGGCTACGCCCTGCCGACCTCCCTCGACGCCCCCGACATCCGCATCGTCAAACTCGTCGAGGAACGCGACGTGGTGGCCCCCTTCGGCGCCAAGTCCGTCAGCGCGGCCCCCGTCGTGGCGTCCCCGGCGGCGGTCGCCTCCGCGGTCCGCGCGGCGACGGGCCGCCCCGTCAACCGCCTCCCGATCCGCCCCCAGGCGGCCGTCGTCACGGAACCCGCCAGCACGTCGACGTGAACCTAGGCTGGGCCCCGTGACCGATGACATCGCGTACGACATACGGATCCGGCCCGGTGACGGGGACGACGCGCCCGCCATCCTCGGGATGCTCGACGGGGCCGTGGCCTGGATGAACTCCCGGGGGAACACGGAGCAGTGGGGGACCGTGCCGTACTCGCGGACGCGCGGCGGCACCGAGCGCGTCGAGCGGTACACCACCGTCAACCAGCCCTTCGTCGCCGAGCTGAACGGCGTGCCCGTCGGAGCCGTCGTCCTGGACACCGGCCCCAGCCCGCAGATGCCGATCCCCCCGGCCGACGAACCCGAGCGTTACGTGAGGCTGTTGATCAGCGACCGCCGCCGGGCCGGGCTGGGCATCGGATCCGCCCTGCTCGCACACGCCGCCGAGCAGACGCGCCGGGCCGGGGTGGACCTGCTGCGGGTGGACTGCTGGGCGGGCGGCGGCGGACAACTCGTCGCCTACTACGAACGGAACGGCTTCGTCCGCACGGAGAGCTTCCGCTCCGGCGAGTGGCCGGGACAGGTACTGGCCCGGCGAGTCGGCGCGGTCTGACGCCGAAGGGGCGCCCCCCCTCGCGGAGATCGTCCGCGGGCAGGGGCGCCCCTTCGCCTTCGCGCAGCCCAGCGCCGTTGGGCTGCGACCGAGGCCGTGACCGGATTCGAACCGGCGTGCTTCGCTTTGCAGGCGAATCCCTGAGCCACTCGGGCACACGGCCGAGCAAGTCCGGTCGGGGGTGCCTCTCGGCGGGCTCCCGGTCGAACTGCAACGACCGTACGAGCCCCCAAGCCGCCCCCTCAAGGGATCCGGGCGGGGTGCAACACGACTGCCATGTCCCGTTCACGCTCGGGGTCGTACGACCAAGGGACCAGGCAGAAGGCGGTCTTCCGACAGGGGTCAGACAGCGCTACGCCCCTTACCCTGATGCGCATGGCCGCCCTCGAAGACGACGTCACCGCCGCATCCGTCCCGGCACCCGCGACCGAGCCCGCCACCGCCGTCACCGAGGACGGCGGTGTGCTGGGCCGGGCCTACCGCGCGCTCAGCATCGGGATCGTCACCGTCGTCCTGCTGATCGCCTTCGAGGCGACCGCGGTGGGCACCGCGATGCCGGTCGCCGCGCGGGAGCTGGACGGGGTCTCGCTGTACGCGTTCGCGTTCTCGGGGTACTTCACGACGAGCCTGTTCGGGATGGTGCTCGCCGGGCAGTGGGCCGACCGGAGCGGGCCGCTGGGGGCGCTGAGCGCCGGGATCGGGGCGTTCGCGGCCGGGCTCGTGCTGGCCGGGACCGCCGGGACCATGTGGCTGTTCGTCGCCGGGCGGGCCGTGCAGGGGCTGGGCGGCGGACTGGTCATCGTCGCGCTGTACGTCGTCGTCAGCCGGGCCTACCCGGAGCGGCTGCGGCCCGCGATCATGGCGGCGTTCGCGGCGAGCTGGGTCGTGCCGTCCATCGTGGGGCCGCTCGCCGCCGGAGCCGTCACCGAGCACCTCGGCTGGCGCTGGGTGTTCCTCGGGATCCCGGTGCTGGTGCTGCTGCCGCTCGGGCTCGCGGTGCCGCAGATCCGGCGCCGGGCCGGCGGCCCGCCCGTCGCGGACCCCGCCGCGGGCGAGAAGAAGTCGGGCCCGGACCGGCGGCGGATCCGGCTCGCGTTCGGGATCTCGCTCGGGGCGGGCCTGCTCCAGTACGCCGCCCAGGACCTGCGCCCGCTGTCCCTGCTGCCCGGTGTCGCGGGCGTCGCGCTGCTCGTGCCGTCCGTGCTCGGCGTGCTGCCCCGCGGCACGTACCGGGCGGTGCGCGGGCTGCCGTCGGTGGTGCTGCTGCGCGGGATCGCGTCCGGGGCGTTCATCGCCGCCGAGTCGTTCGTCCCGCTGATGCTGGTGACGCAGCGGGGCCTGTCGCCGACGCTCGCCGGGTTCTCGCTGGCCGCGGGCGGCGCGACCTGGGCGCTGGGCTCCTGGGTGCAGTCCCGGCCCCGCCTGGAGCCGTACCGGCAGCGGATGGTCGCCGGCGGCATGGTGCTGGTCGCCGCCGCGATCGCGACCGCCCCGAGCGTGCTGATCGCGGCCGTGCCCGTCTGGATCGTCGCGGTGGCCTGGGCCTTCGGCTGCCTGGGCATGGGCCTCGTGATCTCGTCCACCAGCGTGCTGCTGTTCCAGCTGTCGGCGCCGGAGGAGGCCGGGGCGAACTCGGCCGCGCTGCAGATCTCCGACGGCCTGACCAGCGTCGTCCTGCTCGCGGCGGGCGGCGCCGCGTTCGCCGCGCTCGGCGGGGGAGCGGTCGGGCACGGGGTCGCGCAGGGGGCCGGCGGCTCCCACCCGGGGGCGTTCGCCGCCGTGTTCCTGCCGATGGCGGTGGTCGCGCTCGCCGGGGCCTGGGTCGGGACGCGGCTGCGGGCCGCGCGCTGAGCCCCCGGCGGGCGGTGACGTGATCGCGACTGCCGGTGAGAGTCGGCCAGTTGATCTGTGACCCGCGTCCCAACCACCCCCGCCCCGGCCTCGTCCGTCGCGCTCGTCAACCGGGCCCCCGGTAAGGTGGCCCGGTTGTCATACGCAGCCGTGCCGCGGTCCCCGGCCGGTGCGGCGGACGTAGCGACGACGTACACGTAGCCGTGCCGTCCAGCCCTGAGTAATCGGAGACCGTGACTACCACCGCCGCCACCAGCTCCTCGTCCCACCACCTTTCCCCCGCCTTCCCCGGCCGCGCCCCCTGGGGCACCGCCAACAAGCTGCGTGCCTGGCAGCAGGGCGCGATGGAGAAGTACATCCAGGAGCAGCCGCGCGACTTCCTGGCGGTCGCCACCCCCGGCGCCGGCAAGACGACCTTCGCGCTCACCCTCGCCTCCTGGCTGCTGCACCACCACGTCGTGCAGCAGGTGACCGTGGTCGCGCCCACCGAGCACCTGAAGAAGCAGTGGGCGGAGGCGGCGGCGCGCATAGGGATCAAGCTGGACCCCGAGTACAGCGCGGGCCCGCTCAGCAAGGAGTACCAGGGCGTCGCCGTGACGTACGCGGGCGTCGGTGTGCGGCCCATGCTGCACCGCAACCGCTCCGAGCAGCGCAAGACGCTGGTCATCCTCGACGAGATCCACCACGCCGGTGACTCGAAGTCCTGGGGCGAGGCCTGCCTGGAGGCGTTCGAGCCGGCCACCCGCCGCCTCGCCCTCACCGGCACCCCGTTCCGCTCCGACACCAACCCGATCCCCTTCGTCACGTACGAGGAGGGCAACGACGGCATCCGGCGCTCCTCGGCGGACTACACGTACGGCTACGGCAGCGCCCTCGGCGACGGCGTCGTCCGCCCCGTGATCTTTCTCAGTTACAGCGGCAACATGCGCTGGCGCACCAAGGCCGGCGACGAGATCGCGGCCCGGCTCGGCGAGCCCATGACCAAGGACGCGGTCAGCCAGGCCTGGCGCACGGCGCTCGACCCGCGCGGCGAGTGGATGCCGAGCGTGCTGCGCGCCGCCGACGCCCGCCTCACCGAGGTCCGCAAGGGCATCCCCGACGCGGGCGCCCTCGTCATCGCCTCCGACCAGGACTCGGCCCGCGCCTACGCGAAGCTGATCCGGGAGATCACCGGGACGAAGGCGACCGTCGTGCTCTCCGACGACACCGGCGCCTCGAAGCGGATCGACGACTTCGCCGCGAGCGACGACCGCTGGATGGTCGCCGTCCGCATGGTGTCCGAGGGCGTCGACGTGCCGCGCCTCGCCGTCGGCGTGTACGCGACGACGATCTCCACCCCGCTGTTCTTCGCACAGGCCGTCGGCCGCTTCGTACGGTCCCGGCGGCGCGGCGAGACGGCCTCCGTCTTCCTGCCCACCGTGCCCGACCTGCTCGGCTTCGCCAACGAGATGGAGGTCGAGCGCGACCACGTCCTCGACAAGCCGAAGAAGGAAGGCGAGGAGGACCCCTACGCCGAGTCCGAGCAGGAGATGGACGAGGCGAACAAGCAGCAGGACGAGGACACCGGCGAGCAGGAGCAGTTCTCCTTCGAGGCGCTGGAGTCCGAGGCCGTCTTCGACCGCGTCCTCTACGACGGCGCCGAGTTCGGCATGCAGGCCCACCCCGGCAGCGAGGAGGAGCAGGACTACCTCGGCATCCCCGGGCTCCTCGAACCCGACCAGGTGCAGCTGCTGCTCCAGAAGCGGCAGGCCCGGCAGATCGCGCACAGCAAGAAGAAGCCCGACACCGAGGCCGACCTGCTGGAGCTGCCCGCCGAGCGGCGGCCCGTCGTCTCCCACAAAGAGATGATGGAGCTGCGCAAGCAGCTGAACACGATGGTCGGCGCGTACGTCCACCAGAGCGGCAAACCGCACGGCGTCATCCACACCGAGCTGCGCCGGGTGTGCGGCGGACCGCCGAGCGCGGAGGCGACGGCGGGGCAGCTGCGCCAGCGCATCGCCAAGGTCCAGGAGTGGGCCACCCGCATGTCCTGAGCGGGTGCGGGGCGCAGTTCCTGCGGGGTGTGCGGACCGGGGCATTCCCGATGATCTCCGGCTTGTTACTGACCGGATTCTGGACGGAGTCTTCCGCTGAGCGGACCTTCCTCGCTAGATTCCCGGGCAACGCACACGCCCCGTGGCAGAGCCGCCGCGGAGCGCAGCCGGTACGCCCGAAGACTTGCCGTACGCACCAGACGCACGCGGCGCAGGGCCTGCTGCCGACCGGCGGCCTCTGACGCGCGTCGCCGAACGGGACCGGCGGCGCAACCGCCGCGGAGGAGACCGCCTACCTCACACTAAGGAGTGGGCGTCGTGACCGCGGAGACCTCCCAGACGCTCGACCGGGGACTACGAGTCCTCAAACTGCTCGCCGACACCGACCACGGCCTGACCGTGACCGAGCTCTCCAACAAGCTCGGGGTCAACCGGACCGTCGTCTACCGCCTCCTCGCCACGCTGGAGCAGCACGCCCTGGTCCGCCGCGACCTCGGCGGCCGCGCCCGCGTCGGGCTCGGGGTGCTGCGGCTCGGCCGGCAGGTGCATCCGCTGGTGCGCGAGGCCGCGCTGCCCGCGCTGCGCTCGCTGGCCGAGGACATCGGGGCGACGGCGCACCTGACCCTCGTGGACGGCACGGAGGCCCTTGCCGTGGCCGTCGTCGAGCCCACCTGGACGGACTACCACGTGGCCTACCGGGCCGGGTTCCGGCATCCGCTCGATCGCGGGGCGGCCGGCCGGGCCATTCTCGCGGCGCGCGGCGGGTCCCTGGAGCCGGGGTACACGCTGACGCACGGGGAACTGGAGGCGGGCGCGAGCGGTGCGGCCGCGCCGCTCCTCGGGGTGACCGGGCTCGAGGGGTCGGTCGGGGTCGTCATGCTGGCGGACGCCGTCCCGGAACGGGTGGGGCCGCGGGTGCTGGACGCCGCGCGTGAGGTTGCCGACGCGTTGCGCTAGCCGCGGGGGTGCTGGATTTCGGGTGCGGGTGGGTGGGGGCTGGTCGCGCAGTTCCCCGCGCCCCTGGAAGGCATGCGGCTTCGCCGCGCCTTCCCCCGACAAAAGGCGCCGGACGCCTCCCATCGGGGAGATGCGGCGCGAAGCGCCATGCATCTCAGGGGCGCGGGGAACTGCGCGGCCAGCCCCCACCGGAGCCGCGGACGAAGACCCGCCCGATACATTGGCTGCGTGTTCAATCGCCTCAGCAGCAACACCCGCCTCGCCCTCTGCGCGCTCCCCTTCGCCGCACTGCTGGCGACCGCGATCTTCGCCCCACTGCCCTTCGCCGTGGCGCAGCCCGGGCCGACGACGAACGTGCTGGGGGAGGCCGGGGGCAAACCCGTCATCGAGGTGAGCGGCGCCCCCACCCGGGACACGGGCGGTCAGCTGCGCGCGGTGACGATCCTCGCGACGGGGCCGGACGCCACGCTGCACCTGGGCGGCCTGCTCGACGCCTGGTTCCGCGACGACCGCGCGGTGATGCCGAAGGACGCCGTGTACCCGGAGGGCGACTCCACCAAGGAGATCGAGCAGCACAACCAGCAGGAGATGAAGGGCTCGCAGGACGCCGCGACCGAGGCCGCGCTCGACTACCTCGGCGAGGACTCCGGCAAGGTGAAGGTGTCGCTGCAGCTCGGCGACGTCGGCGGGCCCAGCGCGGGCCTGCTGTTCTCGCTCGGCATCGTCGACCTGCTCGACGGCGACGGCGCGGGCGGCGACCTGACCGGCGGGAAGTCGATCGCGGGCACCGGCACGATCGACGACAGCGGCCGGGTCGGCGCGGTCGGCGGCGTCTCGCTCAAGGTGCAGGCCGCCCACCGCGACGGGGCGACCGTCTTCCTCGTGCCGAAGGCGGAGTGCCGGGACGCGAAGGCGTCGGCGCCGAAGTCGATGCGGCTGATCCCGGTGACCACGCTCAAGGGCGCGGTCACCGATCTGACGGACTTCAAGAAGGGCTCCGGCACGGTGCCGAAGTGCTGACCCGGTGCCGGGCGGGCCGGGTCACTCCTTGACGAAGCCCTCCTGCACCAGCCAGTCCTTCGCCACGTCGTGCGGGTCCTGGCCGTCGACGTCGACCTTGGAGTTGAGGTCCTGGGCGACGGTGTTGTTCAGCTTCTTGGTGATCGGCTCGATGACCTCGGCCATCTTCGGGTACTTCTTCAGCGCCTTGCTGTTGATCACCGGGGACGCGTTGTAGTTCGGGAAGAACTTCTTGTCGTCGTCCATCACCGTGAGGTGCATGGCCTTGATGCGGCCGTCGGTGGTGAAGACCTCGCCGTACGTGCAGGTGCCCTTGGCGGCCTGCGTGTAGATGATGCCGGTGTCCATCTGCGTGATGTTCTTGGCCGGCAGCTTCATCCCGTACTTCTTCTCCATGCCGGGCAGCCCGTCGGCCCGGTTGGCGAACTCGCTCTCCACGCACAGGGTCACCGCGCCCGGGTCCTTCTCGGCGAGCGCCGCGACGTCGGAGAGCGTCTTGGTGCCGTACTTCTTGTAGTTGGCCTGGTTCATGGCGAGCGCGTACGTGTTGTTGAGCGCGGCCTTGGGCAGCCAGGTGACGCCGTTCTTCGCGTCGGCGTCACGCACCGCCTCCCACTGCTCCTGCGGGTCGGGGATGGGCGTGGAGTGGCCGAGGTACGTGATCCAGCCGGTGCCGGTGTAGTCGTACATGGCGTCCGCGTCACCGGACTTGATGGCCTCGCGGGCGCCGATGGAGCCCTGGATGCCGGTCCGGTCGAGGACGTCGGCGCCGGCGGCCTTGAACGCGATGCCCATGATCGCGCCGAGGATCAGCTGCTCGGTGAACTCCTTGGACGCGACGGTGATGTCGGCGCCCTTCAGCGGCTCGCCCTGACCGACCGAGCCCGGGTGCACGTCGTCGACGAGCGGGCTGCCACTGGTGAGCCCGCAGCCCGAGAGCCCGGCCAGCAGGGTCAGACCGGACAGTGCCGCCGCGGCCACCCGTACGCGGTACCTCATGAGCGCACCTCCAGACCGCGCGGCCGCAGCAGGAGCTCGGCCAGGGACGCCAGCCAGTCCACGAGCAGCGCGAGCGCGATCGTCAGGATCGAGCCGAGCATCAGGACCGGCATGCGCTGATTGGTGATGCCGGTGGTGATCAGGACGCCGAGCCCGCCGCCGCCGCCGAACGTGGCGAGCGTCGCGGTGCCGACGTTGAGGACGAGCGCCGTGCGCACTCCGGCCAGGATCAGCGGTACGGCCAGCGGGAGTTCGACCTTGGAGAGGACACCGAGCGGCGACATGCCGATGCCGCGGGCCGCTTCGAGGAGCGTCGGGTCGTTCGCCTTCAGGCCCGCGATCGTGTTGGAGAGCACCGGCAGGATCGCGTAGATGATGATGCCGATCAGGGCCGACTTCTCGCCGATGCCGAGCCAGATGACGAGCAGGGCGAGCAGACCGATCGCCGGGGTGGCCTGGCCCATGTTCGCGATGGCCAGGGCGAACGGGGTGGCCTTGCGGAACATCTTGCGGGTCAGCAGGATGCCCAGCGGGATCGCGATGATCAGCACGAAGAACGTGGAGATCACGGTGAGGCTGATGTGCTGGCGCAGCGCCTTCCACACCTGGCCGTTGGAGAGCGCGTTCTCGGAGATCGGGTCGAGGTCCGCGTTCGCGAACCACAGCCAGGTCGCGAGGAGGACCACGATCAGCACGGCCGGCAGGAACGTCAGCTTCTGCCAGGTGATCCGGCGGGCCGGCCGGGGAGCGGGCGGCTGGGCCTCCTGCTCGGCCTCGCCGTCGTCGCGGAACGCGAGGCCCTTGACCTCGTGCTCGCCCTCGGGGCGGGCCGCGTCCTGCTTGCGGGGACTGCTCACGCCTTCGCCTCCCCCTCCGCGGCCGTCGCGCCCTCCTGCTCCTGGTGGGTCTGCTGGGCGCGGTGCTCCTCCAGCTCGTGCTGGTGCTCGACGGCCTCGAGGCGGTCGGCCTCCAGGAGTTCGTGCACCGAGTTCATGAGCGTCTCCATGTCGACGACGCCCTCGTACTCGCCGCGCCGGCCGGTCACCGCGACCCGGCCCGCGTTGTCCGTCAGGACGGCCTCCAGCGCGTCGCGCAGGGTCGCGTCCCAGGTCACCGTGTCGTGGACCAGGGTGCCGGCGCGGGCCAGGGAGCCCTTGGCGCGCATCAGGTCGCCGCGCCGCAGCCACTTGTAGGGGCGGCGGCGCTTGTCGAGCAGCAGCAGCTCGTTCGTCCCCGCCGCGCGGAGCTTGTTGAAGATCTCCTGGAGCGGGTCGTCGACCTGGACGGTGGGGTAGTCGGTCACCTCGACGTCGCGGACGCGGGTCAGGTTGAGGCGTTTGAGGGCGGCGCCCGCGCCGACGAAGCCGGAGACGAAGTCGTCGGCCGGGTTGGTGAGGATCGCCTCGGGGGTGTCGAACTGCGCGATGTGCGACTTCTCGCGGAGCACCGCGATCCGGTCGCCGAGCTTGATCGCCTCGTCGAAGTCGTGGGTGACGAAGACGATCGTCTTGTGCAGCTCGTGCTGGAGCCGGATCAGCTCGTCCTGGAGGTGGTCGCGGGTGATCGGGTCGACGGCGCCGAACGGCTCGTCCATCAGCAGCACGGGCGGGTCGGCGGCGAGCGCCCGGGCCACGCCGACGCGCTGCTGCTGGCCGCCGGAGAGCTGGCGCGGGTAGCGGCCGTGGAACTCGGCGGGGTCGAGTCCTACGAGGTCCAGCATCTCCTCGACCCGTGACTTGATCTTCGACTTGGACCAGCCGACCATCTTCGGCACGAGCCCGATGTTCTGGGCGACGGTCATGTGCGGGAACAGGCCCGAGGACTGGATCGCGTAGCCGACCTTGCGGCGCAGCTTGACCGGGTCCATGTCCGTGACGTCCTCGCCGCCGATGCGGATGCGGCCGCCGGTCGGCTCGATCAGCCGGTTGATCATCTTGAGGGTCGTCGACTTCCCGCAGCCCGAGGGGCCGACGAAGATGATCAGCTCGCCCGCCTTGATCTCCATGTTCACGCTGTCCACGGCCGGTTCGGCCGAGCCGGGGTAGCGCTTGGTGAGGTTCTCCAGCTCGATGCTGGCCCCGGAGGTCTGTGGCTGCGCGGTCTCGGTCGTGGTGTCAGACACGGATCCCCCTCGGGATGGTCAGCCGTCCGATGAGGACGTACGCGGCGTCGAACAGCAGGGCGAGGATGATGATGCCGAGGGTGCCCGCGAGCACCTGGTTGAGCGCGTTCTTGCTGCCCAGCGAGGCGATGCCGCGGAAGATCTCGTTGCCGAGGCCGGGGCCGGAGGCGTAGGCGGCGATGGCCGCGATGCCCATGAGCATCTGGGTGGAGACCCGGATCCCGGTGAGGATGGGCGGCCAGGCCAGCGGCAGCTCGACCTTGACGAGCCGGGCGAGACGCGACATCCCGATGCCCTTCGCCGCGTCGATCAGCGAGGGGTCGACGCCGCGCAGGCCCACGATCGAGTTGCGCACGATCGGCAGCAGCCCGTACAGGGTCAGCGCGATGACGGTCGGGGCGACACCGAGGCCGACGATCGGGATGAGCAGACCGATCATGGCGAGCGACGGGATCGTCAGGATGGTGGAGGTGGCGGTCGTCGCCAGGTTCCCGCCCCATTCGCTGCGGTAGGTGAGGACGCCGATGAGGACGCCGATCACGGTGGCGACCACCATGCACTGGAAGACGGCGCTGGCGTGCTGCGCCGCGTCGGCGAGCAGCTGCTGGTGCCGGTTGACCAGGTAGTCCCAGAAGTTCATCGGCCCTCCCGGAAGCAGTCCCGCAAGCAGTCCCGGAAGCAGTCCGGGAAGCGGTCCCGGAAGCCCGACACCCGCACGTCCATCGCGCCTCACCGCCGGGCCGTGCTCGTAACCGTCAGGAATCTCCCGACGCCTGCTCCACCAGCGGGATGATCCGCAGCGGAACGGGATTTTCCATGACGATCGCCGTGGAAGCCCGGACGATGCCATCAAAACCGACGACCAGGTCGATCACCCGTTGAAGATCCGCGTTCGAGCGGGCCACCAGCCGGCACAGCATGTCGCCGCTGCCCGTCGTCGTGTGCAGCTCCAGGACCTCGGGCACGGTCGCCAAATGGGCCCTGACGTCGGCTCCTTGGCCCTGCCGGATCTGCAGCGTGGCGAACGCGGTGACCGGGTAGCCGAGCGCCGCCGGGTCCACCTGGGGGCCGAAGCCGCGGATGACTCCATTCGACTGAAGCCGGTCGAGCCGGGCCTGCACCGTGCCGCGCGCGACACCGAGCCGCCGCGACATCTCCAGCACGCCGATCCGCGGCTCCCGCGCGAGCAGCAGGATGATCCGGCCGTCCAGATGATCGATCGCCATGCGTCCCTCCAGGGTGGTCATCCTGTACACACAGCCCGCAGAAACGGACCCGGCACTGGTCAGATTGCCCAGCGAATACGCAAACTATTGCGCACCTTGTGGAACGGCGAGAGCCTCCCCGTATGACGCAGACCACAGACCACACCCCCGACACCGCCCGGCAGGCCGACCCCTTCCCGGTCAAGGGGATGGACGCGGTCGTCTTCGCCGTGGGCAACGCCAAGCAGGCCGCGCACTACTACTCGACGGCCTTCGGCATGAAGCTGGTCGCCTACTCCGGACCGGAGAACGGCAGCCGCGAGACCGCCTCCTACGTCCTGACGAACGGCTCCGCCCGCTTCGTGTTCACCTCCGTCATCAAGGCCTCCACCGACTGGGGCCACTTCCTCGCGGAGCACGTGGCGGAGCACGGCGACGGCGTCGTCGACCTCGCCATCGAGGTGCCCGACGCGCGCGCCGCCTACGCGTACGCCACCGAGCACGGCGCCCGCGGCCTGACGGAGCCCTACGAGACGAAGGACGAGCACGGCACCGTCGTGCGCGCGGCCATCGCCACGTACGGCAAGACCCGCCACACCCTCGTCGAGCGCAGCGGCTACGACGGCCCGTACCTGCCCGGCTTCGAGGCCGCCGACCCGATGGTCGAGCCCCCGGCCAAGCGCACCTTCCAGGCCATCGACCACTGCGTCGGCAACGTCGAACTCGGCCGCATGAACGAGTGGGTGGCGTTCTACAACAAGGTCATGGGCTTCACGAACATGAAGGAGTTCGTGGGCGACGACATCGCGACCGAGTACAGCGCGCTGATGTCCAAGGTCGTCGCCGACGGCACGCTCAAGGTCAAGTTCCCGATCAACGAGCCGGCCGTCGCCAAGAAGAAGTCCCAGATCGACGAGTACCTGGAGTTCTACGGCGGCGCCGGCGTCCAGCACATCGCCCTCGCCACGAACGACATCGTCGCGTCCGTACGGGCCATGCGCGCGGCCGGCGTCCAGTTCCTCGACACCCCGGACTCCTACTACGACACCCTCGGCGAGTGGGCCGGCGAGACCCGCGTCCCCGTCGAGACCCTGCGCGAGCAGAAGATCCTCGTCGACCGCGACGAGGACGGCTACCTGCTGCAGATCTTCACCAAGCCGGTCCAGGACCGCCCGACCGTCTTCTTCGAGATGATCGAGCGCCACGGCTCCATGGGCTTCGGCAAGGGCAACTTCAAGGCCCTGTTCGAGGCGATCGAGCGCGAGCAGGAAAAGCGCGGCAATCTGTAGGACCCGCTCGTAGTCTGGCCGCATGGCCAGGATCAACGACGTAGGCGGAATGACAGGGTTCGGCGTCATCGACACCAGCGACGACGCCGAACCCTTCCACGCGGACTGGGAGGCGCGCGTCTTCGCGCTCCAGCGCGCGCTGCTCGTGAAGAAGGTGTTCAACCTCGACGAGTTCCGGGACGCGATCGAGACGATGCCGCCGCAGGAGTACCTCGCGGCCTCGTACTACGAGCGCTGGTTCCACGCGATCCGCACGCTCCTGGAGCGCAAGGGCGTCATCGAGCCGGGGGCGCTGGACCATGCCTGACACCACCGCCGTGTTCGCCCCGGGCGACCTCGTCCGTACGTACGGCCACGACCCGGTCCACCACACCCGGCTGCCGCGCTACGCCCGCGGCAAGCTCGGCGTCGTCGTCGAGCCCGAGGGGTTCGCGCCGCTCGCCGACGTCCGCTCCCAGGGGCGCGACGATGCCCCCGTCGAGATGATCTACGCCGTGCGGTTCAGCGCGCGCGAGCTGTGGGGCGAGGGCGACCACGAAGTCGTCCTCGACCTGTCGCAGAGCTACCTGGAGGCAGCCGATGTCCGGTGACCACGACGACGCGGTGATCTCCCGTCAGGTACGGCGCCTGGAGACCCTGCTGGAGGAGAAGGGCATCGTCGGCGGCGACACCGTCGACGAGGTCATCGACGGCTTCCTGTCCGGGGCCTCGCCGCTGAACGGGGCGAAGGTCGTGGCCCGCGCCTGGACCGACCCCGGCTTCAAGGCGCGGCTTCTGGCGGACGGTTCCGCCGCCGTCGCCGAGCTCGGATTCAGCTCGGGCGGGGTGCAGCCGCAGCGGCTGCGGGTCGCCGAGAACACGGAGTCCGTGCACAACGTGGTCGTCTGCACGCTGTGCTCCTGCTATCCGCTGCGGCTGCTCGGGCCCTCGCCGGGCTGGTACAAGAGCGAGGCGTATCGCTCGCGCGTGGTGCGGGAACCTCTGGCGGTGCTCGCCGAGTTCGGGGTCGAGCTGGGAGAGGCCGTCTCGGTACGGGTCTGGGACTCCAGCGCGGAGACCCGCTACATGGTCCTCCCACGCCGCCCCGCCGGCACGGAAGCTCTGACCGAGCCGGAGCTGGTGTCCTTGGTGACCCGGAACGGGCTGATCGGCACGGCCGTCGTCTGACCCCGGGTCGGGTGGGGGCATCGCGTGTGCCCCGCGCGGGCCGTCCCTCGACTGCAGCGCCGTCGCGGTTGCTCGCGCAGTTCCCCGCGCCCCTGGAGGGTCCCCCGTGCGGCGGTCCTTCGACTGCTGCGCCGTCGTGGTTGCTCGCGCAGTTCCCCGCGCCCCTGAAGGGCACACTCCGTGCGCCCCCGGGGACCTGCCGGTCGCGCCCCGCGTCGGAGTCGCTGATCGGACACAGCCCCGCGCTCCTGATGGGGCCTCCCCTCGTCGGGGAGATGCCACCCGAAGGGTGTGCATCTCAGGGGCGCGGGGAACTGCGCGACCAGCCCCCACCGGAGCCGCACCCGCCCCGCTCGCCGGAGGCTAGCGGCGCTTGGGGGCCCACATCTGGGCGGGCCCGCCTTCGTCCGGCTCACCGAGGGAGTCGAGGGCCGCGCGAGCGCGGGGCGCGTCCAGGGGGGAGAACGCCGGGTTGATCCGGAGGGCCTCGCCGAGATGACGCCGGGCGGGACCGGCGAGGTCCAACTCCCGTTCCACCACGCCCCGGTGATACATGAACCCGGCGACCCGCACCGTACCGGCCTTCTGCCGATCCGTGGCCCGCCGCAGATACCCCAGCGCCTCCCGGTCGTCCCCGGCCCGGTGCAACGCCCACCCGAGCGCATCCGCGACCCCCACGCTCGGCGCCCGCTTCCACGCGGCCCGCAGCCGCGACACGGCCGCCCCCGCGTCCCCGTGATCGGCCTCCAGCCGCCCGAGCACCACCACGTCCACCTCACCCGCCCCGCGCTGCCGCAGCGCGTCGTACTCCGTGCGGGCCGCGTCGGCCATCCCCAGCGACTCGTACAGCTCGCCCAGTTCCAGCACGTACGCGGGCGCGGGCCGCAGCTCGATCGCCCGCCGGTACGCCCGCAGCGCCTCCGAGGACCGCCCCAGCGAGGTGAGCGCACGCCCCCGCCCGGCCAGCGCGGCCGCGCTGTCCGGATCGGCGCCGAGCGCCGCGTCGAAGTGCCGCAGCGCCCCCGCCGCGTCCCCCCGCTCCCAGGCCAGCTCGCCCCCGCGGGCCAGCAGCGCGGCCTGCTCCGCGGGCGTCCCCGCACGCGCCACCGCGTCGGACAGCACCGCCTCGGCGTCCTCCCGCCAGCCCCGGTCCCGGTACACCGCGACGGTGCGCAGCGTGACCGCCGTCCCCGAGGCCAGTTCGGTCAGCTTCTCCAGGTTCTTCCCGGCCGCCTTGCCGTTGCCGAGCCCCTGATAGGCGTCGACCAGATACGCGTACGAGGACCAGCGGCGCGGCGCCAGCTTCCGCGCCCGTTCGCCGAAGGCGCGGGCCCCGGGCCAGTCGCCGCGCGCGACGGCCAGCGCGGCGAGCCCGTCGAGCGCCGCCGCGTTCCCGTTCGGCCGCGCCCGCAGCGAATCGCGCAACGCCCGTTCGGCGCGCGGGAAGTCGGCCGTCCGCGCGGTGCGGGTGCCGCGCTCCACGTACGCGGCGCCGAGTTCGGCGAGCGCCCCGTCGTCGCGCGGATGCTCCCGGACCCCGGCCTCGCGTTCGCGGATCAGCGCCGTGAGGTCGGGCAGCGCGGCGGGCGCCCCGACGGCGGCCGCGATCGCCGCGCGCCCGGCCGGACCGGGCAGCGCCCCCGCCCGGGGCGTCTCCTCGCCGGGCAGCAGCACGAGCACTCCGCCGAGCACCGCGCACCCGGCGACGGCGGCGCCCGCGCCGATCAGGGCCCGCCGCACCGTGCGCGAACGGCCGCGCGGCGGATGGTTCCAGGCTTCGGGCCCGCCGCTCCCGTCGTCCGCGCCGGTCTCGTCGTGCGCCGAACCCGTGGCGTTCCCGGAGTTCTCGAGGGTCTCCATAGGGCACACATTGGGTCAATACGAAGAGCGCATCACGGCAACATTCCGCCTGGCGGGAGGGCGTCGCTCATTCGGTTCACACACGTGGCCCCGAGTGCCACGCTGAGGACATGACCAGCACACTTGTCGAACGACTTCAGGAAGCCCTGCCGGCCGGGTCGGTCATCGTCGACCCCGACATCACGAGCGCGTACGCGAACGACATGGCGAGCTTCTGCGACGCGGGCGCCCCGGCCGTCGTCGTCCTGCCGCGCACGGTCGAACAGGTCCAGCACGTCATGCGCACCGCCACGGCACTGCGGGTCCCGGTCGTCCCGCAGGGCGCCCGCACGGGCCTGTCGGGCGGCGCCAACGCCTCCGACGGCTGCATCGTGCTGTCCCTGGTCAAGATGGACCGGATCCTGGAGATCGACGTCGTCGACCGGATCGCGGTGGTCGAGCCGGGCGTCGTCAACGCCACGCTCTCCCGCGCGGTGAACGAGCACGGCCTCTACTACCCGCCGGACCCCTCCAGCTGGGAGATGTGCACCATCGGCGGCAACATCGGCACGGCCTCGGGCGGCCTGTGCTGTGTGAAGTACGGGGTGACGGCCGAGTACGTGCTCGGCCTCGACGTCGTCCTCGCCGACGGGCGCCTGCTCTCCACCGGCCGGCGCACGGCCAAGGGCGTCGCCGGCTACGACCTGACGCGGCTGTTCGTCGGCTCCGAGGGCAGCCTCGGCATCGTGGTCGGCGCGACCCTCGCGCTCAAGCCGCAGCCGCCGCAGCAGCTGGTCCTCGCCGCCGAGTTCGCGTCGACGGACGCCGCCTGCGACGCCGTCTGCAAGATCATGGCGGACGGGCACGTCCCGTCCCTGCTCGAACTGATGGACCGTACGACGGTCAAGGCGGTCAACGACCTCGCCCAGATGGGTCTGCCCGAGACCACCGAGGCGCTGCTCCTGTGCGCCTTCGACACCCTGGACCCGGCCGCCGATCTGGCCGCCGTCGGAGCGCTGTGCGAGGCCGCGGGCGCCACCCAGGTCGTCCCCGCCGAGGACGCCGCCGAGTCCGAACTGCTGCTCCAGGCCCGCCGCCTGTCGCTGACCGCCCTCGAGGCGGTCAAGGGCACGACGATGATCGACGACGTGTGCGTGCCCCGCACCCGGCTCGCCGAGATGCTCGCCGGTGTCGAGCGGATCGCCGAGAAGTACGCGCTCACCATCGGTGTCTGCGCGCACGCGGGTGACGGCAACACCCATCCCACCGTCTGCTTCGACGCACAGGACGCCGACGAGGGCCGCCGCGCCCGCGAGTCCTTCGACGAGATCATGGCCCTCGGTCTGCAGCTCGGCGGCACCATCACCGGCGAACACGGCGTCGGCGTACTGAAGAAGGAGTGGCTGGCGCGCGAGCTCGGGCCGGTCGGGGTCGAGGTCCAGCAGGCGGTGAAGGCGGCCTTCGACCCGCTGGGCATCCTCAACCCCGGCAAGCTGTTCTGAGCGCTCCCGCGCGCACTCTGTGATCCGGACCCGGCGCCGCCGGGTCCGGATATCGGTTCCCGGACGTGCCCCCGTTGCCCGCCGATCACCGCTCGTCGGACGACGACTCGTCCGACGGCCACGGGTCGCGCAGGTACAGGTCGTCGGCCATCAGGGGCGCGAGCAGCTCGGCGAGGCCGTCGTCGATGCCGAGCCGCTCGGCCTCAGAGCCCGGAGGAACCACCCGCAGGGTCCGCTCCAGCCAGGCCGACACCTGCGCGGCGGGCGCTTCGAGGAGCGCGTCGCCGTCGGGGGAGCTCAGCGCCATCAGCACGACGCTGCGCCCCTCGACCTTCGTCGGCCACACCCGCACGTCGCCGTGCCCGCACGGCCGGAAGACGCCCTCGACGAGCAGTTCGCGCGCGAACGTCCAGTTGACCGGGTGCTCCGAGCCGATGTGGAAGGCGATGTGGACGGCGAAGGGGTCGTCCGAACGGTAGGTGAGGCGGGCCGGGACGGGGATGCTGCGCTCCGGCGAGAGCACCAGCCTGAGCTCGAGTTCACGTTCCACGGTGGTGTACATGGCGTGCGCTTCCTTTCCTCGCGAAGGGCCCTCGGGTGGGCCCGTGCAAGGTGAGAGCGCGAGGTGGGCTCGGCATTACGCGACTTCTCGAAGTTTTCTCAGAAGTTTTTTTCCGGGGCCCGGACCGGCCCTCCGCGACCTCCCGTACGGGGGTCGGTACCGGCGGAGCGGCACGGGCGGAGGCGGCGGTCTGATAGATGTGGAGGCCACAACAAGACCCCCGAGCAGATACGGGACGACGGACATGAGCGCCCCAACCCCGGCCCCCGGCGACGACAGGCCCCGCGAAGGCTACTACCCCGACCCGTCCATTCCCGGATATGTCCGGTACTGGAACGGGGCCGCCTGGGTCCCCGGCACCAGCCGCCCCGCCCCGTCCGACGGCGAGCCCCTGCCGGCCCCCGCCGGTGCCGCCTCCGCGCAGGCCCACGCGCCCGCCGCGGCGGAGCCCGCGCCCGCCGAGGAGACCGGCCCCGTCTTCCTCGACGAGGAGCCCTCCGTGCGTACGGAGCGCGGTCCCGAGACGACCGCCTCCCCTCAGGTCCCCGCACCCGGCCCCGTAGCGCAGGAACCGGCGTCCGCCTGGCAGGCCGACGCCGCCCGCCAGGCCGGGTTCGGCGGCGAGCAGGACCGCCGGGTGTCCTGGGGCTCGAAGGAGCCGGCCGAGGAGCCGCCCGCGGCCCCGCAGGCGCCCACCCCCACTCCCACGCCCGCGCCCGCCGACGGCACCGTCGCGATCCGCGCCGTGCGCCCCGGGCCCGAGCAGCGGCCCCCGCGCACCGACGGCACCATGACCATCCGCGCCGTGCCGCAGCAGGCCCCCGCGTCCGAGCCGACGGACCCTCAGGGCCCGCGCTCCGCCCCGGCCGACCCCCGCGTCGGTGCCCAGGCAGCCCCGCCCGCGGCGCCCGCCCCGGCTCCGGCGCCCGCACCCGCCCCGGCCCCGCAGCCGCCCGTCACCCCGCAGGGCCCCGGCTACGGCTACCCCCAGCCCCAGCAGCCGCAGTCCGGCTACGGCTACCCGCAGCAGGCCGCTCCCGGCCCGGTCACCCAGGGCCCCGGCGGCGGTTCGCCGTCCTGGGCGCAGCAGGTGCACCACCTGGCGACGCCCGGCCAGGAGGCGGAGGGCGCGCCCGTCACGCCGTTCAAGCCGGTCGCCGAGGACCCGTTCCTCGCGGCCGCGCAGGCCGCCGCGGCCGCCCGCCCGGCGGGGCTCGGCAAGCGGTTCGTGGCCCGGCTGATCGACTCGCTCGTCGTCGGCGCCGTCACCGCGGTCGCCGCCGTCCCGCTCGGCACCAAGGCCCTCGACCACGTCAACGGCAAGATCGACGAGGCGAAGGCCTCCGGCCGCCAGGTCACCGTCTGGCTGCTCGACGGCACGACCGGCACCTACCTCGGCATCGTCCTCGCCGTGCTCCTCGTCGCCGGTGTCCTCTACGAGGCGCTGCCGACCGCCAAGTGGGGCCGGACCCTGGGCAAGAAGCTGATGGGCCTGAGCGTGCGCGAGATCGAGGGCAACGACTCCCCGAGCTTCGGCGCGGCCCTGCGCCGCTGGCTCGTGTACAGCGTCCCCGGTCTGCTCGCCATCGGTGTCCTCGGCGTCCTGTGGGGCGCGTTCGACCGCCCGTGGCGCCAGTGCCTGCACGACAAGGCGGCCGGTACCTTCGTGGCCGGCTAGGGAGCGTGCCGCCCGGGGGCGGGGTCATCCGTCCGGCGGCCCGCCGGATGCGGGGCGCCGGGCTTCGCGGTCCACTCGGGCCATGAGCACCGAACCGCCCCCCGACGGATCCGGCAGCCCGCCGGACGACGACCCGTTCCGCAAGCCGCCGCCGGAGAACCCCCCGGGAGGCGGCTCGCCGTACGGCAGTTCGCAGAACCCGCCACCCCCACCGGGCGGCGGGGGCCAGAACCCGTACGACTCACCGCAGAACCCCTACGGCGGCGGGGACCAGCCCCCGTACGGCGGCGGTACCCCACCTCCCTACGGCGGTGGTACGCCCCCGCCCTACGGCGGTGACCCGTACGGCGGCGGCTACGGCACCGGGGACCCGCTCGCCGGGATGCCGCCGCTCGCCGACAGCGGCAAGCGGGTGCTGGCCCGCATCATCGACCTGATCCTCGTCGGGGCCGTCGCCGCGCTGCTCGCGTGGGCCTTCGGGATCGCCGAGTACGAGACCGACCCCGACAAGATCGAGTACGGCAAGCAGTTCGGCTCCTCGCTGCTCGCCGCCGTGCTCTACATCGGGTACGACACGTTCCTGACCTCGCGCACCGGGCAGACCCTCGGCAAGAAGCTGATGAAGCTGCGCGTGGCCAACCTCTCCGACGGGGCGACGCCGAGCGTGCAGACCAACCTCGCGCGCGCGGCCGTCCTGTGGCTGCCCAGCGTCTTCTGCTGCGCCTGCCTGTGGCTGATCATCTCCGGCGGCTGGAGCTTCTTCGACAAGCCCTACAAGCAGGGCCTGCACGACAAGGCGGCGAAGACAGTGGTGGTCAGCACCGGCTGAGCGCGGCGCGGTGGTGCGCGTACGACGAACCGGCGGGTCCGTGTCTCACGGGCCCGCCGGTTCGCGCACGGGCTCGCGCGGGGACTCGGCGGCGCCGCTCGCGGCGGGGGAGGCCAGCGTGGTGGCCAGGGGGCGCTCCGGAGCGGGCTCCGGGGCGGGTGCCGCCGGCTTGGGCTTCGGCACCGACATCGCCACGAACACACCGAGGATGAGCGCCGACACGGCGATGACCCCGACTCCGGGGCCCGCGCTGGTGCGTGACAGCAGCAGCATCGCGATCGTGGAGCAGATGACGGTGGCCGAACCGTAGGCGAGCTGTGCGACAGTCGGGCGAGGCATGGCGTTGTCCGTCCTCGTGACATCGGGGGTGCGGGGCGCGGGCCGGTCGGTGGGTACCCGTGAGTACACCGTCGGCTTCACCCTATTCCGCACTGTGCCCGAGCGGAACGGCCGGTAAGCATGACCTAACCCACAGTGCCGTAGCTGCCGGAGCACAGGGGGCGCACGGATTCACCGCGTCCACCAAGTGGACACTCGGACGCGCCCGTTGGCGGCGGCTGGGAATCGGCGGTCTTGTCCGGATTCCGGAGTGCGTCCCCTGCATAGTGAAACGCAAACGTCATCGTCAAGGTCTGTTATTTCTCCTCTACCTCCGGTCAAATGGCGTCACTTGTGACACGTGGCCTCGCGCCACGGAGGAGGGGACCACTCAAGTGACCACCAAGAGACGGGCGTTGAGAGCCGCCGCCGTGCTCGTGACCCTGGCCGCCACCGCGGCCACCGGGTCCATAGCGGCGACGACCGCCCAGGCCGACACCCCGGCCGCCGCGAACAAGGCCTCCGACGGGAAGACCTTCGGGGGCAAGGGCCACGTCATGGACGGCCCGTTCAGCAAGCAGATGGAGCAGCAGCGTCAGACCGCGCTGCAGAACGTGCTCCAGGGCAAGTCCAAGGTCCAGGAGAAGAACGGCTCCAAGGTCGTCGAGCTCTCCAAGGGCAAGTACGTCGAGCTGGGCCGCGAGCGCACGGACAAGATCTTCACGATCCTGACCGAGTTCGGCGACAAGGTCGACAACACGACCCTGGTGGACCGCCAGGACGATGACACGGACGAGCTGAAGCCCAAGTACGGGGGCACGCCCGGTCCGCTGCACAACCAGATCGCCGAGCCGGACCGCACCAAGAACAACAGCACGGCCTGGCAGAAGGACTACGACGCCCAGCACTTCCGCGACCTGTACTTCGGTACGGGCAAGGGCGTCGACTCCCTCAAGACCTACTACGAGAAGACCTCCTCGGGCCGTTACTCGGTCGACGGCGAGGTCTCCGACTGGGTCAAGGTCGAGTACAACGAGGCCCGCTACGGCTCCAACTACTGCGGCGCCGACAACTGCCCGAACGTCGAGGACCTGGTCCGCGACGGCGTCAACGCCTGGGTCGCGCAGCAGAAGGCGGCCGGCAAGTCCGACGCCGACATCAAGGCCGACATGGCCCAGTACGACCAGTGGGACCGTACGGACCACGACAACGACGGCAACTTCAACGAGCCCGACGGCTACATCGACCACTTCCAGATCGTCCACGCGGGCGAGGACGGGTCGGCCGGCGGCGGCGCGCAGGGCGGCGACTCCCTGTGGGCGCACCGCGGTTACGCCTACAGCCGTGACGACGGCAACACGGGCCCCTCGGGCTTCAAGGCCGGCGGCACCCCGATCGGCGACACCGGCATCTGGGTCGGCGACTACACGATGCAGCCGGAGAACGGCGGCCTCGGCGTCTTCGCCCACGAGTACGGCCACGACCTGGGCCTGCCCGACCTGTACGACACCACGTACACGGGCGAGAACTCGGTCGGCTTCTGGTCGCTGATGTCGGCCGGTTCCTGGCTGGGCACCGGCAAGGACTCGATCGGCGACATGCCGGGCGACATGACCGCCTGGGACAAGCTGCAGCTGGGCTGGCTCAACTACGACACGGCGAAGGCGGCGACCAGGTCGACGCACAAGCTGGGTGTGTCGGAGTACAACACCAAGCTGAAGCAGGCGCTCGTCGTCGAGCTGCCGAAGAAGAACGTCACCACCGACATCGTCAAGCCGACCCAGGGCGCCAAGCAGTGGTGGTCCGACTACGGCGACGACCTCGACAACACCCTGGAGCGCACGGTCGATCTGACCGGCAAGTCCAAGGCCGCGCTCGAGCTCGACGGCTGGTGGAACATCGAGAAGGACTACGACTACCTGTACACGCAGGTGTCCACGGACGGCGGCGCGAGCTGGCAGACCATCGACGGCACCGCCGACGGTCAGGCCATCACCCGTGACGGCGGCGACAAGCCGGCCCTGACGGGCGACTCCGTCAAGTTCCAGCACCTGGTCTTCCCGCTCGACGAGTTCGCCGGCAAGAAGATCGGCGTCCGCTTCCGCTACAAGACGGACGGCGGCGCGGGCGGCATGGGCTTCACCGCCGACAACCTGACGGTCAAGGCGGACGGCGCGGCCGTCTTCTCGGACGACGCCGAGGGCGACGACAACGGCTGGACCGCGCGCGGCTTCTCCCGCGTCGGCGCCTCCATCAGCGGCGACTTCCCGCAGTTCTACATCGCCGAGAACCGCCAGTACGTCTCGTACGACAAGACCCTCAAGGTCGGCCCGTACAACTTCGGTTGGCGTGACGGCGGCGCGAAGGACGACTGGGTCGAGCACTACCAGTACCGTCCCGGCCTGATGATCTGGCAGTGGGACACCTCGCAGCGCAACAACAACGTCGGCCAGCACCCGGGCAAGGGTCTGATCCTGCCGATCGACGCGCACGCGAAGCCGATGTACTGGGCCGACGGCAAGACCAAGATCACCAACAAGATCACGCCGTACGACGCAGCCTTCGGCAAGTACCCGGTCCCCGGCATGACGCTGCACCGCCTGGGTGTCGAGAAGAAGATCCCGGCGCAGCTCGGCAACCCGGTCTTCGACGACCACAAGGGCACCTACTGGTACGCCGAGAACCCGACGGGCAGTGTTCAGACAACTGACACCAACACCCGCATCGCGGTCGTCAAGCAGCCGCTCGACGGCTCCTCGATCACGGTGAAGGTCGGCCCCTCGGTCAAGTAACGAGGAAAACCGCAGGTCAAACGTGTATCGGCCGCGACCGAGCTAGCTGGGGCTAGCGGGTCGCGGCCGATCGTGTTTAGGTGCGTCCTGTGGGTTTCTTATTGACACTACGTCTCACGGGGGTGTGACAGTCATGTCCGCAGGAGGGTTCTGCAAGCTGCCGGGCGGCAGCGTGGTGGTGGCACTGACCTTGCCGGCACCGGACGCCGCCGAGGGGGCGGTACGGGTCCTGGTGCACGCCGCGAACCGCGCCCGTGCCCTGACCCGCCTGCGCAATCTGGGCCTGCGCGCGGTCTACCTGCGGGGCAACAGCCACCCGCCGACCCCGGACGAGATCACCGCCGTCCTGCACCATCCGGACGGCCTCCTGTGGCGCGCGGCCCCGGACCCGGCCGTGGGCGAGCTCTGGCACCCGATACGAGCCCTTTTCCGGCCGACGGCCCCCGCGGGCGGCATAGCGAGCTGACCGCCCGAGCCCTGTGGGGCGGCTGACGAGCGGGATCCGGCAGATCGGCCCGTCCGGCAGATCCAGCCCCTCCGGCGTTTGAGGAGCGGGGTCCGGGGCGGAGCCCCGTGGCCTAGGGCCTGTCTGACCGTTCCCTTCTGCTCCGCGACGCCTGGCACGCACTCTCGCCGCACCGGGCGTAAGGCCAAGTACGTCCAGTACGAGGCCTTACGCCCGGCACGCCGAGAGCACGCACCAGACGCCGCGAAGCCGTCCTTCGGACGACGAAGGGAATGGTCAGACAGGCCCTAGGCGACGACGGGCTTGCCGGTGAGCTCGACCCCGGCGCGGCGCAGCTCCTCCAGTGCCGCCTCGGTCGTGGGCGCGGCCACCCCGGCCGTCAGGTCGAGCAGCACATGGGTGCGGAACCCTTCACGGGCCGCGTCCAACGCCGTGGCCCGCACACAGTGATCCGTGGCGATCCCGACGACGTCGACCTCGGAGATCTCCCGGTCCCGCAGCCACTCCGCCAGCGGCACCCCGTTCTCGTCGGCCCCCTCGAACCCGCTGTACGCGGCCGAGTAGGCCCCCTTCGAGAACACGGCGTCGATCGCGCCGGAGGCGACCGCGGGCGCGAAGTTCGGGTGGAAGCCGACGCCCTCCGTGCCGGCGACGCAGTGCGCGGGCCAGGTGGCGACGTAGTCCGGGTTCTCCGAGAAGTGGTCGCCCGGCGCGATGTGGTGGTCGCGGGTCGCCACCACGTGCCGGTAGCCACCGCCGCCGGCCTGGCCGATCAGATCCGTGATCGCGGCAGCGACATCGGCACCTCCCGCCACGGCGAGGCTGCCGCCCTCGCAGAAGTCGTTCTGCACGTCTACGACGATCAGGGCGCGGCGCATGGTCGGTGTCCTTCTGCTGGGAGACTACGAGCGTAGAAGCTCGGCTCGCGGAACGGGAGAGGGCGGGCGGGAGAGGGCACGGACCCCCTCCCGGTGACCGCGGGCGCTCAGGCGTACTCGGTGGGGATGACGGCCTCGCCCTTCGAGAGCTGGGTCGCCGACAGGGGCAGCGCGTCGCGCGCCGCGATGTGCCGCTCGCGGACCGTGTCCAGCGGCTCGCGGGCGATCACCTCGCCGCCCCGGACCAGCTCGACGAGCAGCTGCCGGTCGGCGAGCTCCTCCGGGACCGCGCCGAGGCCCACGACCTCGGCCTCGGCGACCCCGTCCGCGTCGAGCCGGCGCGCGGCCCACTTGCGGCCGCCGACGGAGGCCTTCCCGCCCACCGACTTCTTCGCGACCGGCACGAGCGGCGCCTTCGGGTCGGCGGACTCGGCGCGGGCGACCAGCTTGTAGACCATGGAGCAGGTCGGGTGCCCCGAGCCGGTGACCAGCTGGGTGCCGACCCCGTACGCGTCCACGGGCGCGGCGGCGAGCGAGGCGATGGCGTACTCGTCGAGGTCGGAGGTGACCACGATCTTGGTGTCCTTGGCGCCGAGGTCGTCGAGCTGCTGGCGCACCCGGTGCGCGACGAGCAGCAGGTCGCCGGAGTCGATCCGGACGGCCCCGAGCTTCGGCCCGGCGATCTCCACGGCCGTGCGGACGGCCTTCTGCACGTCGTACGTGTCGACGAGCAGAGTCGTTCCTTCTCCGAGCGTGTCGACCTGGGCGCGGAACGCGTCGCGCTCGGAGTCGTGCAGCAGGGTGAACGCGTGGGCCGAGGTGCCGACGGTCGGGATCCCGTAGCGGAAGCCGGCCGCCAGGTCCGAGGTCGTGGCGAAGCCGCCCACGTACGCGGCGCGGGACGCGGCGACCGCGGCCAGCTCGTGGGTGCGCCGGGCGCCCATCTCGATCAGCGGCCGCTCGCCCGCGGCCGAGGCCATGCGGGAGGCGGCGGCGGCGATCGCCGAGTCGTGGTTGAGGATCGAGAGGATCACCGTCTCCAGGAGCACGCACTCGGCGAAGGAGCCCTCGACGCGCAGGACCGGGGAGCCGGGGAAGTAGACCTCGCCCTCGGGGTAGCCCCAGATGTCGCCGGAGAACCGGTAGTCCGCGAGCCACTGGAGGGTCGGCTCGTCGACGATCCCGGCCTCGCGCAGGAAGCCCAGCTCGCCGGCGCCGAACCGGAAGTTCTCGACGGCGTCCAGGACGCGCCCGGTGCCCGCAACGACGCCGTAGCGGCGCCCCTCGGGCAGACGCCGGGTGAAGACCTCGAAGACCGAGTGCCGGTCGGCGGTGCCCGCTCGGAGGGCGGCCTGGAGCATCGTCAGCTCGTAGTGGTCGGTGAAGAGCGCTGTCGACGGAACGTCCACCGGCAGGCCAAGGTCCGCTGTGTTCATGTTCAGGATGCTACCCCGAATTAGCGTCAGTGTGACGATTTCTGTGGCGCGTGTGGGCGAGGCCACGTGGCGCGCACCCGAGCGGCTCGTTTGTGCGGTTCAGGCCTCCTGGTGGCAGCATGGGCCGTGTGACGGCTCCCGCACCCCTTGAGATCGAAAGCCCCGAGACGACGGAGGACCTCTCCGCGGTCCCCGAGCCGGACGTCCCCTGGATCACCCTGGTCCACAACGACCCGGTGAACCTGATGAGTTACGTGACATACGTCTTCCAGACGTACTTCGGGTACTCCAAGGACAAGGCCACCAAACTGATGATGGACGTTCATCACAAGGGGCGGGCCGTGGTCTCCTCCGGCACCCGCGAGGAGATGGAGCGGGACGTCCAGGCCATGCACGGATACGGCCTGTGGGCCACGCTGCAACAGGATCGGAAGTAACGCCGTACTCATGCCCGGACACTTCGAACCGATCCCCGGAGGCGGCGCCGCCGTCGCCCTCGACGACGTCGAGATCTCCATCATCCGCTCGCTCGCCGTCCAGCTCCTGGAGCTGATCGGCCCCGGCCCCGGCGGCGAGGTCTCCGACGACCCGCTCGCCGAGCTGTTCGCCGAGGGTCCCAGCGAGCCGCCCACCGACGCGGTGCTGCGCCGGCTGCTCCCGGACGCGTACGGCGGCCCGGGCGTCTCCGAGCAGGAGGACCCCGACGAACTGCGCGCGTACTCCTCCGAGTTCCGCCGCTTCACCGAGAACGACCTGCGGGCCGGCAAGCGCGAGGACGCCCTCGCGGTGATCCGCTCGCTGGACGCGCTGAGCCCGGCCGGTGACGGGGGAGCGGTGCTCAAGCTCTCGCCCGGGGAATCGGTGCAGTGGATGCGCGCGCTCAACGACCTGCGCCTGGCCATCGGCACCCGTCTGGAGATCACCGACGAGGAGGACACGGACCTCCTCTACCGGCTGCCGGACGAGGACCCGCGTAAACCCATGGTGATGGCGTACCTGTGGCTCGGCGGTCTCCAGGAGACTCTGGTCGAAACCCTTATGCCCTGACCTGTCAGGACAAGATGGGCGGAGTCTGGACGTCCATTTCCTGGACGTTCGCTCAGCGGACGCTCAAATCCGCATAACGATCCCGTCACCGTGACGCTCCGTAATGCCGCCACGTGCGTTATTTGTCCCCTTTTTCCTGTGTCGTGCGCCACACGCGCCTCGCCCGATCACCGTGAACGGCGTGATAAATCTTCACGACCACCCGGCAGGCGCCACCCCCTGCCCGCCGGGGGCGCCCCGACCGGCAGACCGCCGGTAGGCACAGCTCCATCCATCCAGGGGTTCGACCCCGAAGGATCGTCACAGTCGATCCGAGCCGCGTACGGCACGGATCGGCATGGAGAAAGGCGCACCACCATGACCTCAGTGCAGGTCGACGACAAGCACCACGACGCCGGCAATGAGGCCGTGCAGGACGCGGAAGCGTCCAGCGAGGGCTACCAGCGGGGCCTCGGCTCCCGCCAGATCCAGATGATCGCCATCGGCGGCGCCATCGGCACGGGTCTCTTCCTCGGCGCGGGCAAGGGCATCTCCAAGGCGGGCCCCAGCCTGATCCTCGCGTACGCCATCGCGGGCGTCGTCATCTTCTTCATCATGCGGGCGCTCGGCGAGCTCCTCATGTACCGCCCCGTCTCCGGCTCGTTCTCGGAGTACGCGCGTGAGTTCATCGGCCCCTTCGCGGGCTTCGTCACCGGCTGGACGTACTGGCTGTTCTGGGTCATCACCGGCATGACCGAGGTGACGGCCGCGGCCGTCTACATGACGTTCTGGTGGGACATCCCGCAATGGCTGTCCGCACTCGTCTTCACCGTCATCCTCTTCGGCGCCAACCTGATCTCCGTGAAGCTCTTCGGTGAGCTGGAGTTCTGGTTCTCCACGGTCAAGGTCACCGCCATCATCGGCATGATCCTGATCTGCGCCGGCATCCTCACCATCGGCTTCTCCGACGTCGGTGACACCGCGTCCGTCACGCACCTGTGGGACCTCGGCGGCTTCTTCGCCGGCGAGAACGGCATCGGCTCGACGCTGATGACCCTGCAGATGGTCATGTTCGCCTTCCTCGCGGTCGAGCTCGTCGGCGTCACCGCGGGCGAGGCCAAGGACGCCAAGACCGTCCTGCCCAAGGCCATCAACACCGTGCCGTGGCGCATCGCCGTCTTCTACGTCGGCGCCCTGATCATGATCCTCTCGGTCATCCCGTGGACCTCCTTCAAGGCCGGCGAGAGCCCGTTCGTCCACGCCTTCGACGAGATGGGCCTGGGCATCGGCGCCGCCATCGTCAACTTCGTCGTGCTGACCGCCGCGCTGTCCTCCTGCAACTCGGGCATGTACTCCACCGGCCGCATGCTGCGCGACCTCGCGCTCAACGGCCAGGGCCCGCGCCTGTTCACCAAGCTGAGCAAGAAGGGCCTGCCGGTCGTCGGCACCACATTCTCCGCCGCGATGATGCTGGTCGGCGTCTGGATCAACTACCAGTGGCCGGGCGAGGCGTTCAACTACGTCGTCTCCTTCGCCACCATCTCCGGCATGTGGGCCTGGATCGTCATCCTGATCTCCCAGATCCGCTACCGCCTCAAGTCCGACCGGGGCGAGCTGCCCAAGTCCACGTTCCGCGCCCCGGGCGGCATCTGGGCGAGCATCTTCTCGCTGGCGTTCATCGCGCTGGTCATCGTCACGATGGGCATGGACAAGGACAACCGGGTCGCCCTGTACGGGGCGCCGGTCTGGGGCGCGATCCTCGCGGTCGCCTACTTCGTGCTCAAGGCGCGGAAGACCGAGGGCGCCGCGGCCGTCCAGCGCGGCTGACCCGCCACATCTCACCAGTCGGGCCGTCCCGTACCGCGATCCGGTACGGGGCGGCCCTCCTGCTTATCCTGACCGCATGCTGACGATTTCCAAGGCGCTGTACGACCAGATCGTGGAGCACGCCCGCAAGGACCACCCCGACGAGGCCTGCGGCGTCGTGGCCGGCCCGGTCGGCGAGGGCCGCCCCGAGCGCTTCATCCCGATGCTGAACGCCGCCCGCTCGCCCACCTTCTACGAGTTCGACTCCGGCGACCTGCTCAAGCTGTACCGCGAGATGGACGACCGCGACGAGGAGCCGGTGATCATCTACCACTCCCACACCGCGACCGAGGCCTACCCGTCCCGCACCGACATCACGTACGCCAACGAGCCGGGCGCCCACTACGTCCTCGTCTCCACCGCCGACACCGACGACGCGGGCCCCTTCCAGTTCCGCTCGTTCCGCATCGTCGACGGCGAGATCACCGAGGAAGAGGTCGAGGTCACGGCCTGAGTTCCGGGCTCATCTCGCCATGCAGACGATTTTCGACCGCATGGTGAGATCACATTCCTGGGAGCGGGGCGGGAATCGATACGATGAGCGCATGGTTTTCCACGACGTGAGCGAAAAGACGCCGGGCATGCTGCTCGTGGCGCGGCTGCACGTCGACCTGTGCCGCCTCGCCAGCGCCATCTGTCCGCGCTGAGCCGCACCGCCGTCAGGCCCTGAGCCGCGGCCCGCCCCACCCTGCTCCGCCCGACCGCGCCGCCGCGCGCTCACCGCACGACCCCACACGACTTCCGACTCCTGACAGGAGCCCAGCATGGCCATCGAGGTCCGCATCCCGACCATCCTCCGCACCTACACCGACGGCGCCAAGGCCGTGGAGGGCAAGGGCGAGACCCTCGCCGAGCTCTTCGCCGACCTGGAGACCCGCCACACCGGGATCGAGGCCCGCATCGTGGACGCCGGCCAGCTGCGCCGCTTCGTCAACGTCTACCTGAACGACGAGGACGTCCGCTTCCTCGACGGCATCACGACCAAGCTCGCCGACGGCGACAACGTCACGATCCTGCCGGCCGTCGCCGGCGGCATGCGCTGAGCAAGGCGAATCGACCTATGCGCTACGACAGCCCGCTCGCCGCGGTCGGCAACACCCCCCTGGTGCGCCTGCCGCGGCTGTCGCCCTCCGACGACGTACGGATCTGGGCGAAGCTGGAGGACCGCAACCCGACCGGCTCGGTCAAGGACCGCCCCGCGCTCCACATGATCGAACAGGCCGAGAAGGACGGCCGGCTCACCCCCGGCTGCACCATCCTCGAGCCCACGTCAGGCAACACCGGCATCTCGCTGGCGATGGCCGCCCGCCTCAAGGGTTACCGCATCGTCTGCGTCATGCCGGAGAACACCTCCCAGGAGCGGCGCGACCTGCTCGCCATGTGGGGCGCCGAGATCATCTCGTCCCCCGCCGCGGGCGGCTCCAACACGGCCGTGCGCATGGCCAAGGAGCTCGCGGGGCAGCACCCCGACTGGGTGATGCTCTACCAGTACGGCAACCCGGACAACGCGGGTGCGCACTACGCCACGACGGGCCCGGAGATCCTCGCGGACCTCCCCTCCGTCACCCACTTCGTCGCCGGACTCGGCACCACCGGCACGCTGATGGGCGTCGGGCGCTACCTGCGCGAGCACAAGCCGGACGTCAAGATCGTCGCGGCCGAGCCGCGCTACGACGACCTCGTCTACGGCCTGCGCAACCTGGACGAGGGCTTCGTCCCCGAGCTCTACGACGCCTCCGTCCTCACCACCCGCTTCTCCGTCGGGTCCGCGGACGCGGTGACGCGGACGCGGGAGCTCCTCCAGCAGGAGGGCATCTTCGCCGGGGTCTCGACCGGGGCCGCGCTGCACGCGGCGATCGGGGTCGGCCGCAAGGCCGTCAAGGCCGGCGAGTCCGCGGACATCGTGTTCGTCGTGGCCGACGGCGGCTGGAAGTACCTCTCGACCGGCGTCTACACGGCGGCCACGACGGAGGAAGCGATCGAGGTCCTCCACGGCCAGCTCTGGGCCTGACGCAGCTTCCCGCGCCTGAATCGGAGAAATGCGACCCGAAGGGTCCGCATTTCAGGGGCGCGGGGAACTGCGCGACCAGCCCCCACCGGACCCGCGCCCGGCGACGAACGGGAACTCACCACCCCAGATGCCGCACCTGGTCCCAGACCACCGGGTCCACCAGTCCCGCCCGGCGCCGGAACGCCGAGAACCCCACCTCGCGGAGCTCGTCCGTCTCCAGGAAGCTGGCCCGGCCCCCCGCATCGCCCACCGACCCCGGCGGCAACGCGATCACCCCCGGCCGCTCGTCGTGGTACTTGCTCGTGATCTTCGCGACCAGCGCCACGCTCCCGCGCACCCCGAGCACCAGACACGGCCGGTCCTTGCCCCCGGGCCCGTCCTCGTAGGGCACCCGTGCCCACCAGATCTCCCCGGGCTGCGGCCCCCCGGCCCGCCGCCCGCGCGGCACCCGGGTCCGGCGGCGCTCCGTCGTCCCCCGCCGCCCCCACCCGTCGACCAGCGTCGCGACGAGCGCGAGCAGCACGACGGCAGCGAGCGCGAGCCACCAGGACGTGTCCATAGCCCCGACGGTACCGGTGGGCCGCCGGGGGCGCGCCATCGGCGCCGACACGCCCTGAGGCCCCCCGAACCGGTGACAGCACAGGTGAGTTCCCCCACAACAGCCCGTGACGGAGGAGCCACTCGCCCTTTTGCGCCTTACGCTCGACGGACCTCATCGGGCTCCACCCCATGTGGCTCCACCCCGCATTCCGACCGCCAGCGCGGAGGTTCCGGCTCTCATGAAGCTCACCGTCGTCGGCTGCTCGGGGTCGTTCCCGTCCGCGGATTCGGCCTGTTCGAGCTACCTCGTCGAGGCCGACGGCTTCCGGCTGCTCCTCGACATGGGCAATGGCGCCCTGGGCGAGCTGCAGCGTCACTGTGGTCTCTACGACCTGGACGCGATCTTCCTCAGCCATCTGCACGCGGACCACTGCATCGACATGTGCGCGTACTTCGTCGTCCGCTACTACCGCCACGAAGGCGGCCGCTGCGCGCCCATGCCCGTCTACGGGCCCGAGGGCACCGAGGAGCGGCTGACCACCGCGCACGCCGACGCCCCGTCGGCCTCCGCGTTCAGCGAGGTCTTCGACTTCCAGACGGTGAAGTCGGGCTCGTACCGGATCGGGCCGTTCTCGGTGCGGATGGAGAAGGTCTGCCACCCCGTCGAGTCCTACGCGATCCGCGTCGAGCACGAGGGCCGCTCGCTCACGTACTCCGGGGACACCGGCCCCTGCGAGGCGCTGGAGGAACTGGCGGAGGGCACGGACCTGTTCCTGTGCGAGGCCGCGTTCACGCACGGCAAGGAGAACATCCCGGCGCTGCACCTCAACGGCCGTGAGGCGGGGGAGGCGGCGCGCCGCGCGGGCGCCGGCAAGCTGGTCCTGACGCACATCCCGCCGTGGACGGACCCGCAGGTGAACCTGGCGGACGCCCGGGACGTGTACTCCGGCCCCGTCGAACTGGCGGCGCCCGGGGTCTCGTACGAGATCTGACGCACGTTCGCGGAAACGCCGAAGGCCCCGGAACCGTACGGTTCCGGGGCCTTCCCTGATGGCTCAGGCGCGGGGGATCACTTGGTGATGTCCTCGATCTCCTCCTCGGGCTCGCGGCCCGGGGTGGTGAGGTTGAACTTGGTGATCGCGAAGCGGAACAGCGTGTAGTAGACCGCCGCGAAGACCAGGCCGATCGGGATGATCAGCCAGGGCTTGGTGGCCAGGTTCCAGTTCAGCGCGTAGTCGATGAAGCCCGCGGAGAACGTGAAGCCCGCGTGGACGCCCAGGGCCCAGGTGATCGCCATGGAGACGGCCGTGAGCACCGCGTGGATCGCGTACAGGACCGGCGCGATGAACATGAACGAGAACTCGATCGGCTCGGTCACACCGGTGACGAACGAGGTCAGGGCCAGGGAGACCATCATGCCCATCACGGCCTTGCGGCGCTCGGGGCGGGCGGAGTGCGCGATGGCGATCGCGGCGGCCGGCAGGCCGAACATCATGATCGGGAAGAAGCCCGACATGAACTGGCCGGCGGTCGGGTCACCGGCGAAGAAGCGGTTGAGGTCGCCGTGCACGACGGCGCCCGTCGCGTCGGTGAAGTCGCCCAGCTGGAACCAGGAGACGGTGTTCACGAACTGGTGCATGCCCACCGGGATGAGCGCGCGGTTGATGAGGCCGAAGAGACCGGCGCCGCCGGCGCCGAGGCCGGTCATCCACTCGCCGAAGTTCGAGATGCCCTCGCCGATGGGCTCCCAGACCAGGCCGAAGAAGACGCCCATGATGACGCCGACGAAGGCCATGATGATCGGGACGAGACGGCGGCCGTTGAAGAAGCCGAGCCAGTCGACGAGCTTCTTGCGGTGGAACTTCTGCCACAGGACGGCGGCCAGCAGACCCATGATGATGCCGCCGAGGACACCCGGGTTGTTGTACGTCGCCGCGACGTCGACGCCCTTGTTCTTCGTCGTGTTGACGACGGCCTCGGCGACCGGGAACGCCTTCAGCACGTTGCTGTAGACGAGGAAGCCGACCAGCGCGGCGAGCGCCGTCGAACCGTCGGACTTCTTCGCGAAGCCGATCGCGACACCGATGCAGAAGAGCATCGGGAGGTTGTCGAAGATCGCGCCGCCGGCCGTGGCGAAGACCGCCGTGACCTTGTCGGGCAGGTTCAGCTTGTCGTGGACGTCAGGCTGTCCGAGACGGAGCAGGATGCCCGCGGCCGGAAGGACGGCGATCGGCAGCTGAAGGCTGCGGCCGACCTTCTGCAGACCCTGGAACAGGCCGGAGCCCCGCTTCTTCGCGGGCGCCGCCGTGGCGGTGGCCGTACTCATTGCTTCCTCCAAGATGGCAAGGCGCCGCCCTGGACGTCCGTCGGACACCCCTCGGACAACCCTCGTTGGTCTACACCACTCACTGGTGTAGACCAGTTTTAACATGTGAGTTCCGCGTAAGGAACCCGCTGTGGCGGCCGTTACGCCTTCGTGAGGTCCGGGCATGACGAAGGGCCCCCGGACCAGAGGTCCGGGGGCCCTTCGCGGAGGGGTCGGTCGGCGGGGAGCCGGTCACGCCTTGGTGACGTCCTCGACCTCCTCCTCGGGTTCGCGGCCCGGGGTCTTGAGGTCGAACTTCGTGATCGCGAACCGGAAGACCGCGTAGTACACGACTGCGAATCCCAGGCCGATCGGAATGATCAGCCAGGGTTTGGTCGCGAGCCCCCAGTTGATGACGTAGTCGATCAGGCCCGCGGAGAAGCTGAAGCCGTCCTTGACCCCGAGCCCCCAGGTCACCGCCATCGAGACACCGGTGAGGACCGCGTGCACCGCGTACAGGGCGGGGGCGATGAAGACGAAGGAGTACTCGATCGGCTCGGTGATGCCCGTGACGAACGAGGTCGCCGCGATCGAGACCATCATGCCGCCGACCGCCTTGCGCCGCTCCGGCCGCGCGCAGTGGTACATCGCGAGGCAGGCCGCCGGCAGGGCGAACATCATGATCGGGAAGAAGCCCGTCTGGTAGATGCCCGCGTGCGGGTCGCCGCTGAGGAACATGTTGATGTCGCCGTGCACCGTGGTGCCGTCCGGCTTGGTGTACGAGCCGAACTGGAACCACAGCGGGACGTTCAGGAACTGGTGCAGGCCGATGACCAGCAGCGCGCGGTTCGCGACGCCGAAGATGCCGGAGCCGATGGCGCCCAGGTCCTGGAGCCAGTTCGAGAAGCTCTCCAGGCCGTCACCGATCGGCGGCCAGACCCACAGGCACAGGACGGCGACCACGATGCCGACGAACGCCATGATGATCGGGACGAGCCGGCGGCCGTTGAAGAAGCCCAGCCACGACACCAGCTTGGTGCGGTGGAAGCGGACCCAGAAGAAGGCCGCGAGCAGGCCGATGACGATGCCGCCGAACACGCCCGGGTTCTGGTACGTGGCGGCGGCCGCGGCCTTGCTCGAGTAGTCGACGCACGCCGCGCCCACGAGGGTCTGACCCTTGGGGCAGTCCACCGGGAACTGGTGCAGCACACCCCGGTACACGAGGAAGCCGGCCACCGCCGCGAGCGCGGTCGAGCCGTCCGCCTTCTTCGCCATGCCGATCGCGACACCGATGCAGAACAGGAGCGGCAGACCGAGGTCGGAGTCGAGCAGCGCACCGCCCGCACCTGCAAACACCTTCGCGACATCGGTCCAGCCGAGACCGTCGTCGCCGAACACGTCGGGCTGGCCGAGCCGGTTGACGATGCCCGCGGCCGGGAGCACGGCGATGGGCAGCTGAAGGCTGCGGCCCATCTTCTGGAGGCCCTGGAAGAAGTTGCTCCACGGGCTCGGGCGGGCTGCGGCGGCTTCGGAGCTCATGGTCGTCCTCCCGGAACAGAGCAACGGTCGGCGGGCGTTGGATAGAGTGGTCAACTGGTGTAGACCAGTTGCGGGACGGGTCGGCCCACGTGCTCGTCATCTTTCGTCACGGGTGGCGTCACCGCTCGCGAAGTTGAGCCAACCGTGGGTTACCGTGACAAAGCGGCCCAAAGGCGGGCCCGGAGAAACAGGGAGAACGAAATGGCCACGAAGGCTGAGAAGATCGTCGCCGGGCTCGGCGGGCTCGACAACATCGAAGAGGTCGAGGGCTGCATCACCCGCCTGCGCACCGAGGTCATCGACCCCTCCAAGGTCGACGAGGCCGCCCTCAAGGCCGCCGGCGCCCACGGCGTCGTCAAGATGGGCACCGCCATCCAGGTCGTCATCGGCACCGACGCCGACCCGATCGCCGCCGACATCGAAGACATGATGTGACGCACTGACCCGTCACCCGACGTCATCCGAAGGCCCCGCCGCCCCTCCACCGGACAGCGGGGCCTTCGCCGTACCGGGATACGCTCACCCCTATGTCTCGCATCGACGGCCGCACCCCCGAACAGCTCCGCCCGATCACCATCGAACGCGGCTGGAGCAAGCACGCCGAAGGCTCCGTCCTCGTCTCCTTCGGCGACACCAAGGTCTTCTGCACCGCCTCCTTCACCGAAGGCGTCCCCCGCTGGCGCAAGGGCAGCGGCGAGGGCTGGGTCACCGCCGAGTACTCGATGCTGCCCCGCGCCACCAACACCCGCGGCGACCGCGAGTCCGTCCGCGGCAAGATCGGCGGCCGCACCCACGAGATCAGCCGCCTCATCGGCCGCTCCCTGCGCGCCGTCATCGACTACAAGGCCCTCGGCGAGAACACGATCGTCCTCGACTGCGACGTCCTCCAGGCCGACGGCGGCACCCGCACCGCCGCCATCACCGGCGCCTACGTGGCCCTCGCCGACGCCATCGCCTGGGGCCAGGGCAAGAAGCTCGTCAAGGCCGGCCGCAAGCCCCTCACCGGCACCGTCGCCGCCGTCTCCGTCGGCATCGTCGACGGCGTCCCCCTCCTCGACCTCCGCTACGAGGAGGACGTCCGCGCCGACACCGACATGAACGTCGTGTGCACCGGCGACGGCCGCTTCGTCGAGGTCCAGGGCACCGCCGAGGCCGAGCCCTTCGCCCGCGACGAGCTCAACTCCCTGCTCGACCTGGCCGTTCTGGGCTGCGACGAGCTGGCCGCCGCGCAGCGCAAGGCACTTGAGAGCACCCTCGGCAAAGACCTGGCCTAGGTAAAGAACTTCCCAAGTAGGGTGGCAACCACCCAGCCACCGACTGCGTCACTACGGACAGGTGGACGGCGCACCACAACGGCCGTCGCCCGCCCGTCCGTACATCAGGGGAGGACCGTTCCATGCCCGCGCGCCGACGATCCCGTCACCGCCGTCTCGCCGTACTCGCCGCCGCCGCGGCACTGATCGCCGTCCCGGCCGCCGCCGGCTGCTCCGCCGTCGACAAGGCCCTCGACTGCGTCCGGACCGCCGACGCCATCGCCGACAGCGTCGTCGACCTCCAGCAGGCCGTGGAGAACGCGGCGAACGACCCGACGCAGGCGAGCGAGGCGCTCGACTCCATCGACAAGAACCTCGACGAGATCAGCGACAAGACCGACAACGCCGACGTGTCGAAGGCCGTCGACGATCTCGGCACGGCCGTGGACAACGTCCGTACGTCCATCAAGAACGGCGACGCGACCCCCAACGTCGAGCCCGTCACCGACGCCGCGAGCGAACTGACCAAGGTCTGCACCCCGTAACCGGGCCCCGCACGCCCGGGCCGCGATACTGGGAGGCATGACCCGCCTCATCCTCGCCACCCGCAACAACGGCAAGATCGTCGAACTGCGCTCGATCCTCGCCGACGCAGGCCTGCGCCACGACCTCGTCGGCGCGGACGCGTACCCCGACGTCCCGGACGTGCGCGAAACCGGCGTCACCTTCGCCGAGAACGCCCTGCTCAAGGCACACGCCCTGGCCAAGGCCACCGGTCTGCCCGCCGTCGCCGACGACTCCGGCCTCTGCGTCGACGTCCTCGGCGGCGCCCCCGGCATCTTCTCCGCGCGCTGGGCCGGCCGCCACGGCGACGACCGGGCCAACCTCGACCTGCTCCTCGCCCAGCTCGGCGACATCGACGAGGACCGCCACCGCACGGCCCACTTCGCCTGCGCCGCCGCCCTCGCCCTGCCCGACGGCACGGAGCGCGTCGTCGAGGGCCAACTCCGCGGCGTCCTGCGCCACAAGCCCTCCGGCACCAACGGCTTCGGCTACGACCCGATCCTCCAGCCCGACGGCGAGACCCGCACCTGCGCCGAACTCACCCCGGCCGAGAAGAACGCGATCTCCCACCGCGGCAAGGCGTTCCGGGCGCTGGTCCCGGTGGTGAAGGAGCTGCTGGGCTGAGGCGCCGCTGAGCCCGCGTCACGTACGGCGAAGGGGCCGCCCGGTGGTCCGGGCGGCCCCTTCGCGGTGCCGGGTGCGGTCGGAGGGACTCGAACCCTCACGGGATTTCTCCCACCGGGACCTAAACCCGGCGTGACTGCCAATTCCACCACGACCGCAATAAAACGGACATTCAGCCTCTCGGGTGAATGCCGCTCCGTCAGTGTACGGCCGGGGGTGGCGGCGCCGGGCGGGAGATCCGCCGGTTGCCCGGTGCTAGATCCCCAGATCCTTGATGATCTTGGCTACGTGGCCGGTGGCCTTCACGTTGTAGAGGGCTCGTTCGACCTTGCCCTCCTCGTCGACGATCACCGTGGAGCGGATCACTCCGGTGACGACCTTGCCGTAGAGCTTCTTCTCGCCGTAGGCGCCGTAGGCCTCCAGGACCTTCTTGTCGGGGTCGCCGACCAGGGTGACCTTGAGGTTCTCCTTCTCGCGGAACTTGGCGAGCTTCTCCGGCTTGTCGGGCGAGACGCCGATGACGTCGTAGCCGGCGCCGGCCAGCACGTCGAGGTTGTCCGTAAAGTCGCAGGCCTGCTTGGTGCAGCCGGGGGTCAGGGCGGCCGGGTAGAAGTAGACGATCGTCTTGCGGCCCTTGTGGTCGGCGAGGGAGACCTCGTTGCCGTCGGCGTCGGGAAGGGTGAAGGCGGGGGCGGTGTCGCCGGGCTGCAGTCGCTCGCTCATGTCGCTCGCATCTCCTCGCGGGTGGGTGACTCAGCCCGAGCGTAATGCGGGGAATGGGGGTGCCGGGGGGTGCGGGGGGCGGCGAGCTGACAGACTGTCTGTCAGTACAGTCCAGTAGCACAGTCCACCAGCACGGCAGAGTGCGGTAAACGCAGCGATCACGGAGGCAGCGCGGTGTCGGACACGTCCAGCAGGTCGGATACGCCGGAGACGCGGACGCCGGCGCAGATCGAGGCGGACATCAAGCGCCGCCGTGACGCCCTGGCCGAGACGCTCGACGAGATCGGGGTGCGGGTGCACCCCAAGACGATCGTCGGTGACGCGAAGGCCAAGGTCGCAGCCCAGGTCGACCACACCCTCGGGCGGGCCTACGTCAGCGCCAACCGGTTCGTCTCGGACGTCAAGGGACAGCTCGTCACCGACGAGGGTGCGCCGCGCCTGGAGCGGATCGTCCCCGTCGCGCTGCTCGCGGTCGGGGTCGTCGGGCTCCTCACGGTGCGTTCGCGGCGTCGCAAGGGCTGACCCTGGGGAGTCGGCGGGCGCCGGGGCAGGTAAGTTCGTCGCCGTGAGCGCCAACGACAAGCACAGCACCCACCACGACGACAAGCTGCCCATCCGGATGCTCCACGACCGGGTGCTCGTGCGGCAGGACGCCTCCGAGGGCGAGCGGCGCAGTGGTGGCGGCATCCTCATCCCCGCCACGGCGGCGGTCGGCAAGCGGCTGGCCTGGGCCGAGGTCGTCGCGGTCGGGCAGAACGTGCGGACCGTGGAGCCCGGGGACCGGGTGCTGTACGACCCCGAGGACCGGGCCGAGGTCGAGGTGCGCGGGGTGGCCTACGTACTGATGCGCGAGCGGGACCTGCACGCTGTCGCCGCGGACCGCTTCGAGGGCTCCGAGGACTCCACGGGCCTTTACCTCTGACACTGCGGGAGGGGCTGGTGACCGTTGTCACCAGCCCCTTTTGCGTGCCCTTTGCTATCTTGGAGGGAGCCCGACGAGACGCGCCGTACCGGGACCCGCAAAGACGACGCACCCCTGTTGAGAACCACTGACGGAGGTGCCAGTCATGGCCTGGGTTCTGATCGTGATCGCCGGACTTCTCGAGGTCGCCTGGTCGATCGGCATGAAATTCACCGAGGGCTTCACCCGCCTGTGGCCGAGCGTTTTCACCGGCGCCGGCATCGTCGCCAGCATGCTCCTGCTCTCCTACGCGGCGAAGTCGCTGCCCATCGGGACGGCGTACGGGGTGTGGGTCGGGATCGGGGCGGCGGGGGCCGCGATTGTCGGCATGCTGGCCCTTGGTGAACCGGCGACGGTTTCCCGGGTCTTCTTCATCGTGCTGCTGCTGGTGGCGATCATCGGGCTGAAGGCCACGTCGGGGCACTGACCTTGCGCTCCGCGCGGGGCGGGGTTTTCGGGGCGGCTTCGCCGATCCGGGTGGGCGCCGTAGCTTCGTCGGATCGTTGCCGGGGTGTCGGCCGGTGGGGCTTCTCGCGCAGTTCCCCGCGCCCCTGAAGGGGCACACTTCGTGCGCCCCCAGGGGCGTGTTGCTCGCGCCCCGCGACGGAGTCGCTGATCGGGTACAGCCCCGCGCCCCTGAAGGGGCACACTTCGTGCGCTTCCAGGGGCTCAGTGATGGGCCGACTGGGGGGAGCGGCGGGGGGAGGTGGGGGTCAGGTTGTTGAGGACGCCTTCCTCCGCGCCGCCTGTGGTGCCGCCGGGGCGGCCGGCCGGCCGGTCGGGACCGGGGGCTGTGGTCGTGGGGGAGTCGGTGGCGGGGGACGTCGGGCCGGTGGGGGTCGGGGAGTGGGAGGGGGTGGGCTTGCCGGATGTCGAGGGGCTGGTGCTGCCCGAGGGCTCGCGGGTTTCGGGGGCCGGGGGCGGCGGCGGTTCCTCGGCGCCCTCCTCCAGTTCGAGGTCGAAGTCGTGGGCCGGGGTGCCGGCCAGCGCCTTGCGGGTGTACTGGGCCCAGATCTGGGCCGGGAACCCGCCGCCGTTGATGCGGGGCAGCCCCGCCGCCCCGTACAGCGGGGTGTGCGCGGCGGTGTCCGGGTCCTGGCCCATGACGGCGACGACGGTGGCGAGGTCCGGGGTGTAGCCGGCGAACCAGGCCGCCGTGTCCTCCTCCGCGGTGCCGGTCTTGCCGGCGGCGGGGCGGCCCGCGGCCTGCGCGGCGATTCCGGTGCCGTCCTCGACGACGGACTGGAGGATCGCGGTCGTCGTGTCGGCGGACTCACGGCTGACGGCCCGGCTGGTCTCCTGCTCGGGCAGGCCGATCTTCTGCCCGTCCTTGCTGAGTCCGCCGAGCAGCGTGTACGTGCCGTGCCGGCCGTGGTTGGCGAGGGTCGCGTAGGCCTCGGTCATGTCGAGGACGCTGGCGGTGGCGGGGCCGAGCGCGATGGAGGGGGAGGCGGTCAGGTCGGGGGTGGAGGCGGGGAGGCCGAGGTCGATCGCGGTCTGTTTGACCTTGTCGGAGCCGACGTCGACGGCCATCTGCGCGTAGACCGCGTTGACGGACTTGTCGGTGGCCTCGCGGACGGTGAGGGGGCCGTAGGAGATCTCGTCCTCGTTCTCGGGGGCGTAGTAGCCGCCGTCCCAGCCCTGGACGGGGCGGGCGTTGGTGCCGTCGTAGACGGTGTTCGGGGTGATGACGCGGCCGTCCTCGGTCGTCGAGCCGTGTTCGACGGCGCTGGTGAAGACGAAGGGCTTGAAGGTGGAGCCGACCTGGTAGTCGCGGCGGGTGGCGTTGTTGACGTACTGCTGCGTGTAGTCGATGCCGCCGTACATGGCGAGGACCTTGCCGGTGCGCGGGTCGATGGAGGCGCCGCCCGCGCGGACGTTGCGGTCGGCGGCGCGGCCCTTCTTGTCGATCTTCGACATGAGCTGCTTCTCGACGGCGGCGACGAACGCGTCCTGCTTCTTGCGCTGGAGGGTGGTGGTGATGCGGAAGCCGCCGGTGGCGAGGGTGTCCTCGTCGAGGATCTTGTGCTCGACGATGTAGTCGCGGACGGCGTCGCGGATGTAGCCGCGCTGTCCGGACAGTCCGGCCTGGCTGTTGTGGGCCTCGTCGGGCATGGGGAAGGTGGTGCGGGCGCGGGTGGCGGGATCGAGCCACTTCTCCTTGACCATGCCGTCGAGGACGTAGTTCCAGCGGGCGACGGCCTTGCCCTTGTTCTCGGGGTGGGCGACGACGTCGTAGGCGCTGGGGGCGTTCAACAGGGCGGCCAGGTAGGCACCCTGAGCGGTGGTCAGGTGCTGGACGTCCACGCCGTAGTAGGCCTGGGCGGCGGCCTGGATGCCGTACGCGTTGCGGCCGAAGTAGCTGGTGTTGAGGTAGCCCTCGAGGATCTCGTCCTTGCTGGCCTCCCGGTCCAGCTTGATGGAGATGAAGAACTCCTTCACCTTGCGCGAGATCGTCTGTTCCTGGCCGAGGTAGTAGTTCTTGACGTACTGCTGGGTGATCGTCGAACCGGACTGCTTGCCCTTGCCGGTGACGGTGTTCCAGGCGGCGCGGAGCATCGCCTTGGGGTCGATGGCGGACTCGGAGTAGAAGTCGCGGTCCTCGGCGGCGAGCACGGTGTGCTGGACGGTCTCGGGGACCTGGGCGAGCGGGACGTTCTCCCGGTTGACCTCGCCGTCGCGGGCGATGGGCGTGCCGTCGGCGTACAGGTAGACGTTGGACTGGGCGGTGGCGGCGGAGTTGGCGGCGGGGATGTCGACGAGGGCGTAGCCGAGGGCGAACAGGCCGGCGCACAGCAGGAGGACGCCGAGGAGGGTGCCGAGCAGCATGCGCCAGGTCGGCACGAGGCGCCGCCAGCCGGTGCGCCGGGGCCTCTTGGGCTTCCTGCCCTTCTTCCCCTCCTTGCCCTGGGCGCCCTGCTGGACCGGTTCGGGCGTCTGGGGCCGCTCGTCGCTGCTCATGTCCTGTGGAACTCCTGGTTCGCGTCGTACGTCACGTACGCCTCGTATGACACATAAGCCTCCTACATCACCCTGCAAATGCGGGCATCGTGCCGAAAAAGGGGTGGAAGGCGTCGCGCGCGGCGATTAGGCTCCTGCGCTTCGGCCGGAATCCGGGGAGGCGCGGTGGGAGCAGTGCGGCTGTACGGAGTCGTGGCCGCCGGTGCCTTCCGGCGCTACGCGACCTACCGGCGGGCCACCTTCGCGGGGATCTTCACCAACACGGTGTTCGGCCTGATCATCGCGTGCACGTACGTGGCGCTGTGGGACGAGCGGCCGCGGCTGGGCGGCTACGACCAGGCGCAGGCGCTCACCTTCGTCTGGGTCGGGCAGGCGCTGTACGCGGTGATGATGCTCGGCATCCCGAGCGGTTTCGAGGCGGAGCTCGCCGACCGGATCCGCAGCGGGGACGTGGCCGTCGACCTGTACCGGCCCGTGGACATGCAGGGGTGGTGGCTGGCGCAGGACTTCGGGCGGTCGGTGTTCCAGCTGCTGGGGCGCGGGGTGGTGCCGATGGCCGTCGGGGCGCTGGTCTTCGAGCTCGCGCTGCCCACGAGCCCCGCGCGCTGGCTCGCGTTCCTGATCTCGGTGCTGCTCGGTCTCCTCGTCAGTTTCGCGCTGCGCTATCTCGTGGCGCTGTCCGCGTTCTGGCTCCTGGAGGCGGGTGGTGTCGCGCAGATGTACGGGATCAGCGCGACGTTCTTCTGCGGGATGCTGCTGCCGCTGAACGTGTTCCCGGGCACGTTCGGCGACGTGGCGCGGGTGCTGCCGTTCTCGGCGCTGCTCCAGGTGCCGGCGGACGTGCTGATGGGGACGGGGTCCGTGGCCGGCGGCTGGTTGTTCCAGGCGGCGTGGGCGGCCGCACTGCTCGGCGTGGGGCGGCTGGTGCAGGGTGTGGCGACGCGACGGGTGGTGGTGCAGGGTGGCTGACCGTACGCGTACGGCCGCCGCGGAAGGCGTACGGGCCTTCCGGATGGTCAGCGCGATGTGGATCCGCTCCACCCTGGCCTACCGGGCGTCGTTCGTGATGACGCTGCTGGGCAACTGCGCCTTGACCGCCCTGGACTTCGTCGGAATCCTGCTGATGTTCTCGCAGGTGGACCGGCTCGGCGGCTACGGGCTCGCCGAGATCGCCTTCCTGTACGGCACGGCCGGGACCGCCTTCGGGCTCGCCGACCTGTTCGCGGGCTCCCTGGGCCGGCTCGGCACCCGGGTGCGGGACGGGACGCTCGACGCGTTCCTCGTACGGCCCGCGCCCGTGCTGGCGCAGGTCGCCGCCGACCGGTTCGCGCTGCGCCGGGTCGGCCGGCTCGCCCAGGGGCTGATCGTGCTCGGCTGGTCCGTGACGGCGCTCGACGTGGCGTGGACGCCGGTGAAGGTGCTGCTCGTGCCGGTGCTGCTGGTCAGCGGGGCCGGGATCTTCGTCGCCGTGTTCATGGCCGGGGCCGCGTTCCAGATCGTGGCGCAGGACGCGGCCGAGGTGCAGAACGCGGCGACGTTCGGCGGCAACACGATGCTCCAGTACCCGCCGACCGTCTTCGGCGACGGCCTGCTGCTCGGGGTCACCTTCGTCCTGCCGCTGGCCTTCGTGAACTGGCTGCCCGCGCTCTACATCCTGGGCCGCCCCTATCCGCTGGACCTGCCGCGCGCCGTCGCGTTCGCGCCGCCGCTCGTGGCCGCCTGCTGCCTCGCGGCGGCGGGACTCGCGTGGCGGGCCGCGCTGCGCGCCTACCGAAGCACGGGGAGTTGAGGCTGCGCGATGGGTGACGAGGCGTTCATCGAGGTGGACGGGGTCGAGAAGTTCTTCGACGTGCGGCGCAGGGCCGGGCTGCTGCGGCGCGAGCGGCACCGGGTGCGGGCCGTGGACACGCTGTCCTTCACCGTGCCGCGCGGCGAGATGGTCGGCTACATCGGGCCGAACGGGGCCGGGAAGTCGACCACGATCAAGATGCTGACCGGGATCCTCACGCCGAGCGCGGGACGGATCCGGGTCGCGGGCATCGAGCCGGCCCGCGAGCGCTCCCGGCTCGCCCACCGCATCGGTGTCGTCTTCGGGCAGCGCACCACCCTGTGGTGGGACCTGCCGCTCATCGACTCGTACCGGCTGATGTGCCGCATGTACCGGATCGAGGAGCGCCGGTACGCGGAGAACCTCGACCGGTGCGTCGAACTCCTCGAACTGGGCGGCCTGTTGGAGACGCCGGTGCGGCAGCTGTCGCTCGGGCAGCGGATGCGCGGTGACATCGCGGCGGCGCTCCTGCACGACCCGGAGGTGCTGTACCTGGACGAGCCGACGATCGGCCTGGACGTCGTGTCCAAGGTGAAAGTACGGGGATTCCTGCGGGACTTGAACCGTGACCGGGGTACGACGGTGCTGCTGACCACGCACGACCTGACCGACATCGAGCAGCTGTGCCGGCGCGTGATGGTCATCGACCACGGGCGGATCGTGTACGACGGGGAGCTGAAGGGGCTGCACGCGGTGGGCGACGGGGCCGCGGCGGAGCGCACGCTGGTGGTCGACCTCGAACGTGAACTCCCGCCGCTGGAGGTGGAGTCGGCGCGGGTGGTGAAGGTGGAGGGGGCGCGGCAGTGGCTGGCGTTCCCGGCCGGGCAGTCGGCGGCGCCGCTGGTCGCGCGGATCGCCGAACGGTATCCGCTGGCGGACCTTTCCGTGCGGGAGCCGGACATCGAGAGTGTGATCGCACGGATGTACGCGCGAGATCCCTCCGCCGTCACCTCCCGCCCGTAGGCTGGCGGTCATGACCGACGATGCATCGCACCTCCCCGAACTGCGGGCCTCCGACGCCGACCGCGAGAAGGTCGCCGAGCGGTTGCGGGACGCGCTCGCCGAGGGGCGGCTCGACATGGGGGAGTTCGAGGAGCGGCTCGAGGCGGCGTACGCGGCGCGTACGTACGGGGAGCTGGCGCCGCTGACCCGGGACCTGCCGGCGGCGGGCAGCACGGCGCCGGTGGACCTGGTGAAGGCACCGGTCGCGGAAGGGGCCGTCGACTGGGCGGCGCGGACCGGCGGGCAGGCGACGTCGGGCGGGGCGTTCGCGTTCTGGAGCGGGTTCAGCCGCAAGGGGCGCTGGACGGTGGGGGAGCGGTTCACCGCGTTCGCCATGTGGGGCGGCGGCGAGATCGACCTGCGCGAGGCGAACTTCGCGGCGCGGGACGTCGAGATCCGCTGCTTCACGATCATGGGCGGGATCCATGTGAAGGTGCCGCCGGAGCTCGACGTCACCGTGAAGGGCTTCGGCATCATGGGCGGCGTCGACGACCGCGCCACGGGCACCGGCACACCGGGCTCGCCCCGGGTCGTCGTCCGCGGCTTCGCGCTGATGGGCGGCGTCGGGGTCGAGCGCAAGCTCCCCCGGGAGGAGCGGCTGCGCCTCAAGGACGAGCGCCGGCGCGAGAAGCTGGAGCGGCGGGACGAGCGGCGCCGTGAGCTGGAGGACCGCCACCTGCGCATCCACGACCGGCACGCCGACCGCCACCGGCGCCACCACGACGACGACTGACCCGGGGGGCATGGGCACCCCGCGCCGGGGTGCCCCGTCAGGGGCGCGGGGCTGTGTCTGTCAGCGGCTCAGCCGCGGGGCGCGAGAAGCCCCACCGGCGGGTGGGCGGGTGACGACGCTCGACCGTCCCCGGCGGGACCGGCGTCAGAGTTCGGCGCCGCGAGTGGGGGTCAGGGTGGAGGGATCGAAGGACTCGGCCATCTTGCGGTAGCCGGCGTCGCTGGGGTGCAGGTGATCGCCGGAGTCGTACTCCGGCAGCAGCCGGCGCGGGTTGTACGGATCCCGCAGGGCCCGGTCGAAGTCGACGTAGCTGTCGAAGACCTTGCCGGAGCGGATCTCCGCGTTGACCTCTTCGCGTACGGCTTCGAGGCGGGGCTCGTAGCCCCGGTGTCCCTGGAACGGCATGAGGGTCGCCCCGACCACCCGCAGCCCGCGCGCGTGCGCCTGCCGCACCAGCTCCCGCAGGCCGTCCGCGATCCGGGAGGCGTCCGTCTGGTGCGGGTTGCGCAGGATGTCGTTGATCCCGAGGTCGACGACCACGGCCCGTACCCCGGCCCGGCCGAGCACGTCACGCTCGTAGCGCGCGAGCCCGCTCGGGTTCCCGGCCGGCCGGCCGTACCCGTCGGACAGCAGCCGGTTCCCGCTGATGCCCTGGTTGAGGACCCCGTAGCGCGGAGCCCCGGCCTCGGTGCGCAGACGCTCGGCGAGGACGTCGGTCCAGCGCCGGTTCGCCCCCACCGTGGACGTGATGCCGTCGGTGAGCGAGTCGCCGAGGACGACGACGGTGCCCTCCGCCTCGTTGCTGAGCACGTCGAGCGCGCTGAGGTAGCGCCAGTACGGGCTCTGCTCCGTGTACCGCGCCCCGCTCTCCTCCTCGGTCAGGTCCCCGTTCGCCACGTAGGACATCTGCCGGGCCTGCGGGTGGTACGTGACCGGGCCGGACGGCGTCGGCGAGTACGTCGTGACGAGCACGTCCGCGTCGGAGGGCACGCGCAGCCGCACCGCGTCGCTGAGCACCTGCCGGCCGGCGGGTATGACCACCGACGTGTTCCCGGAGAACGTCAGCCGGCGCACCGTGCCGGCCAGCGCGGTCGGGCTGTTCGGCGCGGAGGCGAGGGCGAGGGAGGCGTGGGTGATGCTGAGCGGCTGCTGCCCGTACAGGTTGGAGAGCGTGATGCGGGCGCTGGAGCCGCCGATGCTGGTGTGGATCACGTTGCGGATCGAGCGGCCGAAGAAGCCGTTCGTCTCCGTACCCGGTTCCGCGCCGGCCGGGGCCGCCGACCAGCTGCCGGCCCAGGTGCCGGTGGAGGCGGGAGCGGCGGAACTGCGCGGGTGCGCGCCGTCCGCGCGGACGGAGCCGTCCTTGCCGCGCAGCAGGCCGGAGAACCCGAGGTAGATACCGCCGGAGATCAGCACGACGACGGCGACGAGCGCCGCCAACAGGGCATAACCGTTTCGCCTGGTCATGCGGTGTGTGTCTCCTCGGGCAGGGGGAGCCCGAGGCTCCGATGTGATCATCCCATGATGAGGCATGGGGTGCGATGGATGACGAGGGGGCCGACTCTGCCCCCCTCCGACCCTTGAGACGCCGGGAACTTGCGGTTCGTTCCGGGAGTACGTCAGGAAGGGACAATGTGTGAGGGGAATGACATATGACGGACGCGGCGAGCTGGAGTGACCGATGAGCGGGTCGGAGAAACCGGACGGATCGGACGTCGACGACACGGGGCAGCATGCCCGGCCGGCCGTACGGTCATCCCTTCCCGCGGCGGGGGTTCCTGAGGCGGCGGCGTCCCGTGCGGCGGGGGGTTCCGGATCTTCCGGATCCGGGTCCCGTGCGGCGGGGGCGTCCGGACCTGGATCCGCTGCGGCGGGGGCTGCCGGATCGGGGTCCGCTGCGGCGGGTGCTTCCGGGCCCGGGTCCGCTGCGGTCGGGGCTTCCGGGCCCGCGTCCCGGCACGCCCGTCGCTTCGGGGCCGAGTTCACCGCCGCCGACGAGGAGAAGCGGCGCGGGGTGCGGCGGATGAAGGCGATCGCCACCGGGATGCTCGGCGTCGTCGCGCTGATCTACGTCCTCGCCACCTGGGCGGAGCACTCCGGTGCCGGGGCCTGGGCCGGATACGTCGCGGCCGCCGCCGAGGCCGGCATGGTCGGCGCGCTGGCCGACTGGTTCGCCGTCACCGCCCTGTTCCGGCACCCCCTCGGCATCCCCATCCCGCACACCGCGATCATCCCCCGCAAGAAGGACCAGCTGGGCGTCTCGCTCGGTGAGTTCGTCGGGGAGAACTTCCTGTCCTCGGACGTCGTACGGGAGCGGCTGCGCGCCGTCGGCATCGGCTCCCGGCTCGGCGCCTGGCTCGCCGAACCCGAGCACGCCGACCGCGTCACCGCCGAACTCGCCACCGCCCTGCGCGGCGCGCTCACCGTGCTGCGCGACCAGGACGTGCAGGCCGTCGTCGGCGAGGCCATCACCCGCCGCGCCGACAGCGCCGAGATCGCGCCCGGCCTCGGCAAGATGCTCGAGAAGGTCGTCGCGGACGGCGGCCACAGACGGGTCGTCGACCTCGTGTGCACGCGGGCCCACGACTGGCTGGTGCTGCACGGGGACTCCGTGATGGACGCGGTGCAGGGCGGTGCGCCCGGCTGGACGCCCCGCTTCGTCGACAGGCGGATCGGCGAGCGCGTCTACAAGGAACTGCTCCGCTTCGTCACCGAGATGCGCGACATGCCGCAGCACCCCGCGCGCGGCGCCGTCGACCGCTTCCTCACCGACTTCGCCGCCGACCTCCAGTCCGACTCCGACACGCGGGCCCGCGTCGAGCGCCTCAAGTCCGAGGTCATCGGCCGCTCCGAGGTGCAGGACCTGATCGCCTCCACGTGGTCCGCGGTCCGTCAGATGATCGTGGCCGCCGCCGAGGACGAGCGCAGCGAGCTGCGGCTGCGCGTGCGGGCCTCGCTGCTGTCGCTGGGGGCGCGGATGTCCAGCGATCCGAAGGTGCAGGCCAAGGTCGACGGGTGGGTGGAGGGCGCCGCCGTCTACGTCGTCACGACGTACCGCGCCGAGATCACCTCGCTCATCACGGACACGGTCGCCGGCTGGGACGCCGAGCACACCTCCCGCAAGATCGAGGCCCACATCGGTCGTGACCTGCAGTTCATCCGCATCAACGGCACGGTGGTGGGGTCTTTGGCGGGGCTGGTGATCTATGCGGTGTCGCAGGCCTTCGGGGCGTGATCCCTCCGGGGGTTGAGCGGTCCCTCCGCCCGTCCTTCGGCTCACCCGCCGTCGTGGCTGGTCACGGGAGCGGTCGCAGCATGAACACGTCCACCGGGTCCTCCGACTCCGTCACGAAGCCGTGGCGTTCGTAGAGGCGGCGGGCCGCGCTGCCCTGGAGGACGTTGAGGCGGACCGGGACGCGCGCCGCGTCGCAGTGGGCGAGGAGGCGGGTGACGACGGCGCCCCCGATTCCGGCGCCCTGCAGCTCGGGCGCGAGGAAGAAGTGCTCCAGCCAGTGCGCGTCCGGCGCCGGCCGCAGCGCCACGCACCCGGCGAGCTCCCCGCCCACCTCGATCACCCAGGTGTGCTCCGGCGCGTACGCGTCCCGCAACCGCTGCCGCACCCGGTGCGCGTCGAACCGCCCGAGCCGCTCCAGATCCGGCCGCATCACGACGGCCCGCAGTTCCACGAGGGGTTCGAGGTCGTCGGCCGTGGCCGCCCGCAGCATCCAGTCCGCCATGATCGCGAGGCTACCCGGGGCCCCGGACGCCCTCGCGGCCGGCGGTCACCGTGAGGGCGAGCAGCGCCGCCACCGCGCACAGCCCCGCCACCCCCACCCACACGAGGTCGTACGAGCCGAAGGCGTCCCGCACGGCGCCCCCGGCGAACGCCACCGCGCCCGCGCCCACCTGATGCGCGGCGCTGACCCAGCCGAACACGACCGGCGCCCGTTCCCCGAAGTGCGCCCGGCACAGCGCGAGGGTCGGCGGGATCGTCGCGACGTCGAGCAGCCCGAAGACGACCGTGAACGCGAACAGCGGCGCGTCCACCACCGCCCCGAGCAGCAGCGGCAGCGCGAGCAGGGTCAGGCCGCGCAGCCCGTAGTACGCGGCGAGCAGCCGGCGCGGGTCGAGCCGGTCGGTGGCCCAGCCGGAGGCGACCGTCCCGGCCACGTTGAAGATCCCGACGAGGGAGAGGAGCGAGGCGGCGACGGTCGTCGGCATGCCGTGGTCGTGCGCGGCGGGCGCGAAGTGGGTCCACATGACGCCGTTCGTGGAGGCGCCGCAGACGGCGAACGTCCCGGCGAGCAGCCAGAACGGGCCGCTGCGCAGAAGGCCGGTCGGCAGCGGCACGGTTCGGGCACCGGCCGCCCGGGGCGTGGCCGGATCCCGTACCGCCGCGCCCACCAGCGGCACCGCGACCGCCGCCGCCCCGGCGAGCCCGTACGCCGCCGTCCGCCACCCGTACCCGTCGATCACCCACGACAGGAGCGGCAGGAACACGAACTGGCCCACCACGCTCGCCGCCGTCAGCAGCCCCGCGACGAGCCCGCGCCGGGCCACGAACCAGCGCTCGGTGACGGTCGCCGCGAACGTCGTCGCCGTGGCCCCCGTGCCGAGCCCCACCAGCACGCCCCACGCCACGACGAACTGCCAGGGCGCCCGCGCCGCCGTGGTGAGCAGCGCGCCCGCGCCGACGAGCGCCAGCGCGCCGACCGCGACCCGCCGCATCCCGATCCGGTCCATGAGCGCGGCCGCGAACGGCGCCGTGGCCCCGTACACGACCATGTTCACCAGCGTGCCCAGGCCGATCGCGGAGCGGGACCAGCCGAGCTCCGTGTGCAGCGGGCCGACGAGCAGACCGGCCAGCGTGCTGAAGGACCCGGCGACGACGATCGCGAGCGCGGCGCCCGCGGCGACCACCCACTTCCGGTCGCGGGGCGGAGCGATCGCGGTGCGGCCTGTTCCGGTGTGTGTCGTCATGACTACGACCCTCCGTCCGGGCCGTCCTCCCGGACGACTGGCCAGATGGCCACGACCTGAAAGAATCTGGCCATGAGTGGAGCAGGGGTACGCCGGCCCGCCTCGGTGGCCGTGCTGGTCAGGGACGGGGTTCTGCCCATGGAGCTGGGCCTGGTCCACCAGCTGTTCGGCGCCGCCCGCGATCCGGTGACCGGTGAGCGCCTCTACGAGGTCACGACCTGCGCGCCCCGCCCCGGCCCGGTCCGCACCGACGCCGACTTCCCGATCCACGCGGGGCACGGCCTGGAGGCGGTGGCGGCGGCCGACACGGTGCTGGTCCCGGCCTCGCACGAGGCGGACGAGTCGCTGACCCCGGACGCGGGACCGCAGGAGTCGGTGCGGGAGGCGCTGACGGGCGCCCGGGGCCGGGTCGCCTCCATCTGCACCGGCTCCTTCCTGCTGGCCGCCGCCGGACTGCTCGACGGGCGCCGGGCGACCACGCACTGGCTCTCGGCGGACCGTTTCGCCCGTACGTTCCCGAAGGTCACCGTGGACGCCGATGTCCTCTACGTCGACGAGGGGCGGGTCCTCACCTCGGCGGGCGAGGCGGCCGGCATCGACCTGTGCCTGCATCTGATCCGCCGCGACCACGGCGCGGGCGTCGCCGCCGACGTCGCCCGCCGCACGGTGGTGCCGCCGCACCGGGAGGGCGGCCAGGCGCAGTACATCCGCCGCCCCGTCGAGGAGCCGGGCCTCGCCTCGACGTCCGGCTCCCGCGCCTGGGCGCTGCGCCGGCTGGCCGAACCGCTCACCCTCGCCCGGCTCGCGGCGCGGGACGCGATGTCGGTCCGTACGTACAGCCGCCGTTTCCGTGAGGAGACGGGTCTGACGCCGATGACCTGGCTGACCCGTCAACGGGTGGACCGGGCGCGGGAGTTGCTGGAGCGCACCGATCACACGGTCGACCGGGTCGCGGCCGAGTCGGGTTTCGGTACGGCCACCTCGCTGCGCCAGCACTTCCAGCTCACGCTCGGGGTGGCACCGGCCGCGTACCGGTCGACCTTCCGGGGGAGGGGCACCCCATGACCGTTCGACGCATCGTCCCCAACCACCCCGTCACCCCCGCCGGCCCCGAGGCCCTGGACGCGGCCCGGGCCTTCTACGAGCGGATCGGCCTGGAGCAGGTCATGGACCTCGGCTGGGTCCGCACCCTGGCCTCGCCGACGCACCCCACGGCCCAGATCAGCCTCTTCACGCACGACGCGACGGCCCCCGTCGTCCCGGACTTGAGCATCGAGGGGGACTCCGTCGGGGAGCTGGAGTCGGTGTACGCGGCGCTGTGCGCGTCGGGCGCCGAGATCGTGCACGGCATCCGCGACGAGGAGTGGGGTGTGCGCCGCTTCTTCGCCCGTGACCCGCAGGGGCGCGTCGTCAATGTCCTCGCGCACCTGTGAACCGCCGGAGGTCACCGGCCGCGCCGCCCCGTGACCGTGCTCACGTATCCCCGGCCCATGACGTGGCGCGGCCCCCCGAGGCGTAGCCTCTTCGAACAGACTTGCCCGGTATGACCAGGAGGCTCCAGTCATGGCCCGTTCCCTTCCCACCGCGCCGATCGCCGCCGCCGGACTGATCGGCGGCTACGCGACCGCCCGCTTCACGAAGAAGCGTCCGCTGGGCGGCGCCGTGCTCGCCGTCGCCGGGGCCGCCGCCGCGACGCAGTGGACGAAGGCGCGGGGCGGGAAGGTCGCGGGCGCGCTGACGGGCGCGTACGTCGCCGCGTTCGCCGGTTCGCACCCGCTGGCCAAGAAGGTCGGCGCCTGGCCCGCGGTGTTCGGTGTCGCCGGGGCCGTCGCCGCCGCGTCGTACGTCCTGGTGGACCGGCGCGCCGGAGCCTGACCGCCCGCTGTGCGTGACTTCGTCCGCCGCGCGTGAACCCGGGGCCAACTCCGTATGAGCCCCGGTTCACCCGCCGTCGGAGACCCGGCGAACTCCTCCCGGTAGGCGCAACTGTTCGAACCGGGCGGCCGTCCCCTGAGTGCGCCCCTGTCCTCCCCAGGGGCCCGTGCACCTCGTGGCCCCTCAGGAAGACGAACCCACCGTGACCCAAGCGCCCCCGCTGCCACAGACCGGACCGCGCCGGCCGTCCGCCCCGCCGGGGGCGGCGAGCGAACCGCCAGGTCACCGGGCCGACATCCAGGGGCTGCGCGCCGTGGCCGTCGGGCTCGTCGTCCTCGCGCACGCCGGCGTACGGCAGTTGAGCGGCGGATACGTCGGCGTCGACGTCTTCTTCGTCATATCCGGCTTCCTGATCACCTCGCTGCTCGTGCGCGAACTCGACCGGGACGGCCGCGTGTCGATCCGCCGCTTCTACGCCCGCCGCGCCCTGCGCCTGCTGCCCGCCTCGACACTCGTCGGTGTCGCCGCGCTGGCCGGGGCGTATCTCTTCCTCTCCAAGGCGCGGTTCACGGAGTACATGGGTGACGCCGTCGCGAGCGGCCTGTACGCCGTGAACCTGCGGCTCGCCGCGTCCGGCACGGACTATCTGCGGGCCACGGCCCCGCCGTCGCCGTTCCAGCACTTCTGGTCGCTGGCGGTGGAGGAACAGTTCTACGTGGTGTGGCCGCTGGTGCTCACGGCCGTGTACGCCCTCGCCCGGACCACCGCGCGCTCCCGGCGGACGCCCGCCCGGGGCCCTCGCCCGGGTACAGCCCTCGCCGGTACCGCACCTGCCCGGGGCCTTCGCGCGGGTGCCGCCCTCGCCGGCGGCACCGTGCTCGCCGCCTCCCTCGCCCTGAGCGTCAACACGACCGGCGCCGCGCCCTCCTGGGCGTACTTCGGCACGCACACGCGCGCCTGGGAGCTCGCGGCGGGCGCCCTGCTCGCCCTCACCCTCGCCCCCACGCGCGCCACCCGTCCCGCACGCCGTCTGCCGGCGCCCCTCGCCGGGGTCCTCTCCTGGGCGGGCCTGGCCGCGATCGTCGGCTCGGCGCTCGTGTTCGACGACGCGACCCCGTTCCCCGGACACGCGGCCCTCGTCCCGGTCACCGGCACGGTCCTGGTCCTCGCGGGCGGCAGCGCGCCGAACCGCTTCGGCGCCGAACTGCTGCTCCGCCGAAGGCTGTTGACGGGCATCGGCGGAGTCTCGTACGGCTGGTACCTGTGGCACTGGCCGCTGCTCGTGATCGTGCCCGTGGCGCTCGGCCGGCCCGACGCGGGGGTGCCCGCGCGGCTCGCGGTGTGCGCGCTGGGGCTCGGGCTCGCGGTGCTGACGCTGCGGCTCGTCGAGAACCCGGTCCGGTTCGCCGCCGCCTTCCGCGGCCGGCCGGGGCCCGCGCTCACGCTCGGCGCGTCCCTGACCGCGGGCACGGCCGCCGTCGCGCTGCTCGCCGCTCTCGTGCCGCCCGCGATCGACTCCGGCCGCCCGGCCCCGCGCCTCGCCGCCCGCCTCGACGCGGCCCCCGACCCGGCGGCCGCACTCGCCGACCTCCTCGCCGCGCCGAACGACGACATCCCCGCGAACCTCCGGCCCACCCTCACCCGCGTCAAGGACCGGCGCTCGGCCGTCTACCGCGACGGCTGCCACGTGAACCCCGGCGTCACCACCGTGCCCGGCCCCTGCGCGTACGGGGACCCGGCCTCGGCCACGACCGTCGTCCTCTTCGGCGACTCGCACGCCGCCCAGTGGTTCCCGGCGCTCGAACGGCTCGCGCGCGAACGGCACTGGCGGCTCGTGTCCCTCACGAAGGCGTCCTGCAAGACCGCCGACGTCACGATCGTCAACGGCGGCGGCCCGTACACCGCGTGCGACACCTGGCGGGCCCGCGCCCTGGACCGGATCGCCCGGCTGCGCCCCCGCCTCGTGATCGCCTCGTCGTCCGAGTCGGGCGACCCGGTACGCCCGGCCGCGGCGGGCCCCGTCGCCCAGTGGACGGCCGGCTACACCCGCACCTACCGGAAACTGCGGGCGACCGGCGCCCGCGTCGTCGCCCTCCAGGACACGCCCTGGCCCGCGTCCGACGCGGTCGACTGCGCGAGCACCCACCCGCTGGACCTGGACCGCTGCGCGTCGGCCCCCGCCCGGGCGGCGAAGGACCCGCGCAAGGCGGCGGCGGTCCGTGCCGCCGCCCGTGCCACCGGTGCCACGCTCGTCGACCCGCGCCCCTGGGTGTGCGCGCCCCGCGTCTGCCCGGTCCTCGTCGCCGACACCCTCGTCTACCGGGACGACGGCCACCTCGCGGACGCCTACGCCCGCGCCCTCGCCCCGGTCCTGGGCGCCCGGCTCGGCCCTCTGCCGGGAACGCCCTGACCGTCCGCCCCTGCTCCCGGACGGGCTCGGGCTCCCGCGCCCCGGACGGGCTCGGGCTCCCGCGCCCCGCACGGGCTCGGGCTCCCGCGCCCGCACGGGCTCCCGTGGCTCAGCCGAACATGCCCGGCTGGTAGTCGCCCGCCGGCTGCTGCGTGATGACGTTCAGCCGGTTGTACGTGTTGATCAGGGCGATCAGCGAGACGAGCGCCGCGAGCTGGTCCTCGTCGTAGTGCTTGGCTGCGTTCTCCCACACCTCGTCGGAGACCCCGCCCGCCGCGTCGGCGATCCGCGTCCCCGCCTCGGCCAGCTCAAGGGCGGCCCGCTCGGCGTCGGTGAACACCTTCGCTTCGCGCCAGGCGCCGACCATGTGCAGCCGCTGCGCACTCTCGCCCGCGGCGGCGGCGTCCTTGGTGTGCATGTCGAGGCAGAACCCGCACCCGTTGATCTGGCTGACGCGGACCAGGACGAGGTCCGCCGTGAACTTCGGCAGCTCCACCGCCTCGAGGGCCTTGCCCGCCGCGTTGATGTGACGGATGAACTTGGAGGCGACGGCGTTGCCGAAGACGTTGAGACGAGCTTCCATGGCGATCTCCTGCTGCTCGGTGGGCTTTCCCGGTCGCCGCTGGGGGCTTTCCCGGTCGCTTACGTCTGGATGACGGAGCGCCCGCCGGGGATGTGACCGCCCTGGAATGTGACCTGCGTCACGCGCGAATCGCGGGAGCTAGGCTCTGCCCGTGCCCCGCCTCGAAGAGCTCACGCCCGCCAACCTCGACGCCGCCCTCGCCATCCGCGTCCACCCGGACCAGGAGCACCGCGTGGCCCCCGTCGTGAAGTCGCTCGCCGAGGCGTACGTCCACCCCGGCGTCGCCTGGCCCCGCCTCATCGTCGACGGCGACCGCCCCGTCGGCTTCCTCATGGCCTTCTTCGACATCGACTGGAAGGGTGACGGTTCCGGCGACGACATCCGCTCCGGCCTGTGGCGCCTGAACATCGCGGCCGCCGAACAGGGCCGCGGCTACGGCCGGTTCGCGGTCGACGCGGTCGCCGCCGAGATCCGCCGGCGCGGCGGCAGCCGCCTCACCACCACCTGGCACCCGGGACCGACCGGCCCCGAGGAGTTCTACGTCCGCCTCGGGTTCCGCCCCACGGGGGAGACGAGCGGCGGCGACGCGGTCGGCGAACTGGACCTCTGAGCCGCCGGGTTTCCGAAAGTCCCGCGCTCTCTACGCCAACCAGCCGAGGGAGACGGCGACTTGACCGATCCGGCGCCCGGCCCCGGTGCCGGATCGGTAGCGTCACCGCATGACCGACAGCAGCCAGGGCGAAAGCCGCCTGCACGCCTCCTCGTTCGGCGCGGCCGCCCCCGCCTACGCCGCCCACCGCCCCGACTACGCGCAGGCCGCCCTGACCTGGGCGCGCCAACTCGCCCCGGGCGCCCGCGTCCTGGACCTCGGGGCCGGTACGGGCAAGCTGACCGCCGGTCTGGTCGCGCAGGGCGCCGAGGTCACCGCCGTCGAACCCGACCCCGCGATGCTGGCCGAACTGCGCCGCGCCCTGCCCGCCGTCCGCGCCCTGGAGGGCAGCGCCGAGTCGATCCCGCTCCCGGACGGCTCGGTCGACGCCGTGCTGGCCGGCAACGCCCTGCACTGGTTCGACATGGCCGTCGCGGGCCCCGAGATCGCCCGCGCCCTCGCCCCCGGCGGCGTCCTCGCCGGGCTGTGGAACGTCCTGGACGACGAGGTCGACTGGGTCGCCGGCCTCGCCCAGGTCGCGGGCAGCGCGGTCATCGGACCGCGCGACACCCCGGCCTCCTGGCGCGCCGAGACGACCGGCATGCACCTGCCCCGCCCGGACGCGGCCGCCGCCGCCCGCTTCGGCTCACCGGAGCAGGACACCTTCCCGCACGGCCAGCGCCGCAGCGCCGACTCCCTGGTCGCGACCCTGGCGACCCGGGCCGGCCTCCTGGTCATGCCCGCACAGGAACGCACGGCCACCCTGACCCGTATCCGCGACTACCTCGCCACCCGCCCCGAGACGGCCTCGGGCGACTTCACGCTCCCGATGCGTACGGCGGTGCTGCGCACCCGGAAACTGTGAGACGCGGCCCGGAAGGCGCGCCGCCCCGACGACCGGGTCTCCGTCATCGCGTACGAGAACCTGCCGGGTGGCCCGGGCCCCCTGGCCGCCCTCCGTGCCTGGCTGCGCGCCCGGGGCGTCGACTGGATGCCGTTCGACCTGACGGCCGAGGTCGGCGTCGACCTGGCCTGCGCCCGGGACCCCGACGGACACGCGCGTGGCTGGTACGACATCCGTGTCAGCGCCGCCGCCCTGCGCCGCCTCGGCCTCCACCCGGACCAGCCCACCGCGCACCGCGCGCCGGGCTCATTCCCGCCCGGCCGGTGAGACGGCCGCCGCCTCCAGGAGCACGTCCGCCAACTCCCGGGGCCGCGAGAACATCGGCCAGTGCCCGGCGTCCAGCTTTGCCAGCCGCCACCGCTCACCCTTCACCAACTCAGCGACCGGGTCGTCGAGTTCGTCGCCGCCCAGCTCGCACAGGACGTATGTAGCGGGAAGTTGGTCGAGCGGCCTGGCGAGTACGGCCGGCTCCGTCAGCGTCGTACCGGGGTGCGGGGTCGAGCCCGCGACGATCCGCGCGATCTGCTCCGGGCTCAGCCCGTGCCCCTCGAAGTGCGCGGCGGGCGCGCACGGCCACCAGCCCCCGTTCTCCGCGAGCGAGGCCCGCACACCGGCCCCGCCGTCCGGCCACACCGCGACGAACGGCTCCCCGTCCACCGGCACGCTCGAGTCCACGAACACCACCCGCCGCAACCGCTCACCGAGCAGCCCGGCCGCCTGCCCCACCGGCACCCCGGCGTAGCTGTGCCCCACGAGCACGACGTCCCGCAATCCGGCCCGCTCCACGAAGTCCACGACATCCCGCACATGCCCCTGCCGCCCCACGGGCGCCGCACCGCCGGCCCGCTCGGCAAGCCCCGACAAGGTCAGCGAATACACCCCGTGCCCGCCTGCCGCCTCCAGCCACGGCACCACGTCGTCCCACGCCCACGCCCCGAGCCGCGCCCCTGCCACCAGTACGAAGTTCGCCATGCCCGGCACGGTAGCGGCGCGGCACGCCTCGCCGCCCGGGATGTCCGACCGGATCGGTCCACGGCGATCGGGCACTCCCCGCGGCCCCCCTGCCAGGGTGGGAACCACGCAAAGGAGGCCCCGTGATCGCGGCACTGAACCAACTGGTCGACCTGGTTGAACAGCACCTGGGCGACGACCTGGACGTCGACGCGTTCGCGTCGTCCCATGGCACGACCGAGTACCACCTGCGCCGGATGTTCTCGTCCCTGGCCGGAATGCCGCTCTCGGAGTACGTGCGCCGACGCCGCATGACCGTGGCCGCGGCGGACGTCGTCCGGGGCGGCGGCGACCTGCTCGACATCGCCGTCCGCCACGGCTACGGCTCGACCGAGGCGTTCGGCCGCGCCTTCCGCGCCGTGCACGGCGCCGCCCCCGGCGACGTACGCCGCACCGGCGGCCCCCTGCGCACCCAGCCCCAGCTCAGGTTCCGCCTGACCGTCGAAGGAAGCACCCCCATGGACACCCGTATCGCCGACCGCCCCGCCTTCCGCCTGATCGGCCACGCCGCCCGCGTGCCGCTGATCTACGAGGGCGTCAACCCGCACATCCAGCGGCACATCGCCTCCCTGCCCCCGGAGGCCCACACCCGCCTCAAGTCCCTGAGCGACACCGACCCGGCGGGCCTGCTCCAGGTCACCGACGACCTGGCCGCGCAGGACGCCCCGGAGGGAACCGAACTCACCTACCTCCACGGCGTGGCCGTCACCCCCGAGACCCCGGTTCCCGAGGACCTGGACACCATCGAACTCCCGCCGGGCTCCTGGGCGGTCTTCCGCAGCAGCGGCCCCTTCCCCGAGACCCTCCAGACGATGTGGGCGGCGACGGCGACGGACTGGTTCCCCTCGAACCCGTGGCGCCTGCGCCCCGGCCCGTCGATCGTGGCGACCCTGGACCGCTCCCCGGACTTCACGACGGCGACCTGCGAACTGTGGCTCCCGGTCGAACCGGCGACGTGACGCTATCCGCGGGGCACCCCGTCGGTGGACCGGGCCGCCATGGCGAGTGCGACGACCCAGCCGACGAGCGTCCACCCCAGGAAGAGGTTGATGACGAGGACGGAACCGGCGTTGCGGACGCCCCGGCCGAACGCCACGAGCGTAGGGATGAAGTAGAAGAGCGCTACGACGACGATCACGACTCCGGACGCCGAACCATCCATGTGTTCCCCCTGAGATTTCGCGATGAGCGGCCCGCGATGCGCACGGCTCGGTCCCTGAACTACCGCTCTCTGCCCGTCACTTGACGGCTCGTAAGATGTGCCCGAGTCGATGCGCGAAGAAACGCCCACGAGGCGCCCCTGACCGGAACCGCGACAGCCGCCGGGAACTGCGCCGGACCCCCGAACGTCCCTACTCACCATGATCATCGACAACGCGGGCGAACTGATCGGGGACTGGGAATCGGTCTACCAGGGCTACTTCCCGGGCGACCCCGACGAGGTCCTCCGCGACACCCTGAACGGCCTCGCCCGAGCCCGCTCCACCCAGCCGTACGACCCGGCGACCTCGGCGTTCTACGCCTTCGGCCTCGTCTGGACGTACGGCTACGTGGCGTCCGGCGACCCGGACCCCGAACTGACCCGCCAGGTCACGACCACCCTCGCCGCCCTCGCCGTCACGGACTCCCCGTGCGCCGCCCACGAGGCGCACCCGTGCGACGACGGCCTGGACACCCACCTGGAGGCCTTCGAACCACTCCTGACGCTCCTGATCGACCTGTCCGACGACTACACGTGGGACGACCTGGCGGAGGCGACGGGCACGGCCACGGACCCGGAATCGGTATGGCGCTGCCCGCACAATGTGGCGGGCTTCGCGAGGGCGGCGGCGGAGGCGATCGGCTAGCCCAGGCTCACTCCGCCTCCGCCCCCGCCGATGACGGCGACGTGCGACAGGCGGCACACCACGCCTCGTCGGCGACCGGCCGGAAGAGGTGGGCCTGGATATGGCCGGGCCCCTCGCATTCACGCAGGCCGGCGAGGCGCGCGGAGACCCGGGGCCGATCGATGCCGTGCGTGCCCTGGGTGCCGTCCGGCCCCTTCGCTGCGGCCTCGACCGGCGGCACATCGGAGAGCAGATACCGCAGCAGCCCGCCGGGATGCCGTACGGGCGTCCCGTCGGCGGGCAGGCCGCGCAGGATGTGGGCCCGCACGTCCCCCGGCGTGTGCCCGGCGGCGAGCCACCGCTCGGTGAGGGCGGCCAGCTCGGCGTACATGGCGCGGGGGATGCGACTGAGCGCGGGGTCGAGAACTCGGTACGCCTCAACGAGGGTGCGGGCGGAGTCGGTTGACGTCGTAGCGGCCGCCCCGGTCGGGCCCGGAAGGTTGGGGGTCTTCTCCCCGGTGTTGTGGCCGCCCTTGGGATGACCGCCGGTCGGCGGGGTGGTCGGCCGGCCGACCGTCGGCTGAGGCCGACTCGGTACGACCTGCGGCGACGCCTCCCGCGCCATGAACTTGGCGGCCTGCTCGGCGCTCAACGGCGTGCTGGACACGAGCTGTTGGGTGATCCACCGCCCGCCGGGCCCCTGCATCCGGCGCTCATGAACGAAGCCCTCTTCTTTGAGCAGCTTCTTGGCGCGGGTGAAGGCGCTGTTGTTGATGTTGGCGCGCTCGGCAGTCCGGGAGAGATTCTCCCGGGCCCCCTCGGGAAGCGACAGCTGCCACGTCAGCAGCCGCACGGCGTCGGAGGAGAGCCGGGGGTGCCGGATGAGCTCGTTGGAGAGCTGGGTGAAGGCGCGCGTGGGCGCGATACTGTGCCGGTAGATCACGGTGGAGGTTCCGTCCACTTGTGGTTCAGGCCCTCGCTGACGGTTGCAGCCGTCGCGGGGGCCGTTTGTTGTTCGGCGACCGTATCGCACGCAGAGTGATGGGTGTGACGCGTCCTGTGAAATCCCTGCACGTTGTCGGCCACCGGCTTCGAGCCCGCGGCTCGCACTCGCGGGAGGCACCGGAGCGAGACAGAATCGAGGTGGGCCCGAACCGTCAAGAGGACATCCCATGGGTACTCGTCCACGCACGTTGATCGCCGCCGGTGCCACCCTCGGCGCCTTGGCGCTGGCCGGCTGCTCCAATGGATCGGACGCCGATTCGGGTGCCTCCGCCAGTCCTGCGTCGGCGGCCTCGAGCGAGGGGGCTGACGCGGGAGCGCCTCCGGGGGCCGAGATTCTCGGGATCACGCGAGAGGGCGAGCCGTTCAAGGTCACCGTCACTTTCTCCGACGGCTCGCAACCAGCTGAGTTCCGCATCACGGTCGACGGAGTGACCTGCGATGACTCATTGGACCCGAAGGTGCTTGCCTATGCCGCTGATTCGGTGGGGGCCAGTGCCACCGAATCACCGGTGCCGGAGAGTGGAAAGCAATTCTGCGTCGTACTCATGAACGTGGAGAACGTGGGCAAGAGCCGGCAGAGCTGGGACGCCGGCGGAACCGTTGGGCTGAATGTCCGTGACACTCAGTACACGGAGACACAGCAAGAGGCCGAATACGCCTTGGACTACGCGCAGTACGCCAACTCCCAGGGGCGGCCCGGGGCGACGTTCGGACTCAACCCCGGCAGCCATGGTCCTGCGTACGGTGTATTCGAGATTCCGGCGGGCGATGAGCCCACCAGCCTGTGGGTGACCTCCGGTACAGCGATCACAACCATCGACGGTGTCGAACCCGGCTACCTGGTTCGCCTGGAATGAGGCGGGTGTTCGCCGGCGTGCCTCCACGGCTGGCGCGAGGCATCAGTACGCGTAGTGCTCCTTCAGCGACTTGTTCAGCCGGTCACGTTCGAAGCCCAGCGCGGCGGCAAGGACGTGCATGCCGAGGCGAGGTGGAACGGCGTTTCCGATCTGCTGGGCAACAGCGGCGCCGGCCCACAGCCAGTCCGGTACTGCGGGAAAGGTCTGGAGCTGACCCGCTTCGGACTCCGTCAGGCGCGGGCGGTCACGGCCGTCAGGTCCGACGATGCGGTTGCGCGAGATCTTGCCCGTCACTGTGGCCGAAGGCTCGTGAGATCCGCGCTGCCCGCGAGCCTTGGGATCACCGCCGGTTCCATAATTGGAGACCACGGTGAAGGGCTCGTCACGGTCGGTGAGAACGTCCCTCATGCTCACCCACGGCTGCAGCCCGAGGCCGTGGTCCTGGCGTGACGTGCGCTTGTGGTACCGCCCGTGCGTCGTTTCGGGCATGCACGGCGCACCCTGCAGCAGGCGCCCCTCCCCGGTCCACCGGGCGATGAGGATCGCGCGGCGTCGGGTCTGAGGCACGCCGTACTCCTCGGTGTGCAGAACCTGAGGCTCGGCCACGGCGTACCCCTCCGCCCGCAGGATCTGCGCGTACCGCTGCCACACGGGCAGCACGGCCGGCACCTGCTCCAGGACGATCACCTGGAACGGGCGCCCGGCGTCGATCGCCTCGAGTGCCCAGCGCAGCGGTTCGAGGACCAGGCCGGTGCGTTCGTCGTGCTTGTCGGTCTCCTCGTCCTTGAGCGCCGCGAGGTCCTCCCTGACCTTCGCCAGCGGATCACGGTTGCGCAGCCGGTCGGCGAAGGTGAGGACATGGTCGAGCGCCCGTCGGCCGGAACCCCTGCCCGCGACCGTGAACGTCTGGCACGGGGGTCCGCCGGCGAGGACGTTGAAATCCTCGCCGATGGTGGTCGGCCCGTAGTCGCGGACGTCGCCGGCTTCGGTCGGCAGTCCGTTCGCGGCGCGGGTGGCGCAGGCGTCTTTGTCCCACTCGATACCCATCGACGGCACCTTGAGCTGCCGTGCGGCCTGATCGAGCCCACCGGGCCCCGCGAAGAGATCAATGATCTTGAACGGGGAGGTGGATGGGGGTGCTGCGTTCATAGGGCGAATCCTAGCCGGCGAGTGCGGTGGCGATCGCCTCTCCCACCGCTCGGGCCAGCGGGGGCGGGAGCGCGTTGCCGATCTGACGGTAGGCGGCCGTCTTCCCGCCGGCGATCTGCCAGGTCGAGGGGATCGACTGCAGCATCGCCGTCTGGGCGATCGTGAGCTTCGGCTGCTCGGTGAGCGGGGTGTCCGCGTCCGGAAGGTGGTCGGCCAGACTGTTCCCGTTCACGCCCAGCTGTTTCCAGGCATTCTTCGAACCCGTCGGGCCGAGGTCGGCACCGCCGCGACGATCCGAACCGCCGACGAGCGCCGGTGCCGGATGCCAGGCCCCGCGTACCCAGGCGTCCGCTCCAGGCCATCCTCCGGCGGCCATGGAAGGGCCGAGGGTCTCACCGACGGTCCGCACGCGCAGCACGGTCCGGGACGGCCACACGAACCGATCCGCGTACGGCTCCCGCAGGGCCACGAGGAAGCCGGATTTGCGATGCTGCGGAACGCCGAAGTCCGCGGCGTCCAGCACCTTCCAGAACACGCGGTAGCCCGCGGACCGGAGCTCCGCCTCCATCCAGGTGCGTTCGTTCTTGAAGTCGTCCTTCTCGACCAGGTCCGACATGTTCTCCAGCAGAACGGCTCGGGGACGGATCTGCGGGACGAGGGCCACCGCCTGCCGCAGCACGGCGCGCTCCTCCTCGTCGTCGTGGCGCTTCGTGGTGGCGGCGGACTTGATCCGGGGCAGGCCCGCGCTGAACAGGTCGACGCCCTGGACCTCGGGGTGATCCGCGGGGTCGAAGTGGAGAAGATCGCCGCAGACGACCTTCCATTCCGGTCGGTTGATCTCGATCGTCCAGCAGGCGTGAGCCTTCCGGTCCACGAGCAGCACCGGACGGAATCCCGCCTGTTCGAGCCCGCGGGCCTGGGCACCCGATCCGGAACAGACCTCGAACGAGGACAGGACCCTGGAGGGTTCGGGGAGGCCTGTGGTGACGTGGGTCGAGGCTGTCGTCGCGGCGGGCACGGCGACGGCCTCGACCGCGGGCCACGCCCTTTCGACGGGCGTCTCGTCCGGAGCCGGGCCCCGCGCACTGTCCTGGGAGGACTGCGCGAACACGGTGGCGAGGTGTTCCTCCACCACGGAGGCGCTCTCCGGGGACTCACCGTGCTTGACGTGCAGCAGCGCGGCGACCGACTCGCGTGCGACGGCGCGGAGTTCGCTGTCGAGCGTCTCCTCCTCGATCCCGTCGAACAGCACGAAGGGTGCCAGACGCAGCAGTCTCTTGAGGAAGTCCTGGAGCGTCTCGCGCTGGTTGAGCCCCTTCAGGTCCAGCTCGTTCCACACGCGCAGGATCGCCTTGACCAGGTGCGGGCTTCCGCCGAGCGCCGCTCGGCGGGCGTAGATCTGGTCGAACGCCGCCTCACCCAGGATGCCGAGTGCCTCGTACGGGCTGGGATCACCGGGCGAGTACACCAGCTGCGCGCGCCACCACAGACGCCCGAACACGTGGCGCGTCAGGTCGGTGCCCAGCACACGATCGCGCGGAGGGCGGGGATAGCGCCAGAAGGCGACATCCGGGAGCAGCACCAGCCCGAGGAACGCCCAGAGATCGCGCGACGCCGCCTCCGCGGGCACGAGATTCATCTGGGAGTGCAACAGCTCGGCGAGTCGAAGATCGAAATCGGCGTTACGGGTGCGGTCCGATTCCTCGGGGAACCCCGCTTGTCGGGCCAGATCCACGACGGACTCCCGCAGCGTCCACAGCTGCTCGGTACCGATCCGGTCGCCGCCCGTCGCGACATAGACGGCTGACGGATGCGACACATCCACACGTCGAGCCACGTCGACGATCGACAGTTCGCGGTACTCGTCGAACAGAGGCTTGGCCTGGCCCGCGAGCAGGCGAGGGTAGAGCAGGCTCACTGCGGCTCCTCGAAGATCTTCACGGCGGCCTGGAGTTCGGAGGCGAAGTGGCTCGGGTCATGTTGCCGGCGCAGCCGCACGTCGTTGATCGACTGCTCCGGAAACAGCCGGTGGAACAGGGACAGCAGCGTCGCCCCCAAGGACTCCTCGGGGTGGTCGGCGTCGTCCGTGAATTCGTCCTGCGACAGGGCGTACTCGATCATGGTGCGCGCGACATCCGCGTACACCGCCGAAAGCACGACGCGGTCGACCGGTCGCGGACGGGCCGCGTTCTGGAACGCCTCGGCCGTGGTCGTGTTCTTCTCGTTCACGAGCAGAAGCAGGGAGCCCATCGCGGCGCTGTCCAACTCACCGCTGATCTGGATGTGCCAGGCGGCACCGTTCGGGAAAGTGGTGTGCGCGAAGTCGATGACAGCCATGGGGAACTGCGGGGCATCGCCCTGGAGGCGCAGTTCGACACCGTCGTCCCAGAGAACGGAGCCGGCGCGTCTCGGTGCCGCGGGTCGGGCGTCGTCGCGCCGTTCCGCCAGAACGAGAGCCGTGTCCAGGAGAAGGACGCCACCGAGGTCGGCGCCCCGGAGCCGGAAGTCGAGATCGACCGTGCTCTCCTCGACTCCGTTCAAGCGGATGAGCCGACCTGGCCCCCGCAGGTTCGACCCCGTGGCCGTCCATACGACGGACAACAGGAGATCGGTGTCCTCCGGGAGCCCCGAATCGGCACGGGCGCGCGTCAGATCGACGGTCACGCGCCTGCGCAGGTGAAGGTCCATCTGGTAGTCCCAGTCGTCGATGGCCCGCGGCAGCGGCACCTCGCCGTCCGGTGTGACCAGGGACCACGCTTCGGCAGTGACGACGTCCCGGGGCGGGACACGGTAGGGAAGTGCTTGGCGGGGCATCAGTCCGTCACCGCCCGCACCTTGATCGCGATCTCGGTCATGGTGTCCGGAGCCGGCTCCACGAGAGCCCGCCACACCGCGTCACCACCGCTGATGTCGCACTCGGGGGACGTGTGCAGCGCGCCCTCGGGATCCTGCCAACCGAGCAGCACGGGCACGCGTGCCCCCGCCGGTGGGTCGGTCTCCCGCCCGCCCGTGCCCGGAAGCGTGACGGCCAGATCGGCTGACACCCGCTGAACAGCGTCGACGGGCAGCCGGAACGCCTGCACGAGCACGGACCGTTCGCCCAGGTCGTCGAAGTACGGGTCACCCACGTACTGGACGCGAGGCCTGATGCGTCGCACCGCGGAAGGTTCCGAAACGGCCGGTCCGTCTGCGCCGCCTTCCGAGTGCCGATCGGCCCCGTCCCGCGCTGTTCCTCGAGACCCACGCACGCGTACTTCGGTCTCAGGGCCCTCCTCCTCGTCGTTCCCCCGCTTGCGGGAGGTGAGTCCGGAGCCGGGCCTGGTGAACGATGTCGCGCCACCGATGCCCCAGGCCCCGCCGACCAGCCCGGAGAAGCGACTGCTGGCCGCACCGAGCGGTACCTGAGCCCCACCGGACTTGGCCCCGCCGCTCAGGGACAGCAGGTTGCTGATCTCTTCCTGGATACGGCGGAACGTGGTCCTGACGTAAGTGCTGTCCGGGGCCTCGAGCGAGTGCGGGTGCCAGGCGTCATGCGTGGGCGGCTCGGCCTTGGCGTACACCTCGTCCATGCCGTGATCGCCACGGAACACGCCGGCGTATCCCTGGTTCTCGCTGGGCGGCTTCGGGCCGGGGTGGTACGTCACCACCAACTCGGCCGGGCGCATGAGGCAGACGTGGTGGACCAGATCAGTGATCCCGACCATGCTCGACGCGGAGGACGACCGGAGCGCAGGCATGATCCGCTTCACGACGCCGAAGCGGCCGAGCAGCTTCCGAGGCTTGCCGCACAAGAGCTCTCGCCCCTTCTCGCCGCGCATCTGCTCGTACGCGGCGACGAAGAGCTTGAGCGGCTGGTGCGTGCGCGGATCCGGAACAGGGACGGTCTGACCGTCTCTCCTGACCTCGAACCGCATGGGAGGAGCGGCCCCGTCCTTCTCCAGCATCTTCGGCCACAGGTGCCAGCTGATCGTCTCGGCCAGGTACTCCGCGGCCTGAGGGACCTCCAGCCGCTGTTCGTCGCGCTCCAGCTTGGGATCGACCACGACGACCGAGGTGCCGGTCTCCTCGGGGCCGAACGGACGCAGCCCCAGTTGGTGCGCCACGGCATCGGCCTCATCGCCGATCAGCGGTTCGATGACATCGCCGGAAGTGTCGCCCCACCAGTGCCGGCCCGTGTAGCGCAGGGGGTTCTCGGGTGTGTCCCCGTAGTAGCTCTCCCACATGGCACACCCGATGAGCCGGGTCTCCAGCTCGCCGCGCGGGTTGCGACACCGGGTGTGGATGAGCACGGTGCCGCAGCGGGAGAGCAGGTAGAAGATGCCCTTGCCGAACCCGTAGGTGCCACCGCCGAACGGGGTGTCGCGGGGCTCACCGATATTGCGGACGAACGACACGAAGTCCCGGGACGCCTCGTCCGTCGTACGGTCGGCGCGCGTCGGCCCGCCCAGTCCTGTCGTGCCTCGGTCGGACACGGTCAGCAGGGGGATGGTGCTGCGCGAGAGCGAAGCTCGCAGGGGCAGGTGCTCGCTCTTCAGCGGCGCCTTGTTGAGCAGCAGCTCACGCCACACCGGGCCGTGCGCGGGCCCCACCGTGGACAGGTCGATCCGGTAGTCGACCGGGTCGGACGAGCCGGGCGGGCGCGCGTCCCAACTGTTCTGCGTGGACTCGCGGACCAGGATGGTCAACAGGTCCAGCTCCGGTCGACCGAGCTGATTGCGAATGCCCTCCGCCGCGCTGGCACCCTCCGGAGGATAGGGCTGCGAGTGCCAGGCCGGGGCGCTCACGCGGGCTCCCGCAGAAGGGCATCGAGGACCTCGGTGACGGCTTCCTCGGAGAGCGGTGCGAGGGACGGCCCGGTGAGGTCCACGGTGTACGCGACGTCCTCGACGGTCACCGGCACGCCCGCCTGCTCGAGCTCACGTCCGGTGAGCCGGGGGAAGTCCTTGCCCACGGGATACCAACGCTGCTCCGTCGCCACGAAGCGCGCCTCGGCGTATCGCTCGACATCCGCGGGCTGATAGCCGACGTGGCTCAGCAACCCGCGCAGGGACGTCTCGTCGTCGCACAGTTCCAGCGCCCGGTCGACCAGCTCGGGCAGCGACGTGCCTGAAGCGGACGCCGCGAGTCGGAACCACACCAGGTGGAGCGGGCCCCCTTCCGGTGCTTCCAGCTGGTCGAGGCCGTGTATCCGGGCGCGGCGGCCTTCGGTGTACGTGGAGCTCTTGACCTCGACGGCGCCGTGAGGAGAGCAGAAGTCGTGGCGGTGACCCGAGGGGCCGAGCCACAGGCGGTGCGCACTGGGGTCACGTTCGAGCATCGCGACCAGCACGAGCAGTTCGCCGAACAGCCCTGTGATCCGCTCACCGCTCAGTGGTGCCCCCTGGACGCGGAACAGCGACTTCCATCGATCCATGGCCCGGTAGAGCGCCTTGACCGGGTTGGCGGGAAGCTGCTCGGCGGTGTCCAGGACATCCGAACAGAGTGTGGCGAAGAGGTCGTTGAGGTTCCGCTCCAGGCAGCTGAGGTCCGCGTAGGTGCGATAGCTGGTCTCGTCCTCAAGGGGCCGCTTGCGCAGCTTGAGGACGGGGCCGTCGGGGCCCCGGCGCAGTTGCTGACGGGATTTCATGGGGACCAGGAGATGGCGGTGCCCCTCGTAGTCGACCGCCGCCATCAGCGCGCCGTCGTCCGTACCGATCGAGAGGTCGGTGACCCGGAGTCGACGTTCGGCCGTCACCGGCTCGGCCTCCAGCTCGGCCCAGCGCTCGTCGAGCAGGTCTCGCCACGAGTCGGTGCTCATGCGTCCTCACCTTCGATGAGGCGCAGCATCTCCTCCTCCTCGAAGTCCTCCAGCTGGACGCCGGAGAGGTCGGCCGAGACGTACTCCGGTTCGACGGCGGAGTCCGGGCCGTCGGGTTCCGGGAAGACGAGGCCCACGCCGATGACGTGTTCCTCCGCGTCGAGCGGCTGACGCTGCTTCTTGGCGGGGACGGGCTCGGAGTAGCGGTCGATGGGATACAGAGTCAGCAAGCCCGTGGTGGGGAGCTGTACGCGTCGTGCGTCCCGGAGTTGGTGCTCCGTCATGGAGCTGATCTCGCCCTCGAGGTCGATGCCCGCGTCCTTGCGACTCATCAGCGTCTTGATGTCCGCGAAGCCCTGGGACCCCGTGGCGAGCTTCGCACGGGTGACGCGACCGACCGTGACGCCCGGTGCGAACTCGAGATCGCTGTCGGGGCCCTTCGGCGGCCTGCCGATGACGGCCACGTTCCAGCGGCGCAGTGCGCCGGCACCGCGGACACGCTTCTGGATGTACTCGGTGATCAGTTTGGCGTTGTTCTCGCGGGCGAGCTTGGCGCTCTTCTCGCCCGATCCCTCGTGGAACTGGTACTCGCCCAGGAAGTTCAGGACGACGTCGTAGGGGACGTCACGGAAGATGATGCTGCCGTCGGAGGAACGGTCCTCCTTGGCCACCGCGTTGTTGGCCGTGATCTGGGAGATCAGCTCCCGGGCGGCCGCCAGGTTCTGCCCCAGCCACGGGGCGTCGGTACGGAAACAGTGTGTCTGCACGCGCGCGCCGCCGTACGAGGACACGGCCTTCACGGCGCTCTTCATCTTCGCCGCGGCGGTCACCTGGAGCGAGGGATGGGTGCGCAGACGTACGGCGAAGGTCAGCGGGTTCTCGTTCGGGTTGTGCAGATAGACGTCGATGTCCCGGCGCATCTCCGTCTCGACGGTCGCCAGATGACGGAACCATTCGGAGAGTTCGTCGGTCATCCAGATACGAGGAAGGTCGGCGTAGCCGTTGCGGAAGCCGAACCAGCGTCCCATCTGCAGCAGGGTGTCGTAGGCGGACACCGCGCGCACGAAGTAGCTGACCGAGAGACCCTCCAGGGTCAGACCACGCGACAGCGTGTTGCCGCCGACCGCGATGGCGACCAAGGGGCCGTTCTCGTAGTCGAGACGGTCCTGGCTGCTGGAGTTGTCCATGATGACCCGGCAGCTGCCCAGCACGCCGGGCAGTTCGGTCAGGAGGGCGTCGAAGGGGACTGCCGTCTCGCCGAACTCCTCCGCGAGGACCCGGCCGGTCTCCTTCTCCCACAGGACGCGCAGCTCTTCGAGGAGGCTCGGGTCGTCGATCGCGTCACGCACTTCGGCCCTCAGCTCCTCGAGCGGCGCGCGGAAGCTGTTGTGGACCGAGGTGTTGACGCTGGTGTGGATGAGCATCGTGTTGTGCGGGTTCCCGGTGCCACGCACCCGCCGCGCTGCCACGACGAGCCAGAAGTAGAGCACCGCGCGACGCAGGGTCTCAGTGATCTCCGGCGTGAACCCGTCCACCTCGGCGCGGGTGCTCGGGCGGACGTGCTCGATGTCCGTCCAGGGGACCGTACGGATCATGTCGTGGCCGTCGTCGATGTCCGAGGGGTCCTCGCCGTCCAGCGCGTAGCGGCCGAACAGCACCTCGGTGCCGAAGTGACCCACCGGCTTGGGCAGGTTGACGATGAAGTCCTGGGGGTAGAGGTCGTCGGCGCTGGGGTCGATCAGCAGGTTGGCGAACGGCGACGCCGTGTAACCGATGTAGGCGCTGCGCGGAAGCCCGGCCATGATGCGCCGGATCAGGGGATTGATCGACTTGGTGGCGACGGTCGCCTGGTCGGCCTCGTCGTCGATGATCAGCGCGGGGCAGCCCTCGAGATAGCTCTCGGCCCCCTCCAGCCACTTCGCGAGCTTGCGCAGTACCGTCGCGTTCTTCTTCACCACGCACAGGACGCGCGTCTTGTTGCTGTTGCCGAAGAAGGACGCGGCGTTCGCGGGCGGCACGAAGTCGTGGTCGAGGTTCGTCAGCTGGCTCCAACGATCCGGGTTCGGCTCGACGAGTTCGGAGACGAGTCGGGCCTGCGTCTGCCGGCGCAGCCCGTTGTGGATCCCGGAGAGGACGATGAAGAGCTTGTAGCCACGGTCAGCCGCCTTGGCCATCACCGCAGTGAAGTTGGTCGTCTTGCCCGACTGCACGTAGCCGAGCGCGAGCCCCCGCGTGGAGAAGGCGGGCTCGCGGGGGTGGTCCAGGAGAGACACGACCCGGGACGACGACTCGTCCAGCGACTTGATCGACGCGTCGCTCCAGCCACGGTCCTGCAGCGAGCGCTCCAGCGCCGGCCAACACCGGTCCCCGGGGCGCGGGCCGGTGTACCAGGTGTCGCGATTGCCGCGCACGACGGTCTGCGGCTCCTCCAGCTCCCGGATCCGGGCGAGCTTCTGCTCGTGCCGTTCCCGGATCAGCTCGATCTTCTCGGCGTCGATGCCGAACTGCTCCAGCCGCTTCACCGTCTCGGCCGGCGGCCACTTGTCGAGCATCTCGCTGAAGGTGTCGTACATGTCGTCGATCTCGTCGGACACGGTGCCTCTCTTCCCCCTGTCACCACGGAGAACAACCAGGGGGCGGGGCCGGGTCGGCAACGCAGACACGGATCTGCGCACGGTTCCGCACCTGTTTGTCTCGAACCAAGCAAACCGTAGCGGGTGGTCACGACAGCGCGGCAGAGAGTGGAGGCACTACTTCCTGACAGAGGGCGAGTTTGGCTGGATATGCCCAGGTCATGTGCGGCATTCAGGGTGGATCAGTTGATCAAGTTCCGGGTCCTGAGCTCTGGCCCTGCTCGCGCACGGCGCGCATCACGCGCTCGACCACGTCCTCCGGGGCCTCGTGCTCCCAGAACCGCAGCACGGTCCATCCCGCTGCCGTCAGATGCTCGGTCGTCTCACGGTCCCGCGCCATGTTCCTGTCCAGCTTCTGGCGCCACCACTCGGCGTTGGCCTTGGGCTGAGTCGCGTGCTGCGGGCAGCCGTGCCAGAAGCAGCCGTCGATCAGCACGGCGACCTTGGTCCGGGTGAACGCCACGTCGATCCGTCGCCGGGCCATCCCCGGCACCGGGTACTCGACGCGATACCGGAGGCCGGCCGCGTGCAGCAGGCGTCGCACCGCCAGCTCGGCGCCGGTGTCCTTGCTGACCTGGCGCTTTATGCGGGCGGATACGCCGGGGGAGGAGGGCGTGATCATCTGCTGGGGGCCTCATGCCTGCCGAGCTGTTCTGACAGGGTCGATCGTACGGAACGGTGCGGGACCGGAACCACGTACGGCGTGGTCGGACCGAGAGCATCCAGGCTCGATCTGGACCGGTCGGCATGCTGCGGTGTCGTCTGCGCCCACGTCGGAAGCCACGCTCCCCAGCCGGGCTATGAACCCGGGCGGCTTCCGTAGTAGGGGCTGATCGTTCGGGACAGTTTCCGTTGGATCGAGCGCAGAGTGGCAAGCGTCTCCGCGTCGTCGTACCCCGTGGTCGTCGGCCACTCGACGCCAGAGCCGACGAGGTCACTGACGAAGACGATCTCCGCGGCCAGGAGGGTGCGTGCCCAGTCCGCCGGGCTGAGCGGGGCGTCTGACTTCAGCGCGGCCCGGAGCCGTCGGCACTCGTCGAGCAGGTTCTGCCTGTCCGCGAATCCCATGCCGTAGGCGAGCTGATCGCTGCAGTGCGCCGGGCCGCCCCACTCTGTGAGCGCGCGAGCGAGCAGCTTGACCTCTGGGGGTGCCAGCAGTTCGCCAGCCCTTGTTGTGTCGTGCGGCATCGTCCACCTCTTCCTGGGACGTGTTCCTGCCCGAGGCCGCGTCTGCCGCTCTAGGTGCCGGGCGTCCGCGATCCCGTTGGCGTGCGTCGGTGCAGCCTACTGTCGGGGGTACTCCAAGCGGCGTGGTGCTCGGGAGGTGACCAGGGCAGGTCAAGGTACGGGGTGTGTCACCCGTACCGCAGGCGGGAGGCCGGGCAGCATGGGCTGGTCATTGCCGGTCCATCAGAAGGGAAACGGCGTGCGCAGAATGTCCGACGGCGCCCGCGAGATCCTCACCGTCACCCAGGAACTCGCCCGTAGCCGGGGGGCACGGGAGTGCTCAGCTCAGGATCTGGCCATCGCGGCGGTGATCTGTCGCAGGCTCACGCTGGAGCGGAACGAGTTCGCGGAGGGCGGGGCGCAGGAGACCACCTCGCCCGGGGTGCTGGGGGTGGGGGCTGCTCTGGAGCGGTGCCTGGGGGACTTGGGCGCGGGCGAACTGCACGTGGGGGAGCTGGTCGAGCTGGCCCTCTCGGAGAACCCTGGTATGGCCGATTACCTGAGGTGACCTGGGTTCTCTCAGTCGGTGATGCGGGCCGTGGTGAGGCCCGCGAGGATCGCGTCCACCGTTTCCTCCGGCGTCTGCTCCGACGTGTCGAGCCACAAGCCGAGTCGCGGTGTCTCCCGGCGCAGGGTGGTGTCGAGGGTGGTGGGGGTCCAGGGGCCGCCGTAGCCGGTCTTGGGGCGGGACGCCTCGCGGGTGGTGAGGGTTTCGGGGGGTGGGGAGAGGACCACGAGGTACAGGGGGCGGGTGGTCACCGAGGTGAGGAACGCGGTGAGGTGGTCGCCGAGGACGATGTCCTGGGCCACGACGGTCCAGCCCGAGCGGGCGTACAGGTCGGCGATCGTGGCGGTCGCCTCGTGGCGCAGCCGGAGCTGGGCCGTCGCCTCCGCGCTCGGTTGGGGCAAGAACTCCTCGCGGCCGGACACGATCATGCGTCGGAAGGTGTCGCCGCGCAGGTGTACGGAACGCGGGAGGCGTTCGGCGAGGAGTTGGGCGACGGTGGACTTGCCGGCCGCCATGGCGCCCGTGATGAGGATGACTGCCGAGTCGAGCTCCTGCACTGACGACCTCCGTCGGCGTTACGTGGGGGCGACCATGCTGTCAGGGTCGTGGGACGGGCGCCGCCGGATATCGACCGCGGGGCCGGCGCCGCAGGGGGCGTGGGCGGATCGTTCTTGCTGTGCGGCCGTACCGGCTTCGATACGCTCGGGGGCAGCCCAAGTGGTCGGTGGGATACGGGTGTTGGGGCGGGGGTGAGTGGCTATGGAGCGGATCGGGGACTACGTAGTGCTGCGGCTGCTGGGCAGCGGCGGCATGGGTTCCGTCTATCTGGCGCGCTCGCGGTCCGAGAGGCTGGTGGCCATCAAGGTCATCCGGCCCGAGTACGCAGCGGATCCCCGGTTCCGGGAGCGCTTCCGGCAGGAGGTCGAGGCGGCTCGCAAGGTCGGCGGTTTCCATACCGCCGCGGTGGTCGACGCCGATCCGGATGCCGTGCAGCCCTGGATGGCCAGCGCGTACATCGAGGGGCCGACACTTCAGGCGGAGGTCGCGCGGCGCGAGCGGCTGTCCGAGGGGGAGCTGTGGCGGCTGACCGCGGTCCTGGCCGAGGCGCTCGCGGCCATCCACCGGCACGGCCTCGTGCACCGCGACCTGAAGCCCTCCAACATCGTGCTGGCCTCCGACGGGCCCCGCGTCCTGGACTTCGGGGTCGCCCGGGTCGTCGAGGAGACCCGGCTGACGACCGACGGCGTGGTGGTCGGCACCGCGGGTTTCCACTCGCCGGAGCAGGCTCTCGGGCGTGCGGTCACGGGAGCGAGCGATGTGTTCGCCCTCGGCGCGGTTCTCGTGGCGGCGTCCGGCGGCAGCGCGTTCGGGCACGGTGAGCCGACCGCGCTGATGTTCCGGGTGGTGCACGAGGAGCCCGACGTCTCCACGGTGCCGCCGTCGCTGCGGCCCCTGGTCCTCGCCTGCCTCGCCAAGGACCCCTCCGGCCGCCCGACCCCGCTCGAACTGCTCGATCTGTGCGCCGCGCATGCCGGGGCCGCCGCCGCACCCGGGCACGACGCCACCGTGGTGGACGACGGGCCGCCTCCTGCTCACATGGCCCCGCCTCCTCCTCGCGCGGCCCCGCCGCCGTCGAGGACGGACCCGTCGCAGCGGCCGACCGAGACAGCGCCGCCGAACCCGTCACCGGCGCTCGCGATGTACCTCGTCGACCGGAGCGTCTGGTTTCTGCAGGTCCTGCGCAACGTGGCCGGGGTGGCCGGACTCGTCGCCCTAGCGGTCGTGGGCGCGCAGGCCCAATGGCCCGCATGGCTCGTCGTGGTGTGCGCGGTCGCCGCCTTTCTCCTGGGCGTACGGCTCCTGGGGCTGCTCGGCGCCGCCAAGGACAACCTCACCCTCAACAGCCGTGGCATCGGACTGGGCCCGCCGAACAATCTCCTGGTCATGCCCTGGAACGAGATCCGGTCCCTGGAGCTGAACCGGCGCCCGGGGTGGACGGATCTGACCGTCCGCCTCAGTGTGGTGCGTTCGCTCCCGACGGGCTACCACCATCCGAGCTGGGTCCGAAGCGACCCCGCGGACGTCATTCACATCCGTACGCGCCGACTCACGCCGGTGGGCACGGCTCCTCAACTGGACGCCAGTGTGCAGACGTTCGCGAGGTGGCAGCGGATCCGGGTGACGGAAAGTCAGTGACGTAGCATCAACTGCCGTTTCACTGTTGTCATTTACATCGGGTAGGGGTACGCACCTATGGCGGAACGAGGGCGGCCTGGGGAGGCCGCGCCTTCGGACGGCAGACCGGCCGGAACCGGCAGTCCGGCGGGCACCGGCAGTCCGGCGGGCGCCGGCAGTCCGGCGGGCGCCGGCAGTCCGGCGGGCACCGGCAGTGGGGCCGGAACCGGCCGTGGGGTCGGCACTCCGGCCGGAGCGGACGACGGCGGCGGGAATCGGCGGTCGTTCGTCGACGACGTCGTGCAGAGCGTCATGCCCGAGGCCGCCGGCGCCGACCGGCGTACGCGGAACCGGAAGATCTATCTCCGGGTGGGCTGGCTCGTGGCCAGTTCCGTCGTGCTGTTCCTCGTGACCAAGGGGGTCGACTGGATCTTCTCGGAGCACGACGCCAAGGTCGCCAGCGAGGCCGACGACAAGGTCGACAAAGCGGGGCCCGCGTTCACCGCGAGCGTCAAGGCGGACACCGAGTACACCGAGGCGTCGCTCTACGACGCCCCGTTCACGGACGCGGAGAAGGCGCAGCTCGTCGGGCCGCCCAAGGACCTGCGGCCGTTCGCCAAGGCGCATCACGCCCGCGGCGTGTTTCTGTCCGACGTCTGGAACCCCTCGATGCGTTCGCCGTGGCGCGGCTACTCCCAGGCGTGGCTCGTGGACCTGATCAGCGACCGCAAGGCCGCCTTCGTCATCAACGGCATGCGCGCGAAGGGCGTGAAGTGCACCCCCGCCAAGGCCACCACCGTGGTCGTGGCCCGCGGCGAGGGCGACGGCGGATACGTGGGCATGCTGTTCGACCTCACGCGCTCGGCCGACGTCCCCTTGCTCACCGAGCCCACCAACGACTACGGCAAGCCGTACTTCGCCCACAAGAAGATCGACCTCGGCAACGGGGCCACGCCCGGCGGGCTGCGCGTGCAGGTGACGTCCGGGACGAAGGACTGCACCTGGAAGGCGTTCGAGGTCACGTACGTCGACGCGGACGGGACCCACACCCAGGACATCACCGACAACGGGAAGCCCTTCTCCGTGCACGGCATCGCCGAGCACCCCGCCCAGATGTACCAGTTCAGCACCCAGGAGATTCAGGAGTGCGTACCGGCGGCGCGCGGGCAGATGGACTGCCCGCGGGGGTGATCGCTGGGCGGGGGCGGGACAGTGACTCGTACCGGACCCGCCGGCCGTCGCGTCCGGTGTAGAACGGGAGCGCAGGCGGGTCTGACGAGGGGTGGAGGCATGGCGGCGCAGGAGCGGCGGCGGTCGCGCGGGGAGCTGATCCGGCAGCGTACCCAGGCGCAGTTCGTGGGACGGCGGGCGCAGCTCTCGCTGTTCAGTGACAACCTCGCCAAGGACCCGCTCTCGGAGAGCGACCCCGCGGATTTCCTGTTCTGCGTCCATGGGCTCGGCGGGGTGGGGAAGTCGACGCTGCTGCGGCAGTGGCGGGAGGCCGCGCAGCGGGCCGGGGCGCTGACGGCGGTGGTCGACGAGAACGACGTGCACGGGGTGCCGCAGGCGCTCACGGAGCTGGCGCGGCAGATCGCCCGTGAGGCCGGGGTGCTGAAGGGGTTCGACCGGGCCGTCGAGCAGTTCGAGCAGCAGGCGCGGGAGCAGGCGGCCGCGGGAGAGGAGCCGGCGGACGGAGCCGGTGGAGCCTCGCTGTCGAGCCGGGTGGTGGCACAGGCCACGTTCGGGGCGCTGTCGTTCGTCCCCGGGGCCGGGGCGGTGACCTCGTTGGCGAACCCCGACACCGCGGCGCTGGGAATCGACCGGCTGCGGGAGAGCGCCCGGGGCCGTGGCCGGCGCGGGATGGCCGCCGATGCGAGCGGGCTGTCCCGCGCGTTCGTCACGGAGCTGGAGCGGCTGTGCCGGCAGCACCGCTGGGTCGTGCTGTTCTTCGACACGTGGGAGCAGACCGGGCGCCATCTGGACGCGTGGGTACGGGACCTGGTGCAGGACGCGTTCGGGCCGCTGCCGGTGAACGTGATGGTGGTGCTCGCGGGGCGGGAGGAGCTGTCCGAGCGGGACTGGGCTCCGCTGCGGCACCTCGTGAACGACCTGCCCCTCGAGGTGTTCAGCGAGGACGAGACGCGGGCCCTGCTCGCGGCGCGCGGAGTGTCCGACCCGGCCCGGGTCGACGCGGTGTACCAGCTGTCCCTGGGGCTGCCGCTGCTCGTGGAACTGCTGGCGCTGACCCCACCCGAGCAGACCGACGCCGGCGGTCGGGCGCACGCCGCCGGGGGGTCGGTGAACGGCGGGGGGCTGGTGGACGGCGGGGACGCGATCGAGGCCGTCGTGAAGCGTTTCGTGCGGTGGATCAGCGACGCCGACCAGCAGAAGACGGTGCTGGCCTGTGCGCTGGCTCCACAGCTGAACGAGGACGTGTTCGCCGCCGTCGCGCCCGAGGAAGGGCGGCACCTGTGGGGATGGCTGAACGAGCAGCCGTTCGTCAGCGGCCACGGGGACTTCAAGCAGTACCACGAGGTGGTGCGCGCCGGCATGGTGCGCCGGCAGCGCCTGGAGTCGCCGCAGCGCTGGACGGCGGCGCATCTGCGGCTCGCCGAGGCGCAGGCGGGATGGCGGGCCGCGATCGAAAGCCGGCTCCCGGCCGACGGGCTGTGGCAGGACGCCCGGTGGCGGCGGCACCGGATGGCCGAGGAGTACCACCGGATGTGCGCCGACCCGGTCGCCGGGCTGGAGGGCGCACTCGAACTCACGGTGCACGCGGCGGGCCGGACCGCGGCGATGCTGCAGGAGTGGGTCGACACGTGGGAGCAGGCGGCCCGGGACACCGATGACCGCGACCTGCGGGCGTGGGCGGCGCGGCTGCGTACCGCCGACTCCGAACTCGCCGTGCTCGACATGCTGCTGGCGCGCGGCGTGCTGGCGTCCGAGGTGGCCTCCTGGGCCCGCGTCCACCGCTGCCGGCAGCTCTTCTACGCCGACCGGGACGACGAGGTGCTCGCCGCGCTCGACCGCGAACTGGACCGCGTGGAGACACCCACCGACGTTCGGCGGCACGCCCTCGCGACCCGCGGTGCCCTGCACGCCTGGCAGGGGCGTCATGACCAGGGGATCGCCGACCTGACCGCCTCGCTCGACCTCTCACCCACGTACTGGGCGCTCGCGTGGCGCGGCGAGGCCCACCGGCTCGCGGGCCACTACGAGGAGGCCGTCGCGGACCTCACGGCGGCGATCGAGCGGGACCCGGCCGACGCGTGGGCGTTCACGAACCGCGGTGATGCCCACCAGGACGCGGGCCGGCACGACGAGGCGGTCGCCGACCTGACCACCGCGATCGACCTGATGCCGGGCGAGGCGCTCCTCTTCGAGGCGCGCGGCGAGGCCCACCGGGACGCGGGCCGCCTGGACGATGCCATCGCCGACCTGACCACCGCGATCGAACTCGACCCCCGCAACGCGTCGTTCAGGATCACTCGTGGCGAGATGCACTGGCTGGCCGACCGCTACGACGCCGCCGTGCGTGACCAGACCGCCGCTCTGGAGATCGACCCGGCGAATGCCCGGGCGCTGGCCGTGCGGGGGACCGTCCTCCGGCAGACCGGCCACCTGGACGAGGCGATCACCGATCTCTCTGCCGCGCTGGCTCTCGCGCCGACGAAAGAACGGATCCTGGCCGAGCTGGGAGCCGTACATCAGGCCGCCGAGCGGTGGGACGAGGCTGTGGCACACTTCACCGCCGCGCTGGAGCTCTCGCCCGACTACGCCTGGGCCCTTGCCAGGAGAGGCCTCGTCCACCGGTCGGCAGGGCGACTCGAGGACGCGGTCGCGGACCTCACCGCCGCGCTCGACGTCAGGCCCGACTACGCCTGGGCTCTGGAGGAGCGCGGCAGCACCCATCGTCAGGCGGGTCGGTACGACGCGGCCGTCGCCGACTTCGACGCCGCGCACGCTCTCGTTCCCGACGATCCCGACGTCCTGGCAGGGCGCGGCTTCGCCCACCGGCTGGCCGGCCGCTACGAGGCCGCGGTACGGGACCTCACGGCGGCCCTCGCCCTCGCCCCCGACTACGGCTGGGCCCTGGCCCTGCGCGGCAACACCCACCGGATGACGGGGAACTACGACGCCGCGGTGCGTGACCGCACGGCCGTGTTGGCCCTCGACCCCCCTGACCGCGCGGAGGCCCTCGCCCTGCGCGGCGAGGCGTACCGGCTCGCGGGCCGGCTCGACAGCGCGATCGCGGACTTCGACGCCTCCCTCGCGATCGACCCGGACGAGTCCTGGGTCCTGGCATCCCGCGGACAGGCCCACCATCTGGCAGGCAGGACCGAGGAGGCGTTCAGGGACCTGGACGCCGCCCTCGCGATGAGTCCCGAAGAGGGCTGGGTGGTTCGGGAGCGCGGCCGCTGTCTGCGTCAGGCGGGACACCATGAGCGCGCACGCGAGGACTTCGAACGAGCGACAGGACTGGAGGGCGTCGAGGAGTACGAGGCGCAGTTCGAACTGCTGCTGCTCGACACGCTGATGCACGGATTCGTCGCATGCGAGACACGGTGGCGCGAACTGCTCCGCACTCCCGTGGACGACGAGGACTGGGGCAAGGTCTTCGGCCTGCTCAGGGCGCTCCTCCTCGAACCGGACCGCACGGTCGAGGACGCCGCCGCGGCGTTCCGGCGGACAGCCCCCGACGGCGAGATCGTCACCTACACGCTCGTGACCCTGTCCGAGCTCGCCGCGGCGGACGGTCCGACCGCCCGGCGCGCTGGGCGCTGCCGCGAGATCGTCGCGGAGTGGACCGCCGTGTGACGCGCAGAAGGCGAGGGCGAGCCCGCATCCGCGCTGCCGCAACGGCCGGTTCCGTCGACCTCGCCCGACGGACGCCGGACGACCGGGTTCCTCCCACCCGTGCTGAGGGAGGTCAGTCGTCCATCGCCGTCGTTGCCACGTACCCCACCGGCGCCGACAGGAACAGGAACACCCAGTCCCGGTCCTGCGCCTCCATCTTGAAGACCTTCGCCGCCTCGCTCGTGTGCTCGGTCAGGAGGGTCCAGGCGTCGCTGAAGTCGCCGCCGAGCGGGGTGACGGCGATCAGGCTGATGCCGAGCAGCGTGCCCAGGTACGTGCCGAGCGGGGCGGCGATCGCGCAGGTCAGGCCGACCGTCTGACTGCCCTTGCTCTGACTGCCCGCCGCGGCCCCGGTGATCCCGGCGATCAGCAGGGCGCCCCAGGTGATCAGCTCCCCCTGGTCCTTGACGACGTACGCCCACGCCACGGAGAGCGCGATCGTCAGTCCGAGCACGATGAGTACGCCGGTGCCCTCGGTGTCGTTCGCCGACTCGCTCATCCCGTCCCCCTCGCGATGCGCCCGCACGCCAAAGCCCCGCGCCTGTTTCATGGTGACGGTCAGTCAGCTTCTTGAACAGAGCGCGATCCGGACCTCGGTGCGGAGGGAGTCGCGTGGTCGAACTCGACGGTGGGGTGAGGAAGTCGAGGAAGCGGCCACTGTCGATCATGGTCAACTGTCAGGGCAGGGGCGCGCTTAAGGTGACCGTGCGGCGGCAGAGAGGGGTGTGGGGGATGGGTCCGGCAGAGGTGTTGCTCATCGGTGGTCGTGCCGGGGTCGGGAAGACGACCGTGGGGTGGGAGGTGTCGGCGCTGCTGCGGGGGGCCTCCGTGCCGCACTGTGTGATCGAGGGGGACTTCATGGCGCAGGTGCACCCCGCCCCCGAAGGGGACCCGCGGCGCAGGAGGATCGCCGAGCGGAATCTCGCGGCGCTGTGGGCGAACTACGCCGAGCTCGGGTACCGCCGCCTCGTCTACACGCACACCGTGAGCGTGCTCGCTGAGGGCGAGGACATGTTCCGGCGCGTGATGGGCGACGAGGTCAGGGTCGTACGGGTGCTGCTCACCGCGTCGGACGAGACGGCCCGGGCCCGCCTCGCGGGGCGGGAGATCGGCTCCGAACTGGAGGACGAGCTGAGGAGCAGCGCGCGCAAGGCGCGGCTGCTGGACGAGCAGGCGCCCGCGGACACGGTGCGGGTGGCGACCGACGGGCGGTCCGTGGGCGACATCGCCCGGGAGGTGGTGGGGGCCGCCAAGTGGCGGGATAGTTACGGAAGTTAGTGGACTTCCCTGGCGGTGCTGTCCGACGCGGCAGGGCGGGTGCCCGGCGGGGGCGGCCTGCCGAGCGAGCGGGCGGGCGACGGTGTCCGCCCTTGCTCCGCGGCGCCGGCTCTGCCGAGACGGGTCCGTGGGATCCAGCCGATGCGGCACGTTCCGTGACGACCAGGGGGCGCCCGGTCGGCGGACCGGCCGTAGCGGGCGGGGCGCGGCAGCCGGAACCGACCGGCGGGCCGGGCGGGTCACTTCCGCAGGGGGAGCGCCTCGTCGATTGTGGGGACGGCGAGGTGGCCGGACTCCAGTGCCTTGTAGACGTGGTCGACCGGCAGGTATCGGCCCTGCTGGATTGTAGGCGTGATGGTGTCGATCGTGCCGATCTCGCTGAGACGAAACACGGTCCACGGCCGCCGCGTCTCCTCCAACGTCGATCCGTCACGGATGATCTCCAGGGTTGACGGGGGCGTGTCGCGTGTTCCCGGCACCTCTTGATGGATGGTGTCCACCGCGTCGACATCGAAGACCACGCTTGGGCAGCCTCGCCGGTACATCACCAGGAGGCGGGGACGGGCCAGAGCCACGTGCTTGCTGTCGAGCGGGCACAGATGGACGCCGTGTTCCGCGAGTTCCTCGCGGGCCAGGTCGTTCGTGGGCACCACCACCGCGTGCCGGTGCAGTGAGCGGAACCAGCGCAGTGCCGGCTCTTCCTCTCACACGCACTTGCCGCGATTGCGGTGCGTCGGCTCCGAGAGGAGGCCGCGTAGTGCCAGTTGCTCGGTACTACGAGGTGAACGGCCCAGCATCGAGGCGAAGTCAGCCCTGCCGATGACCTCGGTCAGACCCTCGAACCACGACGGCATACAACATCCCTCCCCGTCAGCGGAGTTGGAGTTCTTCCGGCTTCGGATCGTGAACGTAGAGGGCCCGTGGCCGGTGGTGGGCCTGCTTTCGCCGATCTCTACTCGCGTGAGTGAACGGCGGTGTCCTCGACGGACTCGAAGGCGATGGACACCCTGCATTCCAGGGCCGTGGCGATCCTGGTGAGGAGCGGAAGAGTGGGTACGTCCCGGCCGTTCTCAATGCGGGATATCGCCGCCTGCCCCGTCCCGATCAGCTGGGCCAACTCGGTCTGCGAGAGGCCGCGTTCTTGGCGCCAGCGGCGGACGAGGCTCGCCGTGTCCGTCACGCGGACGACCCCTCGCTCTCGTCGTAGCGAGGGAGGTTGTCCGTCGCGATCTTCCAGCCCTGCACGGTGATCGTGTCCCCGAACACGAAGTGCTGGGTGTTGTCGTAGGCGGCCGTTCCCGTTCGGTTCGTCGGGGCCCAGTGGTGGACGGCCGTGCCGTCGCGCGGGTCGACGATCAAGTAGTCCGGGATGCCCATGAGCGGGTAGTCGCGAAGCTTGCCCTCGTAGTCGTTCGCGGGGTTGGAACGGGAGACGATTTCGATGATCAGGTGGCAGTCGTGCGGGGGCAGGGCGTCGGCTGCCGTCGGTTCGAAGTCCGCGTTGACCACGACGAGGTCGGGGACCCGCAGGATGCCCAGGGCCGGATCCTCCAGGTCGGTTTCGACATAGAGGGCGAGGTCAGCCGGGAGCTGAGGCTCCAGCTGCGTGCGCAGACGATGAGCGACGCGCTGGTGGCGAGCCTTGGGGCTCATCATCATGAGGATCTGGCCCTGGCTGATCTCGGGCCAGCGCACCGCCTCGGTGTCGCTGCCGAACCCTTCGCGAAAGGTGTCGCGGAACTCGCGAAGGTGGCGGTAGATCGTCTCCTCGCTCATGACATCACCGTACATGAGTAAATCCTCATGGGTGGGAGTCGGTCTGCAGAGCGCGGCGATGCCGATGGGGCTGAGGTGGCACCGCCGCGGTGCCGACGGCAGAGGAGGGGGCCGGGCTTCAGGCCCCCGCCCCCGGCGCCCCGTGACACTCCCCGTAAGCCGACCCCGACCCGCACCAGCACGCCGCCCCCGCCTCCGGCGGCCACGGTACGGCGCGGCCTCGGGCGGCGAGGGTCGTGGCGTACTGGGGGAGGAGGGTCGCGTCGTCGGGGGAGGAGGCCTCGGACGCGGCGAAGGCCTCGTAGGAGGGGACCGTGCCCGTGACGATGCCCAGGTTCCGGGTGCCGGACGCGGCGAGCTCCCGCAGCGCACCCTCTATCGACGCCAAGTGGGCTTCGTAGGAGGGGTATTCGGAGGAGAGTGCGGGGTACGCGGCGATGAGTTCGGCGTACTCGGTCGAGGACCAGTGCAGGACCGCGACGGGGAACGGGCGGGACAGGGCCTCGCGGTACGAGCCCAACTCCGCGCGCAGGCGCGTGATCTCGGCCTGGAGGTCGGCCGGGTTGTCCGAGCCGAGGGCCCACAGGCGTTTGGGGTCGTGGAGTTCGTCGAGGGAGACGGAGGCGCGGTTCACGCGGTCCGCGAGCGCGTCCCACACGTCGTGGTCCGCGCCGAGCAGCCGGCGGACCCGGTGCCGGCCCAGGACCAGCGGATGCCGGGCGTAAGGGACCTCGCCGGAGTCCCGCTCCGCCTCGGACACCAGCAGCGTCAGGGCCTCCGTGAACGTCTCGTGCGCCTGCTCCAGTTCGTCGTGCGCCTCCAGGGACTCCGCGATGATCACCCACGGCGCCGGGTCCTGCGGCGCGGTCGCCCGCAGGCCGGTGATGATCGCGCGGGCCTCGGCCTCGTGGCCGTACTCCCACAGGTTCGCGGCCTTCAGGGCGCGGACCAGGGAGCCGTTGTGCAGGCCTTCGGAGGACAGCAGGCCGTCGTAGAGGCCGGTCGCGCGGTCGCGGGCCTCGGCCAGTTCGTAGTGGGCCGCGGCCTGCAGGAGCAGGGGCTCGGAGTCCTCGGGGTAGAGGGACGCGGTGCGTTCCAGGCGCTCGGCTTCCGCGACGTGATCGGCGTGGTCGTTCTCGGCGGGCGTGGCAGGCGTGTCGGGGCGCATGCAGAACACGGTACTGCCGCGGGCCGGGGGAGGGGCCGATCGCCCGCCCAAGACACCTGCGACAGACACAGGTGAGACGCCCCGCGCCCCGGCTCCGGGGTCCGCACCTCGCACGACCCTGGTGAGTTGAGGCCGCGGCGTCTACCCTGCGCGCGTGCTGCTGCAGCGTACGGAGGACGACCGACGCCGACCCCGGACCGTGGCCCAGGGGGCACCGCCCCGCCGGTCCCGGATGCGCCGCGCCCTGTGGAACGGGGCCGAGGGCGCCGTGACGCTCGGGCTCGTGCTCCTGCTGTTCGTCGCGCACCAGCTGTGGTGGACCAACCGGCAGGCGAAGGCGGGCGCCGAACGGCAGGTGCAGGCCCTGGAGCGGGAGTGGGAGCGGCCCGGGGAACCGCCGCCCGACACCGACGGGGCCGCGCGGTCGCCGGATCCCGCCGAGGAGTCCACGCCGCAGGGCGACGACCCCGCCGTGGACAGCGGCCCGCGCACCCGTACCGGTACGGGCACCGGCGCCCGCGCCGCCCGCCAGACCCCCCGCTGGGACCAGGCCTACGCCGTCCTCGGCATCCCGCGCCTCGGCCTGCGCGTGCCCGTCGCGCAGGGCGTCGGCAAGGCGAGCGTGCTCAACCACGGCTACGCCGGCCACTACCCGGGCACCGCCCAGCCCGGCCAGGCCGGGAACTTCGCGCTCGCCGGGCACCGCAACACCCACGGCGAACCGTTCCGCTACATCAACCGGCTGCGCCGCGGCGACACCCTCACCGTCGAGACGAAACAGGCCACCTACACGTACGTCGTCGACAAGAGCCTCGCGCAGACCTCCGCCCGCGACGGCGGCGTCATCGCACCGGTGCCGCGCAGCCGCGTCGTGCGCGGCGCCGGATACACGGAACCCGGGTACTACATCACGCTCACCACCTGCACCCCCGAGTTCACCTCCCGGTACCGGCTCGTCGTGTGGGGCGAGCTGCGGTCCATGCGGCCCCGCTGAACCGTCACTGAGTAAGGTCGTCGTCCGTGATCAAGCGACGGCCCCATCTGCTCTGGCTCCTCGTGCCCTTCGTGCTGTACGCCGGGGCGCTCCCGCTCGCGAACCGGGTCGAGCCGGTCCTGCTCGGGGTGCCCTTCCTCTTCGTATGGCTGTTCGCGGCGACCCTGCTCACGCCCGTCGCCGTCGGGCTGACCTGGCGCGGGGACCGCAGGCTGCGCACGGAAGCGGAAGCGGAAGCGGAAACCGAAGCCGAAGGGGGCCGGCGATGAGCGACGCGGCCGTGGCCACCACCCTGTTCGGCGCCTTCATGGTCGCCACCGTCGCCCTCGGACTGCTCGCCGTGCGCGGCAAGGGACGCGGCGGCGGGCTCACCGAGTGGTCCGTCGGCGGCCGCAGCCTCGGGGCCGTCTTCATCTGGGTCCTCATGGCCGGCGAGGGCTACACCAGCTTCAGCTACCTCGGCGCCGCCGGCTGGGGCTACAACTTCGGCGCGCCCGTCCTCTACGTCGTCGCCTACATGTCCTGCGGCTACGCCGTCGGCTACGTCGTCGGACCGATGCTGTGGTCGTACGCCCGCACCCACGGCCTGGTCAGCATCACCGACATGATCGCCCACCGCTACGGCCGGCCCTGGCTCGGCGCCGCCGTCGCGATCCTCGTCACCGTCTTCCTGCTCCCGTACATCCAGCTGCAGATCACCGGCATGGGCGTCGTCGTCTCGACGATCTCCTACGGCGCCGTCAGCCTGAACTGGGCCTACTTCGTCGGCTTCGCCGTCACCACCACGTTCGTCGTCGTCAGCGGCCTGCGCGGCAGCGCCTGGGTGTCCGTCCTCAAGGACCTCCTCGTCATCGTCACGCTCGCCTTCCTCGCCGTGTACGTGCCGCTGCACTACTTCGACGGCTACGGGGACTTCATGGGACGGCTCGTCGACGAGAAGAGCGCCTGGCTGACGCTGCCGGGCGCCGGGGGCAGCCCGTACGGGCAGGGCTGGTTCGCGACCACGACCGTCCTCAACGCGCTGACCGTCGTCATCTTCCCGACCACCGTCGCCGGCTACCTCGGGGCACGCAACGCCGACGCGCTGCGCCGCAACGCGATCTGGCTGCCCGCCTACAACGTCCTGCTCTTCGTGCCGATGCTGCTCGGCATGGCCGCCCTGTTCGTCGTGCCCGGACTGACCGGCGCCGAGTCGAACCTCGCCCTGTTCAAGCTAGTCGTCGACTCGCTGCCCGCCTGGGCCGTCGGCGTCATCGGGGTCGCCGCCGCACTCTCCTCGATCGTGCCGATGGCCGTGTTCATGCTGGTCATCGGCACGATGTGGGGCAGCAGCGTGCTGTCGCTCGTGCCCCGCTGGCAGGACTCGTCACGGGCGCAGAAGACCGGCTCGCAGATCGTCGTCGTCATCGCCGGCGGCCTCGCCCTGATCCTCACCTACGCCGCGCCCAACACCCTCGTCCGGCTCTCCCTCATCTCCTACGAGGGCATGGCCCAGCTCGTCCCCATGCTGCTCGTCGGGCTGCTGTGGCGGCGGATCGGCTTCGCCGCGGCGGTCGGCGGGCTCACGGTCGGCGTCGCCGTCGTGTGCGCGCTCGTCTTCAGCGAGCACGATCCGGTGCTCGGAGTGAACGCCGGCATCGTCGCCCTCGCCGCGAACCTCGCCGTCACCCTCCTGATCACCTACGTGTGGCCGGCGGACCGCGATCCCCGGCCGGACCACGAGCTCCTCGCCCGGGACCCGATCGACCCGCCGCCGCACGAGCGGGTGCCTGTATAACTGACGGAGCTGGACAGGACCCGGAGCGGACGAGGAACGGAGGGGAGCGCATGGACAGGAAGAACACCTGGGGCGCCGTCCTGCGCCCCGTCGCGCTCCTGCTGTTCCTGCTCGTCGAGGCCGTCGTCGTCGACACCGGCAGCCTCGCCGGGGCCGTCGCCCTCGCCGCGACCGCCGCCGTGGGCTCCGCCCTCACTGTCTGCTCCGTGCTCGCCGCGCGCAGCGCGCCCGCCGTGCCGCCCACCCGGGTCCGCACGGCCATCCGCGACCGGGAGCAGCGCACCGCGTTCCTGCCCCAGCGCGATCCCGACGCGCGGGGCCGCACCAGGCCCCGAGCACCCGGACGTCTCGTCCCGACGGCCTGCTGACCCGGCCCGGTCCCCGGTGACCGGCCCTCCCTCCGCAGTCCGTCACGCCGCGCAGTCCGTTCTCTGTCCCGGCACGACGAGACCCCCGGAGGGCTCACCACTCATGTCGTCCATCCTGTCGTCGTTCATGTCCGTCTTCGCGAGCCTGGTCGCCGGCCTCGCCGACGTGCTCGACCCGCTCTTCCACGGCGCCTCCACGGCCGCCGCCATCGTCCTGTTCACCGCGCTCGTCCGCCTCCTCGTCCACCCGCTGTCCCGGGCCGGGGCGCGCGGGCAGCGGGAACGCCTCAAGCTGCAGCCGCGCATCGCCGAGCTGCGCAAGAAGCACAAGAAGAACCCCGAGGCACTGCAGAAGGCGATCCTCGAACTGCACCGCGAGGAGAAGGTCTCGCCGCTGTCCGGGTGCCTGCCGATGCTGTTCCAGATGCCGGCGTTCTTCCTGCTCTACCACCTGTTCTCCAGCCGCAGCATCGGCGGCGACCCCAACGAGCTCCTGGGGCACACCCTGGGCGGCGCCCCGCTCGGCGGCCGGTTCGCGGACGCGCTCGGACACGGCGGGCTCCTCGGCGAGCAGGGGCTCGTGTACGTGGCGCTGTTCGCGCTCGTCGCGACCGTGGCCACGTTCAACTACCGGCGGACCAAGCGACAGATGGCGCTGTCCGCGCGGCCCGAGGCCACCGGTGACGGCGGAGGCCAGCAGGTGCCGGGCATGGCGGCGATGAATCGGCTCATGCCGCTGATGTCCTTCATGACCCTTTTCTCCGTGGCGTTCGTGCCGCTCGCCGCCGCGCTCTACATCGTGACCTCCACGACGTGGAGCGCCGTCGAGCGCGCCGTCCTGTACCGGGACATGCCGTACGGGGCCGCCGCCGCGCCCGCGCTCTGACGGGCCCCGCGGCCCCGGTGGGTCCAGTCCGTGAACGGGGTCTTGCGGACTGGACGGGGAGCTTGGAGGATCGACCAGACCTCCGATGGCTTGACGCCGCACCTGGCCTTCGGGGCTCCTCCTAGATCAGAGGGAGTTACACCATGAAGCTGCTGCGAGTCGGTCCCGCCGGAGCCGAGCGCCCCGCGCTCCTCGACGACGGGGGCACCCTGCGCGACCTGTCGGGCCTCGTGCCCGACGTCGACGGGGCGCTGCTCGCGGACGACGCCGCGCTCGACCGGGTCCGCGCCGCCGCGGCCTCCGGCGAGCTGCCCGCGCTCGACGCCGCCGGACTGCGCGTCGGGGCCCCGGTCGGCCGGATCGGCAAGGTCGTGTGCATCGGCCTGAACTACCACGACCACGCCGCCGAGACCGGTGCCGAGCCGCCCGCCGAGCCCGTCGTCTTCTTCAAGGCGGCGGACACGGTGGTCGGGCCGCACGACACGGTGCTCGTGCCGCGCGGTTCGCAGAAGACCGACTGGGAGGTGGAACTGGCCGTGGTCATCGGACGTACGGCCCGCTACGTCGAGTCCCACGAGGCCGCGCTCGCCTGTGTCGCGGGGTACGCGGTCGCCCACGACGTGTCCGAGCGCGAGTTCCAGATCGAGCGCGGCGGCACGTGGGACAAGGGCAAGAACTGCGAGACGTTCAACCCGCTGGGCCCGTGGCTCGTCACCGCCGACGAGGTCGCCGACCCGCAGGCGCTCGGCCTCCGGCTCTGGGTGAACGGCGAGCTCAAGCAGAACGGCAGCACGGCCGACCAGATCTTCTCGGTCGCCGAGGTCGTGCGGTACGTCAGCCAGTTCATGACCCTGTACCCCGGCGACGTCATCAACACCGGGACGCCGGCCGGCGTGGCCATGGGGCAGCCCGAGCCCAAGCCGTACCTTCGCGCCGGGGACGTCGTGGAGCTGGAGATCGACGGGCTCGGGCGCCAGCGTCAGGAACTCAAGCCGGCGTAGGGCTCCGCGTAGGGCTCCGCCGGGGGCGGGTTGTGGTGCGGGTCGGCTGCGCCCTGCGCCCCGGCGGTTCCCGCCGTAGGGGTTCCTGCCGTGGCCGGGTGCTGCGCCGTCGTGGTTGCTCGCGCAGTTCCCCGCGCCCCTGAAGGGCACACTTCGTGCGCTCCCCAGGGGCATGGTGCTCGCGCCCCGCGGCGGAGCCGCTGATCGGTACTGCCCCGCGCCCCTGAAGGGCGCACTTCGTGCGCCCCCAGGGGCATCTCCGGCTCGGCGTGCCGGTTACGCCATGAACGCGGTCAGGGCTTCTGTCACCAAGGCGTGGTCTTCCAGTTGGGGGAGGCCTGAGACCGTGGCGACGCCGATGACGCCCGCGTCCCGTACCCGGAGGGGGAACGCGCCGCCGTGGGCCGCGTACACGTCGGGGTCGAGGCGGGAGGACGCCTCGAACGTCGTGCCCTTGGCGCGGAACCGGCTCCCCACCAGGTACGACGAGGCGTGATAGCGCTCCACGACCCGCCGCTTGCGCGCGATCCACGCGTCGTTGTCCGGCGTCGACCCGGGCAGCGCAGCGTGGAACACCTGCTGTCCGCCCCGCGTGATGTCGATCGCGACCGGCGCCTGCCGCCCGCGCGCCAGCTCCACCAGCAGCGTGCCGAGCCGCCACGCGTCCTCGTACGAGAACGAGTCGAGGATCAGAGTGCGCTCCTGCTCCTCCAGCTCCGCCACCGAAGGGGTCTCGTTCGCGGTCACAGGGTCACCACCAGTCCGTCGCGGGCGGAGCGCCGCGCCGCCTCCAGGACGTCGAGCGCGGCGGCGGCCTGCGTGGCCGGCACCGGGTTCGGGGCGCCGTCGCGCAGCGCCGCGGCGACGGCGGCGTAGTAGGCCGGGTAGTCGCCGTCGGCCGTCGGGACCGGGGTGCCGCCGCCGGTCAGCGGGGACTCTCCGGAGCCGACGCGGCCCCACATCGTCTCGGGCTCCACGCCCCACGGCTTCCCCGCCCGCGGCCGCTCACCCTCGCGCAGCGCCGCCTCCTGCGGGTCCAGGCCGTACTTCACGTAGCCCGCCTCAGAGCCGAGGACGCGGAAGCGCGGGCCGAGCTGGGCGGTGGTCGCGGAGACGTAGAGGTGCGAGCGGACCCCGTTCGCGTGCGTGATCGCGATGAATGTGTCGTCGTCCGCCTCCGCGCCCGCCCGGCGCACGTCCGACTCCGCGTACACGGAGGCCGCCGGGCCGAACAGCACCAGGGCCTGGTCGACGACGTGGCTGCCGAGGTCGTAGAGGAGACCGCCGATCTCCTCCGGGTTCCCCGACTCGCGCCAGCCGCCCTTGGGGCGCGGGCGCCAGCGCTCGAAGCGGGACTCGAAACGCCACACGTCGCCGAGCGTGCCGTCGGCGAGGAGCCGCTGGAGGGTGCGGAAGTCGTTGTCCCAGCGGCGGTTCTGGAAGACGGAGAGGAACAGGTCCTTCTCCTCGGCGAGGGCGGCGAGCGTCCGGGCCTCGGCCGCCGTGCCCGCGATCGGCTTGTCCACGACGACCGGCAGGCCCGCCTCCAGGGCGGCGGTGGCGAGCGGTACGTGCGTCTTGTTCGGCGACGCGAGGACGATCAGGTCGAGCTCGCCGGCCCGCGCCCACAGCTCCTCGGGGCGCCCGGCGAAGCGCAGCCCGGCGCCGTGCTCGGCGCGGGCCTGCTCCTGCCGCTCGGGGTTCGAGGTGACGACCGTGTCGAGGACGAGGCCCTCGGTCGCGGCGATCAGCGGGGCGTGGAAGACGGAACCCGCCAGGCCGTATCCGACGAGCCCCACGCGGAGCGGCCCGCTTCCACCATTCATGCCAGTCGTACCAGTCGTGCCAGTCATGCACCCACTTAAGCAACGGTGTTGCCAAAGTGCAAGCGGGAGGCACAATGGCCAGGTGAACACGCACGTCACCCATGTCGGCCCCAGCACGGGGGTGAACCTCGCGGCCCTGCGCGGGCACAACGCCGCGCTCGTCCTCGACCTCCTCCGCACCGCGGGCGAACCCGGGATCAGCCGCCTGGAGCTCGCCGAGCGCACCGGCCTGACCCCGCAGGCCGTCAGCAAGATCACGGCGCGGCTGCGCGCCGACGGACTCGTCGTCGAGGCGGGCCGGCGCGCCTCGACCGGCGGCAAGCCGCGCACCGTGCTGCGGCTCGTCGCCGGAGCCGGGCACGCGGTCGGGCTCCACCTGGACCGGGACGAACTGCGGACCGTGCTGACCGACCTCGCCGGGGACGTGGTGGCCGCGCGGCGCGCCCCCATGGACCTCGGGGCCGGGGCCGACGCGGTCCTGACCACCGCCGCCTGCGAGATCGACCAGCTGCTCGCCGAAGGGGAGGCGGCCGGGGGCGACTCCGTGCTCGGGGTCGGCGTCGCCGTGCCGGGACCGCTCGATCACGCCGGGGGCGTGCTGCACCGGGTCACCGGATTCCCGCAGTGGGACGGCTTCCCGCTGCGGGACGCGCTCGCCGAGCGGCTCGGGCTGCCGGTCGTCGTCGACAAGGACACGAACGCGGCGGCGCTCGGGCTCGCGCTGGTCGGGGCCGCGGGGGAGGGCGGGCGTTCGTTCGCGTATCTGCATCTGGGGACGGGACTCGGGGCGGGGCTCGTGCTCGACGGGGCGCTGTACCGGGGGGAGCGGACCGGGGCCGGGGAGTTCGGGCACCAGGTGATCCAGCTGGACGGGCCCCCGTGCGAGTGCGGGAACCGGGGCTGCATCGAGGCGATCTGCCTGGCCGCCGTCGCCGCCGGGGACGTCGAGGAGGCGGCACGGGTCCTCGGGGAGGGCGCCGGGAACCTGGTCGGCCTGCTCGACATCGACGCGGTGCTGCTCGGGGGCCGGACGGTGAGCGCGGCGGAGGACCTTTTCGTACGAGGAGTCGGCGCCGTCGTGGAGACGCGGGCCCGGCGCGGAGGCGGGGGCCGCTCGATACCGGTGCGCTCGGCGCCGGGCGGCCCCACCCTGGTCGTGGAGGGCGCCGCCCAACTCATCCTCGCCCCGCTCTTCGGCCGAGGCACAGGCAAAATCCCCTCCCGCCGCCCCTGACCCTCCGGCAGCGCCTCCGTCGCGGGGGCCCATGTGCCCCTGGGGCGCACGAAGTGTGCCTTCAGGGGCGCGGGGAACTGCGCGATCAGCCACGACGGCGCAGCGGTCGGCGACGATGCCCGCCCCCTACGGCGGGGCCCCGCCCCCGGCGCCCCGGGCGGGGCCTGGCGACAACTCCGCGCCCCCAGGCTGACAGTCGTACTGGTCCGATCGGGGGGAGCGGCGCGTACCCCAGGCGTGCCGGGCGAACCGGACACCACAAGGGTGCCAGCCTGACTGACCCGGTTCCGCGACCAGCAAAGGCAGAGCAACCGCATGCGACCGCGCCGCCCGACCGCCCTCGCCCTCACTGCCGCCGCCGCCCTCACCCTCCCCCTGAACCCCACCGCGACCCCCACCGCCACCGCGGCCCCCGCCCCGGCCGCCCCCTGCGAAACCACCCGCACCACCCCCACCCGCTTCCCCCTCACCACCCGCATCGACGCCGGCCCCGACACCTACCGCCCCGGCGACGGCCCCCGCACCTGGTCGATCACCCTCACCAACCACACCCCCACCCGCTGCACCTCCCTGCACCCCGTCCTCGTCCTCGTCGACGACAGCAGGAAACTCCGCCCCACAGGCATCCGGCTCGAGTTCCGCGACGGCGCCCGCTGGCACCCCGTCGCCTTCGAGCACACCGACCAGGACGAGAACGTGGGCGTCATCGGCGCGGACACCGGCGGCTTCTCCGTGGAGCCCGGCGAGACGGTCACCGTGCCGGTACGGCTCGCGTTCAGCGAGGACACCCGCCCCGACCACGTCGTCGCCGACGCCGCCCTCGTTCAGCGCAGGGACGACGACGGCGACTGGGTCGGGGAGTCCGGCCACTACCCCTTCGACATCGTCACCGACGACGAGGGAGGGGGAGAGGAAGAGGCAGGGGAGGCCCGGGCTGACGCGGAGAACGGGGGCGGGGACGCCGCCACCTCCGACCGCCCCGGCGGAACCACCCTCGCCGGCGAACTGGCCCGCACCGGCCCCGACGCCCCCCTCACCGCCCTCGCCGCCACGGCCGGCCTCTGCCTGCTCGGCGGCGCCGCCGCACTCCTCCTGATCCGGCGCCGCACGGCGGCCCGGCGCCACTGACCGGTACCCGGCGCCGGCGGTTCACCCACGTCTGCGACGATCCCCGCGTGGACTACCCGAACGACCTGGACCCCGGCGCCCCGGTGCGCGGCGGCGTGCCCGAGCACGGACGCATCCCCAAGTACTACGCGGTCAAGGCCCAACTGACCGCACTGCTCAACGACTTGGCCGAGGGCGAGACGCTGCCGACCGAGCGCGATCTCGCCGTCCGGTACGCCGTCTCCCGCGACACCGTGCGCCAGGCCCTGCGCGAACTGCTCCTGGAGGGGCGGCTGCGCCGTCAGGGCCGCGGGACCGTCGCCGCGGGCCCCAAACTGGCCCAGCCCCTCTCCCTGGCCTCCTACACCGAGGGCGTCCGCCGCCAGGGCCGCCGCCCCGGCCGCACGCTCATCGGCCTCGACCGTTTCCCCTGCCCGCCCGCGCTCGCCGCCGAGACCGGCCTCGAACGCGGCGAGCCCGTCTGGCACATGGAGCGCGTCCTGCTCGCCGACGACGAACGCGTCGGTCTCGAGTCCACCTACGTCGCCGTGGCCCGCATGCCGCACCTCGACACCGAGTTCGACCCGGACTCTTCCTTCTACTCCTACGTCCACGAGCGGCTCGGCATCGACTTCGGCTCGGCCGACGAACGCATCGAGACCGTCCTCGCCACCCCTCGCGAGGCCCTCCTCATCGGCACGCCGCCCGCCCTCCCGATGCTCCTCATCCACCGCGTCTCCTACGATCCGGCGGGCCGCGCCACCGAACGCGTCCGCACCCTCTACCGCGGCGACCGCTTCTCCTTCACGACCCGCCTCGGCGCCGACAGCCAGTAGGCGGCGAAAGACTCGACGGTCCCGCCCCCAACTCCGTATGTAACGCAGTGATAACGGGTCTGGGCCAAGCTTGGGGGGTCGTTCACCGGCCCGTTCCCGGCCGGACCCGTCCGGGACACCCGATCCCACGAACGTAGCCGCCGTGAGAGTCATCGAGCCGACTGCGAACGAGCGGGACTGATGGAAAAGCTGACCGACCCTCCGGGCGCCCGCAGCGGCATCCGGTTCGACCGGGTGTCCGTCGCCTACGGCGGGAACACCGTCCTCGACTCCCTCGACCTGACCGTCGAGCCGGGCGAGGTCATGGCCCTGCTCGGGCCCTCAGGCTCCGGCAAGACGACCGCGCTGCGGGCCGTCGCCGGCTTCGTGCGGCCCGCCGCCGGGCGCGTGTTCATCGGCGGGCGCGACGTCACCGACCTGCCGCCGCACCGGCGCGGGATCGGCATGGTCGTGCAGCAGTACGCGCTGTTCCCGCACATGAAGGTGAAGGACAACGTCGCCTTCGGCATGCGCGCGCGGAAGGTGCCCAAGGCCGAGATACCCGGCCGGGTCACCGAGGCGCTGGAGATGACCGGCATGGGCGCCTACGCCGAACGCCATCCGCGCGAGCTCTCCGGCGGCCAGCAGCAGCGCGTCGCCATCGCCCGCGCCCTCGCCGTCCGCCCCGACGTCCTGCTCCTCGACGAACCGCTCTCCGCGCTCGACGCGCAGCTCCGCTCCGGCATGCTCGCCGAACTGGCCCGGCTGCACCGCGAGTTGCCCGACGTGTCGATCCTCTACGTCACCCACGACCAGGTCGAGGCCCTCACCCTCGCCGACCGGATCGCCGTCATGGACCGCGCCCGGCTCCAGGACGTCGGCACGCCGCAGGACCTGTACCGCAAGCCCCGCACGGAGTTCACCGCCTCCTTCGTCGGCAACGCCAACCTCCTTCCTGTCCAGGTCGGTTCGGGCTCCGCCGTCACCTTCGGGACCGCCGAACTGAAGGTCGCCGCCCCGGACGCCGCGGCCGGCGCCTCCGCCACCCTCTGCGTCCGGCCCCACCTCGTCGGACTCGGCGACGGGCCCAACGCGCTCACCGGCGAGGTCGCCGAGGTCCAGTGGCGCGGCTCCACCCACCGCCTCCTCGTCGACATCGGCGGCCACCAGGTCAAGGCCGACCTGCGCGAACTGCGCACCCCGCCCGCCCCCGGCGACACCGTCACCGTCCACTTCGCGCCCGAGGACGCCGTACTGATCGGCGCCGGTGTGGGAGCGGGAGCGGGAACGGGGGCGCGCGATGACTAGCGCCGCCATCGGGGCGCCCGCAATGCGCGGTGCCCTCAAGTCCCGCAGGAGCATGGGCGGTTGGGTGTGGGCGCTGCCGCCTGTCGCCGGGCTCGCGCTCGTCTTCCTCTACCCGTTGTTCCTCGTCGTCCAGCAGTCCTTCCGGCCCGACAGCGGCGGCACGTCCGTCCAGCCGTACCGCGACGTGTTCGCCTCCGAGGCGTTCCGCGAGGCGCTCGGCACGACGGTGTGGCTCGCCGCCGGATCGACCGCAGGATGCCTCGTCCTCGGCTTCGCCCTCGCGCTGGTCATCGCGTTCGTGCCGTTCCCCGGCGGGAAGGCCGTCGCCAAGTTCATCGACGTCTTCCTCTCCTTCCCGTCCTTCCTCATCACCCTCGCCCTGCTCTTCGTGTACGGGCAGGTCGGCATGGCCAACGGGCTGTGGACGGACGTCACCGGCGCCGCCACCGGACCGTTCCAGTTCCTGTCCACGCCCTGGGGTGTTCTCCTCGCCGAGATCACGTACTTCACGCCGTTCGTGATGCGGCCCCTGCTCGCGGCGTTCTCCCAGATCGACACGGCGCAGCTGGAAGTGGCGTCGTCGCTGGGCGCCCGGCCCTGGCGGATCGTCCGGCAGATCGTCCTCCCCGAGGCGCTGCCGGCGCTGGCCGCCGGCGGGTCCCTCGTCCTGGTGATGTGCCTGAACGAGTTCGGGATCGTCCTGTTCACCGGCGCCAAGGGCGTCACGACCCTGCCGATGCTCGTCTACGGCAAGGCGATCCTGGAGTCGGACTACCCCGGCGCCTGCGTCGTCGCCGTCGTCAACGTGCTGATCTCCGTCGGGCTCTACGGCGTCTACCGGGCGGTGAGCCGTCGTGCTGGTGCATAGCCGGGCCGGGAAGTGGGCCGTCCGGGTCCTCTTCTTCGCGCTCTTCCTGCCGCTCTTCGCGGTGCCGCTGCTCGTGATCCTCGCCGCGTCGTTCGCCGGGAACTGGTCCGGGGCCCTGCCCTCCGGGTTCACCACCGGGCACTACGACGCCGCCACCAGCGGTGACTCGCTCACCGCGCTCACCACCAGCCTCGTCACCGCCGTCACCGCCAGCGTGCTCGCCCTCGTCGTCGGCGGCTGGGCCGCGCTCGCCGCCGCCGCGCTGAAGAAGCGGGGCAGGCGTGCGATGGACACCCTGTTCATGCTGCCGGTCGCCGTGCCGTCCGTCGTCGTCGGCCTCGCCGTCCTCGTCGCCTTCAGCAAGCCGCCGATGCTGCTCAACGGCACCCGCTGGATCGTCATCCTCGCGCACACCATTCTTGTCACCGCGTTCGCCTACCAGTCGGTCTCGGCCGCCATCGTGCGTCTCGACCCGGCGTACGAGCAGGCCGCGGCGTCGCTCGGCGCCCGGCCCGCGTACGTCCTGTGGAAGGTGAAGCTGCCCCTGCTGCTGCCGTCCCTGAACGCGGCCGCCGGCCTCTGCTTCGCCCTGTCCATGGGCGAGTTGAGCGCCACGATGATGCTCTACCCGCCGGACTGGATGCCGCTGCCGGTGCAGATCTACGCCACCACCGACCGCGGCTCCCTGTTCACCGGATCCGCGATCGCCGTGGTCCTGATGGGCGCCACCCTGCTCGTGCTGCTCGCCGTCTCCCGCATCCGCACCAAGGCCTCGTACCGCTGAGCCCCGCTCCGCCGACACCCCTGTCCTTCCAAGGAGTTCACCTCGCCATGCCCGCGAACCCGCGCAAGAACACCCTCACCGCCGCCGTCGCCGTCACCGGCTGTCTCGCCCTCGCCGCCACGCTCACCGGCTGCGGCGGCAGCTCCGCCGCCTCCGACGAGAAGGTCGTCACCGTCTACAGCGCCGACGGCCTCAAGGGCGAGAACGGCGACGGCTGGTACGACAAGGTCTTCAAGGACTTCACCGCGAAGACCGGCATCAAGGTCGAGTACGTGGAGGGCGGCTCCGGCGAGGTCGTGCAGCGCGCCGTCCGCGAGAAGGCCAACACCCAGGCCGACGTCCTCGTCACGCTGCCCCCGTTCATCCAGCAGGCCGGTGGCAAGGGCCTGCTCGCGAAGTACGCGCCCGAGGGCGCCGACCAGGTCGACGGCGCCGACAAGGGCGCCGACGGCACCTGGACCTCCGTCGTCAACAACTACTTCGGCTTCGTCTACAACAAGAAGGAGCTGAAGACGCCGCCGCAGACCTGGCAGGAACTGCTCGACGGCAAGTACAAGAACAAGCTCCAGTACTCCACCCCGGGCGTCGCCGGCGACGGCACCGCCGTCGTCGTCAAGGCCATGCACGACTTCGGCGGCAAGCAGCCCGCCATGGACTACCTGAAGAAGCTCCAGGCCAACAACGTCGGCCCGTCTGCCTCCACCGGCAAACTCGCCCCCAAGGTGGACAAGGGCGAACTCCTCGTCGCCAACGGCGACGTGCAGATGAACTACGCCCAGTCCAAGGACATGCCCAACCTCGGCATCTGGTTCCCGAAGACCGAGGGCGGCAAGCCCACCTCCTTCGCCCTGCCCTACGCCGCCGGCCTCGTGAAGAACGCCCCGCACACCGCCAACGGCAAGAAGCTCCTCGACTTCATGCTCGCGACCAAGCAGCAGCAGGAGGTCAGCGCCATCGGCGGCGGCTTCTCCGCGCGCGGCGACGTCCACGCCACCGACGAGAACGCCCTCGCCCTCGCCAAGATCATGGACGGCGTCGAGATCTTCGAGCCGGACTGGAACGACATCGACAAGAACCTCCAGACGTACGTCGACGACTGGAAGACCGCCACCGGCAGCTGAGCCCCGCCCGCCCCGCAGCTCAGTCCATCGGGCGGCGACGAATGTCCATGGCGCTCCCCGCCCGCATCACCAGAAGATAACGGGTCTGGTCCAACGCCTCCGAATTCTCAGGGGTGTCGGACCACCCGCGCACGCCCGCAGACACCCGTGACCGCCCGCCCCGCTCCGGAGGACCCCCGCATGCCGCGCACCCCGTCCGGCCTCTCCCGCCGCTCGATGCTCCTCGGCTCCGCCACCGCAGCACTCGCCCTCACCGTCCCGGCGACGAGCGCCGTCGCCCGCGCCCGCGCCGCCCGGACCCCGAAGGTCCTCGTCATCGGCCTCGACGGCGCCCTCCTGAACCGCATCAAGGACGCCGACGCACCCCGCCTCAAGGCCCTCATGGCGGCCGGCCTCACCGCCCCCAGTGCGATCTACGCCAACCCGATGGCGCCCACCATGTCCGGCCCCGGCTGGTCCACCCTCATCACCGGCGTCTGGCCCGACAAGCACAACGTGAAGGACAACAACTTCACCGGCCACAAGTTCGCCCAGTACCCCGACTTCCTCACCCGGATCGAGACCGCGAAGCCGTCGCTGTCGACGTACGCTGTCTCCTCCTGGGCCCCGATCACCGACATCGTCTTCTCCGCGAAGGTCGACACCCGCGTCTCCACCCCGAGCGCCGAGTACGACACCGGCACCACCGCCCGCGCCGTCGAACGGCTCAAGGGCGCGAACCCGGACGCCGTCTTCGTCCAGCTCGACAACGTCGACCACGCCGGCCACACCTACGGCGCCGCGAGCCAGGAGTACCTCGACGCGATCCACGGCGTCGACGGCCAGGTCGGCGCGATGGTCGACGCCGTCACGTCCCGTTCCACGTACGGGAACGAGGACTGGCTGATCCTCGTCACCGCCGACCACGGGCACACCGACGTGGGCGGCCACGGCGGCTCCACCTGGCCCGAACGCCAGACGTTCATGATCGCGACGGGCGGCACCGCTGCGCCCGGCTCCACCCGCCACGACGTCAAGATGCCCGACATCGCGGCCACCGCCCTCGCTCACCTCGGCATCGCCCTCGACCCCGCCTGGGGCCTGGACGGCCGCCCGGTCCAGCAGCCGCTCCCCGACGACTTCGACGCCCTGCGCGACCGGCTGGGCGGGCCCGTCGACGAGACCGGCATCGGATCCGGCGTCATCGGCTTCACGCACACCCCGCCGAGCGGCTGGAGCGTCGACAACTCCCGGATGGGCACCGGCGGCGTCACCGAATGGCGCGGCTGGTCCTTCACCACCGACGAGTTCTGGACCAAGGCCGAACGCGACCAGCAGCGCGAGTGCAACGTGCGGGCCCGCGGCGTCTTCGCCGTGGCCGACGGCGACGAATGGTCCGACAAGACCGTCACCGGCACCTTCGACTCGACCCTGACCAGCCCCGCCTTCCCGGTCACCGGCGGCCGCCCGGCCACCCTCACCTACACGACCTTCTACCGCCAGGAGGCCCCGCAGAAGGGCGAGGTCCTCGTCTCCTACGACGGCGCCGCCCCCGTCCCCGTCCGCACCTACACGGCCGACGTCCCCTCCCGCACGGAGACCGTCCCACTGACCGTCCCCGCGGGCGCGACCAGCGCGAAGGCCCACTTCCGCTACACCGGGGCCAACAACTGGTTCTGGACGATCGACGGGGTCAAGATCAGCCGGTCTTGATCAGGGCGGCCCGGCTGCTGAGGCAGCCGGGCCGCCATCACTCACACCAGGTCGACGAGATCCGCGATCGAATCGACGACCTTGGTCGGACGGAACGGGAACCTGTCGATGTCCGACTGGCTGGTGAGCCCCGTCAGAACCAGGAACGTCGTCATGCCTGCTTCGAGACCGGCCAGGACATCGGTGTCCATCCGGTCGCCGATCATGGCGCTGGACTCGGAGTGGGCACCGATGGCGTTGAGCCCGGTACGCATCATCAGCGGGTTCGGCTTGCCGACGAAGTAAGGCTCCTTGCCGGTCGCCTTCGTGATCAGCGCGGCGACGGAGCCGGTGGCAGGCAGCACGCCTTCGGTCGAAGGCCCGGTGTTGTCAGGATTCGTGGCAATGAATCGGGCGCCGCCGTTGATGAGCCGGATGGCCTTGGTCAGCGCTTCGAACGAATAGGTACGCGTCTCGCCCAAGATCACGAAATCGGGATCCGCGTCGCTGAGGATGTAGCCGACGTCGTGCAACGCAGTGGTCAGACCGGCCTCGCCGATGACGTATGCCGTACCGTTCGGCCGCTGACTGTCCACGAATCTGGCGGTCGCCAGAGCCGACGTCCAGATGTTCTCCATCGGCACTTCCAGCCCGATGCGATTGAGGCGGGCGTGCAAGTCCCTGGCCGTGTACATCGAGTTGTTGGTCAGGACCAGGAAGGGCTTGCCCGAGTCACGCAACTTCTTGATGAACGAGTCCGCACCGGGAATCGGAACGCCCTCGTGCATGAGGACTCCGTCCATGTCGGTCAGCCACGAGTCGATGGGCTTCGGCTCTGTCATGGGCGCGGGCTCCTACCTGTCGTTCTGCGGGATGCCATCGTATTCAAGCCCGAGTCTCCTGAGGATGGTCCGGAGGCTGCCGTCAGGACCTCCATACGATCTCGATCAGCTCCGGGCGGAACGTGCCCCTCTGCGCGCCGCCCTTCCCGGCGGGTTTGACGACCACGGTCTCGATGGCGCGTTCCAGTTCCTCTCGCTTCTGATCCGTGGTGAAGCAGTTCCAATCGCGCACGACCCGGCCGACCGTCGGACTCGGGCGCTCGAGCATCGGGGCCGGTGGAGCACCGGCCATCTCATGGAGGTGCTGCTCGGCTGCCTCGAGCCGCCGGATTTCCCGGGCAAACTCGGCGAGGGACAAGAGGTTGTCCGCTCGAAGCCGGCGCGCTTCGGCCTTGTCCGCCTCGATCTGCCGTAGCGAGGCGCTCAACGTGCTCGCTCCGGGGGCCGGATCGACGCCCTGCTCCTTGGCCTCGGCAAGTTGCCGACGGAGCCGCTCGAGCAATTGCCCCTCCACGTGATCCTCTACAGGAGGCCCGCTGCGGGAGATCCGTCCACAGCCTCCGTCGGCCGCGCGACAGTAGTAGTGGTAGCCGTGCTTCGCGTAGCTGGCAGTGCCCTTCTGATAGACGCCGGACGAGAGTGTGGCTCCGCACCGCGCGCACTGGAGGATGCCGGTCAACAGGCGTCTGGTCACTGTTGTGCCCTTCGAGCGCCCGCTTCCGGTCTGTTTGCGCGCGTTCAGCTCATCGATCAGCTCGCACCACTCTCGGGGCGAAAGGATGGTTTCCCACGTGCCGATGACAGGCTTGCCGTCCGTGCGTTCCACCAGGTACTCGACCGGGTCGAGCCGACCGGACCGCTCGCGGACCTTCTGCGGGATGTAGGACCGGTACCCGCAGAGACGAGGGTTGCGCAGTACGTAGAGCACGCTGCTGTAGCCGATGGTCTTGCCGGGTGGAGTCTGCGGGCCGCGAACGCCCAGCTCCGCCCATTCGCGATGGACCGCGGACACCTTCTTGCCTTGCAGCACATCCTTGTGCGCCTGCCGGACGAGTTCGGCTTCTCGCTCGTCCACATGGTGTGTATCGACCCAACCGAACGCGCGTTGTCCTTTGTGGGGCCTACCGGCTCGGGCGTCGGCCAGCTTCTGCCGGGAGATGCGGCGGGCGGCGTCGGCGGAGAACTTGTTCGCGACCGTCACATAGATCCGTGCCTGGAAGCGTCCGTCGGTGGTCGTGAGGTCGTGGTCCCCTGTTGTGGTTGCGAACGCCATGGGTCGCCGCGCTTGTTCGTAGATGTCGATGAGCCGCTCCAGGTCTCGGGGCTGGCGCGCGATGCGGTCGATGGTGTAGGCGATGACGCCGCTGATCGTGCCCGTCTCCAGGTCCTGGACCATGTCCTCGAATCCAGCACGTCGAGTACGGCGTTTGTAGGCCGAGGTGTCGTTGTCCTCGTAGACGCGATGTACGCGGCATCGTCTGAGCTTGGCCAGGTCGTACACGTCTTCGCGCTGCCTGATCACGCCGTCCCGGCCATCGCGGCCGTCGCCCAACTGCCCGACGTCCGAGATCCTGGTGTATCCGCCGACCACGATCATGCCTGCCCCCTGGCGCCTGTTGACGCTAGTGGTGATGGCGCGGCACCAACTTACGACGCCTTCGCCCTGGCATAAGTGCGAACCTAATATTTCGGTGGAATCAAGGGAGCCGTCCGGCTGGGGGTCTGGGGGTCGTCCCCCAGAAGGCACAGCATCTGCACCAACCCGGACGAGACCGGCCCCTCCACCGAGGGACCGCTGCCCGCCACCGGCGCCGTCGCCGCGCTCATCACCAAGGCGACCGGCAAGCAGCCCTACTTCGCCGGCAAGCCGCACCCGCTGATGATGCGCACGGGGCTCAACGCGATCGGGGCGCACTCCGAGACCGCCGCCATGATCGGCGACCGGATGGACACCGACGTGCTGGCCGGGCTCGAGGCCGGGATGCAGACGTTCCTCGTGCGGACCGGGCTCACCAGCGACGCCGACATCGAGAAGTACCCGTTCCGGCCGTCCACCGTCGTCGACTCCATCGCGGACCTCGTCGACCTCGTCTGACCCTGGGGTCCCGGTCTGACCTGGGGTTTCCCGTTCCCGAGATGCGGAACGGCGCCGCGCGCGTGAACCTGCCAGTACCAGGAGGTTCACGATGCGTACAGGACTGCTCGCTCTCCGTGCCGCAGGGGCGGCCGCCGTACTGGTGACGATCCCGGCCGCCGCCGCGCACGGGGCGCAGGACGGGGGATCGGTCACCGTCAGCCCGCAGGCGGCCCCACCGGGTACGGACGTCGAGCTCGCCGTCACCGGATGCGCGGGCACGGCGGGGCGTGCCGTGTCCGACGCGTTCGTCTCCGCCGCCGTCCTCGCGCCCGCCGCGGACCGTTCCGCGCTCACCGCCGAGGCCCGGGTCGCATCTTCCGCGAAGCCCGGCGCGCACGAGATCACGGTGACCTGCGACGGCGTCGAGACCAAGACCAAGGGCACCGTCCGGGTCCTGGAGCGCGGCGCCTCGCCCGCCCCGACCCCGACCGCCGCCGTGCACGCGGGCGGCGGCGGAGCCGCGGCCCGGCTGGCCGCCGCCGAACAGGCCGCCGAGGGCCCCGGCACCCGGCACGCCGTCATCGGACTGGTGCTCGCCGCGATCGCCGCCGTGGCCGTCGCCTGCCGCAGCGTCCGGCGCCGCCGGAACCCGTCCGAGGGCCCCCGGTAGGCCGCCATGAAGGACCGCGACCGACAAGGCCCGGGCGGCGGCCGGATGCTCACCGGCGTGGCCTGGGCGGTGCTCCTGCTCGGCCTGTGGATGTGGGGCCGCGGCGTCACCGACGTCAACCTGTCCTCGCCGACGACCGGTGACGCGGCCGCCGTCGGCCGCCCGCTCGGCGTCACCATGCCTGCCGCGCACAGCCCCGTCCGGGCCGCGAAACCCCAGCGCATCGACGTGCCCGCACTCCACGTGCAGGCGCCCGTCGTCGAGCGCGGACTCGACGGCAGCGGAGCCGTCGACCCGCCGCCCTACGCGCAGGCGGGCGTCGTCGGCTGGTACGGCGCGGGCGCGCAGCCGGGGGAGCGGGGCACGGCCCTGTTCGTCGGGCACGTCGACACCGAGACCCGGCCCGCCGTGTTCTTCCACCTCAGCGAGGCGAAGCCCGGCGACACGGTGAAGGTGGTGCGCGACGACGGCTCCGTCGCCACGTTCACCGTCGACGACGTGCAGGTCCTGTCCCGCGACCGCTTCGACCCGGCCACCGCCTACGGGCCGCGCCGCCCCGGCCGCGCCGAACTCCGCCTCATCACCTGCGGCGGCACCTTCGACAGGGCCACCCGCACCTACACGGCGAACGTCGTCGTCTCCGCCTACCTGTCCGGCCTCACGGACGCGCCGAAGGAGCCGGATCCGGAGCCGGAGAAGGAGAAGGAGAAGGTCCGGGCGGGGTGAGGTCGTCGCCGAGGTCCCGGGCCAGGACGGCCCCGGCGACCCGGTCCAGCGGCATCCGCCTGCTGCGCGCGTACCGGCGCAGGACCGAGAACGCGGTGTCGGGAGAGGCGCCCCAGCGCTCCGCCAGCATCCCCTTCGCCTGCTCGATCCGTACCCGGCTCGCGAGCGCCCGCTCCAACTGCCGTGCCAGGTCCCGCTGTTCGGCGTAGGCGCGGTGCCGGTCCAGGCCCGCGGCCGCCGCGTCGGCGAGCGCGCCGGCGAATGCGGCATCGTTGTCCACCGGCGCCGACCGGGTCAGGACGCTGAGCGCGCCGACCGGTGTCCCGAGCCGGCGCAGCGGCACCGCGTGCGCCGTCGTGACGCCGTGCCGCCGGGCCAGCGCGGTGAACGCGGGCCAGCGCGCCGCCGCCACCGTGCCCGTCACCCGCACCCCGGCCACCGCCCGTCCGGTCGCCAGCGCCTCGCGCGCGGGCCCGGCGAGTGCGTCGGCGCCCAGCAACTCCCGTACGGCGGCCTCCTGTTCGGGGGCGCAGGCGGGCGACGGGTGGGGGAGGCCGTCCGGTTCGGCGAGGGTGACGCCGGCCGCCTGCGCGCCGAGCAGGTCCACGCAGTGGCCGGCGAGGCGGGACAGGTGCGCGGCGGGGTCGAAGTCGTCGTCGAGGGTGTCCGACAGCTCCAGCACCGCCTCGGCCAGACGCAGCGCGCGAGCCGGGTACGTCATGTCCCGCTCCCCCCTTCCACGCCGTCGCCGTACGAGTCCTGGTCGCGGCCTACCCCGGCCCGGACCGGCTGTAACAGGTCGTGGACAAGGACCGTACGGCCTCGAAGCGCGGCCGGGGCGTATGTCACGATTGAGGACCAGACAGTGCACCCAAGGGGGAGTGGATGTACCGGAAGATGAGGGCTGGAGCGGTCGTCGTGGGGGCGGCGCTGCTCGTGTCCGCGTGTTCCTCCGGAGGCAAGGACGAGGGCGATGCTCAGCCTCCCGTGAAGCAGCAGCCCAAGAGCGCCGACCCGTTCTGGGTCAACCCCGACAGCAAGGCCGCGCAGGCCGTCGCGGGCCTGGAGGAGGACGGCAAGGACGAGGAAGCGAAGACCGTCCGCAAGATCGCCGAGCAGCCCAGCGGCGAGTGGATCACCCCGGAGAACGCGACGGACCAGGCCCGTGGTTACACGGAGGCCGCGGAGAAGGCCGACCGGGACGCCCTGCTCGTCCTCTACAACATCCCGCACCGCGACTGCGGGAACTACTCGAAGGGCGGCGCCGCGGACGGCAACGCGTACCGGGCGTGGATCGACCAGGTCGCGGCCGGCATCGGGGACCGCCCGGCGACGGTCATCCTCGAACCGGACGCGGTCCAGCACATGGTGGACAACTGCACCCCGGAGCAGTTCCACGAGGAGCGCTACGACCTCCTCAAGGGCGCCATCGGCAAGCTCAAGTCGCTGAAGAACACGACGGTCTACCTCGACGCGGGCAACGCGGGCTGGGGCAAGCCGGACCAGATGTTCGAGCCCCTGAAGTGGTCCGGCGTCGAGCAGGCCGACGGCTTCTCGGTGAACGTGTCGAACTTCTACTCCACCGAGGACTCGGTGAAGTACGGCAAGGAGCTGTCCGGGAAGGTCGGCGGCAAGCCCTTCGTCGTCGACACGAGCCGGAACGGGAACGGGCCGTACACGGGCGGCAATCCGGACGAGCGCTGGTGCAACCCGCCCGGCCGCGCCCTCGGTGAGACCCCGACCACCAAGACGGGCGACCCGCTCGTGAAGGCCTACCTGTGGGTCAAGCGCCCCGGCGAGTCCGACGGCACCTGCAAGGGCGGCCCGAGGGCGGGCGAGTGGTGGAGCGAGTACGCCCTGAAGCTGGCTGCTTCTTCGTAGCGAGAGGACGTGAAGGAGGGGTACGGGGCCGCGTCCCGTACCCCTCCTTCTTCTTGTCCTGCTCCCAGTGCCCTACGGCACGTGCACCCACTGGGCCTTGCTCGGGGTGCCCCGGTCGTCGGTGACGAACAGCATGTACCAGCCCGACTCGACCAGCGACCGGTTCTCCGGGACGGTCACCGTCACCGAGTCCGCCGTCTTCTTCAGGTCCAGCGCGATGGACGTCTGGTCCACGTCGGTGACGTGCGTGGAGGCGCTGGGCCGGATCAGCCGGGCCGTCTTGATCGACGACGCGTGGCTGGTCTGGTACGTGGCCGAGCCGCCCCGCGCGATCGTCTTCTGACCGCCCTCCAGGGTGGGCCGCGAGTCCCGGTACAGGTACGGCGGCGTGTAGATCTCGATGCGCTGCTCGAACACGCCGGGCTTCGTGTTGGCCTTGTCCGCGTACAGCGAGTCCGAGCCGAAGAACAGCACCCGGCCGTCGGGCAGCAGGATCGAGCCCGAGTGGTAGTTGCGGCCGACCAGCGGGTCGGCGACGCTGCGGAAGGTGTTGGACTTCGTGTCGTAGAGCCGGGCCTGGAGGATGTTGGAGTCACCGCGGCCGCGGTAGTCCTCCGAGCCGCCGGAGACGAGGATCGAGTCGTCCGGCAGGATCGAGGACTGCGGGTAGCGGGTGCCCTTCTCCAGCGTCGGGCCGTCCGTGAACTTCGGGTTCGCGTCCTTGAGGTCGACGATCCGCGTCTTGTTGCTGGACAGCTTGGACTCGCCGACGCCACCGCCGCCGACCACCATGTACCGCTGGTCCTGCGCGGGCGGCAGCTCGACCGTGCCGGCCGTCTCCATCAGGTTCGCGTCGGACAGGCCGGGGATCTTCCGGAACGTGTTGGTCCGCAGATCCCAGATGCCGGGCTTGCGGCCCACGTTGTCCGGGCCGTAGCCCGCGTTGGCGCCCGAGTAGAAGATCTTCCCGTTCGCCATCTGGAACAGCGCCGGGTACGTCGGGAACTGGCGCTGCTTCTTGAGGTAGGTCCACTTCTTGGTCTTCGGGTCGTAGACCTCGTTCTTGCCGGGCACCAGCTGCCCGATCTCGTCGAGGCCGGACACGGAGAGGACCTTGCCGTCCGAGAGCGTGGTCAGCGTGGGGTACCAGCGCGCCTCGTTCATCGGGTCGACCTTGATGTACTTCTCGGCGACCGGGTCGAACTCGTAGGAGTCGCGGATCCCCTGGAAGTCCTTCTTGTCCAGGGCGAGCTTCTGCGCGATGCCGTACACGTTGCGCGCGTCGGCGCCGGTCAGGCCCTGCACCCGGTAGTTGTCCTGGGTGCCGGTCTCGTACTTGGTGCCGGAGCGCTGGGCCTCGACGTAGACGCGGCCCAGCCCCGGGTCGTTGCGGACGAACTTGCCGGTCGCCGGGTCGAAGACCTTCTTCGCGCGCTCGATCGTGATGTTGTCCTTGGCGACGAAGGTCTTGCCGTTCTCCTTGCCGGTGAAGCGGGTGCCGGCCTTGATCGTCTTCGGCGCGTCCGGGTCCTCGTTGTGCACGATCATCAGGCCGCCGGCCTTGGTGACGTCACCGCGCAGCTTCTCGTAGCGCTTGGTGCCGCCCGCGATCAGCAGATTGCCGTTCGCCAGCTGGGTGTGGCCCGTGCAGAACAGGTCGCTCGGCGTCGGGATCTTCTTGATCGAGCCCTTCACCGGGTCGTAGAGCCGGGTGTCGAACTTCTTCGCGTCGAAGTTCTTCTGGTTGTTGCCCGAACCGGCCACCAGCAGGATCTTGCCGGTGTGGAGCAGCGCCGCGTGGATCGTGTTGAGGCGCATGTCCTGCGGGAACTGGACGACGTCCCACTTGCCGTTGTCGGCCTTGTACTCCGGTCTGTTGATCTTGTACTCGTGGTACTTGGCCGACCCGAAGCGATACAGCCAGGGCCCGTTCATCCCGGCCAGCGCCAGTACCACCACCGAGCCGATGGCTATGCGTCGGGCCCGGCGGCGGCTCGCACCGTCTTTCACTTGTTACGTCCCCCCAGGGAGATCTGCATGGTCTCGTCGTTGCCCCCGCCGGCGGCCCAGGTGGGCTTCTGCTGCGGGGCCCCGTGCGGGCCCGCGGCGTGCCGGGGGCCGGTCGCCTGCGGCGGCACGGCCTGCTGCTGAGGCGGCGCCGTCTCCGGCGCGGGCGGCTTCGGCTTCTTCCGGTCCTGGCGCAGCATGTACCGCCAGGCGAACATCGGCGTGGCCGTGATCAGCAGGGCGAAGCAGGCCCAGGTGATCATCGCCGGGTGGGCGTGACCGAGGACGAATCCGGCGGTCATCGAACCGGCGAAGATCAGGATGAAGTACCAGTGGTACCGGAAGGTGCCGAACCAGCGGTCGGGGCTGGCGGAGTCGCCCTTGGGCGTGACCACGAACTTGCTCTTGCGGCGCAGCAGCGAGTCGAACAGCGCCTTCGCGTACAGCGGGGCCGAGAGGGCCGACATCACCATGCCGGCCACGCCGCCGGAGCCCTCGGGCTCGTGCGGCGACACGTTGTGCCGGCGGTTCCAGATGTAGAGACCGATCTGCAGCGCCGACGCGTTGCCGTACAGCATCAGCCAGATCGTCGGGTCGATGTTCACGCCCGAGGCGCCGAGGCCCAGGAACAGGGCGCAGCTGAGCGCCGCGAGGATCCAGTTCATGGCCGACATCGGGTAGAAGATGATCATCATCGTGTAGTTGAAGAGCTTGCTCGGCGGGAGCGAGTACCAGCCCTTCCAGTACTGCTTGAGGATCGTCTCGTACGTACCGCGCGACCAGCGCATCTGCTGGGTGAAGAAGTCCGTCCAGGCGCTCGGGCCCTCACCGACGGCGAGCACGTCCGGGGTGTACACGGAGCGCCACTTCTTCCCGGTCGCCGGGTTCTTGGCGCGGTGGATCTCGAAGCCCGTCGCCATGTCCTCGGTGATCGAGTCGTACAGGCCGCCGATCTGCTTCAGGGCCGAGATCCGCACCGCGTTCGACGTGCCGACGAACATGGGGGCGCCGTAGCGGTTGCCCGCGCGCTGGATCAGCGCGTGGAACAGGAACTGCTGGGACTCGGCGGCCTTGGTGACGAAGTTGTCGTAGTTGCCGTAGACCTGCGGGCCGATCACGAAGCCGACGTTCGGGTCGCGGAAGAAGCCGAGCATCCGCTCCAGGTAGTTCGGCAGCGGCACGTGGTCGGTGTCGACCGAGGCGAAGTAGTCGTAGGCGTCGCCGTGCGCGTCCAGCCAGGCGTTGTAGTTGCCGTGCTTGGTCTTGGCGCGGTGCGGGCCCTTCGCCTGGTTCCACTTCGCGACGCCCTTGCGGGAGAAGTGGTGCACGCCGAGCCGGGCGCAGACCTCCTTGACCTCCGGGTCGTCGCCCTCGTCGAGCAGCCACACGTGCAGCAGGCCCCGGTGGCGCAGCTTGACCGCCGCCTCCAGGGTCTTCGTCACCATCTCGATCGGCTCCTTGCCGGGCACGAACGAGGTCAGGAAGGCGACCCTGGTGCCCGTCTCCGGGACCACCGGGATCGGGTCGCGGGCGACGAGGGTGGCGTGCGCGTTCGACAGCACGTTCATGCAGCGGAAGAACTCGATCAGGCCGATCGAGACGAGCATGACGATGTCGAGGGCCGGCAGGAAGTCGTACTCCACGTAGTCGCGCTCGGTCCAGTGCTCGGGCTGGAGCAGCCAGAACAGCAGGACGAGCGAGAGCAGCGGGGCCGCGCCCAGCATGAGCGCGGCGCGGATGCGGTGCGGCTCCTGGCTGAGCAGGGAGCGGTACTGCACCGTGTACGGCTTGTTCGGGTCGGGCTGGGTGAGGGGCCCGGCGAGCCGGCTGTAGTGCTCGTAGTCGTACCGCGGCAGCGATTTCTTGATGCGCCGGAAGCCGCCGGTGCGGTGCGGTGGCACCCGCAGCTGGGTCGTCTCGGACGGGTCGAAGCCCTCGCGGGCGCCCGTCGGCGTCGACGTCATGATGAGTCATCCCCCCGCACGCGAGTCACCGCGTGGTTGTCGGTTCTCACCCGGGTCCGGTCCCCCTTGACCGCTCCCGGGTGTGTCAGTGGCAGGCCACCGTCCCACCCGTACTAAGACTGGAACGACGACCTTCCGGTTGCATGATGCCCCCCTCGACATCGCTTCATGAACGGGACCCCCGTCCCCGCCCCGCAACTGTCCCGCCCCGCAAGCCTCATGGGAGCCGATAGCTCCAGGACAGGGTGCTGGGCCCGACGTCATGATCGCAAGGGCGAAGGGGTCCAGCTCGCATGTACGAGAACGGCCTGACCCGAACACGACGAAAGCCCCCCGTTTTCACGGAGGGCTTTCGGTGTCGGTGCGCCGCCAGGGACTCGAACCCCGGACCCGCTGATTAAGAGTCAGCTGCTCTAACCAACTGAGCTAGCGGCGCCTGCTGACCTGCGTAACTCTACCCGATGCCCGGGGGTGGGCATGACCATCGGGGGTGTGCGACGCGCCGATGGGTGGGCGAATTGTGATGATTTCCATCTTTTGCACCGTCAACATGCGATATGTGCAGACAGTTGAGACGCTTCCTGCGTGCGAACACGAGGCACATCAGTGAGGGGAATCGCATGGACGGCATTCAGGACACGGAGCGCATGGCGACCCCGGCGTTCGAGGACGTGACCCCGGCGGGCGACTGCGACTGCGCCGGCTGCGTCCAGGGCCGCCTCGCGGCCTCGCCCCCGGCGCCCACCGGCATCGGCGCCCGCCACGCCCTGGTCGTCGCCGCCACCGCCGGCACCGTCATCGGCGGACTGCAGGCCGCCCCGGCCAGCGCCCAGCGTGCCGACCACCACGAGGTGAGACCGGGCGACCCGGCCCCGCCCGGTGAGGGCACCGTGTCGACCCCGCAGGGCGGCACGAGCCCGCTGCACGGAGCCCCCGGCTCCGCCGCGTCGAGCGTGGAGCTCGCCCCGGGCGCCGTCCGCGCCACGACCCGGGCCGCGATCATCAACCGCGCCAAGACCTGGGTCGCCTCCAGGGTCCCGTACGACATGAACCGGTACTGGAAGGACGGGTACCGGCAGGACTGCTCGGGCTTCGTCTCCATGGCCTGGGACCTGCCCGGCAACGAGTGGACGGGCAGCCTCGCCCGCTACGGCACCAAGATCTCCAAGGCGGACCTGCAGCCCGGCGACATCCTGCTCTTCCACAACCCGGACGACCCGGAAAAGGGCTCGCACGTCGTCATCTTCGGCGGCTGGACGGACTACACGCGCAGCTACTACATGGCGTACGAGCAGACCCGCCCCGCCACCCGCCGGCAGGCGACCCCGTACAAGTACTGGTCCTACTCCAGCCGCTACGTCGCCTACCGCTACAAGGGCGTCAAGGCGGGCAGCACCTCGGGCTCGGCCTCGACGACGAAGTTCCCGGGCGCCCAGGCCTTCGGGCCGGGGGCGAACAACGCGTACGTCACCCAGCTCGGGCGGCTGCTCGTGGAGCGCGGCGGCAAGCGGTTCTACACCGAGGGTCCGGGCCCGCGCTGGGGCGAGGCCGACCGCAAGGCGACGCAGGCGTTCCAGAAGGCGCAGGGCTGGACCGGCGCCGACGCGGACGGCATCCCGGGCCCGACGACCTGGTCGTACCTGGTCACCGGCAAGGGCAAGGACATCCCGGCCGACGGCGCGGGCGGACCGGAGGCGGACCGGGTGCCGGCGTACCCGGGGGCGTCCGCGTTCCGGCCGGGCGCGAGCAGCGACGCGGTGACGCGGATGGGCCGGCAGCTCGTGAAGAAAGGATTCGGCAAGTACTACACGCAGGGTCCGGGCCCGCGCTGGGGCGAGGCCGACCGGCGGGCCGTCGAGGCGTTCCAGCGGGCCCAGGGCTGGAGCGGCAGGGAAGCCGACGGCTACCCGGGTCCCGAGACCTGGCGGCGGCTGTTCTCGTGAGCGGCCCGGTGCGGACAAGGCGGCGCGGACGGGCGGCGGCGGCAACTCAGTGCGGAGGCGAGTCAGTGCGGAGGCGAGGATGAGTACGACCGCGGAACAGCCGGAGAGGGCGCTGGGCCACCCGGCGCCGATCGCGGACGACGACCCGGGCGCGCGGGCGCCGCGCGGGGCGGCGGGGGAACCGGGCAGGGGCTCCCGGCGGGGGGCTCCCCGTGAGGCCCCCGGTGACGCCCGGGGGACCCGGGTGATCCACAACGAGGCGACCACCGAGATCCCCGTACACCTGTTGTTCCGGGACGACCCCGATCCGGAGGCCGAGCCCGTGGCGGTGCGGTCCGCCGTGGTGGGGAGCGGGACCGGGGGCGGGCGGCCCTCGCCGGTGCGGCCGCATCTGCGCACACCGGTGCGGCCGGTGCCGGTCGTCGACCCGGAGCTCGCCGAGCGGGCGGGCCGGACGCTGCCCGGCGCGCTCGGGGTGTTCGGCGGGGCGCTGGGCGCGGCCGGGACCGCGGTGTCGCTCGGCTGGGCGGGGGCGCTGCCGCGGATCATGACGGAGGTCGCCGGGCTGCCCGGGTACGAGGGCGTCGGGCTCGGCCCGGTGCAGTGGGCGGCGGTGGCCGGGTCCGGGGCGCTCGCCCTGTTCGGCTTCGGCGGGCTCGCGCGCGGGCGGGCCGGGCGCGCCTGGGTGCTCAGTCTGTGCGGCCGGTACCGGGGCAGCGTGCGCCGGACGGGCCTGATGTGGGTCAACCCGTTGCTGCTGCGGCGCCGGATCGACGTACGGCTGCGGCACTGGCGCAGTGAGCCGATGCCGGTGGTCGACGCGAACGGCACGGCGCTGCGCGTCGTCTGCCTCGTCGTCTGGCGGATCAGGGACACGGCGAAGGCGGCCCTCGGCGTCGAGGACCACGAGGAGTACCTGCGCGAGTGCGTGGAGGCGGGCCTGGCGCGCGTGCTGTCGCAGCTGCCCGCCGACGCCTTCCACGAGGACGCGCCCACGCTGCGCAACGCCGAAGCCGTCGGCGACCTGCTCACGCGCCGGCTGGCGACGGACGCCGCGCCGGTCGGCATCGAGGTCTTCTCGGCGCAGCCGACCCGGATCGAGTACGCCCCCGAGGTGGCCGCGGCGATGCGTCGCCGCCGGGTCGCGGCGCTGGACGCCAAGCACCGGGACTCGGTGCTGTCCTCGGTCGTGGACTCGGTGGAGGACACAGTGACGCGGCTGACGACGCGCGGTCTGGTCGAGCTGGACGACTACGAGCGCAAGGCGCTGGTGAAGGACCTGACCGTCGCGTTCTACACGGGACGGGGGGAGTAGGGAGGGCGCCGGGCCCTGGAGGAGGGGGTTCCGGCAGTCATGGGCAGCTCTTCGATTGGTATGGACATGTTCAACTACCGCCCCTACATTGGGCGTTGGTCTAGACCTGGACGATCCAAGCATCGAACGACCGCTGTGCACGGCTACCGGAACTCCCCACACCCCCCAGGAGCGGCAGCATGCGAAAGAAGATCTACGCGGCCCTGCTCGGCCTGACCACCGCCGGAGCCTTCGCGCTCTCGGCCGGCGGCGCCAGCGGCCACGGCTACACGGACCTCCCCATCAGTCGGCAGAAACTCTGCGCCAACGGCACCGTCACCGGCTGCGGCAACATCCAGTGGGAACCGCAGAGCGTCGAGGGCCCCAAGGGCTTCCCGGCCGCGGGCCCCGCCGACGGCCAGATCTGCTCGGCGAACCACGGCGAGTTCGCCGCCCTCAACGGCCCGAAGCAGCCCAATGGCCAGGCCTGGCCCACCACCAAGGTGACGGGCGGTCAGAGCTACACGTTCCGCTGGCAGTTCACGGCGCGGCACTCCACCACGGACTTCCGCTACTACGTCACCAAGGACGGGTGGGACGACAGCAAGCCGCTCACCCGTGCGGCCCTGAACACCACCCCGTTCCTCACCGTCCCCTACAGCGGCCAGCCCCCGGCGACGCTCTCCCACTCGGGCGTCCTGCCGTCCGGCAAGTCGGGTCACCACGTGATCCTCGCGGTCTGGACGATCGCCGACACGGCCAACGCGTTCTACGCCTGCTCGGACGTCACGTTCTGACGGCAGGTTCCGAACGGCGGGCTTCTGGGCCTGCCCTGAGGCGCCCCGCGCTCCGGCGCGGGTAGGTTCCTGTGCACGGCGCCGTGCACAGGAACCGTGCGCGGCAGGGGAGTTCGGGGGAGCTCATGCACGTGATGTTCTACGCGGTGCCGGCGTTCATCGCCTTTGTCGCGCTGTTCGCCGCAGCCACCGAGGTGCGCGGCACGTTCCGGATCGGCGCCGCCTGGCGGGGCGGACGCACGGCCGAGGCACGCTGCCTGCGCGCGTACACGACGGTCGACCCGCACATGGACGGCGACACCCGCACGACCACCACCCAGCACCACGTCTACGAGTTCACGACCCGGGACGGACGCACCCTCCGCATCGAGGAGGAGGGCGGCCCGGCGACGACCGTCGAGGGCGACGTGGTGATCGTCCACTACCGCGACAGCCACCCCGAGCAGGCGACCGCGCACCCGCCCCGGCCCGTGCGGCTGGCCGCGCAGACGCTGGGGGTGCTGCTCTTCATGGCCGTGGTGATCGGCTTCTGCGTATTCTTCGTGGCCGATCTGCCCACTGACGACTTCTGACACTGCTGAACCGGGGGCCCGCGGTCATGGACGGCTTTGTGTTCCACGTACTCTTCCCGCTGCTCATCGCCCTGGCGGTCTGGGCCGGCTGGGCCCTCGTGCGGCGGGTGCGGGAGCGGCGCGCGGCGTGGGGGAGCGGGCTCACCGCGCAGGCGCGGGTGGTCGACGCGTACCAGCGGGTGCAGATGGTCAACGGTGTGGCCAGGCGTATCCAGTGGCACGAGTACGACTTCACCGACCAGGCCGGCCGGGCCGTCCGTTTCAAGGAGACGGGCGGGCCCGCGAGCCGGGTCGCGGGCGACAGCACGCTCGTCCACTACGCCGCCGGGGAGCCGGAGCGGGCCACCGCGTCCGAGCCGAGCCCCGGCAAGGACCTGGTCGGCCTGGTCTTCGGGCTCGGGGTGTTCGGTGTCGGGGCCGTGATCCTGCTCGACGTGACCATCGAGTACTGGTGACGGTTCGGTACCGGTGAGAAACGGTCGGCGGCCCTCCGGTCCGGGACGTCGGACCTCTCCACATCTGACGTAGCGTCAATTACCGTTCGCCCGCATGGGATCCCTGAGGAACACCTTCGCGGAACTCGTCCAGGAACGGTGGGAGGACCACCGGCCCGGCCTCGCCTACGAGGACCAGGTGCTCAGCCATCACCAGGTGGCCGCGGGCGCCGCGGCCCGCGCCGCGCTCCTGGCCGACCTGCTGCCCCGGGGCGCCGAGCCGCACGTCGGCGTGCTGCTCGACAACACCCCCGAGTTCCCGCAGTGGCTCGGCGCCGCCGCCCTCGCCGGAGCGGCCGTCGCCGGCATCAACCCCACCCGGCGCGGCGCCGAACTCGCCCGCGACATCACCCACACCGACTGCCGGGTCCTGGTCACCGACCGCTCCCGGCTGCCGCTGCTCGACGGCCTGAAACTGCCCGGCGTCCGCGTCCTGGTCACCGACACCGGCGCCTACGAGGAGATGCTCGTCCCGTACCGGGGCGCCGAGCCCGTCGCCGCCCGCCGGGTCGGGCCGGACGCGCGGATGCTGCTCTACTTCACCTCCGGGTCGACCGGCGCCCCCAAGGCCGCCATCTGCTCCCAGGGCCGGCTCGCCGCCGCGGGCCGCTCCCTCGTCGGCCACTTCGGGGTGCGCCGCGACGACGTGCACTACATCTGCATGCCCCTCTTCCACGGCAACGCGGTCATCGCCGACTGGGCCCCCGCCATGGCCGCCGGAGCGGGCGTCGCGCTGACCCGCCGCTTCTCCGCCTCCGGCTTCCTGGACGACGTACGCCGCTTCGGCGCCACCTACTTCACCTACGTCGGCCGGGCCGTGCAGTACCTCCTGGCCACCGAGGAACGCCCCGACGACCGGGACAACCCGCTCCGGGTCGGCTTCGGCACCGAGGCCGGGGCGGTGGACGCGGCCCGCTTCGAGGAGCGCTTCGGGGTGCGGCTCGTCGAGGGCTACGGCTCCTCCGAGGGCGGCGCCTCCGTGTCCCGTACGCCCGACACCCCGCCCGGCGCCATCGGCAAGGCGTCCCCGGGCGACGACCTCGTGGTGCTCGACCCTGAGACCAGGGCGGAGTGCCCGCCCGCCGTGTTCGACGCGGGCGGCCGGCTCGTCAACGGGACGCAGGCGATCGGCGAGCTGGTCAACCGCGGGCGCTCGCCGTTCGAGGGCTACTGGCGCAACGACCGGGCGAACGCGGAGCGGGTGCGCGAGAACGGCTGGTACTGGACCGGGGACCTCTTCTACCGGGACGCCGACGGCTTCCTCTATTTCGCCGGACGCGACGACGACAAGATCCGCGTCGACAGCGAGAACCTCGCCCCCGCCATGATCGAGAACATCCTGGCCCGCTGGTCCGACGCCGCGGCCGTCGCCGTCTACGGCGTCCCCGACCCGGTCACCGGCGACCAGGTGATGGCCACCGTGGCGCTCCGCGACGGCGCCGCCTTCGACCCCCTGGCCTTCGGCGAGTTCCTGCTCGCCCAGGGCGACCTCGGCACCAAGATGGCCCCCCGCTTCGTCCGCGTCGTGGAGCGGATGCCGGTGACCGCCACCAACAAGGTCCGCCGGGGCGAACTGCGCCGCGAGGGCTTCTGGAGCGGCGGCGAACTGTGGTGGCGGCCGCCCGGCGAGGCCACGTACAGGCCGCTCACCGAGAAGGACCGGGACGAGCTGCTCGCCACCTGTGAACGGCTGGGCAGGAGAGGGCTGTTGGGGGCGTGAGAACTTCATGTGGGGACCGTGAGAGTGCCACTGTTTCCGGGACCCGGGCGCCCACAGGATGTCTGCCGACAGAGATTATCCGGCACGGCACGAAGGGGCACCTTGATCATGGCGAGTGTCATGCAGCACCGTTTCGAGCCCGTTGAAAACTCCTCCGCGACCGGCGCCCGGCCGCGGCTGGTGATCGAGAACCTGGACGGCAACGACCAGGGCATGGCGCTGGTGACGATCTGCGTCGTCGCCGAGACCGACGGCCGCGCCGCCGCCGCGTTCGGACAGCTCACGGCATGACCGTCCCTGGGGGGGACCGGGCCGAGCCCGCGAGAGACACGGGGAACGCGGTGGGGTTCAAACTCCACCTGCACCCCGTCGTCATCCCGGGCGAGGCCGCGTATCTGGTGTCGCGCCAAGGCGTCACCGCCCTGCGCGGTGAGCACGCCGAATGCCTGGTGCCGCTGCTCGACGGAACCCGGGACGTGGCCGGCATCCTGCGCGAGGCCGGCCGCACGCTCGACCCCGATTCCGTCCTGAGCTCGCTCGAAGAGCTCACGGCCGCCGGCCTGCTCCGCCTCCACCCGCGCGTCGGGTCACCCGGACTCCCGGGCGACCCGACGCGCTCCGCGGAGGCCTACTGGGACCTCGCCGGGCTGGACGGGGCGGCCACCGCCGCACGGCTCGCCGCGGGCGCGCTCTGGGTCGAGACCGTCGGCGGCGCCGACCCCGACGCGGTGCGCGCGGCCTGCGCCGCCAACGGGATCGGCCTGGCCGGCGACCCCGAGGGGGCCGCCCTCACGCTCGTCGTGTGCGACGACTATCTCGCCCCGAGCCTCGGCGAGATCGACCGGGCGCACCGGGCCGCGGGCCGCGCCTGGCTGCCGGTCAGGGGGTGCGGCGCCGAACCCTGGATCGGCCCGTTCTTCCAGCCGGACGAGGGGCCCTGCTGGCACTGCCTGCGGGTCCGCCTCGCCGGGCACCGGGCCGCCGAACGGCCCGTACGGCGGGCCCTCGGGATCCGGGGCCCGCTGCCCCGCCCCGCCGCCTCGCTCGCCGCGGGCCGCTCGCTCGCGGTGAACCTCGCCGTCCTGGAGGCCGCCAAGTGGCTGGCCGGCATCCGAGACGCGGCCCAGGGCCGACTGCACACCTGGGACACGTTACGCATGCGGGCCACCGAGCACCGTGTGGACCGGCTGCCGCAGTGCCGGGACTGCGGTGACCCGGACATCGTCGCCGAGCGGGTGCGGCGGCCGTTCGTCCCCGTCTCCCGGCCCAAGGCGGGCGGCAGCGGCGGCGGACACCGGGCCCTGACCCCGGACCAGATGCTCGCCCGGCACGGCCACCTCATCGACCCCGTCACCGGCATCGTCAAGGAGATCCGGCCCGCGCCGCACACCCCGGCCGGCCTCAACTCCTTCGTGTCCGGGCCCAATCTGGCCATGGGCGCGCACACCCTGGCCGGGCTGCGCACCGGGCTGCGCGCCCTGAGCGGCGGCAAGGGCATCACCGAGACGGAGGCGCGGGTCGGCGCGCTGTGCGAGGCCGTCGAGCGCTACAGCGGCACCCGCCACGGCGACGAGCCCGTGATCGTCGACAGCTACCGCGGACTCGGTGCCGAGGCCGTGCACCCGTACGCCTGCCAGCTCTACGACGAGCGGCAGTTCCGCGAGCGGGAGCTGTGGAACGAGCGGCACTCCAGCTTCCAGTACGTGCCCGAGCCCTTCGACGCGGACCGCCCCACCGAGTGGACCCCGGTGTGGTCGCTCACCCACGGCCGGCGGCGCCTGCTGCCGACGTCGATGCTCTACTTCACCCGTGGCGCCGCCTCCGCGGACGGCCTGTACGCCGACTCCAACGGCAACGCGGCGGGCAGCAGCCGCGAGGACGCCCTGATCCAGGGGTTCTTCGAGGTCGTCGAGCGGGACGCGGTCGCCCTGTGGTGGTACAACCGCACCCGCCAGCCGGGCGTCGACATCGACGCGTTCGACGAGCCCTACGCCGAACGGATCCGCTCGGTCTGCGCCCGGACGCACCGCGAGCTGTGGGTGCTCGACCTCACCTCGGACCTGGGGATACCGGTGTTCGCGGCGCTGTCCCGGCGCACCGACAAGCCCGCCGAGGACATCGTGTTCGGCTTCGGGGCGCACTTCGACCCCCGGGTGGCGCTGCGCCGGGCCCTGAGCGAACTGGGGCAGCTGCTGCCGGCCGTGTACGACGCCCGCCCCGACGGCACCGGGTACGCGGTCACCGACCCGGAGCCGCTGCACTGGTGGTACACGGCGAAGGCCGCGCACCGGCCCTACCTGGTCCCGGACCCGGACCGGCGGCCCCGCACGCCCGCCGACTGGCCGTACGCGCCGCGGGCCGATCTGCTCGAGGACGTCGAGGCGATCACCGCGCTCGTGCGGCAGCGGGGCATGGAACTGCTCGTCCTGGACCAGACGAGGCCGGATCTGGAGATTCCGGTAGTGAAGGTTCTGGTCCCCGGCATGAGGCACTTCTGGGCCAGGTTCGCTCCCGGGCGGCTCTTCGACGTACCCGTGCAGCTCGGCAGGCGCGCCGAGCCCGTCACGTACGAGCAGCTCAACCCGGTGCCGCTCTTCGTCTGAGGAGCTGATTCGACGGGAGCATCCCGGTCTCAACTCCGCGTGGACAAGAGACTTTTGAGTTGATCTTCGGCCCACTCCTGGTTGTCCCGGCCTTCACATATCATCCCCACACGGTGGGGTTGGACATGGCGAGAAGAGGCCACGGACGATGCAGAACAAGAACCGGTTCGACCGCGCGGGCGACGAGGACGGGGAGGGTGCGAGACCCTCCCCGCCCAAGAGGAGCCGCGACCTGCTCGCACCACGGGTCGCGCGCACCATTCTCGTGATGGCGCTGATCAGTTACTCCGTCGTCATCCTGCTCAACATCCTCGACACCCCGATGCCGACGCGGCACACGGCGGTGGCCATCGCCTCGCTCGTCGTCGTCCTCGCGCTGCAACTGCGTCACTCCGAGCCCGGAGCCAACCGGGCACCCCTGCGCCGCCGCCTGCTCACCCTGGGCGTGCAGGCCGCTCTCACCTATCTGCCGCTGCTGATCTTCCGCGCCGAGTGGGGCGCCATGGCGGGATTCCTCGCCGGCTCGCTGCTGCTCCTGCTGCCGCCCCGGGTCGGCTGGAGCCTGTACGCCGTCGTCGGCGTCAGCCTCGTCGTGCCCTCCCTGATCGAGCACCGCTCGGTCCTCGTCACCGTGTACCTGTGCCAGTCCACGCTGCTCACCGGCCTGGTCACGTACGGGCTCTCCCGGCTCAGCGAGCTGGTCGGCGAAGTGCACGCCGCCCGCGGCGAACTGGCGCACATGGCCGTCACCGAGGAGCGGCTGCGCTTCGCCCGTGACCTGCACGACCTGCTCGGCTTCGGCCTGTCCACGATCACGCTCAAGGCCGAGCTGGTGCACCGGCTGATACCGGGCCACCCGCAGCGCGCCATGGACGAGATCCAGGACGTGCTGCGCGTCGCCCGCGACTCGCTGGCCGATGTGCGACGGGTCGCCCGCGGCTTTCAGGACATGTCCCTGGAACAGGAGATCAGTTCGGCCCGGTCCGTGCTGTCCGCCGCCGACATCGAACTCGACGTGAAGGTCGAGCTGCGGCCCTTCGGGGCCCGCTCCGACGCCGTCCTCGCCGCGGTGCTCCGCGAGGCCATGACCAATCTGCTCCGGCACAGCAAGGCCGGCCACTGCACCATCGATGCCGAGCACCTGGGCGAAACGGTCCGCCTGACGGTCGCCAACGACGGGGTGGACAGCGGGTACCGGGACCCCTCGCCCGACAGCGGCAGCGGCCTCGCGAACCTCGGGATCAGGGTCCGGGCCATCGGCGGCCGGGTGGACGCCGGCTGCGTCAAGGGCACCAAGGGGACGACCTTCCGGCTCGTGGCCGAAGTGCCCGCGCACAGCGAAGTCGTCCAACCCCCTTTTCTTGGGGAAAAGTTGATCCTGCGGCCGGGTTCGGCCAGCCGGATAACGGCGTCCGATTGATAGGATTCGGTCAATATTCGAACGGGTTACGGGGGAACCATGATTCGGATTCTGCTGGCCGAGGACATGAACATGGTCCGCGGCGCTCTGGTCGCTTTGTTGAATCTCGAAACCGATCTCGAGGTCGTCGTGGAACTCGAACGCGGCGACGAGATCGTCCCCGCCGCCATCGAGCACCGGCCCGACGTCGCCATCATCGACATCGACCTCCCCGGCCTGGACGGCCTCAGCGCCGCCGAGCGGTTGCGTGAGAGCGTGCCGGGCTGCCGCGCCCTCGTCCTCACCAGCCTCGGCCGCCCCGGCACCCTGCGCCGCGCCCTGTCGGCGCAGGTCTCCGGCTACCTCCTCAAGGACGCGCCGCCGAAGCAGCTCGCCGAGGCGGTGCGCCGGGTCGCGGCCGGCCAGCGCGCCATCGACCCGCAGCTGGCGCTCGACGCCTGGGGCGGCACGGAGAACCCGCTCACGGAGCGGGAGAACGAGGTGCTCAAGCTGGCCGCCGAGGGCTTCGAGGCACCCGAGATCGCCACCCGGCTGCACCTCACGACGGGAACCGTGCGCAACTACCTCACGGCGATCGTCAGCAAGCTCAACGCCCGCAACCGGGTCGACGCCATCCGCATCGCCCGGGAGTCCGGCTGGCTGCTGTGAGCCGGTGAGGGCGGTCTCTAGCGCGCGCCGAAACGGCGCGGGTGACCGGCCACCGGCTGGGCCATCCCGGCCGCCGCGAGATAGCGCAGGATGCCGTCCGTGACGTCCGGGTGCAGCGGCAGGGCCTCCGTCGCGGCGCCCGGGGTCACCGGCCACGCGAGCATCGCCACCACCCACACCGCCTCCGGGCGGTGCAGCACCACCCGGTGCAGGGACGCGGGCGAGGCCAGCGAGATCCCGGCGTCGCCCAGCGTCAGCCGCACGTCGCGCGGCAGCCGCAGCAGATCGTCCCCGGACAGCTCCTCGGGGTCGAAGGTGGCCTGCCGGGACTCGGGCGAGACCGACAGCAGCGGCCCCTTGAGGTCGTCCACGGACAGGGTGCGCACCGTCATGTGCGAGAGCCGGCTCAGCGTCGGCAGGAGCAGCAGGCACACCCCGTCGCCGTCGGCGTAGTCCGCCGCGACGTTGGCCGGCAGGATCGGGCCGAGCTCCATGCGGCGCAGCACCTCGCGCACGACCGGGCTCGGGTCGTCGAGCTTCTCGGAGCCGAACCGCCCGGTGAGCACCACCGTGTCGGCGGACGCCCGCACGGCGACGTCCTCGCTCAGCGACCACAGATGGACCGGCTGTCCGCCCATGGGGCTGCTTGGGGTCATGGCGGCACTCCTCCCCGAGTGTGGACGGCAGCGCGTCCGCCGCGCGTCGGCCGAGTATCCGCCGGGCGTGATCGACGCCGCCAGGCAGGCGTTCATGCCCGGGACATGAGGAATTCATGGCCCCCGCGAGGGCGGCTTTGGCCGGTCACAAGCCCCGGCTCCTACCGTGCGGCGCAGCCGGACCGGCTGCGACTGCGGCGTCCGAGGCGTCTACGGGAAGGGGGCGGCCGGTGGCCGTTCTGTCAGTGGAAAGCAAAGAGATCCACCGCAAGGACGTGCGGCGTCTGGACCGGGTGGTCATCCGGTTCGCGGGCGACTCGGGCGACGGCATGCAGCTCACGGGCGACCGTTTCACATCGGAGACGGCGTCGTTCGGCAATGATCTTTCGACTCTGCCGAACTTCCCGGCGGAGATCAGGGCGCCCGCAGGCACGCTGCCGGGCGTTTCGTCGTTCCAGCTGCATTTCGCGGACCACGACATCCTGACGCCGGGCGACGCGCCGAACGTTCTGGTGGCGATGAACCCGGCCGCGCTGAAGGCGAACATCGCCGATGTGCCGCGGGGTGCGGAACTCATCGTGAACACGGACGAGTTCACCAAGCGGGCGATGGCGAAGGTCGGTTACGACGTCAGTCCGCTGGAGGACGGTTCGCTGGGCGCGTATCACGTGCATCCGGTGCCGCTCACGACGCTCACGGTGGAGGCCCTGAAGGAGTTCGACCTCTCGCGCAAGGAGGCCGAGCGCAGCAAGAACATGTTCGCGCTGGGCCTGCTGTCGTGGATGTACCACCGGCCCACCGAGGGCACGGAGAAGTTCCTCAAGGCCAAGTTCGCGAAGAAGCCGCACATCGCCGCGGCCAACCTGGCCGCGTTCAAGGCGGGCTGGAACTTCGGTGAGACGACGGAGGGCTTCGCGGTCTCCTACGAGGTGGCGCCCGCGGCGAAGGCCTTCCCGCAGGGCACCTACCGCAACATCTCCGGGAACCTCGCGCTGGCCTACGGGCTCGTGGCGGCGTCCCGTAGGTCCGAACTCCCCCTGTTCCTGGGCTCGTACCCGATCACGCCGGCCTCGGACATCCTGCACGAGCTGTCCAGGCACAAGAACTTCGGCGTGCGCACCTTCCAGGCCGAGGACGAGATCGCCGGTATCGGCGCCGCGCTCGGCGCGGCCTTCGGCGGCAGCCTCGCCGTCACCACCACCTCCGGCCCCGGCGTGGCACTGAAGTCCGAGACCATCGGCCTGGCCGTGTCGCTCGAACTGCCCCTGATCGTCGTCGACATCCAGCGCGGCGGCCCCTCCACCGGCCTGCCCACCAAGACCGAACAGGCCGACCTCCTCCAGGCCATGTACGGCCGCAACGGCGAAGCACCCGTACCGATCGTCGCGCCCCGCACACCCGCCGACTGCTTCGACGCGGCCCTGGAAGCGGCCCGGATCGCGGTCACCTACCGCACCCCCGTCTTCCTCCTGTCCGACGGCTACCTCGCCAACGGCTCCGAACCCTGGCGGATCCCCGAGGTCGACGAACTCCCCGACCTGCGCACCCGGTTCGCCCAGGGCCCCAACCACACCCTGGACGACGGCACCGAGGTCTTCTGGCCCTACAAGCGCGACCCCCAGACCCTCGCCCGCCCCTGGGCGATCCCCGGCACCCCCGGCCTCGAACACCGCATCGGCGGCATCGAGAAGCAGGACGGCACCGGCAACATCTCCTACGACCCGGCCAACCACGACCTCATGGTCCGCACCCGCCAGGCCAAGATCGACGGAATCCAGGTACCCGACCTCCAGGTCGACGACCCCACCGGCGACGCCGACACCCTCGTCCTCGGCTGGGGCTCCACCTACGGCCCCATCACCGCCGCCGTCCGCCGCCTGCGCACCGCCGGCGACACCATCGCCCAGGCCCACCTGCGCCACCTCAACCCCTTCCCCGCCAACCTCGGCGAGGTGCTGAAGCGCTACGACAAGGTGGTGATCCCGGAGATGAACCTGGGACAGCTCGCCACCCTCGTCCGGGCGAAGTACCTCGTCGACGCCCACAGCTACAACCAGGTCAACGGCATGCCGTTCAAGGCCGAGCAGCTCGCCCACGTACTGGAGGAAGTGCTCCATGCCCGTTGAACTCCCGCTCCTGCCCAAGGACTTCAAGTCCGACCAGGAGGTGCGCTGGTGCCCGGGATGCGGTGACTACGCGATCCTCGCGGCCGTCCAGGGCTTCATGCCCGAACTCGGCCTCGCCAAGGAGAACATCGTCTTCGTCTCCGGCATCGGCTGCTCCTCCCGCTTCCCGTACTACATGAACACGTACGGCATGCACTCCATCCACGGCCGCGCCCCCGCCATCGCCACCGGCCTCGCCTCCTCACGGCGTGACCTCAGCGTCTGGGTCGTCACCGGCGACGGCGACGCCCTCTCCATCGGCGGCAACCACCTCATCCACGCCCTGCGCCGCAACGTCAACCTCAAGATCCTCCTCTTCAACAACCGGATCTACGGACTCACCAAGGGCCAGTACTCGCCGACCTCGGAGATCGGGAAGGTCACGAAGTCGACGCCGATGGGGTCGCTCGACGCGCCCTTCAACCCCGTGTCCCTCGCCATCGGGGCCAACGCCTCCTTCGTCGCACGCTCCGTCGACTCCGACCGCAAGCACCTCACGTCCGTACTGCGGGCCGCGGCCGCGCACCCGGGGACCGCGCTGGTGGAGATCTACCAGAACTGCAACATCTTCAACGACGGTGCCTTCGACGTCCTCAAGGACAAGCAGCGGGCGCAGGAGAGCGTGATCCGGCTGGAGCACGGGCAGCCGATCACCTTCGGGGCCGACGGGGCCAAGGGCGTCGTGCGCGACCAGGCCACCGGCGACCTGAAGGTCGTCGACGTCTCCGAAGCCAACCGGTCCGAGGTCCTCGTCCACGACGCCCACACGGCCTCGCCGACCTTCGCGTTCGCCCTGTCCCGGCTCGCCGACCCCGACACCCTGCACCACACGTCCATCGGCGTCTTCCGTGACGTCGAACGGGCCGTCTACGACATACAGATGGCCGACCAGCTCGACGACGCCGTCACCCAGAACGGCAAGGGCGAACTCGGCGCCCTTCTCGCCGGCACCGACACCTGGACCGTGGAGCGTTCCTCATGACCTACGTCATCGCCCAGCCCTGCGTGGACCTCAAGGACAAGGCCTGCGTCGACGAGTGCCCCGTCGACTGCATCTACGAGGGCCCGCGCAAGATGTACATCAACCCCGACGAGTGTGTGGACTGCGGCGCCTGCGAGCCCGTCTGCCCGGTCGAGGCCATCTTCTACGAGGACGCGGTGCCGGACGAGTGGGCCGGGTACGGCAGCGCCGACACGGAGGTCTTCGCCCTGGCCGGAGTCTCCGGCGGCGCGTCGGCCGCCGGGCCGCTCCCGCAGGACCACCCGGTCGTGCAGGGCGAGCCCGTGAAAGAGCCCAACTGACCGGCCCCCGCACCCCGAACGCGCCGAGGCCCTTCCCGACATCGGGAAGGGCCTCGGCGCTGGTGCGCGACGGACGACCGGGGGTGCCGGTCAGGCGGAGTGGGAGATCGGGTCCGTGCGCGAGGTCGACGTGGTGCGGGCGGACGCCTTGCGGGTGCGCAGCATCCGCCGCCACTGCTCCGCGCTGTACTGGGCCGGCTCGGTGGTCGCGATGAAGTCCCGCAGGACCGTCTCGAAGCGCTGCGGGTCGGTGCGGAACGGGAAGTGCCCGGCGTCCTCGAAGATCTCCAGGCGGCTGCCCGGCATCGCCACGTGGCCGAGCCCCGCGTGCGCGGCCGGCACCACCTGGTCCCGGCCGCCCCACACCAGCATCGTCGGCATGCCCTGGGCCAGATAGCAGCGGTCCAGCATGGTGCCGACCTGGCCGCGCCAGTCGACCACCGCGCGCAGCGTGCGGATGAACGCGTTGCGCGAGGTGCCGTCCGGCAGCGCGTCCACCACCCGCAGCAGGTCCGGCGCGTCGACCCCCAGGTTCGTGTCGAGGAACTGCAGCGCCTTGACGGCGAGCCCGATCTGGGTGCGCATGGTCGGCATCCGCAGCGCCATCATGAGCAGTTCGGCGCCGGGCAGGGTCGCCGCCCGCAGCAGTGGTGTGACCTGGCGGCTGATGCCCCCGGTGCCGACGAGCACGAGCCGCTCGCAGCGCTCGGGGAACTGGTACGCGAACTGCATGGCGACGGCGCCGCCCAGCGAGTGCCCGACCAGCGTGACCCGCTCGACGCCGATGACGCCGAGCAGGTCCCGCATGCCGTTCGCGTACGCCGCCAGGGAGTAGTCGGCGCGCGGCTTGTCGGAGGCTCCGTGGCCGAGCAGGTCGGGTGCGATGACGCGGTAGTTGCGGGCCAGGCCCGGCATGACGTCGCGCCAGGTGTCGGAGGAGTCGCCGATGCCATGGATCAGCAGGATCGCCCGGCCCTTGCCCGCCATCCGGAAGGCGCGTCGATAGCCGTGCACGGTGCGGAAACGCATCCGGATCTGTGAGCCGCCGGTGGGCGAGGTCATGGGTGTCAGGCTCCCTCGGGGCCGCGGCGGTGGTGCCGTTCGCCCGGACGCTCGCCGGGCAGCCGGGCCGGCACCACCGGCCGGTGGTGGACGGTGGTCAGATCGCTCTCGGTCACCCCGAGCGAGGCCAGGGACTGCCAGGGGCGGACCGAGGCGGGACGGCGCGCGGACGGTGTGGCGTCAGTCATGGCGAGGCCTCTCGTCGAGCGGTGCGGGAGACGTGCGGGTGGCGGCGGGAACGGTGAGCTCCTCGGCGGGGGCGCCGCGCAGCCGCAGCCGCAGCAGCGAGCCGAACAGCCAGCGCCGCATGGCGCCCAGGTGGGCGGGGGAGCCGTGGACGTCGTCGAACTCCTTGAAGCGGACGTCCGCGAGGTCGCGGCGCAGCAGCGCCTGGTCGCGGGCCGGGATGATCTCGTCGCGGCTGGAGACCACGTACCGCACCGGCACCCGGACCCGGCGCAGCTGCTGCGGGGTGAGGGCGAACTCGCCCAGCACGGTGCGCAGTTCTGCCTCGTCGTCGGTGCGGGTCAGGCGGCGCAGCGTGTCCACGGTGATCCGGGGGACGCGCGGCCACCAGTCGGAGTCGGTGAAGAAGTCCGTGACGGGCGCGCCCACGGTGAGGATCCGGCCGATCCTGCGGTCCTCGGCGGCCGCCCGCAGCGCCATGTGGCCGCTGAAGCTGAGCGCGAGCAGCGAGGTCTCGGTGACGCGGGCGCGGTGCGCGAGGCTGTCGAGCAGGTACGTCAGCATGCGCCAGGAGTCGGGGGAGTAGCGCAGGGTGTTCTCGCCGACGCCGGGCAGCTCGGTGACGACCACGGCGAAGCCCAGCTTGCGCAGCAGCGGCAGCAGCGGCGCCCACTGCTCCTTGACGCTGACGATGCCGCCCATGACGATCAGCAGCGGCCGCGGGCGGCGCCCGTCCAGGCCGCTCGCCCACGCGGCGAACGTGCCGTCCGGGGTGCGGAACTCGAGTCGCTCGATGCCCTGCCGCTCCTGGCGCCAGCGGTCGAATGACTCCACGCACAGGTGCTGGGCGAGGACCCGGTCGCCGTCGGCGGCGTAGGGGAAGCGGGCGAGGGCGTAGTGGCGGCAGGCGTCCAGCAGGTCGCCGCGGGCCTCGGCGACCTTGCCGGCCGCGGTCCACACGGCGGCCCAGGAGGCCGGGTCGCCGCAGGTGTCGTTGCCGATCCGGTCGAGGACCGCGCTCGCGCGGTCCGGGCTCATGCCCTGGCCGCGGGCGTGCAGCCGGGCGAATTCCGTCAGCTCTTCGAGGTGGTCCATGGCTTCCCGTCCGTCGAGTCAGTGGATGGCGCCGTCGGGGCGCCGGGTGCCGAAGCCGAACGCGCGGTCCACGGCGATGTGCGTGGTCCAGCCGAGCCCGGCGAGCAGCAGGGCGGGGGACGCGGTGAGGGCGCCCGCGGCGACGGTGCCGGCGGCCAGGCGCGGGTCGTGCAGCGTGTTGTAGAGGCGGACGGTGTCCGGGGAGACATGCCCGGGCCCGGCCGGGGGCGTCTTCCCGCGGTGCAGGAACGCCAGGTCGGGGGCGATCAGCGCGGCCCAGAACGGGAGGCTGACGGCTCCGCCGAGGGCGAGGCCGGTGGTGAACGCGGCGGCGCCCACGGCGGCGCTCAGCAGCCGCCCCTCGGGGTGCCGCCAGGTCCACCGGTCCACCGGAGCGGGGCGGGGAACGGGCCGGGCGACCCGGAGATCGGCTGCCATGCGGTCTCCTCTCACAGCGACTTTCGCAGCGGCTTTCACCGCGGCGTTCACAGGGGTTTTCGAGGGGGTTTTCGCGGGGGCTTGCACTGCGTCCAGTCTTCTCGGGCGGGCTTGCGCCCCGCTTGTACGCACACCGGCACGGGAACGCGAGAGGGGCCGGACACCAGGTCCGGCCCCTCTCGCGTGTCACGGCGCGCTCACCACCACTCGTCCGGCTCCGGGCCGGCCGCCTCGTCCTCGCCGAGCACCTCCGCGAGGGCGTCGACGATGCCGGCGTCCAGCGCGGTCCCCGCCGCCGTGTCCGCGCCCGCGCCGAACCCGGCGTCCCCGACCGCGACGCTCACCACGTACGTGTCGTCGAGCCCGTACGTACGGAACGTCCACTCGCCGTCCGAACCCGGCTGACCGTCCGGGCGCAGGACGTCCGTCGGGGTGCCGTCGGGACGGAAACCGAAGTCGGTGAAACGGAACTGCATGCCGAGCCCGATCGCCTTGCTGTACGCCTCCTTCAGGGTCCACAGCCGGACCAGGGCCGGATTGCGGTCCTCCTCCGGCATCGCCTCGATCTCCGTGACCTCGTGCGGGGTGCACAGGTGCCGGCCCAGTCCGGGCCCGTACAGCCTGCGGTCCGCGCGCTCGGCGTCCACCCCGATCACCCCGCCGGTGGCGAGACCCACCAGGAGGAGTTCGTCGGTGTGGCTCAGGCTGATGTGCACGCCGTCGTAGCCGCGCAGGAACGGCCGCCCGGTGTGCGTGTACCCCAGCTCCACGGCCTGCGGCGGCACGTGGAGCGCCGCCGCGGCCGCGAACTTCAGGAGCACGCGCGACGAGGCGAACCGGGTGCGCACGTCCGGGTGGGTCAGTTCCAGGAACCGCGCCCAGTCCCGGCCGAGCAGCGCCCGCAGCCGCGGCCCTCCGGCCCGCTCCGGACGCCAGTCGTCCAGCCGGGCGTAGAGGATCGCGGCGCGGTGCCGGTCGAGGTCAGCGCGGACTTCCTGCCAGTTCCCGCCCGGTCCCGTGATCATGATCGGTTCCCCGAGCGTGCGCGGCGGGGACGTGCCCCCTGGAGCCGTCATCGACGTCATCGAAGGCCTCCATGGTGTCGTGGAGATCGGTCAGCAGATCGGCCGCGGCCCCGCCGTCGATCACCCGGTGGTCGAAGGTGAGGCCGAGCCGCATCACGGGCGCGGCCCCGAGGGTGCCGTCCGCGCGGACCACGGGCCGCTGCGCGATCCGGCCCGCGCACAGGGTCACGGCGGTGCCGCCCGCCGAGTGGAAGCCGTCCACGGCGCCGTGCCCGAGCGAGCTCACGGACACGGTGCCGAAGACACCGGGCCGTTTGCGGGCCTCGCGCAGAGCGGCGCCGAACGCGGCCCGGCCCAGCGGCAGCGGCAGCCGGCCCAGCATGCGCACGCCCTTGAACTCGGGCAGTTCCGCGGCCTGTTCGCCCCGGTAGCGGTCGACCTGCTCCTGGATCTCGCGCAGCGACGCCCGCTCCAGCCGGGGCACGAGCGCGGACAGCACCGCCCGCTCCCCGTCCACCTTCCGGTCCAGCGCCAGCTTCGCCGTCACCGAGCGGAACCGGACGATCCGCGGCGCGCGCCAGAAGCCCGGCCAGCCCGGCGCCATCACCGCGTTGGCCTCCTGGTGACGGGCCAGGGCGCGGCCCGTCGCGTGCAGCAGGTACGTCACGTACGAGTAGCGCAGCCCGTCGGCGCGGGCCCGCTCCCGGTGCTCCAGGACCCGCGTCATGTCGATGTCGGTGTCCAGGTGCACCGGGCGCTGGGACTCGGCCCACTCCAGGAAGAACAGGGTGTGCCGGCGGCGCCGCTCGATGACGGTGTGCGAGCCGTGCGCCGGCGCCGGGCTCATCCGCCCACCGCCAGCTCGTAGATGCCCTTGAGGGAGCGGGCCTCCAGGACCTTGCCGACCGGCACGGGCCGGCCGGTCGCCAGCTCCAGGGCGGTGACCAGCTTGAGCAGGTACAGGGAGTCCCAGTCGGGCAGTTCGTCGAAGTCGGCGCCCACCTGCTCCGCTTCGAGCGGCATGCCGATCTCGTCGCGGACGAGCGTGGTGAAGTCGTCGAGGGTGAAGGTGCTGGCGGTGCGGCTCATATCTTCTCCAGGGCGAAACCGGCCTTGATCCACTTGCTGGACTCCACGGCGACGGCGAGGGCCTTCTCGCCCGCCTTCATCTCCGTGAGGAGCCCGGCGATCTGCAGGAAGGGCAGCGCGTTGCCGTTGTTGCCGGTCTCGGCGACACAGGAGATCTCGCGGGCCGTCGGCACCCCGAGCTCCTCGGCGATCTTCTTCGTCATCCGGCCCGACAGCTGCGGCGGCAGCAGGTAGTCGAGGTCCTCGGCGTCCCAGTCGAGCTCGCCGAGCAGCTCCCAGAGGATCTCCACGGCCATCACCGGGACACCCTCCTCGATGGCCTTGTAGTCCTCGGTGAGCGCCTGCCGGTCGTCGTGGCGGTCGGCGAGCCCGAACCACTCGATGACCTGGCCGGGCTTGCGGCCCAGGCCCGTGAACCGGTTGAGGACGTGACGCACCGCGACCCGTTCGCCGACCGGGTCCGCGCTGAGCACGGCCGCGCCCGCGCCGTCCCCGAAGAGCACGAAGTTCACCAGATCGCTGGGGGCGGCGCCGGACAGGTCGCGCTGCACGTCCAGGTGCTTGCTGCACACGTCGCCGCCGATCACCAGGCCGTTGCGGTACTGGCCCGAGGCGATCATGGTCTGGGCGACGCTGAGCGCCTGCACCGCTCCCGCGCAGCCCGACTGGAGCTGGAAGGTCGGCACCTGGTCCAGGCCCAGCTGGTCGGCGACGTTGTTCACGGTCGCCGGCATCAGCGTGTCCGGGGTGGCTGTGCCGAGCACGATGAAGTCGATGTCGGCGGCGTCCACCGCACCGGCGTCCAGCGCCTTGCGGGCCGCGCTCGCGCACAGGTCGGCGAGCGACCAGCGGACCTCGCCGGTGGCCAGATCACGGGCGAAGTGCCGGGTCTTCGTACCGATGAAGACCTCGATCCACTCCTCGTTGACCCCGAGCACCTTGGCGAGCTGCGCGTTGTCCACCGGGTCGCCCGGCAGCGCGGTGCCGATGGCGGCGAGGTGGGCGGTGGGTTGGTTGCTCATGCCGTCCTCTCTTCTGATCCGGGGGCGACCGCGTCGAGTTCGTGGAGGAAGCTGACCAGGTCACCGATGGTGGAGAGCCGGGGCAGCAGGTCCTGGACGGTCAGCTCGCCGAGCCCGGTGAGCCGTTCCTCGAGGCGGGACTTCAGCTCCATGACCATCACGGAGTCGAAGCCGAGGTCTTCGTAGAGCCGCAGTTCGGGGCTGAGCTCGTCGGGGCCGTAGCCGCCGACGAGTCCGACCGCCTCCACGGCGGCGCGGGCCACGGGACCGTCCGCCCGGCCCCGGCTCACGTCGAGCACGGCCACCGCCGGGTGCACCGGCTCGGCAGCCGGCGCCGGCGCGTCCGCGACCCGGGTGTCCGCGGCGCTCTGCGCGGCCACGGCCACGGGACCGGCCGACGGGGTGCGCGAGGGCGTGTGGGCCGCCCAGTAGCGGTGCCGGTCGCTGAACGCGTACGGGGCGAGCGGCTGCCCGACCCGGTCGCGCGGCGCGTACACCGCGTCCCAGTCCGGGTCCACGCCGCCGCGGTACAGCTCGGCGACCGCGTCCGCCAGACGGTCGCTGCCCGCGTCCTCGTCCGGCACCGGCACCACCTGCGCGGGGCCGGCGCCCAGCGTGCGCAGCATGCCGAGCAGCACCGGGCGGGGCCCGATCTCCACGGCGTGCGTGACCCCTTCGTCGAGCAGGGTCCGGGCCGCGTCCGCGAACAGCACCGGGGCGCTGATGTGCGCCACCCAGTACGTGGCGTCCATCGGCTCGTCCTCCAGGAGCCGCCCGTGCACCGTCGAGTACACGGGGATCCGCGGCACGTCGCCGCCCACCTCGTCGGCGACGGCGGCGAACCGCTCCAGCATCGGCTCCATCAATGGCGAGTGGAACGCGTGCGACACCTGGAGCCTGCGGGTGCGCACCCCCTCTCCGGTCAGCTCCTCCTCGATGCGCGCCAGGGCGGCGAGATCACCGGACAGGACCGTGGCCTGCGGGCCGTTGACCGCGGCGACGCCGACCAGCGGCTCGTCCGCGACCCGTGCGGCCACCTCCGCGTGCGGCGCCCGCACGGCCAGCATGCCGCCGCCGTCCGGGAGTTCCTGCATCAGCGCGCCGCGCGCCGCGATCAGCCGGGCCGCCCCGTCGAGCGGCAGCGCGCCCGCGAGGACCGCCGCCGCGTACTCGCCGACACTGTGCCCGAGCAGCGCCGAGGGGCGCACGCCGAGGGCCTCCAGGGTCCGGCCGAGCGCGAACTCCACGGCGAACAGAGCGGGTTGGGTCCACTGTGTGCGGTGGACCGCTTCGTCGCCCGCCAGGACCAGATCGCGCACCGAGCGGCCGGTGTGCGGGGCGAGCGCCGCGTCCGCCTCGTCGAGGAAGCCGCGGTACAGGGCCGACTCCCGGTACAGGCCCGCCGTCATCCGCGGGTACTGGGAGCCCTGCCCGGTGTACAGGAACGCGGTCTCGGGCCGCGCCGCGGGCTGCCCCGCGAGCCGGGTCAGCACGGCGTCGTCCGCGGCCGCCTCCCGCAGCCGCTCCGCGAGCTGCGCGGTGTCCGAGGCGCCGACCGCGAACCGGTAACGGTGCCCGGACTTGACCCGGTTGCTGGTCCAGGCGAGCGCACCCACCGGAAGCCGGCCGCGCTCCACGGAGTCGGCCTGCGCGATCAGGTTGCGGCGCAGCGCGTCCGCGCCGGGTGCCGTCAGCGTGAACACGGCCGTGCCGAGGCCGCCCGTGTCGTCCGCCGGACGCTGTGCGGCCGGGGGAGCGCTGGCCAGCACGGCGTGCGCGTTCGTGCCGCCCATGCCGAAGCTGCTCAGGCCCGCCACGACGTCCTGCGCGGGCAGCTTCAGCGGAGCCTTCAGGAGCCGGATGCCGTGCTCGCGCAGCTTCAGCGACGGGTTCTCCTTCGCCGAGAACCGGCTCGCCGGAACGACCCGGTGGTGCAGCGACAGGGCCACCTTGATGAGCCCCGCGATGCCGGCCGCGCCCTCGGTGTGCCCGAGGTTGCCCTTCACCGAGCCGAGCGCCAGCGGCTTGCCGGTGCGGGACCCGTGGTGGTGGCCGAGCGCCTTGACCTCCATCATGTCGCCGAGCGCGGTGCCGGTGCCGTGGCCCTCCACGAACGTGACGTCGGACGGCTCGACCCCCGCACGCCGGTAGGCCGCGGCGAGCACTTCCTGCTGGGCCCAGCGGTTGGGCGCGGTGATGCCGTTGCTGCGCCCGTCCTGGTTGACGGCGGTGCCGCGCAGCACCGCGTACACCCGCTGGCCGTCCGCGAGCGCGTCCTTCAGCCGGCGCAGCACCACCACACCGACGCCCTCGCCGCGGCCGATGCCGTCGGCCTGCGAGCTGAACGGCTTGCAGCGCCCGTCCGGCGAGGACAGACCGGCCTGCGTGTAGAAGATCGACAGGGCCGGGGTCATCGCGACGTTCACGCCCCCCGCGAGCGCGATGTCGCACTCCTCGGACAGCAGGGCGTTCGCCGCCAGGTGCACGGCCACGAGCGAGGAGGAGCAGGCGGTGTCGACGGCGAGCGAGGGACCCTTCAGGTCCAGGTGGTACGAGATCCGGTTGGCCGTCATGCAGTAGCCGTTGCCGGAGCCGATCTGCGCGGTGACGTGGTCGTAGTCCGTCAGGTGCAGCTGCGCCCACTCGTTGCCCATGATGCCGACGAACACCCCGGTGGAGGTGCCCGCCAGGGACTGCGGGGCCAGGCCCGCGTCCTCGACGGCCCGCCAGGAGCTCTGCAGCAGCAGCCGCTGCTGCGGGTCCATGGCCTGCGCCTCGCGCGGCGAGACGGTGAAGAACTCGTTGTCGAAGGCGTCCGGGTCGGAGATGAAACCGCCCTTGGTGGTGTTGGTGCGCCCGGGGGCGCCGGAGGCCGAGTGGAACTCCTCGGCGTTCCAGCGCAGCCGGGGCACCTCACCGACCCCGTCGCCCGAGCGCATCAGGAGATCCCAGTAGGCGCGGGTGTCCGGCGCCCCCGGGAACCTGCAGTCGATGCCGACGATGGCGATGGGTTCCATCAGCGGGCGCCGCCCTGCGCGGTGGCGAACTCCTCCAGCAGGTGGTCGGCGAGCGCCTGGACGGTCGGGTAGTCCCAGGCGGCCGTCGGCTCGAGGACGAAGTCGAAGTCCTCCTCGATGTCGCCGCACAGGCTGAACGCGGCGACGGAGTCGAGCCCGTACTCGGCCAGCGGCACGCTCGGGTCGATCTCGGCGGGCTGCCGCTTCAGGTACAGGGCGATGCGGTCGGACAGCCAGGTGATCAGCGAGTCGCGGGTGTGGCCGGCGAGCGAGGCGGGCGAGGCGGGAGACGTAGCGGTCACGGTGCACTCCTGAAGACGAGTCGGGCGGGTCGGGGCAGGTCGGTGGTGCGGGCGGAGGCGGGCGCGGTCAGCCGGCCAGCGGGGTGTCGTACAGGTCGAAGCTGCGGCGCTGCTCGAAGCGGCGCGTCACCTCGTCGTGGATCCGGGCCTCGACCGCCGGCGGCAGGTCCGCCGGCTGCTGCCCGAGCCGCACGGCGAGCCGGTGCAGCACCGCGGCCAGCCAGGCCGGATCGGCGAGGAACGCGTCGTCGCCGCCCCGCGCCTGCTGCCACACGCCGATCGCCGAGGCCGCGGCGAGCAGCACCGCGTACCGGTCGGCCAGGGCGAACGTGGCGGGCGAGGCCAGCGCCGTGCGGTCCTGCGGGGCCAGCGCCAGCGAGGACTCCTGGAGCTGGCGCAGCTCGTCCATCATCTTCAGCGCGATCGCGTGCACCGCCCGCTCCTCGGGGGAGCCGGAGGGCAGCTCGTCGACCGAGGCGACCAGCGAGGCGGACAGGCTGTCGCGGCCGCTGGCCAGGGTGAGCCGCTCGAACGGGATCGGCGGCAGGTCCTCGCGCGGCCGGAAGAGCGCGCCGGGCGCCGGGTCCCCGGAGAACCAGGAGCGCCGGGCGAGCCGGGCCAGCTGCGGGATGATCGTCGCCTGGCAGGCCGCGGAGCCGGCGTGCCCGAGGCTGAGCACCGGCAGGTCCCTGATGTGCTTCTGGAAGATGCCGAACTCGCCCTCGCGGACGTAGAACCGGGCGCCGAGCACGATCGACAGATCGTGCATCGTCTCCGTGAGCATCTTCGGCACCAGGTACTTGGTGGCGGCCGCGTAGACGCTCGTCTCCTCCGGCAGCAGATGCACCGCCCGCGTCGCCGCCAGCGACAGGCTGTCGCAGATCAGCAGGTCGAGGAAGGCACCGGACAGGGTCGCCCGGGCGTGCGGGATGTCCATCACGGACTTGCGGTACAGCTCCCGGCCGCGCGCGAACCGCACCACCGTGCGCAGCGCCGTGTCGGCCGCGCCGAGCGCCATCCCGGGCACCGCGCTGCGGGTGATCTGGAAGGCGCGCAGGGCCAGTTCGACGCCCTGGCCGACCTCGCCGACCAGAGCCTCGCCGCCCAGCGGGGTGTCCTCGAAGTGCAGGCCCGACAGATGGCAGCCGCGCACACCGGTCGCGCTGTAGCGGGGCAGCACCCGGAAGGTGTCCGCGTCGAGGCCGGCCCGCTCGGCCAGCACCACCGAGTGGCTGCGGCTGCCCGGCGCGGGGCTCGTACGGCTGAACAGGACCCAGGCGGCGGCCCGGTCCGCGTTGTTGATGACCTGCTTCTCGCCGGCCAGCAGGAAGCCGCCGTCCGGCGCGGGCCGCGCCTCGAACTCGTTGCGCACGAAGTCGTTGCCGTGCGCCAGCTCGTGGTACGCGACGGACACCTTGCCGCCGTCCAGCAGGATCCGGGCGAGCCGCTCGCGCTGCTCGGCGGAGCCCGACGTCCACACGTTGACGCCCGCCATGAACGAGGTGACGCCGTAGCCGAGGCCGAGCGCCACGTCCCGGCGGAACACCTGGCGCATGACGCGCACCAGCGAGTCGATCCGGTCGAGCCGGCCACCGTGCTCGCGCGGCACGAACTCGGCGTTCAGAACGGCCTCGTCGAGGATCCGCTCACCGGCCGCGGGCATCTCGCCGGCCTCGTCGGCCGCCAGGAGCGCCGCGTACGACACCTCGTTCGCGGCGTCGTTCGGATCGCCCAGGCGGCTCTCCAGCTCGGCCACCCGCGCGGCGACCTCGGCCTCCTGGTCGGTGAAGGGCGCACGGGGCGCCTGGGGCGGGGAACCGGTCAGCATGACGTCCTCTCGTTCTCACCGGCCGCCGCGGCGGCCTTCTCGGGGGCGGGCGCGGCCGGGACGCGCTGGTCGAGCAGCGCGTACAGCCGTCCCTCGGCCCGGGCCGCCCGCACCTGGGCGAGCAGCTCCTCGTACGTGTGGTGCGCCGCGCCCTGCGGAGCGCGCGGGTCGAGCCGGGCCAGGAGGCGCTCCAGGGCGCCGCGCAGCCACAGCCCGTCCCGCCACAGCGCGCCGACCGCCGGATCGTCCGCGAGCCGGTCCGCGCTGCCCGTCCACAGGCCGACACAGGCGGCGCCCGCGTAGCACAGGGCGTAGCGGCGGGCCGTCTCGAAGGCGGCGGGCGGCACATCGGTCAGCACGTCCTGGTGCGCGGCCATCTCCTCGTGCACCGCGTCCGTCGCGGCGAGCAGCCGGCGGGCCGCGTCCAGGGCCGGGGCGAGCGCCGGGTTCTCCGCCGCCCGCTGCTCCAGGTCGGCGACCGCGCCGCCGAGGCCGAGCGTGACACCGCTGCCCCGGCGGGCGATCACCGACAGGTTCGCCGGGTCGAGCGGCGGCAGCGGCAGGCCCAGGTCGCAGGCGGCGGCCGCGCCGGCCGTGTCGCCGGTCGCGCGCCGGTAGCCGCGCGCCAGCGAACGGAACTGGTTCACCAGGGAGTTCAGGTTCACCAGCGTGTTGCCGTCGAACAGGCCCACGATCCGGTGGTCCCGCTCGAGCTTCTGGAACCGGCCCTGCGCGTGCACCTCCTTGAGGAAGGCGCGGGCGCCCAGCAGCCGGGTCAGTTCGGTCAGCACCTCCTCGGTGCCCGTGGGCAGCAGGTACTTGGTGACCGCCGCCGTCAGGCTCATCTCGGCGGTCTGTGTGTGCACCGCCCGCGAGGCGAACAGGGCCAGCGCCTCGTGCAGCAGCACGTCGGCGGCGGCCTCGCCCAGCGTGCGGCGCGCCTTGGGCAGGTCGATCAGCTTCCGCCCGTACAGCTCCCGCCGCTCGGCGAAGTCCAGGGCGATGCGCAGCCCGTGGTCCCCGGCGCCCAGCGACAGCGCCGCGCACATCGTGCGGGTCAGCTGGAGCGCCTTGATGACGGTCTCCACGCCGCCGCCCTCGGCGCCGACCAGCGCGCCCGCCGGCACCTTCGCGCCGTCGAAGGCGATGCCGGAGATGTCGGCGCCCCGGATGCCGTGCGTGTGCACCTTCGGCAGGTGCCGGTACGTTCCTTCGTCCAGTTCCCGCTTGTCGACGAGCAGCACGCTGAAGCCGCGCGGGCCGCCCGCCGGGTCGGTGCGGGTGAGCAGGGACAGCAGCGAACCGCGGGTCGCGTTGTTGATGAGCCACTTCTCGCCGCTCACCAGCCAGCCGCCGTCCGGCAGCTGCTCGCTCACCTCGCCCCTGACCTCGCCGGCCAGCAGGTCGCTGCCGTGCGCCCGCTCGGTCAGACCGAGCGAGACCGGGACCCCGGCGCGGATGTCCGCGCCGAGCCGCTGCGCCTGCTCGCCGTCACCGGCCACCCAGACGCACACGCCGCCCAGGTACGTCTTGCCGTGCCCGATCGCCGTCGTCAGATCGCGCCGGGCCACGACGCGGATCAGCTGCAGCAACTGCTCGTAGTCCGTGAGCGCTCCGCCGTGCTCGACCGGCACGTAGTAGTCGGAGAGGCCCCACTCCTGAAGGCGTCGGCAGATGTCCGCGGGGAACTCCTCCGCGTCGTCCAGCGCGACCGTGCGCGCGTACGAGAACGTCACCTGCGGGTCGTCGGGATCGCCGAGGAAGCGGTCGAGTTCCCCGGCCAGTCGGTACGGCGGATGCTCCATGTCAGGCCACCGTGTCCAGCGGGCGCTCGATGGCGTCGGCGACCAGTTCCCGCACGGCCGGCTCCAGGACCTCGTACAGCGGGGTGATCTGGCCCTTGAGGAACAGCTGCTTCATCAGCGTGCGCTGGATCTTGCCGCTGGTCGTCTTGCGGATGGTGCCGGGACGGACCAGGAGCACGTTGCCCGCCGGGATGTTGAACTCCCGGCCGATGAAGGCCTGGACTCCGGTGGCGAGGGTGCGCAGGTCGGTGGCGACCGAGCTGGCGCGCACCTCCTGCACGACGACCAGGTGCTCGCGGTCCGCGGTCTCCACCGCGAACACCGAGCCCGCGCCGATGCCGAGCGACTTGTCGGTGCCCTGCACGGCCCGCTCGATGTCCTGCGGGTACAGGTTGCGCCCCGCGAAGATGATCAGCTCCTTGAGGCGGCCGGTGACGTACAGCTGGCCGTCCTCCCACACGCCGAGGTCGCCGGTGCGCAGCCAGCCGCCCCCGTCCTGGCCGCCCTTGCCGTCGGCGATGGCCGCGTCGAAGATCTCCTTGTTGGTCAGCGGCCGCTGCCAGTAGCCGGACGCCACGGACGGGCCCTTGACCCAGATCTCGCCGACCGAACCCTCGGGCTGCTCCTCGAAGGTCTGCGCGTCGACGATCCGGACGTCGAAGTCCTCCGCCTTCACGACACCGCTGCTGACCAGGGTGCGGGTGGGCGCCTCCTCGCGCGGATCGGCCAGCCGGCCCGACTCCAGCGCCTCGGAGTCGACGGACAGCACCACGGGCCGGGTCTCGCTCGGGGTGCCCGACACCAGCAGGGTCGTCTCGGCCATGCCGTAGCAGGGGAAGAAGGTCTCGGGCCGGAACCCGGCCGGGGCGAACCGCTCGGTGAACGCGCGGATCGTCTCGACGCGGATCGGCTCCGCGCCGTTGCAGGCAGCCTGCCAGCTCGACAGGTCGAGCGTCGCCAGCTGCTCGTCGGTGACCCGGCGCAGGCACAGGTCGTACGCGAAGTTGGGGCCGCCGCCGATGGTGACCTTGTAGTCGCCGATCATCTGCAGCCAGCGGTGCGGCCGCTTCAGGAAGGACACCGGCGACATCAGGGCCGCGCTGCCGCCCAGGAACAGCGGCTGCAGGATGTGCCCGATCAGGCCCATGTCGTGGTAGAAGGGCAGCCAACCGCCGTAGCGGGTGTCCGAGTTGGAGCCCACCGAGTTCTTGATCGCCTGCTCGTTGGCGAGCAGGTTGGCGTGGCTGACCATCACGCCCTTGGGGTCGCTCGTGGAGCCCGAGGTGTACTGCAGGAACGCCAGGTCGTCACCGGTCAGCGAGGGCGCCGTCCAGGCGCCGGCGTCGCCGTAGCCGTCCGTGTCGGTGGCCAGGCACAGCACGTCGTTCATCTGCTCCGTGCGCAGCCACTCGGATATCTCCGGTGCGTTCGTGGAGTCGGTGAGCACGGCGCGGGCCTGCGCGTCGCGCAGGATGCCGGAGACGCGGGTGAAGTGGTTGCCCTGCTCGGTGGGCAGCGGCGCGGGCACCGCGACGGCGCCCGCGTACAGGCAGCCCACGAACGCCTTGATGAACTCCAGGCCCGACGGGTACAGGAGCAGCACCTGGCGCCCGGAAGCGCCGTTGGCCTGCAGCCAGGACCCGATCCGGCGGGCCTCCTGGTCCAGCGCGCTGTACGTCAGATGCTGCGGGCCCGACCCCTTGGCGTCGTCGGGCAGGAAGATGAAGGCGTCCTTGGAGCCGAGCGCGTCGGTGCGCGCCAGTACCAGTTCCGTGAATGTGGGGAAGGCTGTCAACGTCGTTCCCTGACCTCTCCAGGATCCGCTGGCGTTGCGCCGGCGAGGCTGCTTGGACAACGGCGATGCTGCGCCGGGCCCCTAAGGCGACGCTTGTGCGATCGCGGGACGTCCTGGGGCGCACGCCGCGAAGCGGATAGCGTGGGCAACGCCCGTATCTGCAGCGGCCCGTGGCGGGGCCGCGGAAGGAGATCAGCTGGTGCGCCGTATCTCTACCGAGGTCGTGATCGACGCGTCGCCCGGCGACGTCTGGTCCGTACTCACCGACTTCGAGCGCTTCCCCGAGTGGAACCCCTTCATCGTGAAGGCGGCCGGCCGGGTCGCCGTCGGCGAGCAGCTCGACCTCACCTTCCGGCAGGCGAGCGGGCGGCACATGGGCATAAAGCCCACCGTGGTGGCGGCCGAGCCCGGCCGGGTGTTGCGCTGGCGCGGCCGCCTGTGGCTGCCCGGCATCTTCGACGGCGAGCACATCTTCGAGCTGTCCGAGCGCCCCGAGGGCGGCACGCTCCTCGTCCAGTCCGAGACCTTCGCCGGCCTCCTCGTCCCGTTCACACAGAAGGTCGTACGGGAGACCGTGGGCCGCTTCATCGACCTGAACGAGGCCCTGCGCACCCGCGTCGAATCGGGGGCCGGGAAGACCGCGTAGGCGCCGCGAAAGCGACCTGGCGCCCGCCCCGGGGGAAGGGCGGGCGCCAGGAGTGTGCGGCGGGTGCGCGGGGTCAGGGGAGGGCGGGGTAGTCCGTGTAGCCGGCCGCGTGGCCGGGGTACAGGGTCGCCGGGTCCACCTCGTTGAGCGGGGCACCCTCCGCCAGGCGGCGCGGCAGGTCCGGGTTGGCGATGAAGTGCCGGCCGAACGAGACCAGGTCCGCGAGCTGCTCGTCGAGCACCTCACGGGCCGCCGCGAGCCCCACGGGCTCGGCGAACCGGCCCGTCGTCGGATGCACCATCGGCCCGTGCCGCGGGCTGACGATCATCGTGTACGGCCACAGCTTGCGCAGCAGCCGCGTGTACTCGCGGTCCCCGTTCTCCACGACGTGCACGTACGCGAGCCCGAGCCGGGCCAGCGCCGGCAGCAGCGCCTCGTACAGGGCCGGGGTGTCGCCCTCGTCCATGTCGTTGAAGATGTTGCCGGGGGAGAGGCGGATCCCGACGCGGTGCGCGCCCACCGCCTGCGCGCACGCGGTCGCCGTCTCGATCGCCATCCGGGCCCGCGCGGCCGGCGAGCCGCCGTACCGGTCGGTGCGCAGATTGGTGTTGACGCCCATGAACTGGTGCAGCAAGTAGCCGTTGGCACCCTGGAGTTCGACGCCGTCGGCGCCGGCCAGCACCGCCCGGCGGGCCGCCTCCGCGAACTCGCGCACCACCTCCTCGACGCCCGCGGTGGTCAGCGCCCGCGGCACCTCGAACGGCTTGCGCCCCTCGTACTCCAGGACGGCGTCCGGCGGCCGCACCGCCGACGGGGCGATCGGCAGCTCCCCGTCCAGCAGATCGGGATGACTGATCCGGCCCGCGTGCTGCAACTGCACGAAGATCCGCCCGCCGCCCAGGTGCACCGCCCGGGTCACCCGCCGCCAGCCCTCGACGTGGTCGGGGGTGCACATGCCGGGCATCCGGTAGCCGCGCCCCAGCGGGGCCGGGTACGAGGAGTCGGAGATCAGCAGCCCCGCCGAGGCGCGCTGCGCGTAGTACGTGGCCATCAGCGGGCTCGGCACGCCCTCGTCGTCGACCCGGCCCCGGTTCATCGGCGCCATCGCGAGACGGTTGGGCAGCGACAGTCCTGCCATGGTGGTGCTGTCGAACAGAGAAGTCATGACGGCTGCCCCTCAGCGAGCTCGGCGCCGAGCTCGACGTCCAGTGCCAGATGCCCGGGTATCGGTTCGATCCCGGTCAGGTCGTGCGCGAACTCCCGTTCCCCGTCCGCCGATTCGGCGGTCGTCGCGAAACCGAGCGAGGGGTAGAAGTCGCGCACCCGGTGGTTCTTCGCGGTCGGCCGGTAGCGGGCGTGTACGGCACTCGCCCCGGTGTCCCGGGCGTGCGCGAGCAGCGTCGACACGGTGGCCTGCTCGATGCCGCGGGCGAAGACCCGGCAGCTGAGCAGCAGGTTGTCCAGGTGCAGCACCGTGCCCTCGCGGTGTGCGAAGACCGCCCCTACCACGCCGTTGTCCCCGAACCGGTCGCGCGAGCGCACCGAGAGCACCAGATGTCCGGGGTCCTCGCGGCGGCCCTGCACCTCGGCCTGCTGGAGCCGCAGCGTCGTCAGGTTGAACTGGTTGGTGCGCTGGGTGATCTGCGCGACCCGGGCCACCTCGTGGTCCCGCACCCGGGAGATCTCGAGCCGGATGTCCAGCGCCCGCAGATACTCCTCCATCGACCCGGACGACTCCTGCAGGTCCTGCCGGTCCGCCTCCGAGCGGTACTGCTCGGCCCGCCGCCGGTCCTCCGCGGTCAGCGCCCGCACGTCGAACCAGCCGTCCGCGAGGAGCCGGTCCACGTGCAGCGCCGGCTCCTCGTCGAGCCGCACCACGGCGACCTCCGGAAGCGAGGACGCCACCAGACCGCACTCGAACGGCGAGTCGTCGGCGAACACGAAGCTGTCCACGCCCAGATTGAGCCGGGCCGCGATGTCCCGCAGATTGCCGTCCTTGGGGTCCCAGTTCGCGTTCACCCGGGTGAAGTCGCCCTCGCGCAGCACCATGTCGGGGTGGTCGCGCAGCACGGACAGCACCGGCTCCTGGTCGTTCTTGCTGCTCACCGCGAGCAGTACGCCCTGCGCGCCGATCTGCTTGACGGTCTTCTGGAACTTGCCGAACGCCTCGCCCCGGTAGGTCGTGGCCGCCGCGATCCCGTCGGGGCCGTCGTCACCGAGGATGCCGTCCCACAGGGTGTTGTCGAGGTCCACCACGAGCACCTTCTTGGCGCGCCCGCGCAGCGTGCGGCCCAGATGACCGACCTCGCGGGCGTACCGGCCGAGGAGGTCCTCGCCCAGGTGCACCTTCGCGTACGTGGCGAGCCGGGTGTCGCGCACCGGCCCCGAATCGGCGACCAGTACGTCCAGGTCCACCACGTGCAGGCGCGGGTGGCCGGCGGTCAGCCGCAGCAGGGCCGCGTTGAACTCCCGCCAGCGCGCCGAAAGTTCGGCCCTGCTCGCGTGGTCCACCAGCTGCCGGGTGTGCGCGGCGAGCAGCGGCAGCGTGTTGAGCACCAGCGTGCCCGGACCGTGCTCGCTATAGCGGGCGACCAGCGCCGACAGCTGCTCCAGCTTGGCGTCGAGGGCCGCCGCCGCGTCCGCCGCCGACCACGGCACCGGCAGCTCGTCGAAGACGATCTGGGCGTCCAGGACGCACAGCGCGAGATCGGTGCCCGGCGCGTACAGCTCGCTCGACGGGTCCTGGAGGTCGCGCAGCCAGGCGTCGTACTCCGGCTCGTTGATCCGCAGCGGGATCCCGTGCCGGGCGAACTGGGCGGTCAGCGCCGGGGTCAGCGCGTCGAGCATGCCGTGCCCGGTCACCGCGACCCGGATCGGGGCGGCCTGCGGGTGGTGCTCGGCGATCTCCTCGGGGGAGACGCGGGCGAGGAGCCGCCCGGCGCGCGCCAGCGCCGCGAAGTCCGGGTCCGGGACGGCCAGTTCCGCCAGGAGCGGGCCGACCGCCGGATACCGCTCGGCGATCCGGCCCTCCTGGTGCAGCGCCCGCAGTCGCTCCAGCGGCCCGAGGCGGGTCACCTCGTCGGTCGTCACTGCTTGGGTCACGTCTGTCTTCTCCTGTCAGCGCGGACCGGCGCCGCCCCGTGCCGCCGCGTCACTCAGTGACGCAGCAGCCAGGCGATCCGGTCGAAGGACGCGGCGTGGTAGGCGATCAGGACCGCGGTGAGGACCACGGCGGGGACGGTGGCGCCGGCCGCGTACAGCGCGGCCGCGCCCCCGAAGAACACGGCGAGTTCGAGGAGGAGCCGCAGTCCTCCCGCCGTCGCGACGACCGCGTCGCCGCTGCGCGACTCGTCGCCCGGGGTCGCGAACACGCCCCAGGCGACGGCCACCAGGAGCGGCACCGCGACCACCGCGACGTACCGCAGCGCGCCCGGGCTGACCTTCCAGGCCCAGTACCCGAAGCAGACCAGTGCCGTCACCTCCAGCACGAACCTGAGTCCGAGCATGGCCGGGTGGTAGCCGAGTCCCGTGGTCATCCGCATCCTGCTCTCTCTTGTGGGTGCGCCGTCAGACGCACATGTGGGGGGTGACGGCGGTGCCGCTCACCAGGCGACCGGAAGACTGGACACCCCGTGCACCAACCTTCCCTCCGGACGCGGCAGTTCACTCACGTCCACCGCCAGGCGCAGCGTCGGGAAGCGGCGCAGCAGCGTGCCGACCGCGATCTGCAGCTCGGCGCGGGCCAGGCCCGAACCCAGGCAGTAGTGGGTGCCCTGGCCGAAGGTCAGATGGGGGTTGACCTCACGGCCGATGTCCAGCGTGTCGGCGCCCGCGAACTGGCAGGCGTCCCTGTTCGCGGAGCCGAGCGAGGGCAGCACCGCGCTGCCCGCCGGCACCACCGTGCCGCTCAGCTCCACGTCCTCCAGGGCGATCCGCAGCAGCGCCTCGTCGCCCGGCGGGTACATCCGCAGCAGCTCCTCCGTGGCCCGCCCGATCCGCTCCGGGTCCTCGCGCACGGCGGCGAGCTCCTCGGGGTGCGTGAGCAGCGCGAGAACACTGTTGCCGATCTGGTTGACGGTCGTCTCGTGCCCGGCGACGAGCAGCGAGATCCCCAGGAAGATCAACTCCTGTTCGTCCAGGCGCCCCTCGTCCGTGTCATGGATCGACACCAGCGCCGACAACAGGTCGGTGCCCGGGTGCGCCCGCTTGCGGGCCACCTGCTCGGCCAGGTAGTCGCGCAGCGCCACCTGCGCGGCGAGCACCTCCTCGGCGGGCAGCGACGCCGTCGCGAGGAACGCCGCCGACCAGGCACCGAACTTCTCCCGGTCCTCGAACGGCACCCCGAGCAGCTCACAGATCATGGTCACCGGCAGCGGGAACGCCAGCGCCGGGATCAGGTCCGCGGGCGAACCGGACGCCTCCATCGCGTCCAGGAACGCGTCGGTGTGCGCCTGGATGCGCGGCCGCAGATCGTTGACCCGGCGCACCGTGAACTCCCGCGACACCAGCTTGCGGACCCGGGTGTGCTCCGGCGCGTCCATGTTCAGCAGGCTGCGGAAGTTCTGCGTCGCCTTGCCCATGCGCGGCGCGTCCGGGTTCGTGGTCGCGGCCCGGCTGAAACGGGCGTCCGACAGGACCGTGCGCACGTCCTCGTACGTCGTCACCAGGTACGCCGGATCGCCGCTCGGCATCCGGACCCGCTGCACGGGGGACTCGGCGCGCAGCCGGGCGTAGTGCGGGCAGGGCTCCAGCGCGGAGGCCCGCGCGAACGGATAGCCGAGCACCTCCCCGGACTCGGCCTGCGCCGGCTTCTCGAGCTGCTCGGTCATCGGTGCTGCCCTCCAGTGGGGGTGCCTGCGGGAGACGGGGAGACGGTGCGGTCGGCGAGCTCGAGCCGGGTGCGGCCGTCGCGCACCGCCTGCTGGAGCTGGTAGTAGACGCCGGACAGGATGCGGCGCTTGAGGAGATCGCTGGAGGACACCGCCCGGTAGGCGGTGCGGCGCAGCGCGGCGGCGACCGGCGAGGACAGCGCGAACGCCTTCTCCTGGCGCAGCTGCAGCCCGCGCGCCGTGGCGACGGACTCCTCGCGGGCGCTCTGGAACGCGGCGCACGCCCGGTCGAGCCGGGTGTCCGTCGGACCGCCCGCGGCGAGCGCCCGGGTCACCAGCGGCGCCAGCGTCACCGCGTCGATGATCGCGTGGTTGACGCCCTGGCCGAGGACCGGCGTCAGGGTGTGCGCGGCGTCCCCGATCAGGGCGACGCCCGGCCGCCACCACTGCGGGACGACCGTCGTGAAGATGTCCAGCATCGACGTGTCCGACCAGCTGGTGACGTGCTCGCGCACGCCCGGACCCGCCTGCGGCGCCAGCTCGTCGATCCGCGCGTGCAGCGCCCCGATGCCCTGGGCGCGCAGCTCGCGCAGACCGCCCTTGGGAATGTTGAACCCGATGCGCACCAGGTCCGGCACCGTCGGGATGAACAGGCCGTGCCGGTCGCCGAGGATCCGCACCCGGTAGGTGTGCAGATCCCACTCCTTCGGCATCGGCGCCTTGAACCAGACGAAGTCCCGCTCCAGCGGGATCTTCGTGTAGTTGATCCCGGCCATCTCCCGGATCTTGCTGAACCGGCCGTCGGCCGCCACCGTCAGGGAGGCCCTGATCTCGACCGGCCCGTCCGGCAGTTGGGCCACCACACCGGTCACCCGGTTGCCCTCGGTCAGCAGCCGGGCGGCCTTCGTGCGGCGCAGCATCCGGAACGAGGGCAGCGCGGAGCCGGCCTCGGCGAGCGCGTCGAGCAGCGGCGGCTGCGGCAGCTCCATCGGGTACGGGCACGGCTGGTCGAACACCGAGAAGTCCGCGGACAGCACCGTGTGCCCCGCGTCCGTGATCTCCATCCGGCGCGTCACCAGCGTCTGGTCCTCGACCTTGTCGAGCACCCCGAGCTGCTTCAGCAGCCACACCGAGTCGGGTGAGATGGACTCGCCGCGGAACGACCGGTCGAAGTGGGCGCTCTGCTCGACCACCACGACCTCGACACCGCGCCGGGCCAGTTCCAGGGCGAGCGTCAGACCGGCCGGACCGCCCCCGACGACGCACACCTGCGCGGACAATCCCGCAGCCATGGCTTCCCCTTCCTTCCGCTGAACCGACGGCGTCACCGTGGCGGGCCGGCCTAAAGGGCGCCTTGCACCGCGCCCCGCGCCGCTGCCCGCACCCCGTCCGGAGCCCCGGCTTCAGCGCGGCACAAGGGGTCGGGTGCAGCCTGCTGCGACGTACGGGCACACAGCCCATCCCCAGTACCCACAGTCGCCGCCGGCTCTCCGGCCCGGCCTGCGAGGAGACCCCATGAACACCGACTCGGCCGCAACCGCTCCGCCGGACCCCCGGCGCTGGTGGGTGCTCGGAGTCATCTCACTTGCCCAGTTCGTCATCGCCATCGACTCGTCCGTGGTCAACGTGATGGGCCCGCGGCTCAAGGAAGCCATCGGCCTGTCCACGACCGGGCTGCAGTGGGTCATGAACATCTACGTCCTCCTCTTCGGCGGACTGCTGCTGCTCGGCGGACGCCTGGCCGACGTCGTCGGACGCCGCGTCGTCTTCATGGCCGGCCTGACCCTCTTCACGCTGGCCTCGCTCGGCGCGGGCCTCGCCGACTCCGAGAGCGCGCTGCTCACCGCCCGCGCCCTCCAGGGCATCGGCGCCGCCGCCCTCTCGCCCGCCTCCCTGTCGATCCTCGTGACGGTCTTCCCCGACCCGAAGGAACGCGCCAAGGCGTTCGGTGTGTGGGGCGCGGTCATCGGCATCGGCGCGAGCATCGGCACGATCCTCGGCGGCGCGATCGTCAACGCCGACTGGCGGTGGGCGTTCTGGATCAACGTGCCCGTCGGCCTGCTCATCGGCGCCGGCGCGCTCGCCCTCATCAAGCTGCCCCGCCCCGGCGGCAACCGCCCGCCCAAGGACCTGGCCGGCGCCGTCACCGCGACCGGCGGCCTTCTGCTCCTCGTCTACGGCATCGTGACCAGCAGCGACCACGGCTGGGGAGACTGGCGCACCTACGGGTCCCTCGTCGTCGCCGTCGCCCTGCTCGTCGCCTTCGTGCTCGTCGAGCAGCGCAGCGCGGCGCCGCTCGTGCCGCTCCGGCTGTTCCGCTCGCGGTCCGTGGTGGCGGGCAGCCTCGGCGAGTTCCTCACCGCCGCCATGATGATGCCGATCTTCTTCCTGCTGCCGCTGTGGATGCAGGGCGTCCTCGACTACAGCCCGCTGCAGACCGGCCTCGCCTACCTGCCCGTCAGCATCGCCCTCATGACCCTCGCGCCGGTCGCCTCCCAGATGATCGGCAAGACCGGACCGCGCTCCATGTACCTGCTCGGCACGGTGGCGCTCGCCGGCTGTGTCTTCATGCTGACCCGCATGCCCGTGCACAGCGGCTACTGGAGCTTCCTGCTGCCGGTCACCGCGCTGTTCGGCGTCGGACTCGTCTGCTGCCTCATCCCGACGCCGGTCGTCGGGACGTCCGAGGCCACCGACGAGGACGCGGGCACCACGTCCGCCCTCCTCAACGCCTCCACGCAGATCGGTGCCGCGTTCGGCATCGCGATCGCCGTCACCGTGCTCAACAACCGGGTCGCCTCCCAGGCGGCGGAAGGCGCGAGCCCCAACGTCGCCCTCGTCCACGGCCTCCAGTCCGCGTTCCTGGTCCTCTTCGTCTTCCTGGCCCTCTCCGTCCTGAACGGCCTCTTCGGCTTCCGCCGCGGAGTGATCGCCCCACCCGCCGAGTCCACCGAGTCCCCCGCGACCCCCGACGCCCCCGCGGCCCCGGAAGCCCCCGCGGCGCCGTCCGCGACCGCGACCCCCGAACGAGTCGGCTGACCCCCACCTACCCCAAAGGAAGGCCCGGCGCCCCAAGGCACCGGGCCTCCCGCCTGCCCACCCGCCCGCCACCACGCATCCGCCCCACACGCCCGCGGCCGAGACCGCCCACCGCCCGTGCCCTCCCCCCGGAGCCGCGACCACGTGCCCAGCACCGAGCCACGACCCCCCTGGCCGGGCGCGGGGCAGTGGTCATGTGCCCGGGCTGAGGCGTGGCCGGTACCTGCGCCCTTCCGTCTGGGCCGGCCCCTGGCTGGGTGCGGGGCGGTGGTCATGTGCCCGGGGGCTGAGGCGTGGCCGGTACCTGCGCCCTCTCCTTGGCCCGGCCCCTCTCCCACCCACCCGCCCCCTCCGGGGGCGTCGGCCCGGCGCCGGGTGCTCCCCGCCGGGGGCCCGGGGCGCGCCCCTTCAGGGGCGCGAGGCTGTACCGATGTGCGGCTGCGCCGCGTGGGCGCGATCAGTCATGGCGGTGGGGCATTCGGCGATGCTTGTCAGCCCCTACGGCGGCGGCGCTCCAGCGCAGACTCGTCGTCATCGCGCAATGGCCGAGCCCTGGGCGACGTATGGCCCCAGGCTGGAGCTGGAGTGCTGTCCCAAGGGTCTGCCCGAGGGCCGGGTGCCGGGCCGACGCCCCCGGAGGGGGCGGGAGGGTGGGAGCAGGGCCGGGGCCAGGCCGGCCGGGGGTGTCGGCCTGGCGCCGGGTGCGCGCCTTCAGGGGCGCGAGGCTGTACCGATGTGCGGCTGCGCCGCGTGGGCGCGAACGGCCACGGCGGCGAGGCACCGGGCAGGCCCGGCGCCAGGCCGGCCGAGTGGAGAGTGCCCCGCGAGGGCGCGCGCACCCCACTCGGCGGACGGCCAGGCGAGGCCCCCGCTCAAACCCGCCCGCCCCCCGGAGGGCCTACGCTCTGAGGCCGCCCGACAACGAAGCCACCCGCCCGGCCAACCGCAGGGCGAACGCCCGGGCCCCGCCCGCCACATCCCCCTCCGAAACCGCCGGCACAGGCCCACCGCCAAGGCCACCCCCCGCCAGCGCAGCCCTCAACGCGTCCCCGCCCCCCACCACCACGACCACCCCGTGCCGGCCGGCCAGCCCGACCAGCGACTCCGGCACGGGGGACACCCAGCGCGGGTCCACCACGGTCACCGAGAGCCCGAGCTCCCGCCCGGCCGCCGCCACCCCGAGCCCCCACCCCGCACCCGCCCCCACCGCCACGATCAGCACGTCCCGCCCGGTCCCGGCGCAGAGCACATCGACCCCGCCCTCCCGGGCGACCGCCGCCACCTCATCCGGCACGCCCCCGTCCGGCACCCGTACGACCGTCACCGCGTCCCCCACCCCGGCCGCCTCCCCGAGCAGCTCCCGCAGCCGCGCGGCGTCCCGCGGCTCGGCCCACCGCACCCCCGGTACGACCTCGGCATCCCCGCCGACCACGAAGGTCACCCCGGGCGGCGCCGCCACCCGGTCCACGAACCCGTCCCCGACCGGCACCACCGGATGCAACTGCCCACCCGCCAGCCCGGCCGCACAGCCCGCCACATGAGACTCGGACCCGCTGAGCGTCACCGTCCGCTCGGGGAACGTACGGCTGAACAGGCCGATGCCAGGCGCCCGTTCGTCGCCGGAGCACACCGCGATCAGCTCCGGCCGCTCCGCCCCCACAGCCGCCAGCTCCGCGTCGAACACGGCAGCCCAGGACGCCCCGGCCGTCGAAGGCGCGGGCGAGGGCACCGGCAGCGCGAGCGCCCCCGGCACACCGCGTCCGCCCGCCTCCACCGGGCACCGCACGACGACGGTGCGCCCGGCGTCCCGGGCCCGCCGCAGCGCCGCCTCGACCTCCCGCACCCGCCGCCCGTCCACGACCACGCCCGGCACCGCGGTCGGCTCCCCGGCGAACCCGAGCAGCCCCCGCGCCTCCCGCACCATCCCGAACAGCGCGGAACCGAACCCCCCGGAGCCGGTTCGCCCCGCACCGTCGTGCCCCAGGTCGAACAGGCCGCCGGGCGCCACCGGCCCGGGCGACAGCGCGAGCACGACCACGCCGGGCCCGGGCGCGTGCTCCAGTTCGGCCAGCGCCGCCCGGCCCGCGTCGGACCGCAGCACCCCGGCCCGCACCACGGCGACGACCCGCCGGTCGGTGTCGCCGGCGAGATGGCACGCGCGGGCGAGCCCGGCCGCGTACGACAGCGCCCGCACCCCCAGCAGGGCGTGCGGGCGACGTGCGGCTCCGGCCGGATCCCGGTCCCCGGCGAGCAGTTCCCACGCCGCCGAGAGCTCACCGCCGTCCTCGACGAACAGATCGTGCCCGGGCCGGAAGACCCGGCACAGCGCGAGCGCGGGCACCGCCGCCGCCCCGGCCGTCCCGCCCGGCCGCGCGGCCAGCGCCGCCCGCAGCCGGCCGGCGAGCGGGTCGAGGCGCCGTGGTTCCAGGACGCGTACGTCGTGCGGTCGCGGCCAGCCGCGCGACGGTGATGTGGGCGTCAACTCGTACCTCCTGAGCGGGCGGGGCCGCACCGAGCGTGGCACCGGCGCCGGACGCCGGGACAGGGACCGGCGCACCCGCCGGGGGTGAACATGCGGGCGGCCGGGCCATGACCAGGTCATGACCCGGCCGCCGTGGACCGGGAAGCGGGCCGGAGCTCACGCGGCGACGGGCACCCGCGCGTACCGCCGTGCCAGGGTGGCCAGTTCGCGCAGGAACGCCTCCTCGTGGGCCCGGACGAAGAAGTGCCCGCCCGGCATCGTGCGGACCTCGCAGCCGCGCCCCGCGTGCCGCCGCCACGACACCACCTCCGGCACCGACACCAGCCGGTCGCGCCGCCCCGCGAACAGGTGCAGCGGCACCCGCAGCGGCTCGGACGCCATCGACGCGGCCTCGCCCGTGCACAGCAGCAGGTCGTCGCGCGCGACGGGGAGTAGCGCGGACAGGAAGTCCGGGTGGTTCAGCAGGACTTGGGGGATGCCGCCGAGCGCGGCGAGCGAGTCGATCAACTCCTCGTCACTGGCCTCCGGCCGGGCGATCTGCGGCGCGGGCAGGTGCGGCGCACGGTACGCGCTGAGCACGACGGCCTCCGGGAGCGGTGCCCCGCGCTGCTGCCGCCGGCAGGCCAGCGAGTAGGCGATCAGGGCGCCCATGCTGTGCCCGTAGAAGATGTGCGGCCGCTCCAGCTCGTCGTCGAGCTCGGCGTCCAGGTCGTCGATCAGGGCCCGCAGATCCGTGAACCGCGGCTCGTCGATGCGCCCTTCGCGGCCGGGCAGCTGGATGGGCAGCACCCGCACCCCGGCGCCGTGCGCGTCCAGGGTGCGCTGCCAGCGGCCGTACGCGGATGCGCCGCCGCCCGCGTACGGGAAGCAGAACAGCCGTACGTCCGCGCTCGCACTTTCGTCGATGCTGCTCCGGGACAGGTATCGCGTCATCTTGCTCCGCCTCGGGTTCCGTCCAGCGTGGGTGCGTCGGCGGGATCCGTCCCTGGACCGGTGCGGCGGCCGAACGGACAGGCGGTGCCCGGCCCGCGTGCCGGTGCGCACGGGCGGGGCGGCCTCCTGACCGGGAGGGCGCCGGCAGGGCCTCGGCACGGATCCCGGCCGACGGGACGAGCATGCTGTTGACGCCTAAAGTGTGGCCAAATCCGGCCCCCGGCAGGGCGGTCGGCGCCGGCCCGGCGGCGAAGGCGTTCCTTTAGCGGCCCGTACGAAGCTGGGCGCAGCGCCGCCGGACGTCGGCGCCCCCGTGAGCGAGCCCGCCCCCGGACCCGACCATCCCCCCGGGGAGCCGGGGCGGGCCCGCCCCGGGCCAGAGCCGGCCCGCGCTTGGGCCAGGGCGGGCCGGCCCCGGGCCAGAGCCGGCCCGCTCGGATCAGGCCGGCGCCGTCTCCGGGGCCGACAGCAGCCACATGCCGGGCCGGACCTCCAGGGGCCGTCCCGCCGGTGCGGCGCCGGCGGCGACCGCGCGGGTCGTGCGCAGCGCGTACTCCTGCCAGCGACGGTCGCCCGTGCGCCGCGCCCAGCGCTCGCATTCGGCGAGCCGGGCCAGCGCCTCCTCGGAGCGCCCCTCGCGTAACGCCACCAGGGCCAGGCCGCGCAGCGCGTGCGCCGCGCCGCGGGCGTCCCCCGTCGTACGGGCCCCGGACAGCGCCCGTACGTAGCCGCGTTCGGCGCGCGGCACACGGCCCTGGCCGAGCAGCACGTCCGCCTCGCCGGACAGACAGCGCGCCGCCGAGACACGGTCGCCCGCCTGCGTGAACAGGTGCCAGGCGAGCCGGTAGCGGTCGAGGGCCGCCGTCGGCAGCTGCCGCTGCCAGTCCAGGTCGGCGAGCGACTGCAGCAGCACCGCCTCCGCCCGCGCGTCGCCCGCCTGCCGGGCCGCGTCCAGGCCGAGCCCGTGGCTCAGCTCCCAGTCGTCCCACACCGCGCCGGCCTCGTAGTAGCCGGCGCTCGCCGCCGCCAGGCCGGAGCACAGCTCCCACAGCCCGTCCGTGTGCGCCCGCCGCACCGCTTCGAGCAGCCCGGCCGACTCCTCCTGGAACCAGGACAGCGCCGCCTCCCCGACCAGCTCGTGCGGATCGATGCCCGCGGGCGGCTCGACGGGCGCCGCGAGCCGGTCCCGGCCCGGGGCGAGCCGGTGGTCGGCGTACCGGGCGAGCGCGAGGAACGCCCGGCACAGCCGGTCCGTCGCGCCCGGAGAACCTGCGCCGAGCAGTTCGAGGGAGAGCGAGCGCAGCAGCGGATGGAACCCGTAGCGCACCGGGGTCAGCCGGCCCGGTGCCGGGCGCGCCTCCAGGAGCCGGCCGCGCACGAGTTCCTCCAGGTACCGCTCCGCCTCCGGCGGCGGGCAGGCCAGCAGCGCGGCCGCGCTCCACAGCGGGAAGTCCGGCAGCGGCGCGAGCCCGAGCAGCCGGAACGCCAGCCGCTCCTGCACGCCCGCCTGCCGGTACGCGGCCAGCAGACTGCCGCGCACGTCGAGGTCGCCGACGGCGAGCGCGGCGAGCCGGGTCCGCTCGTCGGCGAGCCGCGCCACCAGGTCGGCGGCCTTCCAGTGGGGCCGGGCCGCGAGTCCCGCGGCGGCCACCCGCAGCGCCAGCGGCAGGTTCCCGCACAGCCGGGCGATCTCCGCGGCGTCCCGCGGCGCGGCCCGCACGGCCTCGCCGCCGCACCGGGTCAGCAGCTCCAGCGCCTCCGCCGGTTCGAACACGTCCAGGACCAGGTGCCGCGCCTCCTCCAGGGCGCCCAGCGCCTGCCGGCCGGTGAGCATCACCGTGAGGTCAGGGGCCGCCGTGAGGAGCGGCCGCACCTGCGCCTCGGAGACCACGTCGTCCAGGACGACCAGGATCCGGCGGCCCCGCGTCCGCGCGTACAGCACCTCGTCGAGCCCGGCGCCGTCCGCGCCGTCGATCGTGCCGCCCGGTGCGCCCGCGGCGGCGCGGGCCGGGCCGGGCGCGCCGGCGGGCGGCGCGCCCAGCCGGCGCACCAGCGTGGAGAGCACCGCCGGGGGATCGAGCGGCCGCCCGCCCGAGTCCCGCAGTGCCATCAGCAGCCGCCCGTCGGGGAATTGCCCCGCCGCCTCGTGCGCGAGGCGCCCGACGAGCGCCGTCTTGCCGACCCCGGCCCGGCCCGACACGGCGAGCACCCGCCCGGTCTCGGGCCCGGCGGCGGCCAGGAAGCGGTGGCCCAGAGCGAGTTGGGCGGCCCGCCCGGTGAAGTCGGCGACCGGCGCGGGCAGCCGGACCACCGGCGCGGCGGCCGGCGGCCGGAGCGCGCGGGCCGGGCCGGAGTCGCCCTGCCAGGCCAGCTGAGGGTCACCGGCGAGGATCCGTTCCTGCAGCCGGCTCATCACCGGGCCCGGCTCCACGCCGAGTTCGGCCACGAGCGCGCGGCGCGCCCGGCGGTGGACCTCCAGCGCGTCCGACTGCCGCCCCGAGCGGTACAGCGCCACCATCAGATGGCAGTGCACGGTCTCGCGCAGCGGGTGGTCGTGCACCAGGGACCGCAGTTCGCCGATGAGCTCCTGGTGCCGGCCGAGCCGCAGATCGGCGGCGATCCGCTGCTCCAGCACCTCGGCGCGCAGTTCGTCCAGCCGGATCGCCGAGCTCTCCAGGGTGGTGCCGTGCGGGATGCCGGACAGGGCGGGGCCCGTCCACAGGTCGAGGGCGTCCTTGAACAGGCGGGACGCCTCCGCGTGGTCCTCGCGGGCGTGCGCGGCCCGGCCCTGTTCCCGCAGCGCCTCGAACGCGAGCAGGTCCAGATCGTCGGTGCCGACCTGCAGCAGATAGCCCGGCGGCCGGGTCAGCAGCGGCTGACGGCCGTCGGGGGCGCCCTCCAGGAGCGCCTTGCGCAGCTGGGACACGTAGACCTGGAGCGTGGTCGTGGCGGTGCGCGGCGGCTCGGTGCCCCACAGTTCGTCGATCAGCGTGTGCGTCGACACGACGCTGTTCGCCTGGATCAGCAGGGTCGCGAGCACGGCCCTCGGCTTCGCCGCGGACGGCGTCGCCGGGGTCATCCGGATGGGTCCGAGGACACGGAAGCGCATGCCGGGCCTAGCAGTCCTGGAGCGCGGTCGCCGACACCTGCGCGACCTCGCGCTCGCCCTGCAGGAACGACAGGTGCAGCCTCGCCTGGGGCCGGCCCGCCGCGTCGCGGACCGTGGTGCCCTTGGCGCGCACCGCGCAGTGCAGCGCGAGCCCCGGCTCGGCGTAGCCGCGGAACGCCGCCCGCCAGCGGGTGAGCAGGGTGTGCGCCGGCAGGAAACCGTGCAGCTCCGCGGCCGCGAGCAGCGCGGCCTGCCGGGAGGCCTCCAGATAGAGCGCGGCCGGGACCTCGTCGGAGCCGTCCGACAGCACGGCGGCCGCGGCGGCCGTGTCCACGCGCAGCACCAGTGTGTCGTCGGGGCCCTGCGCGGGCAGCCCCACGAACACGTGCCGTGCCGTCCGCCGCCCCACCTGCCCCGGATCCGGGCTGCCCGCCCGCTCGGCGCCGTCCGCACCCGCGGTCACGCTCCGCTCGCTGCGCAGCCGGCCCGCCTCGCGGTGGGCACGGTGCACCCCGGGGCTCAGGAACGCGAGCCGCGCCCCGGCCGTGCCGCAGCGCCGACCGTCGATGGCCACGTCGGCCTCACAGGTCAGCCCCCGGGGCACGCCCGTGACGACGTCGACCGGGGTCAGCGTCAGGTCGAGGGAGATCCGCGCCGGCCCGTCGGTGTGCCGCCACGCGTCCACGTCGGTGATCTCGGTGCCGGCCGTGGCGATCGCCGTGACCCGCTTGTCCGGCACCCGGAAGTACTGGCGCGCGGCGAACAGCGCGGCGCGGCGCAGCCCCTCCACGGGGAACAGCAGGTCGTGGAAGGGCAGCGGAGTGTCGTCGTACAGAGGGTGGGACTCGGGCAGCTCGGTGGCGAACGCGAAGCGCTGCCGTGCGGGAGCGGCCGTCCCCAACAGGTACGCCTCCGGGCTGTCCGGCTTGTGCACCAGGTGCTGCAGGCCGGGGAAGAGCGGGGTGGGCGCGACAGAGCTGTCCATACGAAGTCCTCCGCAGCGTGTACCGGATCCCGAGCGCTCCCGAGTCTGCGCCCCGCCCCGCCCCGCGTGGAACGCCGCCGCTCACCAGTGACCCATGACGTTTTCATGCCTGGTCACGACCACCCCTTTCAGCCATGTAGTATTTACCTCGTCAACCGGCGCCATTAGCTCAGTTGGTTAGAGCAGCGGACTCTTAATCCGCGTGTCCGGGGTTCGAGTCCCTGATGGCGCACCGACAGCAAGGCCCCTCGCAGCAGCGGGGGGCCTTGTTCGTTTCAGTCGGTCAGGGGGAGGCGGTGGTGGAGGCGGGTCAGCGGGGTGGGGGTCCACCAGTTGGCCCGGCCGGCCAGGCGGATGAGGACCGGGACCAGGATCGCCCGGATCAGGGTCGCGTCGACGAGGATGACGACGACCATGCCGAGGCCCAGCATCTTGAGGTACACGACGCCGGACGAGGCGTACGTGGCGAAGGACGCGGCCAGGATCACCGCGGCCGAGGTGATGAGCGGCCCGCCGCGCTCCAGGCCGGCGGCGACCGAGGCCACCGTGTCGCCGGTGCGGTCGTACTCCTCCTTGATCCTCGACAGCATGAACACCTCGTAGTCCATCGACAGCCCGAACGCGGTGCAGAACATCAGGATCCGGATGCTCGGCTCCAGGCTCCCGGTGGCGGTGAAGCCGAGGAGGCCCGAGAGATGGCCCTCCTGGAAGATCCAGACGAGGGCACCGAACATGACGGCCATGCTCAGCGCGTTCAGGACCATCGCCTTCGCCGGGAGCAGCAGGCTGCCTGTCATGAGGAAGAGGATGACGAAGGTGACCAGGAGGACGAGGGCGAGGACCAGCGGGAGCCGGTCCACGAGCACGGAGCGGAAATCGGCCAGCTCGGCCGGGTAGCCGCCCACCCGCACCTCACCCGGACCGAAGGCGCCCCGCACGTCCGCGATCACCCGGTCCGGATCCGCGCCGAGCGCCTTCTGCGTGGCGATCACCGAGAACCAGGTGTCGTGGCCGGAGGCGAAACGGTTCGAGGAGGGCGTGGGGCCCAGGACGCGGTGGCCGTCGGCGTAGGAGCCGGTGAGAGCGTCGACCTGCCGGATGCCGGGTACGTCGGACAGCCGTAGCGCCGCGGCCTCGATGCGGTCCCGCCCCGAAGCGTCACCCGGCAGACCCGGCCGGAGCACCTGCAGCGCGTCGGTCTCCTCGGCGGCGAACTCGGCCCGGATCCGGTCCTGCACGAGCCGACTCGACGTGGACGCGGGCAGCACCCGGTCGTCCGGCGTGCCGAACGAGATGCCCAGCGCCGGCGCGGCCAGCGCGAGCAGCACGGCCAGGGCCGGAATCCCGTACGCGAGCGGGCGGCGCATCATCCGCAGGGCGTTGGTGTGCCACCAGCCGGAGCGGCCCGCCGGGGCCGGGGTGCGGCGCCGCACCCGGTCGCCGAGGCGGGCCAGCGCCGCCGGCAGGACGACGAGCGCGGCGAACACCGAAGTGAGGACGACGGCGATCCCCGAGTAGGCGAAGGAGCGGAGGAAGGGGAAGGGGAAGAGGAGGAGGCAGGCGAGGGAGACGACGACGGTGAGGCCGCTGAAGGCGACGGTGCGGCCGGCCCGGCCGACGGCCCGCCGCGTCGCCTCCGCCGCATCGTGCCCGGTGTCCAGCTCCTCACGGAACCGGCTGATCACGAAGAGGCTGTAGTCGACGCCGAGACCGATGCCCATGACGAGCGTGAGATTGGCGGCGAACGTCGACACGTCGGTGACAGAGGTCAGCAGCCGCAGCAGTGCCAGCGTCGTGACCACCGAGAACAGCCCCATGCCCAGCGTGAGCAGTGCGGCGCTGAGCCGCCGGTAGATCACCGCCAGCAACAGCAGCACCAGCGGGAACACGATCAGCTCGGCGCGCAGGAAGTCCGTCCGGGCCTGCTCCGCCGCCTGCCGGAACACCTCGTCCGCGCCGCCGACCTCGACCTTCACCACGGCCCCGTCCCGGGCGAGGTCCGGGGCGAACGCGGCGAGCCGGGCCCGCGCCTCGGTGACCGTCCCTGACATCCGCGCGATCACCAGCGCCCGCCCGCCGTTCTCGGAGCGCATCACCGGGGACTTCCCGCGCGACCAGTAGGACGCGGTCTCGGCCACGCCCCGCTGTCCGGCGAGCTCCCGCTCCACGGCACGGCCCGCGGCGGCGACGGGCGCGGAGTCGACGTCCCCGTTCCTCGCGGTGACGAGCAGCAGCACGCTCGGGGTGCCCGTGTCGAAGATGCGGGCCAACTCGGCCCGGGTGGCCACCGACTCGGAACCGGGGGACTCGAACCGGCTCAGCACCAGCCGGTCCATCGCGCCCGCGGCCAGCGCGAGTCCGAGGGCGGCGAGCAGCACGCTCAGCCAGATCACGGGACGGGGCCGGCGGGCGATCCTGCCGCCGAGCCGGTGCAGCGCCGAATCGCCGGCGGGCGGTCGGGCGGGGGTGGTGGTCACGTTCACTGCCTTCTGTCGGGTACGTGCCCCGAACACTGCCGGGCAGCACTGGAACACCCCGCGGCACCGGAGAGGAAGCACCCCTGAAGCAGCCCTGAAGGAGTGCGGAAGGATGACGGAAGGAACGCTGAAGGGCCGGGGACCGTCAGCGGTCGGGCCGTGCCCGTAAGATCCGTACGGGTGCACGGAGTTGGGGAGGAACCATGTCCGGCGTTCTCCTGCGTCACCGGGGGCCCGCCGGCCCGGACCCCGGCCGCCCGCGGTTCGTCCTCTACGGACCGCTGCGCCTGCTCGTCGACGGCGCCCCCGTACAGCTCGGCCCGCCGAAGCAACAGGCCCTGCTCGCCGCTCTGTTGCTCCGCCTGGACCTGACGACGGGGCCGGACCAGCTGATCGACGCCCTGTGGGGCGCGCAGCCGCCCGCGTACGCGAAGAACCTGGTGCAGAAGTACGTGTCGGGCCTGCGCGGCGTGCTGGCCGCGGCCGCCCCCGACCCGTCGGGGGACGGGCCGCGCCTGCTGTTCGAGGGGGGCGGCTACCGGCTCGACACCGACAAGGACCTCATCGACCTGTACGCGTACGAGCGCCTCGCCGCCACCGGGACGGCCCTCGCGTCGAACGGCAGCCCGGAGGAGGCCGCCCAGCACCTGGACTCCGCGCGGATCCTGGTCACCGGTCCGCTGGCCGAGGGCCTGGACGCGCCGGTCCTGGAGCGCGAACGGGTCTACCGCGACGAGCGGTTCCTCGCGGACATGGAGCTGCGCGCCGAGCTGGAACTGGACCTGGGCCGGCACCGCAACGCGATCCCGTACCTCTACTTCATGCTCCACAAGCATCCGCTGAGCGAGCGCCTCAGCTGGCTGCTGATGCTGGCCCTGTTCCGCGCGGACCGCGGCGCCGAGGCGCTGGCCGTGTACGACGAGTACCGGCGCCGCGTGGTGGCCGAACTCGGCACGGACCCGGGGCGGGCCCTGCGGACGCTGCACCACCGGATCCTGGCCCAGGACCCGGAGTTGACGAGTCTGCGCGCCGTACCGGCACCGAGGACGCCGCTCCCGCCGGGGGAGTGAGCGGGGTCAGATCGCGAGGGAGAGCAGGACCGGGGCCGCGCCCTTGTTGAGCTGGTCGGCCGCGCGGTGCAGGCGGTGCGCGTGCTCGACCGGGAGGGAGAGGGCCAGGCAGCCGACGGCCGAGCCCGCAGTGATCGGCACCGCGGCGCAGACCGTGCCGACCGCGTACTCCTGGAGGTCCAGGACCGGGACGGTCGGGGGCTGGGCGGCGAGGCGGGAGAGCAGCACCTTCTCGTTGGTGATGGTGCGGGAGGTGAGGCGGGCCATCTTGTGCCGGGAGAGGTGGTCGCGCCGGCCGTTGAGGTCGAGCTGGCCGAGCAGGCTCTTGCCGACCGCGCTGGCGTGCGCGGAGACCCGGAAGTCCACCCACTCGTTCACCGCGGGGGCCTCGGGGCCGGCCGCGTACTGGGTGACGCGGACCTCGCCGTCGATGTACCGGCTGAGGTAGACGGCCGCGCCCACGGAGTCCCGCAGCTCGTCGAGCGTGTGCTGGAGCTTGGCGGTCAGCGCGTCCTCGCGGCCCTCGGCGACGGTCAGCCGGTCCAGGGCGGCGCCCGTGACGTACGCCCCGTCTGCCGTCTGCTGGACGTACCCCTCGCGGCGCAGCATCCGCAGCAGCGCGGTCAGCTGCTCCGCGGGCAGTCCCGTGACGCGGCCCAGTTCGGTGTCGGTGATGCCGACCCCGCGCAGGGCGACCGTCTCCAGGATGCGCAGCGCACGCCGCACCGACCGGTGCGGCTGGTACGACGACGCGTCCTGCTCGTGCTTCAGCGCCACGGCATCCCCCTGTATGGAACGGTTCCGGACAGCTGGGCTCCGTCCACGATAGCCGTCAAACACCCCGAACGGGGCGGCTGTTGGGGAGATACATGGGAGAAGGGCGGCGCGTTCCGTGCCTCTCAGCAGGAACGCACCACCCTGGCATATGCCCATGTCATGCCCCGCGCATTGCGCGGCTGGTCACAGCACCGCGCTCAGAAACTCCCGGGTGCGCTCGTGCTCGGGCTCGCTGAAGATCTTCTCCGGCGAACCGGACTCGATGACCCGCCCCGCGTCGAACATCAGTACCTGGTCCGAGATGTCCCGGGCGAAACTCATCTCGTGGGTCACGCACAGCATCGTGATGTCGGTGGTGTGCGCGATGTCCCTGAGCACGTCGAGAACGCCCGCGACCAGCTCCGGGTCGAGCGCCGACGTCACCTCGTCGAGCAGCAGCACCTGCGGCCGCATGGCCAGCGCCCGCGCGATCGCGACACGCTGCTGCTGACCGCCCGACAACTGCGTCGGGTACGCGTCGCAGCGGTCGCCGAGCCCCACCATGTCGAGCAGCTCGCGCGCCCGCTCCTCCGCCTCGTCCTTGGACAGGCCGAGCACGGTGACCGGCGCCTCCGTGATGTTCCTGAGCACCTTCATGTTCGGGAACAGGTTGAACTGCTGGAAGACCATGCCGATGTTCTTGCGGACCTCGCGGACGTGCTTCTCGCCCGCCGGCACGAGCTTGCCGTTCTTCTGCTCGTGCGTGAGGTACTCGCCGCCCACCTTGATCGTGCCCTCGTCGGGCTTGATCAGGGTCATCAGCAGCCGCAGGATCGTCGTCTTGCCGGAGCCGGACGGGCCGATCAGCGTCACGTGCTTGCCGGACGCCACCGAGAAGTCCAGCTCGTCGAGGACGGTGTTGCCGCCGAACCGCTTCACGACCTTGTCGAAGCGGATCAGCTCGCTGCCGTCCACCTTGGGGTTGGGCTGGTCCTTGGGAAGGTTCGGGTCAGCGGACAAGACGGCGCTCCAGAGCTCGCAGAAGAAGAGAGGACGGGTAGGCGATGAGGATGAAGGCGACGCCGACGACGGTCAGGGCCTCCGTGTACTGGAACGTCTGCGCGGCTTCGAGCCGCGCGCGCTGCAGCATCTCCAGGACACCGATCGCCGCGAGCAGCGGGGTGTCCTTGAGCATCGCGATCACGTAGTTGCCGAGCGCGGGCACCACCCGGCGGATGGCCTGCGGCAGGATCACCGCGCTCCACGTCCTGCGGTACGGCAGGCTCAGCGCCCGCGCGGCCTCCCACTGGCCCACCGGGACGGCCTCGATCCCCGCCCGGTACACCTGCGCGGTGTACGTCGAGTAGTGCAGGCCGAGCGCGAGGACACCGGTCGTCAGCGCGGACGCCTGCACCCCCCACTCCGGCAGCACGAAAAAGAAGAAGAACAGCTGGACCAGGAGCGGGGTGTTGCGGATGAACTCCGTGAAGGCCCCGACCGGCCAGCGTACGAAACGGGTCGGCGCACGCAGCGCGAGCGCCCACACCAGACCCAGGCTGAACGAGATCAGCGAGCCCAGCACGAGGGCCTGCAGCGTGACGAGGACGCCGTCCCAGAAGGTCGGCATGAAGTCGGCGACGGCCGACCAGTCCCAGTTGGACGCGGCGGTGACGATCATGCGCCGCCACCTCCCGCGCTCGTCGGGACCTGAGACATCTCCGTCGTCTGACGGATGTTGAGCTTGCTCATGATTCCGATCCCGGCCGCCGGACGCTGGCCGATCCCGGCCTTGGCCTTGCGCTCCACGGCGCGCATCACCCGCGTGAGCAGGAACGCGATGACGAAATAGATGACGAGCGTCAGCAGGTAGATCTCCGCGCTCTCCGTCGTCGCGAGCCGCACCAGGTTCGCGGCGAACGACACGTCGCCGATGCCGAGCAGCGACACCAGGGCGGTGCCCTTCATCAGCTCGACCAGCAGGTTCGAGAACGGCGGGATCATCTCCGGCACCGCCTGCGGCAGCAGGATCAGCCGCATCCGCTGCCACGGCGTGAAGCTCAGCGCGACGCCCGCCTCACGCTGCGCGGGCGCCACCGAGTTCAGGGCGCCGCGCACGATCTCCGAGCCGTACGCCCCGTAGGACAGGGACAGCGCCAGCACCGCCGCCCACATCGGGACCAGCGACCAGCCCGCCAGCTGCGGCAGCACGAAGAAGATCCAGAACATGAGGATCAGGGCGGACGTGCCCCGGAAGACCTCGGTGTAGAACCCGGCGACGAACCGTACGATCCACAGCCGGTGCGTGCGGGCCATGCCGACGCCGAACGCGACGACGGCCGCGAGCAGCGCGCTGTACACGGTCAGCTGGATCGTGACCCAGATCCCGGGCAGTACCCAGTGTTCCCACAGTCCGCTGGTCATCGGCACAGCTCCTCGGCGGTCAGGGTGGTCATCTCCGCCTTCGTGAAGCCGAACGGCTGGAGAATCCTGAACAGTTCGCCGCTCTTCTTCATCTTGTGGATCTCGACGTTGAAGGCGTCCCGCAGCTTCGTGTCGGTGGGCCGGAACGTGAAGCCGCCGCCGTCGACGTGCTTCTTCCCGTCCACCAGCGGCGCGAACGGCTCGGTGTGCTCCGCCTTGCGGCTCTTCTTCGTGACCTCGCGGGTCGTCAGGGCGGTCCCGGCGAACACGTCGATCCGGCCCGCCTCCACGGCGTTCAGACCCGCCACCTGATCCTGGAGGATCACGATGTCGGACTCCTTGTAGCCCGCGTCGACCGCGTACTGGATCTCCGCGTACCCGGTGCCCGTACCGAACTTGGCCTTCGCCTTCACGACGTCGGCGTAGTCGTGCAGGTTCATCGGATTGCCCTTGCGGACGATGAACGAGTCCAGCATCTGGTACTCGGGGTCCGCGAAGATGACCTGCTGACAGCGCTCCTTGTTGATGTACATCCCGGCCGACACGACGTCGAACTGCTGGGTGTTCAGACCCGGGATCAGCGAGGCGAAGTCCGTCGCCACCGGCTGAACGTTGTCCACGCCGAGCCGTTTGAAGATGACCTTGGCCAGCTCCACCGCCTCGCCCGTGAACTCGCCCGCGTCGTTGATGTACCCGTACGGCACCTCACCGGCGATGCCCAGGCGGACGGTGCCCGCCCCCTGGAGCCGTGCGAGCGTGTCGCCGTTCGGCACGCGGCTGCAGCCGGCGGCGCCGAGCGCACCGATCGCGCCGAGCGCTCCCGCGCCGGCGAGCAGTGATCGTCTGCGGATGATCCGTTTCCCGTGCGTTCGTTTCTCTGTAGGTGGAGCCATGGGCGCGCGGCTACCCGACTCGACTCAACCTATGCCGATCAATTCCCGCCTTCCCCCGCCGGGGCGACACGCGGTTGGGCCGGGGGGAGGCGTACTTGACCCATGGGGGTGAAGGGGGCCGACCATGTGACGTATGGCTACGACACAGGACGCAAAGGACAGCACCGCCGCCGCCCGGTACCTGGAGGTCTCGCTGGTCAAGCGGGGCGTCACGTGCAGGGCGAAGCTCCTCGACGACCGGGCGCCGCTCACGTGTGCGGCCGTGTGGGACGCGCTGCCGCTCGTCTCCGACGTCTACCACGCCAAATACGCCCGCAACGAGATCTACGCCCTGTTCCCCGCCTTCGCCGAGCAGGAGCCCCCGCTCGAGAACCCGACCGTCACGCCCGTCCCCGGCGACCTCTGTTACTTCTCCTTCAACGGGACGCAGTTGGGGTCGCAGTCCTACGGGTACGGGTCGGGGGCCTCGCTCCAGGCCGGCACCCCCGTGATCGATCTGGCCCTGTTCTACGAACGCAACAACCTGCTCCTGAACGGGGACGTCGGCTGGGTCCCCGGCATCGTCTGGGGCCAGATCGTGTCCGGCCTCGACGACATGGCCGAGGCCTGCCAGGACCTCTGGCGCAACGGAGCCGCGGGCGAGTCCCTGTCCTTCCGCCGCGCCTGAGCGATTCCCCGGGCCGGGGGGTGTGCGGTCGTGCGCCACCTCATCGGGCGCTCGCGCATCGGGGAAATGCGACGCGAAGCGTCTGCATTTCAGGGGCGCGGGGAACTGCGCGACCAGCCCCCACGCACCCGCACCCGGCAACGAACCGCACCCGGCAGAAGGACACCCGCCCCGGCGAAGCCGACCCGCGCTCAAGTGGAACCTAAGGCCCGCTGACCCCCGCCGCGCCCGAGGCGTACAGCGCGTGTGCCGCGCGCAGGACCAGGGGGTCGGCGTGGCGGGCCGCCACGAGTTGGAGGCCGATGGGGAGGCCGGTGGAGTCGAGGCCGACCGGGACCGTCGCCGCCGGCTGCTGCGTCAGGTTGAACGGGTACGTGAAGGGCGTCCAGCCCGTCCAGCGCCGCAGCCCCGAACCCCGGGGAACCTCGACCCCCGCCTCGAACGCGGTGAGCGGCACCGTCGGCGTCACCAACAGGTCGTACGTGGAGTGGAACACCCCCATCCGCCGCCCGAGCGCCATCCGCGCGTCGACCGCCGCCAGATAGTCCAGCGCGCTGTACCGGGCCCCCTGCGCACACACTTCCTTGAGCCCGGGATCCAGCAGCTCACGCTGCGCGGGCGACAGTTGCTGCACCACGCGCGCCGCCCCGCTGAACCACAGCACATGGAACGCCTCGACCGGATCCGTGAAGTCGGGGTCGACCTCCTCCACGTACGCCCCGAGTTCGGCCAGCCGCGTGACCGCCTTCCGTACCGCCGCCGCGACGTCCGCCCGCACCGCGACCTGCCCGCCCAGCGACGGCGAGAACGCGACCCGCAGCCCGCGCACGCCCTCGTCGAGCCCGTCGCGGAAGCTGCCCGGGACCGGCCCGAGACCGGACCAGTCCCGCGGGTCGGGCCCCGAGATCACGTCCATCATCAGCGCCGCGTCCGCCGCGTCCCGCGTCATGGGCCCGACGTGGGACAGCGTCCCGAACGCGGAGGCCGGGTACAGCGGCACCCGCCCGTACGTCGGCTTCAGCCCGAAGATCCCGCAGAACGAGGCCGGGATCCGTACCGAACCCCCGCCGTCCGTGCCCAGCGACAGCGGCCCCGCCCCGACCGCGACGGCCGCCGCGCTGCCCCCGCTGGACCCGCCGGCGGTGCGCGAGGTGTCGTACGGATTGCGGGTGACGCCCGTGAGCGGCGAGTCGGTGACGCCCTTCCAGCCGAACTCGGGGGTCGTCGTCCGCCCCACGAAGACGGCCCCGTGCTCCCGCAGCCGTGCCACCGACGGCGCGTCCTCGTCCCAGCGCCCCTCGGCCCGCACCGTCCGCGACCCGCGCAGCGTCGGCACCCCGCGCTGCAGCAGGATGTCCTTGACGGTGACCGGCACCCCGTCCACCAGCCCCTGTGGCTCCCCGCGACGCCACCGCTCCGCGCTCGCCTCCGCCGCCGCGAGGGCGCCCTCGGCGTCGACCCGCGTGAACGCGTTCAGCGCGGGCTGGGTCTCCTCGATGCGGGCGAGCACCGCCCGGGTGGCGTCGACCGGGCCGAACTCGCCCTTGCGGTAGCCGTCGACGAGTTCCTGCGCGGTCAGTCCGGTGAGCTCCGTCGTCATCCGTGTCCGCCTTCCAGCGACGAGGTCCATGAACGTCAGGGCCGGTGATCAGTTCCCCGGGACATACCCACGTTTCTTGTCGACTACATTCGTCAGCGGCCGGCCGGCGGCCCAGGCCTCGTACAACTCGACGAACTGGAGCCCGAGTTCGTCCCGCCAGCCCACCGTGTCCCCGCTCATGTGCGGAGACACGATCAGCCCGGGGGTCGTCCACAGCGGGCTGTCCGGCGGCAGCGGCTCGTGCTCGAAGACGTCGAGGGCGGCGCCCGTGATCCACCGCTTGTTCAGCGCGTCGAGCAGGTCGTCCTCGACGACGAGCTGTCCGCGCCCCACGTTGATGAACCGGGCCGACGGCTGCATCACGCCGAACCGCCGGGCGTCGAACATGCCGCGCGTCGCGTCCGTCAGCGGCGCCGCGCACACCACCCAGTCGGCCCGGGCGAGCAGCCGGTCCAGTTCGTCCTGCCCGTGGACCCCGGTCCGCGCCTCGCGCCCCACCAGCGCCGTGATCATCCCGATCGCCTTCAGCTGCTTGACGATCGCCCGTCCGATCGGCCCGGAGCCGACGACGCAGGCCCGCGTCCGCGCGACCCGCTGCGACTCCCGGTGCCGCCAGGTCCGCTCCGCCTGGAGCGCGAGCGTGCGCGGCAGGTCCTTGGCCATCGCCAGGACCAGCGCGGCGACGTACTCGGCGATCGGCCGGTCGAAGACGCCCCGCGCGTTGGTCAGCACGGTGTCCGAATCGACCAGCTCGGGGAACATCAGCCGGTCCACGCCGGCGCTCGCGGTGTGCACCCACTCGGGCCGGGCACCGGGCGCGGCGGCCGGCCAGGCCTCCCGCACGGCGTCCGAGAGGAAGTCCCAGACGAGCAGCACATCGGCGTCGGGCAGCCGCTCGCGCAGCTCGTCGGCGTCCTGGGCGTGCTCCACCCGGGCCCGCCCGGTGAGGCTGCCGAGGCGGGGCGCCGGGGCGGGTGAGGGGGCGTCCAGGACCAGCACGGTCGGGGTCCGGAGATCGTTGCGCAACGAGGTTCCGCTTCCTGGAGGACGGTTCCCCGGTTCCCCCGGGAAACAGTTTCTGCGGGCTTCGGGCATCCGCCTGACTTGGGCGGATTGACCACGCTGGCACCTGAATCTAACGTCGTCAACAGGGGTACTCCGCAAGCGGATACCCACCCTCTCCGCTGTTCCGACGTCCCGGCGGTCCGCCGGCCTCAGCACCACCCGGGAACACCCCGGCACATTCCGGCACCCGGCATCCATCACGCATCACGACAGCTGAATGTGGGGCCAGCTCATGGACGTCTCATTCCTGGGGGGACCGCAGCCGCAGCGCGGCGTGGGCGTCGTCGCACCCTTCGACTTCGCACTCGACCGCGAGCTGTGGCGCTGGGTGCCCGACGAGATCTCCCTCCACCTCACCCGTACGCCGTTCGTGCCGGTCGAGGTCAGTCTCGACCTGGCCCGCCTGGTCAGCGAGCACGAGACGCTCGACGAGGCGGTACGGGCCCTGGCCGCGGCCGAGCCGGAGGTCGTCGCGTACGCCTGCACCTCGGGCAGTTTCGTCGGCGGCATCGCCGGCGAGCGGGCGATGTGCGAGGCCATGCACCGGGCCGGTGAACTGCCCTCGGTGACCACGTCGGGCGCGCTGCTCGAAGCGCTCGCCGAGCTCGGCGCCCGGCGCATCGCCCTGGTCACCCCGTACACGGCGTCGGTGACCGAGTCCCTGGAGGCGTATCTCGGCGAGGCCGGTACGACGGTCACCGGGCGGGCCTATCTCGGACTGACCCGGCACATCTGGAAGGTCCCCTACCGGGACGTCGCGGCGATGGCGCGGGAGGCGGTGGGCCCGGGGGCCGACGCGCTGTTCATCAGCTGCACCAACCTGCCCACGTACGACGTCATACCGCAGCTGGAGGCCGAACTGCGGATCCCGGTGATCTCCGCCAACCAGGTCACGATGTGGTCCGCGCTGAAACGGCTCGGCACGCGCGCGGTGGGCCCCTATCAGGCGCTGCTCGATCCGGCCGCGCGCCGCCAGTGGCCCCTGCCCGAACAGCACCGGCAACTCCCCGAAGGCCAGCAGGAAGGCGGCTTTGCATGACAGCGCTCGGATTCCTCTACCCCGGACACTCGGCCGAGGACGACTACCCGCGCATCGAGATGCTGATCGACAGCGACGTCCGGCTGCCCGTCGTGCACACCGACATCGGCGAGGACGCGCACCGGGTCGACGCGCTGCTGCGGATGGGGGCGCCCGAGCGGCTCGCGGCGGGGGTCGAGGAGCTGCGGCTCGCCGGGGCGGAGGCGGTGGTGTGGGCGTGCACGTCCGCGAGCTTCGTCTTCGGCTGGGAGGGGGCGCACGAGCAGGTGCGGGCGCTCGCGCGGGCCGCGGGGCTGCCCGCCTCCAGCACGTCCTTCGCCTTCGCGTACGCGCTGCGGGAGCTCGGGGTGCGGCGGGTCGCCGTCGCGGCGACGTACCCGGAGGACGTCGCCGCGTACTTCGCGGAGTTCCTCACCGCGTCCGGGGCGGAGGTGCTCTCCGTGCGGGGGAGCGGGATCATCACCGCGGCGGAGGTCGGCACGTGGGGCTGGGACGAGGTCCTGGCCATGGCCCGCGCCGGCGACCACCCGGAAGCGGAGGCGATCCTCCTCCCGGACACGGCACTGCACACGGCGTCCTACGTCTCCGCTCTGGAACGGGAACTCGGCAAGCCGGTCCTCACCGCGAACCAGGTCACCGTCTGGGAGGGCCTCCGCCTGGCCGACCGCCGCGTCAACGCTCCGCTCTTGGGCGCCCTCTTCCAGAAAGCGCCGCTGATCCAGGCGTAGACCTTCGCCCGCGGGTGGACACAGCCCCGCGCCCCTAAGGAGGCTGCGCCTCCTCGGGGAAATGCGCCCGAAGGGCATGCATTTCAGGGGCGCGGGGAACTGCGCGACCAGCCCCCACCGGGCCGCAGCCGCGAAAGAAACCGGGGAAGCCCTACGGCGACGGGGCGCCGTCCGCTTCACGCGAGCCGAGCGGGAATAAACCGGAGACCGCCTCCGTTAAGGCAGGCATCGAGTACAGGCACCCGTAGCAGGAGGATCCGTGCCGCCCACCCCAGACGACATCCGCGGCGCAGCCACCGGCACCGCCCCCACCCCCCTCTCCGTCCTGGACCTGGTGACGGTGGGCGCGGGCCGCACCGCCACCGACGCCCTCCGCACGAGCGTCGACATCGCCCGCCTCGCGGAGCGCCGCGGCTTCCACCGCTACTGGGTCGCCGAGCACCACTCCATGCCGGGCGTCGCCTCCAGCAGCCCCGCCGTGATCCTGGCCCACCTGGCCGCCCACACGGACCGCATCCGCCTCGGCTCCGGCGGCGTCATGCTCCCCAACCACGCCCCGCTGGTCATCGCGGAGCAGTTCGGCACGCTGGAGGCGATGGCCCCGGGCCGTGTCGACCTCGGCCTCGGCCGCGCGCCGGGCACCGACGGCGCCACCGCCGCCGCCCTGCGCCGCAGCGAGCGCCTGAACGAGGGCGCCGACGACTTCCCGCAGCAGCTCGCCGAGCTGATCCGCTTCCTCGACGACGACTTCCCCGACGGGCACCCGTACGCCCGGATCCACGCCGTCCCCGGCCCGGTCCAGGCCACGTCACCCGGTGGCGTCCAGGACCCGCACCGCCCGCCGGTCTGGCTGCTCGGCTCCTCCGGCTTCAGCGCCCGCCTGGCCGGCAGCCTCGGCCTGCCGTTCGCCTTCGCGCACCACTTCTCCGCGCAGAACACGATCCCGGCCCTGGACCTCTACCGCACCTCGTTCCGGCCCTCCGCCGTCCTCGACGAGCCGTACGCCCTCATCGGCGTCTCTGCGCTCGCCACCGACGACGACGGCACCGAGGCCCGCCGCCAGGTGATGGCCGCCGCCCTGAACATGGTCCGGCTGCGCACCGGCCGCCCCGGCCTCGTCCCCACCCCGGAGGAGGCGGAGGCGTACGCGTTCAACGAGATGGAGCGCGACTTCATCCGCACCTGGAACGCGAACGTCATCCACGGCACCCCCGACGAGGTCCGCTCCGGACTCGACGACCTCCAGAAGCGCACCGGCGCCGACGAGCTCATGCTGACGGCCAACGCCCACAGCGGAGACGTCCGCCTGCGCTCGTACGAACTCATCGCCGACGCCTACGGACTCCCGGGCGCCGGCGCCTGACGCCCGCCCCCGCCGGCCGGGAGCCCAGCCTGATCCGAACAAAAGGTCCTAGGGCGTGTCTTCAAACTCCCGCCTGCTTCACGGCGTCTGGCACGCACTCTCGGCGCACCGGGCGAAGACCCAAGTAGCTCCGCTACGAGGGCCTGCGCCCGGCACGCCGAGAGCACGCACCAGACGCCGCGAAGCCGCCCTCCGGGCGACGACGGGAGTTTGAAGACACGCCCTAGGCGGCGCTCCCGGCCAGCAGCGCGGAGATCCCCTCCGCGGCGACCGCCCGCGAGTACAGCCAGCCCTGCCCCGTGTCGCACCCGATCCGGCGCAGCCGCTCCGCCTGCTCCGACGTCTCGACGCACTCCGCGATCACGGTGAGCCCGAGCCGGTGCGCCAGCTGCACCAGCGCCTCGACGATCATCGCGTCCGCCGGGTCGGACGCGGCCGCGCCGCCGTGGCCGCCGCCGTCCTGGAAGCCGCGCACGAACGATCCGTCGAGCTTCAGCACCGACACCGGCAGCCGGCTCAGATACGCGAGGTTCGAGTACCCGGTGCCGAAGTCGTCGATGGCGATGGCGACCCCCATGTCGCTGAGCGCCTGCAGCGCCTGCAACGGCCGCCCCGCCGAACCCATCACGGCCGACTCCGTCAGCTCCAGCTGCAACAGGTGCGGCGGCAGACGCGTCTCCTCCAGGATCTGCGCCACGTCCGCCACGAGATCCGAGTCCCAGACCTGACGCACCGCCACGTTCACGCTCACGACGACCGGTTCGGCCTCCGGATGCGCCAGCTGCCAGGCCCGCGCCTGCCGGCAGGCGGTCCGCAGCACCCACCGCCCCAGCTGCACGATCGACCCGTCCTCCTCGGCCAGACCGATGAACCGATTCGGCGTGAGCAGGCCGAACTGGGGGTGCCGCCAGCGCACCAGCGCCTCCACCCCGGACAGCCCGCCGTCGGCCATCCGCACCAGCGGCTGGTACTCGAGCACGAACTCCCCACGCTCCACCGCCGGCCGCAGCCCCGAGGAGAGCGCCTGCCGTGTCATCCGGTGCGCGTTGCGCTCCGGGTCGAACAGGGTCCAGCGCGCCTTGCCGTCCGCCTTCGCCCAGTACAGCGTGGTGTCCGCGGCCTGCATCAGCCCTGTCGTCGTGGTCCCCGAGACATGCCGCTCCACGACCCCGATCGACGCCGACACCGACAGCCGCTGCCCCGCGAGGTCGAACGGCTCCTGCAACGCGGCGAGCACCGACTCCGCCAGATCCGCCAGCTGCTCGGTGCCCGTCGAGTCCTCCACGAGCAGCGCGAACTCGTCGCCGCCCAGCCGGGCCACCAGCGGGGTCCCCGTCGCCGTGGCGGCCAGCGCCGCGCAGCGCGTCAGCCGGTCGGCGACTGCGGTCAGCAGCCGGTCGCCGACGTGGTGGCCGAGCGTGTCGTTGACCGCCTTGAACCCGTCGAGGTCGAGATAGCACAGGCCCACCCGCCCGGTCGCGCCCGTCCCCTCGTACGCGCCCGTCTCCAGCGCGGCCGTGACCCGCTCGAAGAACAGGGCCCGGTTGGGCAGCCGGGTCACCGGGTCGTGCATCTCCAAGTGCCGCAGCCGCGCCGCGAGTTCACGCCGGGCGCTGATGTCGGTGAGCGAGATCAGCGTCGTCTCGGTGCCCGGCACGGGGCCGACCGTGATCTGCGCCCACACCGAGCGCCCCGTGGCGTGCTTGAGGCGGCGGGTGCGGGTCAGCCGGGCCTGCCGCCCGCGCAGCACCTCGCGGTACGCGTTCCAGGTGCGCGGGTCCGAACCGAGGTCGAGCAGCTCCGCGGCGTCCCGGCCGGTCAGCGCGTCGCCGCCGGCGCCGTCGAGCAGGACGCGGGCCGCCGTGTTGGCCGCCACGATCAGGCCGGCCGGGTCGACGACGACCATGGCGAGTGGCGAGGCGAGGAACGCCGACCGCAGGGGGTTCCTCGCCTGTGCCTCCGGCGGCTCCTGCGCCCGCTCGGCACTCTCCGTGAGGGTGTGGCCGGGGCGCGGGCCGGGCGGGCAGGTATCCGTCGCGGTCGTGGGCCCTTCTGGCTGTGCGCTCACCGCTCGCTCCCGCTCTGCGTCGTCTGGATGCGTGATCTGGTGCGGCCGGGTCCCGGCAGAAAGTGTGCCGATCATAGAGGCAGGTCGGACGGCCCATCCAGCCTGCGGGAGCCCGGTGACCGCCGCACGCCCGTCGGCCGGCCCCGCGCCAGATCGTTTCTGCTCAAGGTGCGTCGCGGTCGTGCCGTGGTCCGTGCACAGCCCGACCGCCTGTGACGTTCTGTGACCGCCCGGCGTGTCACCCCGTCACTCGTCCGGGCCAGATAAAGAGGGCGCAGTACTACAAACACCCACAGTCTGGGTGGGGTGTCCCGCTTTCCCCACCCGGAGGTCGACTTGCCGCGTCCGCAGCCACCCGGGGGAGTGGAGAAGCCCCGGCCGCGCGCCGTCGCGGCGGCGCTCACCGCTCTCACCGCCCTGGCCGCCACAGGCCTGGTCGCGGGTCCCGCGTCCGCCGCCCCCTATGGCGGGCCCTGCGCCCTGGAGCGCACCGCCGCCCACCACTCCGAGGGCCTCGACACGTGGAACGAGGCGTATCCGCGGCCCGGCAAGCGGCTCGACGCCGTGATGGTCTTCCTCTCGTTCCCCGACGCGGAACCGCAGACCAGCCCGCAGGAACTGGCCGCCGACCACTTCCCGGCCACCACCCGCTTCTTCGAGCAGGCCTCCTACGGCCGCTTCGAACTCGTGCCGCATCCGCAGACCCGCTGGATCCAGATGCCGCACGACTCCACCTCGTACGCCATAAAGCGGGACTGGAGCGCGGCGCACCGCAGCGACTACCTGCGCGACGCGCTCGCCGCCGCCGACCCCGTGACCGACTTCAGCAAGTACGACGTCGTCTACCTCGTCGCCGACCCGGACGCGCCCGGCGTCGACTCCGACGCCACCAAGGTCGTCAACTTCGACCGGCCGATGCGGGCCGACGGCACGGACATCCGGCGCGTCGTCACCGTCTTCGAACGGCACCCCCCGGACCGCAACGTCCTCGCCCACGAGACCGGGCACGTCTTCGACCTGCCCGACCTCTACCACCGGCCCTCCGACGGCAAGGGGGACTGGGACACGTACGTGGGGGACTGGGACGTCATGGGCAGCCAGTTCGGGCTCGCGCCGGATCTGTTCGGCTGGCACAAGTGGAAGCTGGGGTGGCTGGACCCGGGACAGGTCCGCTGCGTCAGCGACACCGGGCCGACGCGGCTCACCCTGGAGCCGCTCAGCACCGGGCCCGATGCGCGGGGCGCCGCGTTCGGCACGGGGGACGGGACGAAGCTCGCCGTCGTCCGTACGGGGCCGTCCAGCGCGATCGCCGTCGAGGCGCGCGGAGGCACGGGCAACGACACCGGCACCTGTACGCGGGGGATCCTCGTCTACCGGGTCCGCAGCGACTCCACCTCCGGTGACGGGCCGGTCCAGGTCCTCGACACGCACCCGGGTACGGGGGCCTGCTACGGCGAATCCGTCTACCCACCGCTGGCCGACGCCCCCCTGGAGGTGGGCGAGAGCTTCACCCTGCCCGGGGAACACATCCGCATCGAAGCGGAATCCCGCACACCCTCAGGCTCCTGGAACCTGAAAATCACCACAGGCTGACCACGCTGGTCGCGTCGACCTAGCGTTGGGCAGTCTGCCGCCTGGGCCGGCACGGTGGGCAAGGCGGCACCCAGGTGCCGGGTGCGCGAATCGGTCGGCCTCGGCTACGGCGTCGGCGCCGTAGGGGCTGAGCATCGTCGCCGACTGCTGCGCCGTCGTGGCTGGTCGCGCAGTTCCCCGCGCCCCTGAAGGCGCACTTCGTGCGCCCCCAGGGCCTCGCTGATCGCGCCCCCGTGACGGAGTCGCCGACTGGTCGGCGGCGGGCAAAAGCGAAGGCCCCCCGCTGTTGCGAGGGGCCTTGCTGTCGGTGCGCCATCAGGGACTCGAACCCCGGACACGCGGATTAAGAGTCCGCTGCTCTAACCAACTGAGCTAATGGCGCCGGCTGACGTCGTAGACATTAGCATCGCGATCGGCGGACCGAGAAATCGATATGCGCACCGTCGCCCGGGCCGCCCGCACGCACGCCCAGAGCAGCACCTCGGGCCCCGGCAACCAGGGCCGTCGCGTGTCCGGAGCCACCACCCACCGGGACCGCGCGTGCGCCGGCGCGAGGGACAGCGGCGCGGGAACGGTCACCGCGTCGCCGGGCCCGTGACACAGCAGCGGCGGCACCGCCGGACCCCACTCCTCCCACTCCAGCAGCGACGGCAGCCGCTGCGCCGTACCGGGCGCCGTGAAGAGGAGCATGCGTCCCCGGTGCGCCGCGACCGGCCCCGTACCGGGCCCCTGGTCCCACAGCCGGTCCAGCATCCGCCGGCCGAAGATCGCCGGAACGTTCACCACGTCGAAGACGGAGCCGCAGGGCAGCACCACGGGTGCGTCGGGGCGGGACTCCCAGTCGGCCAGCGTCGAACGCGGATACGTTCCGGCCGAGGCGAGCCACGCGGCGCCCTCGGGGGTGAGCCCCGAGGCGTCGAGGTGGTCCTGGAACGCGGTGGCCGGCGGCATGAGGTGCGGGTGTGCGGTGCTCATGTCCCCTACATCTACGGGCTGTGAGAGCCCGCTTCCCGAGAGTTGCGGGAATTCAGGACAGGAGGGGGCGGGGCGGAGTATCTTGCCCCCTCGGCATATGCCACCAGGTCATTACGGGCGGTCAGTCGGTGTCGTCCCGGGCACCGCGCAGCAGGTCACGGCCGAACTCGACCATCTTCTTCGCATAGTCCTCGGTCCACTCCGCGCGCTCCGCGATGTCCGCCGTCGTCAGCCGGTCGAACCGGCGCGGATCGGCGAGCTGCGCGGCCGCGATCGCCTGGAACTCCATGGACCGGTCGGCCGCCGCGCGGAAGGCGTGGGTCAGCTCGGTCGCCCGGCCGAGCAGCTCGCGGGGGTCCGCGATCGACTCCAGGTCGAAGAAGTGCTCCGGGTCCGCGGTGGCCTCCGCGGGCTCGAAGATCAGCGGGGCGGGCCGCAACCGTGGTCGCGGGGTACGGGGCCGCTCGGGCTCCGCCATGGTGGTCCTCCTTGGTTCCGGCTACGTCTTCATTGTCCGGCACCCCGCAAGACCACCCTCTGGCCTCAGGGACTCCAGCTCACCCGATGGCCTCCGGCCTCAGGGTCTCCAGGTCACCCTGTGCCGCGACAACCGGTCCAGTACCGCATGGTTCGCCTCCCACCCGTCCGGGAACTTCACCGTGACCCCCAGTTGGACCGGGTCCGTCGACGGGTGGGCGTCGAGGAGATCGGGGATGCCGGCGCGGCTGATGACGATGCAGGCGTGGCGGTGGCGGGACGCCAGGACGCACAGGCGGCCCGTCTCCAGGTGGAAGGCTGTCGCGTCGGGGCGGCCCGACAACGGGTGCAGGACCACCGTCACGTCGAACTCCATGCCCTGCAGCCGGTTCGCCGTGTCGACCGTCACCCCCGTCACGTCCAGCTCCGCGAGCGCGGCCCGTACGGCGGCCGCCTGGTCACGGTGCGCGGTGCCGACACAGATCCGGTCCGCGGTCAGCGCCCCCTCGCGCGGCTCCCGCTCGGAGTACGTGACCCCGTCCCGGTCGAGCAGGCGCCGTACGACGAGAGACACCGCCCGTACCGCCTCCGGGTCCGTGCGCGGGGTGTGCGCCGCGGGCAGTTCGAGCAGACCCCAGCCGGAGCGGGCCGCCTCGTCGATCACCAGGTCCGGTCCCGAACCGTCCGACGGGACGCGGAAGTCCAGCGCCCGGTCCCCCTCGTCCGTGCCGCTGCGGAACTCCGTGAAGGGATAGAAGGCCTTCGACACCAGCGGCGCCGCCGTCGCGGGGAGCCGCCACGACACCGGGAGGCGGTGCTGCGGCAGTTCGGGGTTGTGCGCGAGCAGCGTCGACACCGCCGAGGCCGACGGGTCGTAGGACAGGCCCGCCCACTGTTCGGAGCCGACGATCGAGAACGGGTCCAACTGCCCCGGGTCGCCCACGAACAGCGCCCGCTCGAACAGCCCCGCCACGGCGAGCAGCGCGTCCGACCGCATCTGGTACGCCTCGTCGACGATCGCGTGCCGCCACGGCTCGTCGACCTTCACGTGCGCCCACTTCGCGGCCGTCGAGATGACGACGGGGAGCGGTGCGAGATCGCCGGCCTTCGCCGAGGTGCGGACGTTCGGCAGGTCGTCCAGGGCCTTGTCGTACGCGTCGGCGTCGCTGCTGTGCAGGCGGCCCACGGGCAGCTCGGGGCTCTTGTCGTGGAGCCGTACGACGAGGTCGTCCACCTGCGCGTTCGTCTGCGCGACGATCATCAACGGGCGGCCCGCGTCCGCGAGTTCGAGCGCGGCCCGCACGACGAGGGTCGACTTCCCGGCGCCGGGCGGGGAGTCGACGACGACACCGCGCGCGTCCCCGTGCAGTGTGTCGCGCAGGATGCCCTCGGTCGCCCGGGACGCCTCGGCTCCCGGGTCGAACGTGTCCGGCGTGCTCACCGTGCTCACAGGATGTCCTCCGCCGTCGTCGCGTCCGGTGCCTCCGCGCCCGCCCCCGGCGGACCGCCGTGCGTCCACGGCGTCGCCTCCGGATCCGGCAGCTTCGGCCCGCCGCGCTGCTCGTGCTCGAACAGCGTCCAGCACATCTGGTCGCCCTTCCGCGGCACGGACCCCTCCTCGGGCTCCTTGCCGCGCCCCATCTTGTCCAGGATCCGCAGCACCACCGCGTCCTCGCCCTCGTACGCCACGAACTCGGCGCTCTGCGGCTTGCCTCCGAGCGAGCGGTACACCTTCACGCGCTCCGCGAGGTGCGGCCGGTCGTCCGTGCGCACGGTGACCAGCGGGCGCGGCCGCTTCTTCTCGCTGTACGCGGACACGACCTCCGTCACCTCGCCCGCGAACGCCTCCCCGGCGAGCCGCCGCCCGGCCATCACCAGCGGGTCGTCGAGCGCCTCCTGGGCGTCGAGCCGGGCCTGCTCGCGCTCCCGCGTCGCCAGCTTGTTCGCCGCCGTCACCGCGTCGTCGCGGCGCGGCTGCGGGGGCTCGCCCGCCGCCACCCGGTCGCGGTGCATCGTGAACGACCAGCGGTCCCGCGTCCAGCGGTCCGCCGCGTGCGCGCTCTCGGGCAGCGTGCACAGCACGTCGAGGCCGCGCCACACCGCGTCCCAGGTGGGCCGGGTGCGGGACTCGACCAGGGCGTGGATCTCCCGCTCCGCCGCCGTCAGTTCGGCCAGCCGGCCGTCCGCCTCGATCGCGTCCTCGGCCGCCGCCATGCGCGTACGGGCCCGGTCGTAGCGCTCGATCGCCGGTGCGAGGAGCTTGTTGTCGAACGCCGGGTCCGTGGCCGGGCCGGCCGGCGGGCACAGCAGCTGACCGCGCTCGTCCCGGCCCCGCTCCGCCCGCTCGGCCGCCGCCGCGCCCGACGTGCCTTCAGGGGCGTCGATCCAGGCGAGCAGCGGGCCCAGGTGCTGGTCCTCCAGGCTCGACTGGCCCGTCGCCCAGTGCCGGGACAGCAGGTCCGTCATCGCCAGGAGCAGCGAGGAGCCCGGCACGCGCGCCCGCTCCCCGAAGTGCGTCAGCCAGCGCCCCAGCAGCGGCACGTGCGGCGGCGCCGGATGCGGCGCCTCCGGGTCCTGCTCGGCGGTGCGCCGGAACCGCATCGACCGGCCGAGCAGCCGGACGAACTCGACGCCCGCCCGGCTCGGCACGATCAGCTGCGGAGCGTCCGCGCACAGCTCCACCTCGACCTTGACCTTCTTGCCGGTCTCCGCGTCCGTCTCGTTGCGCTCTGTCAGCTCGACGTCCGCCGCGAACCCGTCCAGGTACGGCAGCACCTCGTCGGCGAGCCGCGTGAGGAACGCGAAACGCAGGTCGCGGTCGCGCGGCTGCGGCACGACGAGCAGCCGCGGCGACGTCCGCTCCGTGCCGACGAGCGCGCCGAGCGGGGCGCCCGTCTCACCCGCGGTCGTCAGCGGCACGAGGACCAGCGGGCGCTGGGACAGATGCCGGTGCCGCACCGTGGCGGTCGGCTGCGCGCGCCCCGTGCTCGTGGCCTCGAGCCGGGCCAGATGGTTGATCAGACTCACCGCTGCCGCTCCTTGCCGCTCAGTGCCTCGGCCCGCAGCGCGGCGGCCCGGCGCAGCGCCGCCACCGTCGGGTCCGCCGGATCGCCGCCCTCGCCGTGCGCCGCCGCGAGCACCGCGTCCACCGTCGTCAGACCGCCCAGCTCGGCGCGGAGCGGCCGGCCGAGCACCGTCACCGCGCCCGCCGCCCGGGACCGCTCGCGGCAGTGGAACGCCAGCTCGCACGCGGCCAGGCACTCCGGCGCGTACGTCGCCGGGACCGCCTCGACCGCGGCCGCCAGCTCGGCCGCGGGCAGCTCCGGGTCGAAGGCCGTGCCGGGCGGGAGCGCCGCCGCGATGTCCTCGATCCGGGTCAGCCGGGCCAGCTGCCTGCGGGTGACCGCGAGCTGCTTGCGCACGTCGACCGCGGACGCCGCCGGCAGGTTCGAGAAGTCCTTCGGGCACACCAGCACGATCCGGTCCCGGACCCTGACCTCGGCATCGAGGCCGGTCAGCCGCTGGGCGACCTGCTCGAGGGCCAGTACGTACACGGCCGCCTGCCGGGCCGCCGCCCCGACCTTCGCCGCGTCCGCCGCCCCGTCGATCATCGGGAACGACTTGATCTCGACGACCGTCCAGCTCCCGTCCGGATGCACCACCACGGCGTCCGGCTCCAGGAACGCGGGGCTGCCCGCCACGTCGAGCGCCAGCATCGGATGGTCCAGGAACGTCCACGTGCCCGGCGACTGAGCCGCCTCGCGCAGCGCCAGCGCGGTCCGTGCCGTACGGCCCTGCGGACCGGCCGCCGACAGATCCGGCGCCGACACCAGCTCGGCCACCGGCTCCGGCGCGCCCGCGGGACCGACCCGCTCGTGCACCAGCCGCAGCAACTGCGCGCCGCCGTCCGCCTTCACCCGCGCCTCGAACACGTTCCCCCGCGCCAGCGCGAACTGGGACTGGCCGAACGCCGAGGGCGCCCCCAGCGCGTCCGCGAGCCGCGCCTTGTCGACGCCCGCCCCGTCCAGGAGCGCGCGCCGGTTGCACCCCGGGTTCGCCGCGAGGGCGGCCAGGGCGCGGGCGTCCAGCGGGCGCGGGGGCCGGTCCGGGCCGCGCAGCTCAGCGAGCTGGTGCCGCAGCCCCGTCACCGGTGTCGTGGGTCGGGGCACCCTTGCGCTGTCGGGGAATTCGCTCACCCGGCGAAGTCTGGCACTCTCCACTGACAATCGAGGAACGTGTGGCGGAAGGGGCCGCCCACGAGCCGTTCGCCAGGACCGCGGCGACCCGGTCCCGGATCCGCCCGGCGAGCCGCTGGACCGGCTTCGTGAGCAGCAGGCCCACGCCCATCACGGCGGCGCCCGCGACCGCGTCGAAGAAGTAGTGGTTGGCCGTGCCCATCACGACGATCGTCGTGATCAGCGGATAGCCGACGGCCGCCGTCCTCGCGAGCGGGCCGCGCCCGTGCCGCCACAGCATCACGCCGCACCACAGCGCCCATCCGACGTGCAGACTGGGCATCGCCGCGTACTGGTTCGTCATCCCGCCCATGCCCTTGGGCGCGCTCGCCGCGCCGCCCCACCAGCCGTACGAGCTGTACTGGGCCATGGTGTCGACGAAGCCGTAGCCGGCCGTGAGCAGGCGGGGCGGGCAGGTCGGGAGCAGGGTGAAGCCGATCAGGCCGATCAGCGTCGAGGTCATCAGCCAGGTGCGGGCCGCGCGGTACACATGGGCGCGGCGGCGGAACAGCCAGACGAGGATCGCCGGCGTGACCAGGTAGTGCAGCGAGGCGTACCAGAAGTCGGCGGGGACGCCGATCCATGCCTCGCGGGTGAACAGACGGTTCAGCGGATGTTCGAGATTGAGGTGGACTGCCTTCTCGGCCCGGAGTATCGCCAGGCCGTGGTCGACGGCCGTGCTCACGTCGCCGCGGGCCAGCAGCCGGCCCGCCGTGTACACGCCGTACACGAGGAAGATCAACGGGAGCTCGGTCCACCAGCGCAGCCTCGCTCCGGGTATGTCCCCGGCGTGCGCTGCGTCGTCGTCGGTCTGCGACATGCGGGCCGCTCCCCCTCTTCCCTCGTCGGCGGCCTCCGGCCACTTCGTCACCCTACGGCGTGAATGAGGTCCTTGGTGGGTGACCTCTGACCCTCGTAGACGCGGAGATCGCCGGCCGGGTTGCCCGGCGGGCGGACCGCGCCGAGGTTGCGCGATGATGAACGGGTCCCTCCTGAACTGTTGAACTGCGAAAGGTCCCCGCATGGCACCGCGCATCCTGCTGGCCCGGCACGGACAGACGGAATGGTCCCTGTCCGGACGGCACACCGGCAGGACGGACATCCCGCTCCTGGAGGAGGGCCGGCGCGGCGCGAAGCTGCTCGGCGAGCGACTGCACCGCCCGCCCTACGACGGGCTGCCCGGCGTCGAGGTGCGAACCTCGCCGCTCGTGCGGGCGAGCGAGACGTGCGCGCTGGCCGGGTTCGGGGAGCGGGCCACCGCGTGGGACGCGCTCATGGAGTGGGACTACGGGGCGTACGAAGGTCTGACCCCCGCCCAGATCCAGGAGCTGCGGCCCGGCTGGTTCATCTGGCGCGACGGTGTGCCCGACGGGGAGACGCTCTCGGAGGTCTCGGCGCGGGCGGACGAGGTCGTCGCCTGGGCCCGTTCCGCGGACCGGGACGTGCTGGTGTTCGCCCACGGACACATCCTGCGGTCGATCGGGGCGCGCTGGCTGGGCCTGCCGATCGATTTCGCGGCGCGGATCCGGCTGAACCCGACGTCCCTGTCCGTACTGGGCTGGGCGTACGGGGATCCGGCGATCGAGTCCTGGAACGAGACGGGGCACCTGGCGGTGGGCTGAGCGGGGGCGCCTTCTCGTCTGCGGGGTTGCTCGCCGCGGGCGGGTGACGCGTACGTCGTGGCTGGTCGCGCAGTTCCCCGCGCCCCTAGAGGCGAGCGGCTTCGCCGCTCAGCCTCTAGGGGCGCGGGGAACTGCGCGACCAGCCCCCACCGGCCCGCACTCGGCGACGCGAGGTTCAGACCCGGGTCGTGGTCCGGGCCTCCAGGAACGCCGCCACACTCGCATCCCGCTGGTGCGGCAGCAGAACCCGCGCGGTCGTCGCCAGCATCGCCTCGATCCGCGACGACCGCACGTCCCGCAGCAGCGCCAACGCCCGCGCCCCCGCGGCCGCCGCCTCGTCCGGCCGCCCCGCCCGCGCGAGATCGTCCGCCATCTCCGCCGTGTACAGCGCGATGTTCCGCGTGAAGTGAGGATCCTGCAAAGCGACCGACCGCCGCGCGTGCCGGGCCGCCCGCACCCAGTCACCCAGTGCCGACCAGCACTGCGACTCGAGCCCCTCCAGCTCCGCCTCGCCGTAGAACGACATCCACTCCGGATCCGCCTCCGTCGTGCCCCGCGCGAACAACGCCTGCGCCCGCGCCAGCGACCGCTCGCAGGCCCGCCGGTCACCGAGCCCCGCCCAGCCCCCGGCCTCCCGCAGCGCGAGCAGCGACAGCAGCCGCGGCGAACCCAGGTGCGCCGCGATCCGGGCCGCCGCCTGCGCCGCCCGTACGGCCTCGCGTGGGCGGCCCGCGTCCCGCGCCAGGAACGCCGTGTTGCAGAACGCGTGCGCCTCCAGCGCCTCGTCCCCGGCCATCCGCGCGGTGGCCAGCGCCTCCGCGTAGTGCGAGCGGGCGTCGTCGAAGCGGCCCGAGTCGTGGGCCAACCAGCCGACGGAGATCGCCAGTTCACCGGCGCCCGCCTGGAGCCGCTGGATGTCCTCCGGTGGCGCCGCGCCCGCGTCCAGCAGTTCGAACGCGGTGCGCAGCGGCGCCGCCGCCCGCTGGTACAGCCCGTCGGCGCCGTGCCGGTCGTCCAGCAGCCGGATCCGGCGGATCGCTTCTTCCACGGCGCCGACACCCGCCTTCGCGGGATGCCGCTCCAGTGGGGCGTCCTGCGCCGCGGCGCCGAGCGGGACGCCGAAAGGCGTCAGGGCGGCCACCGCGACGGTGGCCGTCGAGCCGGTCATGCCGGTCATGAATGCGCGACGCCGCACGTCGCTCTCCTCGTGGTGCGTGTACGCGTGGTGCGTGTACTCGTGTGGTGGGTCTGTTTCTTCGCGTGGTGGGTGGACGTGTTCTTCGCGTGGTGCGGGTACGGGCACGGGTGCGGACGCGGCTGTGCCTGTGGCTGTGGGGTCGTGCCGGGTCGCGGGTCCGTCCGCGAGCGGGCGCACCGCCCGGCCCCGGACCGCCGAACGCGGGGCGAACCCCAGGTCCGCCAGCGTCCGGCCCGGGAACAGGTGCAGGAACACCCGCTCGTACGCGTAGTTGGGGCAGCGGATCTCGCCCGCCTCCACGCGTCCGATGTAGCGCGCGTCGCAGCTGACCCGCTCGCCGATCTCGCGCGCCGCGCGGCGCACCGCGGCCGCGAACTCGCCCGGGGAGCGCTGACCGCGCAGTTCCCGGAAGGCGAGATTCGGCCGCGGGGTCTGCGGCGCCGGGGCGTTCGAGAGATACGGCGACGAGCTCATGAGAGGGTCCTCCCGTGCGAACCGTGCCGGGCACCGCGGGAGTTGCCTCCCTCGTCCCGGCGAGGCTCGAAGGTACCGTCCGTCACGACGGCGACACGCAGTGTTTGGCTACAAACCGGATATCTCACCCGAGATCTGCCATGAACTGCCATCCTTTGCGGCGGCACGGCGCCGTAGCCGTTGACGCGGCCGCGCGTTGAACCATGCGGCGAAATCCCCACGAACCAGGAGGGGCCGAGGTGTTGGACGCGGCACAGCCCATGACGTCGACGGCGCGGCACAGGCCGGCCGAGGAGCACAGCGAGCGGCCGCCCGGGGGCTGCGACCTGGTCACGGTTCCGGCCCGGCAGGGCCTGGAGGCCGTCGACATCCTGCGGCGCGGCTGCGCGGAGACCGTCGGGCCCGTGCTGCACGACGGGGGCTGCGGCACGCTCGGCTTCCTCGTCCCGCCCGGCACCGCGGACGGCTGGGACGTGCCCGGCAGCGCCTGTACGCAGACGGCGGGGCGCGGGGCGGTTCTCGTACCGCCCGCCGACGACGGCACGGACTGGCTCCTCCCGCCGGAGAACGAGGCCTCCGAGCTGACGACCGACCCGGCGGTCCTGAGGGCGGCCCTCGACGAGGCGGCCCGCCTGATCGAGGCGGCCGACAACTGCCGCTGAATCCCTGCCGGGAGAGCGAGTGACGCTTGCCGTCCCTCAGGGACCCCCGGGTGCGGGTTGCCACCCGGCCCACACCGGTACGGCGCCCAGCCTCGGACCGCGCAGCACTCCATCCGCACCTGGGTTCGGGCCGCTCTGGCCCCACCACCGCTTGCCTTTGGCCCGCCCCTCTCTCCCGCCTGGGACATTCAGCCCGGCACCCGGCCTCGGGCACGGCGCAGCGCTTCAGCCCTGGACGCGCGTGCCCTTGGCCCCAGCCTGGGTGTGGCGCTCCACGCGCACCCAGGTTCGGGTCGCTCTGGCCTCGGCCCCTTGCCTTCGGCCCGCCCCTCTCTCCCACCCACCCGCCCCCTCCGGGGGCGTTCGGCCCGGCGCCTGGCCTCGGGGCAGGTCCCCTCCCTCAAGGACCGTTCCTGTCGCCCGGCCCGGGCGACATCGCACCGCGGGGTGCGCGTTCCAGTCGTCCTTGCCTCGGGGCAGCACCCCAGCTCCGGGTGCGGCTCCCCCTAGCCTTGGGCAGTCTGCCGCCTGGGGCGGCACGGGTGGGCAAGGCGGCACCCCGGCGCCGAGTGCGCGATCGTCGGGCCTCAGCTGCGGCGCCGCCGGCGCACGGGCCGTCCCCTAGCCGCCGCACCCGGCATCACTCGACGCAGAGCCGAAGCCACCCCCTCCCGCCCGTCTCGCCGCCGGCCCCGCCCCCGGCACCGAGAGCCGAAGCCACCCCCCGCCCGCCTCGCCACCGGCGCCGCCCCCCGCCCCCCCCAGGGAGCCCCTCCCCGGGCTGCCGTCCTGCCCGGCGCCGGAGGTGGGTGGCTGTCGCGCCGACCCGGGCCGCCCGGCGGATAATGGGCGAATGGCCAGGTCGCGTGGGAAGCAGCAGGGGAGCAGGAGTGGTGGCGGGGGAGGGCGAGGGGCCCGGGAGTCCGTGGTGGAGAGTGTCGACGGGGGGCTCGCCGAGCTGATACCCGACCGGGACCGGCCCGCCGGCTGGACCCTGCTCCTGGACGGCGCCCCGCAGTCGCACGTCGACCTGGACGACCCCGCCCACCTCTCCTTCGAGTACCAGCGCCGCATCGGCCACGTCATCGACCTGGCCGCCGACCCGGGCCGCCCGGTCCAGGCCGTGCACCTGGGCGGCGGCGCCTTCACCCTGGCCCGTTACGTCGCCGCGACCCGGCCCCGCTCCACGCAGCAGGTCGTGGAGCGCGACGGTCCCCTCGTCCAACTGGTGCGTACGGCCCTGCCGTTGGATCCCGGCGCCCGGATTCGCGTACGGACCGCCGACGCCCGTGAGGCCCTCGCCAAGCTGCCCGACGACTGGGCCGACGTACTGGTCGCGGACGTGTTCAGCGGGGCCCGCACCCCCGCCCACCTCACCAGTACGGAGTTCCTGACCGAGGTGCGGCGCGTGCTGCGGCCCTCCGGTACCTTCGTCGCCAACCTCGCCGACGGCCCGCCGCTGGCCCATCTGCGCGGGCAGATCGCCACCGCCGCGGCCGTCTTCCCCGAACTGGCCCTGGTCGCCGACCCGACGGTGCTCCGGGGCAAGCGCTTCGGGAACGCGGTGCTGGTCGCGTCCGCGCTGCCGCTGCCGGTCGCCGAGCTGACCCGGCGGGCGGCGGGCGACCCGCACCCGGGGCGGGTCGAGCACGGGCGGAGTCTGCTCGACTTCGCGGGCGGCGCGCCGGCGGTGACGGACACCTCGGCCAAGGCGTCGCCGGCCCCGCCCGCCTCCGTGTTCCGGTAGCGGCGGGCCCGGCTCCCGCTCCGTCTCAGTACGTCGCGATCTCGACCGACGGCGCGTGGTCGTGCCATGTGCAGAACACCGACACCCGGTCCGCGCCGGACGTGAACTCGACCCGGATCCAGGTGGTCTGCTTCCACACCTGCACCGACCACCCCGCCCCGGGCGTCGCCGACACCAGCGTCGCCGACCGCTCGCCCAGGTCGAACACGGCCCGGCCGCCGGCCGTCTCGTAACTCTTCACGTTCCCGGTGCTCCCCGAGTTCGCGGGCGGCACCGACCGGCTGGGCTTCGGCGAGACGGTGGACGGCTTCGGCGTCGGCCGACCGGACTTCCCGGCAGCGGAGGACGAGGACGCGGAACGGGACGGTGCCGGGCCCGGGCGGTGCGTGGAGGAGGAGACCGGAGGGGCCGACTCCGAGGCGACGGCACCGACGACGGGGAGCGCCCGCGGCGGGTCGTACACCGTGCCGGCCATCACCGTGTGCACGCCCCACCAGGACAGGGTCACCGCGGCGCCCGTCGCGAGCAGCCAGGCCACCGAGTGCACGAGCCCCCGCCGCACGGCGCGCGACTCCCCGGGCGGGTCCTGGGCGTGCGCCGGGGCGGGCGGCGGAGGCGGGTTCGTCGGCATCGCGGGCCATACTGCACCACACCCGCCACCCCTGTCCCGCGCCCCGGAGCCCGCCCCCAGGGACGACCGGCATCGCCCGTACGGAGTACGGATGGCGTACGGTGCCGCCCATGGCAAGTGTGCTCGTGGTCGAGGACGACCAGTTCGTGCGCTCGGCCCTCATCCGGCATCTGACCGACGCCGCCCACACGGTGCGCAGCGTCGGCACGGCCCTGGAGGCGCTGCGCGAGGTCGCCCATCACCGCTTCGACGTCGTGATCCTCGACCTCGGCCTGCCCGACCTGGACGGCGCCGAGGCGCTCAAGATGCTGCGCGGCATCACCGACGTACCGGTCATCATCGCCACGGCCCGCGACGACGAGTCCGAGATCGTCCGGCTGCTCAACGACGGGGCGGACGACTACCTCACCAAGCCGTTCTCGCCCGAGCACCTGTCCGCGCGGATGGCCGCCGTGCTGCGCCGGGCCCGCGGCAGCGCCCACGCCGAGCCGCCCTCGCGGGTCATCCGGGTGGGCGGCCTGTCCGTCGACCCGCTGCGCCGCCAGGCCGAGCTGGACGGCGCCCGCCTCGACCTGACCCGCCGCGAGTTCGACCTGCTCGCCTTCCTCGCGGGCCGGCCCGGCGTCGTCGTCCCCCGCAAGGAACTGCTCGCCGAGGTGTGGCAGCAGTCGTACGGCGACGACCAGACCATCGACGTCCATCTGTCGTGGCTGCGCCGCAAGCTGGGCGAGACGGCGGCCCGGCCGCGCTATCTGCACACGCTGCGCGGTGTCGGCGTGAAGCTCGAACCCCCGGCCGCGGACTCCGCCCCGTGAGGTGGGCGCTGGTCCGGGTGTGCCTGGCCGTGACCACCATGGTCGTCGTCGCGTTCGCCGTGCCGCTCGGGCTCGTCATCAAGGAGATGGCGCGCGACCGGGCGTTCTCGAACGCGGAGCGCACCGCCGCCGCGATGGGCACCACCCTCTCCATCACCACCGACCGCGACCAGCTGGTCCGTGCCCTCGCCACCGCGCAGACCGGCGGCGGGGACCGTATGTCGGTGTATGTCCCGGCGGGCGGCGGCAACCCGGAGATCCGGCTCGGCCGGCTGCGCGTGGACACGGACCGGCTCGCGGACATCCGGCAGGCCCGCACGGCCGGCGTGCCCGGCGGCTCGGTCTGGCTCCAGCCGATCGCCGTGAGCACCGGCAAGATCGCCGTCGTCGAGGTCTACGTGCCCCAGGGCGAGGTCACCAACGGCGTGACGACCGCCTGGGTCGTCCTCGCGGGCGTCGGCATCGCCCTGATCATCGGGTCCGTGGCCGTCGCCGACCGGCTCGGCGTACGCATGGTGCGGCCCGCGCAGCGACTCGTCGGCGCCGCCCACGACCTCGGCGAGGGCCGGCTCGGGGCGCGGGTGCCCGAGGACGGTCCGACCGAACTGCGACTCGCCGCCGTCGCGTTCAACTCCATGGCCGACCAGGTCGTCCAGCTCCTCGCCAACGAGCGCGAGCTGGCCGCCGACCTGTCCCACCGCCTGCGCACGCCGCTGACCGTGCTCCGGCTCAACGCGGCCTCGCTCGGCGACGGGCCCGCCGCCGAGCAGACCCGGGTCGCCGTCGAGCAGTTGGAGCGCGAGGTGGACACCATCATCCGTACGGCCCGCGACGCCAAGCCGCAGACCGCCGCGGCCGGGCCCGGCGCCGGCTGCGACGCCGCCGAGGTGATCCGCGAGCGCATGGACTTCTGGTCGGCGCTGGCCGAGGACGAGGGCCGCAAGGTGCGTGTCGCGGGCGTCGAGCGGCCCGTACGGATCCCCGTGGCGCGCGGCGAGCTGGCCGCGGCGATGGACGCGCTGCTCGGCAACGTCTTCCGGCACACCCCCGAGGGCACCGCGTTCGCCGTCGACGTGCACAGCGGGGAGGACGCCGTGATCGTGCTCGTGTCGGACGCGGGTCCCGGAATCGCCGACCCGGAGGCCGCGATGGCGCGCGGCGCGGGCTCGGGCAGCGACGGGTCGACCGGGCTCGGCCTGGACATCGTGCGCCGGCTCGCCGAGGCGACCGGCGGCGACGTACGTATCGGCGCGTCCGTGCTCGGCGGGACCGAGGTGCGTATCTGGGTGCAGACCGGACGGCCGGGTGCGGTGCCGCGCCGACGCGGACATCGAGGCCGGGAACGTAAAGGATTGGTCTCTACCTTTAACCGGTCCCGATCCCTCCCTTAAGCCAACTTTAAGATCCTCAACGCCGTTCCCTGTTGCCCGAATTGAGCGATTCCGCATCGCTAGCGTGCTGCCGCGTCACCACAACCCCCCTCCCGTACAGGTAAGGCAGGCACGCCATGAGCAGCACGCACCGGCGCAGGATCAGCGGCAGGAACAAGGCGATAGGCGGCGTCGTCGCCGCGGCCGTCGTGGGCGGCGGCGCGTTCCTCTTCGCCTCCAGCGCGTCCGCGGCCTCCGTGGGCGCCGCCTTCACCAAGACCAGCAGCTGGGAAGGCGGTTACACCGGCCAGTACGTCATCACCAACAGCACGGACCAGGCCCAGGCCGACTGGACGCTGGAGTTCGACCTGCCCTCCGGCACCAGGCTCGGCTCGCTGTGGAACGCCGAGTCGACCGTCTCCGGACAGCACGTCACCGTGAAGCCCGCCGCCTGGGACAAGGGCGGGCTCGCCGCCGGCAAGTCCGTCACCGTCGGCTTCGTCGTGTCCGGCGACGCGGCCCCGAAGTCCTGCCTCATCAACGACGCCACGTGCTCCGTGGACGGCGGGGCCACGCCCGAGCCGTCCGGCCGCCCCACCGGCTCCGCGACGCCGAGCAGCCCGGCCCCGAGCGCCTCCACCTCCTCGCCCGCCTCGCCCTCCGCGTCCACGTCCACGCCGCCGAGCCCGTCCCCGTCCACCTCGGCGCCGGACTCCGGTTCCGGCTCGGCCGCGAGCGCCGGATTCGCGCCGTACGTGGACACCTCGCTGTACCCGAAGTTCGACCTGGTGGCCTCGTCCAAGGCGACCGGCGTCAAGGAGTACAACCTCGCATTCATCACCTCCGGCGGCTCCTGCGTCCCGAAGTGGGGCGGCGTGACCGACCTCGGCAGCGACGAGGTCGCCGCCCAGATCGGCTCCCTGCGCGCGGCGGGCGGTGACGTCCGCGTCTCCTTCGGCGGCGCCTCCGGCACCGAACTCGCCCTCGCCTGCTCCTCGTCCGGCGACCTGGCCGCCGCGTACCAGAAGGTCATCGACCAGTTCAAGCTCACCAAGGTCGACTTCGACATCGAGGGCGGCGCCCTGCCCGACACCGCGGCCAACACCGAGCGGGCCCAGGCCATCGCGACGCTCCAGAAGAAGAACCCGGAGCTGAACGTCTCCTTCACGCTGCCCGTCATGCCCGAGGGCCTCACCTCGGACGGCGTGAACTTCCTGAAGAACGCCAAGTCCAACGGCGTGCGCACCGACCTCGTCAACATCATGGCGATGGACTACGGGGCCTCGTACAGCGGCGACATGGGCACCTACGCCGAGCAGGCGGCGACCGCCACGCAGGCGCAGATCAAGACGGCGCTCGGACTGTCCGACGCGGCCGCCTGGAAGGCCGTCGCGGTCACCCCGATGATCGGCGTCAACGACGTGAACACCGAGATCTTCAAGGTCGAGGACGCCGGCCAGCTCGTCTCCTTCGCCAAGTCCAAGGGTCTGGGCGGCCTGTCGATGTGGTCGGCGACCCGCGACAAGCAGTGCGCGGGCGGCGCCAAGAACTCCGCGGACCCGACCTGCAGCTCGATCGAGCAGGGCGCGAACGCCTTCCAGAAGGCGTTCGCCGCCTTCAACTGACGACCGCCCTGCCTACTGAGCCATTGCCCTACGGGGGACGAGCCCCGGCCGGAGAGCCCCCCCACCCGGCCGGGGCTCACGCCTGTCCGCTCCCGTGCTCCCCCTTGCCTCCTCGGGGATCAGTCGTCGAGCGCGGGCAGGACACCGGCGCGGGCGACCCGGGAGTACCAGCCGGCGCTGGACTTGGGGATGCGGTCCTGCGTCGCGTAGTCGACGTAGACCGCGCCGAAGCGCTTGCTGTACCCGTACGCCCACTCGAAGTTGTCGAGCAGCGACCAGAGGAAGTAGCCGCGGACGTCGGCCCCCCGGCGGACGGCCTCGTGGACGGCGGAGAGGTGGGCGTGGAGGTAGCGGATGCGGTCGGGGTCGTGGACGTGGCCGTCGGCGTCGACGGTGTCCTCGTAGGCCGCTCCGTTCTCTGTCACGTAGAGCGGAACCCCGGGGGCCTGAGCGGTGTACTCAAGGAGAAGGTCCGTGAGGCCGGTCGGATCCACCGACCAGTTCATCGCGGTCAGTTCACCGGGCGCCCGATGGAAGACGACGTCGTCGGAGCCCGGCCAGGGGGAGTGGTCACTGGCGCCGTGACCGTCGAGCCTGGCGTTGTCGCCGTCCTGGTCACCGCGGGGGCCGGAGACGACGGCGGGTGTGTAGTAGTTGATGCCGATGAAGTCGAGGGGGTGGTGGATGGAGGCGAGATCCGCGTCCTGCACGAAGGACCAGTCCGTCACGCGCGCGGTGTCGGTGATCAGGTCCTGCGGGTAGGCGCCCTCGAGCAGCGGCCCGGTGAAGACGCGATTCGCGAGCGCGTCGATCCGGCGCCGGGCGTCGAGGTCGGCGGGGGAGTCGGTGAGGGACCGGACCACGCTCGGGTTGAGGCTGATCCCGATGCCCGCGCGGGCCGGCAGGACCGAGCGCAGTGCCGAGGTGGCGAGCCCGTGCCCGAGGTTGAGGTGGTGGGCGGCGCGCAGCGCGGCGGCGGGATCGGTGCGGCCCGGGGCGTGCACACCCGAGCCGTAGCCCAGGAACGCGCTGCACCAGGGCTCGTTGAGCGTCACCCAGCGCTCGACGCGGTCCCCGAGCGCCTCGCCGACCAGCCCGGCGTACTCCGCGAACCGGTACGCGGTGTCGCGCTCGGGCCAGCCGCCGGCGTTCTCCAGCTCCTGGGGCAGGTCCCAGTGGTACAGGGTCGCCATGGGGGTGATCCCGTGGGCGAGGAGCTCGTCCACGAGGGCACGGTAGAAGTCGAGCCCGCGCTGCACGGCGGGCCCGCGCCCGGTGGGCTGCACGCGCGGCCACGCCACCGAGAAGCGGTATGCGGTCAGGCCGAGGTCGGCCATGAGCCGTACGTCGTCCCGCCACCGGTGGTAGTGGTCCACGGCGACGTCCCCCGTGTCCCCGCCCAGCACCTTCCCCGGCGTGTGGCTGAACGTGTCCCAGATCGAGGGTGTCCGCCCGTCCTCCCGGACGGCCCCCTCGATCTGATACGCGGCGGTGGCGGACCCCCAGAGGAACGATTCGGGAAAACGGGTGTGGGGGGCGGGAGTGGTGGTGGTCCGGGTGTTGTGATCAGTGGTCGTCATAAGGGAGCGCTCCCATAGGGATTGAGGGTGTTCTGGGGGTGGGGGCGGATGTCGTCGTAGGGGGTGGGTCGCCGGGCGCCGGCCTCATCGGGGGCTGACGCATCGGGGAAATGCGACCCGAAGGGTCTGCATTTCAGGGGCGCGGGGCTGTATCGATGTGCGGCTCCGCCGCGTGGGCGCGAGAAGCCCCACCGGTCGGCAGCCGGGCAGCCGGCCGCAGCCCGCCACGGCGGGACCGGCTCCCGCCCCAGCGGAGCTCAAGGTCACCCCTTGATCGCGCCCTGCATGATCCCGCCCACGATCTGCTTGCCGAACAGCAGGAACGCCAGCAGCAGCGGCAGCGTCCCGAGCAGCGCCCCGGCCATGATCACGGAGTCGTCCGGGATGTAGCCCGTACCCAACTGGTTCAGCGCGACCTGCACCGTCGGGTTCTCGGAGTTGAGCGCGATGATCGGCCAGAGGAAGTCGTTCCAGGCCATGACGAACGTGAGCAGCCCGAGCACCGCCATGGCCGGCCGCGCCGCGGGAAAGACGACGTGCCAGACGACCCGGAGACTGCTCGCGCCGTCGACCCGCGCGGCTTCGATGAGTTCGCTGGGCAGCGCCTGCACGAGGTACTGCCGCATGAAGAACGTGCCGAAGGCGCTGACGAGGGTGGGGAGGATGACGGTCTGGAGGTGGTTGGCCCAGCCGAGGTCCGTCATCCACAGGTACAGCGGCACCACGGCGAGCTGCGGCGGCACCATCATCGTGCCGATGGTGAGCAGCAGGAGCGTGGTCGAGAAGCGGAAGCGGAGCTTGGCGAAGGCGAAGCCGGCGAGGGTGGAGAAGAGCACCGTGCCGACGGTGATCATCGAGGAGACGAAGATCGAGTTGAGCATCGCCGTGCCCAGACCGGCCTGGTCCCAGGCGGTCTCCAGGTTCTTGAAGAGGTTCCCGCCGAACCAGAAGGGCGGCGGGGTCTGCGCGAGCCGGGTGTTGGTGCGGGAGGCGGCGATGGCCGTCCACACCAGCGGCGCGAGGGAGACCAGGGCGAAGAGGACGAGGACGGTGTAGGTGAGCGGGCCGGCGTGGAGTTGCTTGCCCGCGCCCATGACCCGTCGGCGCGGGGCCCGCGCGGCCGGGCCGGGAGCGCCGGCGCGCTCCTTCTCGGCCCCCGCCCGAGGGGGCGTCACGTCACTGATGGTCATCGGGAGGACCTCTTCAGGCGTCGGGAGATCAGCAGGTTGAGCGCGGCGACGACCAGGAGGATCAGGAACATCGACCAGGCGATGGCGGAGGCCTTGCCCAGGTTCCCGACCATCCAGCCCTGGTCGTACATGTACAGGCCGAGCGTCTGGTACTGGTGCTCGGAGCCGCCCTTGGTGCCGCTGACCCCGCCGAAGAGCAGGGGTTCGGCGAAGAGCTGGGTGGCGCCGATCGTGGAGACGACGACCGTGAAGAGGATGGTCGGGCGCAGCATGGGGATGGTGACGTGGCGGAACTGCTGCCAGCGTCCGGCGCCGTCGAGCGCCGCCGACTCGTACAGGTCGGTGGGGATGGCCTGCATCGCGGCGAGGTAGATCAGCGCGTTGTAGCCGGTCCAGCGCCAGACGACGATGGAGGAGACCGCCGCCTGCGAACCCCAGCCTGACTCGCGCCAGTTGACGGGGTCGAGGCCGACGAGGTCCAGCGCCCAGTTGACCATGCCGCTCTCCGGTGCGAAGAGCAGCACGAAGACGAGCGTCGCCGCCGCGGCCGAGGTGGCGTACGGGGTGAGCATGACGACGCGCCAGACGGTGGAGCCGCGCAGCCGGTAGTTGAGCATGTGCGCGAGCCAGAGCGCGGCGGCCAGCTGCGGCACGGTCGACAGGAGGCCGATGGTGAAGGTGTTCTTCAGGGCGTTCCAGAAGAACTCCGAGGAGAACAGGTTCCGGTAGTTGTCCAGGCCGGCCCAGGTCTGCTGGTCCAGTGCGGACAGCTGCACGTGGTGCAGCGAGTACCAGGCGGTGTAGAGGAGCGGCACCAGGGAGAAGGCGCCGAAGACGATGAAGAAGGGGGCGATGAACGCGTACGGCGACGCTTTCATGTCCCAGCGGTACAGCCGGCGGCGCCACGCGGAGGTGCCGCCGTTCTTCCGGGGTGCCGTACCGCGACCGTGAGCGTCCCGCGCCGCGCCCGGCTGGTCACCGGGCGCGGCGTCGGCGCTCGACGCGGACCGCGCGAGAGCCTGGTCGGAGCCGTTCACTGGCCGAGCACATCCTTGACCTCCTTGGTGGCGGCCTCCCAGCCCTGCGCGGGCGACTTGCCCTTCTGTTCCACCTGGAGGATGCCGGTGTCGGTGATCGCCGTGTTGATCGGCTGGTCCTTCACGCCGAAGACCTGGACGGGGATGGTCTTCGCCGAGTCGGAGAAGGTCTGGGTCAGCGGGGCGTCGGAGAAGAACTTCGTGGTCGCGGCCTGCGGTTCGAGGGAGCCGTAGGCGCTCGGCGTGGACGGGAAGCTGGCCTGCTTGCCGAAGACCTTGGCCTGCTGCTCGGGCGCGGTCAGCCACTTGGCCAGGGCGATGGCTTCCTTCTGGTGCTTGCTCGCCTTCGGCACGCCGATGAAGGAGCCGCCCCAGTTGGCGGCGGTCGGGGCGGCCGCCACGTCCCACTTGCCCTCGGCGCTCTTGCCGGACTTCTCCTGGATGTAGCCGAGCATCCAGGCGGGGCAGGCGACGGTGGCGAACTTGGCGTTGGCGAAGCCCTGGTCCCACGGCTTGTCGAACTGCTTCAGCTTGGCCGACATGTCGCTCGTGGCGACCTCCATGGCCGCGTTCCAGGACGCCTTCACGCCGCTGGACTTGTCCCAGATGACGTTGCCGTCCTTGTCGTAGTAGCGCTCCTTCTCGCCGCCCAGCGCCGCGTTGTAGACGGAGGACGCCGAGTCGACGAACTTCGTGCCGTCGGGGGCCTTCTTCATGTACTGCTTGCCGACGTCGACGTACTTGTTCCAGTCGCCCTTCCACATGGCGCCGAGCTTCGTGCGGTCGGTCTCCAGGCCGGCCTTCTCGAAGAGGTCCTTGCGGTAGCAGATCGCCATCGGGCCGATGTCGGTGCCGAGCCCGATGAGCTTGCCGTCCTTGGTGGTGGCCTGCGCGTTCTTCCAGTCCAGCCACTGGGAGGCGTCGACCTCCTTGCCGAGGTCGACGAACCGGTCGCCCTGCGTCTGGACGGCCTCGGTGATGTTGCCGATCTCGATCGCCTGGATGTCGTCGGTGCCGGATCCGGCCTGGAGCCGGGTCAGGGTCTTGGGCCAGTAGACGTCGGTCCGGGTGGTGACGTTCTCCTTGATGGTGATGTCCGGGTGCAGCTTCATGTACTCGTCGTACAGACCGGCCTGCTTGTAGCCGAAGACGCCGAAGGTGCCGATGGTGACGGTCGTGCCGCCCTTGCCGCCGGCGCCTCCGCCCGAACCCCCGCCGGAGCCGCCGTCGTCCGCGTCGGTCGCGCATCCGGCCAGCAGCCCTGTGGCCAGGGCGGCGACGACCGCGAGGGTCGTCGCGCGTCGGGACGTACGGGCAGTCGTGCGCATTGCGTCCTCCAAGATGCTCAGGTTCACGTGCTCAAGTGCTCTGACGTGCCGATCCCGGCCGGTTGCCCCTCAGCATGCGGTGCCGGTGCTCTCGCGGCGTGGCACCCGGGCGGAGAATGTGCGGCTCTTGTACGCGACCGGTGGTGTGGGAGCGCTCCCACAAGTGATGTGTTGAAGGTTCGCGCTCCGGCCACGGGGTGTCAAGAGACTGTGCAGCACGACGTTCGCGCGGTTATCGGGCTGTTAGATTCCGCGTGAGACTTGGGGAGGTAGGAGTCATGGTGGCTCGCGGCACTCACGGCAGGCGTCCGACCCTCGAGGAGGTCGCGGCCCGGGCCGGCGTCGGCCGGGGCACGGTCTCCCGCGTCATCAACGGCTCGCCGCGGGTCAGCGACCGCACCCGCGCCGCGGTGGAGGAGGCCGTCGCCGAACTCGGCTACGTGCCGAACACGGCGGCCCGCGCCCTCGCCGCCAACCGCACCGACTCCATCGCCGTCGTCGTCCCCGAGGCCGAGTCCCGCTTCTTCTCCGAGCCGTACTTCTCCGGCATGGTCGGCGGCGTCGGCGTGGCCCTCGCCGAGACGAACCTCCAGCTCCTGCTGACCTTCGCCCGCGGCGAGCGCGAACAGGACCGGCTCGCCGCCTATCTGGCCGCCCACCGCGTCGACGGCGTCCTCCTCGTCTCGGTCCACTCGGACGACCCGCTCGCCGACCGGCTGCTCCAGATGGACATCCCCACCGTGATCAGCGGCCCCCGCTCGGCGGACGAGCCGCTGCCCTCCGTCGACACCGACAACTACGCGGGCGCCCGCTCCGCCGTCGACCACCTCGCCGGACGCGGCCGCCGCGCCGTCGCGATCATCACCGGACCGCTCGACGTCTACGGCGCCCAGCGGCGTCTGGCCGGCTACGCGGACCAGCTGGGCGACTCCGGCCTCGAGTACACGGAGGAGCTGGTCGCGTACGGGGACTTCACGGAGGAGGGCGGCCGCCGCTGCATGACCGAGCTGCTCGAACGCCGCCCCGACCTGGACGCCGTCTTCGCCTGCTCCGACCTCATGGCCTCCGGCGCCCGCCAGGTGCTGCGCGAGGCCGGCCGCCGGATCCCCGACGACGTCGCCCTCGTCGGCTTCGACGACTCGGTGATCGCCCGCCACATGGAGCCCGGCCTCACCAGCGTGCGCCAGCCCACCCGCGACATGGGCCGCGCGATGACCGAGCTGCTCCTCGACGAGATCGCGCTGGCCGCCGAGGGGCTGCGCTCCTCGACCCGGCGGCGGGCCGAGCGGCACCTGGTGCTCCCGACGGAACTGGTCGTCCGGGCGTCCTCCTGAAGGAAGGCCCGGTGGAAGGCCCGGAGAAACGCCGAAGGCCCCGGTTCTCTCGAACCGGGGCCTTCGACCCTTCAGGGTGAGTGACGGGACTTGAACCCGCGGCCACCTGGACCACAACCAGGTGCTCTACCAACTGAGCTACACCCACCATGTCCGGTCTTCTGTCGTTCTTCCGACCGGCCGAGAAAAAGTGTACAGGGTCCGAAGGGGTGCTCGCGCCCACCTTTTCCGGCGGGCCTCCGGACCCCGTACACAGGGGCTTACGAGGGACTATTCGGCGGGCAGGACGTGCTTGGCCGCGATGGCCTTCGCCGTGTCCGAGTCCGGGCCGGGCTGCGGGACGAAGATCGCCTCGCGGTAGTAGCGCAGCTCCGCGATGGACTCGCGGATGTCGGCGAGCGCCCGGTGGTTGCCGTTCTTCTCCGGACTGTTGAAGTACGCCCTCGGGTACCAGCGGCGGGCCAGCTCCTTGACCGAGGACACATCGACGATCCGGTAGTGGAGGTAGTCCTCCAGCGTCGGCATGTCACGCAGCAGGAAGCCCCGGTCGGTCCCGACCGAGTTCCCGCACAGCGGGGCCTTGCCCGCGTCCTTGACGTGTTCACGTACGTACGCCAGGACCTGCTCCTCGGCGTCCGCGAGCGTCGTGCCGCCCGCCAGCTCGTCGAGGAGACCCGAGGCGGTGTGCATGTTCCGCACCACCTCGGGCATCTGCTCCAGGGCCTCGTCCGGCGGGCGGATCACGATGTCCACACCGTCGCCCAGTACGTTCAGCTCCGAGTCGGTGACCAGTGCGGCCACCTCGATGAGCGCGTCGTTCGCCAGCGAGAGTCCGGTCATCTCGCAGTCGATCCACACCATGCGATCGTTCATGCGGACAACCCTACGGCCCGGATCTCCTCACCGGCAGACGACGGCTCCTCCTCCTGCTTCTTCCTACGGCGCAGACCTCGGCCCGGGCAGGCCCGCGCGCGAACCGGCGAAGGCCTCCGGACCCGGCGGCAGCGACGCCGCGGCCGCGCCGAGCGCCGAGGGCGCCGGGGCGCCCCGCCGGGACTGACTGGGCACCGGCCCCGGGCCCGCACCCTCCGCACCCGGCATGGAGGCGGCCTCCATCGCCGGCTCGGCCTTGGCACCGGCCGCGACCGGAGCACTCTCGCCCGCCTGCGGTCTGCGCGCCCGGTACGCCGCCCGGTACGCGGCGGGGGACGAGCCCAGCTGACGCCGGAAGTGCCCGCGCAGCGCGACCGGCGAGCGGAAACCGCAGCGTCCGGCGACCTCGTCGACCGAGTAGTCGGAGGTCTCCAGGAGCCGCTGCGCCTGCAGCACCCGCTGGGTGATCAGCCACTGCAGGGGAGCGCTCCCGGTCAGCGAACGGAAACGCCGGTCGAAGGTGCGACGGCTCATATAGGCGCGGGCGGCCAGCGTCTCCACGTCGAACTGCTCGTGGAGGTGCTCCAGGGCCCAGGCGACGACCTCGGCCAGCGGGTCCGCGCCGATCTCCTCTGGTAAAGACCTGTCCAGATAGCGCTCCTGACCGCCACTGCGGCGCGGCGGGACCACCAGGCGGCGGGCGAGCGCACCGGCCGCCTCGTTGCCGTGGTCCGTGCGCACGATGTGCAGGCACAGGTCGATTCCGGCCGCGGTGCCGGCGCTGGTGAGCACGTCGCCGTCGTCGACGAAGAGCTCGCGCGGGTCCACGTGGACCGACGGATAGCGCTTGGCGAGCGTCGGCGCGTACATCCAGTGCGTGGTGGCCGGGCGGCCGTCGAGCAGGCCCGCCGCGGCCAGCACGAACGCGCCGGTGCACAGGCCGACGATGCGGGCGCCCTCCTCGTGGGCGCGGCGCAGCGCGTCCAGCGCCTCCTCCGGCGGCGGCGAGGTGATCGAGCGCCAGGCCGGCACGACGACCGTGCCCGCCCGCGCGATCGCCTCGAGGCCGTGCGGCGCGGTGAGTTCGAGTCCGCCCGTGGTCCGCAGGGGACCGTCTTCGCCGGCGCACACGAGCAACCGGTACCGCGGAACTCCGGCGTCCTGGCGGTCGATCCCGAACACGGAGAGCGGAATGGAACTTTCGAAGATGGGTCCGCCGCTGAACAGCAGCACTGCGACGATCTCGCGTCGCCGCCGCCCCGACAGCTTGCGGGCCGTCGTCTCGGGCGCGGTGGTGGAGTCGTGGCTCATCCTGCTAAGCCCCCCTCGGTGATCGCGGCTCCCTCAATACTCTGACGGGCTGTTCGCTCCTGCACGTTTCCCCTCGGTCCTGCACGAAGTCCCCCGCCGCCTACTGATCAGACAGTCATGATCGAATCTACTGTGTCCGGTGGTGCCGTCGTGACCAGTTAAAGACCTGGCAGATTGTCGACATGGCAACTTGGCGTGAAGCATTCGATCACGAAGCGTCGCACTCGGGGGCGCCGCTGGGAAGTGCGCCTCCGTCCAGTGGCCGGTCCCTGTAGGGCGCATGGGGCGCCCACGGCCCTGTCGGCCCTGGTGGAACGGGGGTTGGAAGCGGCCTCGGGCAAGGGGTGAGGGCCCGGCTGAAGTTGGCTGAAAATCTACGGGGTCGCGTACGGAATCCAGTCAGTCCCCCGGCGTGCACCGGCCCGCTCGCGGGGCGCCCCCGCGCGCCCCCGCCCCGGGCCGGCGGGAGGGGTGCCGGAGCGAACAGTGTTGTTCACTGTGCAACTGTGCGGCACCGCTTTCCGCCACCCGCCGTTCGGTGCGCCCGAGGAGGACCCGGCAGGCCGCCGTCACGGCGGTCAGACCGAGCGCGGCGCCGGCCGCGCCCGCATGCCGGCCGCCGTATCCGATGAGCGCGAGCGGCACCAGGACGCAGCTGAACACCGCCCAGCGGGCGCGGGTGGTCGGTCCGGGCACGGAGTCCTCCCTGTCCTGATCTGTCCGGGTCCTGTCGGGGTCTGTCCGGGGTGTGCGGTCCGCGAGTTCCAACGCGCGGCCGGGGTCCCGGTCACTTGATCCGGCCGCCACGGGGGCCACAAGGGTGCGCAAACCGCCTGTACGGGGCAGCAACCATTGCCATACGGGCGAGGGCTCGTGCATGCTCCCTGGAACACGCCGCGGAGCGTGGAGAAGGGCTGGCCTGGGCGCGGGCCGGAGTCTGGGCAGAGGAGGAGTGTCGCCGTACCCTTGGGGGTATGGGGTTGGGAAGATGATTCCCGGACACAGCTCCGCCGATCGTTGTCGTCCCCTCTACAGAGGCCCACGAGGTACACGCCGAGACACTCATGGCCGGTCACGAATTTTCCGAACCCGAAGGCCGCAAGCGCCAGGTCGCCGATCCCACCACGACCCCGCGTGCGGCGGAAGAGACACGTCATCCCTGTGATCCCGCGTTCAAGCACGGGGTGGTCGTCGGGTTCGACGGCTCGACGTCCAGCGAGCGGGCCCTCGCGTACGCGATCGGCATGGCCCACCGTTCCGGCTCCGGCCTGATCATCGTGCACGTGGCGAACCGGCTGCCCACGACCGTGTGGGCGGGGTGCGAACCGCCGGTGTTCGTCGACGTCCCCGATCACCGCACCGAGGTCCTCGGGCTCGAGCTCGCGTGCGCGGACTATCTCTCCGAGGTGCCCTGGATCCTCGTCGAGCGCGGTGGCGACATCTGCCACGAGCTGGAGGAGGTCGGGCACGAGTACTCCGCCGACGCGATCGTCGTGGGTTCCACCCACGGGCTCGTCGGGCGGATCTTCGGCTCGGTCGCGGGGCGGCTCGCGCGGCGCGCGCAGCGTCCCGTCGTCGTCATTCCCTGAACCGGCCGCGGAGCCAGGGCTTCTGACCTCTCGTCAACTCCCCTTGCCGCACCGTGAAATGCCGCGAACCTACTGACGCGTAGAGGTGCTTTGTGCCCTTGTGAAGGGTACATACCGGTCGCTGGACTTCTGTGTCTGTTCGAAGGGAGCCCGCTGTGGACAATGACGTCTCCGCGGGAAGCACGGCGACCGCCCCGTCCGTCTCGACGCTCGGTCAACTCGCCCTGGGTCTCACTCTGTTGGCTTTCGGTATCGGTCACACCCGGGTGATCGACGGTGTCACGGCGGCCGACGCCGTGTCGATCGCGACGTACCTGGGCGGCATCGCCCTGTTCGTCGCCGGCCTGTTCGCGCTGCGGCGCGACGACGGCCTCACGGGCACGGCGTTCGCCGGGCTCGGTGCGTTCTGGTTCACGTGGGGGGTCGGCGCCGGTGACGCCGTCTCCGCCAACGCCGTGGGCCTGTTCCTGCTCCTGTTCGCCCTCCTCGCGCTCACGCTGACGCTCGCCGCCGGTGGGGCGGGGACGTTCGTGCGGGGCACGTACGGGGCGATGTTCGTGGCGCTCGTGCTGCTGGCCCTCGCGGAGTTCGGTGACTCCTCGGGGCTCGCGAAGGCGGGCGGCTGGGTCGCGGTCCTCGCCGGAGTGCTCGCCTGGTACGGGGCGACGGCGCCGGTGGCCGGGCTGCGGATGGCGTGGCCCGGGCGTGGACGTGCTGCCGGCCGGGGGGTGACGGCCGCCGGCTGACAGCGGGGCGGGGCCGGGGCGCTGGGCACGCCCCGGCCCCGCCGGTCGAACGGGTTCCTCCGGGTTGGGCTGGGAGGGGCCCGTTCGTCGTGGCTGCTCTTTCGTGGCCGGGCGCGAGAAGTCCCACCCGGCCGCGGGTGCGGGTGAGGCGTTCCCACCCGCGGCGCGTCGGCTACTCGACCGTGACGGACTTCGCCAGGTTGCGGGGCTTGTCGATGTCGCGGCCCATGGCGAGAGCCGTGTGGTACGCGAGGAGCTGGAGCGGGATGCCCATGAGGATCGGGTCGAGCTCGTCCTCGTTCTTCGGGACGACGATCGTGTGGTCGGCCTTCGCCTGCGGCTGGTGCGCGACCGCGAGGATGCGGCCGCTGCGGGCCTTGATCTCCTCGAGGGCGGCGCGGTTCTTCTCCAGCAGGTCGTCGTCGGGGACGATCGCGACGGTCGGCAGGGCCGGCTCGATGAGCGCGAGCGGGCCGTGCTTCAGCTCGGAGGCCGGGTACGCCTCGGCGTGGATGTAGGAGATCTCCTTCAGCTTGAGGGAGGCCTCCAGGGCGACGGGGTAGCCCCGGACGCGGCCGATGAACATCATCGACTGGGCGCCCGCGTACTGCTCGGCGATCTTCTTGATCTCGTCCTCGGACTCGAGGATCTCCTGGATCTGCGCGGGCAGCTTGCGCAGGCCCTCGATGATCCGCTTGCCGTCGGTCACCGACAGGTCGCGGATGCGGCCGAGGTGCAGGGCGAGCAGTGCGAACGCGGTCACCGTGTTGGTGAAGCACTTGGTGGAGACGACGCAGACCTCGGGGCCGGCGTGCACGTACATGCCGCCGTCGGCCTCGCGGGCGATCGCGGAGCCCACGACGTTCACGACGCCGAGGACGCGGGCGCCCTTGCGCTTGAGCTCCTGGACCGCGGCCAGCACGTCGTAGGTCTCACCGGACTGGGAGACGGCGATGTAGAGGGTGTCGGGGTCCACGACCGGGTTGCGGTAGCGGAACTCCGAGGCCGGCTCGGCGTCGGCGGGGATGCGGGCCATGGACTCGATGAGCCCGGCGCCGATGAGGCCGGCGTGGTACGAGGTGCCGCAGCCGAGGATCTTGATGCGGCGGATGGTGCGGGCCTCGCGGGCGTCGAGGTTCAGGCCGCCCAGGTGGACCGTGGAGAAGCGGTCGTCGATCCGGCCGCGCAGCACGCGGTCGACCGCGTCGGGCTGCTCGGAGATCTCCTTGTGCATGTACGTGTCGTGGCCGCCCATGTCGTAGGAGGCGGCCTCCCACTCCACGGTCTCCGGGGTGGCCGTCGTGGACGTGCCGGAGGTCGTGTACGTGCGGAAGTCGTCGGCCTTCAGGGTGGCCATCTCGCCGTCGTTCAGGGTGACGACCTGGCGGGTGTGGGCGATGAGGGCCGCGACGTCGGAGGCGACCAGCATCTCCTTCTCGCCGATGCCGAGGATGACCGGGGAGCCGTTGCGGGCCACCACGATGCGGTCGTTGAAGTCGGCGTGCATGACGGCGATGCCGTAGGTGCCCTCGATGACCTTGAGCGCCTCGCGGACCTTCTCCTCCAGGGTGGCGGCCTGGGAGCGGGCGATGAGGTGGGTGATGACCTCGGTGTCGGTCTCGGAGGCGAAGACGACGCCCTCGGCCTCCAGCTTGGCGCGGAGCTCCTGGGCGTTGTCGACGATGCCGTTGTGGACGACGGCGACCTTGTTCTCGGGGTCCAGGTGCGGGTGCGAGTTGATGTCGCTCGGGGCGCCGTGGGTGGCCCAGCGGGTGTGGGCGATGCCGGTGGTGCCGGTGAAGCGCTTGGGGACCTTGGCCTCCAGGTCGCGGACCCGGCCCTTGGCCTTGACCATCTTCAGGCCGGTGGCCTTCGGGCTGGTGATGACCAGGCCCGCGGAGTCGTAGCCGCGGTACTCCAGGCGCTGCAGCCCCTCCAGGAGGAGCGGGGCGACGTCACGCTTGCCGATGTAGCCGACAATTCCGCACATAAGTTCTGAGAATCCCCTCTGGTCGGCCGGTTCAGCCGTAGACGATGCGGCGCAGCTGACGGAGCGAGAGCTCCGGCGGTGCGACCGCCCGGTACGGCAGATCGGCCAGGATCTGTTCGAAGATCGCCGCGTTCACCTGGCCCTGGGCCTGGAGTTCGCGGTGGCGGCGGCGGACGTAGTCCTCCGCCGACTCGTCGAAGTAGGCGAGCACGTCCTGGATCACCCGCAGCGCCTCGCCCCGGCTGAGGGGCGTGCTGCGTGTCAGATGATCGACAAGTTCCTCGTGCACCCGACAGATCCTGGGGGACGGTGGAGGCTTTCGCAAGAAATCTGCCCGCTTTCGGGCAAGGGTCACACCGGATCCGGTGCGGAATTGCCCCTTCCGGGGCGCTTGGGGTGGAAGTGGTCAAGCTTTGAAGGACGGCATGCCGCCTGTTCGGCCCGCGTTCATCCGGCGTATCCGGCCGGGAAAGTCGCCCCCAGCAACTTTCTCGGCATGGACATTCCCCGTATGGGCGTACCCGCCGAGCTCGCCGACCGGTCCCTCGCCGAGCAGCACGAGTACCTGCGCTCCCGCTTCTCGCGCCGCACGATGATCCGCGGCGGCGCCGTCACCCTCGGTGCGGTCGCCGGCGGTGTCTTCGTCCCCGGGCCCGCGCAGGCCGCGACCCCGGCCGCCGCCCGCGCCGACCGGCCCGCCGCCGAGCAGGTGGACGGCGCCCTCGTCGCCCCGTTCGGCCGTCACCTCTCCTACGGGGACGACCCGCGCACCGAGATGACCGTCTCCTGGCAGGTGCCGGCCCCCGTCCGCGATCCGTACATCCGCATCGGCGCGCACGCCGGCGAGCTGTCCCGGAAGATCCCGGCCGAGGTGCGCGCGCTGTACACGCCGGCGGGTGTCGGCACGAGCGCCGACCACACCCAGTACTACGTCCACGCCAAGCTGACCCGCCTCAAGCCCGGCCGCACGTACTACTACGGTGTCGGCCACCGGGGCTTCGACCCGGCCTCGCCGAGGTTCGCCGGCACGATCGGGACCTTCACGACGGCCCCGGCCCGCGCCGAGGCCTTCACCTTCACGGCCTTCGGCGACCAGGGCGTCAGCTACCACGCCCTCGCCAACGACAACCTGATCCTCGCCCAGGGCCCCTCCTTCCACCTCCACGCCGGGGACATCGCGTACGCGGACCCGTCCGGGCAGGGGAAGACCACGGACACCTTCGACGCGCGGACCTGGGACCAGTTCCTCGCCCAGACCGAGACCGTCGCCAAGTCCGTGCCGTGGATGGTCTCCTACGGCAACCACGACATGGAGGCCTGGTACGCGCCGCACGGCTACGGCAGCCAGCAGGCCCGGTTCGCGCCGCCTGGCAACGGGCCCGACCCCGAGAACCTGCCCGGCGTCTACTCCTTCGTGCACGGCAACACGGCCGTCATCTCCCTCGACGCCAACGACGTCTCCTGGGAGATCCCGGCCAACCTCGGTCTGTCCGGCGGCACGCAGACCACCTGGTTCGAGGGTCAGCTCAAGAAGTTCCGGGCCGCCGGGTCGGGGATCGACTTCATCGTCGTGTTCTTCCACCACTGCGCCTACTGCACGGCGAGCGCGCACGCCTCGGAGGGCGGGGTGCGCAAGGAGTGGGTGCCGCTGTTCGACAAGTACACCGTCGACCTGGTGATCAACGGGCACAACCACGTGTACGAGCGGTCCGACGTGCTCAAGGGGGACAAGGTCGCCAAGGAGCTGCCGATCGGCGGGACCGTGTATCCGGAGACCGAGGGGGTCGTGTACGTGACCGCGGGGGCGGCGGGGAAGAGCCTGTACGCGTTTCCCGTGGCCGACACGTATGCGGGGCACGAGGTGGACGTCGATCCGTTCGCCTCGTACGTCGGGGAGGCCGACGGGGGGAAGCGGGCCGTGACCGTGGACTGGTCCCGGGTGCGGTATACCAACTACTCGTTCCTGCGGGTCGACGTGCGGCCCGCGGGGGTCGGGCGGACCGCCACGCTCACGGTTCGGGGGGTTGCGGAGAGCGGGGCGGAGGTCGATCGGTTCGTGGTGGCGCGGCGCGTCCGCTGAGACCGGGTGCGGCGCCCCGCCGCAGGGGCTCGGGATCGTCGCCGGGTGCGGCCCGGTGGGGCTTCTCGCGCCCCGTGACGGATTCGCTGATCGGGTTCAGCCCCGCGCCCCTGGAAGGCACGCTCCGCGTGCCCCCAGGGGCCGGGCGGGACCGGCTACTTCACCAGGCGGGTCAGGCGTTGGTGGGTGATGTGGGTGATCTGGGTCAGGGCCTCTTCCCGTTCCGCGGGGGTGGGGCGGGCGGTTCTGGTGCGGAGTTCCTCGAGGACCGTTTCCTTGTCGCGGCCGCGGACCGCGAGGATGAAGGGGAAGCCGTGGGCCTCGCGGTAGGCGCGGTTGAGGGTCGTCATCTCCTCGACCTCGGCCGCGGAGAGGGAGTCGAGCCCCGCGCTCTTCTGCTCGCCCGTCGAGTCGTCCGTCATCGTGCCGGCCCGCGCCTCGGAACCGGCCAGCTCCGGGTGGCCGTTGAGGAAGGCGAGGACGCGCTCGGCGGGGGCCGCGCGGACGACGTCGGTCATCGCCGCGTGGAGGGCCTCGGCGTCGGCGAGGGGGAGGCGGGCGTGGGCCTCCTCGGCGACCCAGGCGGCGTGCTCGAAGATGCCGCCGAGGGCCGCGACGAACTCCTCGCGGGTCATCGCGTTGACATCGGTCAGGGTGAGGCGGGAGGTGTCCTGCGTGGTCATGCGGGCTGCTCCGTGAGGTCGTTCGTGGTGGGGACCGGGGTCGTCGTGTTCGTCCGGAAGGGCGGGACGAACTTCAGGATCATGAGGGCGGCGCAGATCTCGACCGCCGCCACGATGAACAGCCCGAGGCTGAGGTTGCCGGTGCTGTCCTTGACGGCGCCGAGCAGGTACGGGGCGCCGAACCCGGCGAGGTTCGCCATGGAGTTGATGAGGGCGACGCCGCCCGCCGCCGCGCCGCCGGCGAGGAACCAGTTGGGCATCTGCCAGAAGACGGGGATGGCGCTCATGGTGCCGACGACGGCGAGGCCGAGGGCGATCAGCGTGCCGATGGCGCTGACGTTCAGGAGCAGGCCCGCCGCGGCCAGGGAGGCCGCGCCGAGGGTGACGGCGGTGGCGGTGTGCCAGCGGGACTCACCGGACCGGTCGCAGTGCAGCCCGTTGAGGATCATGCCGATGCCGCCGGCCAGGTTGACGGCCGCCATGATCCAGCCGATCGCCAGCGGGTCCTCGAACCCGACCTCCTGGACCAGGGTCGGGCCGAAGAAGGTCAGCGCGGAGTTCGCCGAGATGACACAGAAGAAGATGGCGATGAACTGCCAGATCCGGCCCGACTTCAGGGACTGGAGCATGCTGTGCTCGCGGCCCTCGACCGCGCTGTCGTCGGCGGCGAGGTCCGCCGCGATCGCCTCGCGCTCCTCGACGGTGAGCCACGTGGCCTGGTGCGGACGGTCCGTCAGGTAGAACCAGACGACGAAGCCGGCCAGCACCGACGGGGTGCCCTCCACGATGAACACCCACTGCCAGCCGTTGAGGCCGCTGACCCCGTCGAACGTGTTCATGATCCACCCGGCGAGCGGGCCGCCGAGGACACCGGCGAACGCGGAGGCGGACATGAAGGTGCCGAACGCCTTCGCGCGGCGCTTGGCCGGGAACCAGTAGGTCAGGTACAGGATGATCCCGGGGTAGAAGCCGGCCTCGAACACGCCCAGCAGGAACCTGAGGGAGTAGAAGACCGCCGGGGTCGTCGCGAAGACCATCGCGACACTGGTCAGACCCCAGCCGATCGTGATCCGCATCAGGGTCTTCTTCGCCCCGATCTTCTGGAGCAGCAGGTTGCTCGGCACCTCGAAGAGGAAGTAGCCGATGAAGAAGATTCCGGCACCGAGGCCGTAGACCGCCTCGCTCCAGCCCAGATCCTCCGTCATCGTCAGCTTCACGAAGCCGATGTTGACGCGGTCGATCCAGGCGAGCGTCCACAGGATCATCAGGAACGGCAGCAGCCGGAGGAAGACCTTGCGGTAGATGGGGTCCAGTGGCGCCTTCGCGCCCGAAATGTCTTGCGTGCTCCCCATGACGTCTCCCTTGATCGTGAACAGGGGGGTCTCGCATCGCAGCGAATCGCAGCGGCCCCGGTGGTCTGACGAGGCTTCACTTCCGCATTACGGAAAGTGACTTCCGCTGAGTGGCCTAAGAATGGAGCGTTGGTATACCGCTGTCAAGGCTTCGCTTTCCGGTCACCGGGACGGCCGTGATCGGCGCGGACGGCTCTCAACCCCGCCTGGAAACATGCGTGTTGGATGCAGTTATGCGTCCGTGTCCGCCCGGCGGCCGGAACGCGTCCATCCGGATGACGACGAGTGGTCTACACCTTGACCGGTTCAGTGGTGAGCGGGAGGGTACGCAGGGTGACCTGCCGGTCGCTCCACCGCACGACGAACACCGCCATCGCATCCGTCGGAAGGGATCGTCCCGTGAGGAAGCGCCACAGATCGACTCGCGCCCTGCTGGGCTCGCTGCTGCTGGTCGCCGCCGGGGCCGGCGCGTTCAGCGCGGGGCCTGCCGCCGCGGCGCCGAGTGCCGCCGGGCCCACGCCACTCGGCCGCATCGTGCCCGCGCCCGCCTCGGTGACGCCGGGCGCCACCCCGTACGAGATCACCGCGAAGACGCGGATCCGGGTGGACGAGCGCTCGGCCGACGCGCGCCGGATCGGCGGGTACCTCGCCGGGCTGCTGAGGCCCGCCACCGGGTACGCGCTGCCCGTCACCGACACCGCCGCCGGTGACGGCATCCGCCTCGAAGTGAGCGAGCAGGACACCGAACTGGGCGCCGAGGGATACCGGCTGACCAGCGACGGGGACTCCGTCACCGTCGTCGCGCACGAGGCGGCGGGACTGTTCCACGGCGTGCAGACGCTCCGTCAGCAACTGCCCGCGAGAGTCGAGGCCGACAGCCCGCAGCCCGGCCCGTGGCTCGTCGCCGGCGGCACCGTCCAGGACACCCCGCGCTACGCGTGGCGCGGCGCGATGCTCGACGTGTCCCGGCACTTCTTCACCGTCGAGCAGGTCAAGCGGTACATCGACCAGCTCGCCCTCTACAAGGTCAACAAGCTGCACCTGCACCTGAGCGACGACCAGGGCTGGCGCATCGCCGTCGACTCCTGGCCGAAGCTCGCCGAGTACGGCGGCTCCACCCAGGTGGGCGGCGGCCCCGGCGGCTTCTACACCAAGGCGCAGTACAAGGACATCGTCCGGTACGCGGCCTCCCGCTACCTGGAGGTCGTGCCCGAGATCGACATGCCGGGCCACACGAACGCGGCCCTCGCCTCCTACGCCGGCCTCAACTGCGACGGCGTCGCACCCCCGCTGTACACCGGCACGAACGTCGGCTTCAGCTCCCTGTGCGTCAACAAGGAGATCACCTACGACTTCGTCGACGACGTCGTCCGGGAGCTCGCCGCGATCACACCCGGCAGGTACCTCCACATCGGCGGCGACGAGGCGCACTCCACCAGCCACGCGGACTACGTGAAGTTCATGGAGCGGGTCCAGCCGATCGTCGCCAAGTACGGGAAGACCGTGGTCGGCTGGCACCAGCTGACCGGGGCCACCCCGGCCGAGGGCGCGCTCGCCCAGTACTGGGGCCTGGACCGCACGAGCGACGCCGAGAAGGCGCAGGTCGCGAACGCGGCGAAGAACGGCACGGGGATCATCCTGTCGCCGGCCGACCGCACCTACCTCGACATGCAGTACACCAAGGACACCCCGCTCGGCCTGCACTGGGCCGGATACGTCGAGGCGCAGCGCTCCTACGACTGGGACCCCGCCGACTACCTGCCGGGAGCCCCGAGTTCGGCGATCCGCGGCGTCGAGGCGCCGATGTGGTCGGAGACCCTGTCCACGTCCGCGCACCTCGACTACATGGCGTTCCCGAGGCTGCCCGGCGTCGCGGAGCTCGGCTGGTCGCCGGCCGCCACCCACGACTGGGACACGTACAAGGTGAGGCTCGCCGAGCAGGCTCCCCGCTGGGAGGCCCTCGGCATCGGCTACTACAAGTCGCCCCAGGTCCCGTGGTCCGCGCGCTGACACGAACCTGAGCGCGGGCAGCCGGAAGGGGCTCGGGAGGACCGTCTCCCGAGCCCCTCGTCCATGAGGCCGGCCGGCCGAGGGTCAGGCGATCGGGTTCGCCAGATCGCCGACCAGCTGGAGCGCGCCCGACGGGTCCGCCAGATCCACCATCTGCTGGTTGTTCCGCAGCTGGAGCCGGTTCAGGCAGGACAGCGCGAACGTCGGCGCGAACATGTCGAACCGGGCGAACTTCTCGGCCAGTTGGGGCGTCGACTCCTGGTACTCGCGCACACAGTCGGCGACCGCCGCCCAGAACGTGTCCTCGTCCAGGACGCCGTCCGTGACCAGGTTCGCCGCGAGGAAGCGGAAGAAGCAGTCGAAGACGTCCGTGAAGATCGACAGCAGTTTCATGTCGTCCGGGACCTCGGCCCGGACCCGCTCCACCGCCGGCGGCAGCACCGCGTCCGGGTCCATCACCGCGATCTCCTCGGCGATGTCCTTGAAGATCGCCCGCACGACCACGCCCCGCTCGTCCAGGACCAGGATCGTGTTCTCGCCGTGCGGCATGAACACCAGGTCGTAGGCGTAGAAGCTGTGCAGCAGCGGGGTCAGGTACGCCTTCAGGTACGGCTTCAGCCACTCCCGCGGTGTCAGGCCCGAGCCCTCGATCAGGGCGCCCGCGAACGAGCGGCCCGCCCGGTCCGTGTGCAGCAGCGACGCCATCGTGGCGAGCCGCTCGCCCTCGCCGAGCGAGTCCACGGGGGACTCGCGCCACAGAGCGGCCAGCATCTTGCGGTACGGCGAGTACCGGTCGGTGGCACCCTCGTACTCCAGGTGCCGGTAGCCGACGGCCGCGCGCTCGCGGATGATCGTCAGACCCGTGTCCTTGAGGACCTCGTCGTTGTCGATCAGCTGCGCCAGCCAGTCGTTGATCGCCGGGGTCGCCTCCATGTACGCCGCCGACAGGCCGCGCATGAAGCCCATGTTGATCACCGAGAGCGCCGTCTTCACGTAGTGCTTCTCGGGGGACGTCGTGTTGAAGAACGTACGGATCGACTGCTGCGCGAGGTACTCGTCGTCGCCCTCGCCCAGGCACACCAGGCGCTGCTGGGCGACCTCGGCGGCGAAGGTGACGGACAGCTTGTTCCACCACTGCCACGGGTGCACCGGCATCAGCAGGTAGTCGGCGGGGTCGAGGCCCTTTCCGCGCAGCGTCGCGTCGAAGCGGGCCAGCGTCTCCTCGCCCAGCTCGGCGCGGAGGAACTCCTCGTGGTCGATGCCGGCGCCCGCCGTGAACGCCGCCCGCTCGCGGGTCGCGGCCAGCCAGACGAGCCGTACGGGGCTCGCCGCCTCCGGCGCGTACGAGAGGTACTCGTGGATGCCGAAGCCGAGCCGCCCGTTGTTCGCGACGAAGCACGGGTGGCCCTCGGTCATGCCCGTCTCGATGTCCTGGAACGAGCCGGACGCGGCCAGCTCGCGCGCGGACACGTCCGGCTGCGTCAGTTTGAAGCAGGTGCCGGACAGGGTGGAGGAGATCTCCTCCAGGTAGACCGGCAGGATCGCGTCGGACAGGCCGAGCGCGTCCTTGAACTCGGTGAAGAACTGCAGGGCGTCCAGCGGAAGTTCGGCGCCGTGGCGGTGGCGGGTGATGCTGTCGGCGGCCACCTGCCAGTGCTCCAGGCGCAGCCGGCGCGCCGCGAACCGGTACTCGGTGGCGCCGTCGTCGGAGCGCACGCGGAAGCCGCCGGCGTCCAGCGGCTCGGGGGTCAGCAGACGCTCGTGGCTGAACTCGGCGAGCGCCTTGCGGACCAGGAGGCGGTTGGCCTCGGCCCAGCGCTCGGGGGACAGGTGCGCGACGGTGTCGGCGATCGTCATGCGCGGGTGCTCCTTCCGGTGGCCCGCTCGAACTGCTCGCGCGTGCAGAAGCTGAGCAGCGCCTTCTTCTCCGGCTTGTCGATCTCGCGCTCCGGCACGAAACCGACGGCCTCGTTCAGGGCGTGCACCGCCGTGTTGCGGACATCGGGCTCGACGACGACGCGCCGGGCGGCCGGGTCCTCGAACAGGTGGGCCATGACCGCGGTGATCACGGCGCGGGTGAAGCCCGGTATCCGTATCTCGGAGGGCGCGGTCAGGAAGTGCATACCGACGTCGCCCGGCAGCGGCTCGTACAGGCCGACGAGCTCGACGTGCGCCGGGTCGTAGCGCTCCATGAGGAACGCGGGCTCCCCGTCGTGCAGACCGAGAAACGCGTCGTGGTGCTCGGCCGCCGCGATCGCCATGTACTCGCGCTCGACGTCCTGCAGTTTCGCGTCCTGCATCATCCAGAACGCGGCCTTCGGGTCGGTGACCCAGCGGTGCAGCAGCTCGCTGTCGCTGCGCGGGTCGAGCGGGCGCAGGGTCAGCGCGCCGACGGTGGCCGTGGTGCTCATGCTGCTCGTGCTCATACGGCGAACTCCTGGAAGGCGATGGTCTTCTCGACGGGGTAGTACTCGGTGCCGAGCAGCTCGCCGATGATGTAGCTGTTGCGGTAGGCGCCCATGCCCAGGTCGGGGCTGGTGATCGAGTGGGTGTGCACGCCCGCGTTCTGCAGGAAGATGCCGCGCCCGGTGGTGTCGATCGAGTAGTTGCGGGCGACGTCGAAGCGGCCGCGCCCGTCGCGCCGGATGCGGTCCTCGACGGGGGCGAGGAAGGCCGGCGTCTCGTACTTGTAGCCGGTGGCGAGGATCAGGCCCTCGGTGCGCAGCTCGAAGTCCTTGTCCTGCTCCTCCTGGTGCAGGTCGAGGGTGTACGTGCCGTTCTCGTGCCGGGCGCCGGTGAGCGCGGAGTTGGTGAGGAGCCGCGTCGGTACGGGCCCGTCGAGGCCCTTCTGGTAGAGCAGGTCGAAGATGGCGTCGATCAGCTCGCCGTCGATGCCCTTGAACAGGCCCTTCTGCCGCTCCTCCAGCGTGTACCGCTTCTGCTCGGGCAGCGCGTGGAAGTAGTCGATGTAGTCCGGGGACGTCATCTCCAGCGTGAGCTTGGTGTACTCCAGCGGGAAGAAGCGCGGCGATCTGGTGACCCAGTTCAGCCGGTAGCCGTGGACGTCGATCTCGCTGAGCAGGTCGTAGTAGATCTCGGCGGCCGACTGCCCGCTGCCGACCAGCGTGATCGAGTCCTTCTTCTGGAGCTCGCTCTTGTGCTGCATGTAGCGGGAGTTGTGGATGACGCCGTCGCCGCCGAGGTCCCGGGCGGCCTCGGGGATGTGCGGCGGGGTGCCGGTGCCGAGGACCAGGCGCGGGGCGCGGTACGTGTCGCCGTCCTCCGTGCGGACCGCGTAGAGGCCGTCGCCCTCGTCGTACGTGACCTCGGTGACGGTCGTCGAGAAGCGGACGGAGCGCAGTTTCGCGGCGGCCCAGCGGCAGTAGTCGTTGTACTCGACGCGCAGCGGGTAGAAGTTCTCGCGGATGTAGAAGGAGTACAACCGCCCCGATTCCTTCAGGTAGTTGAGGAAGGAGTAGGGGGAGGTCGGGTCGGCGAGGGTGACCAGGTCCGACATGAACGGGGTCTGCAGGTGGGCCCCGTCGAGGAACATGCCCGAGTGCCACTCGAAGTCCGGCTTGGACTCCAGGAAGACCCCGTTCAGCTCGGCTATCGGCTCGGTCAGGCAGGCGAGGCCGAGGTTGAAGGGGCCGAGCCCGATCCCGATGAAGTCGAGACGGTCATGGGGTTCAGGAAGCGCGGTCAAGGGTGTCTCCCAGGTACTGCTCGGCGTGGCCGGCGATGAGGTCGAGGACGGCCGTCAGGTCGTCGAGGGTCGTCTCGGGGTTGAGCAGGGTGAACTTCAGGTACTGGCGGTCGCCCACCTTGGTGCCCGCGACGACGGCGTCGCCGGAGGCGAACAGGGCCTTGCGGGCGTAGAGGTTGGCGCGGTCGATCTCGGCCGGGTCGGTGACGGCGGCCGGGACGTAGCGGTAGACGAGCGTGGACAGCTGGGGCTCGACGACCACGTCGAAGCGCGGGTCGGCGGCCAGCAGCTCCCAGCCGCGCCGGGCCAGGTCGCAGACCTCGTCGAAGAGGCTGCCGATGCCGTCGGCGCCCATCACGCGCAGGGTCATCCACAGTTTGAGGGCGTCGAAGCGGCGGGTGGTCTGCAGGGACTTGTCGACCTGGTTGGGGATGCGCTCGGCGACGGTGCGGCGCGGGTTGAGGTACTCCGCGTGGTAGGTCGCGTGCCGCAGGGTGGCCCGGTCGCGGACCAGGACGGCGCTCGAACTCACCGGCTGGAAGAAGGACTTGTGGTAGTCGACGGTGACGGAGTCGGCGCGCTCGATGCCGTCGAGCCGGTCGCGGTGCTTCGGCGACACGAGCAGTCCGCAGCCGTAGGCGGCGTCGACGTGCATCCAGGTGCCGTACCGGTCGCACAGTGCGGCGATCTCGGGCAGCGGGTCGATGGAGCCGAAGTCGGTGGTGCCGGCGGTCGCGACGACGGCCATGGGGACGAGCCCGTCCTTGCGGCAGCGCTCCATCTCGGCGGCGAGCGCGAGGGTCTGCATCCGCTTGGTGCGGTCGACCGGGATCGGGACGACGGCCTGCGGGGGCAGGCCCAGCAGCGACGCGGACTTCTGGACGCTGAAGTGGGCGGCCTCGGAGGCGAAGACGCGCAGCCGGTCCAGGGAGTCCGTCTTGGCCTCCTGGCGGGCCATGAGCAGCGCCTGGAGGTTGGACTGCGAGCCGCCGGAGGTGAACACGCCGTCGGCGGTGGGGCCGAGGCCGATCCGGGCGGCGGTCCAGTCGACGAGTTTGCGCTCGATCAGGGTGCCGCCGGCCGACTGGTCCCAGGTGTCCAGGGAGGAGTTGACGGCCGACAGGATCGCCTCGCCGAGCACGGCCGGGATGACGACCGGGCAGTTGAGGTGGGCGAGGTAGCGGGGGTGGTGGAAGTAGACGGCGTCGCGCAGGTAGACGTCCTGGAGCTCGTCGAGCACCGCGATGGTGTCGTGGAGCGGGGCGTCGAGGTCGACAGCGTCGATGGCCGGGGCGAGGGCGTCGGGCGTGACGCCGGTGAACGGCCGGGTGGTGGTGGCGAGTTGGGCCGCCACCCGCTCGACTCCCTCGGTCACGGAGCTGCGGTACAGCTCCGCGGTCGTGTCATTGAGCAGGTGCGAGCGCATGGACGGTTCCTCCGGGTGGGGAAGGAGTGGGAGGTGGAGCGAGGGCGACGAAGAGGGCGGGGCCGCTCACTCGTACTTAGGTTAGCCTAACCTAAGTTGAGTGTGCGACCCCGCCCTCTCCTTTTGGCGCGATCAGCCCTACGTGTCGGCCGGTTGCTCGCGCAGGGCGTCCTCGCTCAGCCCGCGCTTCCAGTACCCGACGAACGTCACCGCCCGCTTGTCGTAGCCGCGCTCGCGCACGAGATGGCGGCGCAGCTCCCGCATGGTCCCGGACTCGCCGGCCAGCCAGGCGTACGGGCGTGCCGCTTCGGGGAGTTCGGCCGCGCGGACGGCGTCGAGGGCCGTGGGGGAGTCCTCGTCGCGCACGAGCCAGGTCACGTGCGCGTCGGCGGCCGTCGTGACGGGCTGGACGTCGCCGCGGTGCGGGACCTCCAGCCATACGTGGGCGGTGACCGAGGCGGGCAGCCAGGCGAGGACGCCGAGCGCGGCCGGTACGGCGGTCTCGTCGCCCCACATGACGATGTGGTCGAAGTCCTCGTGCGGGCGGCAGCGCACGGCGGTGTTGTCGGCGACCGCAGGACCGAGCACGACGACCCGGTCGCCGGGGCGCGCGGTGTCGGCCCAGGCGCAGGCGGGGCCGATCGTGGCGGGATCCCCGCCGTGCAGCACGAAGTCGATGTCGACCTCCTGCTCCGGCTCGCGGCGCTGACCGCTCAGCGTGTACGAGCGCATGACGGCCCGTACGTCGTCGGGCAGCGCGCGGAACGCGGCGTGCCAGGCGCGGCCGTCGTCACCCGGTTCGGGGACCGGCAGCACGGGGGCGCCTTGGCCCGGGTGCGGCAGGAAGAGGGAGAGGGACTGGTCCCGGCCGCCGCCGTGGAAGGCGTCGAGCTCGGGGCCGGTGAAGGTGACCCGGAGCAGCGACGGGCCGAGCCGCCGGGTCCGTGTCACCTCCAGATCGAAGAATCGGAACGGGGTCACGGTGGGCGTCTCGGCCGTCGCGGTCATGGGATCAGGACACCTTCTTCGCCGTCTCGATGGCCTTCGCGAGGTTCTCCAGGAGCGGGGCGCACTTGTCGTAGGACAGGATCGGCTCGGGGGAGCGGGGGATGACCTGGCCGGCCTTGACCGCGGGCAGCTTCTTCCAGGTCGCCTCTTCGATGGCGTCGGGCTGGATGGCCTGGGCGCGGTCGTCCATCATGATGATGTCGGCCTTGTGCTTGTCGACGTTCTCCCAGCTCAGGTTCTCGAACCAGCCGCCGGACGCCTTCTTCGCGGCCTCCGTGGGCTCCACGAAGTTCACGCCGAGGGACTTGAAGTACTCCAGGTCGATGGAGAGGTCCGTGCCGGACACGTAGAAGATGTCGGCGCTCGCCGAACCGGCCAGGACCTTGATGTCGGGGTGGGCCTTCGCGGCCTTGCGCAGGCGGGCGGCGGCGTCCTCGAAACGCTTCTTCGCCGCGACGACCTTCTCGGCCTTCAGGTCGGCGCCGAGCGACTCGGCCAGCGCGTACATGCGCTGCAGCGGCTGGTCCAGCTTGCGGTCGAACACGGAGATGCCGGCGCTCGGGGCGAGCTTGGCGATCTTCTTCGCGGACTCCTCCGGGACGTACCAGAGGGTGCCGGCGGCGTCGAACATGGTGGTGATCAGCACGTCGGGAGCGAGGCTCGCGTACTTCTCGATGTTGAACTGGCCCCACTCGTTGCCGATGACCGTCACCTTGGAGACGTCCATGTCGCCGGCCTGCACGTCGGGCTTGCCGCCCTTGACCGTGGTCGGGCCGAACACGCCCTTGACCTGGATGCCGTAGTCGTACAGGGCGGCGCCGACGCCGGTGAACGCGACGATGTTCGCCGGGATCTTGTCGAGCTTCACGGTCGTGCCGCGGTCGTCCTTGAACGACCACGGCCCGGAGCCCTTCTTCCCGGCACTCGAGCCACCGCCCGCCGAGCCTTTCTCGTCGCCGCACGCGGCGAGCGCGGCACCGAGGCCGAGGGCACCGCCGACGGCGAGGATGCCGCGGCGGGTGGGGCGGGACAGACGGACTTCGGTCATCACGGGCTGCTTTCGGACATGCCGGATCTACGGCCGGGCGGGGTCGCGGAACTAAGGGAAGGTTAACCTAAGTTCTCGGCATGTCCAGGGGGCGGGGGAGGACGGGGCCCCGCCGGCCGCGGTCTTCACCAGGTGTAGTGCTCGTCCGCGAAGGGGATCGGGCGTCCCGAGTAGGCGACGAAAGCCGCGTGCTTGTCGTACCCGAGGAAGTACTCGCCGCTCCAGTGCTGATAGAAGAAGCGGCCCGTCTCGTCGACGAGGAACATCGCGCCGTCGTCCCGGTCGTACGCCACCGGGAAGACCTTCTTGCCCAGGGCGTCCGCGAGTTCCTGAATGTCCTCCGACGCCCCTTTGTAGGTGAGGAGCGGCGAGAAGGAGACGATGTGCCGGGGGTTGGCCCCCAGCCGGGTCTCCAGTCCGATGTGCTCGCGGACGAACCGCAGGGCGGGCTCGTTCACTTCCAGCACCCCGCCGCCGTCGAGGCCGAATTCCTCGATCGTGCTCGCCACCGCGGCCGCGGCGAGATCGTCGCACCGGCGGCCCGGGTGCCAGCCGGCGCGCGTCAGCCAGGCATCGACCGCCTCGGGGGACTGCAGCAGGGGCAAGGAGCTCATCCCGAAAGGGTCGCCCAGCGGGCGCTCGCCGGCCAACTCATTCCGATCCGCGACGCCGTCGCGGGGCGTGAGCGACCACGCGGCACCGGCAAGCCGCCCGCAGGCATGCCGAAGCCCCCTCGGCACCGAAGGCGGGGCGAGGGGGCCTGGGGGTGGGGGTCAGGACGGGAGGCCGAGTTCGCGGGCGATCAGCATGCGCTGCACCTCGCTCGTGCCCTCGCCGATCTCCAGGATCTTGGAGTCCCGCCACATGCGGGCCACCGGGTACTCGTTCATGAAGCCGTAGCCGCCGTGGATCTGGGTGGCCTCGCGCGCGTTGTCCACCGCGACCGTGGAGGAGTACAGCTTCGCCATCGCCGCCTCCTTCTTGAACGGCTCCCCGGCGACGAGCCGCGACGCCGCGTCCCGCCAGCCGAGCCGCGCGGTGTGCGCCTTCATCTCCATGTCGGCGATCTTGAACTGGATCGCCTGGTACCCGCCGATGGCCCGCCCGAACGCCTTGCGCTCCTTGGCGTACTTCACGGACTCGTCGACGCAGCCCTGGGCGAGCCCCGTCGCGAGCGCGGCGATCGCGATGCGCCCCTCGTCGAGGATCCGCAGGAACTGCGCGAAGCCGCGCCCCTCCGTGCCCAGCAGGTTCGCCGCCGGGACGCGGACGTCGTCGAAGTGGAGTTCGCGCGTGTCCGACGCGTTCCAGCCGACCTTCGAGTACGGGGCCGCGACCGTGAAGCCCGGTGTGCCGGACGGGACGATGATCGAGGAGATCTGCGGCTTGCCGTCCGCCGTGCGTCCCGTGACCGCGGTGACCGTCACCAGACCCGTGATGTCCGTACCGGAGTTGGTGATGAAGCACTTCGTGCCGTTGACGACCCAGTCGCCCGTGGTCTCGTCCCGGACGGCCGTCGTGCGCGTGCCGCCCGCGTCGGACCCGGCTTCCGGCTCGGTCAGCCCGAACGCGCCGAGGATCTCGCCGGAGCACAGCCGCGGCAGCCACTCCCGCTTCTGCTCCTCGGTGCCGAACAGGTGCAGCGGCATCGCGCCGAGCGAGACGCCCGCCTCCAGGGTGATCGCCACGGACGAGTCGACCCGGGCCAGCTCCTCCAGGGCGATGCCGAGCGCCAGGTAGTCGCCGCCCATGCCGCCGTACTCCTCGGGGAACGGCAGCCCGAACAGGCCCATGCGCCCCATCTCGCGCACGATCTCGTACGGGAACTCGTGCCGCTCGTAGAAGTCGCCGATCTTCGGCGCGACGACGTCGTGGGCGAACTCTTCGACGGTGCGCCGGAGTTCCTCGTGCTCGGGGGAGAGGTGGTGGTCCATCTGGCTCACTGCTCCTGCGGGGACTGGGCCTCGGGTACGAGGGCGCGAACGGTGCGGGACGGGCTGGGTCGGCCCAGGTGGCCGGCCATCCACGCGCTCGTGGCGCTGAGACGGCCGAGGTCGACCCCGGTCTCGATGCCGAGGCCGTTCAGCATCCAGACGAGGTCTTCGGTGGCGAGATTGCCGGTGGCGCTCTTCGCGTACGGGCAGCCGCCGAGGCCGCCCGCGGACGCGTCGACGGTGGTGACGCCGTGCTGGAGCGCCGCGAGCGTGTTGGAGAGGGCCTGGCCGTACGTGTCGTGGAAGTGCACCCCGATCACGTTCGTCGCCACGCCCTCCTCGTTGAGCGCGGAGAGCAGCGCCTGGACGTGGCCGGGGGTGGCCACGCCGATCGTGTCGCCCAGGCTGAGCTCGTCGCAGCCCATGTCCATGAGGGACTTGGCCACCCGGACGACCTGGTGGACGGGGACCGCGCCTTCCCAGGGATCGCCGAAGCACATGGAGAGGTAGCCGCGGACGTGGGCCCGCGCCTCCTTCGCGCGGGTCACGACCGGCTCGAACATGGCGAGGGACTCGGCCACCGTCCGGTTCAGATTGGCCTTCGCGAAGGACTCCGTCGCGCTGGCGAACACGGCGATCCGGTCCGCGCCGAGCGACAGGGCGCGGTCCAGGCCCCGCTCGTTCGGGACGAGGACCGGGAGATGGACGTCCGCGAGGCCCTGGAGCCGCGGGAACAGGGTCTCGGCGTCCGCGAGTTGGGGGACCCACTTGGGGTGGACGAAGCTCGTCGCCTCGATCGTGGTCAGTCCGGCGTCCGCGAGGCGGTGGACGAACTCGGCCTTGACCTCGGTGGGGACGGTCGTCTTCTCGTTCTGGAGCCCGTCCCGCGCGCCCACCTCGTGGATGCGGACCCGCGCGGGCAGGCCCGGGGCCGGGATCGTCATCGGCAGGGCGTCCATCACGCCGCCTCCTCTGCGCGTTCCTGGACGACCGCCAGGATCTGGTCCATCGCCACCGTCGTGCCGGGGCGCACGTCCAGCTCCGTGACGACGCCCGCGTGCGGGGCCGCGATCACGTGCTCCATCTTCATCGCCTCGACCACCAGCAGGCTCTGACCGGCCGCGACCTCGTCGCCGACGGCCACCTTGACGACCGTCACCGTGCCGGGCATCGGTGCCGTCAGGGAACCCGCGCCGCCCGCCCCGGCACCCGTCAGGCTCGCCGCGACCGGGTCGTGGTCCTGGACGTGCCAGGCGTCGCCGTCGAGGGCCAGCCAGTCGGCGGCCACCGCCGTGGGCCGCACCGGGGCCGTCGGCTCGCCGTCGACCAGGATCTCGGTGCCGGAGGCCGTGGTGCGGACGCGGACCTCGACCGGGTCGTGCCCGGCGGCCCGCAGGTGGTGCACCGTCCACGCCGGGTCGCCGCCGAGCCGCCAGCCGTCGGGCCGCCCGAACGGGTCGGCCCAGCCGTCGCCGCCGGCCTGCGCCAGGCGCTCCTGGCGCAGGGCGCCCGCCGCCGCGTAGACGCCCGCGGGGACGTCCGCCGAGACCAGGCCGTCGACCTCGCGCTCCACGAGACCCGTGTCCAACTCGCCCGCGACGACCGCCGGATGGGCCAGCAGCCGGCGCAGGAAGCCCGCGTTCGTCGGCACGCCCAGTGTCACCGTGCGGGCCAGCGCCGCCCGCAGCCGGCGCAGCGCCGTGTCCCGGTCGGGGCCGTACGCGATGACCTTCGCCAGCATCGGGTCGTAGAGGGAACTGACCTCCGTGCCCTCGCTCAGCCCGGAGTCCGTGCGCACCCCGTCGCCCTCGGGCTCGCTCAGCGCGAGGACCGTGCCGCCGGAGGGGAGGAAGCCGCGGGCAGGGTCCTCGGCGCACAGGCGCGCCTCGACCGCGTGGCCGGTCAGGGTGATGTCGTCCTGCGTGAAGCCGAGCGGCTCGCCCGCGGCGACGCGCAGCTGCCACTCCACCAGGTCCAGGCCCGTGACCAGCTCGGTCACCGGGTGCTCCACCTGGAGGCGGGTGTTCATCTCCATGAAGCAGTACGCGGACGGGTCGTCGCCGGGGACGATGAACTCGACCGTGCCCGCGCCCCGGTAGCCGCACGAGCGGGCCGCCTCGACGGCCGCCGCGCCCATCGCCGCGCGGGTCTTCTCGTCGAGCAGGACGCTGGGCGCCTCCTCGATGACCTTCTGGTGGCGGCGCTGCAGCGAGCACTCGCGCTCGCCCAGGTGCACCACATTGCCGTGCGCGTCCGCGAGGACCTGGATCTCGATGTGCCGGGGGCGGTCGATCCACCGCTCGACGAGCAGTGTGTCGTCGCCGAACGAGGCCCGTGCCTCGCGCCGCGCCGCCGCGATCTCGTCCTCCAGGACCGTCAGGTCCCGCACCAGGCGCATGCCCTTGCCGCCACCGCCGGCCGACGGCTTGAGCAGCACGGGGGCGCCCAGCTCGCGGGCCGCGTCCGCGAGTTCGGGATCGCGGCCGCCCGGGACCACCGGGACACCCGCGGCCTGCACCGTCTCCTTCGCGCGGATCTTGTCGCCCATCAGCGCGATCGCGTCGGCGGACGGGCCGATGAAGGCCAGGCCCGCCTCCTCGCAGGCCCGCGCGAACGCCGCGTTCTCCGCCAGGAAGCCGTAGCCCGGGTGCACCGCCTGGGCGCCCGTGGCGCGCGCCGCCTCGACGATGCGCTCGGCCGACAGATAGCTCTCGGAGGCCGGCGGCGGGCCGATCCGGACGGCCTCGTCGGCCTCGCGCACGTGCCGCGCGTCGGCGTCCGCGTCGCTGTACACGGCCACCGAGCGGACGCCGAGCGCCCGCAGCGTACGGATGACACGGACGGCGATCTCGCCGCGGTTGGCCACCAGCACGTTCTCGAACATCATCGTTCGCCTCTCCACACCACTGTTCGTCGTCGTGGTCGACGTGGTCGACGGGATCGTCGGGGTCTTCATCGCCGTCACATCCGGAAGACACCGAAGCCGGGGGACTTCTCCGGCAGCGGTGCGTTGGCGCACGCGGTCAGGGCCAGGCCGAGGACCTGACGGGTCTCCATCGGGTCGATCACGCCGTCGTCCCAGAGCCGCGCCGTCGCGTAGTACGCGCTGCCCTGGGTCTCGTACTGGGCGCGGATCGGGGCCTTGAAGGCGTCCTCGTCCTCGGCGGGCCACTCCTCGCCGCGCGCCTCCAACTGGTCCCGCTTGACGGTCGCGAGGACGGACGCGGCCTGCTCGCCGCCCATGACGGAGATCTTGGCGCCGGGCCACATCCACAGGAAGCGGGGGCTGTAGGCCCGGCCGCACATCGAGTAGTTGCCCGCGCCGTACGAGCCGCCGATCACGACGGTCAGCTTCGGCACGCGCGTGCAGGCCACGGCGGTGACCATCTTGGCGCCGTGCTTGGCGATGCCGCCCGCCTCGTAGTCCCGGCCGACCATGAAGCCCGAGATGTTCTGCAGGAACACCAGCGGAATGCCGCGCTGGTCGCACAGCTCGATGAAGTGGGCGCCCTTCTGGGCGGACTCGGAGAACAGGATGCCGTTGTTCGCCACGATGCCGACCGGGTGGCCGTGGATCCGGGCGAAGCCGGTGACCAGCGTCTGCCCGTACTCGGACTTGAACTCGTGGAACCGCGAGCCGTCCACCACGCGCGCGATGACCTCGCGGACGTCGTACGGGGTGCGCGAGTCGACCGGCACCGCCCCGTACAGGCCCGCCGGGTCGACCTTCGGCTCGATCGCGGCCTCGGCCGACCAGGGGAGCGGGCCGCGCTCGGGGAGCGTGGAGACGATCGTGCGCACGATGCGCAGCGCGTGCGCGTCGTCCTCCGCGAGGTGGTCCGTGACGCCGGAGACGCGGGAGTGGACCTCGCCGCCGCCCAGCTCCTCCGCGGTGACGACCTCACCGGTGGCCGCCTTCACCAGCGGCGGGCCGCCGAGGAAGATCGTGCCCTGATTCCGCACGATGACGGCCTCGTCGCTCATCGCCGGGACGTACGCTCCGCCGGCCGTGCACGAGCCGAGGACCGCCGCGATCTGCGGGATGCCCGCGCCGGACATCCGCGCCTGGTTGTAGAAGATCCGGCCGAAGTGCTCACGGTCGGGGAAGACCTCGTCCTGCATCGGCAGGAAGGCGCCGCCGGAGTCCACCAGATAGACGCACGGCAGCCTGTTCTCCAGCGCGACCTCCTGGGCGCGCAGGTGCTTCTTCACCGTCATCGGGTAGTACGTGCCGCCCTTGACGGTCGCGTCATTGGCGACGATCACGCACTCGCGGCCGCTGACCCGGCCGATGCCGGCGATCACACCCGCCGCCGGCGCCTGGTCCCCGTACATCCCGTCGGCCGCCAGCGGGGCCAGCTCCAGGAACGGGGAGCCCGGGTCGAGCAGCGTGTCCACCCGGTCGCGCGGCAGCAGCTTGCCGCGCGCGGTGTGCCGCGCCCGGGCCTTCTCGCCGCCGCCGAGCCGGGCCGCGGCGAGCTTGGCGCGCAGCTCCTCGCCGAGCGCCCGGTGCGCCGCCTCGTTGGCCCGCCACGCCTCCGACGCGGGGTCCGCCGCGCTCGTCAGCTCCGGTGCCTCGTGCATCCTGCGGTCCCCTCACCAAGTCCTGAGCAAGCTCTGGGCCAGTCCTGCGAAAGTTAATGAGCGTTAACCTGTTTCCTCCAGGTTAACGCTCGCTAACCTCCCTGTCTAGAATTACTTCCATGGCCACCAGAACCGACGCCCCCACGCGGCGCGAGCAGATCCTCAAGGAGGCCGCGCGGCTCTTCGCCGAGCGGGGTTTCCACGGCGTGGGGGTCGATGAGATAGGCGCCGCCGTCGGCATCAGCGGACCCGGCCTGTACCGGCACTTCGCGGGCAAGGACGCGATGCTCGCCGAGCTGCTCGTCGGCATCAGCGGGCAGCTGCTCACCGGCGGCAAGCACCGGGTCGCCGAGGCGGGCCAGGGACCCGACGCGCTGCTCGACTCGCTGATCGAGGGGCACATCGACTTCGCGCTCGACGACCGCGACCTGATCACGCTGCACGACCGCGAGCTCGACCGGCTGCGCGACACCGACCGCAAGCTGGTGCGCCAGCTCCAGCGCCAGTACGTGGAGCTGTGGGTGGAGGCGGTGCGCAAGGTCTACCCGGAGCTCGCCGAGCCTCACGCGCGCGTGGCGGTGCACGCGGTCTTCGGGCTGCTGAACTCGACGCCGCACCTGAGCCGCCCGGGTTCGCTGCCCGGGCGTGACGCGACGGCGGCCATGCTGCACAAGCTGGCGCGCGGAGCGTTCGCCGCTGCCGCACAGTGAGGTGAGGTGCGCCGCAGAGTGACGCGCATCTCTGGACGGTCCGGTGACTGGCCGGTAACGTTCTCTGAGCAAGCGCTTAGTCGTCGTATGAGGGCCGTCTGAGGCCGTAGAGGGAGTTCCCGTGCGCCGTACCGTTTTCAATGAGGACCACGAGGCGTTCCGGGAGACCCTGCGCGCCTTCATCGAGGCCGAGGTCGTCCCGCACTACGACGAGTGGTTCCAGGACGGCATCGTCCCGCGCGAGCTCTACGGCAAGATGGCCGAGCTCGGCCTGTTCGGGATCAACGTGCCGGAGGAGTACGACGGCGCGGGCATGGACACCCACAAGTTCGAGGCCATCCAGTACGAGGAGACCGCCCGCGCGGGCGTCTCCTTCGGCGGCTCCGGCGTGCACGTGCTGCTCGCCCTGCCGTACATCAAGATGCTCGCCACCGACGAGCAGAAGAAGCGCTACCTGCCGAACTTCGTCTCCGGCGAGGAGATGTGGGCCCTCGCGATGACCGAGCCGGGCACCGGCTCCGACGTCGCGGGCATGAAGACCACCGCCAAGCTCTCCGAGGACGGCACGCACTACGTCCTCAACGGCGCCAAGACCTTCATCACCGGCGGCGTCCACGCCGACCGCGTCATCGTCTGCGCCCGCACCGCCGCGCCGACCGCCGAGGACCGCCGCTTCGGCATCTCCCTCTTCGCCGTCGACACCAAGTCCGAGGGCTACTCGATCGGCCGCAAGCTCGACAAGCTCGGCCTGCGCACCTCCGACACCGCCGAGCTGGCCTTCGTCGACGTGAAGGTCCCCGCCGAGGACCTCCTGGGCGAGGAGAACAAGGGCTTCGGCTACCTCGGCACGAACCTCGCCTCCGAGCGCTGGGGCATCGCCTACGGCGCGTACGCGCAGGCCCAGGCCGCCGTGAACTTCGCCAAGCAGTACGTGCAGGAGCGCACCGTCTTCGGCAAGCCGGTCGCCACGTTCCAGAACACGAAGTTCGAGCTGGCCGCCTGCCAGGCCGAGGTGGACGCCGCGCAGGCCGTCGCCGACCGCGCCCTGGAGGCCCTCGACGCCGGCGAGCTGACCGCCGCCGAGGCCGCGTCCGCGAAGCTGTTCTGCACCGAGGTCGCCCACCGCGTCATCGACCGCTGCCTCCAGCTGCACGGCGGCTACGGGTTCATGAACGAGTACCCGATCGCCCGCCTGTACGCGGACAACCGTGTGAACCGCATCTACGGCGGCACCAGCGAGGTCATGAAGATGATCATCGCGAAGAACATGGGTCTGTAACCGGCCGCACACAGCTGCCCGATACAACTGATCACATGCATCAGGCACTCAAGGACCTCCTCGATCTGCTCGACCTCGAGCAGATCGAGGAGGACATGTTCCGCGGCCAGTCCCGGTCCGCCGTCGTCCCGCGTGTCTTCGGCGGACAGGTGGCGGCCCAGGCGCTGGTCGCCGCCGGGCGCACCGTCCCGGCCGACCGGCTCGCCCACTCCCTGCACGCCTACTTCCTCGTGGCGGGGGACCCGGGCGCCCCGATCGTCTACACGGTCGACCGGATCCGCGACGGCCGCTCCTTCACCACGCGCCGCGTCGTCGCCGTCCAGCACGGCCGGCCGATCTTCCACCTCTCCGCGTCCTTCCAGACGTACGAGGAGGGGCTCGACCACCAGGCGCCGATGCCGCCCGCGCCGGACCCCGAGTCGCTGCCCACGGCCGCCGAGCTGCTCCCGCGCTACGCGGACTCCGTGCTCTCGCCCGACGTGGTCGCCCGGATGCTGGAGGCCCGCGAGGCCGTCGACCTGCGCTACGTCGACGCGCCGCCGTTCGCCTTCGTCGGCAAGCCGCAGCCGCCGCGCTCCCAGGTCTGGTTCAAGGCCGGCGGCAAACTCGCCGACGACCCGCTGCTCCACGTCTGCCTCGCCACGTACGTGTCCGACATGACGCTGCTCGACTCCGTGCTCCTCGCGCACGGGCGCGGCGGCTGGGCCGTCGGGGACGTCGTCGGCGCCTCGCTCGACCACGCCATGTGGTTCCACCGGCCGTTCCGCGCCGACGAGTGGCTGCTCTACGACCAGGAGTCGCCCTCCGCGTCCGGCGGGCGCGGCCTCGGCCAGGCCCGGATCTACACCCAGGACGGGCACCTCGCGATCACCGTGATCCAGGAGGGCGTCGTTCGCGTCCCGCGCTGAACGGACATACCGTCCCGTACATGAGCGACGTACGGGCGGAGCAGGCGAGCACCACCGAGGAGCCGGCGGGCGGCGAGAGCGTCTTCACCGTGATCGTCGCCGCGGCCGCCAATCTGGGCATCGCCCTCGCCAAGGCCGTGGCCGGTGTCATCAGCGGATCGAGCGCGATGCTCTCCGAGGCCGCGCACTCCTTCGCCGACACCGTCACCGAGCTCCTCCTGCTCACCTCGCTCAAGCGCAGCGAGAAGCCCGCCGACGAGGAGCACCCGCTCGGCTACGGCGGGGAGCGCTATGTGTGGGCGTTGCTCGCGGCCGTCGCCACCTTCGTCGGCGGCGCCGTCTTCTCCCTCTACGACGGCATCCACACCCTGGTCGCGGGCGAGGACCTCGGCGACCCCCTCGTCTCCTATCTCGTCCTCGCCGTCGCCTTCGTCCTGGAGGGCTTCTCGCTGCGGACCGCGCTGCGGCAGGCGCGCGGCGAGGCGGCCCGGACCGGGGCGCCGCTGCGACGGTATCTGCGGCGCACGCCCGACACCGCCGTGAAGGCCGTCGTCCTGGAGGACAGCGCGGCGCTCGCCGGTCTGCTGTTCGCGGCGGGCGGCCTGCTGGGCGGGCAGCTCACCGGTTCGGGCGTGTGGGACGGCATCGCCTCGCTGTGCATCGGCGGGCTGCTGCTGTGGGTGGCCTGGGTGCTCGGGCGGTCCAACGCGGAGCTGCTCGTCGGGCGGCCGCTGCCCCAGCGGGTCCGCGCCGAGATCCGTGAACTGCTGCTCGGCGTCGAGCACGTCGAGGCCGTCCTCGAACTGACCACGCTGGTCCAGGGGCCCCGCGAGGCCCTCGTCGCCGCGAAGGTCGACTTCCGGGACGCGTCCACCGCCGCCCAGATCGAGTGGGCCTGCGAGGACGCGGCCCGGCGGCTGCGCGAGCGGTTCCCGTCCGTGCGGCGCGTGTACCTCGACCCGACGCCGGGGTTCGCCCAGCGCCGCTCCGAGGGACTCAATCCCTGGTGATCCCGGGCTGAACGGGAGCGTGCAGGACCGTGTCGCGCGTCACAATAATGCTTTATTATTCCCGCCATGGTCATGGGGACGGGCACAGGTGCGGGCACGGACGAACGGCGTGAGCGGATTCTGCGGGCGGCCGCCGAGGTCCTGGCCGAGCGGGGCTTCGACGCCGGGCGGCTACGGGACGTGGCCACCGTCGCCGGGCTGTCCATCGGCTCGCTCCAGCACTACTTCGAGACCCGGGACGCCCTGTTCCGCGAGGCCTTCGCCTGGTCCATCGACGAGCTCGTCGACCGCTGGCGGGCCGCGTCCGTCGACGCCCCGACCGCCTGGCGGCGCTTCGAGCTCCTCGTCCAGGCCCTCACCACCGACCCCGGACTCACCCGGCGCTGCGCCACCTGGACCGAGTTCTGCGCCAGCGCCGCGCGCCGCGAGGAACTGCGCGAGGGCGTGCGCCGGGTGCACGACGAATGGCGGGCGCTGATCTCCGGGATCGTCCGGGACGGCGTGCGCGACGGCGAGTTCCGCCCGCCCGTGCCCGAGGCCACCGCCATCGGCTCGCTCGTGGTCCTCGTCGACGGGCTCGACATGGCCGTCGCCGCGGGCTCCGGGCTCACCGCCGAGCAGTACGCCGAACTGCTCGTCGGCACCGCGCGCGCCGTCCTCGGCGTCTCCGGCTGACCTGTTCCCGCACCGATCCGCTCCCGGGAGGGGCCGTCATGGCAGAGTTCCCGCACCTGTTCAGTCCACTGCGGATCGGTCCGGTGACCGTACGCAACCGCATCCTGTCCTCGGGGCACGACACCGTGCTCGTCGAGGACGGGGCCGTCACCGACGCGCTGGTCGCCTACCACGAGGCGCGGGCCGCGGGCGGCGCCGGACTCATCGTCCTCCAGGTCTCCGGAGTGCACCCCTCCGCCCGCTACACCACCCATGTCCTCATGGCCACGGACGACGACTGCGTCCCCGGCTACGCCCGGCTCGCCGAGACCGTGCACCGGCACGGCACCCGGATCTTCGGCCAGCTCTTCCACCCCGGGCGCGAGATCCTGGAGTCCGCCGACGGCAGCGCGCCCGTCGCGTGGGCGCCCTCGGCGACACCCAGCGAACGGTTCCACGTCATGCCGCGCGCCATGACCGAGGCCGAGATCGAGGAGGTCCTCGACGGGTACGGGCAGGCGGCCCGGCGGCTGTGCGCGGCCGGGCTCGACGGGGCCGAGGTCGTCGCCAGCCACGGCTACCTCCCGGCCCAGTTCCTCAACCCGAAGGTGAACGTACGCACCGACGGCTGGGGCGGTGACGGCGCGGGCCGGCTGCGGTTCCTGCGCGAGGCGCTGCGCCGGGCGCGGGCGGCGGCCGGCCCGGACTTCGTCGTCGGCCTGCGCATATCGGGGGACGAACTGAGCCACGACGGGCTCGACACCGCACTCGTCCTGGAGACCGTCGCCGCGCTCGACGCCGAAGGGCTCGTCGACTACGTGTCCGTGTGCGCGGGCAGTTCGGCCAGCCTCTCCGGCGCCCAGCACATCGCGCCGCCCATGTTCCACGAGGCCGGGTACGTGGCGCCGCTCGCCGCGAAGGTGAAGGCCGTCACCGGGGTGCCCGTGATGGTCGCCGGGCGGGTCAACCAGCCGCAGGAGGCCGAGCAGATCGTCGCCGCCGGTCAGGCCGACGCCTGCGCCATGACCCGCGCCCTCATCTGCGACCCCGAACTCCCCGCCAAGGCCGAACAGGGCCGCTCCGAGGAGATCCGCGCCTGCATCGGCTGCAACCAGGCCTGCATCGGGCACTTCCAGCTCGGCTACCCGATCTCCTGCATCCAGCACCCCGAGACCGGCCGCGAACTCCGCTTCGGCACCCTGCCGTTGCTCACCCGGCGCAAGCGGGTCCTCGTCGTCGGCGGCGGACCCGGCGGTCTCAAGGCCGCCGCCGTCGCCGCCGCACGCGGACACGACGTGGAACTGCACGAGGCCGCGCGACGGGTCGGCGGGCAAGTGCTGCTCGCGCAACTCCTGCCCGAACGGGCCGAGTTCGGCGGCGCCGTCACCAATCTGGAGGGGGAGGCACGGCGGGCCGGCGTACGGATCACGGTCGACGCGCCGGTCGACGCCGCCGTCCTCGACGCGCTCGCGCCCGACGCCGTCGTCCTCGCCACCGGGGCCCGGCCGCGCCGGCCGCACCTCGAACTGCTCGACGATCCCGTGGTGCTGGACGCCTGGCAGGTGATCCAGGGGGCGGCCGTGCCGCGCGGGCGGATCGTCGTCGCGGACTGGCGCGGCGACTGGATCGGGCTCGGCGTCGCCCTCCAACTCGCCGGCCAGGGACGGAAGGTGACCCTGTGCGTCACCGGCTTCGCCGCCGGGGAGCACCTCCAGCAGTACGTACGCTCCGCCCTGCTCGCGCGCGCCGCGCGGGCCCGCATCGACATCGTCCCCAACGTGCGCCTCTACGGAGCCGACAGCGACACCGTCTACCTCCAGCACACGCTCACGGAGGAACCCGTGCTGCTCGAAGGCGTCGCCGGGGTCGTGCTCGCCCAGGGACACGAGCCGGTCGACGAGTTCGCCCCCGAAGGGGAGCACGTCGTCGCCGTCGGGGACCGGGTCGCGCCGCGCACCGTCGAGGAGGCTGTCCTCGACGGGCTCACCGTGGGCGCGGCGCTGTGACCCCGGCCCGGGGTCCGGGTCAGTCGTCCAGCAGGCCGGCCGCGCTGAGCAGGTACGCCGTCATCGGGTCGTAGTGGCGCGGGCTCGTGACGTGGTCGTCCAGCGGGACCGTCACCTGCATCGTGCCCTCGGCCTCGCCGACGAACAGCGCCGGGTCGTTGCAGTCCGCGTAGCCCACCGAGTCGAGGCCGCGCTGGGCCGCGCAGCCCGCCCAGCCGTGGTCGGCCACGACCAGGTCGGGCAGCGGGCGGCCCTCGCGCTCCAGGCCGTCCAGGATGCGGGTCATCGGGTCGGGGGAGTGGGTGTGCCACAGCGTCGCGCCGCGCTCCAGCACCGCGACGTCCGCGAACTGGAAGACCATGCCCTCCTCCGTGGCCAGGCCCTCGGGGATCACCATGATCTCGCAGCCCGCCGCGCGCAGGGCCGCGGCCGTCGCGCGGTGCACGTCGAGCAGGCCGCCGGGGTGGCCCGTCGCGAACAGCACACGCTGGCGGTCCTCCGCCGCCTTGTGCAGGCGGGCCGCCATGCGCTCCAGCGCGTCGACCGTCAGCTCCGGGTCGATCGTGTCCTGGCCGTAGCGGTGCTCCGGGTCGTCCACGACGCCGCAGCGCTCCGCCATCACCGCGAGGACGTCCTGCTCGTCGCTCCAGCGGTCGCCCAGCTCCAGCCCCAGCCAGAAGTGGCGGTCGCCGTTCGCCAGCTTGCGGTAGTGGGAGAGGTTGTTCTCCCGTGGCGTGGCCACGTCGCCGGCGATGCGGGTCCGGACGAGGTGGGCGGTCAGGGCGGCACGGCTGGGTGTATCGCTGGGGATCCCGGGTATCGGCATGGGTCCATTGTGCCGGTGGTCGCTGTGAGCCGTTGATCAATTCCACACAGTGGCCCTCCGGGGGGGCGGGTGCCGGGCACGGGAGGGGTGCTCAGGCAGCGTCGCGGGCCGCGGGCCGGTGGGGCTTCTCGCGCCCCGCGGCGGAGCCGCTGACGGACACAGCCCCTTGCCCCTGAAATGCCGACCCTTCGGGTCGCATTTCCCCGATCATGGCGCGGGCGCGACCAGCACCCACCGGCCCGCGGCCGGCGAGGACCACCGAACCGCCCCTACAGATGCCGCAGCGCGAACCACAGTTCCATGCGGACGTCCGGGTCGTTCAGGTCCGCGTTCAGGAGGTCCGCGCAGCGGGCTACGCGCTGGCGGACCGTGTTGCGGTGGATGTCGAGGGTCACCGCCGTGTTCTCCCAGCTGCCGTGCACGGAGAGCCACGTGCGCAGGGTCTCCAGGAGCGCGGGGTGGGGGAGGAGCGGGGCCAGGGCGGGGGGCGCGGCCCCGTCGGGGCGGTGGTGGGCGAGGGGGGAGCGGGTCGCCCGGGCGCGGGCCAGCGCACTCGCCGCCTGCGCGTCGGCGAGGGGGAGGTCGCCCGGTGACACGGCCGCGCTGACACCCAGCGCGCAGCCTTCGCAGGGGGAGATGTCCTGGTCGGCCGGGACGAGCGCGCGGGTCAGGGAGCCGTCCGTCGCGACCAGCGGTGTGGCCAGGTCCGGTGCGGGCGAGGACGCCCCGTTCGCCCAGGCGTGCACGACCTTCCAGCGGCCCGGGCCGAGCAGCCCCGCCGCGGTGCCGTCCCGCTCCGCCCCGAGCAGCAGTCCCACGAGCGCGGCCGTGCGCTGTGTGTCGTCGGCCGAGCGGTGCGCCCCCGCGAGGAGGGAGAGGAGCACGACGGCGGCCCCGGCGATCGTGTGGTCGCCGGACGCGCGCGAGGGCGACGCGAGTCCGAGCGCCCCGCCCCCGCTCAGCGCGTACGCCGAGAGGTGCAGCTCCCCGACGGTGTCCGCGGCGGACGCGGGCGCGGGCAGCAGCCGGCTGGTGCGCGGCCGCACCACGTCGGTGAGGGCGGACAGCGCGGCGGCGGCCCGACCGGGCGGCCGCGGCCCGGCGCTCTCCAGTTCCGCCCCGTCCGCGGTGACGGCCACCGCGTAGCCCCCGGTCCGCTGGGCGAGCCGGCCGAGCACCGCCCGCACGGGATCGGGCCGCGCGGCCGCGGAGGCCAGCGCCTGCTGCGCCTCGGTGACCCGGCGCAGTTCGGCGTGCCGGGCCTGCGCCATCAGCTCCCACACGGCCCGCGCGATCCCGCTGAACGTGATGTCCGGCGGAACCTCCACCAGCGGCAGCCCGTGCGCGTCGCACGCCGCGACGAGCCCGGGCGGCACCGTGTCGTGGACCGGTGCGACACCGAAGCCCAGGGCGACGGCCCCGCCGGCGACGACCCGCGCCGCGTACGTGTCGAAGCTCGTGGACGAGTCGAAGGCGTCCTCGCCGGCCTGCACTCCGGCTGTGAGAAGCAGCTCACCGCCGAGCAGGTACGGCCGCGGATCGGGCAGCTCCGAGGTGTGCGCGCCGTGCACCAGGACATCGGCGGCGTCGGGGCCCGCGATCTGGCGAAGCCCCAGGTCGGCGCGGGCGAGCAGCGCGGCGAGCGGAACGCCCGAGGTGGGGGGAGCGGGCACCGGCACGGTGGATGATTCCTCTACTCGCATCGGATGAAGTAGATGAAACTTACACTTCAGTGTTCCTTTTCGGCCACTTACATTCATGAGGCAATGACCGGTGGGTGCGGGTACGGGCGGATGTCCCCGCTGCCGAGGGCTCCCTCTCTCAGGGGCCTGTGAAGCCGGACCAACCCAGCACGACACGCCACCGAGGTGTGCAAAGGAGGTCGTCCATGGCCGTCGACTACATCGTGATCGTCGCCTATCTGGCCGGAATGCTGGCCATGGGCTGGTGGGGCATGCGCCGCGCCAAGTCCAAGAGCGACTTCCTGGTCGCGGGCCGCAGGCTCGGCCCCGCCATGTACTCCGGCACGATGGCCGCCATCGTGCTCGGCGGCGCCTCCACCATCGGCGGCGTCGGCCTCGGCTACCAGTACGGCCTGTCCGGCGCCTGGATGGTCTTCACCATCGGCCTCGGCATCCTCGCCCTGTCGCTGTTCTTCTCGGCGCGCATCGCCCGCCTGAAGGTCTACACCGTCTCCGAGATGCTCGACCTGCGCTACGGCGGCCGGGCCGGACTGATCTCCGGCATCGTCATGTGGGCGTACACGCTGATGCTCGCGGTCACCTCGACCATCGCGTACGCCACGATCTTCGACGTCCTCTTCGACGTGCCGCGCACCCTGGCGATCGTCATCGGCGGCACCATCGTCGTCGCGTACTCGACGCTCGGCGGCATGTGGTCCATCACGATCACCGACATGGTGCAGTTCGTCGTGAAGACCATCGGCGTGCTGATCATCCTGCTGCCGGTCGCCGTCGTGAAGGCGGGCGGCTTCAGCGAGATGAAGGAAGCGCTGCCCACCTCGTACTTCGACCCGCTGGGCATCGGCGGCGAGACGATCTTCACGTACGTGCTGATCTACACGTTCGGCATGCTCATCGGCCAGGACATCTGGCAGCGCGTCTTCACCGCCCGCACCGACAAGGTCGCCCGCTGGGGCGGCACCGTCTCCGGCGTCTACTGCCTCGCCTACGCGATCGGCGGCGCCGTCATCGGCACCGCGGCCAAGGTCATGTACCCGACCGGGCTCGGCACCGCCGACGAGGCCTTCGCCCGCATCGTCAAGGACGAGCTGCCCGTCGGCGTCCGCGGCCTGGTCCTGGCCGCCGCGCTCGCCGCCGTCATGTCGACCTCGTCCGGCGCCCTCATCGCCTGCGCCACCGTCGCCAACAACGACATCTGGAAGCGGCTGCGCGGGCTGCCCGCCGACAGCGGTGACGGCCACGACGAGGTCAAGGGCAACCGCCTGTTCATCCTCGTCATGGGCGCCGCCACGATCGTCACCGCGATCGCCCTGAACAACGTCGTCGAGGCCCTCACCGTCGCCTACAACCTGCTCGTCGGCGGCCTCCTCGTGCCCATCCTCGGCGGCCTGCTGTGGAAGCGCGGCACCGCCGAGGGCGCCCTCGCCTCCATCGCCGTCGGCGGTCTCGCCGTCGTCGGCCTGATGTGGCACTACGGCATCCTCGCCAACGAGGCCGTCTACTACGGCCTGGCCGCGTCCCTCGTCACCTACGTGGTCGTCTCCCTGGCCACGAAGGCCACGGACGCCGCCGTCCTCGCCAACTGGCGCGACCGGCTCGCCGGCCGCGGCGGCGAGACCCCGGAGGCGGCCTCCGTGGCCGTGTCCCAGTAACCCCTCCGCACACCGCTGACCCGCGTTCGAAAGAAGGCATGCGCGCCATGAACAGCAACGAGACGCCCCGCGTTCCCAACGGCCCCACCGGCGCCGTCGGCCCGGTCGACTCCTCCCGTATCCCGCGGTACGCGGGCCCGGCCACGTTCGCCCGCCTGCCCCGCCTCGACGAGGTCACCGCCGCCGACGTCGCCGTCGTCGGCGTCCCCTTCGACACCGGCGTCTCCTACCGGCCCGGCGCCCGCTTCGGCGGCAACGCCATCCGCGAGGCCTCCCGCCTCCTGCGCCCCTACAACCCGGCGCAGGACGCGTCCCCCTTCGCGCTCGCCCAGGTCGCCGACGCCGGTGACATCGCGGCCAACCCGTTCAACATCAACGAGGCAGTCGAGAGCATCGAGGCCGCCGCCGACGACCTGCTCGGCTCCGGCGCCCGCATGATGACCCTCGGCGGCGACCACACCATCGCGCTGCCGCTGCTGCGCTCGGTCGCCAAGAAGCACGGCCCGGTCGCGCTGCTCCACTTCGACGCGCACCTCGACACCTGGGACACGTACTTCGGCGCCGAGTACACGCACGGCACGCCGTTCCGCCGCGCCGTCGAGGAGGGCATCCTCGACACCTCCGCGCTCTCCCACGTCGGCACCCGCGGCCCGCTCTACGGCAAGCAGGACCTCACCGACGACGAGAAGCTCGGCTTCGGCATCGTCACCTCGGCGGACGTCTACCGCCGCGGCGCCGACGAGGTCGCCGACCAGCTGCGCCAGCGCATCGGCGACCGCCCGCTGTACATCTCCATCGACATCGACTGCCTCGACCCGGCCCACGCCCCCGGCACCGGCACCCCCGAGGCGGGCGGCATGACCTCCCGCGAGCTCCTGGAGATCCTGCGCGGCCTCTCCTCCTGCAACCTGGTCTCCGCCGACGTCGTCGAGGTCGCCCCGGCCTACGACCACGCCGAGATCACCGCCGTCGCCGCCTCGCACACCGCGTACGAGCTGACGACGATCATGTCCCGGCAGATCGCGTCCGCTCGCGGCGAGTGACAATGGACCGGCCGGCCTCTTCGCCGTAGGGGCTCGGCTCCGGTCGCGAGTGCGGGCCGGTGGGGGCTGGTCGCGCAGTTCCCCGCGCCCCTGGTGAGGCTGCGCCTCATCGGGGAGATGCGGCCCGCAGGGCCATGCATCTCAGGGGCGCGGGGAACTGCGCGACCAGCCACGACGCACCCGCGGCCGCGAACCGCCCGACCCCCTACGGCGAGCCGGCGCAGACCCGAACCCGCGGAGGCGGAATGACGCACGACCACGACCTGGAACTGACGCCCACCGCCGCGCAGACCGAGGCCGCGCTCAACCCACCCGCGGGACGCAACGGCGGCGACCTCGTCGTCGAGACGCTGCACGGCCTCGGCGCGTCCACCGTGTTCGGCCTGCCGGGCCAGCACGCCCTCGGCATGTTCGACGCGCTGCGCCGCTCCGACCTGCGCTACGTCGGACTCCGCATCGAGAACAACGCGGGGTTCGCGGCCGACGCGTACGGCCGGATCACCGGCGAGGTGGCCCCACTGCTGCTCTCGACCGGCCCCGGCGCGCTCATGTCGCTCGCCGCGCTCCAGGAGGCGGCAGCCGCCTCCGCGCCCGTGCTCGCCATCGGCAGCCAGGTGCCCGTCGCCGGGCTCGGCGGCGGCCGCCACGGCTATCTGCACGAGCTGCGCGACCAGCAGGCCTCCTTCCGGGACGTGGTCAAGTCCGTCCACACCGTCCGCACCGCCTCCCAGATCCCGTCGGCCATCGCCGCGGCCTGGGAGTCGGCGCTGACCGCTCCGCACGGCCCGGTCTGGGTCGAGATCCCGCAGGACGTGCTCCTCGCCCCGACGACGCTGCCCGTCGTCACCGCGATGGACGCCACGCCCCGCGACCTGGTGCCCCGCCCCGAGCTGACCGCGGTCGCCGCCGACCTCCTCGCGAAGGCGGAGCGCCCGGCGATCATCGCGGGCGGCGGCGTCGTGCGCTCCGACGCGGCGGGCAAGCTGCGCGCGCTCGCCGAGCGGATCGACGCCCCCGTCGTCACCACCTTCGGCGGCAAGGGCGCCTTCCCCTGGGAGCACCCGCTGTCCCTCCAGTCCTGGCTGGAGGACCGCCACACCACCGACTTCCTGGAGGACGCCGACGTCCTGCTCGTCGTCGGCTCAGGACTGGGTGAACTCTCCTCGAACTACCACACGTTCGCCCCGCGCGGCCGCGTCATCCAGATCGAGGCCGACGCGGGCAAGCTGGAGTCCAACCACCCCGCGCTCGGCATCCACGCCGACGCCCGCCTCGCCCTCCAGGCCCTCGCCGAGACGGTCCCCGAGCGCACCGACGCCACGGCGCCTGCCCGGGTCGCGGCGGTCCTGAACGCCGTACGCGAACGGATCGACGCACAGGAACTGACCCTGGAACAGCAGGTGTTGAGGTCGGTCCGGGAAGCGCTCCCGGCCGGCTCGCCCTCCTTCTGGGACATGACGATCCTCGCCTACTGGGCCTGGTCCGCCTGGCCCGGAGCCATGCACTCCGCGCAGGGCGCGGGCGGCCTCGGCTACGGCTTCCCCGCGGCGCTCGGCGCGGCCGTCGCCGACCCCACCCGGCCCGTCCTCGCCGTCTCCGGCGACGGCGGCGCCCTCTACTCGATCGCCGAGCTCGCCACCGCCCGCCAGCACGACCTCGACGTCACCTGGCTGATCGTCGACGACGGCGGCTACGGCATCCTGCGCGAGTACATGACCGACGCCTTCGGCCAGGCCACCGCCACCGAGCTGAGCCGCCCCGACTACGTGGCCCTCGCCGAGTCCTTCGGCGTCCCGGCCGTCCGTACGAGCCCCGGGACGCTCCGCGACGACCTGGCGAAGGCCCTGTCCGCGCCGGGCCCGCACGTGGTGGTGCTCCCGGCCCTGCTCCGCATGTTCGCCCCGACGCACCTGGGATGATGGAGAACTCTGTGATGACGACGACCGTGGCCTGCGCCCAGCTCGCCCTCCATGTGGGAGACGTGGCGGCCAACCTGGCCGCCGCCGAGGAGGCGATCGAGGCCGCCGCGAACGCGGGCGCCCGCGTCGTCGTCCTCCCCGAACTCACCAACAGCGGCTACGTCTTCGAGTCCCCGGCGGAGGCCCGCGCCCTCGCCGAGCCCGTCGACGGCCCGACCGTCGCCGCCTGGTCCGCCGCCGCCCGCCGCCACGGCGTGACCCTGGTCGCGGGCCTCGCGGAGCTCGACGACGATGGCCAGGTGCGCAACTCGGCCGTCGTCATCGACCCCACCGGCGCCGTCCGCGCCGTCTACCGCAAGGCCCATCTCTTCGGCACGGAGAAGGAGTTCTTCGTCCCCGGCGACGAGCGTCCGCCCGTCGTCGACATCGACGGCGTCGGCCGGGTCGGCGTCATGGTCTGCTACGACCTCGAGTTCCCCGAGTGGGTCCGCCTCGCCGCCCTGGCCGGCACCGACCTCCTCTGCGCCCCGGTGAACTGGCCCCTCTTCCCCCGCCCCGAGGGCGAGCGCCCCGCCGAGGCCGTCCGCGTCCAGGCCGACGCCGCCGTCAACCGCATGTACGTGGCCGCCTGCGACCGGGCCGGCGACGAGCGCGGCGTCCGCTGGACCGGCGGCTCGATCATCACCGACCCCGACGGCTTCCCCCTGGCCGGCCGCACCCCCACCGACGGCCCCGCCCTCCTCCTCGCCTCCTGCGACCTCCCCCAGTCCCGCGACAAGCGCCTCGGCGCCCACAACGACGTGTTCGGGGACCGGCGCCCGGAGCTGTACGGGGACTGAGCCCGCCGGCCCCCGCTACTCCGTGCGCCGCAGCCCCAGGGCGTACAGGTCGAGGGAGCCGACGCCCGGCTTCTCGTTCCAGATCTGGTAGGTCAGGGCGGAGGGGGACGGGAGGCGCAGGGCGTCGCGCAGGCCGGTGACGGCCATGCCGGCCAGGGCCCGGTACTCGGCCGTGGTCGCCAGGACGAGTTCGAACTGCCAGTTGCGGCTGGAGTCGTCGGCGTCCGGGTCCCGCCAGCCGGCGGCCCTGATCAGCCGGGCGCCCTCTTCGCCCGCGCGGACGGCGGGGTCGAGGTAGGAGTCGCCGACCAGCTCGGCGTAGGTGCGCTCCTCCTCCCGCACGAACTGCACGAAGCGGTTGTGGCCGCTGTCCGCGGTCTCCCGGATCACCACGACGCTCCCGTCGGGCAGATCGACCAGCTCCTCGGCCAGACCGGTCGTGAATTTCTCCCAGGTGTTCCCGGCGTCGTGCGGGTTCTTGTCGTTCATCGCTGCGCGTCCCCGTTCGGTGGTCGTGGGTGTGGTTGCGGTCGCATCCGTCCTTGTCGGTGCCACGATCTACGATCCCGGGATGGAGACCCCGACCGGGTACGGATTCTTCGTGCCTCCGCAGCCGAGAACCCCGCGTGGCGTCGACCGGTGGCAGCGCGCCGCGTATCACCTGGGGCTGCTCCGCTGGGCGGCTTCGCTGCTGCCCGACGGGGAGCGGGCGCGCGCCGACGCCGAGTTGGACGCCAGCGCGGTCGCCAGTACGGCGACCGTGTACGACCCGCCGCCCGCGCTGTTCCGCTCCTGCGACGAGGGGCTGCTCCCCCTCTTCCGCGAGGCGGCGGGCGTGAGGTCCTGCGACAGGCTGCTCGCCCGGACCGCCCTGGACTGGGACGCGTGGGCGGCCGCCCACGCGCGCGAGCCCTTCACCTCGGAGCAGGCGCGCGCCCTGATCGCCCGGCACGACTGCCCCGACGACCTCACCGCCGCACTGCTCGTCCCTTTCGACCTGAAGGTGGCCAACCGGCTCGGGGCCCGCTTCGCGGCCGTGCCGGGGAGCGCCGTGCACTGGGACGGGCGGCGCCAGTGGAACAGGCCGCGGCGGGATCCCGTCGTGCCGTTCCGTGAACTGCCCGACCGTGTGCGGCAGTTGCTGCTGCCGCACGTCTCCGATCTGCGGACCACGCTCCAGCGTCACCTGCTGACGCCGGACGGCGCGCGGGAGGTGGTGGCCGCGACGCACCGCCTGGACCGGCTGGTGGCGGCCGTGGACACCGCGGCGCCCCGGCACCACACGCGCGTCCTGGCGTTCTGGGAGGCGTTCGGCGCCGGACTGCGGGAGGCGCTGGGGGAGGACCGGCGGGCGTGGCGGGCGGCCGCGGCCGCCGGGCGCGCGGCCCGTCACGAGGGCAGTCCGGGCGAGTTCGTCGAGGGGCTCGGCGCGTACGACCCTGCCGCCGACCTCGACCTGCGGGTGCTGGCCCAGGCGCCGCCGCGCGTCCTCGCCGACCTCGTGGCCGCCCTGGACGACGACGCCCTGGAACGGTCGGCCGCACGCTGCGTCGGCCCCGACGGCGTCCGCACCGGAGACGTCCTCCTGCGGCACGCCCTGGCGCGGCTCGAACGGGCCGGTGCCGCTCCGCGCCCGCCCTTCGCGCGCTGGGCCCACGTGGTCCGGGGCCGGCGCGGCCCCGAAGCCGCCGTCGCCGCCTGGCTGTTCGGCCAGGACCCGTACCGGGACGACTACCTGCTGGGCCTCGCGCGCACCCGGCAGGACCTGCGCCGCGCCCTGGCCGCCCGCCTCCCGGCGCGTGAGCCCACCGGGGGCCTGGCCGGGGAACTGCGCGCCGCCGGTGACGCGGTCGAGGCCCAGCTCGTCCTGGACGCCTGGAGCGCCCGGGAGGGCACCGCCACGGAGGCGACCCCGTGGGCCCTGCTCGTCGCGGCCCACGCCGCCCGACCGCTTCCGGAGCCCGTGCTGTGGGTCCTCGCCTCCCGCCCCGGTTTCCCCCCGGAGCTGGGCGAGGCGCTGCTCGGCGACCCGGACGCCCTGGCGGCGCAGGGTCCCGACGCCGCCCGCCTGGTGCTCTCCCGCCTGTCGGATCCCGCGTCCGCCCGCACCTGGGCCTACTACAGCGCGGCGCGCGGACTGATCCACACCGTCCGCTCGGCGGGCGTGCTCGACGACGCCGAGCTGCTCGCCGCGGCCCGGCCCGCGAGCACCGCCCTGCTCTACGGCCGCGACCAGGCGCCCGCCGTCCGGGACGAGGACACCTGGCGGACGTCCTGTGCCGAGCTCCTCACCGGCGCCGCGCGCCGCTTCGGCCCCGGCTTCTGGGAGCAACTGGCCGGCCGCCTGCCCCACTTCGAGGGCAGCCTGGCCGAGCTCGTCGCCCTGCCGCGCGGGCACGTCCCCGCCGGCTGGGGCCCGCTGCGGCGCGGGGTGGAGGAGGCGGGCGGGGCCGGCGACGATCACCCGGTGCACGGTCAGCTCGAGCGCTTCGAGGAGCGGCTGCGCGCGGCCGTCGTCCACCTGCGGCCCGACGCGGAGGACCCGGCGGCACTCGGGTTCCCCGACCGGGAGACGGCGCTGCGCTGGCTGGACGCGGAGACCGTCGGACTCCTGGACGCCGCCCGCGTGGCGAGCGTGCTGCGCCCCTCCTTCGCGATCGAACTGCCCCGCCTCCTCGACCGCTATCTGGTCTCCGTGTCCGACCGCACGGACGAACTGGCCGAGCTGGCGGAGCTCGCGGCGCGGACCGCCACCCGGACCGGCGACCGGCACGGCGAGGCCGTCGCCCAGGGCGCCCTGGGTGTGGCCCTGGTCCACCTGCGCCGCTACGAGGAGGCCGTCACCGCCAACGAACGGGCCCGCGCCCTGATGCGCGAGACCGGCGACCACGACCGCGAGGGCCGCACCGGACGCAACCTGGGCGCCGCCCTGCGCCGGCTCGGCCGGTACACGGAGGCCGCCGAGGCGTACGTGCGGGCCCGCGAGGCGTTCCGCGCGGCCGCTGTCCCCGCCCGTGAGGCCGTCGTCACCCGCGACCTGGCCCGCACGCTGGCCGACCTCGGCCGGAAGGAGGACGCGGCCGCCGCCCTGCGCGAGGCGATCGCGCTGTTCGACGGCGGCGGCCGCACGTCCGACGCGGCCGCCGCCCGGCGCGAACTCGACGGCCTCACCGGTCCCGGTGGTCCTAGTAGACCGACTCGACCCACTCCGGGTGGTCGATGAACGGGTTCCGGTTGTGCTGGTAGGTCGTGTAGATGACCTCGTTGCGGTTCTTCTCGAAGGCGTCCGGCGGGTCCTCGGCGCTCCACTTCTTCAGGACGGCGAGCTTGCCGATGTAGGGCGCGCTGCCGTTGTCCACGGACTCGTTGGGCTCCAGGTCGGCGAAGGCGTCGTCGCCCTCGTAGCGCACGGCCATGTAGAGGATCATGCGGGCGACGTCGCCCTTGACGGCGTCGCGCGGTTCGAAGGAGTCCGCGTCGGTGAGGCTGCCGCCGCCGTTCGGCACGGCGCTGCCGCCCTCGTCGAAGTCCTTGTTCCCGCGGATGGAGTTGACCGTCACGTCCTCGGGGCGCAGGTGGTGCAGGTCGGTGCCGGGGCCGGTGGTGGTGCCGAAGTCGCCGTGGGACTTGGCCCAGACGTGCTCGCGGTTCCAGTCGCCGCTGTCGCCGCCGTTGAGCGACTTGGCGCGGGAGACCCCGCTGTAGATCAGGATCACGTTGTTGCTGTTGTTCGGATCCTGGTCGGTGGTCTTCAGCGCGTTCCAGACTCCGTCGTAGGAGAGCTTGGTCTGCTTGCTGATGATCGTGTGCAGGGCGGACTTGAGCTCGGGGCCGGTCTTGCCGAGCGCGTCCTGGTAGTAGGTGTCGTCGTACGCGGTGGAGGCGTTCGCCGTGGCCGCGGTGGTCGTCGGCAGGGTCACTGCGGCGAGCACGGCGGCCGCCGCGAGGGCCAGTGTGCGTATGCGCGTTCCGGGCATGTGGGGTGTCCGTCCGTTCTACGCGGGTTGACTGCGGTCATCCGGAGCGTGACATGAACACGTAGAGAATGGGTGAACGAGACGGGGTGATCGTGTGCAGTCAAAGCGACCGCCGGCCCTCGCCCGGACGCCCGGTCGCGGGGCCGATTGTTGCGCCGGGATGAAATCGCCCGCCCCCCTTGTTGGCCCTTCGGCAGATCAGGACGTGGAACGAGGCAGTGGGAGGCGGCGCGCAGTGGCGCAGGAACGGGGCTGGGCGGGGAGACTCGCGGGATACGCGTGGCGGTATCCCAAGGACGTCGTGCTCGCACTCGGCGCGTCGCTCGGCGGCATGGCCGTCATGGCCCTGGTCCCGCTGATCACCAAGGTCATCATCGACGACGTCGTCGGCGACCACACCCGCTCCATGGGCGTGTGGGCCGGCCTGCTGATCGGCTCGGCCGTCGTCGTCTACGTCCTCACCTACGTCCGCCGCTACTACGGCGGCCGGCTCGCCCTCGACGTCCAGCACGACCTGCGCACCGAGATGTACGGGACGATCACCCGGCTCGACGGGCGGCGCCAGGACGAGCTGTCCACGGGCCAGGTCGTCGGCCGCGCCACCAGCGACCTCCAGCTCATCCAGGGCCTGCTGTTCATGCTCCCGATGACCATCGGGAACGTCCTGCTCTTCCTGATCTCCCTCGTGATCATGGCGTGGCTGTCGCTGCCGCTGACCCTCGTCGCCCTGGCCGTCGCCCCCGCCCTGTGGTTCATCGCCAAGCGCAGCCGCTCCCGCCTCCACCCCGCCACCTGGTACGCGCAGGCGCAGGCCGCCGCCGTCGCCGGGGTCGTCGACGGGGCCGTCAGCGGCGTCCGCGTCGTGAAGGGCTTCGGGCAGGAGGACCAGGAGACCGGGAAGCTGCGCGAGGTCGGCCGCAAGCTGTTCGCCGGACGGTTGCGCACGATCCGGATGAACGCCAAGTTCACCCCCGCCCTCCAGGCCGTCCCCGCGCTCGGTCAGGTCGCCATGCTGGCCCTCGGCGGCTGGCTCGCCGTGCGCGGCCAGGTCACCCTCGGCACCTTCGTCGCCTTCTCCAGCTACCTGGCCCAGCTCGTCGGCCCGGTCCGCATGCTCGCCGTCGTCCTCACCGTCGGCCAGCAGGCCCGCGCCGGTGTGGAGCGCGTCCTGGAGCTCATCGACACCGAGCCGTCGATCGAGGACGGCCGCAAGGAGCTGCCCGCCGACGCGCCCGCGACCGTCGAGTTCGACGACGTCTCCTTCGGCTACGCCGACGCCGAGCGGAAGGTCCTCGACGGCCTCTCCTTCGAGATCCGGGCCGGCGAGACGCTCGCCGTCGTCGGCTCCTCCGGCTCCGGCAAGTCCACCGTCTCGCTGCTGCTGCCCCGCTTCTACGACGTCTCCGGCGGCGCCGTCCTCGTCGGCGGCCACGACGTGCGCGAGCTGACCCAGTCCTCGCTGCGCGCCGCGATCGGCCTCGTCCCCGAGGACTCCTTCCTCTTCTCCGACAGCGTCCGCGCCAACATCGCGTACGGCGCCCCGGACGCCACCGACGAGCAGATCGAGGCGGCGGCGCGCACCGCGCAGGCCGACGGGTTCATCGCCGAGCTGCCCGAGGGCTACGACACCAAGGTCGGCGAGCACGGCCTGACCCTCTCCGGCGGTCAGCGCCAGCGCATCGCGCTCGCCCGCGCCATCCTCACCGACCCCCGCCTGCTGGTCCTCGACGACGCCACGTCCGCCGTCGACGCCCGCGTCGAGCACGAGATCCACGAGGCGCTCGGCCAGGTCATGGCCGGCCGCACCACCCTCCTCATCGCGCACCGCCGCTCCACCCTCGGCCTCGCCGACCGCATCGCCGTCCTCGACGACGGCCGGCTGGCCGCGATCGGCACCCACGAGGAGCTGGAGGCCGGCTCCGCGCTCTACCGCCGCCTTCTCACCGACCCCGACGAGCTGGGCGGCGTCTCGCCCGGCCACCTCACCCCGCGGGCCGACGAGGAGCCCGAGGACACCTCCGTACGTGCGGAGCTGGACGCCGAGTACGACGCGGAGCGCGGCGTCACCCCCAGGCTGTGGACGGGGGACCGGGAGCCCAAGGACCTCGCGCTCGCCGGGATGCCCGCCACGCCCGAACTGCTCGCGCAGGTCGAGGCGCTGCCCCCCGCCGCCGACACCCCCGACGTCGACGAGGCCCGCGCCGTCACCCCCGAGGACAGCTACGGACTGCGCCGCCTGCTGCGCGGCTTCGGCGCCCCGCTGCTCGTCAGCCTGGCCCTCGTCGCGGTCGACGCGGGGGTCGGCCTCGCCCTGCCCGTCCTGATCCGGCACGGCATCGACGAGGGCGTCACACAGCTCGCGCTCGGCGCGGTCTGGGCGGCGGCCGCGCTCGGCCTGGTCGCCGTGCTCGTCCAGTGGGCCGCGCAGATCGGTGAGACCCGCATGACGGGCCGCACCGGCGAGCGCGTCCTCTACTCGCTGCGACTGAAGATCTTCGCCCAGCTCCAGCGGCTCGGCCTCGACTACTACGAGCGCGAGCTGACCGGCCGGATCATGACCCGGATGACGACGGACGTCGACGCGCTGTCGACGTTCCTGCAGACCGGCCTGGTCACCGCCTTCGTCTCCGTCGTCACGTTCTTCGGCATCATGGCCGCGCTGCTCGTCATCGACGTCCAGCTGGCCCTCGTCGTGTTCGCGACGCTGCCGCCGCTGATCGTCGGCACGTTCTTCTTCCGCCGCGCCAGCGTCAAGGCGTACGAGCTGGCCCGCGAGCGGGTCTCGGCGGTCAACGCGGACCTCCAGGAGTCGGTGTCCGGACTGCGCATCGTGCAGGCCTTCCGCCGCGAGCAGGACGGCTTCGAGCGCTACGCGGCGGGCAGCGCGAGCTACCGCGAGGCCCGCATCCGCGGCCAGTTCCTGATCTCGGTCTACTTCCCGTTCGTGCAGCTGCTCTCCTCCGTGGCGGCCGCGGCCGTCCTCGTGGTGGGCGCGCACCGGGTCGACGCGACGACCCTCACCACCGGCGCGCTCGTCGCGTACCTGCTCTACATCGACCTGTTCTTCGCCCCGGTCCAGCAGCTCTCCCAGGTCTTCGACGGTTACCAGCAGGCGACCGTCTCGCTGGGCCGCATCCAGGAGCTGCTGCGCGAGCCGACCTCCACCAAGGCGGCCCACGAGCCGCTCGACGTGCTGTCGCTGCGCGGCGAGATCGCCTTCGAGGACGTCGACTTCGCGTACGGCACGGACGAGGCGGCGCTCACCGGAGTGGACCTGCGGGTCCCGGCCGGGCAGACCGTCGCGTTCGTCGGCGAGACCGGCGCGGGCAAGTCCACGCTGGTCAAGCTCGTCGCCCGGTTCTACGACCCGACCTCGGGCCGTGTCACCGTCGACGGCACCGACCTGCGCGACCTCGACCTGACCGCGTACCGGCACCGGCTCGGCGTCGTCCCGCAGGAGGCGTACCTGTTCCAGGGCACGATCCGCGACGCCATCGCGTACGGGCGGCCCGGCGCGAGCGACGCCGACGTGGAGGCGGCGGCCCGCGCGGTCGGCGCGCACGAGATGATCGCGACGCTCGAAGGCGGCTATCTGCACGAGGTCGCCGAGCGCGGCCGCAATCTGTCGGCCGGTCAGCGCCAGCTGATCGCGCTGGCCCGCGCCGAACTCGTCGACCCCGACATCCTGCTGCTCGACGAGGCGACCGCCGCCCTCGACCTCGCCACCGAGGCGCAGGTCACCCAGGCGACCGACCGCCTCGCCGGCAAGCGCACCACGCTCGTCGTCGCGCACCGCCTGACGACGGCGGCCCGCGCGGACCGCGTCGTGGTGATGGACGGCGGCCGCGTCGCCGAGGACGGCACGCACGACGAGCTGCTGCGCCTGGACGGCAAGTACGCCCGCCTGTGGCGCACCTTCATCGGCGAGGACACCGACGAGGACATCGACGAGGCGGTGGCCGGCGCGTCCTGAGGGAGCCCGTCCTCGTGAGGCGCGTCCTGAAGGCGGGTGTCCTGAAGGCGCGATTCCGCAACCGTCGCCCCTGTGTCCCGCGTCCGTACATCAGTACCCTGGTGCGAACGCGACGGGAGGGGCCGCGGTGGCGAGAGGTGAGGGAGACGGCATACGCGGGGCGCGCCGCGCGGGTACGTACGCGCTGACCGTGCTCGCGGGCGCCGGAATGCTGCTGCTCGGCGGGCCGTTCGCGGGCAGCGCCCAGGCCGCCGCGCTGTGCCCCGGACACCAGGTGCGCAGCCTGTCGTTCAGTACCGGCAAGACCGTCGTCTACCGCAATCGTGACTACGTCTGCGCCGTCACCCTCGCCAAGTCCGCCGGGCCCCGCCGCAGCATGTCCGTCGGCGTCCAGGCGCGCGGCAGCCGGGCCGTCGTCGACCGCGGCGACTTCACCCACCACGCCGGTCCGGTCACCGTCCACGCCGGTCACCGCTGCGTCCGGGTGACGGGACACGTAGGTGGCAAATCCACCCGAACCGGCTGGATCCTGTGCTGAGGTCGCACCTCATCCGGTCATGACATGATCCTGAGCGAACACCAAATACCTCTGGTGGTGCAGGAATTGCTCCGATAGTTTCCGGGGCGCATCTGTGAATCTCCAGGGGAGGGTGCATGCGCACAGCGCTCAGATGGCTGCTGTCGCTCGTGGTGCTCATCGGCACCGCGAGCGCGGCCGGGATATCGACGGCGACCGCCGCCGAGGAATCCTCGGCAACGGCCGCCGCCACCGACATCAAGGACAGGCTTCTCGCCGTACCCGGCATGAGCCTGATCGAGGAGAAGCCGTACGCGGGCTACCGCTACTTCGTCCTCAACTACACGCAGCCGGTCGACCACCGGAACCCGAAGGCCGGCACCTTCCAGCAGCGCATCACCGTGCTGCACAAGGACGTCAGCCGCCCGATGGTCATGTTCACCAGCGGCTACAACGTGTCGACGAACCCGTCGCGCAGCGAGCCGACCCGGATCGTCGACGGCAACCAGGTCTCCGTGGAGTACCGCTTCTTCACGCCGTCCCGGCCGCAGCCCGCCGACTGGTCGAAGCTGAACATCTGGCAGGCCGCGAGCGACCAGCACCGCATCTTCAAGGCGCTCAAGCCGATCTACGGCCAGAACTGGCTGACGACCGGCGGCTCGAAGGGCGGCATGACCGCCACCTACTACGAGCGCTTCTACCCGCGCGACATGGACGGCGTCGTCGCCTACGTTGCCCCGAACGACGTCGTGAACAAGGAGGACTCGGCCTACGACACCTTCCTCGCGAACGTCGGCCCGAAGGACTGCCGTGTCGCCCTGCAGAAGGTGCAGCGCGAGACGCTGGTGCGCCGTGACGCGCTCGAGAAGAAGTACAAGGACTTCCTCGACGCGAACAACTACACGGTGAACACGGTCGGTTCGGTCGACAAGGCCTACGAGGCGACCGTCCTCGACCTGTTCTGGGGCTTCTGGCAGTACCAGCCCGAGTCCGCCTGCGCCGACGTCCCGGACGCCGCGACCGTCTCCGACGACGACCTGTTCAGTTACGTCGACGAGGTCGGCGGCTGGGCCTCCTACGCCGACCAGGGCCTGACCCAGTACACGCCGTACTACTACCAGGCGGGCACGCAGCTCGGCTCGCCCGACATCAAGCAGCCGTGGGTCGCCGACCTGTCCCGCTACGGCTACCAGCCGCCGCGGAACTTCGTGCCGCGCGACATCCCCATGAAGTTCGAGCCGTCCGCGATGCGCGACGTCGACAGCTGGGTGCGCCACAACGCCACCCGCATGCTGTACGTGTACGGCGACAACGACCCGTGGGGCGCCGAGCCGTTCCGCCTCGGCAAGGGCGCGCGTGACTCCTACGTGATGCACGCCCCGCACGCCAACCACGGCGCGAACGTGGCGGCCCTGAAGCCCGCCGACAAGGAGCTCGCCACGGCGCGCATCCTCGACTGGGCGGGCCTGTCCGGCACGACCGCGCTGGCCGCGCATGACCGGAAGCTCGACCGGGCCGGGGTGCAGCGCGGAATGTCCCTGCGGCCGTAGGCCACCGGGCGGCTGCGGGCCCGGTGGGGGCGGGCCGCGCAGTTCCCCGCGCCCCTGAAATGCAGACGCTGCGCGTCGCATTTCCCCGATGGGGCGCGGGGAACTGCGGGAGAAGTCCCACCGGCCCGCAGCCGAACTCCGTCAGTAGGTGAGCCCGAACCCGATCGGGAAGAGTTCCTTCGACGGGTCGTCGGCTCGCTGCACCGGCACGGGCAGCTTGCCCTGCGGCTCGGCGGCGCCCGTGAGGACGCGTACCGCCGCCCGCAGTTCGACGTCGATCCAGGAGTACGCGGCCAGATGCGCGGCCGAGACGTCCAGTTGGGCCACGTCGTACGGGTTGCGCATCGACAGGGTGACCACCGGGACGCCGGTCGCCGCGACCGCCTTCACCAGCTTCTGCTGGGCGCTGCCCGCCGTCACGTTGTACGTGCCGATCAGCACCGCGTCCTGGCCCGCCGCGGCGGCGACGGCCTGGTCGATCGCGGCCTGGCTGGGGGCCGTGCCGGTGGCCAGGACCGTCGTGGTGAAGCCGAGTTCGGTGAGGGCGGCGCCCAGCACGGTGGTGGGCGGCCCGTCGCTCAGGGAGGGCGAGGCCGGGTTCGCGCCGAGCACCAGGACCTTCTTGTGGGTGCGCCGGTTCAGCGGCAGCAGCCGGTCCTTGTTCACCAGGAGCGTCGTCGTGCGCTCGGCGATCCGGTCGGCGGCGGCGAGGTGCTGGTGGGTGCCGACCGTCTTGTCGACCTGGCCGTGCGACACGTACGGCTCGTCGAACAGGCCCAGCTTGGCCTTGAGCCGCAGGATGCGCAGGATCGACTCGTCGAGCCGCTCCTCGGTCAGCTCGCCGCCCTTCACGGCGTTCAGCACCGCGTTCCACGCGACGGACAGGGACGGCGGGTTGAGCAGCTGGTCCACGCCCGCCTTCAGCGCGAGCACGGGTACGCGTTCGTCGCCGTACTTGGTCCGTACGCCCTGCATGCCGAGCGAGTCGGTCACCACGACGCCGTCGTAGCCGAGCTGCTCGCGCAGGATGCCGGTGAGGATCGGGTGCGAGAGGGTCGCCGGGTCCTCGGCCGGGTCGAGCGCCGGCACGACGATGTGCGCCGTCATGATCGAGTCGATGCCGGCGGCGATCGCCGCCTCGAACGACGGCTTGTCCAGCTGCTCCCACTGCTCGCGCGTGTGGTGGATGTACGGCAGCTTGGCGTGCGAGTCGTCGACCGTGTCGCCGTGCCCGGGGAAGTGCTTGGCCGTCGACGCGATGTGCGCGGACTGGTAGCCCTTGACCTGCGCGGCGACCATCCCGGCGACGGCCTTCGGGTCGGCGCCGAAGGAGCGGACGCCGATCACCGGGTTCGCCGGGTTGATGTTGACGTCCGCGTCCGGCGCGTAGTCCTGCCGGATGCCGACCGCGCGCAGCTCGGCGCCCGCGATCTGGCCCGCCTTGCGCGCGTCGGCCCGCGAGCCGCCCGCGCCGAGCGCCATCGCGCCCGGGAACAGGGTGGCGGGCTTGCCGACCCGGGCCACTATGCCGTGCTCCTGGTCCGTCGAGATCAGCAACGGGACGCGGGAGTCCTGGGCGAGGCCCGCGGCCTGGATGCCGTTGCTCAGGTCGGCGATCTGGTGCGGGTCGCGGACGTTGTGCGCCCACGCGAAGTAGATGATGCCGCCCAGCTTGTAGCGGTCGATCATCTCGGCGGCCGTGCGGACGCCGATCTCCTTGAGGTTGGCGTCGATGTCGGCCTGGTCGGGGTCGGTGGCCGAATGGCCGTAGACCCGCATCACGAACAGCTGGCCGACCTTCTCCTCCAGGGACATCCCGGAGATGACCTGCTTGAGGGCCCGGTCGGAACGGGCCCGGTCCTCATCGGTTTCGGTGGACGCCTGGGCGGGTGCGGCGCTCAGGCCTGCGGCGGCGACCGTGGCGGTCGCGGCGGCGATCAGCGTACGTCTGGACAGCTCGGGCACGTGCGCTCCTTCCGGAGGGAGGGGCGGTGTGAAGAAAACTTCCGCGCGACACGGATATCGAGAAAGTTTCTGCCAGTCAAGGTACTTGGCGGTGCCCTCCGGGTTGTGGCGGGTGTTCGACGGCGTCTGCCGGGGCCCGGGTCCGTCGCGGACTGCGGGCCGGTGGGGCTTCTCGCGCAGTTCCCCGCGCCCCTGGAGATGCGCACTTCGTGCGCCATCTCCATCGGGGCGTCGCCTCATCGGGGAAATGCGACCCGAAGGGTCTGCATTTCAGGGGCGCGGGGAACTGCGCGACCAGCCACGACGGACCCGCACCCGGCGACGAATCCGCACCCGGCAGACGGGGATCCGAACCCCGGGCCTACGCCGACTCGTTCAGCAACCGGCCCACATAGTCCCGCCCCGCACCGAGCAACTCAGGAAGCGCCGGGATCCCGTCGTACCAACGGGCCTCGTACTCCCAGCACAGCCACCCGTCCCACCCCGCCCGACTGAGCACCTCCACACACTCCCCGAGCGGCAGCACCCCGCCCCCCAGCGGCAGCGGCACCGTGTCGCCGTCCCCCGCGATGTCCTTGACCTGCACATACCCCAGGTAGGGCGAGATCGCCGCGTAGGTCTCGCCGGGCTGCTCCCCGCCCAGCCACGTGTGCATGACGTCCCACAGCACGCCGACGCTCCCGTGCCCCACGGCCCCCACGACCCGGCACGCGTCCGCCCCGGTCCGATGCGAGTCGTGCGTCTCCAGCAGCACGCGCACCCCCCGGTCCGCCGCGTGCGCGGCCACCGCCCCGAGCCGCCGCGCGGCGGCCGCGTCGGCGACCTCGGAGTCCTGTTCCTCCCCGGCCCCGGGAAAGACCCGCACGTACGAGGCGCCGATGTCCCCGGCGAGATCGACCAGCTCCCGCATCTCGTCGAGCACCGGCTCGTCCTCCCCGGGCGCCGCCACGCGCGCGTACCCGGCGACCCCGAGCACCTCCACGCCCGCGTCGCCGAACGCCGCGGCGACATCGGCCCGTTCGCCGGGCGTGAGTCCGAGATGCACCGGCTCCTCGGGATGGGCGCGCAGCTCCACGCCGTGATAGCCGTGCTCCGTGGCGAGCGCGAGGACGTGGGGGAGCGGGAGACCAGGGACACCGAGGGTGGAGAACGCCAGTTTCATGGCCCGGACCTTACCCAGCGCCGCCGTCGCGCAACGGCAACCGCCAGTCCTGACCGGTCAGATCGGCCCCGAACGACCGGTGCGGCTCCTCACCGGCCAGTACGAACCCGTGCCGCTGGTAGAGCGACCGGGCGGCCTTGAGCACGTCGTTCGTCCACAGCACGAGCTCCCGGTACCCGACCCCGCGCGCGAAGTCGACGACGGCCCGCACCAGCCGGTCCCCGATCCCGAGCCCCCGTGCCTCCGGCTCCACGAGCAGCAGCCGCAACCGCGCCGTGCCGGGCGCGGCGTCCCGTACGCACATCACGCACCCCACAGGCCGCCCGTCCAGCTCGGCGATCCACACCCGCTCCAGATGCGGGTCGTGGTCCTGGGCGAAGTCCGCCACGATCCGGGCGACGAGCCCCTCGTAGTCGGCGTTCCAGCCGAACTCGGCCGCGTACACCGCCCCGTTGCGCGCGACGATCCAGCCGAGGTCGCCGGGGCCGGGCTCGCGCAGCAGCACGTTGTCCGGATGCGGGGCGGCGCGCCCGTCCCCGAGGACCTCCCGCACGGTGCGCAGCGCCTGGGACAGCCGCTCCCGGTCACCGGCCGGCACGGTCGAGAGCAGCGAACCGACGGCCTCCCGGGACCGCTCGTCCAGCAGATCGGCGGCCTCGCGCCCGCGCGCGGTGAGCGTCACCCGGCGCCGCCGCGCATCGTCCCCCGACGAGGCCCGCTCGACGAGCCCCGCCCGCTCGAACTTCCCGAGGATCCGGCTGAGGTACCCCGAGTCGAGCGACAGCCGCGCCCGCAGGTCGGCGGCGTCGACGTGCTCCGTGTGCGCCAGCTCGTACAGCACACGGGACTCGGTGAGCGTGTACGGGGCGTAGAGGTGCCGGCCGTAGTCCAGCGCCCCGATGACATTGGTGTAGAAGCGGTTGAAGGACCGGATGTCCTGCACGGTCATGACGCCACCTCGCGACGTGAATCATTGACTGAGTCAGAGATCGAGGGTCCTGCCAGCGTACGCCGAGGGGTGCGGGGCGTCCATGGAACGGACGTCAGCCCTGGTCCCGCACCTCCCGCACCAGGTCGAGCAGAACGGCGTGCGTCTCCGCGTCGGCCGCCACGACCAGGCCGTCCGGGCCGCTCAGGGCCGGCTCGCCGCGCAGGCCCGTCACGACGCAGCCGGCCGCGCGGCACAGCGCGATGCCTGCGGCGAAGTGGACGCTGTCGCGGAGGTCGCCGTCCGTGACGTACGCGGCCCGGCGTCCGGCCGCGACCCAGGCGACCGCGAGGGTCGTGGAGACGACGCGGGGGCGGAAGCGCTCGGCGAAACCAGGGGTGGCGAGGAGGCGGGCCGCGGTGAAGCCGGGGGCGTTCGGGTACGGGGGATCGAGGTTGACGTCCACGAGCCGGGAGGCGGCGGAGGGGGAGAGGGGGTGGTCGGTGCCCTCCGCGTCCCGGAGCCAGGAACCCCCGTTCCCGTCGCCGTCCGTCCAGAAGACCTCCTCGTTGAAGGGGTCGGCGGTGGCGGCCGCGGTGGTCGAACCGTCCATGCGGAGGGCGACGTTGACGCCGGCCAGCATGGTGCGGACGGCGTAGTTGAGCGTCCCGCACAAGGGGTCCACCAGCCAGCGCCGTGCCGCGCCCTCGGTCCCGCCGCGCCCGCTCTCCTCGCCCGTCACGGCGTCCCCGGGGCGGGCCCGCCGCAGCACGTCGAGGATGGCCTCCTCGGCGGCGAGATCCGCGGCGGTGGCGAAGTCGCCGGCGCCCTTGTCGACCCGGGCGAGCGAGGTCCCGTACATCGCGCGCACGACGGCGGCGCCGGACAGGGCGGCCTGGACGGCGAGTCGGGCGTCGGAGGCGGGGCTCGGGGCAGACGTGTTCATGATCGGCATGACGGGAGAATAGGGGCGACGCCCGGGGAGCGGGCTACGTAAGATCACGAACATGCCGTTGCGACCGATGCAGGTGAACGTGAAGGCCGTCGATCACGTCGCGGTCGGCCGGTTCTGGGCACAGGCGCTGGGCTGGGACGCCGTGAGCGCGGGGCCCGGCGGGACGGCCGTACAGCCGCCCGGATTCGACTGGCGCGCCCCGGGCACGGCCGTGGCCCTCGATGTCATCGCCGTACCGGACCCGAAGCCGGCCGCGAAGAACCGCGTGCACCTCGACCTCGCCACCACCTCGCCCGCCCAGCAGACGGAACTGATCGCCCGCCTGAAGTCGCTCGGCGCGACACCCGCCGACGTCGGGCAGGGCGACGACGTCCCCTGGACCGTCCTCGCCGATCCCGAGGGCAACGAGTTCTGTGTGCTGGAGCCCCGCGAGACCTACCGCGACAGCGGGCCCCTCGCGGCCGTCGTCGTCGACTGCGCGGACCCGCACGCCATGGCCCGCTTCTGGGGCGAGGCGATCGACTGGACGGTCGTCGAGACGACCGGTGAGGCGGCCCGCCTCCGCGCGGCGCAGGGAATCGGCCCCTACGTGGAATTCCTCCGCACACCCGGCCCGCCGACCGCCGCCCCCGCCCGCCGCATCCACCTCGACCTGCTGCCGTACCCAGGCGACGACCAGGCGGCGGAGACGGACCGGCTCCGCGCCCTCGGCGCCACCGATCTCGACCTCGGCCAGGGCCCCGAGGTGTCGTGGACCGTGCTCGCCGACCCCGAGGACCACGAGTTCTGCGTCCTGTCCCTGACCTGAGCCCGCCACCGGAACGACCCAAGGAACCGCGATGAGCAGCGTCCGCCGCATCACCCTCACCGACCGCGACATCACCCTGAACTGCGCCGAGTCCGGCCCCGCCGACGGCACTCCGGTCGTCCTGGTCCACGGCCACCCGTTCAACCACACCCTGTGGGCCCCGCAGGCCCACGCCCTCGCCGCCGCCGGCCACCGCGTCATCACCCCCGACCTGCGCGGCTACGGGGACAGTGACGTCACCCCGGGCCAGGTGTTCCTCGCCGACTTCGCCGACGACATCGCCGCGCTCCTCGACCACCTGGGCATCGACCGCACCGTGATCGGCGGCGTCTCCATGGGCGGCCAGATCTGCATGGACTTCCACCGCCGCCACCCGGACCGCGTGCGCGCCCTGGTCCTCTCCGACACGTCCTACGGCGCCGAGACCCCCGACGGCAAGGCCTTCCGCAACGCCCTGGCCGACCGCCTCCTCACCGAGGGCATGGCCGGTTACGCGGACGAGGTCATCGACAAGATGCTCGCCGCGTACAACGTCACCGCGCTCCCCGACGTGGCCGCGCAGGTCCTCGGCATGATGCGCGCCACGGACCCGCGCGGCGCGGCGGCGGCCCTGCGCGGCCGCGCCGAACGCCCCGACTACGGCGACACCTTGGCCTCGGTCACGGCCCCGACCCTGATCGTGGTCGGTGCGGACGACGTCTACACGCCGGTCTCCGACGCGCGGTCCATCGCGACCCTGGTCCCGCACGCGCAGCTCACGGTCATCGACGGCGCGGGCCACCTCCCCGGCGCCGAACAGCCCGAGGCCTTCAACGAGTCGCTGCTCGGCTTCCTCAAGGAAATCTGCTGAACCGGCCGGCCGGTGGGCGTGGGCCTCGGGACTGATGCCGGGCTCCTCGGGGCAGCAGGCGCCCGCGCTCTCCTCGGGCCGGGCATCAGGGAAAAGCGGGTGCGTGGGGACGGTCGGCTTGGGAGGGTGCACGGATGACCCCTGAGATGATCTCGAACCTGGCGCACACCCGGCACCCGATCAAGTCCCCGCTCGGCGACGCGTCCGTACGGCAGTTGCTCGACCGGGTGCTGCCCCGGGACGGCGGCCGCGTGCTCGATCTGGGGTGCGGGACGGCGGAGTGGCTGCTGCGGGCGCTGGAGACGCGGCCGGGGCTGCGGGCCGTGGGGGTGGACCTGTCCGAGAAGTCGCTGGAGATCGCGCGGGCGGCGGCGGAGGCGCGCGGCGTCGCGGACCGGCTGGAGCTGCACTGCCAGAAGGCCGAGGAGTACACGTCGCCGGAGCCCTTCGACGCGGTGCTGAGCGTCGGCTCGGCGCACGCGTTCGGCGGGCTCCTGCCCACGCTGGAAGGCGCCCGCGCCCGGCTCGCCCCGACCGGGAGCGTGCTGATCGGAGACGGGTACTGGCTGAGCGAGCCGACGGCGGAGGCGGTCGAGGTGCTCGGCGAGTTCACGGATCTCGCGTCGACCGTGGACCGGGTCGTGGGGGAGGGCTGGGTGCCGGTGTACGGGCATGCGAGTACCCGCCAGGAGCTGGACCACTACGAGTGGTCGCTGTGGGGGACGCTCGCCGAGTGGGCGCTCGACCACCCCGGCCACGAGGACGGCGCCGAGGTCCTGGACTGGTCCCACGCCCGCCGCGACGAGTGGCTGCACGCCTACCGGGACAGCTTCGGCTTCCTGACCCTCGTCCTGCGCCGCACGCCCGCCCTGTAGAACGGCCCCATGGACACCTTGCGCTTCCGCCTCGCCGACGACACCGACCTCGCCACGGTCGTGGGACTGCGTGACGACGCCGCCCGCTGGATGCTGAGCCGGGGCGTCACGGGCCAGTGGCGCCCGGGCGAACTCGGCGTGGACCACTTCCGCCGCACACGCGAGCGCGGGGGCGAGGTGTGGCTCGCGGAGAGTGGCGAACGGGCCGTCGGGGCCTGGGAGTTGTGGTGGGAGGACGAGGCCGCGTGGGGCCCGCAGCCGGCGACGGCCGGATATGTGCACCGCCTGATGGTGGCGCACGGCAGCGTCCCGCCCGGCACGGGACGCGAACTCCTGCGCGCGGCGGAGCGCCGCGTCGCCGAGCGGGGGCGCCCCTTGGCGCGGCTCGACTGCGTGGCCACCAACCCGGCCCTGAAGGCGTACTACATCAAGGCCGGGTACCGGGTCGTCGGCCACAAGGAGGGCAAGCCGCAGCCGGGCACGAAGCCGAAGTCGTTCACCCTGCTGGAGAAGCGGGTGAGCGGGGCGGCGGCGCAGTCCGCGTGACCCTCGACCGGGCGCGCGTCAGCCCGCCGCCCCGGCGGACCGCTCGAAGCGGCCCGGGAACGGGAAGTAGGCCTCCAGGAACGTGTGAATCTTCTCGTTGATCTCGTCCTGCTGGGGCCTCGGCGCGGTCCGCGCGGGGCCGTTCCGCGGGGCGGGGCGTTGTCAGTGGTCGCCCCTAGAGTGAATACATCACTCGGGGGACGGGGAATTCCCGTCGGAGGGGGAGCGTAGGCATGTCTGTGCGCAAGATCCAGCACAAGGTGAATCACGTCGCACTCGTCGTGGACAGTTCCGGTTCCATGTATCAGCACCAGCACCAGCTCGTGCGCGTCGTCGACGAATTCGTGGCCGGACTGAAGGCGGAATCGGACAGCCTCGGGCACGAGACGCGGATCAGCCTCTATTCCTTCGACCACCGGGTGGAGAACCTGGTGTGGGACATGGACGTGAAGCACCTTCCGTCCATGCGCGGGCTCTACAAGGTGAACAACGGGGCGACGGCGCTGATCGAGGCCTCGCTGAAATCCCTGGACGACCTGGACCACATCTGGGAGGAGTACGGGGAGCACAGCTTCCTCCAGATCGTGGTGACGGACGGGGAGGAGAACGCGTCGGGAGGGGACCGCCGGCACGACGGCGACATGTCGATCCTCGGGCCGTGGCTCGACCGGATCACCGCCAAGATGGGCGGCCTGCCGGACCACTGGACGTCCGCGATCCTCGTGCCGAACTCGCTGGCCAAGCGCACCGCGCAGAACTACGGCTTCCCCGCGGGGAACATCGCGATCTGGGACGCGGACTCGAAGCAGGGCGTCGAGGAGGCCATCGGCACGGTGCGCGCCGCCGCCACCAGCTTCCTGCGCGGGCGCGAGCAGGGCGTGCGCGGCACGAAGAACCTGTTCGCGGTCGGCCAGGACATATCCGTCGACGAGGTGCGGGCGAACCTGGAGCCGATACCGGCCGACAAGTACCGGCTCCTGAAGGTCGACAAGGAGGCCGAGATCCGCTCGTTCGTGAATTCCCATCCGGGCGTGACCTATGAGCGCGGTTCCTGCTACTACCAGTTGGGTGCGCGCGTCCAGGTCCAGCCCGACAAGGAAGTCGTCGTCGTGGAGAAGGACACCGACCGCGCCTATACGGGAGACGCGGCGCGCAGCCTTCTTTTCGGTACGGGAATCAAGGGCACGGTGTCGGTGAAGGCGGGGAACAATCCGAAGCTGGAGGTCTATGTGCAGAGCCGCTCGGTCAACCGAAAGCTGAAGGCGAACACGCGGCTGCTCATCATGCTCTGAAAAGGGAATTCCCGGCGCTGGTGAATTTCTTGAACATGTGGACGTCTTCCGCGCCGCCGGGAATGCCCAGGGTGCGGCCGGTCTCGACGTACCCGTGACGCTGGTAGAACGCCGGGGCCTGGAAGGTGAAGGAGGAGACGCAGGCGCGGTCGCAGCCGCGCCGGCGCGCCTCCTCCTCCGCCGCGGCGAGGATCCGCGTCCCCCAGCCGTCCTTCCGGCTCGCCTCGCGGATCCACAGCATCTCGATGCCGAACAGGCCGGCCCAGGTCCAGCCGGACAGGCCGCCGACGAGTTCGCCCGTCTCGTCGACGACCTTCACCGAGAGGGAGGTCTGATCGGCGGAAGTGGTGCCGGTAGCCGGGAAGTTGACCTCGTCGAGGCCCTGGGACAGGCGTGCGTCGAGCGCCTTGTCGGCCTCGCCGACGCTCAGCCGGCCGCCGTCGTGGTCATGCGTCATGGCGCCGAGTGTGGCACGGCCGGGTGCGGGCGCCGGGCCGTTCGGCCGGGGGTGAGCGGTCAGGCGCGCGGCGGAGCCGTCGAGCCGCGGACGATCAGTTCGCCGCCGACCACGTCGACGCCGCCCTCGGGGGCCTCCTCGCGGCCCATCGCGATGCGGCCCGCGCGGGCGGCCGTGTCGCTGAGGGGGAGGCGGACGGTCGTGAGAGCGGGGACGGCGTCCGCGCTGAAGGGGAGGTCGTCGAAGCCGGCGACCGAGACGTCCTCGGGGACGCGCAGTCCGGCCTCGCGCAGGGCCGCGCAGGCGCCGAGCGCCACCGTGTCGTTCGCGGCGACGATCGCGGTCAGGTCCGGGGCGCCGCGCAGCAGTTCCGCGGTCGCCGCCCGGCCGGTCGCCCGGTCGTACGTGCCGTGCACCACCAGGTCGTCGGACTCCGTGACGCCCGCGTCGGCGAGCGCCTCACGGTGTCCCTCCAGACGGTGCCGGGTCGTCGTGCGCTCCTCGGGCCCGGCGACGTAGCCGATGCGGCGGTGGCCGAGGGAGAGCAGGTGGCGGGTCAGTTCGCGGCCGCCGCCCCGGTTGTCGAAGGTCACGGAGACCGCGTCGGTGCCGGGCACCGGCGGGCGGCCGCACAGGACGACGCGGGTGCCCGCCTCCGACAGGCGCCGCAGCTTGCCCGCGACGGCCGCGACATGGGCCTCGTCCTCGATCGCGCCGCCGGTGAGGACGACGGCGGCGGCACGCTGGCGCTGCAGCAGGGTGAGGTAGGTGAGCTCGCGCTCGGGGGAGCCGCCCGTGTTGCAGACGACGGCGAGGCGCTCGCCGCCCGCGCGGCCGCCCGGGCCCACGATCTCCGACTGCACGGCGGAGGCCATGATCCCGAAGAACGGGTCGGCGATGTCGTTGACCAGAACCCCGACCAGGTCGGACGTGGCGGCGGCGAGCGCGCTCGCCGGGCCGTTGAGGACGTAGTCCAGTTCGTCGACGGCCTTCAGGACGCGCTCGCGGGTGGCGGCGGCCACCGGATAGTTGCCGTTCAGGACGCGCGAGACGGTGGCGGGGGACACCTGTGCGCGGGCGGCCACATCCGCCAGGGTCACGGTCATCGTCGAGTCAGCCTCCGTCGGCGTCGGCCTGTGGCCTGTCCAGGGTCGGTTCGGATCGGTCGTGCACCCGCTCTTGTCCGAGTGGTTGTGCAGAGGCTAGCTTCTCCTCGTATAGAAAGCGCTTGCTAGATGCGGTGGCCGCGGCGCCGCACGCCCGACGGAGGGACTCACGTGACACGCAAGACGGTGCGCATCGCCATGAACGGGGTGACGGGGCGCATGGGCTACCGCCAGCACCTCGTCCGCTCGATCCTCGCGCTGCGCGAGCAGGGCGGGCTCGGCCTCGGCGACGGCACGGTGCTGTGGCCCGAGCCGGTGCTCCTCGGCCGCCGCGCGTACGCCCTGGAGGCGCTCGCCGAGAAGCACGGCCTCGACGAGGCGAACATCTCCACCGACGTGGACGCCGTCCTCGCCGACGACAGCGTCGACATCTTCTTCGACGCCGCGATGACCTCCGGCCGCGAGGAGGTCCTCAAGAAGGCGATCGCCGCCGGCAAGCACGTCTACACCGAGAAGCCGACCGCGACCGGCCTCGACGGCGCGCTCGAACTGGCCCGTCTCGCCCGGGCGGCCGGCGTGAAGTCCGGCGTCGTCCAGGACAAGATCTTCCTGCCGGGCCTGCTCAAGCTGAAGCGGCTCATCGACGGCGGCTTCTTCGGCGAGATCCTGTCCGTGCGCGGCGAGTTCGGCTACTGGGTCTTCGAGGGCGACTGGCAGGAGGCCCAGCGCCCCAGCTGGAACTACCGCTCCGAGGACGGCGGCGGCATCGTCGTCGACATGTTCCCGCACTGGGAGTACGTGCTGCACGAGCTGTTCGGCCGCGTCACCTCCGTGCAGGCGCTCACCGCCACGCACGTCCCGCAGCGCTGGGACGAGAACGGCAAGCCCTACGACGCCACCGCCGACGACGCCGCCTACGGCATCTTCGAGCTCGACGGCGGCGCGATCGCGCAGATCAACTCCTCCTGGGCGGTGCGCGTCAACCGCGACGAACTCGTCGAGTTCCAGGTCGACGGCACCGAGGGCTCGGCCGTCGCCGGCCTGCGCAACTGCCGTGCCCAGCACCGCAGTTCCACCCCCAAGCCCGTGTGGAACCCGGACATCCCGGCCACCTACTCCTTCCGCGACCAGTGGCAGGAGGTCCCGGACAACCAGGAGTTCGACAACGGCTTCAAGGCGCAGTGGGAGCTCTTCCTGAAGCACGTCTACGCCGACGCGCCCTACCGCTGGGACCTGCTGGCCGGCGCCCGCGGTGTGCAGCTCGCCGAGCTGGGCCTGAAGGCCTCCGCCGAGGGTCGCCGCGTCGACGTTCCGGAGATCACGCTGTGACGATCCAGCTGCCCGACAGCGCGGGGGAGCTGCGCGCCTACGAGCCGCGCGCCACCCCGCTCGCCCTCGACGCCGGCGCCCCGCTCGCCTCCCGCGTCGTCTTCTCGGCCGCGCACGTCGTCGCCGACCCGTTCGCCGACACCAGCCCCGACGGCCCCGCCGCCGTCGACTGGGACGCCACCCTCGCCTTCCGCCGCCACCTGTGGTCCCACGGGCTCGGCGTCGCCGAGGCCATGGACACCGCGCAGCGCGGCATGGGCCTGGACTGGGCGGGCGCCGCCGAACTGATCAAGCGGTCCGCCGCCGAGGCGCGGGCCGTCGGCGGGCGCATCGCCTGCGGCGTCGGCACCGACCAGCTCACCGCCGTACCGAAGGACCTGGCCGAGGTCAGGTCCGCGTACGAGGAGCAGCTCGCGCTCGTGGAGGGGACGGGCGCGCAGGCGATCCTCATGGCGTCCAGGGCGCTCGCCGCCGTCGCCCGCGGCCCCGAGGACTACCTCGACGTCTACGGGCACCTGCTGCGCCAGGCCGCCGAACCGGTCGTCCTGCACTGGCTCGGCCCCATGTTCGACCCCGCGCTCGACGGGTACTGGGGCTCCGCCGACCTCGACGCCGCCACGGAGACCTTCCTCGAGGTCATCGCCGAGCACCCGGACAAGGTCGACGGCATCAAGGTCTCGCTGCTCGACGCGCGGCGCGAGGTCGAACTGCGCCGCAGACTCCCCAAGGGCGTGCGCTGCTACACCGGCGACGACTTCAACTACCCCGAGCTCATCGCCGGCGACGCGCGCGGCTTCAGCCACGCGCTGCTCGGCATCTTCGACCCGCTAGGGCCGCTCGCCGCGCACGCCGTACGCGTACTGGACCAGGGAGACACGGACGGGTTCCGCGCGCTCCTCGACCCGACCGTCGAACTGTCCCGGCACCTCTTCCAGGCGCCGACCCGCTTCTACAAGACCGGTGTCGTGTTCCTCGCCTGGCTCGCCGGGCACCAGGACCACTTCGCGATGGTCGGCGGGCTCCAGTCCTCCCGCTCGCTCCCGCACTTCGCGAAGGCCTACGAACTCGCGGACGGGCTCGGCCTGTTCCCCGACCCGGGGCTCGCCGAGGCCCGGATGAAGCAGCTGCTCGCCCTGTACGGAGTGACCCGATGACCGCGCCCGGGGCCGCAGCCGCCCACCCCCTCTTCTCCATCAACCAGATGACCGTCAAGCAGCTCGGACTGCCCGAACTCGTCGACGCCTGCGTGGAATCGGGGGTGCGGCACATCGGCACGTGGCGCGAGCCCGTGCAGGCGTACGGGGTCGAGAAGGCGGCCGGGCTGCTGCGGGACGCCGGGCTGTCCGTGTCCACGCACTGCCGCGGCGGATTCCTCACCGCGATCGACGGCGCTGAGCGGCGGGCCGCCGTCGACGACAACAAGCGGGCCGTCGACGAGGCCGCCGTCCTCGGCACGGACGTCCTGGTGCTGGTCTCGGGCGGGCTGCCCGCCGGGTCCCGCGACCTCGTCGCGGCGCGCGAGCGGATCGCCGACGGGATCGCCGAACTGGCGCCCTACGCCGGTGAGCGCGGGGTGCGGCTCGCCATCGAACCGCTCCACCCGATGTTCGCCTCCGACCGGTGCGCCGTCTCCACGCTCGGTCAGGCGCTCGACATCGCGGAACGGTTTCCCGCGGAGCAGGTGGGGGTGTGCGTCGACACGTACCACGTGTGGTGGGACGAGGCGGCCCCGGCGCAGATCGCCCGGGCGGGCGCGACGGGACGGATCGCGAGCTTCCAGCTCGCGGACTGGGTCACCCCGCTGCCCGCCGGCGTCCTGAACGGCCGCGGGCAGCTCGGCGACGGGGCCGTGGACCTGGCGCTGTGGTGGCGGTACGTCGAGGAGGCCGGATACACGGGCCCGGTCGAGGTCGAGCTCTTCAACGACGGCCTGTGGGAGCGGGAGGGACGAGAGGTTCTGCGGGAGACGGTGTCCCGGTTCGCGGAGGTGGCGCGGGCACGCTGAGGACTGGACGCGGGGCGCCCCGCCGTGGGGGCCGGGCATCGTCGCCGGGCGCCCCGCTGTCGTGGTTGCTCGCGCCCGCGCGGCGGAGCCGCACAGGGACACAGCCCCGCGCCCCTGACGGGGCCCGTCTGCCCTGCGCCTTTTTCGACCCCGCGCCCCATTGCGGGGCCGTCGGTCGTGCGCCCCCGGCGCCGCCGCCGTCGGGGCGGGCATCGTCGTCGAGTGCGCCGCCGTCGTGGTTGCTCGCGCCCGCGCGGCGGAGCCGCACAGGGACACAGCCCCGCGCTCCTTGCGGGGGCCGGGGCTAGTCCGGGAGGGCCGTCAGGGAGGCCGTGGTCAGGGCTACGGCTCGGTGGCGGACGGCCTCGTAGTCGTCGCCGGACTCGATCGCCGTGGTCGCCGCGTTGACGACGCCCTGCAACAGCCGGGCCGTCCGCAGCGGCGTGTCGTCGCCCAGCTCGGTCAGGGCCAGCACCAACGGGTCGAGGAGAGCCCGGTGCGCGTCCCCGGCCCCCGCCCGCAGCGCCGCCGCGTCCCCCGCGTCCGCGACCGCCTGCGCGATCCGGTGCTCCCCGTCGCGGACCAGCTCCAGTTGGGCCGTGACGTAGGCGCCGATCCGGTCCCGCGGTGCGTCCCCGGCCGCCTCCAGCGCGGCGTGGATGTGAGCCGTCCAGCGCGGCGCGGACTCCCGTACCACCTCGGTGAGCAGTTCGCCGCGGTCGGCGAAGTACTTGTAGACGCTGTTGCGCGCGAGCCCGGTGCGCCGGGCGATCTCCGCGAACGTGACCTGCGACGCGTCCCCCTCCGCGAGCACCTCCCGCGCCGCGTCCAGCAGCGCGGCCCGCTGGTGGGCGCGGTGGTCGGCGACTGAGGCGGCTTGGATCCGGGGCACGCGGTCAGTGTAGGACCCGGGCCGGGCCCTGTTGGGGACGCTGCGTCGCCATCATCTATCTTGGGGACGCTGCGTCCCTAAGTGAGTCCCGCCGGGGCGCGCACACTCACCCATGCCCGGGCACGCCCCGGACCGGAAGGATCACCGTGTACCTCGCCCTGCTGGAACTGAGAGCGGCCCGAGGCCGTTTCCTGCTGATGGGCAGCGTCGTCGTGCTCGTCGCCGCCCTCGTCGGCATCGTCTCCGGATTCACCACCGGCCTCGGCGACGACACCGTCTCCGCGCTGCGCCGGCTGCCCGCGACCCACATCGCCTTCGCCGCCGGATCGGACTCCGACCAGTTCGCCCGCGGTCTCGTCGACCGCGACACCGTCGACGGCTGGAGGCACGAGAAGGGCGTCGAGGCCAGCCCGCTCGGGGTCACCCTGACCCGCGGCCGGACCGACCGCGGCACCGAGGTCGACCTCGCCGCGTTCGGCGTCGAGCCCGGCGCGTTCACCGACCCGGGCGCCGACACCGGCAGACCGCTGGCCGCGGACGGCCCCGAGGGCGTCGTGGTGTCCCGGCAGCTCGTGAACGACGGCGTCCGGATCGGCGACACCCTCACCGTCGACCGGCTCGGCATCCGCCTGAAGGTCGTCGGTACCACGGGCCGCTCCTCGTACGGACACGTCGCCGCCGCGTACGTCACGACCGACACCTGGCGCCGCGTGCGCTTCACCACCCCCGGAGCCCGGACCTCCCCCGGCGAACTCCCGGACCAGTACAGCGCGATGGCGCTCCGGGCGCCGGACGGGTCCGGCACCGCACGCCTGGCCGGTGCCGACCGCCGGCTGCACACCGCGACCGTGCCGCTCGAGACCGCCTTCGGCGCCGCCCCCGGCTACGACGGCGAGCGGCTCACCATGAACTCCATCCTGACGTTCCTCTTCCTCATCGCCCCGCTCGTCGTCGGGTCCTTCTTCGCGGTGTGGACCGTCCAGCGGACCCCCGAACTCGCCCTGCTGCGCGCGATGGGAGCCTCCCGCCGCCGGCTGCTCGGCCACAGCCTCACGCAGGCCGCGATCGTCGTGTCCGCGGGAGCCGCGCTCGGCGCGGCGCTCGCCGCGGGCGTCGGCGCGCTCGTCGGCGAGCAGGTGCCGTTCAGCCTGCCCGCCGGCACCCTCGGCACGACCATGGCCGCCGTCGTCCTCGTCGGACTGGCCGGTTCCGCCCTCACCCTGCGACGGGTCACCACCGTCGACCCGATGACCATGCTGGGAGCAGCCCGATGACCCTCCGTCTCACCGCCGTCACCGTGACCCTGGGCAGCGGAGCCTCCCGGACGACCGCCCTGCGCGAGGTCGACGCGGAGTTCCGGTCCGGCGAGCTCACCGCCCTCGTCGGCCCCTCCGGCTCCGGCAAGTCCACCCTGCTCGCCGTCGCGGGCGCCCTGCTGCGGCCCGACACCGGGCAGGTCCGGCTCGGAGACCTGGACCTGGCCACCCTCGGCGACCGGGAGCGCGCCCGCGCCCGCCGCACCCGGATCGGTTACATGTTCCAGAGCGGCAACCTGCTCGCCGGGCTCACCGCCGAGGAACAACTGCTCGCCGCCGCCTCGCTCTCCGGCCGGCGGCCCCGTGCCCTGCGCGGCCGGGCCCGCGAGCTCCTCGACGACGTCGGCCTCGGGCACCGCACCGGCCACCGCCCCGACCAGCTGTCCGGCGGCGAACGCCAACGCGTCGCGCTGGCCCGCGCGCTGCTCGTCGAGCCCGAGCTCCTACTGGTCGACGAGCCGACGGCTGCCGTCGACCGGACCCGCGCCGACGAACTGACCGCCCTCATCGCCCGGACCACGCACGAACACGGCTGTGTCACCGTCGTCGCGACCCACGACCCGGTCGTCACCGGCGCCGCCGACGCGACGCTCGACATGCTGGACCTGGCGGCGGGCCGGCCGGTCAGCGCTTGCGCCCCGCCCGCTTGCTGAGCACGGCCAGGATCACGGGGATCAGCAGCTCGATGCCCCGGGTCACGTTCGCCACGGGCAGCCCCGTCTTCTTCGCGACCGCGGCGGCCACCGGCCGGCTCAGCTTCGCGAGGAGCCCGGCCATCAGGCCGCCCGAGGCGAGCCCGCCGAGCCCGCCGAGCGTGAAGGCTCCTTGAAGCGGTGGCTGCTCGGCCTCCGCCAGCGCGTCCCGCACCTCCGCCGCACCGCCCGCGCTCTCCCCGGCCCGCTCCCGCAGGCCCCCGGAGAGCCCCGACACCGTGCCGTCCACGACCTCCCGCGCGCCCGACGCGTCCGTGCCCAACAGGCCCGCGAGCTCCCGCAGCCGGTCGTCGCCGAGCTCGTCGAGGACGTCCCTGGCCAGCGGCTTCTCGCCCGATTCTTCGGTCATGCCGCAAACGCTACGGTCGCCCCGGCCTGTCGGCACCCGGAGCGGCCGCGGTACGGGTTTCAAAGAAATTCGTACCGGGAGCACAACCTTCCGGCACGAAGGCGGGTCTAGCGTGCGTCGGAACTTTTGGAGGGGGACCCGGGGGGGACTTCCAGGAAAGTTCCGGCGCAGGGGAGGGGAGAGCCCGAGGGGCCCGGTCCACGGACCGGGCCCCTCAGCGCTCATGACGTACCCGGACGACCCCGGCGGGAAGACGACCCGGCTAGAAGAAGACCCCGCAGCGCAGCAGCACGTTCGCGTACGGCCGCGCCTCCCCGGTCCGCACGATCAGCCGCGCCCCCGCCGCAAGCCCCTTCAGCTCCTCGTGGGAGACATAGGACAGCGGCCGCACGTGCTCACGCAGCAGCTCGGCCGCCGCCGGGTTCGCGGCGCGCACCTCGTGCGCCGCCGTGCCCGCCTCCACGACCAGCTCCTCCAGCAGCCCGTCGAGCACCTCGGCGAACGACGGCACCCCGGCGCGGAACGCGAGGTCGACGATCCGCGGCCCTTGCGGCAGCGGCATCCCGACATCGCACACCAGGACCCCGTCCCCGTGCCCCAGCTCGGCGAGGGCGCCCGCCAGGTGGCGGTTGAGTATTCCGCCCTTCTTCACAGTGCGGCCACCTCGTCCGCCGTCGGGTACGAGGCCTGCGCGCCCTCCTTCGTGACGGCCGCCGCGCCGACCCGCGCCGCGTAGGCCGCCGCGTCGGCGAGCGGGGCGCCGGTGCCGAGCCGCCACGCGAGGGCCGCCGTGAACGCGTCACCGGCGCCCGTCGTGTCGACGGCCTCGACCTTCACCGACGGCACCCGTGCCGAGCCCGACGCGTCCGCGACCAGCGCGCCCTCGGAGCCCAGCGTCACGACGACCGAACGCGGGCCGAGCTCCAGCAGCGCCTTCGCCCACTCCTCGGGCGTCGCCCCCGGCTCCGTACCGAGGATGACGGCCGCCTCGTGCTCGTTGACGATCAGCGGGTCGCACACCGCGAGGACCTCGTCCGGCAGCGACGCCGGCGGCGACGGGTTCAGGACGAGGCGGGCCCCGTCGGCCAGCGACCGCGCGACCTCGGCGACCGTGTCCAGCGGGATCTCCAGCAGGGTCGAGACGACCGGCGCGGCCGCGAACAGCTCGCGGGCCGCCCGCACGTCGTCCGGCGTGAGGCGTCCGTTCGCCCCCGGCGACACGACGATCGAGTTGTCGCCGGACGGGTCGACGGTGATCAGCGCGACGCCGGTGGGTGCCCCGCCGACCAGCACGCCGGACGTGTCCACGCCCGCCGACTCCATCGACTCCCGCAGCAGCCGCCCGTGCCCGTCGTCGCCGACGCGCGCGAGCAGCGCCGTGCGCGCGCCCAGCCGCGCCGCGGCGACCGCCTGGTTGGCGCCCTTGCCGCCCGGGTGGACGACCAGGTCGGAACCGAGGACGGTCTCCCCGGCGCCGGGCCGCCGCTCGACGCCGACCACGAGGTCCGCGTTGGCCGAGCCGACCACGAGCAGGTCGTACGAGTTCATGCTGAGCCTCTCCCTGAGGTCACTCGAAGATCGGTGGCGCGGAGGTCACTTGAAGGCGGCGACGTTCTTCGACGTCACGACCTTCACCGGGACCTTCACCGCGGACGGGATCTTCTCGTCCTGCGCCGCCTCGATCGCGTTCTGCACCGCCATCTTGCCGAGTTCGCGCGGCTGCTGGGCGACCGACGCGTACAGGGTGCCCGCCTCGACGGCCTCGATGCCGTCCGGGGTGCCGTCGAAACCGACGACGTCGACGGACTTTCCGGCCTTCGCACCGAGCGCCTTGACCGCGCCGAGCGCCATCTCGTCGTTCTCGGCGAACACGCCGTCGATGTCCGGGTGCGACTGGAGCAGGTTCGTCATGACGTCCAGGCCCTTGGTGCGGTCGAAGTCCGCGGGCTGCTTGGCGACGACCTTGATGCCCGGGAACTCCTTGATGCCCGCGGCGAACCCGGCGCCGCGCTCACGGCTCGCGGACGTGCCGGCCTGGCCCTGGAGGATGACGATCTCGCCCTTGCCGCCGAGCTTGCCGGCGAGCGTCCGCGCGGCCTGCCTGCCGCCCGCGACGTTGTCGGAGGCGACGAGCGTCGTGGTCTTCGCCTTGTTCACGCCGCGGTCGGCGGCGACGACGGGGATGTCCGCCTTGTTGGCGCCGCGCACGGCCGGGCCGACGGCGTCGGAGTCGACCGGGTTCACGATGACCGCGCTCATGCCGCCGCTGGCGAAGTTCTGCAGCTGGTTGGCCTGCTGCGAGGCGTCGTTCTGCGCGTCGGTGACGGTCAGCTTCACGCCCTCCTTCTCTGCCTCGGCCTGCGCGCCGGCCCGCATCTCCGTGAAGAACGGGTTGTTGAGCGTGGAGACGGCCATGCCGATCCGCAGGTCCTTCTTGCCGCCGGACGACGTGCCGTTGTTCCACAGCGCGAGCCCGCCGACGATCGCCGCCGCGACGACGGCCGCGATGACGTACTGAGCCTTCTGCCGCGGTCCGCCCGCGCCGGTGCCGGCCGCGGTCGGGGTCGCGCCCGCCTTGCGGCGCACCGTGTCGAGCAGGACGGCCAGCGCGATGACGACACCGATGACGACCTGCTGCCAGAACGCGGACACCGACAGGAGGTTGAGACCGTTGCGCAGCACCGCGAGGATCAGCGCGCCGATGAACGTGCCCGACGCCTTGCCGACACCACCGGCGAGCGAGGCGCCGCCGATGACGACGGCGGCGATCGCGTCCAGCTCGTACCCCTGCGCGGCCTGCGGCTGCGCGGAGGACAGGCGGGAGGCGAGGACGATGCCGGCGACGGCCGCGAACAGACCGGACAGGCCGTAGATGACGAGCTTCTGCCGCTGCACGCGCAGCCCGGACAGGCGGGCCGCCTCCTCGTTGCCGCCGATCGCGTACATCGAGCGGCCGATGAAGGTGCGGCCGAGCACGACCGCGGTGACGACACCGACGACGACCATCACGATGACCGGTACGGGCAGCCAGCCGCCCAGCGTGTCACCGAGCCGCGAGACCGAGTCCGGGAACGGGATCGGGGAGCCCTGCGAGATCACCAGCGACAGACCGCGGCCCACCGACAGCATGGCGAGCGTCGCGATGAACGGTGGCAGCTTCCCGTACGCGATCAGCGCGCCGTTGACGAAGCCGCAGGCCAGGCCGGTGACGACGGCGAGGAGCACCGCTATCGGCACCGGGACGCCCTCGTTCGTCGCCGCCCAGGCGAGGACGGTCGCGGACAGCGCGGCGACCGAACCGACCGACAGGTCGATGCCCGCCGACACGATGACGAAGGTGACGCCGAAGGCGAGGATCGCGGTGACGGCGGCCTGGACGCCGACGTTCAGCAGGTTCGTGGTGGTCAGGAAGTCGCCGGAGAGCAGCGACATCACGACGACCAGGACGACGAGCGCGGTCAGCGCGCCGTTGTCGAGGAGCAGCCGCAGCAGGCCCCCGCCGCTCTTGGCCGTGCTCTTGTCGTTCTTGAGCGTTTCAGTGCTTGCGGGGGTCACGGGAGCCCTCCTCTTCGAGGTCCGGGGTGGTGGGGGAGACGGCGGTCGGGGTGCTGACGGCGAGCGCCATCACGGAGTCCTGGGTGGCGTCCTCGGCGGCGAGTTCACCGGCGATGCGGCCCTGCGCCATCACGAGCACGCGGTCGCTCATGCCGAGCACCTCGGGCAGATCGCTGGAGATCATGAGCACGGCGTGCCCGGCGGCGGTCAGCTGGTTGATCAGCTGGTAGATCTCGACCTTGGCGCCCACGTCGATGCCGCGGGTCGGCTCGTCGAGGATCAGCACCCGGATGTCGGCGAGCAGCCACTTGCCGATGACGACCTTCTGCTGGTTGCCGCCGGACAGCGTGCGCACGTGCTGGCCGAGCCCGGCCATCCGCACGCCCAGCCGGCCGGCGATCCGCTCGGCGGCGGTGTGCTGCCCCTTGCGGTCGACGAAGCCGCCGCGCGAGGCGGACCGCAGTGTGACGAGCCCGAGGTTCTCCTCCACCGACTGGTCGAGGACGAGACCCTGGCCCTTGCGGTCCTCGGGCACGAGGCCGACGCCCGCGGCCATCGCCGCGTTCACGTCGTGGCGCGGCAGCCGGGAACCGGCCACCTCCACCGAGCCGCCGTCGTACGGGTCCGCGCCGAACACGGCCCGGACCACCTCGGTGCGCCCGGCGCCGACGAGCCCGGCGATGCCGACGACCTCACCGGCCCGCACCTCGAAGCTCACGTCGTGGAAGACGCCGTCCCGGGTCAGCCCCTCCACCTTCAGCAGCGCGCCGCCGGTGTCGGGCCGCTCGCGCGGGTACTGCTGCTCGATGGAGCGGCCCACCATGAGCCGGACCAGCTCGTCCTCGGGCGTCGACGCCGGGACCTGGCCGACGCTGCGGCCGTCGCGGATGACGGTGACGCGGTCGCCGAGCGCGGCGATCTCCTCCAGGTGGTGCGTGATGAAGACGATCCCGACGCCGTCCTCGCGCAGCTGCCGCACGATCGCGAACAGCTTCTCGACCTCTTCGGAGGTCAGCACGGCCGTCGGCTCGTCCATGATCAGGACGCGGGCGTCCAGGCTCAGCGCCTTCGCGATCTCCACCATCTGCAGGCGGGCGATGCCCAGTTCGCGGACGCGCGCGCGGGGCGACACGTGCACGCCCACGCGCGCGAGGAGCGCCTCGGCGTCGCGCTCCATCTTCTTGCGGTCGATGATCCCGAAGCGGCGCGGCTGGCGTCCCAGGAAGATGTTCTCGGCGACCGTCAGGTCGGGGACGAGGTTGAACTCCTGATAGATCGTGGCGATGCCCAGCTTCTCGGCGTCCTGCGCGCCGTGCACGCGGACCTCGTCGCCGCCCACGGTGATCCGTCCGGCGTCCGGCGTGTAGGCGCCGGAGAGCATCTTGATCAGCGTGCTCTTGCCGGCTCCGTTCTCGCCGAGCAGGACGTGCACCTCGCCGCGGCGCAGGTCGAAGTCGACGCTGTCGAGCGCGACGACGCCGGGGAACGTCTTGCGGATTCCCTCGATGCGCAGCAACTCGTCCGGGTTGCGGTCCGGTTTCACCTGGGGCTCCTCTCCATCGAGGTCAGCGGGTGGGGGGACTGGGGGGACTGACGGGGCTGGGGGGACTCGCCGCAGGACTCCCGTGCGACGAGGTGGGCGGGCAGGGTCACCGACTCCGGGGTGCGGCCCTCGATGCGGTCGATCAGGGCGCGGACGGCGGCCCGGCCCAGCTCCTTGGTCGGCTGGGCGATCGCCGTGACGGGCGGCGCGGTGTGCACGAACCAGGGGATGTCGTCGAACGCGGCGAGAGCGATGTCGTCCGGGACGCGCAGCCCGCGCGCGCGGATCGCGTCGAGCGCGCCGAGCGCCATCAGGTTGTCGGCGGCGAACACGACCTCCGGCGGCTCGGCCAGGTCGAGGAACCCCTCCGTCACCCGGCGCCCGCTGTCGGCCTGGAAGTCGCCCTGCCCGATGTACGCGTCCGGCAGCGCGATGTCGTACGGGGCGAGCGCCTCGCGGAAGGCGGCGACGCGCTCGCTGCCGGTCGTCGTCGCGGCCGGGCCCGCGATGATCGCGAGGCGGCGGTGGCCGAGGCCGTGCAGATGGGCGACGAGGTCGCGGATCGCAGCGCGGCCGTCGGAGCGCACGACCGGTACGTCCACGCCGGGGATCCAGCGGTCGACGAAGACCATCGGGGTGCCGGCGCGGGCCGCGGCCAGCATCAGCGGGGAGCCGCCGTCCGTCGGGGAGACCAGGAGGCCGTCGACGCGGCGGTCCAGCAGGTTCTGGACGTGGTGGTCCTGGAGGTCGGGGCGCTCGTCGGCGTTCCCGATGATCACGCTGTAGCCGAGGGCGCGGGCCTCCTCCTCGACGGAGCGGGCCAGCTCGGTGAAGTACGGGTTCAGCACGTCGCTGATGACCAGGCCGAGGGTGCGGGTCTGGTCGGTGCGCAGGGAGCGGGCCACGGCGTTGGGCCGGTAGCCGAGCGACTCCACGGCGGCCAGCACGCGCGTCCTGGCGTCCGGGCTGACCGACGGGTGGCTGTTCAGGACGCGGGAGACCGTGGCGACCGAGACTCCGGCCGCGGCCGCGACGTCCTTGATGCTCGCCATCGCGGGCCACCTCCTTGTGGCTGCGGGGCTCATGTGCGGTGTGGTGGGCGCACATGTGCATGGAATCGATTACATGAGGGATTGGAATCGATTACACGGGTCGCTGACAAGGGGGGTTCCGGTTGTCGTGACCGGATCGTGATGTGGCGGGCGCCGGGGTGGGGTCCGGGTGGCCCGGGTCGGGGGCGAGGGGTTGTCGGTGCGGCGTGCGATGGTGGAGGGCGGATCTGATGGAAGACGCAGAAGGAGCGAGCCGACCGTGAACCACGCGCAGCTCACCGCACTCGGCCGCGCCCTGCGGGTCCTGGGCGAGCACGGCGAGACCCTCACCGCGGAGGCGTCGGACGCCAAGCTCCACGAGGTGCGGGGCGATGTGAAGCGGGCCCTGGAGCTGCTCGACGACACGGTCTCCGGCTCCGCGCCCACGACCCGCTGCGCGCAGCACCCGTACGGCGCGGTCGACGAGTCCGCTCCCGATCTGTGCCTGCTCTGCGAGACGCGGCGGCGGCAGGCGCGCCGCGCCGAGTACGGCGGGGGGCCGGCCCCGGCCCGCGCCGACCAGCAGCCGGTCGTGTCGCGCTACGGCACGCGGGAGGAGCGGCCGCAGCCGCAGCAGCGGTGGATCCCCGAGATGTGGACCGGTCAGGTCTGGCAGCTGTGCGGCACCCCGCGGCACGACCGCCGCGAGGCGGATCTCTATCTGGCGGCGCAGCGGCGCCGTCCGGACGCGGCGATGGCGTACCGGCTGGTCCACGAGTTCACGGACTACGAGGTCGTACGCGTCTGGGGCACCCCCCTCCGGGTGGACCCGGAGCCCATGGGGGGCATTTAGCGCGGGGCCGTGCCCTTTGGTGCGGGGGTCGGCGCGCGGTGTGCGCGACTGACGGTCCGTCGTGGTCGGCCGCGCAGTTCCCCGCGCCTCTCGCCTCCGGCGCGGGGTGCCGCGCTGGGCGCGGGCTATGGCCCCAGCCCTACTCCCACCCACCCACCCCCTCCGGGGGCGTCGGCCCGGCGCCCGGCCTTGGGCAGTGCCTCCGTGAAGGGGGCGCATGCCAGGCGCCCGGCGCGGTGCGCGATCTAGTGGGGCTTCGGCTGCGGCGTCGCCGCCGTAGGGGCTGGGCGCCGTCGCTGGGTGCGCCACCGTCGTGGTTGCTCGCGCAGTTCCCCGCGCCCCTGGCGGGGCGCGTCCGGCCCGGCGCCTCTCGCCTCTGGCTCGGGCCATCGCCCCAGCTTCGGCGTCGCCGCCGTGGGGGCTGACGGTTGTTGCCGGGTGCCGCGCCGTCGTGGTCGCTCGCGCAGTTCCCCGCGCCCCTGAAGGCACGCTTCGCGTGCCCCCGGGGGTCTGGTGGTCGCGCCCTGCGACGGAGTTGCTGAGCGGGTACGGCTCCGGGCCCCTGAGGGCACACTTCGGGCGTCAGTGGTGTCGGGTGCGGAAGAGGTCCAGGGTCGTGCCCAGGGCGAAGGACTGGAGGAGGGCGCTCGCGGCCACGCCGGCTCCCAGGAGCCAGTAGGGCGCGTCGATGCCCCACACCGCTCCGACGCCGCCGGCCGCGCCGAGGGACGTCGGGGCGGTGAAGAGGAAGGGCCACACTCCGACGATCCCCGGGTCGGAGACCGTCGCGGCGATCACTTCGAAGGCGACGGCCGATCCGACGAGGCCCAGGTAGGCCGCGGAGAGCGGGTTGGCGAACGTTCTGCGGACGAGTGTGTGGCGGATCGACATGGACGGGATTCCCCCAGAGCGTGCGGTGTCGGGACCGGACGCGTCCATGCTCGGACCGGCGCCGCGCGGGAGCATGAGCAGGCGTACTCAGCCTCCGTACGGGACGACCTACTTGAGTCGGCGCCACGCGTGGTCGAGGGCCGTGCGCAGCTGGTCGGCCTGGGTCGTGGTCAGCCCCTCCGTCATGCGGTCCTCCACGCCGCGGACCGCCTCCGCGTACGCGGACAGGAGCTCCCGGCCCGCCGGGGTCAGGGTGATGAGGAGCTCGCGGCGGTTGGCCGGATTGGGGTGCCGGGCCACGTAACCGCGTCCCTCCAGCGTGCGGACCATGTCGGCCATCGACTGGGCGGTGACGAAGGAGTCCCGGGCCAGTTGCGCCGCGGTCAGGCCGTCGTGGACCTCCAGGACGGTGAGCGCCGTGTACTGCAGGGCCGTGACACCGGCCGGCTTCAGGACCTCCTCCAGGCGGGCCCGCACGACGAGTTCGGCCCGTTTGACGAGGTAGAGCAGGGACGGGGACGGCTGCTCGGGCATGGCACCTCCGGATCGCTGCTGCCTGGTGCCGGGCCGCCGCTCCGGGTGGTCCGACGCGTCGACCCTACCCCATTGACAGGAATCCTGATGATCGTGAGACTGAACCGCATCGCCAGGAATCCTGTCGATGGCGAGATCGATCGCCGAGATCGATTGCCTGCCGAGATCAAGGCGAGATCGATGCCGGCACGGAGAAGCACGGAGAAGAGGGATCACGCATGGAACTGAGCGGCAAGGTCGCCGTCGTCACGGGCAGCGGACGCGGGCTGGGGCTCGCCTACGCCCGTGCGCTCGGCGCCGCAGGAGCGTCCGTCGTGGTGAACGACGTCGATGAGCAGGCCGTCGCCGACGCGGTGAGCGCCGTCCAGGCCGCCGGGGGCAAGGCCGTCGGCGTCACCGCGGCCGTCGGGTCCACGGAGGCCGCCGAGGCGCTGATCGCCGCCGCGGTCGAGCACTTCGGGCGGCTCGACGTGCTGGTCACCAACGCCGGCATCCTGCGCGACAAGGTGCTCTGGAAGATGAGCGACGACGACTTCGACGACGTGGTCCGCGTCCATCTGCGCGGCACGTTCACCTGCGCCCGCGCCGCCGCCGTGCGGATGCGCGAACAGGGCGAGGGCGGCCGGATCGTCCTGGTCGGCTCGCCCGCGGGCCAGCGCGGCAACTTCGGCCAGACCAACTACGCGGCGGCCAAGGCCGGGATCGTCGCCATGGCCCGCACCTGGGCCATGGAACTGGCCCGCGCGGACATCACGGTGAACGCCGTGATCCCCGTGGCCGCCACCGAGATGACCCGGACGATCCCGGCGTTCGCCCCGGCCATCGAGGAGGCCGAGCGCACCGGCGAGCCGCTGCCCCGCTGGATGCGCCGGGGCGAGGGCCTCGGCACCGTCGACGACGTCACCGGCCTCGTCACCTACCTCGCCTCCGACGCCTCCGCCGGTGTCACCGGCCAGGCCATCGGCCTCGGCGGCGACCGCCTCGCGCTCTGGGCCCACCCGAAGGAGAAGGCGCACGCCTTCCAGGACGGCGGCTGGAGCGCCGACGACATCGCCGCCTCCTGGGCCGCCGGAGTCGGCGCCGAACCCGAGACCTTCGGCATCCCCGCCCCGCGCCCGCCGGCCGGTGCCTGACATGGCGCCCGCCCTCCGCCTCGACCCGGCCCGGCTGACCGCCATCGACGTGCACACGCACGCCGAGGTGTCCCGGACCGGCCACCCCTCGCTCAGCCCCGAGCTGATGGCCGCCTCGGAGAAGTACTTCGCCGCGCACGGCCACCGGATGCCGACCATCGCGGAGACCGCCGAGCACTACCGGCAGCGGAACATGGCGGCCGTCGTCTTCACCGTCGACGCCGAGCACGCCCTGGGCCACCCGCCCATCCCGAACGAGGAGATCGCCGAGGACTGCGCCGAACACGCCGACGTCCTCGTCCCGTTCGCCTCCCTGGACCCCTGGCGGGGCCGGGCGGCGGTGCGGCAGGCGCGGCGGCTCGTCGAGGAGTACGGGGTGCGGGGGTTCAAGTTCCACCCCAGCCTCCAGGGCTTCTCGCCCGACGACCGGCTCGCCTACCCGCTCTACGAGGCCATCGAGGAGCTGGGCGTCCCCGCCCTCTTCCACACCGGCCAGACCGGGATCGGCGCGGGCGTCCCGGGCGGCGGCGGCATCCGGCTCAAGCACTCCAACCCGATGCTTGTGGACGACGTCGCCGCCGACTTCCCCGGACTGCGGATCATCCTGGCGCACCCCTCGTTCCCCTGGCAGGACGAGGCCCTGGCGGTCGCCACGCACAAGCCGAACGTGTACATCGACCTGTCCGGCTGGTCCCCGAAGTACTTCCCGCCGCAGCTCGTCCGGTACGCCAACACCCTGCTCAAGAAGAAGGTGCTGTTCGGGTCCGACCACCCGGTCATCACCGCGGACCGGTGGCTCGCCGACTTCGCCGAGCTCGACATCAAGCCCGAGGTCAGGCCGATGATCCTCAAGGAGAACGCCCTGCGCGTCCTCGGCCTCGACCAGGCCTGACCCCATCCACCAGCAGTCCGAAAGGCAGGGCCCGTCATGCGAGACCACGGCATCGGTTCCTGGACCGCCCGCCGCGCCCGCAAGACACCGGAGCGCACCGCGGTCGTCTTCGGCGACCGCGCGACCAGCTACGCCGAGCTCCACGACCGCACCACCCGCCTCGCGCTGCTCCTGCGCGGCCTGGGCATCCGCCCGGGGGACCGGGTCGCCTACCTGGGCCCGAACCACCCGGCCTTCCTGGAGGCCCTGTTCGCCACCGCCCGGCTCGGCGCGCTCTTCGTCCCGCTCAACACCCGCCTCGCCGCGCCCGAGCTGACGCACTGCCTCGACGACTGCGGGGCCGAAGTCCTGGTCCACACCGGTGACTTCGCGGAGTTCGCCGCCGCGTGCGGCGTGCCCCGGACCGTCGCCGTCGGCCCGGACCTGGAGGGGGAGCTCGCGGGGATCACCGTCGAACCGCTCGACATGCCGGTGACCCTCGACGACGCCGCCCTCATCATGTACACCTCCGGCACGACCGGCCGGGCCAAGGGAGCCGTACTGACCCACGGCAACCTGACCTGGAACTGTGTGAACGCCCTGGTCGACGGCGACTTCGCCGGGGCCGACATCGCGCTGCTCTCCGCCCCGCTGTTCCACACCGGGGCCCTCAACATGACGTGTCTGCCGACCCTCCTCAAGGGCGGCACCCTCGTCCTGGAGGAGACCTTCGCCCCGGACCGCACCCTCGATCTGGTCGAGCGGCACCGGGTCACCGTGATGTTCGGCGTCCCCGCGATGTTCCAACAGGTCGCCGCCGCACCGCGGTTCACCGGAGCCGACCTGTCCTCGCTGCGCATGCTGCTGTGCGGCGGCGCCCCGGTGCCGGTGGCCCTGATCCGCGCGTACCAGGAGCGGGGCGTCGAGTTCCTCCAGGGCTACGGCATGACCGAGGCCGCGCCCGGGGTGTGCATGCTCGACGCCGAGCACGCCGTGGAGAAGGCCGGCAGCGCGGGCGTGGCGCACTTCTTCAGCGACGTCCGCCTCGTCGACCCGTCCGGCGCCGACGCCGCGTACGGCGAACTCCTCGTCGAGGGCCCGAACGTGATGAAGGGGTACTGGAACCGGCCCGAGGCCACCGCGGCCGTACTGGGGGCGGGCTGGTTCCACAGCGGTGACATCGCCCGCACCGACGAGGACGGGTACGTCACCCTCGTCGACCGCGCCAAGGACATGATCATCTCCGGTGGGGAGAACATCTACCCGGCCGAGATCGAGAACGTCCTGCACGACCATCCCGCCGTCGCCGACTGCGCGGTCATCGGCGTACGGGACAGCCGATGGGGCGAGGTGCCCCGCGCCGTCGTCGTCCGCGCGCCCGGTGCCGGGGCGAGCGCCGCCGACATCCTCGCGTCCCTGGACGGCCGGCTCGCCCGCTACAAGATCCCGAAGTCCCTCGTCTTCGCCGACGCCCTGCCGCGCAGCGGCGCCGGGAAGCTGCTCAAGCCCCGTATCCGCGAACTCTTCGGCGCGACGCCCGTCACCGAGGACAACTGACAGGAGCACCACCATGACCGCCCTGCGCACCGCCACCGGCCTCGACGAGATCAAGGCGCTGGCCGGCGCCGACCTGGGCCGCACCGACTGGCTGGAGATCGCCCAGGACCGGGTGAACACCTTCGCCGACGCCACCGGCGACCACCAGTGGATCCACACCGACCCGGAGCGCGCCGCGAGCGGCCCCTTCGGCGGCCCGATCGCCCACGGCTACCTCACCCTCTCCCTGATCATCCCGCTGTTCGGCCGGCTGCTCGCCGTCGAGGGCACCTCGATGAGCATCAACTACGGCCTGGACAAGGTCCGTTTCCCCAGCCCGGTGAAGGTCGGCGCCAGGATCCGCCTGCACGGCGCGGTCGAGTCCGTCGAGGAGGTCCGGGGCAACGGGGTCGAGACGCGGCTCGCGTTCACCGTCGAGATCGAGGGCTCCGACAAGCCGGCCTGCGTGGCCCAGGCCATCTACCGCCACTACGCCTAGACGGGACCCCGCACGGTTGTCAGCGCCGCCCGCTACCGTCGACGCATGTCCAACCAAGCGTCGGCGGCGCGCACCCTGGCGGTGCTGGAAGGCGTCCTCGAGCGGATCACCTTCGCCAGCGAGGAGACCGGGTACACCGTCGCGCGCGTGGACACCGGCCGGGGCGGCGGCGATCTGCTGACCGTCGTCGGCGCGCTGCTCGGCGCGCAGGCCGGGGAGTCGCTGCGGATGGAGGGCCGCTGGGGCTCGCACCCCCAGTACGGCAAGCAGTTCCATGTGGAGAACTACACGACGATCCTGCCCGCCACCATCCAGGGCATCCGCCGCTACCTGGGCTCGGGCCTGGTCAAGGGCATCGGTCCGGTCTTCGCCGACCGGATCACCCAGCACTTCGGTCTCGACACCCTCGACATCATCGAGCAGGACCCCAAGCGGCTGATCGAGGTGCCGGGTCTCGGACCCAAGCGCACCAAGAAGATCGCCGACGCCTGGGAGGAGCAGAAGGCCATCAAGGAAGTGATGGTCTTCCTCCAGTCGGTCGAGGTCTCCACATCGATCGCCGTGCGGATCTACAAGAAGTACGGCGACGCCTCGATCGGCGTCGTGAAGAACCAGCCGTACCGGCTCGCCTCAGACGTCTGGGGCATCGGCTTCCTCACCGCCGACCGCATCGCCCAGGCCGTCGGCATCCCGCACGACAGCCCCGAGCGCGTCAAGGCGGGACTCCAGTACGCGCTGTCGCAGTCCACGGACCAGGGGCACTGCTTCCTGCCCGAGGAGCGGCTGATCACCGACGCGGTGAAGCTGCTCCAGGTCGACACCGGCCTCGTCATCGAGTGCCTCGCCGCGCTCGCCGAGCCCGACGAGGAGAGCGGAGAGGAGCCCGGCGTCGTCCGGGAGCGGGTGCCGGGCGAGGACGGGCAGCCGGTCACGGCCGTCTACCTCGTCCCGTTCCACCGCGCCGAGCTGTCGCTGTCCGCCCAGATCCAGCGCCTGCTGCGGACCGGCGAGGACCGGATGCCCGCGTTCCGGGACGTGGTCTGGGACAAGGCGCTGGCCTGGCTCGCGCAGCGGACCGGGGCCACGCTCGCGCCCGAGCAGGAGGAGGCGGTGCGGCTCGCCCTGACCCAGAAGGTCGCCGTGCTGACCGGCGGCCCCGGCTGCGGCAAGTCGTTCACCGTACGGTCCGTGGTGGAGCTGGCCCGCGCCAAGAAGGCCAAGGTGCTGCTCGCCGCCCCGACCGGACGCGCCGCGAAGCGCCTCGCCGAGCTGACCGGCGCCGAGGCCTCCACCGTCCACCGGCTCCTGGAGCTGAAGCCCGGCGGCGACGCCGCGTACGACAAGGACCGGCCGCTAGACGCGGACCTGGTCGTCGTCGACGAGGCCTCCATGCTCGACCTGCTGCTGGCGAACAAGCTGGTGAAGGCCGTCCCGCCCGGCGCCCATCTGCTGTTCGTGGGGGACGTGGACCAGCTGCCGAGCGTCGGTGCGGGCGAGGTGCTGCGCGATCTGCTCGCCGAGGGCGGCCCGGTGCCCGCCGTCCGGCTGACGCAGGTGTTCCGCCAGGCGCAGGAATCCGGCGTGGTCATGAACGCCCACCGGATCAACGCGGGCACGCCCCCGCTCACCCAGGGCCTGAAGGACTTCTTCCTCTTCGTCGAGGAGGACACCGAGGAGGCGGGCCGGCTCACCGTGGACGTGGCCGCGCGGCGCATCCCCGCCAAGTTCGGCCTCGACCCGCGCCGCGACGTGCAGGTCCTCGCGCCCATGCACCGGGGCCCGGCCGGCGCGGGCACGCTGAACGGACTGCTCCAGCAGGCGATCACCCCGGGCCGCCCCGAGCTCCCCGAGAAGCGCTTCGGCGGCCGCGTCTTCCGCGTGGGCGACAAGGTCACCCAGATCAGGAACAACTACGAGAAGGGGGCGAACGGCGTGTTCAACGGCACGGTCGGCGTCGTCACCTCGCTCGACGCGGACGAGCAGCGCCTCACCGTCCTGACCGACGAGGACGAGGAGGTCCCCTACGACTTCGACGAACTCGACGAACTCGCGCACGCCTACGCCGTGACGATCCACCGTTCGCAGGGAAGTGAGTATCCGTGTGTGGTGATTCCGGTCACGACCGGGGCATGGATGATGCTCCAGAGGAATCTTCTCTACACAGCGGTGACCCGCGCGAAGAGACTGGTCGTGCTCGTCGGCTCACGCAAGGCCCTCGGGCAGGCGGTACGTACGGTTTCTGCCGGAAAGCGGTACACAGCGCTCGATTTCCGGCTCTCCGGCGGGAACCTTCAAAGAGTTTGATCGATCAAATTCGTCGGGAAGGTCACAGCCCCCTTCCGGAACCAGGGCGAAGGGGGCAGGATGAGAAGGTTGGTGGCACCCAGTGCCGCCATTAGGCCCAATGGTCGACCCCGAGTGCACTCTGGTGGGCCAAGTGGGGGATGGTAGAGGCAGTCAGGGCACCTCGAAGAAGAGGCACTACGTCGGTGAGGGATGACGTGAGCGACAACTCTGTAGTACTGCGGTACGGCGATGGCGAGTACACCTACCCGGTGATCGACAGCACCGTCGGCGACAAGGGCTTCGACATCGGGAAGCTCCGGGCCCAGACAGGACTGGTGACCCTCGACAGCGGATACGGCAACACGGCCGCCTATAAATCCGCGATCACCTACCTGGACGGCGAGCAGGGCATCCTGCGCTACCGCGGCTACCCGATCGAGCAGCTGGCCGAGCGTTCCACCTTCCTCGAGGTGGCGTACCTGCTGATCAACGGCGAGCTTCCGACCGTCGACGAGCTCGCGACCTTCAAGAGCGAGATCACGCAGCACACCCTGCTGCACGAGGACGTCAAGAACTTCTACAAGGGCTTCCCGCGCGACGCCCACCCGATGGCCATGCTGTCGTCCGTGGTGTCCGCGCTGTCCACGTTCTACCAGGACAGCCACAACCCCTTCGACGAGAAGCAGCGCCACCTCTCGACGGTCCGCCTGCTCGCCAAGCTTCCGACGATCGCGGCCTACGCGTACAAGAAGTCCGTCGGTCACCCGTTCGTCTACCCGCGCAACGACCTGGGCTACGTCGAGAACTTCCTGCGCATGACGTTCTCCGTGCCCGCGCAGGAGTACGACCTCGACCCGGTCGTCGTCTCGGCGCTGGACAAGCTGCTGATCCTGCACGCGGACCACGAGCAGAACTGCTCGACGTCCACCGTGCGTCTGGTCGGCTCGTCGCAGGCCAACATGTTCGCGTCGATCTCCGCGGGCATCTCCGCCCTGTGGGGTCCGCTGCACGGTGGCGCCAACCAGTCGGTCCTGGAGATGCTCGAGGGCATCCAGGCCAACGGCGGCGACGTCGACTCCTTCATCCGCAAGGTGAAGAACAAGGAAGAGGGCGTCCGCCTGATGGGCTTCGGCCACCGGGTGTACAAGTCCTTCGACCCGCGCGCCAAGATCATCAAGGCCGCGGCCCACGACGTGCTGTCCGCGCTCGGCAAGTCCGACGAGCTGCTCGACATCGCGCTCAAGCTGGAGGAGCACGCGCTCTCCGACGACTACTTCGTCTCGCGCAACCTCTACCCGAACGTGGACTTCTACACGGGTCTGATCTACCGGGCCATGGGCTTCCCGACCGAGATGTTCACGGTCCTGTTCGCCCTCGGCCGGCTGCCGGGCTGGATCGCCCAGTGGCACGAGATGATCAAGGAGCCGGGTTCGCGCATCGGCCGTCCGCGCCAGATCTACACCGGCGTGGTCGAGCGGGACTTCATCCCCGTCGAGGAGCGCTGAGTCGCTCCGCTTCCAGAGGCCGGTTCGTCTCGCCGTAGGGCGTGGCGGCCGGCCTTCGGCGTTCCGTTCGTCGTGGCTGGTCGCGCCCCGCGACGGAGTCGCCGATCGGAACGGCCCCGCGCCCCTTACGGGGCGCTCTCGCACCGGCCTCCGGTGAGGCGGGCAGCAGAAAGCGCCCCGCTGTCGGTCCCCCCACGGGCCGGCAGTCGGGGCGCTTTCCATGTCCCGGTGCGGATTCCCCCCACGGGATCCGGCCGGGCGTCCAGGTGTCCGCGTCGGCTGCCGGGAACACGCACGCACGGGTGGGCCGCTCAAGCTCCCCGGTGCGCGTGCCCCGGCCAACGCAGTCGGGTTCGTCCCCCAAGACAAACCCGCTCGATACGGAAACGCCCCCCAAGACGTTTCTGCATCGCCTCCTTAGACTCACGAGACCTGCAAAGGGTTACGTTGGGATCGATGTGATCTACGTCTCTTGCATTTGTCCCGTGCGTTCACAAGGGACCCGATTTGCGAACCCGAGCCCCAGTGTGAGGGTGCTGCAATTGTGCCGTGTGGATTGTGTGCAGGTCCAGACTGTGTGGGACAGAACTGACGGATCGGTCCCCGGTCAGCCGAACCGGCGCAGCCGCAGACTGTTGGTGACCACGAAAACCGAGGAGCAGGCCATGGCCGCCCCCGCGATCATCGGGTCGAGCAGCCCCGCGGCGGCCAGCGGCAGCGCGGCCACGTTGTAGCCGAAGGCCCAGCACAGATTGCCCTTGATCGTGGCGAGGGTGCGCCGGGAGAGCCGGATGGCGTCGGCCGCGACCCGCAGGTCGCCGCGCACCAGCGTCAGATCGCCGGCCTCGATCGCCGCGTCCGTCCCGGTGCCCATCGCGAGCCCCAGATCCGCCGTGGCCAGCGCCGCCGCGTCGTTGACCCCGTCGCCGACCATCGCGACCGTACGGCCCTCGGCCCGCAGCCGCTCGATCACCGCGACCTTGTCCTGCGGCAGCACCTCCGCGATCACGTCCTGCGGCGCGATGCCCACGGCGCGGGCCACGGACTCGGCGGCGGCCCGGCCGTCCCCGGTCAGCAGCACCGGGGTCAGCCCGAGCGCCCGCAGCCGCTCGACGGCCTCCGCGCTGGTGTCCTTGACCGCGTCGGTGACGGCCAGCACGCCGCGGGCCGCCCCGTCCCAGGCGACGAGGACCGCCGTGCCGCCCGTCGCCCGCGCGGCACCCAGTGCCTCGGTGAGCGCGGCCGGCACCAGAATCCCGGCGTCGGTGAGCAGCCCCTCACGGCCGACGAGCACCGCGTGCCCCTCGACGGTGCCGCGCACGCCGAGCCCCGGCACGTTCGCGAAGCCCGTGACCGGCGGCAGTTCGCCCGCACGGTCGGCGGCCCCGGCGGCGACCGCGCGCCCCACGGGATGCTCGGAGGCGTGCTCCACGGCCCCGGCGAGCCGCAGCAGTTCCTTCTCGCCGACGCCCTCGGCGGTGTGCACGGCGTCGAGCGTCATCCGGCCGGTGGTGACCGTTCCGGTCTTGTCCAGGACGACCGTGTCGACGGCGCGCGTCGACTCCAGCGCCTCCGGGCCCTTGATCAGGATGCCGAGCTGGGCGCCGCGTCCCGTGCCGACCATCAGCGCGGTCGGCGTGGCCAGGCCGAGCGCGCAGGGGCAGGCGATGATCAGGACGGCGACGGCCGCGGTGAACGCGCCGGTGACGTCGTCCGTCACGAGGAGCCGGACGAGGAGGGTGCCGAGCGCGATGACCAGCACGGCGGGGACGAACACCGCCGAGATCCGGTCCGCGAGCCGCTGCACCTTCGCCTTGCCGGTCTGCGCGTCCTCGACGAGCTTCGCCATGCGGGCCAGCTGGGTGTCGGCGCCGACCCAGGTGGCCTCGACCACGAGGCGGCCGCCCGCGTTGACGGTCGCGCCGGTCACGGCGTCGCCGACGCCCACGTCGACCGGCACGGACTCGCCCGTGAGCAGGGAGGCGTCGACGGCCGAGTGACCGTCGACGACCGTGCCGTCCGTCGCGATCTTCTCGCCGGGCCGTACGACGAACCGGTCGCCGGGGCGCAGCCGGTCCGCGGGGACCCGGGTCTCGGTGCCGTCCGGGGCGAGCACGGCGACGTCCTTCGCGCCGAGTTCGAGCAGGCTGCGCAGGGCGGCGCCCGCGCTCCGCTTGGCGCGGGACTCCAGGTACCGGCCGAGCAGGATGAACGTGACGACGCCCGCGGCGACTTCCAGGTACGTGTGGGAGGTGCCGGAGACCAGCGCCCACAGGGACCAGCCGTACGCGGCGAGGGTGCCGAGGGAGACCAGGGTGTCCATCGTGGCCGCGCCGTGGCGGGCGTTCGTCCAGGCGGCCCGGTAGAAGCCGGCGCCGCAGCCCAGCACCACGGGGGTCGCGAGGGCCAGGGCGAGCCAGTCCCAGCCGGGGAACCGGAGGGCCGGGATCATGGAGAGCGCGATCACCGGGACGGTCAGGACGGCGGCCGTGACCAGGCGCCGTCGCAGGGCGGCGTCACGGGAGCCGCTCGCCTCGGGCCGCCGGGCCCCGGAGTCGTCCGCCGGACTCTCGGCAGCGGTCTCGTCCGGGGTCGCCGTGTACCCCAGTCCGGTGATCGTGGTGATCAGCAGGTCGGGGGTGACCTCGGGGGCGTAGGAGATCCTCGCCCGTTCGGTCGCGAGGTTGACCGTCGCGGTGACGCCCTCGATGCGGTTGAGCTTGCGCTCGATGCGCGAGGAGCAGGACGCGCAGGTCATGCCGCCGATGGAGAGGCCGATCTCGGTCAGCGGCGGCGGTGCGTCGAGAGGTGGTACGTCCGTCATGGTGCTGTCGAGCGTACGGCGCGGGGGCCGGGGATGTCCCCGGCCCCCGAAGTGGTGAGCGGTCAGACCAGCTCGTAGCCCGCCTCGTCGACGGCGGCGCGGACGGCCTCCTCGTCGAGCGGGGCGGCGGAGACCACGGTGACCTGGCCGGTGGAGGCGACCGCGGTGACGGAGGCGACGCCGGCGATCTCGGAGATCTCGCTGGAGACCGCACCCTCGCAGTGGCCACAGGTCATGCCCTTGACCTGGTAGACGGTGGTGACGGCGCCCTCGGCGGCCGGGGCCGCGGCGTCCGTGTGGCAGGAGCCGCCGCAGCAGGAACCGGACGTCTCGGAGCCGATCTGGGGGAGCTCGGTCTGGGCGCTCATGTCGTTCTCCTCGGAATGCCTCGATGGGTGTGCGTCGGAAGAGGCCGGGATGTCCCCGGCGCCTCCTGACGTCCCCGACTGTATACCCCTAGGGGGTATTTTTCCAAGAGGGGTCGCGACGCGCGAGCGAACGCGCCCAGCCGATGCCGAAGAGCGAGACCGCGGCCAGGCCTCCGACCGAGAACAACGTGAAGAGATGCTCCTGCGTGGCGGTGGGATCGGGCATGTAGCCCTGGGCGAACAGTGCGGGGTCCAGGCCGGTGCCCGTGATGCGGGCGACGAGCCAGAGGGCGATCCCGTGCATCGAGTCCCACAGCGCGTGCAGTAGGGAGACGCCGAGGTACGTCGTGACGACGGGCGCGGCGAGACGGTAGCGGCCGTTCGGGCGACGGAACGCGAGCAGCGCGGCGCCGGCGATCGCCGTCCACAGGCCGTGCCCGAACGGGGCGAGCAGTCCGCGCAGCACCTCCGTCTCCAGCAGGGAGCGCAGGTCGATGCCCTTCATGGTGACCGCCGCGTTGAACGCGTACCCCGCGCTCTCGAACGCCGCGAAGCCGAAGCCGACCGTCGCGCCCAGCACGAGACCCGCGCGCAGTCCGCGGATGTGCGGGTACCGGCGCAGCACGTACATGAGGGCGAGGAGCTTGACCGCCTCCTCGATCAGGCCGACGCCCACGAAGATCCAGAGGGAGGGGTGCAGCAGGTAGTACTCCATGACCGACGCGCCCAGGACGCCGAGCACGCCGCCCACCAGGAAGCAGCCCAGGATCAGGTGCACGCCCAGATCGCGGCCGTGCCGCTCGTACGCCCACAGCACGAAGACCGCCGGGACGAGGAAGCTGCCGAGCAGGATGAGGGTGGGGAGCAGCGTCGTGTTCTTCGTGGCGTACGTGACCAGCGCGGTCAGCACCCACAGCGTCAGGCCGCCCCACAGGCAGCGCTTCCACAGGCCGGCCCGGACCTGGGGGCCCGGCGGGGGCGGCTGCCGCGGGATGCGGGCCTGGGGGGATCCCGGGGGCTGGGGGTGAGTCACGGCGGGCTCCCTCGCACCGGATGGGGTGATTTGCCCGAATCCTATGCAGGGGTCCGCCGGGCCGCAGAACGGCGGCCCGGCGCAGCGGGGTTCAGTCCAGGGACCGGCCCCGGTTCCTCGGACGGGAGGCCACCCAGGCCCGCACGGTGTCGGCGTACCAGTAGGGCTTGCCGCCCTCGACGTGGTCGGGCGGCGGCAGCAGCCCGTGTTTGCGGTACGAGCGGACGGTGTCGGGCTGCACCCGGATGTGCGCGGCGATGTCCTTGTACGACCAGAGCCGGTGGTCGGTCATGGTGGCTCCTCCCTGACGGGCGACGCGGCGGCGCGGGGGTGTCCGCCGACGATCACCCACCCTGTCCCCGGAGAACGAGGGGACCCGTGAGGAAGGGAGGGCCTGTGTGACGCCTGTGACGCAGAACCCGCGTAGGGCTGACATGCGTGACACGAAGGGTGCTTTTGTGACGCGAATGATGCAAAGAGGACGCACCGTGCACGCATGAACCACTGCGCCCAGGGGGCATGAGCCTGTATCGGCCCGCACTTGGTCGGTCGCCCCCCCCCCGAAGGCGCACGGAGTGCGCTCTCAGGGGCGCGGGGCCGCATCCATCAGCGGCTTCGCCGCGGGGCGCGAGCAGTCCCGCCGGGCCGCAGGCGCGAGGTGAACGCGAATGCCTACGGCGCGGGCGTTCGCCCCGGCCAGCCAAGGATGCGCGCGGCGGCGATGAAGGGCGCGGGCCCCCTACGGCAGGCCCGGCCTCAGTAGGAGGCTCGTGGCTTCGCCCGTCAACCGGTCAACCGCCGGAGGCCTCCCGTGGGCCCGCACGAACTCCCGCGGCGTACACCCCGTCATCGCCTTGAACTCCCCGCTCAGATGCGCCTGGTCGTAGAAACCGCAGACCGAGGCGGTCTCGGCCTGACTGCTCCCCGTGCACAGCAGCCGCCGCGCCCGCTGCAACCGCAGCACCCGCGCGGCCGCCTTCGGGCTGAGCCCGATCTGCTCACGGAATCGGTTCTCCAGCTGCCGCACACCCCACCCCGCCTCCTCCGCGAGCTCGGTCACCGGCACCGCCCCGCCGCTGTGGCACAGCGCGTGCCAGGCGCGGACCGTACCGTCCGCGCAGTGCGGACCGGATTCCAGCCACCGCCCGAGCGTCGCGTCGAGCAGCCGGAACCGGGCCGGCCAGCCGGGAGCACCGGCCAGTCCGTCGGCGAGCCGGGCCACGGCAGCGGAAGGGAGCGCTCCCAATGTGTCCGGATCCAGCGGGCGCCCGGCCAGCTCACGCAGCGGCAGGTCGAGCATCCGGAACGCCGCCCACGGAGTGAGCAGCACCTCCACCCCGGCGAGCCGCCCGTCGTGCTCGCCGAGCACCGGCATCGTGGTCAGGCCCGAGAGCACGGACCGCAGCTCCACGGTGCGCGCCCGCGCCGGCGGCGCGACGGTGCCGCCGCCCGTCGCGCCCACGTCCACCCAGCCGCCGCCCGCCTCCGTGATCCGCACCGCGCCCTCGAAGCCGATCATCAGCGTCACCGCGCCGATCGGCGCCTCCAGGCGGGCCCGCGGCCCCGGGAAGGCCAGCCGGAACCCGCGGTAGCCGATGACCCCCGGGCGCAGCCGCGGGTGGGGCAGCGCGGAGGCCGTCTCCCAGGCCCCGTCGGGGGAGCGGGCGGGACGTCCCGCCCGGCGCGGCTGACTCGTCTGGCGCGGCACGCTCGACCGTCTCATGCGCCGATAGTGCTACACGCCGCACGACCGGAGATAGCCCCGCGTACGGCGTGCGATCGGAAGCGGTCGCTCCGGGTCGCACGGGTACATGTCCTGCTCGACGATCGCGAAGAGGTCCACGTCGAGCGCCTCGGCGGCCGCGAGGACCGGGGCCAACTCCGGCACCCCGCGCGGCGGTTCGCACATCACGCCCCGCGCGACGGCGGGACCGAACGGCGTCCCCTGCGCCCGCACCGCGGCGAGCACCTCCGGGTCGACCTGCTTGAGGTGCAGGTACCCGATGCGCTCCCCGTACGTCTTGATGAGCTCGACGCTGTCGCCGCCGCAGTACGCGTAGTGCCCCGTGTCCAGGCACAGCGACACGAGACCGGGGTCGGTCGCGTCGAGGAAGCGGGTGACGTTCTCCTCCGTGTCGATGTGGGTGTCCGCGTGCGGGTGGACGACGATCCGCAGCCCGAACCGGTCGCGGACCTCGCGGGCCAGCCGCTCCGTCTGTGCGGCGAGGTGTCCCCACTGCTCGGCGGTCAGCGTCGCGTCCTCCAGGACCTCGCCCGTCTTGTCGTCCCGCCAGAAGGAGGGGATGACGACGAGGTGACGCGCGCCGGTGTCCCGGGCCAGCGCGGCGACGGACGCGACGTGCTCCCAGGTGCGGTCCCACACGGCGGGGCCGTGGTGCAGCCCGGTGAAGACGGTCCCGGCCGACACCCGCAGCCCGCGCCGCCCGGTCTCCTCGGCCAGCACCCGCGGATCCGTCGGCAGATACCCGTACGGACCCAGCTCGATCCACGTGTAACCGGCCTCGGCGACCTCGTCGAGGAAGCGCCGCCAGGGGGTCTGCCGGGGGTCGTCGGGGAACCAGACGCCCCAGGAGTCGGGGGCCGAGCCCACGCGGATGCGCGAGGGGCCGGAGGGGGCGGCGGGTCGGGACGGGCTGGACGGTCGGGGTGCCGGCGTCGTCATGGGATCAGCCTTGGCGTGCCCCGAGAGGGGTGTCAAGGCGGGGCACGGATCTCGTCCGAATGTCAGGACAAAATGTTGACAGAGGGGCGGGGCGGGACTAGATGTGAGCGCAGGACGAAGGCGTCGGAGGGACTTCCCGCATGGCCCGCAGCGAGTTCGACCTGATCACGATGGGGCGCATCGGGGTCGATCTGTATCCCCTGCAGACGGGGGTCGGACTCGCCGACGTGACCTCGTTCGGGAAGTTCCTCGGCGGGTCCTCGTCCAATGTCGCGGTCGCGGCGGCGCGGCTGGGGCGGCGCGTCGCGACGATCACCCGCACGGGACGGGATCCGTTCGGCGACTGGCTGCGGGTGCAGTTGGAGGAGTTCGGGGTCGACGCGCGGTGGGCGGGCGCCGTGGACGGACCGCCGACGCCCGTCACCTTCTGCGAGATCTTCCCGCCCGACGACTTCCCGCTGTACTTCTACCGCAGGCCCAAGGCGCCCGACCTGGAGATCACGGCGGACGAGCTGGACCTCGGCGCGATCACGGACGCGCGGATCTTCTGGATGACCGGGACGGGACTGAGCGCGGAGCCGAGCCGCGGCGCGACGCTCGCCGCGCTCGAGGCGCGGGCCGGCTCCGAGGGGTCGACCGTCTTCGATCTGGACTGGCGGCCGATGTTCTGGGACGGCGGCGCCGAGGAGGCGCGGCCGTTCTACCGGGAGGCGCTGCGGTACGCGACCGTTGCGGTCGGGAATCTGGACGAGGTCGAAGTCGCCACGGGTGTGCGGGAACCATTGGACGCCGCCCGGGAGTTGGTCTCGGTGTACGGGGTCCGGCTCGCCGTCGTGAAGCAGGGTCCCGGGGGTGTGCTGGCCCTGTCCGCGGACGGGGAGTGCGTGGTGGTGCCGCCGTTGCCGGTGGATGTGGTGAACGGGTTGGGGGCGGGTGACGCGTTCGGTGGCGGCCTGTGCCACGGGTTGCTCGGGGAGTGGGGGGTGCGGGAGGCCGTGGAGTTCGCGAATGCGGCGGGGGCGATTGTCGCGGGGCGGCTCGAGTGTTCGTCCGCGATGCCGTTTCCTCCGGAGGTCGAGCGGGTTCTTGAGGCGGGGCGGGTCGGGGGCGCGGATGGGGCGCCTCTGGGGGTGGGGGGTTTGGGGCTTGGCGCGCGGCTGCGGGTCGGTGGGGGTTCTCGCGCAGTTCCCCGCGCCCCTGAAGGCGCACTTCGTGCGCCCCAGGGCGCAGTTCCCCGCGCCCCTGAAGGCGCACTTCGTGCGCCCCAGGGCGCAGGTCCTCGCGGCTCTGAAGGCGCACTGCATGTGGCCCGGGGCGGGGAGGGGGTGCTGGCTGAGTTGGCTCGGGTGCGGGCTCGGGAGCCGGAGTCGGTGGGGCGGGCCGCTGCGCGGCGCGGGCGGGCCGACGGGCTGTTGGGGGAGGCCGGGCGGTTGATGGTCGTGGCCGCCGACCACCCGGCCCGGGGCGCGCTCGGCGTCGGAGAGCACGCGATGGCGATGGCCGACCGGGGCGAGTTGCTGGAGCGGCTGTGCCGGGCGTTGAGCCGGCCCGGCGTCGGCGGGGTGCTGGCCTCGGCCGATGTGCTCGACGACCTGCTGCTGCTCGGGGCGCTGGAGGGCAAGGTCGTCATCGGTTCGCTGAACCGGGGCGGGCTCGCCGGGGCCTCGTTCGAGCTCGACGACCGGTTCACCGGGCACCGGCCGCAGGACCTGGCCCGGCTGCGCTTCGACGCCGGGAAGCTGCTGCTGCGGATCGACTACGACGACCCGGGCTCGGGTTCCGTACGCACACTGGAGGCGGCGGCGCGGGCCGTGGACGAGATGGCCGCGCTGCGACTGCCTGTGTTCGTCGAGCCGTTCGTGGTGCGGCGCGATCCCGGATCGAGGCTGCCCCGCGCGGACCTGAGCGCCGACGCCGTCATCCGGTCCGTCGCCGTCGCCTCCGGGCTGGGCGGCACCTCCGCGTACACGTGGCTGAAGCTGCCCGTCACCGACGACCCGGACGACATGGCCCGCGTCATGGAGGCCTCCTCGCTGCCCGCGGTCCTGCTCGGCGGCGACATCAAGGACGGCGACCAGGACGCCGCGTTCGAGAAGTGGCGGGCCGCGCTCCGACTGCCCACCGTGCAGGGCCTGGTGGTCGGCCGCTCGCTGCTGTACCCGGCGGACGGCGATGTCGAGCAGGCCGTCGACACGGCCGTCGGGCTGCTGTAGCGGCGGGGGAGAGGGAGAGGAGAGTGGGGGCATGACCTACCTTCCCAGCGGCAGCGCGGGCGACGGGACGTACGCGCTCGTCGTCGACCCCGACCAGGCGGGCTGGTCCCGCGCCGCGCTCAAGGTGCTCGAACTGGGACCCGGGCAGCGGCACGTGTTCGACACCGGCGCGAGTGAATGGATCGTTCTGCCGCTGTCCGGTGGTTGCTCCGTCGAGGTGACAGGGCGGATCATCGAACTGCTGGGCAGGGACAGCGTGTTCAGCGGCGCGAGCGACTTCGCGTATCTTCCGCGCGAGACCCGCGCGGAGCTCTCCTCCGGCGCGGGAGGCCGGTTCGCCCTGGCAGGAGCGAAATGCGGGCGACGACTCCCCGTCCGTCACGGTCCCGCGCCGGAGGTCCCCGTCGAGGCCCGCGGCAGCGGCACGACGGCCCGTCAGGTGCGGAACTTCGCGGCGGCCGACACCTTCGACTGCGACCAGCTCATCGCCGTCGAGGTGATCACCCCGGGCGGGCACTGGTCCTCGTACCCGCCGCACAAGCACGACGAGCACCGGCCCGGCGTCGAGACCGAGCTGGAGGAGATCTACTACTTCGAGATCGAGGGCGACGGCGGCTACGGGTACCAGCGGGTGTCGCCCTCGCGGCCCGGCGGCACCGAGCTGCTCGCCGAGGTGCGCAGCGGCGACGCCGTCCTGGTGCCCGACGGCTGGCACGGGCCGTCGATCGCCCAGCCTGGGCACGCCATGTACTACCTCAACGTGATGGCGGGACCGGGCCCGGAGCGGGAGTGGCGGATCCGCTTCCACCCGGACCACGCGACGGAGGGATACCGATGACGGGGACGAGGACGGGGTCCGGGACGGCGACCGGGACGGCGCGGCTCACCACGGCGCAGGCCCTGGTCCGCTTCCTCTCCCGCCAGCACACCGAGCGGGACGGCGTCCGGCAGCGGCTGATCCCCGCGACCTGGGGCATCTTCGGCCACGGGAACGTGGCGGGGCTCGGCCAGGCGCTCGTGCAGTACGCCGACGCCATGCCCTTCCACCAGGGGCGCAACGAGCAGGCGATGGTGCACGCGGCCGTCGGCTTCGCGCGCCAGAGCGGCCGGCTCGCCACGCACGCCGTCACCACGTCGATCGGCCCCGGCGCCACCAACCTCGTCACCGGCGCAGCCCTCGCCACCATCAACCACCTGCCCGTCCTGCTGCTCCCCGGCGACGTGTTCGCGGCCCGGCCCGCCGACCCCGTGCTCCAGCAGCTGCAGGTCCCGTACGCGGGAGACGTGTCGGTCAACGACTGCCTGCGGCCCGTGTCCCGGTACTTCGACCGGATCGTCCGGCCCGAGCAGCTGATCCCCGCCGCCCTGGAGGCGATGCGGGTGCTCACCGACCCCGTCGACACGGGCGCGGTGACCCTGGCACTGCCGCAGGACGTGCAGGCGGAGGCGTACGACTGGCCGGAGGAGTTCTTCGCCGAGCGGGTGTGGACGGTGCGCAGGCCCCGCCCGGACGAGGCCGAACTCGCGGCGGCCGCACAGGCGTTGCGCCAGGCACGGCGCCCGCTGCTGATCGCGGGCGGCGGCGTGCGGCACAGCGCCGCCGAGGACGCGCTGCGGGAGTTCGCCGAGGCCACCGGCGTCCCCGTCGCGTCGACGCAGGCCGGCAAGGGCGCCCTGCCGTACGACCACCCGGCCGACGTCGGCGGGATCGGCCACACCGGCACCGCGCCGGCGAACGGGCTGGCGCGCGAGGCCGACCTCGTCATCGGCGTCGGCACCCGCTACACCGACTTCACCACCGCCTCCGGCACCCTCTTCGCCGCGCCGGACGTCCGCTTCCTGAACCTGAACATCGCGGCGTTCGACGCGCACAAGCAGGCCGCGCTGCCGCTCGTCGCCGACGCCCGCGCGGGCCTGACCGCGCTGCGCGAGGCGGTGCGCGGGGTGCGTGCCGACGCCGCGTACGTCACGGCGTACCGCGACGGCAAGGAGAGCTGGGAGCGCCGCGTCGACGCCTGTTTCGCCGCTGAGGACGATCTGGCGCGCCCGACCCAGGCCCAGGTGCTCGGCGCCCTCGACGCGCTGGTGACCGGCGAGGACATCCTGATCAACGCAGCGGGTTCGCTCCCCGGCGACCTGCACAAACTGTGGCGGACCCGGTCCCGCGACCAGTACCACGTCGAGTACGGCTACTCCTGCATGGGCTACGAGATCCCGGCCTCGCTCGGCGTAGCCCTCGCCGCGCCCGGCCGGCCCGTGTGGGCGCTGGTCGGCGACGGCACGTACCTGATGATGCCGACCGAGATCGTCACGGCCGTGCAGGAGAACATCCCGGTCAAGCTCGTCGTCCTGCAGAACCACGGGTACGCGTCGATCGGCGGGCTCTCCGCGTCCGTCGGCGCCGAGGGCTTCGCGACCGCGTACCGCTACAAGGACCGTGTCGGCACCTACACGGGCGCCCCGCTCCCCGTCGACCTCGCGGCCAACGTGGCGAGCCTCGGCATGGAGGTCCACCGCGCCAAGACCGTCCGCGACCTGCGCGAGGCGCTCGCCGCGGCCCGCGCCGCCGAGCGCCCCACATGTGTCTACGTCGAGACCGAAACGCCAGACACAGTGTCGGGCCCGCCTCCGGCGCAGGCGTGGTGGGATGTGCCCGTGGCCGAGACAGCCGACCGTCCGTCGGCGGTCAGAGCCCGCGAGGAGTACGACCGGCACGTCACCGCTCGACGCCGCCACCTCTGAGACGTAACAGGAGTTGCACCGCATGTCTGACACGAATCTCTCCGAGACGAAGTCGGTCCACCACTGGATCGGCGGCAAGACCGTCGAGGGCACGTCGGGCAACCACGGCCCGGTGACCGACCCCGCGACCGGCGCCGTCACCACCCGCGTCGACTTCGCCTCGGTCGAGGAGGTGGACGCCGCCGTCGCCGCCGCCAAGGAGGCGTACGCGACGTGGGGCCAGTCCTCCCTCGCCAAGCGCACCGAGATCCTCTTCCGCTTCCGCGCCCTGCTCGACGCCAACCGTGACGCGGTCGCCGAGCTGATCACCGCCGAGCACGGCAAGGTGCACTCCGACGCCCTCGGCGAGGTCGCCCGCGGCCTGGAGATCGTCGACCTGGCCTGCGGGATCAGCGTCCAGCTCAAGGGCGAGCTGTCCACCTCCGTCGCGACCCGCGTCGACGTGGCCTCGATCCGCCAGCCGCTCGGTGTCGTCGCCGGCATCACGCCGTTCAACTTCCCGGCCATGGTGCCGATGTGGATGTTCCCGATCGCCATCGCGTGCGGCAACACCTTCGTGCTCAAGCCGTCCGAGAAGGACCCGTCGGCCTCCCTCAAGATCGCCGAGCTGCTGGCCGAGGCCGGTCTGCCCGACGGTGTCTTCAACGTCCTGCACGGTGACAAGGTCGCCGTCGACCGCCTCCTGGAGCACCCGGACGTCGCCGCCGTCTCCTTCGTCGGCTCGACCCCGATCGCCCGCTACATCCACACCACCGCCGCCGCCAACGGCAAGCGCGTGCAGGCCCTCGGCGGCGCCAAGAACCACATGCTGGTGCTGCCCGACGCCGACCTGGACGCCGCCGCCGACGCCGCGGTCTCCGCCGCGTACGGCTCGGCGGGCGAGCGCTGCATGGCGATCTCCGCCGTCGTGGCCGTCGGCTCCGTCGCCGACGAGCTCGTCGCGAAGATCAAGGACCGCGCCGAGAAGATCAAGATCGGCCCGGGCAACGACCCGACGTCCGAGATGGGCCCGCTCATCACGGCCGCCCACCGCGACAAGGTCGCCTCCTACGTCGAGGGCGCCGCCGCCGACGGCTGCGAGGTCGTCCTCGACGGCACGGGCTACACGGTCGAGGGCCACGAGAACGGCCACTGGATCGGCCTGTCCCTCCTGGACCGCGTCCCGACCTCCGCCAAGGCCTACCAGGACGAGATCTTCGGCCCCGTCCTGTGCGTGCTGCGCGTCGACACGTACGAGGAGGGCCTGGAGCTCATCAACGCCTCGCCGTTCGGCAACGGCACCGCGATCTTCACCCGCGACGGCGGCGCCGCCCGCCGCTTCCAGCTGGAGGTCGAGGCCGGCATGGTCGGCGTCAACGTGCCGATCCCGGTCCCCGTCGGCTACCACTCCTTCGGCGGCTGGAAGGACAGCCTCTTCGGCGACCACCACATCTACGGCAACGACGGCACGCACTTCTACACCCGCGGCAAGGTCGTCACCACCCGCTGGCCCGACCCGGCCGACGCCCCCGCGGGCGTCGACCTGGGCTTCCCGCGCAACCACTGAGCGGGGTCAGGACACGGGCGCGGCCGGCTCAGCCCTGCGGGGCGGTGCCGCCCGCGCCCTGCTGCTTCACCTGCTCCGTCAGGTCCGCCGTGTCGGCGGCCGGCGGAGCGGTGACCGGCTTGGTGGAGCCGAACTTCAGGAAGTCCATCGAGATGCTCACCCGGCCCATGGACTGGTTCATCCGCACCGGCAGATCGTCACCGTCGACCCAGATGTCGTACGTGACCTTGTCGACGTCCCCGGTGAAGGACCCCATGAGGCCGTCCTTGTCCGTCTGGGACAGCGCGGAGCCTGACCGGTTCAGGCTCTCCGGGGTGATCGAGCCGCGGTAGTGCGTGGCCTTCTTGCCGCGGATCGTCTCCTCGCCGAGGTCCTTCACGTTCTTCGACAGGCCGATGTAGCGCAGTCCGGCCGTCGGGTCCGCGTTCTTGTCGGCCGCTGCGGCGCCGGACTCGCCGAGCACCGCGGAGACGTCGATGCGCATCCAGTGCTTGCCCGCGAGGGGACCGCTGGGCTGCGGGTCCACGTTGTAGAAGTAGGCGCCGTCGACCATCTTGGCGCGCAGCGTCGGGTCGTCCTGCACCGACTGCATCTGCGCGGCCTTCGTGTCCATCATGACGTCGTACGCGGCGCCGTCGCCCCAGGAGTACGTGCCGTCCATCGAGACCGGGCCCGCCCCCGTGCCCAGGTCCGTCGTGGACTCGATCTCGGCCGAGCCGAGGTCCTTCGTACGGTCCGAGGCCCGGGACAGCGCCGCCATGATCGTGTCGGCGTTCCCGACCGCCTCGGCCGTCTTCTTCGCGGTCTCGCCGCTGCAGGCCGTGGTCGTGGCCAGCGCCGCGACGGCGATCCCCGCCCAGGCCACGCTCCGTATGTGCTTCATGTCCCGCCCCTGTCACCTGTAGGTGTGCGTCCGCTGTGCGTCAGCTGTGCATCGTACGAAGATGCGAAAAGGGGCGGGTCCGGTTCCCGGGCTTCCGCACGAGGTGGGATGTGGTAGCGGAGCGCGAGACGTCCGGACTCCGGACTTTTTCCGAAGAACTTCGGCGTCCGGGCAACGGTTCCCGTACGGAGGCGACAAACCGGTCGACGTAGGTGTACCCGGCGGTACGCCTTGGAAGTCAAGGTCGAAGTTCGGCGGGGCTGCGTAGAAGGCGCTGAACTTTACAAAAGCCTTAGGAAGCGAGGGCGGCCGGGCCTGGAGCGAAGTGCGGAATCCGCAGGGAAACGGCCGTTGACGTTCCGGATATCGGCGAGGTTCTATGACCGCGCCGGGAGCGACACGAACCTTTCTTCACTGCACCACCGCGCACCTCACTGCCCTCGGAGGCGATAGCGCTCCCCGCCGAACCACCTGCCGCACGAGTCGATCGGAACCTCCATGACCGACACGCTTCGCCCTGCCGCCGCACCCGCGGTGGAGCCCCTGCCGAACTCGGCACCGCCCCAGAAGCTCAAGCGTTCCATCGGCGTCGTCGGCGGCACCTTGCTCACGCTCTCGTGCGTGACGCCCGCCTCCACGCTCTTCGTCGTCGTCCCCGACCTCTTCGGCTCGCTCGGCACGGCCACCGCGCTCACCATCGCCATCGGCTCGCTGCTCTGTATCGGCGTCGCGTTCTGCTACTCGGAGCTGGGCACCCTGATCCCCAGCGCGGGCGGCGAGTACGCCATGGTCTCCACGCTCTCCGGCCGCCTCGCCGGCTGGCTGGTCTTCGTCCTGTCCCTCCTGGTCGTGATGATCGTGCCGCCCGTGATCGCCATGGGCACGGCCGACTACCTGGCCCCGCTCGTCCACCTGGACCCGTCGATCGCGGGCGCCGGCGTCATGCTCCTCGCGACCCTCGCGGGCCTGCTCGACCTGCGCGCCAACGCGTGGATCACCGGCGTCTTCCTCGTCCTGGAGGTCATCGCCGCGGCCGTCGTCGCCGTCCTCGGCTTCGCCCACTCCGAGCGCGGCGCGGGCTCCCTCGTCTCCATGCAGGTCGCCGGCGAGGGCGGTCACCACGACACCGTCACCGCGATGCTCGTCGTCTCCGGCCTCGCGATCGCCCTCTTCATCACCCAGGGCTTCTCCACCGCCGTCTACCTCTCCGAGGAGCTGGAGAACCCCCGCAAGTCCGTGGCCCGCACGGTCCTCGCGACCCTCGCCATCTCCACGGTCATCATCATCGTCCCGGTCATCGCGATCACGATGGGCGCCAAGGACCTCTCCGCGCTCACCTCCGGCGACATCAGCAGCATGGTCGAGGCCTGGTCGAACTCGGCCGTCGGCACCTTCGTCTCCCTCTGCGTCGCCCTCGCCATCATCAACGCGGGCATCGTCATGGTGATCCAGAACTCCCGCGTCCTGTTCGCCTCCGCCCGCGACAAGGCCTGGCCCTCGCCGGTCAACCGCGCCCTGTCCAAGCTGGGCCGCTTCGGCTCCCCCTGGGTCGCCACCCTCGTCGTCGGCGTCCCCGGCGCGGCCCTGTGCTTCGTCAACCTCGACACCCTCTACGGCGTCACCGGCGTCTCCGTGACCGGCATGTACCTGCTCGTCGCGGTCGCCGCCCTGATGTCCCGCCGCGGCAGCCACCGCCACCAGTCGGCCTGGCGCATGCCGCTGTGGCCCGCCGTCCCCGCCGTCCTGATCGCGGTCATGGCCTACATCCTCAGCCAGCAGGAGGTCTCCTACCTCCTGTGGACCGGCGGCATCACCGCCGTCGCCACGCTCTACTGGGCCGTCTACCTGCGCCCCCGCAAGGAGACCCGCTGGCTGGTGACCCTCCCGGAGGACGCCCAGGCGTAACCCCCACCTCCGCTTCGGCGCCGGGCCCCCGTCTCGTACGGGGCCCGGCGCCGACGTGTGTCCCGGGCCCGCTCACCGATCGCCCGAAGCGGCCGGGAAGACGGACGAGGGTCGCTAGGCTCGGGCCATGGAGATCATCGAGGGGGCGGGCGCCTGGACGCGGCCCGGTGACGACGCCACGGACTGGAACGAGCAGCTGCGCAGGCCGGACCTGTCCGTCGGGACGTACTGCATCCCGGCCGGGGGCAAGGACACCCAGAGCCCGCACACGGAGGACGAGATCTACGTGGTCACGGCGGGCCGCGCGACGATCACGACCCCGGACCGCAGCGCCGAGGTCGGCCCCGGGGCGGTGATCTTCGTACCGGCCGGTGAGGAGCACCGGTTCACCGACATCACCGAGGACCTGGCCCTGCTCGTCGTGTTCGGCCCGGCCTACGGCTCACGCGGCTGAACGAAGCTCCACACCATCACCGCGCACGCCCCCTCGTCCACCCCGCCCGCGCTCCGGTACGCCGCGAGCGCGGGCGCGTTGTCCTGGTCGACGCCCACCCACATCCCGTAGCAGCCGCGCTCCCGGGCCAGGTCGGCCAGGGCGCGGATCAGGGCGCGGGCCGTGCCCCGGCGGCGATGGCCCTCGGCGACCGCCAGCTCGTAGAGGAACATCTCGCGGCCCTTGTCGGGGTGGAGCGTCTCGACGCCGCTGATGAAGCCGATCGGCCGGGCGGGATCGTCGGCGTCCTCGCAGGCCAGGAAGAGGTGGTGGCCCGGCGTCGCGAGGAAGGCGGCGGCCCACTCGGGGCGGGCCGGGGCGTCGAACAGGGGGGACGCGGCGAGGATTTCGGGCACGGTGGTCGCTCGGTCGATCCGCATGGGGGAGTTCTAGCAGGCGCCGCCGGCAGCGGCGATCGCGTTTCCGCGACGCCTACTGCGGTCGGCGTACGCGTGGCGCGGAGCGTACTCCCCGGGGAGGGCGGCGGGTTCAGCCCCCCGGTGGGACGTGCCGGGAGGGGCCGGGCCTTAGCGTGGACGCCATGGATCTACGACTGGGCGGGGCGTGGCGGCGCGGACGGCGATGGGCCGCCGGGGCGGCCGTCGCCGTGCTGCTCGCGGGAGCGGGGACCTGGTCCGCGGTGGCCTCCGGCGGCGAGCCCACCGTGCACCGGCAGGACCGCATGATGACGATGGGCGGCGGCGTACGGGTCGACACCTCGTACTTCACCGCCGGTGACAGCGGCGAGAAGCGGCCCGCGGTGCTGCTCGCGCACGGGTTCGGCGGCAGCAAGGCCGATGTGCGCGGCGAGGCCGAGCGGCTCGCGCGCGGCGGGTACGCGGTGCTGACCTGGTCGGCGCGCGGCTTCGGCCGCTCCGGCGGCAAGATCGGGCTCAACAGCGCTGACGCCGAGGTCGCCGACGTGTCCCGGCTCGTCGACTGGCTGGCCGGCCGCTCCGAGGTGAGGCTCGACAAGGCGGGCGACCCGCGCGTCGGTGTCACCGGCGCCTCGTACGGCGGCGCGGTGTCCCTGCTCGCCGCCGCCCACGACGACCGGGTCGACGCCATCGCACCGCAGATCACGTACTGGAACCTCGCCGACGCCCTGTTCCCCGACGGCGTGTTCAAGAAGCTGTGGACCGGGATCTTCTTCACCTCCGGGTCCGCCGACCTCGGCGCGCGCACGAGCGCGGCCGGCACCGGGTGCGGGCGGTTCGAGAAGGACCTGTGCGCCATGTACCGCAGGGTGGCCGTGTCCGGGGAACCGGACGCCGCCGCCCGCAAGCTCCTCGAGGAACGCAGCCCGTCGGCCGTCGGGGAGCGCATCAAGGTGCCCACCCTCATCGCGCAGGGGCAGACCGACTCGCTGTTCCCGCTCGGCCAGGCCGACGCGATGGCGCGGCAGATCCGGGCCAACGGCGCGCCCGTCGACGTCGACTGGCTCGCCGGCGGACACGACGGCGGCGACATGGAGGTGGACCGGGTCACCGGGCGCGTCTCCGCCTGGTTCGACCGCTACCTGAAGGGCGACAAGAGCGCGGACACCGGCCCCGCCTTCCGCGTCACCCGCACCGGAGGCGTCGACTCCACCGACGGCGCCGCCACCCTGCGCGGCGCGAGCGGCGCCACGTACCCGGGGCTGCGCGGCGAGCGCCGCGTGTCCGTCCCGCTGAAGTCCGGCACCGAGACCTTCGAGAACCCGCCGGGCGGCGGCCCGCCGTCGATCTCCGCCGTGCCCGGCCTGGGCAGCGTCTCCTCGCTGTCCTCCTCGCTCGGGCTGAGCGTCGCCCTCGACTTCCCCGGCCAGTTCGCCCGCTTCGACACCGCGCCGCTGAACCGCTCCGTGCACGTCACCGGCTCGCCGGCCGTCACCGCGCACGTGACCTCGTCCACCGGCAAGGCCGTCCTGTTCGCCAAGGTCTACGACGCCGGGCCCGGCGGAGCCCGCGAGGTGCTGCCCTCCCAGCTCGTCACCCCCGTGAAGGTGACCGGCGCGGGCGGCGCCGGCAAGGACGTCACGATCACGCTCCCCGCGATCGACCACGAGGTGCAGAAGGGGCACCGGCTGCGGCTCGTCCTGTCCTCGACGGACCTCGGGTACGCGTCACCGGCCGAGCCCGCCACGTACAAGGTCAGTCTGTCGGGCGGCGCGCTGAGCCTGCCGACGGCGCCCGGCGTCGAGACGGGCGCCGCGCCGCTGCCCTCCTGGGTGTGGTGGCTGCCGGCCGGGGCCGCGCTCGTCGCCGCCGCCCTCGTGCTGACCGCCCGCCGCCGCGCGAGCGCCCCCGCACCGGACCCGGAGCTCGCCGACGTCCCGCTCGTCATCACGGACCTGAGCAAGAAGTACGCGAAGTCCACCGACCGCTACGCCGTGCGCGACGTGTCCTTCCGCGTCGAACAGGGCCAGGTCCTCGGCCTGCTCGGGCCCAACGGGGCGGGCAAGACCACCACCCTGCGCATGCTCATGGGGCTCATCCGCCCCGACGCGGGCGAGATCCGCGTCTTCGGGCACGCGATCCGCCCCGGCGCACCCGTGCTGTCCCGGGTCGGCGCCTTCGTCGAGGGCGCCGGATTCCTGCCGCACCTGTCCGGCCGGGAGAACCTGGAGCTGTACTGGCGGGCCACCGGCCGCCCCGCCGAGGACGCGCACCTGGAAGAGGCCCTGGAGATCGCCGGGCTCGGCGACGCGCTGGCCCGGGCCGTGCGCACCTACTCGCAGGGCATGCGCCAGCGCCTCGCCCTCGCCCAGGCCATGCTCGGCCTGCCCGACCTGCTGATCCTCGACGAGCCGACCAACGGGCTCGACCCGCCGCAGATCCGCGAGATGCGCGAGGTGATGATCCGGTACGCGCGCGGCGGCCGCACCGTGATCGTCTCCAGCCATCTGCTCGCCGAGGTCGAGCAGTCCTGCACGCACCTCGTCGTCATGGACCGCGGCCGGCTCGTCCAGGCCGGTCCCGTCGCGGAGATCGTCGGATCCGGCGACACGCTCCTCGTCGGCCTGGGCGGCGAGATCGCCGACCCGGTGGTGGAGAAGATCGCCGCGCTGGACGGCGTCGACTCGGCGGTCCGCGCCGACGACGGCCTCGGCCTGCTCGTCCGGCTCACCGGCACGGGCAGCGCCACCCGGCTCGTCGCGGACCTCGTCCGGCTCGACGTGCCCGTGGCGTCCGTCGGCCCGCACCGCCGCCTGGAGGACGCGTTCCTCACGCTGATCGGAGGGACCCCCGCATGACCGCCACCGCCCCCGCCCCCGCGACCCCGACGGCCGCCGGCTACCGCCCCGGCCGCACCCTGCCCCTGCGGGTCGAGCTCGTCCGGCAGGTCAAGCGGCGCCGCACCCTCGTCATGGGCGCGGTGCTCGCACTCCTGCCCTTCGTGCTCGTCGCCGCGTTCGCCATCGGCGGCGAACCCGGCGGGCGCAACGGGCGCGTGACGCTGATGGACACGGCCACCGCGTCCGGCGCCAACTTCGCCGCGACCTGCCTGTTCGTGTCCGCCGGCTTCCTGCTCGTCATCCCCGTCGCCCTGTTCTGCGGCGACACCGTCGCCTCCGAGGCCAACTGGTCGAGCCTGCGCTACCTCCTCGCCGCCCCCGTGCCGCGCGCCCGGCTGCTGTGGTCCAAGCTCGTCGTCGCGCTCGGCATGAGCCTGGCCGCGATGGTGCTGCTGCCCGTCGTCGCCCTCGGCGTCGGCACCGCCGCCTACGGCTGGGGCCCGCTGGAGATCCCGACCGGCGGCGCGCTCGACGCGGGCACCGCGGCGCAGCGCCTGCTCGTCGTCATCGCCTACCTCTTCGTGTCCCAACTGGTCACCGCCGGGCTCGCGTTCTGGCTGTCGACGAAGACGGACAACCCGCTCGGCGCGGTCGGCGGCGCGGTCTTCCTCACCATCGTGGGCAACGTCCTCGATGCCGTCACCGCCCTCGGCTCCTGGCGCGACTTCCTGCCCGCGCACTGGCAGTTCGCGTGGGCGGACGTCATCCAGCCGCAGCCCGAGTGGAGCGGCATGATCCAGGGCACGGCCGTGTCGGTGGCGTGCGCGGTGGTCCTGTTCGCCCTGGCCTTCCGGGGGTTCGCCCGCAAGGACGTCGTGTCCTGACACGACGGTCCGGTCTCCGGAGGATCACCCACCGGTCACGACCGGCACCCGCCGTGACCCCTTTGAGGCCAAGGCGCAACCGCCCGGAACGAACATTCCGACCGCCTCCCGCGTCACAGTCACAAGGACACCGGCGACACCGGTGGATGACGCAACGGGAGGGGCGGCATGGAACACCGTACGGACAGGACCCGCGGCCGGAGGAGGCGCGGCGGCGCGCTCGTCGCCGCCGCGCTCGCCGGCGGGCTGCTGCTCACCGGATGCGGCGCCTCGGACACCGACGGCATGTCCTCCACCGAGGACAAGCGGATGCCGGCCGTCGGCTCCGGTGGCGCGCAGGGCGGTCCCGCCGCCTCCGTCGCCCCCGACGACGAGCGCCGCGACATGAGCGACAACCGCTCGACCTTCGCCCTCGACGTCGACACCGCCTCCTACGGCTACGCCCGCCGCACCCTCGCCGACGGCCGGCTGCCGGAGCCGGACACCGTGCGCCCCGAGGAGTTCGTCAACAGCTTCCGGCAGGGCTACCGGCGCCCCGACGGCAACGGCTTCTCGGTGACCGTGGACGGCGCCCGCTCCGGCGCCGACGGCTGGCGGCTGATGCGGGTCGGCCTCGCCACCGCCCAGGCCTCCGCCTCCGGCGAACGCCCGCCCGCCGCCCTCACCTTCGTCATCGACATCTCCGGCTCCATGGCCGAACCGGGCCGCCTCGACCTCGTCAAGGAGTCCCTCGGCACCCTCACCGACCAGCTCGGCGCCGACGACTCCATCGCCGTCGTCACCTTCAGCGACGAGGCCGAGACCGTCCTGCCGATGACCCGGCTCGGCGCCCGCGACGGCGCCGCCCGCGACCGCGTCCACCGGGCCGTCGACCGGCTCGAACCCACCGACTCCACCAACCTCGACGCTGGCATCCGCACCGGCTACGACACCGCCGTCGAGGGGGTGCGGGAGGGCGCCACCAACCGCGTCGTGCTGCTGTCCGACGCCCTCGCCAACACCGGCGAGACCGACGCCGACGCCATTCTCGAACGCATCGGGGACGCCCGCCGCGAGCACGGCATCACCCTGTTCGGCGTCGGCGTCGGCAGCGACTACGGCGACGCCCTGATGGAGCGCCTCGCCGACAAGGGCGACGGCCACACCACCTACGTCTCCACACCCGCCGACGCCCGCAAGGTCTTCGTCGACCAACTGCCCGCCAACGTGCAGCTGCGCGCCCGCGACGCCAAGGCCCAGGTCGTCTTCGACCGCGAGAACGTCACCGACTTCCGGCTCCTCGGCTACGAGAACCGGCGCGTCGCCGACGACGACTTCCGCGACGACACCGTCGACGGCGGCGAGATCGGCCCCGGCCACACCGTGACCGCCCTCTACGCCGTCAAGGTCCGCGAGGGCGCCGAGGGCCGCGTCGCCGAGGCCACCGTCCGCTGGCTCGACCCCGAGAGCCGGGCCCCGCGCGAGCGCAGCGGCACCGTCTCGGCGGCCGCCCTCGACCGCCCCCTGTGGTCGGAGGCCACCCCGCCCCGGCTGCGCCTGTCCGCGGCCGCCGCCTACTTCGCCCACCGCCTCGGCGGTTCGGGGGCCACCCCGTTCCCGGGCGAGCCGTCCCTCGACCGACTCGCCGCACATGTACGGGAGTTGGGCGCTTCCACCGAGGACCCGGACGTACAGGACCTGGCCGAGGCGATCGAGGAGGCGGAGGGGCTGCGGCGGGCCTAGCTGCCTTCTGGGTACACGGCCGTCAGAAGTGCCGGGTCAGCCAGTCGACCAGGATCGCGTTCGTGCCCTCGGGATCCTCCAGCTGCGTCCAGTGCCCCGTGCCGATCATCCGGCGCTCGAACTCCTCGAAGTACTGGAGGAGATCGTCGGTGAGCGCCGGATGACAGATCGGGTCGTGCCGCGCGGCGACGAGCAGTGCGGGGACACGGGCCTTGGGCACGTTCCCGTCCGGGAACCGCTCGCGCTGCACCTCCCAGTTCCGCAGGATGCTGTGGTACCAGCTCAGGCCGCCCCCGAACCCCGTACGGGCGTAAGCCTCGCTGTAGTACCGCAGCTCCTCCGGGCTCATCACGAGCTCGCCCGGCCACGTCGACTCGTCGTCCCACAGCCAGTGGATGTAGGACATGCTGTCGGGGTCGTGGCGGCCCGTCCGGGACAGGTTCGTGCCCGCGCCCGTGTCCCGCCGCATGAAGAAGCGGAACGAGCGCGCCGGGTCCTTGTCCAGTTCCTCCTCGCACTCGGGGGTGCGGAAGTGCGCCACGTAGTTCCGCGGCCCGTACGCCTTCTCGTACAGCTCGACGGGGTTCTCGCGCGAGTGGCCGAACGGGGTGTTGAGCGTGATGACACCGGCCACCGACTCCGGTTGGAGGTACGGCATCATCCACGAGACCATCCCGCCGAAGTCGTGCCCGACCACCACCGCCTTCTCGTAGCCGGCGTCGGCGATCAGTGCGGCGACATCGGCCGTCGTCTCCGCGATGCTGTAGGCGCTGCGGTCCTCCGGGCCGCTCGACAGGCCGTAACCCCGCATGTCGGGGGCCATCACATGGAAGCCCGCGTCGGCGATCGGGCGCAGCTGATGGCGCCAGGACGCGGCCAGTTCGGGGAAGCCGTGGCAGAGCACGACGCACACGTCGCGCGTCCTGTGCTCCGGCTTCTCCTCGAAGACGGCCAGGCGTGCGCCATCGGTGTCCACGAAGCGCGGCTCGGGCAGCTTGATCTCTACGGTCATCGTCTTCCGTTCTCCCGTTCGGGCAGGGTGGTTCGGGCGGGTGTTCGGACAGGTCGGTTCGGGCAGGTCGGTTCGGGCAGGTCGGTCCGCGCCGTTCCTGGGTCAGTTTTTGATCAAGTGATTCGATCGATCGATCGATTTCCGCAGGGCTGGTCTATGCTGCCGGGCATGGCCTCCAGCGCAGCGAACCGGCAGGGCGACGCCACCCGGCAGCAGTTGATCAAGGCGGCCGAGCGCCTCTTCGCCACCCAGGGCGTGGACGCCGTCTCGGTCCGCGCGGTCAACGCCGCGGCGGGCCAGGGACCGGCCTCCGTGCACTACCACTTCGGTTCCAAGGAGAACCTGGTGGCGGCCGTCCTCCTCGGCGTCGGCGCCGCCGTCCGCGACGAGATCGCCGCCAACTGCGACGCCCTGGCCGAGCGGCGCGAGGCCCCCACGCCCACCGAGGTCGTCCGCGCCCTCACCGACCCGTACCTCGCCCTGCTGCTGCGCCACCGCGTGCGCGGCATGCGCTGGGTGCAGATCGTGGTGCAGATCTCGCGCGACGGCCGCCCGGCCATCGAGTCCACCGGCCAGGACGCCGTCGCGGCGAGCCTGCGCAAGCAGGTGGGCCGCGCCTTCCCCGACTGCGACGCCGAACGCATCGACCTGCGCTGGCCGTTGGTGGTGATGGGCTTCCTCCAGATGCTCAGCCACGCCGACGGGCTCGGCGGCCGGGGCGCCCGCCTCGGCCGCGACGAACTCGTCGAGTTCTACGAGGACCTGGTCACCTTCGTCATCGGCGGCGCGGAGCGCATGCTCGGCTGAGTCCCGCCCTCGTCGACGGCCAGATCGCGGCCCCGGGTCTCCGCCAGCCGCCAGATCGCCAGCGCCGTCACCAGACCGCACCCGATCACCAGGCCCGCGAGCGGCGCGCTGCGCGCACTCCCCGACGCCGCGAACAGACTGCTCGCGACGAGCGGCGTGAACCCGGCCCCGACCAGCGCGGCCAGCTGATAGCCGAGCGAGGCGCCCGTGTACCGCACCCGGGTGCCGAACAGCTCGGACAGCAGCGGGGCCAGCGGCGCGTACATCGACGACTGGAGCAGTCCCTGCCCGAGCACCATCGCCGTGACCAGCAGCGCCGGTGACCCGGAGTCGATCAGCGCGAAGAACGGGAACGCGCCCAGCATCGTGGCGACCGCCCCGCCGAGCACCACTTTGCGGCGCCCGATCCGGTCGGAGAGCGCGGAGAAGAACGGGATCGCGACCAGCCCGACGAGCGAGGTGTAGAGCAGCCCCGTCATCACGTTCGCGCGCGTGTACCCGACGGTCGTGGCGTACGTGAGCATGAACGTGCTGATCATCGCGGTCAGCGCGAACGGGCCGATGCCCACCGCGCAGCCGAGCAGCAGCGTGCGCGGCCGGCGCAGCACCCGCAGCAGCGGCATCCGCGGACCTTCGGACGGCTCCCGCGCCGCGGCGGCCTGCTGCTGCCGGAAGAGCGGGCTCTCCGTCACCCCGAGCCGCACGTACAGGCCGATCCCGAGCAGCAGCGCGCTGCACAGGAACGGGATACGCCAGCCCCAGGCGAGGAAGTCCCTGGTCGGCAGCGTGGCGATCGCCGTCACCGTGATCGTGGAGAGCAGGCCGCCGAGCGGGGCGCCCATCTGCATGAGCCCGCTCCAGAACCCCCGGCGGCGGGCGTCGGCGTGCTCGACGACCATCAGCGTCGCGCCGCCCCACTCGCCGCCGATCGCGATGCCCTGCACCACGCGCAGCAGCACCAGCAGGGCGGGGGCGGCGACGCCGATCGTCGCGTACGTGGGCAGCAGGCCGATGAGGAAGCTGGCGCCGCCCATGAGGACCATCGTGAGGATCAGCATGGACTTGCGGCCGAGCCGGTCGCCGAAGTGCCCGAACACGGCGCCGCCGAGCGGGCGGGCGACGTAACCGGCGGCGAGCGTGCCGAACGCGGCGATGGTGCCGGCCGCCGGGTTGGACTGCGGGAAGAAGAGCTGGCCGAAGGCGAGGGCGGCCATGGTGCCGTAGACCAGGAAGTCGTAGTACTCGATGACGGTGCCGAGGAAACTCGACACCGCCACCTTGCGCAGCAGTACGGGGTCGGTGGGGATCGGTTCCGGGGAGGGGGACGGGGACGGGGACGGGGACGGGGACGGGGATGGGGATGGGGATGGGGATGGGGAGGCAGGCATGACGTACTCCCTTGAGCGGTAGGGACGTTGCCGGATCAGCCCTGCTGGTGGCCCGTGCCGTGGGGGAGCACGAGGATCTTCACGTGCTCGGCGGGGGAGCGCAGAGCGGCGAAGGCTTCGGGGACCTCGTCGAGTGGGATGCGGGATGTGATGATCGCCTCGGCGTCGATCTCACCGTCGGCGAGCCGCCGCAGCACTGTCTCGTACGCGTTCTCGGTGGGCCCGTGGCCGAAGTTCACGGCGATGCGCCGCAGCTGACCGACCACGGGGATGATCGTCTCGTCGGCGAACGGCGCGGCGAGGACCTGGATCCGCGAGTCGTACGGGAGCCGGTGCAGCAGCCCGCCCAGCATCCCGGCCCGCCCGCTGCACTCGTACGCGATGAGGATGCCGTCGCCCGTCTCCCCTTGCTGGACAAGGGAGTCGTAGAGCTCGATCGGGTCCTGCTCGGCCGGGTCGACGACATGGTCCGCGCCCATCTTCGCGGCGAGCTCGCGGCGTTTGGGCGAGGGTTCGGAGGCGATGACCGTCCGGACGCCGCGGGCCTTCGCCGCGACGATCGCGCCGAGGCCGATCGTGCCGCAGCCGATCACCAGCGCCGAGTCCGCGGCGGTGAGCCCGGAGCGCTGGACGTGCATCTCGCCGACGTGCAGCGGCTCGGCGAGCGCCGCGTGCTCCAGGGAGAGACCGTCGGGCACGTGGCGGGCCCAGAACGCGTCCACGGTGATGAAGTCGCCGAAGGCCCCGTGGTACGTGTTCGAGTAGCCGATGATCGTCGGGACGCCGGTGGCCGGATCGGTGACGATGCCGAGGCCCGCCACGCGGTCGCCGACGGAGAAGTCGCCCACCTCGGCGCCCGCCTCCGTGACGACGCCGGAGAACTCGTGGCCGAGCACGATCGGGCGCTCCGGATCGAACCGGGCGAGCGGATAGTCGGCGCCCTCGACCACCTCGCAGAACCGGTCCGCGTCCTTCGACACCGTCAGATCGCTGCCGCAGATGCCGCACGCGGCGACCTCGACGCGGAGCTGGCGCGGGCCGAGGGGCGGGAGTTCGGGCACGTCGGCGAGGCGGAACTCGCCGTCCAGGAACTGCACGGCACGCATGGCTCAGGCCTCCTCGGCTCGGGGCTCGCCGTAGTACTCGGTGTGCGCCTTGGTGATCGCTCCGGCCAGCTGCCCGATGAGCTGTTCGCGGTGGTCCTCGGCGAACTGCAGGCTGGCCTGGCGGTTCCGGTTCCGGTTGCGGAAGTGCGGGACGACCTCGGAGGCGAACAGTTCGTAACTGCGCTTGGTGTCCTCCCAGTTCGCCATGTCGACGTGCAGGACGAGCATCGTCCCGAAGCCGCCCGTCTTCTCGATCAGCGCCTCGATCCGGGCGATGGCCTGGTCCGGGGTGCCGATGACGGCCTGCCCGAACTCGCCGAGGGAGTTGTGGCGCCAGAAGTCGATGACGCCCTGCGGGGTGGCCGCCCAGTCGGGGTAGCGGCCGTTCTGCCGGTTCGCGTACGCGGCCATGGCCTGGATGCGGCGGCTGACCGCGCGCTCGGCGTCGGCCTGCGTCTCGGCCAGGAACATCGGGTTCACCAGGCGCCAGCGGGAACGGTCGGCGACGTGCCCGTGCTCGGCGGAGACCTTCTCGTAGATCTCCCAGTTCCGGTCCAGCGCGTCGAACCCGGCGGGGGAGCTCGCGGCCAGGGACAGCAGGGACAGGCCGTGCTTCCCGGCGAGCACCGATCCGTTCGGGGAGACGGTGGAGGCGGCGACGACCTCGATGCCGGCCGGGTCGTACGTCGGCAGCTGGGCCCGTGCCTCGCGGAGCGTGAACCAGTCCGTCTCCCGCGACACCACCTCGCCGCGCAGCAGCGGCAGTACGACCTCCAGCGCCTCGCCCTGCATGAGCCGCTGCTCGGCCGGGTCGATGCCCATCATGCGCGCGTCCAGCGGGATCTTCCCCGGCCCGGTCCCCAGGATCACCCGGCCCCGGGTCTGCAGGTCGAGCTGCGTGATGCGGTCGACGGTGATCAGCGGGTGGTGGTACGGCAGCGAGACCACACCCGTGCCGAACCGGATCCGGGACGTCCGCTCGGCCGCCGCCGCGATGAACTGGTCCGGCGCGGGCACGATCTCGGCCCCTGTCGAATGGTGCTCACCCATCCACGCCTCCTCGAACCCGAGGTGGTCCAGATGGGTCATGAGATCGATGTCCCGCCGCAACTGGAGCGCGGGATCCGCGTCCAGCGGGTGGAACGGGGCGAGGAAGGCCCCGAACTTCAGTGATTCGGCCGACCACATCGTTGAACTTCCCCTCACTTGACGCTACTTGGCGCTGCGTTGCACCGGGCGGAGCGAGCACGGGAACACTCGGGCATCCCCGGCGAAGCGGGCCCGATGCCTGGTTGTGTATCACGTATTTCAATCACGTGATAGAACTCTTACCGCTGACCGGGACCGCCCCCCGGACATGCCTCAGGCCCGCGCTGCGTGGGGAACCAGCGCGGGCCTGAATCGACTTCTGTGCGGTTTGCGGGCGGTTTGCGGGTGGACCTACCGGATCTGCCGCCCCGAGATCGCGCGGGCGATGACCAGGCGCTGGATCTCGCTCGTGCCCTCGAAAATGGTGTAGATCTTCGCGTCCCGGTACATGCGCTCGACGGGGTGCTCGCGGCTGTAGCCGGCGCCGCCGAGGACCTGGATGGCCTTCTCCGTCGCCGAGACCGCGAGTTCGCCGGCCCGGAGCTTCGACATCGAGCCCTGGCCCGCGTCGAAGGTCTTGTTGTTGCGGGCCATCCACGCGGCCTGCCAGATGAGGAGGCGGCAGGCCTCGATCTCCGTACGGATGTCCGCGAGGGCGAAGGCGATGGCCTGGTTGTCGATGATCGGGCGGCCGAACGCCTCACGTTCGCCCGCGTAGTCGAGGGCGTACTCGTAGGCGGCGCGGGCGATGCCGAGAGCCTGGGCGCCGACCGTGGGGCGGCTGACCTCGAACGTGGACATCGCGGCCTGTCCGCGACCGCCCCGGGTCCCCTCGCGGGCCCGCGCGAGACGGGCGTCGAGCTTCTCCTTGCCGCCGAGCAGGCAGTGGCCCGGGACCCGTACGTCGTCGAGGAAGACATCGGCGGTGTGCGAGGCACGCAGGCCCAGCTTCTTGATCTTGCGGGCGCCTTCGAGGCCCGGAGTGCCCGGCGGCACGATGAAGGCCGCCTGGCCGCGCGAGCCCAGCTCCGGGTCGACGGAGGCGACGACCACGTGCACGTTCGCTATCCCGCCGTTGGTGATCCAGGCCTTCTGGCCGGACAGGACCCATTCGTCCTTGGCCCCGTCGTAACGGGCCCGCGTCCGCATCGCCGCCACGTCCGAACCGGCCTGCGGCTCGGACACGCAGAACGCGGCGAGCTTCGGGTCCGTCTCGTCGCCGAAGCACTGCGGCACCCACTCGGCCAGCTGATCGGGCGTCCCGGACGAGAAGATCCCGGCCACCGCGAGCGAGGTGCCGAACAGCGACATGCCGATGCCGGCGTCGCCCCAGAACAGCTCCTCGTTGGCGATCTGCAGGGAGATCCCCGTCGGGTCGCCGAACAGCTCGGCCAGCGACTCGAACCCGTACAGGCCGATCTTCGCGGCCTCCCGGATCACCGGCCAGGGAGTCTCCTCGCGCTCGTCCCACTCAGCGGCCGCGGGGCGCACGACCTCCGCCGCGAAACCGTGCACCCAGTCCCGCAGCTCCCGCTGCTCCTCGTCCAGTTCGAGAGAGAACACCATGCCCGCCGCGCCCCCTAGGCCTTCGGGATGTCGAAGTAGCGGGTCAGGCCGGAGGCGAGCGCGACATCGCCCGCGATCTTGACCTTGCGCATCATGAACATGGTGACGGGCGAGGAGTTGCCCGAGACCAGCTTGAGGAAGTCGGCGTCGCCCATGATGAGCGTGACGCGCGGCTCCGCGTCCGAACGGCCCTCGGTGACCGTGCAGGTGCCCTTCGAGATGTGCGTCTCGTAGACGGCCTCGGGGTTGTCGCCCTGACCCGTGACCTTCCAGCGGATCAGCGCCTCCAGCTGCCCGGCGACCTCGGGCTTGAACTGCCGCTCCATGCGCCCGAAGACCTCCTTCAGGACACGGCCGCGCAACTCGGCGTCCCGCGCGATCTCGTTGATCTCCTTCGCGGACAGGCCCTTGACGATCCGTGCGAACTCCTCGGGCGTGACGCTCGCGAAGTCGAGGCCCGCGATCTCGTCGGCACCGCTCATGGAAGTCTCCCTCGGTAAGTTTCTTACTAATCAGTAAGATTACTGCTTGGTAAGGTTACGGCGACGTAGATAGGCTGACAAGGGTGACGGGGACACGGGGAGCGGCTCAAGGGCGCACGGCAGCGGCCGGGCGGCGCAAGCGCGTGCCGCGCGAAGTGCGCGAGCAGCAGATCATCGACGTGGCCGTGGGCGTCTTCGCCAAGCGCGGCTATCACGCGGCCAGCGTCGACGAGATCGCCGAACTCGCGGGGATCTCCAAGCCGATGGTCTATCTCTACCTCGATTCCAAAGAGGGCCTCTTCCTCGCCTGCCTGCGGCGCGAGGCCGCACGTCTGGTCGCCGCCTTCCAGGACGCGGCGCGCGGCGCCGGCGCCGCCCCCGAACTGCGGCTCTACGCAGGTCTGTCCGCGTTTTTCGCCTTCGTCGCCGAGCACCGCGACAGCTGGGTCGTCCTCCATCGCCAAGCCTCCGAGCTCAGCGAGGCGATCGCCGCGGCCGTCGCCGAGGCGCGCCGCGCGGTGATGGCCGAGGTCGCCGGACTGATCAGCGACGGCATCAGCGACAGCGGCCGCGGCGAGCGACTGCGCGCCCAGGACGCCGACTTCGTGGCGCACGCCCTGGTCGGCGCCGCCGACTCGCTCACCGACTGGACCGAGCAGAACCCGGGCCAGTCACCCGAGGGTGTCGCCCTGCGGCTCATGAACATGGTGTGGGTGGGCATGCGCGACGTACTCGACGGCGAGGCCTGGCTGCCCCGCGACTGACTCCTCTCGCGACCTCCTCACGGCTCCCCTCCCGTTTCCGCTCGCGGCTCCCCTCCCGTTTCCGCTCGCGGCTCCCTTCCCGTCTCCCGTGCGGATTCCTGCGTGACCCGTTGAATTTTCCTTACGCGTGGGTAAGTTGACCTCCCAGTAAGTACGAGCAAGCACCGGAGTTCAGCAGCCGCGCGACCGGGAGCCGTCATGGGCGTACGCAAGGATCTGAAGCGGGCCAGGAAGCGAAGCGACCTCGCTGAACGGGCCAGACCCGAACTCGTCAGGGACGAACACGGAACCGTCCGCCAGGCACACGTCGCCCCGCTCGCCGCCCCACCCGCCGACGGCTCCACCCCTGCCGACATCCCGTACACCAACGCCGCCGAGGACCCGGGCGCCGTCGTCCTGCGCCGCAAGGAGGCGGGGGAGTGGAAGCCGGTCACCGCGGCCGCCTTCGCCCGCGAGATCACCGCCGCCGCCAAGGGACTGATCGCCGCCGGACTCGAACCCGGCGGCCGCGTCGCCCTCATGTCCCGCACCCGCTACGAATGGTCGGTCCTCGACTTCGCGATCTGGGCCGCCGGCGGCCAGACCGTCCCCGTCTACGCCACCTCCTCACCCGAACAGATCGAATGGATCCTGCGGGACTCCGGCGCCCGCCAGCTCATCGTCGAGACCCCGGAGAACGCCGCGGCCGCCGAGAGCGCCCTCGCCGCGCTCCCCGAGAACGACCGCCCCGCTGTCCGCCAGCTCGACGCAGGAGCCGTCCTCGAACTCGCCACGCTGGGCCGCGACATACCCGACGAGGAAGTCACCAAGCGCCGCGCCGCTCTCACCCCCGACACCATCGCCACCGTCTGCTACACCTCCGGCACCACCGGACGCCCCAAGGGCTGCGTCCTCACCCACGGCAACCTCCACGCCGAGGCCGCCAACACCGTCGAGCTCCTCCATCCCATCTTCAAGGCCATCACCGGCCAGACCGCCTCCACCCTCCTCTTCCTCCCCCTCGCCCACATCCTCGGCCGCACCATCCAGATCGCCTGCCAGCTCGCCCGCATCGAGCTCGGCCACTGCCCGAGCATCAAGCCCGACGAACTGCGGCCCGAACTCCGCTCCTTCCGCCCCACGTTCGTCGTCGGCGTCCCCTACCTCTTCGAGAAGATCCACGAGACCGGACGCGCCACCGCCGAGAAGATCGGACGCGGCGCCTCCTTCGAACGCGCCGACCGCATCGCCGTCCGCTTCGCCGAAGCCCACCTCACCCGCTTCCTGGACGGCGGCCAGGGCCCGGCCCCCGCCCTCCGGCTCGCCGCCGGCCTCTACGACCTCCTCGTCTACCGCCGCGTCCGCAAGGAACTCGGCGGCCGCCTGCGCTACGCCATCAGCGGCGGCTCCCCCCTCGACCGCAACCTCAACCTCTTCTTCTACACAGCCGGCATCGTCGTCTACGAGGGCTACGGCCTCACCGAGACCTCGGCCGCCGCCACCATCACCCCACCGCTGCGCCCACGCCCCGGCACCGTCGGCCTCCCCGTACCCGGCACCACCATCCGGATCGCCGACGACGGCGAGGTGCTCGTCAAGGGCGGCATCGTCTTCGGCTCCTACTGGCAGAACCAGGACGCGACCGACGAAGTCCTTGACCCCGACGGCTGGTTCGCCACCGGAGACCTCGGCGAACTCGACGCCGACGGCTACCTCCGCATCACCGGCCGCAAGAAGGACATCCTCGTCACCAGCGGCGGCAAGAACGTCTCCCCGGCCGTCCTGGAGGACCGCCTGCGCAGCCGCTCACCCGTCGGCCAGTGCATCGTCGTCGGCGACAACCGCTCCTACATCGCCGCCGTCATCACCCTCGAACCCGAGTCCGTCGCCCACTGGCTCAGCGTGCGGAAACTGCCCGCCGACACCCCCATGTCCGAGGTGATCGCCGACCCGCGCATCGTCGCCGCTGTCCAGAAGGCCGTCGACTACGCCAACGAGGCCGTCTCCCGCGCCGAGTCCATCCGCAAATTCACCCTGGTCGACGGCGAGTTCACCGAGGACAACGGACTGCTCACCCCCTCCCTGAAGATCAAACGAACAGCGGTCATGGCGGCGTACGCCCGCGAGATCGAGGAGCTGTACGGTGCCTGAGCCCCAGCCTCAGCCTGATCCCGCGTCCGAGCCCGGCACGGACTACGACGTCGTCGTCGTGGGCTCCGGATTCGGCGGCTCCGTCTCCGCCCTCCGGCTCACCGAGAAGGGCTACCGCGTCGCCGTCCTCGAAGCCGGCCGCCGCCACACCCGCGACACCCTGCCCCGCACCTCCCTCTCCCTGCGCGACTACCTCTGGGCACCCCGCCTCGGCATGTACGGCATCCAGCGCATCCACCTGATGAAAAACGTCATGGTGCTCGCCGGCGCCGGCGTGGGAGGCGGCTCCCTCAACTACGCCAACACCCTCTACGTACCCCCGGCCCCCTTCTTCCGCGACCGCCAATGGGCCGACATCACCGACTGGCAGCGCGAACTCGCTCCGTATTACGACCAGGCCCGCCGCATGCTCGGCGTGCGCACCAACCCCACCACCACCGAGGCCGACGAACTGCTGCGGGACGCGGCCGGACGGATGGGCGCGGGGGACACCTTCCGGCTCACGCCCGTGGGCGTGTTCTTCGGCGACGGTGAGGACGCCGACGGTTCGACAACGGCCGGGCCCGGCACGGAAGTTCCCGATCCCTATTTCGGAGGTGCCGGACCCGCCCGCACCGCCTGCACCGAATGCGGATCCTGCATGACCGGCTGCCGCGTCGGCGCCAAGAACACCCTCACCGAGAACTACCTTCACCTCGCCGAACGGGCCGGCGCCGAGGTCCGCCCCATGACCACGGTCACCGCCGTACGCGAACGGTCCGACGGCACGTACGAGATCACCACCGTGCCCACGAACCGGCAGCGCCGCGGCCGCCGCACCGTGCTCCGCGCCCGCCGCGTCGTCCTCGCCGCCGGCACCTACGGCACCCAGACCCTGCTGCACCGGATGAGAGCCGACGGGACCCTGCCCCGCCTCTCCGACCGGCTCGGCGTGCTCACCCGCACCAACTCCGAGGCCCTGGTCGGCGCCCTGACCTGGCCGCGCCGGCTCGGCCGCAAGGACATCGACTTCACCCGCGGCGTCGCTATCACCTCGTCCGTCCACCCCAACCCCACCACCCACATCGAGAACGTCCGCTACGGCAAGGGCTCCAACCTCATGGCCCTCATCTGCGTTCCGCAGTACCGCCAGAACCTGCCCAAGCCGCTCGCCGCCGCCCTCGCCTTCCTCTCCCACCCGGTCCTCGTCGCCCGCACCGTCGTCCTGCGCCGCTGGTCCGAGCGGACCATCATCGGTCTCGTCATGCAGACCCACGACAACTCCCTCACCACGAGCCTCACCCGGCGCGGACAGCTCACCGCCGAGCAGGGCCACGGAACGCCCAACCCCGTGCACATCCCGGAAGGCTGGGAGGCGGCGGGCCTGATCGCCGAGTCCATCAACGGCTTCGCCGGCACCAACCTCGGCGAGTTGCTCGGCAAGCCGCTCACCGCCCACTTCCTCGGCGGCTGCCCGATCGGCGCGACGCCGGAGCGCGGGGTCGTGGATCCGTACCACCGGCTGCACGGACATCCGGGGATCTCGGTGGTGGACGGTTCGGCGGTCTCCGCGAACCTCGGGGTCAACCCGTCGCTGACGATCACGGCGCAGGCCGAGCGGGCCATGTCGTACTGGCCGAACAAAGGGGAGAAGGACCCCAGGCCCGAACCGGGGGCCGCGTACGCGGAACTGAGGCCGGTCATGCCGAAGGCCCCGGCCGTTCCGGCGGGGGCGTTCGGCGCGCTGAGGTGGTGAGCGGGCGGCGCTGAGTGGGCGTCGGCGGGTGGAGCGCGGGCGGTCGGTCAGCACACGGTCAGCGAACGGACAGCGTTCGGTCAGCGCTTGGTGGTGCTGTTGAACTTCGAGCGGGACCAGACGTAACCGACGGAGGCGATGACCATGCACCAGGCCAGCGAGATCCACCCGCTGTTGCCGATCTCCGTGCCCGACAGCAGCCCGCGCAGGGTCTCGGTCATGGGGGTGAACGGCTGGTTCTCGGCGAACCAGCGCAGTCCCGGTGACATCGAGTCGGCCGGCACGAAGGCGGAGCCGAGGAAGGGGAGGAACTGGACGAGCAGCGGCTTGTTGCTCGCGGACTCGACCGTCTTGGAGATCAGACCGAGCGCCGCCGACAGCCAGGTCACCGCGAACGCGATGGCCGCCAGGAGCCCGGCCGCGGCCAGCCACTCCAGCGCGGTCGCGTCCGACCGGAAGCCGACGGCGAACGCGACGGCGACGACCGGCACGAGACAGGCCATCGTCTGCACGACGCTGCCGATCACATGTCCTGTCATGAACGAGGAGCGGGTGATGGGCATGGTCCGGAAGCGGTTGATGATGCCCTCGGTCATGTCCTGGCAGACCGCGATCGACGTCGACATCGACCCGGACGCGACGCCCATGATGATGATGCCGGGCGTCAGATAGTTCACGTAGGTGTCGCGGCCGCCTCCCATGCCCGCACCGATCGAGTCACCGAAGGCGTACGCGAACAGCAGCAGCATCAGAATCGGCGTCAGGGCGCTGCCGAAGCCGACCGCCGGGTAGCGGATGGCGTGCTTGAGGTTGCGCCGCAGCATGATCCGGGAGTCGTGCACGGCATAGGTGAGCGAACTCATCGCAGGGTCTCCTTGATGTGCAGCTGGGCGGCGTCGGCCGGGTCGGTGGAACCGGTGCCCTCGCCGGTCAGGGCGAGGAACACGTCGTCCAGGTCGGGGGTGTGCACGGAGAAGTCGGCGGTGCGGACGCCGGCGGCGTCGAGCCGGTCGAAGAGGGTGCGCAGCGCGTCGAGGTCACCGCCGCCCGCGAGCCGCAGGGCGAGGTTCTCGTCGTCACGGGCCGCGCTAGGGAAGGCCGCGCCTGCCTGCTCGTAGGCGGCGAGGTCGTCGAAGCGTAGACGTACGTGGCTGCCGGGGATCTGCGCCTTGAGTTCGTCGGCGGTGCCCTCGGCGACGATCCGGCCGCCGTCGAGCACGGCGATCCGGTCGGCCAACTGGTCGGCCTCCTCCAGGTACTGGGTGGTGAGGAAGACGGTGGTGCCGTTCGCGACAAGCCCGCGCACGGTGTCCCACATGGTGCGGCGACTGCGCGGGTCGAGTCCGGTCGTCGGCTCGTCCAGGAAGATCACCTGGGGGTCGCCGACCAGGGTCATCGCCAGGTCGAGCCGGCGACGCATGCCGCCGGAGAAGGTCGCGGCGCGGTTCTTGGCGACGTCCGCGATGTCGAACCGTTCGAGGAGGGCCTGGGTGCGGGCTCGGCCCTCGCGTCGGCCGAGGCGCAGCAGGTCGGCCATGAGCAGCAGGTTCTCCTCGGCGCTGAGGAGGTGGTCGAGGGCGGCGAACTGGCCGGTGACACCGATGGCGGCGCGTACCGCGTCGGGTTCGGCGGCGATGTCGTGGCCCGCGACCTGGGCGTGGCCGCCGTCCGCGCCGACCAGCGTGGAAAGGATCTCCACGGTGGTGGTCTTACCGGCTCCGTTCGGCCCGAGCAGGGCGAAGACGCTGCCGGAAGGGATGCGTAGATCGATGCCGTCGAGGACGGTCTTGTCGCCGTAGGACTTGCGCAGGCCAACGGCGGAGATCGCGGGGGCGGTCGAGGCCGAGACCGCTGTTTTGGATGTGGGCATGACAGATGAAGGCATGGAGCCCTCCCGGTGGGGGCCGAAGCCGAGGTGAAGGTGAAAGTGAAGGTGGCGGTGAAGGCGAGAGTGGTGGTGAAGGTGAAGTCGGTGGCGGGGCTCAGGGGCGGGCGCGGCGGACTTCGATGTTGCCCGCGCGGGTGCGGGCGTGGATCTTGACGGTGCCCTCCGTCTCCGCGGGCGGGGCGGCGTCGGCGAGGGTGTTGTGCACCTGCCCGTGTGCCGAGATGACGTCGAGCCAGGCGGCGGTGCCCTCGCGGACACCTACGTCGATGCTGCCGTACCCGGTGTCCAACTGGACGACCCCGGAGGCGACTTCGCCGAGCCGCAGACTGCCGTACGCCGTGGTGGCGGTGACGGAGTCCTCGGCGCGGGTGATGTCGACCTCGCCGTGCGCACCGCTCGCGCGGAGCTCGCCCGTCACGGTGCCGACGGTGATGTTGCCGTGCGAGTTCTTGAGCACGGCGGAGCCGTCGATCACCCCGACGCGCACGTTGCCGGAACTGGTGGACAGCTCGGCGGCGCCCTCGACGCGGGTGACGTGGATCGCGCCGTGGGCGGCGCTGACCTGGAGCGGCCCGGTCTCCTCGAGGCGGATGTTGCCGCCGGAGGTCTTCACATGGACCTCGCCGAGCCGGCCGTCACCGAGTACCTGGGTCCAGGAGCCGGTCACGTCCACGCGGGAGCCGACGGGCAGTTCGACCGTCACGTCGACGGCGCCGCTGGGGCCGATGAAGCGCCGCTCCCTGGTCCGCACGGTCAGGACGCCGCCCGCGTACGCGACCTCGGTCTGCTCGGCGGCCTTGATGTCCTTGTCCCGCTTCGGACTGGCGGGGCGGACCTCGACGACCGTGTCGGCGCGGTCGCTCGCGGTGAGCCGGATGGAGCCGGCGCCCACGTGAGCGGTGACGGAGATCGGTTCCGGAGTGTCGAAAGAAGGCATGGCTGTTCCGTCCTTCTGGGTCTGGTGGGCGTCCCTGCCGGTGAGACGTGACGTGGTGGGACGTGGTGAGGGGTGGTGGAAGTGGAGTGAGGTGCAGTGCAGTGCAGTCAGGTGACGTGTTCGGCGCGGAGCCCGGTCAGCGCACCCAACCGGTGAAGCTCTGTCCTACGGAGCGGCTCTTCTCCTGGGGGCGTGGGGTGGCGCCACCGGCGTCGAGGGCGCCGGACACGGCGCGGACGAGCCAGGCGTTGACCGACAGCCCCTCGCGGTTCGCGGCCTCTTCGGCGCGGGCCTTGAGGTGGGCCGGCAGGCGCAGATTGACCCGGGCCGTGCCGCCCTCGTCCGTCTCGACGACGCCTGCGGGCGCCGGCGGGGCGAGGGTCGCCGCCGGGGGCTCGGCGCGCGGTGCGTCGCTCGGCGGCGGCGTCACCACGAAGTCGGGGTCGAGCCCGCGCAGCCGTACGTCGACCGAGCCCGGGGCGAGCTCGACGGTGATCTCGTCCATCGCGGCGGACAGAGCGTTGAGCAGGGTCAGGCGGGTCGCCGACTCGAGCGGGGCGGTGAGGCGCTCGGCCAGGGCGCGGGCTTCGTCGCCACCGGCTTCGGCGGCCACCGCGAGCTCCCGCTGGAGCGACTCGACGTACGGCTTCAGGTCCATGACGTCATAGTGGCACCACTGTGGTGCCATGCGCAAGCGGTCCGGAGAAATTTGGCACCACGGTGGCGCGCGGTGGTGCCATCTGGTGTCGCGTGGTGTCTGGAGGTGCGGGAGGGGTTCGAGTGAGTGGGGTGGCCGGGCCGGAGGGGCGTTGCTGCGGGTCGGGGATCGACTCGATTCAGGTGCGATGCCCTTGCGGTAGTTGGGAGTTGAGGGATTGGGGGAGGCGTGATGAGGCGGGACGATCGTCGCTGTGAGGGGCGTCGGAGGGTGGCGGGAGATGTGAGGGGAGGGAGAGGTCGCCGAGCGGGCGTGGCGCCCGCAGGTACGCGAGGCGTTGCCGGTGGCACTCATTGGTGCCACGTGACGCCAGATGGTGCCAACGAGTGCCACGTGGTGCCGGAAGGTGCCGACGGGTGCCACGTGACGCCAGAAGGTGCCATTGGGCGTCGGAGTCATCTGGGAGCGGCGCCGGGCTGTGCCCGCTGTGACCCGGGGCGACGCCCGCGCGACTCGGCAGCCGAGGGCGAGCCCCACCCGGCCCCCGCTCTCCGCACTAGGGTCACCTCCATGCCTTTCGACGGGACGGGTGAGGCGGGGCCAGGGCCTGGGGCCGGGCCCGGTCCGGGGGCCGAGGCGGTCGCGGAGTTGGTGCGGGGTGCGCAGCGCGGCGATGCCCTGGCCATGGACGAGTTGCTCGGGGTTCTCGCCCCGTACGTGGGCCGGATCTGTGGGCCGATCGCATTGCAGGACGGGCCGGACGCGACGCAGGAGGCGCTGATCGTGGTGTTCCGGGGGATCGGCCGGCTGAAGGAGCCCGCCGCGCTGTTCGGCTGGGCGCGGGCGATCGCGGTGCGGGAGGCGATCAGATGGGCCGAGCGACGCCGGCGCCGCCAGACCGTTCCCGTGGAGCGGGCGGAGTGGGACGAACTGCCGGCGACGACCGAGGAGGATCCGGAACTGGCCTCCGACATCGCCGACGTGCTGCGGCGCCTCGCCCCAGAGCACCGCGCGGTCCTTGTGCTGCGGCACGTGGAAGGGCTAGGGGAGCAGGAAGTCGCGGAGCTGCTCGAGGTGCCCGTCGGGACGGTCAGGTCCCGGCTCTTCCGGGCCCGTAGATCATTCCGTTCGGGTTGGGGCTGACCGTGCGGAGACCCGGGCGGCCAGCCGGTCCAGCATCCGTTCGGCGCGGCGCGCGGACCACGGGGCCCGTACCCGGTCCGCGAGCTGCCCGCCGGGAAGCCGAAGGCTGCTGTAGAAGGCGAAGAGACAGCCGTCGTCGCCGTCCGCCCTGGCCGCCATGCCGCTGCCGAGCACCGCGCTCTGCATCAGGCACCAGCCGGGCCGCAGCACGATGTCGAACCGCTCCCGGTGCCCCAGCGCGCTGACCGCCCGTCCTTCGAAACGGTCCCCGGCGGCGGCACCTGCGGCACCCTCGCGCTCGCCGACCGGCGTCACGGCGAAGGAACGCAACCCGGAGACGAGCAGAGGCAGTTCGTGCTCGAGGTCGGAGGCGACGGCCCACACCTGTTCGACGGGGAACGCGAAGCGGCGCTCCGCGTAGACGGGCCGGCCGGACGCGCCCGCGATGACCTTCAGACGGCGCACCGGATCCAGCTCGGCCGTGGGCCAGCCGCCACCGTTCATCGCCGATGCCCCTTTCGCGCAGAAATCCTTGGCACGCAGAAATTTTCTCGGAATCCGAGGGAGTGCTTCGGCGTCCGCCTGCCCCTTCCTCCATGAGACCAGACAAGCGAACCCCGGGGAGACCCCATGGAGACCTTCGAGAGCCGACCGCGATCAGCCGAGTCCGAAGAGCCGCAGGACGTGCGGCACCGGTACGTGACCGTACGAGACGGCCTGCGCCTGCACATCACCGAGACCGGACAGGGCGAGCCCGTGCTCCTCCTGCACGGGTTCCCGCAGGACGGACGCGCCTGGCGCCGCCTGGCCCCACTCCTCGGCGACCAGTACCGCCTCATCTGCGTGGACCAGCGAGGCTTCGGCCGCTCCGACGCGCCGCGCACCGGCTACGACACGGACACCCGCGTTGCCGACGTCATCGCCCTGCTCGACGCGCTCGCTCTCGACCGGGTCCACCTCATCGGGCACGACTGGGGCGCCTGGGCGGGCTTCCACCTGTGTCTGCGAGCACCCCAGCGCGTGAGGCGCTTCCTGGCGCTGAACATGATGCATCCGTGGCCCCGCCACCGCAGACTGCTGCCGCAGGCCTGGCGCTTCTGGTACACGGCCCTGCTCGAACAGCCGCTCCTGGGCCGCTGGTTGCTCCACAAGCGCCCCGCCTTCACCCGCCACCTCCTCCGCAAGGGCGTGGTGGACCGGACGACCTGGGAACCTGCCGTGCTCGACGAATACACCCGCTCCAGCGCCGAGCCCGGCCGGGCCCGCGCCGGCGAAGCCCTCCACCGTGCCTTCGCCCTGCGAGACATCGCCCGCCTCGCCCTGGGCCGCTACAGAAAGCTGTGCCTCACCACGCCCACCGTGATCCTCGGCGGCGAACGGGACTTCATGCTGCCCCCGTCCGTCCTCACACCCCCGGGCACGGCCCGCGCGAGCGACCTCCGCATAGAGGTGCTGCCGGACGTCGGCCACTACGCGCACGAGGAACGCCCCGACGCGGTGGCCGAGGCGGCCCGCACCCTCTTCGGGAGCTGACGCCGACGGAGACGGCCTGGGGGCGCCCAGGACTCAGCCGCGCTGCCGCCCCAGCAGTCGCGCGCCGAACCCGTAGTAAAGACCGAGCAGCACGCCTCCCACGGCGGCGACGATGCCGGTGGCCCGCCCGCTGCCCACCGCGCTCGTGAGCACGAGGGCGGCGGCGTACACGGTCGGCAGCCACCAGTTGAATCCGGCACGCGCGGTCGGCTTGGGCTGCTCCATCTGATCCCCCGTCATAGAGCTGTCGTAGTCGGGGCGATCTTTCCAGCCACACCAGATTCCGGAGAGGCATTTGGAAAACATGTACGAAGGCGAGGGCGAGGGTCGGGGAGAGGGGTGCGGCCACGAACTCGCCGAGCCCACCCCGCCTCCATCAGCACCCCGACTCCCACCCCGACCCCGACCTCAACACTCGAAGACGGACCAGCAGATGTCGTTCCGCAGCCGCTGGTCGTCGAGCACGAGGGCGCGGATCGGGTCCGGCAAGCGGTCCCGCTGCCACCGGCACTCGCGCCGCCCCGCGGCATCCGCCTCGTCCTTCGGCGCGGCGGCCCGGGCCGCCTTGATCGCGTACGCGGCCGCGCCGAGCTCGTGCGCGGCGACATGGGCGACGACGGCGGCCTGCCCGGCGGCGTACGCGGCGTTCCGGGCGGCGCCCTTCAGATCGCGCGCCGCACCCATCGCATGCCCGCCGGCCGCCCGCGTCTCCATCATCTTGAACTCGCCGCGCACCCAGGCCCGCGCATATGCGATCGCCTCCCGAGGCCGCGGATCGTCGGGCCGCTCCGCCTCGAACAAGGGCAGGACGTGCTCGGCGCAGTCGGCGGCCCACAGGGCCAGCAGGTGGTGATCGTCGTCGGTGAGCGTCCCGCCGCGTCGGATCGTGATGAACCGGGGGTCTCTCACCTTGGGGAGGATCATGCCCGCACGGTAGCGGCCGACGACCGCCGAGGCGGGTCAAGCAGCCAACTTCTCCTTCACCGCGACCAGTTCCTCGTCCGGCCTGACCATCCGGGAGAGGACGTCCAAGTCGTCGGGGCTGTAGCGGGCCCGCACCTCGTCCCAGTGCTCGGCGGCGGCCTCCAGCGGTTCGACAGCCTCCGCGAGCCGGCCCAGCCGGTGCAGCGCCAGCCCGTAGTACCCGGCGGCCTCCCAGCGGTACGCGGCGTCGCCGTCCTGCTCCCAGGCCATACGCAGGAAGGGCTCGGCCTCGGCGTGGGCGCCGCGCTGGGCCTTCAGCTTGCCCGCGAGCATGCTGTTGAGCCCGGACCCGTCCTCGGCGGCGCGCACGTACCAGCGCTCCGCCTCCCGATAGTCCCGGTGGTACTCGGAGAGCCAGCCCATGTGGTGGCAGGCGTCGTGGTGCCCCGCCTCGGCGGCCGTTCGGTACCACTGATCGCGCAGCACGGGCTCGCGCCGCTTGTCATAGACCTCGGCGAGGTCGTGCGCCGCCTCCGGGTCCCCGGCCAGCGCGGCGGGTTCGATCAGCCGGAACAGCTGGGCCGCGTCCGCGCCGCCCCAGTCGCGGACGATCTGCGCGTAGGCGAACCCGGCCTGGACGTCACCGGCCTCGGCCCGCTCGCGCAGCCCGGGCAGCCGGTCCAGGTCCTTGCCGGGGGCGGCGGTCTCGCCCCCGCGGATCGCGGCGATCCGCGCGAGCTGCTCGACGACGTCCTCGTCCTCCTCACCGACCGCACGGAACCAGCGCTCGGCTTCCTCGTAGCGCCGCTGCCGCTTGCACAAGAGGGCGAGGTTCCACTGCGCCGCCTTGTGGTCGTACCCGGTCGCGACCTCGTACCAGCGTTCGGCCTCGACGAGATCGCCGCGCTGCTCGTGCAGGACCCCGAGCGCGTACGAGGCCCCCTGGTATCCCGCTTCGTGCGCGCCGTGCAGCAGGCCCAGCGCCTCGGGCCAGGCGGCGTCGCCGCCCGTCTCCGTCAGGAACACGGCGTGATCCACCCGGGCGGACGCGGAGAGCGCGGACGCCCGCCGGTACAGGGCGGCGGCTTCGACGGTCAGGCCCGGGTAGGTGCGGAAATGCTTCTCGAGATCGAAGAGCGGACGCAGCGCCTCGACCGCGGCCTCCTCGTCCCCCTCGGCCTCGGCGGCGTCGAGATCCGCCGCGACGCGGTCGAAGTCCGCGCGGATCGAGTCGAACAGCTGCGACCAGCGGAAGACCGCGATGTCGCCGAGTTCGATGTCGCTCATCAGGAACTTCGACGCCTCGTCGAGCTTCCCCTCGGCCGCGAGCAGCTTGCCGAGCTCGATCTTGCAGTCGAGATGCCGCCCGTCCTCCCACCCGCGCCGGAACCACTCGACGGCCTCGGGATCCCCGTTCTCCCGCAGCAGCACCCCGAGCCCGTACGCGCTCGGCGCGTGCCGCTCGGCGACGGCCCGGTACAGCGCGTCGGCCCCCGCCCGGTCACCTCGGATCTTCCGGTAGCGGGCCAGCGTGTAGTGAGAGAAGGCGTCCCCGGCCGCCACGGCCCGCTCCCAGTACGGGATGCCCTCGTCCACGTACGAATTGAGCACGAAGAAGTCGGTCCCCCGCCGAGCTCCCTGAGCATCCCCGGAAACCGCAGCGCCGACCAGAGCCTCACCGCGCGCCTGTATGTCCTGCGTGGTCGTCATGATCACATCGTGTCAGGCGACGCCAAGTTACTTCGAACGGGCGGAAGTTCACGCCTCACTCGTAGACGGTCGCGGCCTCGAGGGCCTGCGCGAAGAACCGCCAGTCACCGTCCGTCGGCATCTCGCGCCCGGCGTTGCGGTACCAGCCGTCCGCGTCGTCGATCCAGGCCGACAGCGCGCCCAGGAAGCTCGGAAGATCCGGGTTCTCCCACGTGCTCTCGTGCTCGGCGTGACGGCGATGGAGGGAGCGCACGAAGCGGGCAAGGTCTTCTCGGCTCTGAACGTGCTCGGGCGAGGCGGTCATGCGCTGCAACCTACGCGGGGCGGTCGCGGGACCGACGCCCGGCGGAGCGGACCGCCGAGGACCTCATGGCCGCGCAAACAGAAAGGCCCCACCGAAGTAGGGCTGGCGAGAGGCGCCCCCGGCAGGACTCGAACCTGCGGCCAAGCGCTTAGAAGGCGCCTGCTCTATCCACTGAGCTACGGGGGCCGGTGTGTGGCCGGTGGCTCGGACGGACGGATGTGGGGGAGATCCGTGACCTTGCCGGGGACAAGGATAGAGCTCCCGGGTCCCTGTCCCTGTTGCTTCGCCTCCGTTTCGTCGCTGTGGCTCGATGTGGAGGTTCGGTGAAGCGGACCTGATAATCGCAGATGGGTACGAATCCTGCAGTGCTTTTGGTGCCTCGCGTCACGGGTGTTGTGCACTCGTTATGCCTGCGCCCCCACTTGTCCCTCGGTGCCCGCTGTGCGCTTCCTGTGTCGTATCGCACGACTTATCGGCGCGCAGACGGGGTCATATGCTTCAGAAAGCCACCAAAATTGGGCATTCTTCGCATGTGGTGACCTTGGACGTACGGCCTCAGCTGCTCGACGCTCTCACCGTGCTGCGCGACCGTGTCGCCGCCGCGCGTTTCCCGCTCCCCCTGCCGGGGGCGCCACGCGCGCGTGCCAACCGCGGTGAGTTGCTCGCCCAGCTCGACGACTATCTCGTGCCCCGCCTGCGGGCGCCTGAAGCCCCGCTGCTCGCCGTGATCGGCGGATCCACGGGCTCGGGCAAGTCGACCCTCGTGAACTCGCTCGTGGGACGGGTGGTGAGCGAGGCGGGCGTGTTGCGCCCGACGACCCGTACCCCGGTGCTGGTCTGCCATCCGGACGACCACCACTGGTTCTCCGGGATGAGGGTCCTGCCTGACCTGACACGCGTGTGGATGCCCCGCCAGACCGAGGGCGAGGGCGACGGCGCGGAGAGGGAGCCGGACGACGACGCGCTCGTGCCGCTCATGGAGGACGGCGAACGCGCCCTGCGCGTGGAGACCGCCGGCACCGTGCCGCGCGGCCTCGCCCTCCTCGACGCCCCCGACGTCGACTCCCTGATCGCCGAGAACCGCGTGCTCGCCGCCCGCCTGATCAGCGCGGCCGACGTGTGGGTCATGGTGACCACCGCCGCCCGCTACGCCGACGCCGTGCCCTGGCGCATGCTCCGTACCGCGAAGGAGTACAACGCCAGCCTCGTCACCGTCCTCGACCGGGTGCCGCACCAGGTGCTCGCCGAGGTGTCGCAGCAGTACGGCGCCCTGCTCACCAAGGCGGGGCTCGGCGAGGTCCCGATGTACACCGTGCCCGAGCTGCCCGAGTCGACCCGCGACGGCGGACTGCTGCCGGCCACCGCCGTCGCCCCGCTGCGCGCCTGGCTCGCCCACCGCGCCCAGGACCCGGCCGCCCGCGGCATCGCCCTCGCCCGCACCGCCCGCGGCGTCCTGGAGTCCCTGCGCGTACGGATGCCGGAACTGGCCTCCGCCGTCGCTCTCCAGTACTCCGCGACCGTACGGCTCACGACCGCCGCCGAGGAGGTGTACGACGACGAGCACGCGCGCGTGAAGGAGCGGTTGCAGAACGGCGCGGTGCTCGCCGGGGACGCGCTCAAGCGGTGGCGCAGCTATCCGCTGGACTGTACGGCGGGTGAGCTGCTCGACGCCCTCGTGGAGAGCCTGGGTTCGCTCCTGCTGTGCGCCGTCACCGCGGCGGACGCGCGCGTGGACGCGGCCTGGCGCCGCGAACCGGGCGGCGACGCGCCCGAACTCACCGGGCGCGACCGGGGGCTGGAGAGCGCCGAGCACCGTATCGGGCTGGCCGTACGCCGCTGGCGGCGCGTCCTGGAGGAGTACGCGGAGGAGCAGGTGCGCGGCGTCGCCGAGCTGACCGGGGGCACGCCGCCGGACCCGGAGGCCGTCGCCGCGCTCGTCGCCACCGCCCTGCTCGGCGGCCGCCGCGCCAAGGCCGCGGGCGAGCACCTCGCCGAACGCATCGGCGCCCAGGGCGCCCTGCGCCTGCGCGACCGCGGCGGCCGCCTGCTCACGGAGTACGTCGACAGCGTGCTCGGCACCGAACGCGAGCGCCGGCTCGCCCCCATGGACGCACTCGGCGTCGGCCCCGAGCCCCAGGCCGAACTCATCGCGGCCCTGTCGCTGCTGCAGAAGGAGAGGTGAGGGCGGTGACCACCGTCACGGATACGACCGAGAAGGCCGAGAAGGCCGCGAAGGCCGAGAGGACTGAGAGGGCCGCGAAGGCGGAGAAGGCCGGGCGCGCTGAGCACGCCGAGTACACCGAGCACGGCGGGAACCTCAGGAGCGCCGGGAAGACGGGAAGGAAGGCCGCGCGGGGCGAGCGGGGCGAGAAGGCCGGGCCCTGGGACGACGGGCTCATCGCCCGGCGCGCCGAGGGCCGCCCGGCCGACGCCCTGACCACGTCCCCGTCCCCGGCACACGCCCCGGACACGACGGACCCGCTCAGCGCCCGCCTGGAGGCCCTGCGCGAGCTCGTCGGCCTGTCCCGCGCGCGGCTCGACGCCGGAACCCTCACCGAGGCGGGCCGGGTCCTCGACGAGGCCGCGGCCCGGCGCCGGCTGTCCTCCCGGCACACCGTCGTCGCCGTCGCCGGAGCGACCGGCAGCGGCAAGTCGACCCTGTTCAACGCCCTCGCCGGCGTCCCCCTCTCCGAGACCGGCCTGCGCCGCCCCACCACCTCCGCGCCGATCGCGTGCAGCTGGACCGACGGAGCCGCCGCCCTCCTCGACCGCCTCGGCATCCCGGGCCGCTCCCGCCGCCGCCCGATCCAGCAGGGCGCACCCGGTTCCCTCGACGGGCTCGTCCTCGTCGACCTGCCCGACCACGACTCGGCCGCGCCCGAGCACCAGCACACCGTCGACCGGGTCCTCGATCTCGTCGACGCCGTGATCTGGGTCGTCGACCCTGAGAAGTACGCCGACGCGATGCTCCACGAGCGCTATCTGCGCCCCATGGCGGGGCACGCCGAGGTGATGTTCGTGGTGCTCAACCAGGTCGACCGGCTGCCCGACGAGGCCGCCGAGCAGGTCCTCGACGACCTGCGCCGCCTCCTCGACGAGGACGGCATCGCGCTCGGCGAGTACGGCGAGCCCGGCGCCACCGTGCTGCCGCTGTCCGCCCTCACCGGCGAGGGCGTGGGCGAACTGCGCGACGCCCTCGACCAGTTCACCGCGACCCGGCGGGCCGCCGAGCGCCGCATCGCCGCCGACATCGACGCGACCGCCGACCGGCTGCGGCCGCTGTACGCGGCGGGCCGGCAGGTCGGGCTGAGCGAGTTGGCCCGGGAGGAGTTCACCGACCGGCTCGCCGAGGCCGTCGGCGCCGCTGCCGCGGGACAGGCCGCCGAACGGGCCTGGGCCCGCGGCGCCAACCGCGCCTGCGGCACCCCGTGGCTGCGGCTGTGGCGCTGGTACGACGCCCGGCGCTCCCTCGCCTCGGCGATCCCGGCGCCCTCGGCCCCGGCCGACGACGAGATCACGGCGCGCCAGCGCGTCGAGCACGCCGTACGGGAGGTCGGCGACGCCGCCGCCACGGGCCTGCCCGCCAGCTGGGCACAGTCCGTACGGGACGCCGCCGCGCGCGGCGCCGAGGACCTCCCGGAGGCACTGGACGAGCTGGCGGCTTCGGCCGCCTCGCCCCAGGGCGGCTCGCGCAGGCAGCGCGCCGCGTACACGCCGGGGGCGCGTCCGCCGCGTCCCAAGTGGTGGCCGTTCGCCGTGCTCGTCCAGGTCGGTATGACGCTGCTCCAACTGCTCGGCGGGCTCTGGCTGGTGGCGCAGATCGTGGGTGCCGTCTCGCCGAACCTGGGCGTGCCGGTGCTGATGATGCTGACCGGGATCGTGGGCGGGCCGTGCGTCGAATGGGCCTGCCGGGCCGCGGCGAAGGGTCCGGCGCGGCGGTACGGGCAGGAGGCGGAGCGGCGGCTGCGCGACGCGGCGGCGGCGTGCGGCCGGGCCCGGGTCCTTGACCCCGTCGCGGCGGAGCTGCTGCGCTACCGCGAGGTCAGGGAGCAGTACGTACGGGTGACGGGGTTTTCCACAACCGGCCGGTAGGTCACAGGCCGGAGCGGGGGAGCGGGGGCGGGAGCAGTCTGGGGATCGCGGTCCGGGAAGGGCTCGGGCCGCGATCACGCGTCCGGGCAGGGGCCGGCGCGGGAGGGGAGCGGACATGAACGAGACGCTGCTGACGGTCGTGGGGAACGTGGCGACGACGCCGGTGTTCCGGGAGCTGCCGACGGGGCCGGTGGCCCGGTTCCGGCTCGCGGTGACGGCGCGCCGTTTCGACGCGGGGCAAGGGGCGTGGGTGGACAGCCACACGAACTTCTTCACGGTGTGGGCCTGGGGGAATCTGGGGGCGAACGTGCAGGGGTCGGTGTCGGTCGGTGAACCGGTCATCGTGCAGGGCCGGTTGAAGGTGCGTGACGAGGAGCGGGGCGGCCAGCACTGGACGTCGGCCGACATCCAGGCGACGGCCGTCGGGCACGACCTGTCGCGGGGCACGGCCGCCTTCCGCCGGGCGACGGCCCGCAAGGCGGCCACCGCGACGGAGGGTCAACAGGCCCGGGACGAACCGTCGTTCGAGATCGAGCCGGAGCCTCAGCCGGAGCCGGTCGGCTGAGGCGTTCGGCCGCGGGGGACCCATGGTGCGGTCGGCCGGGGTGTTCGGTCGCGGGGTGGACCCATGGTGTGAGCCGCTGAGGTGGGGTTTCCGGATGTGGGCACTCCGGATGCCCGATGTGCGGCCTATCGCGCCTTGCGTGCCGGTGATTTGTCGACAAGTCCAGCTCAGGGCGCGTGTCGGCGATAACGATTGCGAGTCGGATCGGTTGCCGGGCGGCCGCTGCGGGGATCGTGAACAGCCGCTTACCTAGGATGCCGGGCGTGGCTCGAGCGAATCGAGGCGGCTCAGCGGGTTCACGAAGCCTCAGATGTCGCCCGGGTCACTGTGGTTGGCGACGAAGTGACCTCGATCTGCCGGCGGGACACCACCCCCCATGTGTCGACGCGTTCCGCCTGAAGGGGATTACGTGTTTTCTGTGTTCTCGCGGGCCGTGCGGGCCTCGTGGCGCGGGCGGGCCTGTGCCCGGGCCGCCGCGGCGGTCGCCGTGTCCGGCCTCCTGGCCGCCGGGGCGATAACCGGCGCCGGAGCGGCCCAGGCCGATGACGGCACCCAGCAGGAGGGTGGCGCCGGCGCCACCCTGGGAGGCCTCGAGACCTACGGCACGGCCGTGCTGCACGACAGCGGGCACGACGAGAAGATCCCCGCCGGACTGTTCCGGATGACCGTCGACGGCGGCGGCACGCTGCAGACGTACTGCATCGACCTGCACAACCCGACGCAGACCGACGCCAAGTACCAGGAGACTCCCTGGAGCGGCACGTCTCTGAGCCAGAACAAGGACGCGGGCCGCATCCGCTGGATCCTGCAGAACTCCTACCCGCAGGTGAACGACCTGGCCGCGCTCGCCCGCAAGGCCGGCGCCGGGAGCCTCACCGAGCAGGACGCCGCGACCGGCACCCAGGTCGCGATCTGGCGGTACTCGGACGGGGCCGACGTCGACGCGGAGAGCCCCGCCGCCGAGAAGCTCGCGGACTACCTGCAGCGCAGCGCCCGCGACCTCACCGAGCCGAGCGCCTCGCTGAGCCTCGTGCCCTCCGCCGTGTCGGGGCACCCGGGGGAGCGGCTCGGCCCGGTCACCGTGCGGACGAACGCGGACGCGCTCACCGTCACCCCGCCCGCCGAGGCGGCGTCCGGCGGCGTGAGGCTCGTCGACGCCAAGGGCGAGCCCGTCGTCTCCGCCTCCAACGGCAGCAAGATCTACTTCGATGTGCCCGAGGAAGCCGCCGCCGGCTCGGCCGCGCTGACCGTGCAGGGTTCGACGACCGTGCCCGTCGGCCGCGCCTTCACCTCCGACAGCCGCAGCCAGACCCAGATCCTCGCGGGCTCCAGCGAGTCCGCGGTCTCCGCGACCGCGACCGCGACCTGGGCCGCCAAGGGGCCCGTGCCCGCGCTGTCGGCCCGTGAGAACTGCGCGAAGGGCGGCGTGGACATCACCGCGGTGAACAAGGGGGACGCGCCCTTCACCTTCACCCTGATGGACACCGAGTACTCCATCCCCGCCGAGTCCACGCAGACGGTGACCGTCCCGCTGCAGGAGGACCAGGCGTACGACTTCACGATCCGGGGCCCGCACGGCTTCACCAAGCGCCTGCGCGGCGTCCTGGACTGCCGCACCGCGTCGGCGGCCCTGGCCGTCACCTCCGACGACGGCGGCCTGCGCCCCCAGGCGACGACCCGCCCGAGCCCCGCGTCCGTCGGCGGCACCGGCACCCCCGGCCAGGACCTCGCCGAGACCGGCAGCTCGAACGCGACCCCGATCATCGCGGGCGCGGCGATCGCCCTCGTGGTCGTCGGCGGCGGCGCCCTGTTCCTCTCCCGCCGCAAGAAGACCCCGGACCAGCAGAACGACTGATCCCGAACGCTCCGGTCCACCCGCCACCACTGCCCGCCCCGTCCCGATCACGGTGGCGGGCAGCGGCATCTCATCCGGCCGGAGGCCAGGCGACGCCGCGCAGCCACGCGTGCAGCGCGGCGAAATCGGCGTCGGTCAGTCCCCGGGCCGGATCCACGCGGTGCAGCAGGAACGGCCCGGGGTGCGCGGCGGCGACCCAGTCGCGGTCCACGGCGCCGATCTCGTCATCGACCCAGACGAACGGCTCCGAGCCCGCCCACTCGACGATCAACGGCACCTTCCAGTGCAGCCCCCGCGGGCCCGGAGACCCCTCACCGTCGCCGCCCGACCCGCCCAGCACCGGCAGCGGCGGCAGCCCGACGCGCGGCCCGACGATCTCGTCGGCCTCCCCCATCCACGTCGTGGCCCACACCATCCGGCACCCCAGCCCCAGCAGCCGCGCCCCCACCCCGGGATCGAGCCGCTCCAAGGGATCGACGGACCCGGCCGCGACCCCGAAGGGGATCAGCGGCCCGTCGACATCGAGAAAGAGAAAGGGGCGCCGCACGGGCAGGGAGCGACGTTCGGTGGAGTGGGTCACGGCCGCACGACAGGGGACGCGCGTGGTCGCCGACAGTGATGCCCCGGCAACGCAGGGGTGTGTGGAAAAAGCCCAGTTCAGGCCCCCGCTCCGATACGGGTTTCCGCCCAGTGCTGGCCATGCGGCAAGATGGGGTGTATCTGCCCTCACGCGGTGGAGCCGCTTGACGCGGACCCGTACTTCGACTGCCGGACGGTTTCTCTTGGCTGAGTTCATCTACACCATGCGCAAGACGCGCAAGGCGCACGGCGACAAGGTGATCCTCGATGACGTCACCCTGAACTTCCTTCCCGGAGCGAAGATCGGTGTCGTCGGCCCGAACGGTGCCGGTAAGTCGACGGTCCTGAAGATCATGGCGGGGCTCGAGCAGCCGTCGAACGGTGACGCGTTCCTGTCGCCGGGCTACAGCGTCGGCATCCTCATGCAGGAGCCGGAGCTCGACGACTCGAAGACCGTGCTGGAGAACGTCCAGGACGGCGCCCGCGAGATCATGGACAAGCTCAAGCGCTTCAACGAGGTCGCCGAGCTCATGGCGACCGACTACAGCGACGAGCTCATGGAGGAGATGGGCAAGCTCCAGGAGGACCTCGACCACGCCAACGCGTGGGACCTCGACGGTCAGCTGGAGCAGGCCATGGACGCCCTGGGCTGCCCGCCCGGCGACTGGCCCGTCACCAACCTCTCCGGTGGTGAGAAGCGCCGCGTCGCCCTGTGCCGGCTGCTCATCGAGGCGCCCGACCTGCTGCTCCTCGACGAGCCCACCAACCACCTCGACGCCGAGTCCGTGAACTGGCTGGAGCAGCACCTGGCCCAGTACAAGGGCACCGTGGTCGCGATCACTCACGACCGGTACTTCCTCGACAACGTCGCCGAGTGGATCCTCGAGCTCGACCGCGGTCGCGCCATTCCCTACGAGGGCAACTACTCGACCTACCTGACCAAGAAGTCCGAGCGGCTCAAGGTCGAGGGCAAGAAGGACGAGAAGCGCCAGAAGCGCCTCAAGGAAGAGCTCGAGTGGGTGCGGTCGAACGCCAAGGGGCGTCAGGCCAAGTCCAAGGCGCGTCTGGCCCGCTACGAGGAGATGGCCGCCGAGGCCGAGAAGACCCGGAAGCTGGACTTCGAGGAGATCCAGATCCCGCCGGGCCCGCGTCTGGGCAGCGTCGTCGTCGAGGTCAACAACCTCAACAAGGCCTTCGGCGAGAAGGTCCTGGTCGACGACCTCAGCTTCACGCTCCCGCGCAACGGCATCGTCGGCGTCATCGGCCCGAACGGTGCCGGCAAGACGACCCTCTTCAAGATGATCCAGGGTCTCGAGACGCCGGACTCCGGTTCGATCAAGGTCGGCGAGACCGTCAAGATCTCGTACGTCGACCAGAACCGCGCCAACATCGACCCGAAGAAGACCCTTTGGGCCGTCGTCAGCGACGAGCTGGACTACATCAACGTCGGCCAGGTCGAGATGCCGTCGCGGGCCTACGTGTCCGCCTTCGGCTTCAAGGGCCCGGACCAGCAGAAGCCGGCCGGTGTGCTCTCCGGTGGTGAGCGCAACCGCCTCAACCTCGCGCTGACCCTCAAGCAGGGCGGCAACCTGCTGCTCCTCGACGAGCCGACGAACGACCTCGACGTCGAGACCCTGAGCAGCCTCGAGAACGCGCTGCTCGAGTTCCCGGGCTGCGCTGTCGTGGTCTCCCACGACCGGTGGTTCCTGGACCGAGTGGCCACGCACATCCTCGCCTACGAGGGCGAGTCCAAGTGGTTCTGGTTCGAGGGCAACTTCGAGTCGTACGAGAAGAACAAGATCGAGCGGCTCGGTGCCGACGCGGCCCGCCCGCACCGCGCCACCTACAAGAAGCTGACCCGCGGCTGATGGCTCGCCACGTATACGCCTGCCCCCTGCGCTGGGCGGACATGGATGCGTACGGACACGTCAACAACGTCGTGTTCCTCCGGTACCTGGAGGAGGCGCGCATCGATTTCCTGTTCCGCCCGGACAAGGACTTCCAGCAGGGGTCTGTCGTGGCGCGCCATGAGATCGACTACAAGCGGCAGCTCGTGCACCGGCACACCCCGGTCAGCATCGAGCTGTGGGTCACCGAGATAAAGGCCGCGTCGTTCACGCTCGCCTACGAGGTCAAGGACCCGGACCAGGTGTACGTCCGGGCCGCGACGGTCATCGTGCCGTTCGACTTCGAGGCGCAGCGGCCGCGCCGGATCACCGCCGAGGAGCGCGAGTTCCTCGAGGAGTACCGGGACGACGACGTGGACCGTGCGGAGGCGCTCGCCGCATGAGCGGGACCGCAGCGCCCGTGCTGCACTTCGCCGACGCCGGGGAGGCGGCGGATCTCGCCGCCTTCCTCGGCCGGCTGCTGCACTACGACAAGGCGGCCGCGGTACGGCTGCAGGCGCAGGCCGGCGGGCAGGCGCTCGCCGTTTTCGGCCGGCCGCCCTCGTTCGAGGTGCTGGCCGTCCGGGCCGTGCGGCTGCTCAAGCCGTACGAGAACGGGGTCGAGGACGCGCTCGACGTCACCGTGTCCGCGGGGGAGCTCCTGGAGTCCGTGGACGAGGCGGCCGGGACGGTCGCCGTTCCGGCCGCGGTGACCGGGCCGCCGTGGGCGGGGGTGCTTCCTCCTCGCGGAGGGTGGCGGGTCGTCGAGGACTTTCCCGGTGGGGAGGCCCTGCGGGGGCTCGTGCGGGCCGCGGTCGTCGAGTTCCGGGAGCGGATCGAGGGGCTGGAGCCCGAGGCGCGGACCCGGAGTGAGCTCGATCGGGTCGGGCGGGAGATCTGGTCCCGGGAGATCGGGGGCAGCGGGGTTCCCGTCCGGGTGGCTCATGCGGCTGTTTCCCTGGGATTTCTGCGCGGGGAAGCCGTTGATCTGCTCGTTGCCGGGGCGTGGGTTCGGCTGCGTACGGCGTATGGGGCGGTTGTCTATCGGCGGGTGTCGGCCGGGCTCGGCGGGTTGTCCGTCAGTCCCGTCTGAGGCGCGAGCCACGCGCGCCGTAGCTTCGCCCGTCTCGTCGGCGAGTGCCGGCCGGTGGGGCTTCTCGCGCCCCGCGACGGAGTCGCTGATCGGTACAGCCCCGCGCCCCTGAAATGCAGACCCTTCGGGTCGCATTTCCCCGATACGGGTTACCGCTCCTGGTCGTCCGGCCACACCTGGATATGGTCCGACTCCAGTTCCAGCATCACGCGGTCCCGCATTTCCAGGGACTCCGTGTATTCGGCGGGGAGTTGGAGGCGGCCCGCGCGGTCCAGCATCGCGTACTCGCGGGAGACCAGGGACTCCTGGCCCGTGGTCGCGTCGACCTGGGTGTGGCGGAGCACCTCCGTCGAGGTGCGGCCGTCGCGGATGGCCACGGTGCGGCGCACCTCCGTCGCCACCGTCTGGTCGTGCGTGACGATGACGACGGTCGTGCCCAGTTCCTCGTTCGCCGTGCGGAACGCGGCGAAGATCTGCTCACCCGTGTGCGAGTCCAGTTCACCGGTCGGCTCGTCGGCGAGGAGGACCTTCGGCTCGTTGGCCAGGGCCACCGCGATCGCCACGCGCTGCTGCTGGCCGCCGGACATCTGCTGCGGGCGGCGGTTCCGGCAGTCGGCGACGCCCAGCAGGTCGAGGAGTTCGGCGGCGCGGGCCGCCTTCTTCGAGCGGCTGGTGCGGCCGCGCAACTGCATGGGCAGGGCCACGTTCTGACTGGCCGTGAGGTACGGGAGCAGGTTGCGGGCGGTCTGCTGCCAGACGAAGCCGACGGCCTCGCGGCGGTAGCGCAGGCGGTCCTTCGCGGTCATGGTGAGCAGGTCGTACCCGGCGACCTTGGCGGCGCCCGCCGTGGGCTCGTCGAGGCCCGCCAGAATGTTCATCAGGGTCGACTTGCCGCTGCCCGAGGCGCCGACCAGGGCCATCAACTCGCCCTCGCGGACCAGGAGATCGAGGCCCTGGAGCGCCTGCACCTCGACGCCGTCCGTCGTGAAGATACGGACCAGGCGGTCGCAGCTGATCAGGGCGTCGTGGCCGAAGGCCGGCCGGTCCCGGTGGGCGGTGGCCCGCTGTTCCAGGTCGGCGAGGGTGGGGCCGGCGCCGGTCGTGGTGCTCTCTGTCGTCATGGCTGTACGGCCTCCCCGTTCGTCGACGTCAGCTCGTTCGAGTCGTGTGTCATGCGGACTCACCCGCCCGCAGCTCCTTCACCGAGCCGCGCCGCCCCGCCCACCAGGCCTGCAGCGCCGCCACCCCGACCGCGACACCGAGCACGCACACGGCCGGTACGGCGAGGGAGAGCGGGTCGGTGGTCAGCCGGGAGACGGCGGCGCTCCTGGCGTCGGCGAGGGCCAGCGTCGACAGGTCGAGTCCGGGGGCCAGCAGGCGGATCGCCGCCCAGCCGGTGAGCGTGCCGCCGGCCGCCGCGAGCAGCGCCTGCGGCAGGGCTTCCAGGATCAGCAGGCGGCGGCCCTGGCGGCGGGTGAGGCCGAGGGTGCGCAGCCGGGCCAGGAGCGCGAGCCGTTCCGGGGTGGCCCGGGCCAGCGACAGCATCAGCGCCAGCACGGCGAACCCGGCGCCCGCCGCGACGGCCGACACGTACACGTCGGTCGCGCCGGACTGCAGCGGCGAGTCGACGTAGCGGGCGCGCTCGGCGGCGAGGGTCTGGACGACGACGCCGCTGCCCGCCGCCTTGCGCAGCGCGTCGCCGTCGATCGCGTCGCCGGTCAGCAGCAGGGTGCTCGGGTCGGTGGTCGTGCCGCTCGCCCGGCCGAACCCGGCGGCGTCCATGACGAGGAAGTCGCGTTCGTCGTCCGCGAGGGCAGGGGTCGTAGGACGGACGGCGGCGATGCGGACGGGCAGTTCCTGGCCGTTGACCTGGAGGGTCAGGCGGCCGTCCGGGAAGCGGCGGGCCAGGGAGGACGAGGCGAGCGCCGGGACCGGGCCCTTGCCGCCCGCCACCGGCGCCAGAGCGTCCACCGGGAACGCGCCCAGGCCCGTGTGCCGGGACAGCCGGGCGTAAGCGGCGCGGTCCACCGCCGCCACGCTCACCTGGCGGCCCGTGCCGGTGCGCAGGTCGGTGCGCAGCGCCACCGGGGCGACGTCCCGGACGCCGGGCACCGCCTTCACCCGGGCCGCGGTGCCGTCGGGCAGCGGCTGGGACAGGGCGACCCGGGCGTCCGCGCCGGTCGCCAGGAGGGCGGCCCGGTTGCGGGCCGCGTCGATCCCGGCGAGCACGCTGCCGCCGAACGCCGCCGTGGTCAGCGCCGTCAGCAGGGCCAGCAGCGGCAGCACCGCCGTGCCCGCGCCCGCCTGCGCGCGGCCCGCGCGGGCCAGCGACAGATAGCCGACCGCTCCGCGCAGCCGGGACATCGGGCCCGTCAGCCGGCGCAGCGGCAGCGGGTAGAGCCGGACCAGGAGGAACGCGGCGACGACCCCCACGAGGACCGGGGCGAGCGCGACCAGGCTGTCGCCCTCGCCCGTGCCGCGCCGGCGCAGCGCCACGATCGCGCCGATCGCGAGGACGAGGACGGTCAGTTCGGCGACCGTGCGGCGGGCCGAGGGGCGGGCGGTGGCCACGTCGTCGCGCTCGGCCTGCATCCGCACCGTGCGGTGCGCGAACAGGGCCCGCACGGGCAGCGCCGCGCACGCGAGCACCGCGACGGCCGCCGCTCCCAGCACGGCGGGCGGCAGCGTGCCGTGGTCCGTCGTGCGGACGGCGAGGAAGCAGCCGAGGGCCGCGGCGGGCACCGCCACCACGGCGCTCTCCGCGCCGAGCCGTCCCGCGATCCCCTTCAGGGAGGCGCCGCGCGAGCGCAGCAGCGCGAACTCGCCCCGGCGCCGGTCCGCGCCGAGGCCGCCCGCCATCAGCAGCACGATGCAGGCGACGGTCGCCGTCCCGTAGGCGGCGACCGACACGACGGGGGAGATCCCGGAGCGCAGCCGCTCGTAGGAGGTGAGGGCGTCGCCGAGGCCGGACGCGATGAACGTGTAGGGCGCGTTCGTCGCCTCGCGCGCCTTCAACAGGCCCTGCCCCGCCGTCATGTTCGCGAGCATGCCGCGCAGCCGGGGCAGGTCGGAGGCGGTCAGGTCCGAGCCGTCGGGCAGGTACTGGAGGTACTGCTCGGGCTTGCCGTCCGTCTGCAGCAGGACGGGCGCCGCGTCCGGCGGCAGGATCAGGCCGGCCAGCCAGTAGCGGGGCGACTCGGGGTCGCGGGGGTCCTCGTGCTTGAGCTCGGGCGTGCGCAGCAGGGTGTCGATGCCCCAGTAGCCGCCCGCCGGGTCGTCGGGCGTGACGACGCCCGTGATCCGTACGGTGATCCGCTTCTCACCGCCCGCGGGGAGGTGCAGCACCGAGCCCGGCTTGAGCCGCATCCGCTCGGCGACCGGCCCGGTCACGGCGGCCTCCACCTCCGAGGCGGCCGCGACCTTGCGCGGCAGCCGGCCCGTCACCTCGGTGGCGTGGCCGGCGAGGGCGCCCTGCGCGTAGAGCTGGAAGCGGGCGGGCCGCCGGTCGGGCCGGGGCAGCCACGTCTCGTCTGCGGCGAGCGCGTTCGTCGAGCGCACCCCGTACGAGGAGGCGTGCGCGTCGACCTCGAACGGTGCGGGCAGCAGGCCGTGGACCGTGCGGAACGCGTCGCGGACGACGTCCTCGCGCAGCAGCTGCGCCCGCTCGGAGTCGGGCCGGCCGATGCCGGGCTCGGCGGTCGTGACGGCCAGCACGGCGCGGTGCGGCGGGAGTTCGGCGACGGTGCGGCGCAGTCCGTCGTCCTCGTAGCCCGCGACGGCGCGCGGGAACGCGGCGGCGAGGAACGCGGCGAGCAGCACGAGCACGCCGAGCGCGGCGGCCGCACCGGGCGCGGTGCGCAGCCGGGTGCGCACCCAAGGGGCGGTGGGAGCCGCCATGTCACTCGCCTCCCTGCGTGCGCAGCACGGACGCGAGCTGCGGCGGCCGGCGCAGCGCGAGCGCCGCGATGATCAGTACGGGGGTCAGGGCGACGCCGCCGAGCAGCAACGCCACCTGTGACGGCGGAAGCTGGATCAGCACCTCGGGCACGGGCCGGGACGCGTCCCCGGTCAGCACGATCAGCGGCACCACGGCCCGGGTCAGGAACGCGCCGAGCGCCGCGCCCACGAGCAGTCCGATCGTGACGAGCACGCCCTGCTCGGCGGCGACGAGCCGGGTCAGGCGGCGGCGGGACGCGCCGAGCGCGGTGAGGACCGCGAACTCGTCGCCGCGTTCGCGCAGCGAGCCCACCGTGTTGACCGCGAAGCCGACCGCCGCGAGCGCGGCCGCGACCAGGGCCGCGGCCGACAGGGCGGACTGCGGGCCCGCGCCCAGCGGGTCGTCGCGCAGCGCGTCCACCAGCTCGGCGCGCGCGGTCACCTGCGAGGCGTCGACGCCGGGCAGATCCCGCGCGGCCGCGGCGGCGCGCGCGTCATCGCCAGGCTTCGTGGTCAGCCACCACTCGTCGGGGTCGAGCGCCGGGTACCCGAGCTCGGTGAGGGCGCGGTTCGCCGCGTGCAGGTCGAGGAGGACGGCTCCGCCGTCGCGCTCGGGGTCGGCGGCGCCGGTCGTCGGCAGGGCACGGACCGATCCGGCGATCCGGATCCGTACGGTGCCGGTGGGCACCGGCAGGTCCATCGTGTCGCCCTTCTTCAGGTCGGCCGAGGCCAGGAACCGGTCGGTGGCCACCGCCGGGACGGTGAGCGCCACCTGCCGGCGCACCGTGAGCCGCACCGTCGTGCTCGGCGTCGCCACGAACCATCCGGCGTCCTCGGCGGAGACGAACCCGGTGTCGTACGTGAACGCGAGACCGGAGCCGGCCCGCTCCACGCGCGGCGCGGTCGCCGGGGCGTCCCCCGCGGAGGCCGGGTCGTCCCCGCCCGTCGTGCCCTCGGGGTCCGGCAGCTGAGTGCGCCAGCGCGCGGCGGACAGGTCGAGCGGCTCCTCGGCCCCCGCCGCCGTGCGGGCCCGCACGGACCGCAGGGTGACCCGCTGCGAGGCGTTCTCGCCGAGGTGCTGCTCCGTCACGAACTCCAGGCCCGTCAGGCGCAGCGGGTACGCGGCCCGGCCCAGACCGGTGTCGAGCCGGTGCTCGCGGCCGTCGACCGGGAGCTTGCCGAGCGTGAGGCGGTACGGCAGGCCGAAGCGGTCCACGACCGTGGCCGCGACCGCCGTCGTCTCGCCGGGCGGCGCGCCCTTCCCACCGGAGACGGTCTTCGCGCGCAGCGCGAACGAGAGGCTCGCCGCGTCCTTCGGCACCGGCGCCCCGGGGTCGGCGGAGCGCGCCGGACGCACCGCGCCGAGCACCTTCCCCGGCGTCGAGCCGGAGAGGTCGTCGCGCATCAGCATCCCGTCGTGGACGCGGGCCGTGTCCAGGGCCAGCGCGGTGCTGGTCCGGCCGCTCTGCAGCGGGACCTCGACGCGCCGCGCGGGCGCCGCGTCCTCGACGCCCGGCACCGCCGGATACGCCGCCGCCTGCGCCATGCCGGGCTCCGTGCCCTGCACCCGCACCGACGCGCCCGCCCGGAAGTCCGCCTGGTCCCGCTGCGAGCGGTCCCACGAGGCGCCCTGGCCGACCGCGAGCATGCCCATCGCCGAAGCGAGGACGAGGAGCAGCACCGGGCCCGCGCCGCGCATCGGGCGGCGGCTGAACTGCCAGCCCGCGAGCGCCGTCGACAGACCCCGGCCGCGGGCGGCGCCGCGCTCCGCGAGCCGCGCCACCGGCGGCAGCAGCCGCAGCGTGAGGACGGTGCCGGCGAGCAGCGCCAGCGCGGGCGCCACCACGAGCAGCGGGTCGATGCCGAGACTGCCCTTGCTGTCGCTGCTCAGCGCGCCCGTGCCCGAGGTCTGCTGGTCCAACTGCCAGTAGGCGACGGCCGCGACGACCAGCAGGCCCACGTCCGCGCCGGCCCGCAGCGGCGCCGGCAGCGCCCTGGCCCGGCCGCCGCCGGGACCCTGCGCGGTCAGCGCGGGCAGCGTCACCGCGAGCGCGCAGCCCACCGCGACGCCGATGCCGACCAGCCACACCGAGGCGGCGCCCACCCCCACGTCGAGCTTCAGGCCGATCCGGGACAGGGCGCCCTGCGCGGCGACGAGCCGGGTCAGCGGGCCCGCGAGCAGCGGCGCGCACACCGCGGCGGGCAGCGCGAGCAGCAGCGCCTCGCGGGCCGCGAGCGAGGCGATCCGCCCCCGGGAGCCGCCGCGCGCCCGCAACGTCCAGGTCTCCCCGGCCCGTTCGGCGCTCAGCAGCCGCGCCACGAGCAGCAGCGCGTATCCGGCGAGCAGCACCAGTTGCAGCGCCACGATCAGCAGGGTGGACCGCGACACGAGCAGGGCCCGCTCGGCCCGGGTCAGCACGTCGGGCAGAGAACCGGTGACCGTCACCGAACCGGCGAGCGCCGGGTCGTGCTCCAGTTGCCGGGTGCCCGCCCGCGCCGCGTCGCGCAGCGCGTCGATCCGCCCGGTGGTCACCGCCGAGAAGTCCGCGGTGGCCAGCCACGCCGACTCGCCCACGCCGACCCGGCCCCCGGACAGCACCGACGGGTCCGCCATCAGCGGCCCGTACGTCGTGAAGCTCACCTTCTGCACGCCGTGCCCGCCGAGCTCGTCGAGCGCCCAGTACGGGGACTGCGGGCGGGCCGGGCGGTAGACGCCGGTCAGTTCGACGGTGAGCTTCTTGCCGCCGAGCCGGTCGGTGAGGACGAGACGGTCACCGGGCGCGAGCTTCAGCTGCTGCGCGGCGGCCTGGGGCAGCGCCGCCTCGACCGTCTTTCCGGGGACGGCCCGGGGGAGCCGGCCGTCGGTCAGCTTCACCTCGGAGCGGTCGAGGACCGCGAACCTGGTCAGATCAGGCCGGTCCCGATCCGGTCCCGGCAGCGCGTACGCGCCCGACGCGATGAGCGACTGACGGCGCACCGGAAGTCCGTCGAAAGCGCGGTCCGTGCCCTTGCGGACGGCCGCCCCGGCGGCGTCGCGGCCGGACACCGGCACGTCCGCCTTCACCACGAGCGCGGTCGTCGTAGCGTCCCGGGTGCGCAGCATGTGCCGCAGCGAGGCGTCGCCGATCGCCCCCGAGAACGCGCTGAGCATCGCGAGGACGGACGTCGTGAGCAGGACGGCGAGGACGGCCGCGGTGAGCAGCAGGCGGTGCGCCCGCACCCGCAGGAGGACGAAATCCCACACGCCAGCCGCCCCCGTATCCCCTGCGCTCTACGCCGTACATCCCCGAAAGTCTGTCCGGATGTTGTCAGAGGCGGTACGCATTGCGGAAGAGGTCTGGACCGGATCGTGACCGGAATGTGGAGCCCGTGTGCCGGAGATCGGGCGGAGGCGGTGCCTCCGCCCGGGGGCGCGCGGGGTGGGGCGGGCTCAGCCGGCGGTGTTCACCATCGAGGCCGCCGCGTACGTCAGGTAGTTCCACAGCGTGCGCTCGTGCTCCTCGGACAGGCCGAGCTCGTCCACCGCGTCCCGCATGTGCCGCAGCCACGCGTCGTGCGCCGCGCGGTCCACCTGGAACGGCGCGTGCCGCATCCGCAGCCGCGGATGCCCCCGGTGCTCGCTGTACGTGCGCGGGCCGCCCCAGTACTGCATCAGGAACAGCACGAGCCGCTCCTCGGCCGGGCCCAGGTCCTCCTCCGGGTACATCGGACGCAGCAGCGGGTCCGCGGCCACGCCCTCGTAGAACCGGTGCACCAGGCGGCGGAACGTCTCCTCGCCACCCACCTGCTCGTAGAACGTCAGCTCCTGAAGCGTGTCGCGCGGGATCTCAGTCACCCGTCCATCGTCTCAGACGCCCCGGCCGAGGACTCGGGGCTTAGGACCCCGCCCGGCCCGGTCCCGGGGCTCGCCGAACCGTGGCCGCCGGGGCAGGGTGGACATATGGGTGCAGAGCACGCCGACGCCGAGGGCGGCGACAGCGACGGTGACCTCGCGGTCCGTGCGGAGCGGGCACGGGCCGCACTCGTGCGCGAGATCGAGCTGAACGGGGCCTTCGACGCCGATCCCCGCTGGCGGGACGCGTTCGCCGCCGTGCCGCGCCACCTCTTCGTGCCGTACTACATCGTCGGCGTCCCCGGCGGCTACGAGCGGCTGTGGGGGCAGGATCCCGACCCGCGGCGGCGCCTGCGCTGGCTGGAGGGCGCCTACGCGGACCAGCCGCTGGCCACCCGGATGCGGGACGGGGAGCTGATCTCCTCCAGCAGCCAGCCCTCGCTCATGGCGACGATGCTCGTCGAGCTCGGCGTGGAGGACGGGGACCGGGTCCTGGAGGTCGGCGCCGGCACCGGCTACAACGCGGCGCTGCTCGCGCACCGGCTCGGGCCCGACGCCGTCACGACCGTCGACCTCGACCCCGAGATCACCGAGTCGGCGCGGGCCCATCTCGCCGCCGCCGGGTACCGGGCGGTCGTCGTCACCGGGGACGGGGCGCGCGGGTGTCCCGAACGGGCGCCGTTCGACCGGATCATCGTGACGTGCGCGCTGCGCGGGGTGCCGTTCGTGTGGCTGGAGCAGTGCCGGCCGGGGGCGCGGATCCTGGCGCCGCTCTCCACGGGGATCGTCGTGCTCACGGTGCGGGACGCGGGGTTCGCGCAGGGGAGGTTCCTGAGCACCTCGGCGTACTTCGTCGCCCTGCGGGGGGCCGGCGGCGGGGAGGCCGGATCAGGGTGGGCCGGCCGCCTGCCGAGGAGTCTCGTACGGGACGAGGTGTTCCGGTTCGTTCTCACGCTGGTCGGCGAGTACGGGGGTGTGGACGCGCGGGAGGTGCTCCGGGTGTGGGAGCGGGAGGGGCGGCCGGGGCGTGAGCGGTTCGGGGTGACCCTGGATCAGGGCCGGGCCTATGCGTGGCTGGACGATCCGGCGGGGCCGCATGTGTGGCCTCTGCGGGGTTCCGCCTAAGGGGGAGCCGCTTGCTCGCCGTCGGCGGGTGCGGCTCGCGTCGTGGCTGGTCGCGCAGTTCCCCGCGCCCCTGAAATGCAGGCGCTGCGCGCCGCATTTCCCCGATCAAGGCGCAGGGCGCCTTTCATCCGGGGAAGGCGCGGCGAAGCCGCATGCCTTCCAGGGGCGCGGGGCTGTGTCCATCAGCGGCTCCGCCGCGGGGCGCGACCAGCCCCCACCGGCCGTCAGTCGACGAACCGGCCCAGAACGCTCAGCCGCGATGGATCGTGATCGTCGTCCACGCGCCCACGTGGACGCGGTCGCCGTCCTGGAGCGGGATGGGGACGAAGGGCTGGATGGGCTCGTCGCCGCCGTTGACCGTCGTGCCGTTCGTCGAGTTCTGGTCGACGACCGCCCACGAACCGTCCGGCTGCTGCACGAGCACCGCGTGCTGGTGCGAGACCCCGGGGTCCTCCGGCGGCACCGACAGGTCGATGTCCGGGGTGTCCCCGGTCGAGTGCCGGCGGCGGCCGATCGAGATCTGGTTGCCCACCAGCTCACGGCGCTGCTCCGGCGAGTACGCGGGCAGGTTCAGACCCGACGCCTCGGGACCGCTGCGCTGCATCATCGCCATGAAGTACTCGCGGTCAGGACCGATCGTCGCCGACCAGGTCACAGGCCCGGGCGGACCGGGCTGCGGCGCCGGCGGCATCGGCTGCTGCTGGAAACCATGGGGCGGCGGCGCGGGCGGGCCCGGCTGCTGCGAGGACGGGGGCGAGATCACCCAGTCGTCCCCGCCGCCGAAGGACGGGGCGGGCGGCGCGGGCGGACCGGGCGGGCCCGGCTGCACCGGCGCCGGGGGAGGCGGCTGCTGCTGGAAGGCCTGCGGGACACCGCCGCCCGTCGCGTGCGGACCCGGCGGCGGAGCCATCGGCCCCGAGGGGTCGCCCCCGAACGGGTTCGGCGGGATCGGCTCGGCCGGCCGGTTCACCTGCGAGGGCCGCGAACCCTGGTACTCGTACGGGTCGGGCCCCTGCGGCGGCTGCTGGAAGCGCAGCGCCGGATTGGCGCCCTGCGCCCCCTGCGGGCCACCGGAGGTGTGCGGCAGCGGCGGGTTCGGCGCGGCCGGGGTGTACGACGTCGCCGTGTTCGTGAGGAAGTTCCAGCGGCACTCCTCGCAGAACGGCGCACCGCCCTCACGCGGCGTACGGCACTGCGGGCACAGTTCGGGCGCGCCCGGTCCGCCGCCCTGCGGCGCCTGCGGCACCGACGGGCCGGGATATCCGTAACCGGCGGCCGGGGGCGGCGGCGGGGGCGGGGGCACGGCACCGGCCATGCGGTGACCGCAGACCTCGCACCAGTCGTCGGAACCCGACTGGTGTCCGTTCGGGCAGGTCGGCATGTCGGCGCTTCCCCCTCTCCTTCACGTGCCTGGCTGTCAGGCGTACTGCTCGTCGTCCTGCGTCAGGCGTGCTTCTTCAGGCTTGTTTCTTCACGCGAACCGTCTTGGTGGACCGGGTCTCGAGAGTCATCTCGTCGGCCTCCGCGACCTTCGCCTTCAATCGAACAGTACCTTCCGCGGCATCCACCACGTCCACCACCTTCGAAAGCAGCTTCGCGGTGTCCGCGTTTCCGGAGAGCGCCGCCAGCTGCACCGCGCGGCCCAGCTTCGCGGTCGCCCCGTCCACGTCTCCGGCCTTGCGGGCGTCCAGCCCCTGCTGGATGACCTGCGCCAGTTCGGCCTGGCCCGTGTAGTGCGCGACCTGCGGATTGATCGACGTGGACGCCGCCATGTCGTCCGTCCACACCGCCCGCACCAGCCCCTGCGACAGCGTCTGCGCCGTGCCGTCGGGCTGCGGGATCACCAGCGAGACCCGGGCCGCGAGCATCTCCTGGCCCAGCTCCGCGTTCGGCACCCGCACGCACACGTGGTAGTCGCGGGACTCGTCGCCCCACGAGCCCGTCGGATAGTCACCGGCGCGCGGGCCCGCCTCGGTGCGGCGGTCGGTCAACTCCTCGACCGCGGGCGCCACCTGCTTGACGAACGTGATCTCGGAGCCGAGCGGGGTCCACAGGCGCAGCGCCACGTCCGCGACCTCCTTGCCCATCGCCGTCTCCATCATCTGCGTGAAATCCCCGGCCAGATGTGCCGGATCCGCGACGATGTCCGCCGTGCCGAGCAGCGCGGAGGCGATCCCTGTGACCTCTTTCACCTCCCAGTCGGTGCCGACCCCGCGCGCATCGCACGTGAAGCGGCCCGCGCAGTGGTCGAGCGCGGCCTTCAGGTCCTCCGGCGACTCGTGCTCGTTGCGCCCGTCGGTCAGCAGGATGCCGTGCCGCACCGCCGTCGGGGACACCTCGGGCGAGGACAGCAGCCGGTCGGCCAGCCGCAGCCACGTGCCGATCGCGGTGCCGCCGCCCGCCGACAGCTTGCGCAGCGCCTGCTTGGCCTGCTCGCGGGTGGCCGGGTCCGCGACCGCGAGCCGGCCGCCGCCCGGATAGACCTCCCGCGCCACGTGCGTGCCGTCGATCACCGCGAAGCGCACCCCGTCGCGCAGCGTGTCGATCGCCGCCGCCGACGCCTCGCGGGCACCGCGCATCTTCGTCGGCGGATAGTCCATCGAGCCCGAGCAGTCCACCATCAGCGCGACCGCCGCGTCCGGGCCCCCGCCCGCGCTGTACAGGTTCGGCGCCCCCACCGCGCCGCTCGCCGCGCCGACGGTGCCCCCGCCGGTGGACGTGACCGTGACGATCGCGTTGACGTCACGGCCGCCCTCCGGCAGGTACTCGTTCTGGTAGACCTCCACCGAGAACTGCGGGGCGTTCGATTTCGAGAAGTTGGCCATGTGACAAGTCCCCCTGCTGTATCAGGCCTTCTGTGGCAGACCGGATCAGGCCGATCCTGCCCCCGTCGGCGGGACGGGGAACGGCAGCACCGCCACTGTTACGTTGTCGTGCCCGCCGCCGTCCAGGGCGTGACCGACCAGAACCTGCGCCGCGTGCAGCGGCCGCGCCGCCGCGTCGGCCGGGACGGCCCGCGCCATGTCCTGCGCCGACTCCGCGTAGTTCCACAGCCCGTCCGTGCACACCACGACCACCCCGGGCCGGTCCGGCTTGAACGAGGCGGTGTGCGGCTCCAGTTCGTACGCGTCCGCGCCGAGCCAGCCCGTGATCGCGTGGGCCCGCTCGTCGGCGTACGCCTCCGCCTCGTTCATCAGGCCGGCCGCCACCATCTGCGCCGCCCACGAGTCGTCCTCGGTGAGCCGGGCCGCGGGCGCGGTCCGGTCGTCCGGCACCCAGTAGGCGCGCGAGTCGCCGACCCAGCCGACGACGAGCAGCTCCTTGGTGACGACGGAGCCGACGAAGGTGCAGGCCGGCGCGTTCTGGTGCGGCTGGTGCTCGCGGGCCGTCTCGGGCTCCGCCGCCAGCGCGTTCACCGCGTCGGCCGCCGCCACGATCGCCTCGTGCAGCGCCTGCTGCGGGTGCGTCCCGCGCGGCAGGGACTCGTGCAGCGCCTCGTTGGCCGCCCGGGACGCGGCCAGGGACGCGTCGTCCGGCCGGGTCGCCGAGGACACCCCGTCGCAGACCACGGCGACCACCGCGGGGGAGCCGTCGGGCAGCGCCGCCGACGACACCGCGAACGCGTCCTCGTTGCGGTGGTGGCGCAGGCCCCGGTCGCTGACCGCGGCGACCGCGCCCAACTCCTGCTCCATGTGGTCGCGTTCGCGCGGCTGGGCGTGCCCGCAGTTCTCGCAGTAGCCGTCCGGGTCGACCTGCCCGGACCGGCACGCCACGCACAGCTTGGTGCCGGCCGGCGGCGTCGCCGCCTCCAGCTCCTGCGTCGTCGCCGTCCGCGGGTCGGGCGCCGCGAGCCGGAAGTCCTCACCGGAGTCGTCGGCCGCCGCGTCGGGCCCGTCGAAGCGGACCGCCGTGGGCAGTTCACCGCCCGCCGAGTCCGTGCCCTCCAGATCGGTCGGCAGATGCACCGGCGCGGGAGTGTCCGAGCTGTCCACCTCCTGCGCGGCCGGCCACTCCACGGAGGCGGCCCCGGGCTCGCTCTCCGCCTCGTTCTCCGGCCCGAGGTCGGGTGCGGCCATCGTCAGCGTCGGCCGGTCGTCCGGCCCCGCCGACAGGTCGTACCCGCACGCGCCGCAGAAGCGGTCGCTCTCCTCGAGCGGTTCCGCGCAGCTGGGACACACTGACATGGCGGCCGCCTTCTGCGTCTGCGACATCAACTCACACCCACGTCCGGGGGCGGTAACGGTTGGCCCGCTCCACCAGTTCGATCCTCTCCTCGCCCCGCCGGGCGAGCCTGGCCAGTGTCCGGTACGAACGCTCCAGGCCCAGGCGCAGGCCGCGCTCGTCCAGGTCGCTGCCGAGCACCGCCGCACGGGCGGGGGCCTGCGGCGGAGCGGAACCCTGCCTACCGGAGAGTACCCAGTCCAGCGCCGTACCGAGGACCTCGGTGGACAACTCCTCGCGGCGCACGGCGTCCAGGCCGAACGCGTCGAGCGCCTCCACCTGCCCGGCCGCCGCCGTCAGATCCCCCAGCAGCGGGTCCCCCTGCGGGGCGCCCCCCGCCGTCCGGCCGCGCAGCCGGGCCCGTACGGCGGCGACCCGCGCCGCCGTGTAGTGGATCGACGCCTCCGGCACCGACTCCAGGGTGCGCACCGCGCCGCCCCGGTCCCCGGCCGCCCACTGCACGCGGGCGAGACCGAACGCGGCGCTCACATAACTCGGGTCCGTCGCCCACACGAGGCGGTAGTACTCCGCCGCGTTGTCCAACTGGCCGAGCACCTCCGCGCACACGCCGAGCGCCAGCTTCGGCGCCGGCTCGCCCGGGAACGCGTCGTAGATCGCGTCGAACGACAGCGCCGCGTTCGCGTGGTCGCCCGTCGCGAGCGCCGCCACGCCCCGGTACCAGACCACCCGCCAGTCGTCCGGATGGTCCGCCTCCAGCGCTGTCAGGCCCCGGTGCGCCGAGTCCATCTCGCCCATCTCCAGGCGGGCCCGCAGCTCGCGCAGGCGCAGCTCCAGGGAGCCGGTCGGCGCCGCGTGCAGCGCCGCGATCAGCTCGGCGGGCGCCGACGCCATCAGGCCCGCCAGGAACCCGGCGTTCGGATCGCCCGGGTCGACCCGCGGCACCGGCAGGGCCAGCGCCGTGGCGGCCGCCGCGAGGGGGCGCACCAGCTCGGCCGGGGACGGCGGGAGCGCGGGGCGGTCCGGGGCCGCGGGCAGCGCCGCCGCACCGGACCCGCGCCGCCGGCGCTCGGGCACGGTGCGCACCCCGAGCCGCGACACGTCCCCGTCCAGGACGCGGAACAGCTCGGTGTCCGTGACCTTCACCTCGGGGCCGAACAGGGTGGAGAGCGCGGGCCGGGGCCGGTTCGTCTGCAGCGCCACGACCTCGCGCAGCACGCCCGTCAGCTGCTCCGCCATCTCCTGCGCGGACGCGAACCGGCGCGCCGGGTCCGGGTCCGTGGCCCGCACGAGGAGCCGGTAGAAGGACTCGTAGCGGCGGAAGACCTCGATGGTGTCCGGATCCGGCAGGGAGTCCACGAACACGTTCGTGTAGCCCTGGAAGTCGAAGGTCAGCACGGCGAGCGTGCGGGCCACCGTGTAGAGGTCGGAGGCGACCGACGGGCCGAGCTCGGCGACCTCCGGCGCCTGGTATCCGACCGTGCCGTAGATCGCCGACTCGTCGTCGTCCATCCGCCGGACCGCGCCCATGTCGATGAGCTTGAGCTGGTCCTCGGTCTGGATCGCGTTGTCGACCTTGAAGTCGCAGTACAGGAGATTGCGGCTGTGCAGGTGACCGAGCGCCTCCAGGGCCTCGATCCCGTACGCGCACGCCTGCTCCACCGGCAGCGGGTCCCGCTTGCCGTCCGGGGTGCGCCGCTCGTTGGCGATCTCCTTGAGCGACTTGCCGCCCACGTACTCCATGACGATGTAGCCGTCCATGGAGCCGGTGCGCTGGTCGAGGTGCTCGACGAAGTTGTAGATCCGCACGATGTTGCTGTGCTCGATCTCCGCCAGGAAGCGGCGCTCCGAGATCGCCGCCGCCATCGCGTCCTGGTCACCCGTGTCGAGCAGGCCCTTCAGGACCACCCAGCGGTCCGACACCGCGCGGTCGATCGCCAGGTACACCCAGCCGAGACCGCCGTGCGCCAGACAGCCCACGACCTCGTACTGGCCGTGCACGATGTCGCCCGCGGCCAGCTTCGGCACGAACGAGTACGGGTGCCCGCACTTGGTGCAGAACCCTTCCGTCCGGCCCGGCCGGTCACCGCGCGCCCGGCCCACCGGCGCCCCGCAGTCCGAGCGCGAGCAGAATCGCTTCCGCTCGGGCACCTCGGGATGCTTCTGCACCATCGCGCGCGGGTCGGGCCGCGGCACGTCCGGCACCCGCACCAGACCGGCGCCCAGCCGAGCCCGGCCCGAACTGCTCGCCGAGGCGCCCGAACTGCGCACCGACACCGACCGCGACGTCGAACTCCCCGACAGCGAACGCGAGAGCCGGCCCGACACCGAGCGGCGCGACTGCGAGGACCGCGACGAGGTCCGCGACGACGCCCGCGCGCTCGACGAGCTCTGCGAACCGCGCGAACCGCCGCCCGCGATCCCGGTCGGCGGCGACGACACCATCCCGTTCGCCGCGACCACCGGGGCCAGCCCGCACGTGTCGCAGTACAGCTCGCCGCCGCCCACGTCCTCGTACCGGCCGCCGCAGCCGGGCCGCTGACAGGTGCCCGGAGGGCGGGGCGCGGGCGACGCCGAGGCGTGCGTCGCCGCACTGCGCGACGACCCCTCCGACAGGGCGCCCGCGGGCGCCGCCGGCTTGAGGCCGCACGTGTCGCAGTACAGCTCCCCGCCCATGTCCTCGTAACTGCCCGTGCAACCGGGCCGCGTGCACTTCACGGCTACGGCTCCCCCCTCCGGTCCGTGGGCGCGGCCCCCGCGGGCCCGCCCGGTGACGACAGCGCCTCGGCCGCCGCCCGCTGATAGCGCAGCACCGCCGCCTCGGCCGCCCGCAGATCGCAGGGCGCGCTCCACAGCATGCGGCGCGCCGCGTCGTACCGCTCCACCAGGAACGGATCCTCCGCGTAACCGAGCCGCGCCACCTTCGCCTTGTACGCGTCCAGGCGGCCGCGCAGCTCCGCGCGCACCGCCAGCGGCGCCGTCACCGCCGTCAACGACTCGCGGGCACGCAGCAGTTCGTCCTCCGCCTTCGACTCCAGGGACTCGAGCAGCGGCGAGAGGCGGTGCCACTGGCCGTGCCGCCGGTAGTCGGCCGCCGCGGCGAGCTGCTCCTGGAGGGCCGTCGGCGGGCCCGACACCGCGGGCACCTCCGACGCGGCGATCTTCGCGAGGACCTCCCCGCGCGCCGACCGCGCCTCCGCGAGCGTGCGGTCCGCCCGCGACAGCACGTCCCGCAGCTTGCCGAGCCGCGCCTCCGCGTCCTGCCGGACCGTCAGCACGGCCTCGATCTCCCGGCGCACCTCGTCGAGCGCCCGCGCCTGCCGGTCGTACGCCGCCGTGTCCGGACGGCCGCCGCCCGGCGCCGAACTCCCCGGCGCCTTCTGCCAGTACGCGAGCGGGTCCGACACCACCTCGGAGCGCAGCCGGGTCAGCGCACCGGTGATCCGCTCCAGGTCGTCGCCCGCCGGATGCTCACCGGGACGCACCCCCACCGAGTGCGCCAGCTGGCGGGTGCGCCCCAACTCGGCCGCGAGCAGGTCTATCCGGGCGGGCAGCGCCGACCAGACGGCGTCCGCGGCCACCACCATGTCCAGGGAGGACGCGTACAGCTCGTTCATCCGCTCCACGAGCGCGGCCAGCGTGAACCGCTCCGACAGCTTCGCCGGACCCGTGATCGACGACGGCGCGGAGCCGCCCGCGCCCGAGGCCACCGTCACGCACTCGCCGCGCAGCAGCTCGGTCAGCTCCACCAGATCGTCCCGGCTGGACCAGCGGCGCCGCGACCGGATCTCCCGCGCCGTGCGCAGCGTGCCCGCGTACGCGTCGAAGTACGTCCACAACAGCGTGATCGCCTGCTCGGCCGACGCCCAGCGGTCCCGGGTCGTCCCGGTCAGCTCGGCGCCCTCCAGCAGGCGGCGTCCCGCGTGGTCCTGGAGCGCGAGCAGCGAGGTCTCGACCGCCTCGTGCTCGGCGCCGAGCCGGGCCAGGGCACGGTCCACCTCGTCCCGGTCCATCACCGGACCAGGGGGTCCCGCGTCGCCCATCGATCACCTCTCGCTGTTCGTCGTGCCGGTGTGCGGGTCACTTGTACTTCGGGGCGGGCGGCCCGTCGGACGCGCCGAGCGCCGGCTTGAGCCAGAAGTCGTACGACTTCTGCCAGCCGCCGTCCTCGCGGTAGTCCTCCAGCACCTTGTTGACCCGGCGCACCAAACCGTCCGCGTCCTTCTTCATCGCGACGCCGTAGTACTCCTCGGTGAACGGGTCGCCCTTCAGCTCCACCGTCGGGTCCTGCGCGGCCTGGCTCGCCGCGAGCGCGCCGTCGGTCACCACCGCGTCGACCTCGCCGAGCTGCAGCCGCACCAGGCAGTCCAGCTGGTTCGGCACCGTCGTCGAGATGTCGGCGCTGGCCGGCAGCTTGCCGGACTTCTTCGCGGTGTCCAGCGTGTCGAAGGCGGTCGAACCGGTCGCCGTGCAGATCCGCTTGTCCGCGAGCGACGGACCGAAGCCCTTGATGTCCTTGTCGGTCTTCGGAGCGAGGACCTGCTGGCCCGTCTGGAAGTACGCGGTCGAGAACGCCACGTCCTTCAGCCGCTCACAGCTGATCGTCATCGTGCGCACGACCATGTCGACGTCGCCGCGCTGGATCGCCGGGATCCGCTCGTTCGTCGGGATGGCCTTGAGACGCACCGCGCTCGGGTCGCCGAGGATCTCGCCCGCGATCTCGTGCGCGAGATCGATGTCGAAGCCCTCCAGCTCGCTCTTCTTGTCCTGGTTGTTGGGATCGCGGTAGCCCCAGCGGTAGCTGTTCTGGTCGACGCCGACCGACAGATAGCCGCGGTCCTTGATCTCCCGCACGGCGTCCCCGGACTCGTCGCCGCTCGGACGCAGGCTGCGCTCCGGCTCCTTGCCGTCCACGCCCGCCTCGCAGTCCGTCGCCCGCGCCTGCGTGCCGTCGGCCACGCCCGCCGAGCCCATGCCCGCGCCGTCGGCCGGCGCCGCCGTGCGCTGCGTCAGGGGGAGCAGCAGCGCGAACACCGCCGTCAGGGCGCACACCACCGCCATCGCCGCCACGCCGCCCCAGCCGCGCAGACTCACCCCGCGCGTCCGTCGCTCGTCCATCACCGCACCCCCTCTCACCGGTACTCCGAAAGCCGGCGCCCGATGCCGAGCACGGCGGCCGCCGCCGCGAGCACCGCGAGGACCGCCGAGCCGACCACGAGACCCGTCATCGCGTCCCGTCCGTCGCCCGCGTACGTGTCGAACTGCTCCTGCTCGTGCGCCAGCGCCTTGTCGAGGCTCTGGTCGACCTGGTCGAAGCACTCACCCGTCGGCTTCTCCTGCTTCGAACCGATGATCTTGTCGAGGGCGCCCTGGTAGTTGCCGGAGTCGTCCTGCGCGCGGGCGTCCTCGTGGCGCTTCAGCCATTCCTTCATGCCGCTGTTCGCGGTGCCGACCGGGGTACGGCCCGAGGCGTCGTCGGCGAGCGACGCGGCCTCCTTCAGCCGGCCGCCGAGCAGGTCCATCTGCTTCTGGAAGTCGACGTCGTACTTGTCCTTGGTCTCGCCCTGCACGGACACCGTCTCGGCGCCACGGCTGACCAGCGTCAGGTTCTCGTTGCCCCGCGCCTTCAGGGAGGCGATGCTCGCGTCGTGCAGCACGTTCAGCGAGCGAACCCCGTGGTCGTACGAGGAGTCGAGGCCGCTGCGCGCCACCGTGTGACCCACCACCAGCCACAGCAGCACCACCGTCGTCGCGGCGGTCGCGCCGAGCAGGCCCTGGTTGAACACCCGGTTCGTCCGACGGTAGTTGCGGCGCTGGGCCCAGCCGAGGGCGCCGAGCGCGACGACGCCGAGCGCGATCGCGATCCACGGGTACGGGGTCGCCGCGTCGTAGTCGTCCCGCAGCCGCTGGTTCTCCTTCGTGTACAGGTCCTCGGCGGCCGGGAGCATCTCGGTCTGCATCTTCTGGTTCGCGTACCGCAGATACGCGCCGCCCAGCGGGAAACCCTGCCGGTTGTTGGCGCGGGCGCGCTCGATGAGGCCCTTGTACTGGGGCAGCAGCGTGTTCAGACGCGCGATCGTGCGGGCCGAGGGCGTGTCGGGATCGGTGCTGGCCGCGGCCCGCACCAGCTTGTCGGCGGCCCGGCGGATGTCCTTCTCGTACCGGTCGCGCACCGCCGCCGGTTCCTGGCCCCCCGCCAGGAACCCGCTGGACGCGGCGGTGTTCGCGTCCGCGAGCGAGCGGTAGATGTCGGCGGCGTCGGCGCTCAGCGGCTGGCTGGAGTGCAGCACGTCGTCCGCGGCGCTCGAACGGTCCGTCATCTGCCAGGCCGTCGTCGCGCCGAACGCGACGACGAGCAGGGCGAGTACGGCACCGATGATGCGGAGCCGGCCCGGCTCCGTGATCGCGGCCGCCTTCAGGCGGTCGACGCCCTCCGCCCAGGCCGTGCGTCGCGGCGGGGCCGGGGCCGTGGGGGGTGCCGGGGCGTTCGTCGGTGGGGCCGGGGACGGGCCGCCCCGGGTCTGTGGCGGCACGCTCGGCATCGTCGGCGGAGCCGCGCTCCCGTTCGGCGGGTGTGTCACTCGCCCCTCCCCCATGGTCGTCCGGTCGCCGCGATTATCGCTGCCGCGGTGGGCATCCGCACAGGGCTTCCCTGGATCTTGTGTGAACCCCCCGCTGTGGAACACGTGATCGGGCGCTCCGCGGTTCCGTCCGACCACGCGCCGTGGCCCCACCGGTCCGTCGCCGCCTGCGGGCCGGTGGGGGCTGACCGCGCAGTTCCCCGCGCCCCTGGAGATGCGCACTTCGTGCGCGATCTCAGGGGCGTTCATGCATCGGGGAAATGCGCCCGAAGGGCATGCATTTCAGGGGCGCGGGGCTGTGTCGATATGCGGCTCCGCCGCGTGGGCGCGACCAGCCCCCACCGGCCCGCGGACGGTCAACGGGCGTAATGACCCCGGGCCTTCGTGTACCCGCCCGGTGGAGCCCCCACCGCGTCGAGGCCCAGCAGCACCGCCCCCAGCACGGGCGGTTCCGTCACGACGCGGGGGTGGGCCTTCGGGGCCCGGGACGACAGCAGCTCCCGGATCGTGGAGTCCAGCAGCGCGTGCCGCGCCGCGAGGACGGCCCCCCCGAGCAGCACCGGAACCTCCGCCTCCAGCAGGTCGAGCCGGCGCAGCGCCACCACCGACATCGCCACGATCTCCTCGGCCATCCGCTCCACGAGCCCCCGGGCCACCGCGTCACCCTCGGCGGCGACCGCGAAGAGCACGGGCGTGCACTCGTGCCGCCGCGCCACCGGGATCCGCCCCAGATGCATCGCCTCGATGAGCGCGTACATGGAGCCGAGCCCGAAGTGCGCGGGCAGCGCCCGCATCAGCGCCGTCGGCTCGCCGCGCCCGTCCTCGGCCCGCGCCGCGAACCACAGCGCCTCCTCGGCGAGGCCGCCCCCGCCGCCCCAGTCCCCGGAGATCTTGCCGATGGCGGGGAAGCGGGCGGTGCGCCCGTCGGGCAGCATGCCGACACAGTTGACGCCGGCCCCGCAGACGACGGCGACGCCGCGCGGCTCCGCGTCCTCCAGGAGCCCGGCCCGCAGCACCGCGAACGTGTCGTTGTGGACCTCGACCCGGTCCGCCGCCGACCAGCCGCGCCGCCGTACCTCCGCCGCCAACTCCCGTTCCTCGACGGGCAGGTCCGCGTTGGCCAGGCACGCCGAGACGTGCTCGACCGTGTCGACGCCGGCCTGTGCGAAGGCCCGTCCGACGACGTCCGCCAGCACGTCGACGGCCTCGCGGACGCCGACCCGGGGCGGCTGGAACCCGCCGCCGCGGGCCGCGGCGACGACGGTGCCGTCGGCCGCGACCACCGCGACGTCGGTCTTGCTGTTGCCCGCGTCGATGGCAAGGACGCTCATGCCCACGCGAGGTGCTCCCGGTTGTGCGCGATCAGCTGGTCGGTGAGCCGGTCGGCGTACTCGATCTGGCCGATCAGCGGGTGGGCGAGCAGCGCCCTGAAGACCCGGTCCCGGCCGCCGCGCAGGGCCGCCTCCAGGGCCAGGTCCTCGTACGCGGTGACGTTGGCGATCAGCCCCGCGTACAGCGGGTCGAGCGCCGGGACGGGCAGCGGCCGGGCGCCCTTGGAGCCGACGGCGGCCTGCACCTCGACGACGGCGTCGTCGGGCAGGAACGGCAGGGTGCCGTTGTTGTACGTGTTCACAACCTGGTGCGGGGAGCCGCCCCCGCCGAGCAGCGACGCGGCGAGGTCGACCGCGGCCTCGCTGTAGAACGCGCCGCCGCGCTTGGCGAGCAGCGCCGGCTTCTCGTCCAGCGTCGGGTCCCCGTACATCTGGAGCAGTTCGCGCTCCATCTCGGCGACCTGCGCCGCGCGGGACGGCTTGGTGCGCAGCTCGGAGACCACGGCGTCGTGCTGGTAGTAGTAGCGCAGGTAGTACGAGGGGACGACGCCGAGCCGGTCGACGAGGGTGCGCGGCATGTGCAGGTCCTCGGCGATCGCGTCGCCGTGCTCGGCGATGAGCCGCGGCAGCACGTTCTCGCCGTCCGGGCCGCCGAGCCGCACGCCGAGCTCCCACGTGAGGTGGTTGAGGCCCACGTGGTCCAGGTGCACCTCGCCCGGCGTCACGTCGAGGAGCTTCGCGAACTTGCGCTGGAAGCCGATGGCCACGTTGCACAGGCCGACGGCCTTGTGCCCGGCCTGGAGCAGCGCCCGGGTGACGATGCCGACCGGGTTGGTGAAGTCGATGATCCAGGCGTCCGGGTTGGCGCGCCGGACGCGTTCGGCGATGTCCAGGACGACCGGCACCGTGCGCAGCGCCTTGGCGAGGCCGCCCGCGCCGGTCGTCTCCTGGCCGACGCAGCCGCAGTCCAGCGGCCAGGTCTCGTCCTGGTTGCGCGCGGCCTGACCGCCGACGCGCAGTTGCAGCAGCACCGCGTCCGCGCCGGCGACGCCCGCGTCCACGTCGGACGTGGTGCGCACGACGCCGGGGTGGCCCTGCTTGGCGAAGATGCGCCGCGCGAGGCCGCCGACCAGTTCCAGGCGGTCGGCCGCCGGGTCGACGAGGACGAGCTCCTCGATGGGCAGCGTGTCCCTCAGCCGCGCGAATCCGTCGATGAGTTCGGGGGTGTAGGTCGACCCTCCGCCGACCACAGCGAGCTTCATATCGGTTCTCAGCCCTTTACTCCGGTGAGGGTGACGCCTTCGACGAAGGCCTTCTGTGCGAAGAAGAAGACGAGGCAGACCGGCGCCATCACGAGCAGCGTCGCGGCCATCGTCAGGTTCCAATTGACCATGTGGGCGGACTTGAACGACTCCAGGCCGTAGCTGAGCGTCCACGAGGCGGGGTTCTGGGCCGCGTAGATCTGCGGCCCGAAGTAGTCGTTCCAGCAGTAGAAGAACTGGAAGAGGGCGATCGCCGCGATGCCCGGCTTCGCCATCGGCACCACGATCCGCAGCAGCGTGCGCAGTTCGCCGCAGCCGTCGACCTTCGCCGACTCGATGTACTCCTTCGGGATCGTCAGCAGGAACTGACGGAGCAGGAAGATCGAGTACGCGTCGCCGAACGCCATCGGGATGATCAGCGGCCACAGTGTCCCGGAGAGGTGGAACTGCTGCGCCCACACCAGGTACATCGGGATCACGACGACCTGCGGCGGCAGCATCATCGTCGAGATGACGAGGATCATCGCCGTGCGGCGGCCGCGGAAGCGGAACTTGGCGAGCGCGTAGGCGGCCGGGATCGCCGAGCAGACCGTGAAGAGGGTGCCGAGGCCCGCGTAGAGCAGCGAGTTCTTCCACCAGTCGAGGAAGCCCTCCGTCCGGAAGACGGTCCGGTAGTTCTCCCAGTGCCAGGAGTCCGGCCACAGGTCGCCGCTCATGGCCTGGTCGTCGCTCATCACCGAGGTGAGGAACACGAAGACGAACGGCAGGACGAAGAGGAGGGCGACGGCGATCGCGATGCTGTGCACGGCGATCCAGTGCAGGACGCGCTTGCGCCGGGCGCGGGAGGCGGCCGGGCCCCGGGCGGGGGCGGTGCGGGGTGTCGTGCGGGGGGCGGTGAGCGCCGGATTCGTGTGGGTCGTGGTCATCGGGATCAGTCCTCCGCCGCGAGCAGGCCGGAGCGCTTGCGCATCAGCAGCATGGTGACGGCCATGGCGATGGCGAACAGGACGAGCGAGAGGACGCACGCCGCCCCGGTGTTGAAGTTCTGGAAGCCCATCGAGTAGACGAGCTGGGGGACCGTGAGGGTCGAGTGGTCGGGGTAGCCGGGCTGGATGACCGAGCCGGGGCCGATGGAGACGCCCGAGGCGAGTTTTCCGGCGACCAGCGCCTGCGTGTAGTACTGCATGGTCTGCACGACCCCGGTGACCACGGCGAACATCACGATCGGGGTGATCGACGGCCAGGTCACGTACCGGAACTTGGCCCAGGCGCCGGCCCCGTCGAGTTCGGCCGCCTCGTACTGCTCGGTCGGCACGTCGAGCAGCGCCGCCATGAAGATGACCATGAGGTCGCCGATGCCCCACAGGGACAGCAGGACGAGGGACTGCTTGGCCCAGGTGGGGTCGTTGAACCAGTTAGGGCCGTCGATGCCGACCTTGGAGAGGATCTCGTTGACCGGGCCCGTGCCCGGGTTCAGAAGGAACACGAAGGCGACCGTGGCCGCGACCGGCGGGGCCAGGTACGGCAGGTAGAACGCGGTGCGGAAGAGGCCGACCCCGCTCTTGATCTTCGTGACGAGCAGTCCGAGCGAGAGCCCGAAGACCACCCGCAGCGCCACCATGACCACGACCAGCCACAGCGTGTTCCACAGCGCCGGGCCGAACAGCGGCATGTCCTGGAACACGTACTTCCAGTTCCGCAGCCCGACGAACGCGGGCTCCTTGATCTGGTTGTAGTGCATGAACGAGAAGTAGACGGTGGCGAGCAGCGGGTACGCGAAGAAGACGCTGAACCCGATCAGCCAGGGGGACAGGAAGCCCAGCGTGCGCAGTCTGCGGCGCGCGGGCCGGGAGAGGGTGAGTGCCATGCGCGCTCCTCAGTTCTGCGACTGCAGGGTGTCGGCGTCGATGAGCTGGTCGAGGCGTTTCAGCCCGGCCCTGAGATCGGGCACCTCGCCCGCCTCCTCGGTGTACGAGAAGTCCTGGAGCTGGACGATGTACATGCCGCCGTTCGTCGACTGGGGCATCACCTGGCTGTACTTGTTCTTCGCGATGTCGAGGAACGCGCGGAAGCTCGGATCGACGTCCAGCTTCGGCGACCTGAGGGCCGCGAACGTGGACGGCACGTTGTGGATGGCGTTCGCGAAGTCGACGACCTGTTCGGTGTCGGCGGTCAGGAAGCGGACCAGTTCCCAGGCCGCGTTCTGGTGCCGGCTGCTGTGCGCGATGCCGACGACGGTGCCGGTCAGATAGCCGCGCCCGTACGTCTCGGCCTGGTCGTCCGGCACCGGCAGCGGCGCCACGCCCCAGTCGAACTTCGCCTTGGCGTCGTCGAGCATCAGGCCCCGCCACTCACCGTCGAGGTGCATGGCGAGCTTGCCGGTCAGGAACGCGTTCTGGTTGGACATCTCGTCGCCGAAGGTGGTCCGGAACCGTTCGAGGGCGCTGTATCCGCCCTGCGCGTCCATGAGCTTCCTGGTCGTCCTCAGGAAGTCGTACGACGCCGGATCCTTCGCGAGCCGGGATTTCCCGTCCTGGTCGAAGTAGGTGGGACCCCACTGGGCGAAGAGACGGTCCGGGCTGTTCTGGTAGAGCCGGAAGTTCGGCATGAACCCGACCCGCTCGTAGCTGTGTCCCGACTTCTTCGTGAGCTTCTTCGCGTCGGCGACGAACTCGGACATGGTCCTCGGCGGCCGGGCGATGCCGGCCTCCTTGAAGGCGTCCTTGTTGTAGTACATGCCGAAGGCGTCGGCGAGCAGCGGCAGCGCGCACTGATCGCCTTCGTAACTCGTGTAGTCGAGCAGCGACTTGGGGAAGGTCTTCGCCTTGTCGAGCCCGGTCTTCTTCATGAACGGGTCGAGGTTCACCCACATCCCGGAGTCGCAGTACTGGCCGACGTTGTTCGTGGTGAACGAGGACACGACGTCAGGGGCCTCGGCGCCGCCGGCGCGCAGCGCCTGGTTCGTGGTGGCGTCGGTGACGTTGCCCGTGGACTCGACGTGGATGTTCGGGTGCAGCTTCTCGAAGCGGGCGATCGAGTCGTCGATCGCCTTGACCTCGCCGGGCGCCGACCAGCCGTGCCAGAACTTCAGCGTGACGGGCTTCGTCGGGTCGTCGTCGGCGCTGCCGGTGCTCGGGTTGGCGCAGCCGGCGAGCAGCAGCCCGGCCGCGGCGAGCGCGACCGGGGCGAGCGCGGCGGGGGCGCGCAGGGGTATGCGCCATCGCGTCGGCATGGCGAACGTCCTTTACGTGAGCGGAGGTCGGGGAGGAAGGAGGGGTGAGGTGGGGTGAGGTGCGGGGATCAGGCGGTGCTGGTGTCGAAGACGGTGGCGCGGGCCTGGGTGAGGGCGGAGCGCAGCGCGCCCGTGAGGATGGGGTCGTCGTCCAGCTCGCTGACGCGGAGCAGCGGGCGGGGGAGGGCGAGCCCGGTGAGCTCCTCCTCGACGCGGGCGCGCAGGGCGTCGCCGCCGGCCTGGGCGACCTGCCCGGACAGCACGACGAGTTCGGGGTCGACGACGGCGACGATCGCGGCGAGGCCGGTGGCCAGCCGCCGGGCGACCTCGTCGAGGACGCCCTCGACGGCGAACGCGGCGCTCAAGTCGTCGATCCCGCCCGCCAGTTGCCGCACGGCGGGGGAGGCGACGAGGCTCTGGAAGCCGCCGCCCGCGTCCTCGCGCGCGTAGGCGCCGGTGCCGCCGCGGGCGAGCGGGGCGCCGGGCAGCGGCATGTAGCCGATCTCGCCGGCGCCGCCGGTCGCCCCGCGCAGGAGGGTGCCGCCGAGCACGATGGCGGCGCCGACGCCCTCGTCGACGTAGGCGAGCACGAAGTCGTCGTGGTCCTGGGCGGCGCCCTCGTACTGCTCGGCGACGGCGGCGAGGTTCACGTCGTTCTCGATGGAGACGGGCGTGCCGAGGACCTCGGCGAGTTCGGCGTGCAGGGTGCGGGAGTGCCAGCCGGGCAGGTGCGGGGCGTAGCGGAGTTCGCCGGTGCGGGGGTCGATGGCGCCCGGGGTGCCGATGACGGTCGCGGTGAGGTCGTCGTGCCCGAGCCCGGCCTGCCCGAGCGCCCCGTCGACGGCCTCGGCGACGAGACGGGCGGTGCGGTGCGGGACGTCGTCGGCGAGCGCGTGCGCCTCGACCCGGCAGCGGCCGCGCTCGGTGCCGGTGATGTCGGCGACGACGGCGGTGAGGCCGGTGGGGTCGGCGGACAGCGCGGCGACGTGCGCGGCGGCGGGTTCGATCTCGTACAGCGTCGCGTTGGGTCCGGGACGGCCGGTCTGGCTGCCGGTGGTCCGCACGAGCCCGGCGGCTTCGAGCCGGCCGAGGATCTGCGAGGTCGTCGGCTTGGACAGGCCCGTCAGCTCGCCGATGCGGGTGCGGGTGAGGGGGCCGTGGGCGATGAGCAGGTCGAGCGCGGCGCGGTCGTTCATGACGCGCAGCACGCTCGGCGTCCCGGGGGTCCCGGCCATGTCCTGCCTCCTCGGCGCACTGTTAGGAAAGTTTCCTATTGGATGCGGGCAAGGTATGGCGCGGGTGAAGGGGGCGTCAATAGGGGGCGGGCGCGGGGCAACCAACTCGTTACCCGGGCAGGAGCGGCGAAACGCGTTGCCCGGGGTTCGGAGCGCGTGCGAGCATCCAGGTCTGATGGACACAACTGAGCTGACGGAAGCCCGTATTGAAGCCCGCGACGAGGCCCGCGTCGAGGACGGGGCCACCTTCCTGGTCGCTCCGGCGGACCTGCACGGCCACGACACGGTCAGGGACTTCTTCGGCACCGTGATCACTCCGGAGGAGCTCGCGTCGGACGCGCCCGACCTCGCCGGGAGGACCGTGTACCTGTGCGGCGACCTCGCCGCGATCAGCGCCTCCCGGCTGCGCGCGGCCGCCCGGGTGTTCGTCGTCCGGGAGCTGTCGCGGGGTGCCGTCGAGGACGTCTCCTGGTCCGTTGTCGACCCGGGCCGGATCCCCGTCCGCGTGCACGGCGCCGGCGTCTACTACCGGCGCTACTTCGCACCCGACGCCGGTCACTTCGGACGGATCCGCGCCGAGCACACGTTCCAGTCCCTCACGGAGTCGAACAAGGCGGGAACCGCCCACCGCAGCGGGATCTACCTGACGCCCGTCACGCGCGACGGCGACGGCGCGCTCCACTTCCGCCTGCTCCGGTGCTCCACGAACCTCTCGGGGCCGACCGAGGGCTTCGGCCCCGCCGACACCGAGATCGTCGACGCGCTGAACCGCGAGGCCGAGGACGTCTTCCGAGGCCACGCGCCGCTGAACCACGTCCTCGCGCAGACCTACCACAACACCGCCGCCACGCCCGAGCGCAAGCAGTCCAAGGCCAGGATCTCCTCCCACGCCGACAAGACGAAGGACATGCCGGTCAACGGCATCATGGCCTTCTGCACCTTCTACGAGGGTCTCGACAAGCTGGGGCCCATGGCCGACGACCCGTACGACCACGGGGTGAAGCGCGCCAGCGGGCTGACCCGGCTCCACTTCCGCCTCAAGGACCCGGCGGCCGAGCGCGACGAGGCGGCGCTCCCGTCCCAGTTCACGCTCACCCTCCATCCCGGCTCCGTCTTCTTCATGCCGCTGTCCACCAACCGCCTGTACACGCACGAGATCCGGCCGTCGACGCTGGACGCCGACCGGCTCCCGACGCGGCTCGGATACGTCGTGCGCTGTTCGGCCACGGAGGCCGTGCACCGGGACGGCCGGACGTACCTCAGGAAGACCGACGGCGACCTGGTCGAGCTGGAGCGGCCCACCGAGGCGGGCATGGACGAGCTGCGCCGGCGGTACGCGGCGGAGAACCGGACCACGGAGTTCATCGAGTACGGCGACGCGTTCCTCTTCAGCATGAACACGGGGGACTACCTTGCCCCCCGCCCCTGACCCCGCGGAAGCGGTCCGCTCGTACGCCCTGCCGGCCGAGGAGAACCCCTTCGCGGAGCTGTTCTCCTCGGTCGGCTGGGAAGACGTCGGCAAGGGCCGCCTGGGCGCCGTCCTGACCCGGCCCGACGAGACGGGCGGGGTCCCGCTCGTGCGCACCACCACGCGCTACGACCGCCCGTCCCAGCGCTTCCGGCCGGTCCACGAGCGGCTCGCGCGCCGCATCCGGGAGACCGCCGCGCTCCCGGCCGCCTTCGACAACGCCCTCATCGAGAGCTACACGAACGCCTACACCAAGATGGGCGCGCACTCCGACCAGGCGCTCGACCTGGCCGAGGGATCGTTCATCGCCGTCTACTCCTGCTACGAGCGTCCGGAGGCGGGCCCGCCGAGAAAGCTGATCGTCGAGCCGAAGGAGCCGGCGGGCGGGGAGAGCTCCCCGGCGCACGAGACGCCGTACGAGATCCCGCTCGCCCACAACACCGTCCTCGTGTTCTCCGTCGACACGAACCGCCGCCTGCGGCACCGCATCGTCCTGGACGCGCCCGCCGGGGCTGCGGAGAACCGATGGCTCGGCGTGACGTTCCGGACCTCGAAGACCCTCGTCCGCTTCCGCGACGGCCACCCGCACCTCCCGCGGGGCGAGCGCCTCACCCGGGCCGACGACGAGCAGCGCCAGGAGTTCTACGCGCTGCGCCGCCGCGAGAACAGGGAGACGGACTTCGTGTACCCCGAGCTGACGTACACGCTCAGCGACAGCGACCTGCTGCCGCCCGTCTGACGCCGGGGCCGCCCCGGTCAGCCGGTGAATCCGCCCGCGGCGAGGATCTTATCGATGCGGGCGCGGTGGTCGGCCTCCCAGTCGTCCAGCGACTGCCCCGCCTCCTTCTCCAGCTTCGCGCGGGCGGCGACGAGGATCTCGTCCGCGCGCTCGCCCGGCACGGCGACGACGCCGTCCTCGTCGGCGACCACGACGTCGCCCGCGGCGACCGTCACGCCCCCGCAGCGCACCGGCTCGTTCAGCGGCGTCACGGCCTTCTTCGTGCCAGGGATCGGCACGACGCCGCGCGCGTACACGGGGAAGCCCGCCTCGCGGATCTCGGCGATGTCGCGGATCACGCCGTCCAGGACGAACCCGGCGACGCCACGCCGCCGGGCGACCGCGCACACGTTCCCCCCGGCCAGGGCGTACTCCAGATCCCCGGACTCGACGACGATCACCGAGCCGGGGGCGGCGCGGTGGATCGCGGCGTGCAGCATCAGGTTGTCGCCGGGCGGGCAGCGCACGGTGAACGCGGGACCGGCCAGGCGCGGGCCCGGACCCCACAGCGCCCTGATGCCGAGGTCCAGCACCCGGTCACGGCCGAGCAGGTCGGCCAGCGTGGTCGTAGGGGTCTCGGTGAAGGTCATCGCGGCGCTCCAGACAGGTGACGGGACGGCAGGGACAGGACGGGGGACGGGGACGGAAGGGGACCGTACCGGCACGGCGAAGGGCCGCGCACCCGAGGGTGCGCGGCCCTTCGAGGCCTCCGGGAGGCGAGGCCCCCGAGAACGCAGAAGCCCGGATCGACGGTCAGGCGGAGATGCCTTCGATCCGGGCCAGGGCCTCGTCCGCGCCGAACGGCTGCAGGTACGGCAGCCAGCGCGGGTCCCTATGCCCGGTCCCGATGATGCGCCAGGCCAGACCGGTGGGCGGGGCCGGCTTGTGGCGCAGGCGCCAGCCGATCTCCACCAGGTGCCGGTCCGCTTTCGTGTGGTTGCAGCGTCGGCACGACGCCACCACGTTGTCCCAGGCGTGCTGTCCCCCGCGGCTGCGCGGGATCACGTGGTCGACGCTGGTTGCGACGCCACCGCAGTACATGCAGCGGCCGCCGTCACGGGCGAACAGCGCCCGCCTCGTCAGAGGAACGGGCCCCCGGTAAGGGACCCGGACGAACCGCTTGAGCCGGACCACGCTGGGTGCGGGGACGGTACGTGTCGCGCTGTGCATGAAGGCGCCGGACTCCTCGAGGCAGATGGCCTTGTTCTCGAGGACGAGTACGAGCGCGCGGCGGAGCGGTACGACGCCGAGAGGCTCGTACGACGCGTTGAGGACCAGGACATGCGGCACGGATGCCTCCTTGTACGCCGGCGGCGCGTGGCTCGCGCCGGGACGATCTCGTAGTCAGTCTCCCCTCATGCCTGGTCATGGCGCCACCATGTCCGCGTAACGGGCTGGGAGTGTTTTCGACCACATGTCGACCGCAACTCGTTCATCCCCAGGTGAGCACGGTCTCTCCCTCGAACATGACAACGATCCACACACAATGCCCCGTTAGTGTGGTGGGTCTGCCCGCTCCTGTTCCCCGAGCCGCGTCCCCCCGAGGCGGGCAGATGGCTACGCCTGGAGGTACCCGCCGTGATCTTGTCCGTCCTGTCGGCCGCGGACGCCGACACCCAGCCCACGCTCAAGGACGCCCAGGAGCAGGCCGGGCAGGCCGCCAGCTGGGTCGAGCAGAACTGGTCCACGTGGCTGGGCATCGGACTGCGCATCCTGCTGATCGTCGTGATCGCCGCCGTCCTGCGCGTCGCGATCCGGCGGGCCATCACTAAGCTGATCGACCGTATGAACCGCACGGCGCAGGCCGTGGACGGCACCGCGCTCGGCGGCCTGCTGGTCAACGTGGAGCGCCGGCGGCAGCGCTCGCAGGCCATCGGCAGCGTGCTGCGCTCCGTCGCCTCGTTCCTCATCCTGGGCACCGCGGCCCTGATGATCCTCGGCACCTTCCAGATCAATCTGGCCCCGCTGCTGGCCTCGGCCGGTGTCGCCGGTGTCGCGATCGGTTTCGGCGCGCGCAACCTCGTCACCGACTTCCTCTCCGGCGTCTTCATGATCCTCGAGGACCAGTACGGCGTCGGCGACACGGTCGACGCGGGCGTCGCCTCCGGCGAGGTCATCGAGGTCGGCCTGCGCGTCACGAAGCTGCGCGGCGCCGACGGCGAGATCTGGTACGTGCGCAACGGCGAGGTCAAGCGGATCGGCAACCTCTCCCAGGGCTGGGCCACGGCCGGCGTCGACGTCACCGTCCGCTCCGACGAGGACCTCGACAAGGTGCGCGCCGTGCTGACCGAGGTCGGCGAGGACATGAGCAAGTCCGAGCCGTGGAACGAGATGCTGTGGGGCCCGGTCGAGGTCCTCGGCCTGGACAGCGTGCAGCTCGACTCGATGGTCGTCCGGGTCAGCGCCAAGACGATGCCGGGCAAGGCACTCTCCGTCGAGCGCGAGCTGCGCTGGCGCGTGAAGCGGGCTTTCGACGCGTCCGGCATCCGCATCGTCGGCCGCGTCCCCGAGCAGCCGGACGCGCCGGAGGACGGCGACCCGTCGGCCGGCATGGCGGCCCCGTCGGCCTACGCGTCGACCACCTCGCCGCAGTCCCTGGCCACCGCGCCGATACAGCCGAACCTGGCGAAGTAGACCCACCCTCGTACGGCGTTCCGTACGACGTGAAGGGGCGCCCGGAGATGTCTCCCGGGCGCCCCTTGCGCGTACCCGCTCACGCCACCCGCAGCTGCTCCGGGCTCAGCGAGCGGGTCAGCAGCGGCAGCGCCGTCGCCGCGGCGAGCAGACAGACCGCGAACACGGCCACCGGCACCAGGAGGGGGAGGCCCCAGGGGACGGGCATGTGCAGCAGGAACGCGTACGCCACGTGGATCGCGGTGCCGCCGGCCGTGGCCAGGACGAGGCCCGGAGCCAGCGGCAGAGCCGTCTCCAGGAGCAGCGCCCGGGTCAGCACCCGGCGCGGCACTCCGGCCGCGGCCTGCGCGGCGAGCGCCCGGCGCCGCGTGGACAGCGACTCGGCGGTGCCCACGGCGAGCCCGGCGAGGCTGATCAGCAGGGCGACGCCGACGGCCGCGGCGGTCAGCCACAGGCCGAAGGAGTAGTAGCCGATGTCCATGCCGAGGGTGCCCTCGGCCTGCGAGCGGCGCAGCCCCTCGACGAAGATCTCCGCGATCCCGGCGAAGCCCACCCCGACCACCGTGACCAGCACCAGCGTGGCGTGGCTGCGCGAGGCCGCCCAGGGGTCCTCCTGGAGCCGGTGCGCGGCCAGCAGCACATCGGGCCGCTCGGTACGCTCCCCGAGCCGCCGCCCGACGATCCGCGCCGACGCCCCGGCGGTCCAGATCGCGGCGGCGCCGGTGAGCACCACCGTGCCGATCACGAACAGCGGCAGCCATGTCGCCGAGCGCTGCCGGCCGCCGAGCAGGACGAGCGCCGCCGCGGCCAGCACCACCAGCGCCGGCAGCGCGAAGCCGAGCACCGGGCCCGGACCGCGCCCGGGCCGCTGCCGCCGCACGGTGCCGAGCGGCGAGGCCACGACCTTGCGCAGGGCGAACGCGCTCACCAGCACCCCGAGCACCGGCACGGCGACGACCATGGCGGCGGCCGCGATCAGCGCCGTGTCGCCGTTCCAGGCACCGAACCCGCGCACGGGCTCCATCCGCCAGACGCCGACCCCGAACCCGGCGGCCGCGATCAGCGCGCCCACGAGGCAGGCGCCGCCCGTCTCCAGGGCCGCGATCCGCCGCACCTGGCGCGGCCCGCCCCCGGCGAGCCGCAGCGCCGCGAGCCGCCGGTCCCGGTGCACGGCGCCGACCCGCGCGCACTGCCCGAGGAAGCCGAGCACCGGCACGAGCAGCAGCAGGAGCGCGGCGATCACCCCGTGCCGGGTCCCGGCGCCGTCCAGCAGCCCGTTCCCGAACGGGAAGCGGGCACCGTCCGCGGTCCCGGCCAGGGCGAGCGCCGCCCCGCCGAAGCCGCTCGCGGCGGTGGCGCCAAGCACGGTCAGCGCCGCCCGGCGCCGCTCCAGGCGGTCCGCGCCGCGCGTCAGCAGCCGGGCGAGCCGCAGATCGGAGAGGAGGCTCACAGGGCCGCCTCCGCCCCGGCCGCCGGGATCCCGGCCGCGCCGGAAGCGTCCTGGACCTCCCCGTCGTGCAGGCGCACCTCCCGGTCCGCGTAGGCGGCCACCTGGGCCTCGTGCGTCACCAGGACCACCGCCGTGCGCGTCTCGCGGGTCAGGTGGACCAGCGAGGTCAGGACCTGCTCGGTGGCGAGGGAGTCGAGCGCGCCCGTCGGCTCGTCCGCGAAGATCACCTTCGGCTCCGTGACCGAGGCGCGGGCCAGCGCGACCCGCTGCTGCTGCCCGCCGCTCATCTCGCCGGGCCGCAGCTTCCGCTGCCCCCGCACCCCGTACCGCTCCAGCCAGGCGTCCGCCTCGGCCCGCGCGGCCGCGCGCGGGCGGCCCGCGAGCAGCAGCGGCAGCGCCACGTTGTCCAGCGCGGTCAGCTCGGGGACGAGCTGGCCGAACTGCAGGACGATGCCGAACTCGGTGCGGCGCAGCTCGCTCAGCTTCTCGGCGTCGAGCCCGTCGAGCCGCCGCTGGCCGTACGTCACCGTGCCCGCGTCGGGGCGGACCAGGCCGGACAGGCAGTGCAGCAGCGTCGACTTCCCGCTTCCGCTGGCACCGGTGACGGCGAGGATCTCCCCGGCCGCGACCGTGACGGCGGCGCCGCGCAGCGCGGGCGTCCTCCCGTACGTCTTGGTCAGGCCTTCGGCTGCCAGGAGTGTGCTCATGCTGAGGTGACCTCCGCGGTCAGTGTGGCGAGCCGGGCCGCGGTGGTGGTCATCCAGCGCAGGTCGGCGTCGAGGTGGACGAGGGCGTAGTCGGCGGACAGGAGGGTGGTCAGATCGGCGCCCGGGGCCGTCTTCACGGCGGTGAGCTCGCGCATCCGGGCCATGTGCGCCTCCCGCTGCTCGCGCAGCTGGGCGGCCGGGTCGGCGCCGTGCCCCGCGAGCAGGATGGCGACGACGACCTTGGCGAAGATCTCGTTGGCGACGTGCGGGGCGGGCGGGGTGACCTCCCCGGCCCAGCCGAGCAGCTCGCGCGTCCCCTCCTCGGTCGCGCGGTACAGGGTGCGCTCGGGGCCGCCGTCGGAGTCGGTGCCCTCGACCTCCACGAGCCCGTCGCGGACCAGCCGCTGGAGCGTCGTGTAGACCTGCGCGTACGCGAGCGGACGCGCCTGCGGGAACCGCTCGTCGTGGCGTCGCTTCAGCTCGTAGCCGTGGCGCGGCTCGGCGACGAGCAGGCCGAGCAGGACGTGGCGGGTACTCATGAAGATCAGTATGTACGCGATATAGGTACTGAGTACATAGTCGAGTGCGACGCGGCATCAAGTGAGAGAGATGATTCCGGTTGCCCGGCGGGAGCCGGTCTAATGGGCCGGGGCCACCGCGTACGCCTCCACCGACCACAGCGAGATCCCGTACTTCGTCGCCCGCTTGTCGCCGACGACCCGCACGAACCGCGTGTCCTTCGCGTCCATCCGCACCGACTCACGGCCTCCGCGCCCGTCCCGCACGGTCGCCGCCGTGCGCCAGGTGCGGCCGTCCCCGGACGTCTGCACGCGGTACGCCGCCGGATACGCGTCCTGCCAGCGCAGCACCACCTGGCCCAGCCGGACCGGCTCGGCCAGCTCGACCTGCCACCACGCGCCGTCCTCGGCGGGCGAGGACCAGCGGGTGTCCGCGGCGCCGTCGTTGGCGCCGGAGGCCGGGAAGTCGGCCGTCTCCTCCGCCGACGCGGACGCCTTGCCGGCGCGCGCCAGATCGGGGCCCGCCGTGCGCGGGAAGGCGCGGACCGCGACCGTACGGGTCTCGTCGCCGAACGTCAGCGGGATCTCGTAGACCCCGGCCGGGGTGCCCGCCGGGACCGACACCTCCACCGGCACGTCGACCCGGGCGCCGCGCGGCAGCTCGGACCGCTTCGGCGTGCGCACCTCGATGCCGTGCGGGGCCTTAGCCGTCACCGTGCCGTGCACCCCGCCGGGCCGCTGCGACGTGAGCCGCGCCGTCACCCGCTGGGCGCCGCCGCCGATCTCCGCGTCCGCCTCGGTGCGGGCCAGACTGAACGACGCCGCCGGGGCGTCCGCGTACCAGGGCACGATGCGCTCGACCCGGCCCGCGTCCCCGTCCGCACCGGTCACCCGGATCCCGTCGGCCAGTGTCTTGCGCGCGTCCAGCTCCGTGAAGCCGTCGTCCGCGACCGCGCCGAGCCGCTTCCAGCCCTCGCCCGGCACATGGATCTCCACCGTGCCGCCGGTGCCGGGCTCGCTCAGTACCGTCACCGTGGACAGGGCGCGCCGGCGCGGCAGTTCGGCCCGCGTCCCGTGCGCGGCGTCCGCCCGGTCGGTGCCCGCCCACGCCTCGAACGCCCGCTGCGCCCGGTCCAGGAACGGGTCGAGCACGCCCTTGCCGACCGTCACCCGGCTCCGCCGCAGCTCCTCGCGCAGCGCCGCGAGCCGCTTCGAGGCCCGCCACGCCGCCGCGCCGTCCCCGCGCTCCGCCGCGTCCAGCATGTCGACCGCCGACTCGCCCGCCGCGCCGTAGCGGCCCAGCTTGTCGCTCCACGGCCGCACCTCGGCGTCCAGGGCGGTCGAGCCGAGGGCCTGCGGGGTGCGCCGCATGACCGTGAACGCGCCGCGCAGCTCCTTGGCCGCCCGCGCGTTCCGGTTCTCGTCCGTGGTCGTGCGGGCCCGCCAGAACTCCGCGAGCAGCGGCTTCAGATACGCCGACTCGTCCGCGCCGAGCACCGACGACGCGTCGTTGCCCGCCAGCGCGGTCAGCGCCGCCTCCGTGCCCGGGTCGCCGCCCGCGAGGTCGTCGATCGCCGCCTTCCAGGACTCCTGGGGGCGGTAGTCGCGCGGGTTCCACGCGTAGTCCGCGGTCGTGAACAGCGGGATCCGGGACGCCGCCGGCTGCTCCATCGCCGTCGCGAGGACCGCCGCCGAACCCGACGCCACCGCCGGCTCCCGGCCGGTGTACGGACCGAGGAAGATGCGGTCCTGCGCGTAGTCGTTGACCGGGTAGTTGTCCATCGTCAGCAGCTGGTGCGCGCCGCCCGAGGAGCTGAACGCCCGCCGGGTACGGTCCAGTTCGCTCCCGGTGATGGTGCGCGGCACCACGCCGACGCCCGTCCAGGCGACCTCCACGCCGTCCGCCAGGTCCGCGGCGAGCGCCGTGCGGTACGCGGTCGCGCCGTCCTGGAAGTACTCGGTCGGCATCAGCGAGAGCGCCGTGCCGGGGTGCCGGTCCGCCAGGTGCCGGGCCACCGCGTTCGCCACCTCCGCCTGCGCCCGCGCCGCCGCCCTCGGCCCCGAACCGAACCGCTTCGCGTCCGCCGAGCAGTGCCACTCGCTGTACGACACGTCCTGGAACTGGAGCTGGAACGCCCGCACCCCGAGCGCCCACATGGCGTCCAGCTTGCGGGTGAGGGCCTTGACGTCCGCGTCCGACGACATGCACATCGCCTGGCCCGGCGCGACGGCCCAGCCCAGCGTCACGTGATTGGCGCGGGCCCGCTCCGCCAGCCGGCGGAAGGCGGCGCGCTGCTCCGCCGGGTACGTCTCGCGCCAGCGCGCCTGGCGGTACAGGTCGTCGCCCGGCGCGTACAGGTAGCGGTTCTGCTTGGTGCGGCCCATGAAGTCGAGCTGTGCCAGGCGCTGCTCGGTCGTCCACGGCGTGCCGTAGAAGCCCTCGGTGAGACCGCGCACGGCCGTGCCCGGCCAGTCCCGCACGACGACCCCGGCGACCTCGCGCCCGTCGACCAGCTGCCGGAAGGTCTGCGCGGCGTGGAACAGGCCGTCGGCCCCCACGCCCTCCATCGCGATCACCGGTCGGCCCTGGACGCGCCCGGCCGCGAGCCGGTAGCCGCCCGAGGGCAGGTCGCCGCGGGCCGTGGCGCCGAGCGCGCGCAGCGTCGCCTCCAGCGAACCCGTGCGCGGGTCGCGGGCGGCGGGCACCCGTGTGCGGTCGCGCGGCTCGGCCGCGCCCGTGTGCACGACGAGCCCGGCGCCGTCCGGCACGTCGGAGGCCGAGGGCACCTGCCGCACGTCCCGCGCGCCGGCGCCGCGCAGCGTCTTCACGAGGAGGTCGACCGCGTACGGGTCCGAGCCCGGCGGCACCACGAGCGTCACGCCGTCCGGGACCGTGACGGGGTCGCCCGCGCCGTCCGCCTCCCGGATGGACTGCGGACGCGGCCAGACGGCCGGCAGGCCCGCGTTCGACTCGGCCTCCGGCTTGCCCGCGGAAGTGTGCGGGGACGGGGGAGCGGCCACCGCCGTGCCCGTCGCGCCGAGCGTCCCCGCGATGACGGCGACCGCGACGGCGGCCGCCCTCCTCCTGCGCCGGAGCTGCACGGCTTACTCCCTCGTGGGTCGGCGGACGCCGGTCGGTGGACGACCGGTGGTGACGGTCGGTGGGACAGGAGCGTCCCAGGGTGACTACCGAGCCCACCACTGTCCGGGCCGGAGTGTCAACGCCCGTGGCCGTTGTGCCGCAATTGCCCTGTCGGGCGGGGTGGGGCGGCCGCAGGACTTCCGGTTTCGCCGGGCCTGTGGCCGCGATCCTTTCGTCGTGGACAATGTGACCAGTGACACGTCGGGCCCCCGGAAAGGTCTGCGATCGCGAACGCTGGGTAGGGCTCGGAACTCACGGAGGTCCAGGACGGACCCACGACGATGACGATGAAGGAGGCCCCCGTGGCCGCATCGGCACACCTTCTGCTCTCGGCCCTGTCCAAACAGGCGCACCCCTCGATGCCCGACACGATGCCCGGCGCCGACACCACCACCTGCTCCTCCGAGGCGCCGCTCACGAGCGAGCCGCCCTTCGCGGACTACGCGCCGCTGACCTCCGAGCCGCCGCTGGCCGACCTGGCCCCGCTCACCTCCGAGCCGACCCCCAGCGGCCTGGCCGCGGGGTGAACCTGACCCGCCTCGCCGACCGTCACGGCGTGGCCACCTCCTACGCCCCCGCCCCGGGCCGCACGATCCGCACGCCCGACGCGACGGTGGCGGCGGCGCTGGCCGCCCTGGACGTGGACGCCTCGGCCCCGCCCCCGTCCGCCCCGGAGCCCCTGCTCCCGCCGACGGTCGTGTGGTGGCTGGACGGCACGCCCCCGCCCTGGCGGCAGCGGCTCCCCGAAGGGTCGAGCTGGTCCCTGACGCTGGAGGCGGGCGAGGCGGGCGAGGCGGGCGAGGCGGGCGAGGCGGGCGAGGCGGGCGAGGCGGGCGAGGCGGGCGAGGCGGGCGAGGCGGGAGGGACGGGAGATGCGGCGGGCACGGGAGATGCGGGACGCGCGGCGGGCACGGGAGGCGCGGGAGGCGCCGGAGGTGCCGGTGAGCCGCCGCCCGGGGTGCACACGCTGCACGTCCGCGCCCCTGACGGACGCACCGCCGACGTCCACCTGATCGCCGCCCCGCCCCGCGCCCCGCGGCCGCCCGGGCGCACCCACGGGCTGCTCGTGCAGCTCTACTCCCTGCTCTCCGCCCGCTCCTGGGGCATGGGGGACCTCGGCGACCTGGCCGATCTCGCGGCCTGGGCGGGGCGCACCCACGGCGTCGGGTTCCTCCAGGTCAACCCCCTGCACGCGGGCGGCCCCGGCGACCCCTCCCCGTACAGCCCCACCTCCCGCCGCTTCCCCGACCCCGTGCACCTGCGCGTCGAGGAGATCCCCGAGTACGTCTACGCGGGGGAGCGCGCCGGCGACCGGAAGGAGGCCGCGCGGCTGCGGCACGCCGTGGTCGCCGACGGGGAGCCCATCGACCGGGACGCCGTCTGGGCGCTGAAGAAGCGGGTCCTCGAAGAGATTCACGGCGTGCCGCTGTCGCCGGGCCGCCGCGCCGCCTACTGCGACTACCTCGCCGAGCACGGCACCGCCCTGGAGGACCACGCCACCTACCTCGCCCTCGCGGAGCGCCACGGCCCCGACCGCCGCACCTGGCCCGCCCCGCTCCAGGACCCCCGCTCGCCCGAGACGGCCGAGGCCCGCCGCGCCCTGCTCGACCGCGTCGACTTCCACAGCCGCCTCGCCTGGCTCACCGACACCCAGCTCGCCGCCGCGCAGCGCGCCGCCCGCGAGGCCGGCATGCGCGTCGGGCTCGTGCACGACCTGGCCGTCGGCGTGCACCCGGGCGGCTCCGACGCCTGGGCCCAGGCGGACGTCTTCGCGCGCGGCATGAGCGTCGGCGCGCCCCCCGACGCCTTCAACGCGGCCGGTCAGGACTGGGGCCTGCCCCCTTGGCGCCCCGACCGCCTCGCCGCCACCGGCTACGCCCCCTTCCGCGCCCTGCTGCGCGCCCTGATGCGGCACGCGGGCGCCCTGCGCATCGACCACGTCATGGGCCTGTTCCGGCTCTGGTGGATCCCCGAGGGCCGGCCCCCGACCGAGGGCACGTACGTGCGCTACGACGCCGAGGCCATGCTCGCCGTACTGGTCCTGGAAGCGACGCGCTCGGGCACGTACGTCATCGGCGAGGACCTCGGCACCGTGGAGCCGGGCGTGCGCGAGACGCTGCGCGAGCGCGGGGTGCTCGGCACCAACGTCCTCTGGTTCGAGCGGGACTGGGAGGGGGACGGGCGGCCCGTGCCCGCGGAGGACTGGCGCGCCGACTGCATGGCCACCGCCACCACCCATGACCTGCCGTCCACCGCGGCCCGCCTGTCCGGCGACGACGTGCGGCTGCGCGAGCGGCTCGGCCTGACCGGCGAGAGCCCCGCGCGCGCCGCGGCCGAGACGGCCGAGTGGCTCGCCCTGCTCGCCCGGCTCGGACTGCTGCCCGGCGGCGCGGAGCCGGGCGAGGAGGAGGCCGTGCGGGCCGTGCACCGCTTCCTGGCCCGCACCCCGGCCCGGCTCGTCGGCATCTGGCTCCCCGACCTGGTCGGCGACCGGCGCCCGCAGAACGTCCCCGGGACCTGGGACCAGTACCCGAACTGGCGCCTCCCGGTGGCCGGCCCGGACGGCACCCCGGTCACCCTGGAGGCCCTGACCACCTCCCCGCGCGCCCACGCCCTCCTCGCCGAATTCCACGGGCACGGCCACTTATAGGCCCCCCGGACGCGCGACCCGTTCGCGCGTTCGCTACGTTGGCACCGTGGACAAGAAGAACGCCCTGCGCGCCGGCGCCCTGGCCTCCGGTACGACGCTGATGATGCTGCTCATGTCGTCCCCCGTGTTCGCGCTCCAGCGTGACGACGGCGACGACCCGGGTCAGGGACTGAGCGTGATCGAGACGCTCGGCCTCTACGTGGCCGCCCCGATCGTCCTGTTCCTGGTCATCGCCGGTCTGGTCATGATCGGCGACAAGTCCCGCAAGCAGCCGAAGCAGGGCTGACCCCACAGAGTTTCCCCGCCGAGGGCGCCCGCCGCGAGACCGTCGCGGCGGGCGCCCTCGGCGCGTTCTCCCGTTCTCAGGGCCGCTCCGCCGTGAGGTAGCGCTGCACCGTCGGGCCGAGCCAGTCCACGATCTGCTCGGGCTCCAGCGCCACGCTCCCCGGGAACTTCAGCACGTACCGGGTCAGCGCGAGCCCGAGCACCTGGGACGCGCACAGCGCGGCCCGCACCGGCGCCTGCGCAGGATCCGGGCAGGTGCCCAGGACCACCGGCACCAGCTGCTCCCGCAGCACTCCCTGCATCCGCTCGGCGGCCGCCGCGTCCGTGGCGCCGGCCCGCAGCAGCGCGGTGAGCACCTCGTTCTCCTCCCACAGCGACAGGAAGTGGCGCATGAGGGTCCGGCCGAGCTCCTCGCGCGGGATCGTCGCAGGGTCCGGCAGGCTCAGCTCGATCGTGACCGCCGCCGCGAACAGCCCCTCCTTGTTGCCGAAGTAGCGCATCACCATCGACGGGTCGATCCGCGCGTCCCGCGCGATGGCGCGGATCGTCGCCTTCTCGTACCCGTCCGCCGCGAACCGCTCCCGCGCCGCCGCCAGGATCGCGGCGCGCGTGGCGTCCGACCGGCGGGCCGCCGGTTCCCTGGCCGCCGGCTCGGACTCCCTGCTCACCTGCTGGTTCCCGCTCATGCCAACAAACGTAGGCCAACACCCGTTGACACGTCCAGTGCCCGGCTCTACGTTTGCCTACAAGCGTTGACCCACAAACGTTGGCCAACAACCGTTGGCCCGCCATCTGAAGTCCGCAGGAGGCCACCATGAACGGCACCGCGCACGACAGCTCCCGCTCCGTCATCGTCGTCGGCTCCGGCCCCACCGGGCTGCTGCTCGCCGGCGACCTCGCCGCCGCCGGCGTCCCCGTCACCCTCGTGGAGAAGCGGCCGCACAAGATCAGCAACCTCTCCCGCGCCTTCGTCGTCCACGCCCGCACCCTGGAGCAGCTCGACGCCCGCGGCGTCGCCGACGACATCGAGGCCAAGGGCCGCCCGCTCGACCGGCTGCGCCTGTTCGGCAACCTCTCCATCGAGCTGACCGGCCTGCCCACCCGCTTCGACCACCTCCTCGTCATCCCGCAGTACGAGGTCGAGCAGGTCCTGGAGCGCCGCGCCGTCGACGCCGGCGTCACCTTCTCCCACGAGACCGAGGTGACGGGCCTGACCCAGGACGCCGACGGGGTCACCCTGCGGGTCCGCCGGGCCGACGGGAGCACCGACCTGCTGCGCGCCGCCTACGTCGTCGGCACCGACGGCATGCGCAGCTCCGTGCGCGAGGCCGTCGGCCTGCCCTTCCCCGGCAAGTCCGTCATCCGCTCCGTCGTCCTCGCCGACGTACGGCTCGCCGAGGAGCCGGAGAACCTGCTGACCGTCAGCGCCGTCGGAGACGCCTTCGCCTTCATCGCGCCCTTCGGCGACGGCTACTACCGCGTCATCGGGTGGAACCGCTCGCGCGACGTGGCCGACTCCGAGCCGCTCGACCTCGACGAGATCAAGGAGATCGCCCGGCTCGCCCTCGGCCGCGACTACGGCATGCACGACGCCCGCTGGATGTCCCGCTTCCACAGCGACGAACGCCAGGCGCCCGCCTACCGCGTCGGCCGCGTCCTGCTCGCCGGCGACGCCGCGCACGTGCACACCCCGGCCGGCGGCCAGGGCATGAACACCGGCCTCCAGGACGCCGCGAACCTCGGCTGGAAGCTCGCCGCCGTCGTCACGGGCCGCGCCGGCGACGCCCTCCTCGACACCTACCAGACCGAGCGGCACGCCGTCGGCAAGGCCGTGCTGCGCAGCAGCGGCGGCATCGTGCGCCTGGCGATGGCCAAGTACCCCTGGACGCTCGCCGCCCGCGCCGCTCTCACCGGCTTCCTCGGCCGGGTCCGCCCCGCCCGGAACAAGGTCATCGGCAACGTCACGGGCCTCGGCTTCCGCTACGCCGCCCCCAAGGGCGCCCACCGCCTCACCGGCACCCGCGTCCCCGACGTCCTCCTCGGCGACGGCGTCCGCCTCTACGAAGCCTTGCGCGCGGGCGAGTTCGTGCTGATCCTGCCCCGAGGGACCGCGTACGAGGACGCCCGCGTCAAGGTCGCGCACTGGGCGAGCGAGCGGCGCACGGCGCTCCTGGTGCGGCCCGACGGATACGTCGCGTGGGCCGGCGAGCTCGCGGAGAACAGGGGAGTTAACTCCACCGATTTCCCCGCGGAGTTCGCCACATACTCGTTGCGGTGACGGCAGCGCGCCGTCCGGACGAGCAAGGGGAGCTGGGGGACATGAAGCGGATCAGGGCGCTGCGGCGCGCACACCACCTGTGGTGGCTTTCCGTACTGGCCATGCACTGGACGACGATGGTGGGGCTCGCCGTGTGGACCCCGGTGCCCGGTCTGCTGCCGTGGGCGGCCCGCGGCATGCGCCGCCTGGTCGACCGGGAACGGGCGCTCGCCGAGCGCTGGTCCGGGGTCACGGTCGGCGCCGCGCCCGCTCCGAGGACGGGGGAGCGCGAGCGGCACGGCGTCGTGGCCCGCTACCGCTGGCTCATCGAGGACCCGCAGCGGCTGCGCGAATGGCGCTGGGTGGCGCTGTACTCCTTCGTCGCCGGGCTCGTCGTCGCCGTCCCCGTCGGACTCGTCGGCTACGGCCTGTGGGGTGTCTTCCTCGCCTGCTTCGGCTGGTACCTGTCGACGGACGCCGGCTGGGACGGCCTCTGGTACACCGCGATCCATGTCACGGACGTCCCGACCGGCCTCATGGCGGGACTGCTCGGCCTGGTCCTCGCCCAGGCGGGAGTGTGGCTCGCCCCGTCCATGGTCGACCGGCACGCCCGCTTCGTGCGCACCGCGCTCGCCCCCAGCGAGCAGGAGGTGATGGCCGCGCGGATCGCCCACCTCGCCGCGACCCGCTCCGACGCCGTCGACACCTCCGCCGCCGAACTGCGCCGCATCGAGCGCGACCTGCACGACGGGGCGCAGGCCCGGCTCGTCGCGATGGGCATGACGCTGGACGCGGCCGAACACCGCCTGGACAAGGACCCCGAGGCGGTCCGCGCCCTCCTCGCCGAGGCCCGCGCCTCCTCCTCGGCCGCCCTCCAGGAACTGCGTGACCTCGTCCGCGGCATCCACCCGCCGGTCCTCGCCGACCGCGGACTCGCCGACGCCGTACGGTCCCTGGCCCTGCTCAGCCCGCTCGACGCCGAGGTCACGGTCGACCTGCCGGCCCGCCCCGAGCCGCCCGTCGAGTCCGCCGTCTACTTCGCGATCGCCGAGACGGTCACCAACGCGGCCAAGCACGCGGAGGCCGAGCGGCTCTGGATCGACCTCGCACACGACCCCGAGCGCGGCGCCCTGCGCGTCAGCGTCACCGACGACGGGCACGGCGGCGCCGACCCGGCCCGCGGCAGCGGCCTCGCCGGCATCGAGCGCCGGCTCGCCACCTTCGACGGCGTCCTCGCCGTGCACAGTCCGGCCGGCGGCCCGACGCAGATCTCGATGGAGGTGCCGTGCGTGTTGTCGTCGCCGAAGACCACTTCCTGCTGAGGGACGGCCTCGTCCGCCTCCTCGGCGCCTTCGGCCACGAGGTCGTCGCCGCCGTCGACAACGGGGCCGCGCTCCTGGAGTCCCTGCTCGCCGAGCGCCCCGACGTCGCGATCGTCGACGTGCGCCTGCCGCCCGACTTCGCCGACGAGGGCCTGCGCGCGGCCCTCGCCGCCCGCCGCGAGGTCCCCGCGCTCCCCGTCCTGCTGCTCTCGCAGTACGTGGAGCCGCTGTACGCGCGGGAGCTGCTCGCCGACGGCGCGGGCGCGGTCGGCTACGTCCTCAAGGACCGGGTCACCGACGGCGCGGAGTTCGTGCGGACCATCGAGCAGGTCGCGGCGGGCGGCACGGTGATGGACCCGGAGGTCGTCTCCAAGCTCCTGGCCCGCAAGATCCGCGACCAGCGCCTCGGCTCCCTGACGGCCCGCGAGCGCGAGGTCCTCGGGCTCCTGGCGCAGGGCCGCTCGAACGCGGGGGTCGCCGAGTCGCTGGTCGTCACCGAGAAGGCGGTCGCCAAGCACATCGGCAACATCTTCACGAAGCTGGGCCTGTACCCGGGAGAGAGCGACAACCGCCGCGTCCTGGCGGTCCTGGCCTACCTCGAAGGCTGATCGTTCCCCTCCGGCTCGACGGCCTTTCGTTCGGCTCTGCTGAAAGATCACTGCGGAAACATTCACTGGACGTGACAGGTGTGCGCTGCGACGGTGGAACGCGAGAACGGGAATCCACCCGCCGCCCCTCCAGAACGGATGCCGCCCCACTTGTCACTCCTGGACCGCCCCGCCCAGTCCGCCGCCGCACGCCCCGCCAAGGTCACCACCCGTGCCCTCGGCGCGGGCCTCGCCCTCGCCCTCCTCGCCACGGTCGTCTGGTCCGGCAGCTTCGTCACCGCCCGCGCCCTGCACGACAGCGTGCCCCCGGTCCAGCACGCGTTCTGGCGCTGGATCATCGCGACGGCGGCGGTCGCCCCCTTCGGCGCCCGGGCGGTCTGGCGCCAACGGGCGCTGATCCGCCGCCACTTCGGGTACGTCACCCTGGCCGCCCTGCTCGGCGTCACGATCTACAACACGCTCGTCAACCAGGCGGGCCTGACGACCTCCGCCGGCAACATGGGCATGATCATGGCCGCGTCCCCGGTCCTGATGGCGCTGTACGAACGGCTCGGCGGCGCCCGCCTCGGCGCCCGCCGCGTCACCGGAACCCTCCTCGCCTGCGCGGGAGTCGTCCTCCTCGTCAGCAAGGGCTCCCTCTCCCCGGACCTCGCCCCGGGCGACCTGTGGGTCGTGGCCGCGGCGCTCGCCTTCGGCTCCTACAGCGCCCTGCTGCGCCGCCGCCCCGCCGAACTCGGCGGCGTCACCTTCCTGTTCGCCACCTTCGTCCTCGGCACCCTGATGCTCCTCCCCGCGTACCTGGCGAGCCTCACGCTCCAGGGAGGCTTCACCCCGAGCACCGCCACGATCGCCCCGCTCCTCTACGTGGGCGTCGTCTCCTCGGCGCTCGCCTTCTTCGCCTGGAACAAGGCGATCGCCCACATCGGACCCGCCCGCGCCGGAGCCGTCTACTACCTCCAGCCGGTGTGCGTGGCCCTGCTCTCGTACGCGGTGCTCGGCGAGTCGATGACCTGGGCACGGCTGGGCTGCATGGCCTTGATCCTCACCGGAGTCGTCCTGGCCTCCCTGACCCGGCCGGCGCCGGCCCGGGTGGCGTCCTCGGCAGAATGACGGACATGAGCGGTGACTTCGAGCTGTCCATGGACGAACTGCGGGCCGTGGCCCGGTACGCCACCGAGGCGGCGCGGCAGGTGCTGCCCGTGTTCGAGCGGGCCCTGCCCGGGGACAGCCGGCCGCGGGCCGCGCTCGACGCGGCACAGGAGTTCGTGGACGGCGCGGCGCGGGGCCGGCTCCAGCGGGTCGCCTCGATGGATGCGCACCGCGCCGCGAAGGACGCCGGCACCGAGGCCGCGCGCCTGGCCGCGCAGGCCGCCGGGGACGCCGCGTCCGCCGCCTACCTGCACCCGATCGCCAAGGCGCACCAGGTGGGGCACATCCTGCGGGCCGCGGCCAACGCCGCGCGGATCGCGGAGATCGAGGCCGGCGAGGACCCCGCGGCCGGAGCCGCGGCGCTCGAAGCCGCCCGGTCCCGCGCCACCCCCGTACTCGTCGACGTGCTGCGCCGCTACCCCCGCGCACCCGAGGGCCGCGGCCGCCCGGCGCGGCTCATGTCCGCGCTGGACGCGTCGCTGCGGGACTGACCGGGTCCGCGACCGGGCCCGGCGCGTTCGGGCGCAGCGCGTCCAGGCGGCGGGCGCACAGCCTCCGTTGGGCCACGCAGACGGCCGCCGTCGCCGCGCCCAGGACCAGCCAGCCCGCCGGGCCCGCCGCCATGACCCCGGACGTCAGGACCGGCGGCCCGATCGACCGCTCCACGGAGGGGGAGACGCCGGCCGCGCCCAGATAGGCGGCGCGGTCGTCGGCCGGGGCCAGGGAGACCGCCAGCTCCCACGAACTGACCGAGCGCATCAGCTCGGCCAGGGTGATCAGCACGGTGGAGCCGAGCAGGGCGAGGGAGGCGGTCCAGGCGCCGCCCGCGCCGGACACCGCGAGGAGCCCGCACCCGAGCACCGTCAGCAGCCCGTACCGGGTCAGCGCGCGCAGGGCACCGTACGGGCCGTCGAAGCGGGCGGTCACGCGGAGCTGGAGGAGCACGACCATCGCCGTGTTGATCACCAGGAACGCCGGGATCAGGAGGTGTGGCGCGTCCGTGCGGTGCACCAGCCACAGGGGCAGGCCGACCCCGAGGATCGCGTCGTCCACGTTCATCGGGATGTCCAGGAGCACGAAGGCGAGGTAGCCGCGGTCGCGCCACGGGCCGGCGGAGGACCGGGAGGCGTGACCGGCCGCCGCCGGTTCCGGGCGGCGCGGCGGGCGTGGCGCGGTCCGGGCGGTGAGGGCCGCCGCGGCGAGGAACGACACCGCGTTCGCGAGGATCAGCACGCGGTACGCGGTGTCCGTGCCGACCGCGAGCCCGATCGCCGCGAACCCCGCGCCGAGCCCGTACGCCGCGTTGGCCACGCTCCGCGACAGCGCCTGGTACGTGGCGCGCCCGCCCCCGGTGGCCTCCGCGGCGAAGACCATCTCCAGCGTCTTCGCGGCCCGGTCCCCGACGCAGATCAGCGCCACCGTGGGCAGCAGCGCCCAGAAGCCGTCCAGGACGAGCAGCGCGCACACCGCCGCGAGCCGCAGCAGATGGCACCAGATCAGCAGCGTCCGCACGGGGACGTGCCCGGCGAGCCGGCCCGCGAGCGGGGAGCCCGCGATGCCCGCGACCCCGGCCGCGCCGAGCAGCAGCCCGAGCCGCCCGCCGTCGAGCCCGCTGACGAACGTGAAGTACAGGACGGAGGACGCCGCCCACACACCCGTGCCCGCCCGGTCCAGGAACTGCCCCAGCAGCATCGTCCGCGCGTCCCGGCCCCCCGGTGGCCGCCGCAACTGCGCGAGCAGCCCCGCGCCCCGCCCGTTCTCGATCTCGCTCCCCATGACGAAGAGTCTCGGTATCGAGAATCTTGATGTCAAGCTTTTTAGAATGACGCGGGCAGTCCGTCCCGTACGTTTAAGCCATGAGCGAGGAAGAGCTGCGGGCGGCACTGCGCCGCGAACGCTGGGACATCAAGAAGCTGGTGATCCTGCGCACCCTGCAGGAGCGCGGCACGGTCACCGCCACCGCCCAGGCCCTCCTGATGACCCCCTCCGCCGTCTCCCAGCAGCTCACCAACCTCGCCAAGCAGCTCGGCGTCCCGCTCCTGGAGGCACAGGGCCGCCGCGTCCGCCTCACCGACGCCGCCCGCCTCGTCCTGCGCCACGCCGAGGCCGTCTTCGCCCAACTGGAGCGCGCCGACGCCGAACTCGCGCAGTACGTGCACGGGGACGCGGGCGTCGTCCGGGTCGCCGCGTTCTCCACCGCCGTGCCCGCCCTCGTCGTACCCGCCGTACGGGCGCTGCGCGCCGCGCACCCCGGGATCACCGTCCGGGTCCGCGAGGCCGAGGCGGCGCAGGCCTACGAGCTGCTCTCGTCCGGCGACGTCGACCTCGCCCTCTCCCTCGCCGCGCACGCGCCCACCGCCCGCGACCCCAAGTTCACACGCGTGCCGCTGCTCGCCGACCCCCTCGACGTCGCCCTCCCCGTCGGCCACCCCCTGGCTCACGAACCGGGCCTTCGCCTCGCCGACCTCGCCGGCGAACCCTGGATCTTCGGCGGCTCCGGCCCCTGGTCCGAGATCACCACCGCCGCCTGCGAGGCCGCCGGCTTCGTTCCCGAGCAGGCCCACAGCGCCGCCGGCTGGACCGCGATCCTCGCCATGGTCGAGGCCGGGATGGGCGTCGCCCTCGTGCCCCGGATGGCCGCCGCCCGCCGCGACGGCGTCGTGATGTGCCCCCTCGGCGCCGACCGCCCCGTGCGCCACGTCGTGGCCGCCGTGCGCAAGGGGGCCGAGGAATGGGCTACGGTGCGGCGAGTCCTCGGCGCGCTCACCGTCCAGCGCACCGGACCCACCCCCTCCGACTGAACACTCGGGACTGGAACGTTCAGGCGCACCGAACTTTTCAGGTGAGCTGAAAGGCGACCTCGGAAACTTTCGATGGACCTATGTGGTGCCTCGCCGGACAGTGGACGTATGACGACTCACCCCGAGGCCAACGCCGCGACCGACGACCCGCACGCCAACGACGCCAACCCCTACGGTGGCGGCGACCCGTACGCCGACTACCGCACCTTCGGTGACGTCGACGCGTTCGCCGACCTCGTCGACCTGGCGGACCGCCGCCTCGGCGCGGGCGTCATCGCCGCGAACGACGAGTTCTTCGCCATGCGCGAGAACCTCCTCATCCGCGAGCGCGCCGTCTTCGACCCCGAGCACTTCGGGCACAAGGGCAAGGTCATGGACGGCTGGGAGACCCGCCGTCGCCGCGGCACCGCCGAGCAGCCGTTCCCGGCCCCCGAGGACCACGACTGGGCCATCGTCCGGCTCGGTGCCCCCGGCATCATCCGCGGCATCATCGTCGACACCGCCCACTTCCGCGGCAACTACCCGCAGAAGGTCAGCATCCAGGCCACCTCGGTGCCCGGCGCCCCCGGCCCCGACGAGCTCCTCGCCGACGACGTGAAGTGGGAGGAGATCGTCCCGAAGAGCCAGGTCAAGGGCCACGCGGCGAACGCCTTCACCGTCACCTCCGAGCGCCGCTGGACCCACATCCGCGTCTGCCAGCACCCCGACGGCGGCATCGCCCGCCTCCGCGTGCACGGCGAGGTCCTCCCGGACCCCGAGTGGCTCGACGCGCTCGGCACCTTCGACCTCGCGGCCGTGCTCAACGGCGGCGCCTACGAGGACGCCTCCGACAAGTTCTACTCGTCGCCGACGCAGATCATCCTGCCGGGCACCTCGCAGAAGATGGACGACGGCTGGGAGAACCGCCGCCGTCGCGTCGTCGGCACGAACGACTGGGTACGCTTCCGGCTCGCCGCGCAGGGTGCCGTCCGCGCCATCGAGATCGACACCGCGTACCTCAAGGGCAACTCGGCCGGCTGGGTCTCCGTCAGCGGCCGTGACGGCGAGGACGGCGAGTGGTTCGAGATCATCCCGCGCACCAAGCTGCAGCCCGACACCCTGCACCGCTTCCCGCTGGCCGCGGAGGCCGTCGCGACGCACATCCGTCTCGACGCGTTCCCCGACGGCGGTGTGGCCCGCATGCGCGTGCACGGCTCGCTGACCGAGGCGGGGCGCTCCGCGCTGGGTGAGCGCTTCCGTCAGGCCTGAGTCCTGGTGGGCCGGTGACCTGGCCGGGCGGCGCTTCGGGGGGAGCGCCTGCCCGGCCTTCACCGTTCCCGGGTGCGGGTTGAGCGTGGCTGGTCGCGCAGTTCCCCGCGCCCCTGAAATGCAGACCCTTCGGGTCGCATTTCCCCGATCAAGGCGCGGGGCGCCTTTCATCTGGGGAAGGCGCGGCGAAGCCGCATGCCTTCCAGGGGCGCGGGGAACTGCGCGAGAAGCCCCACCGGGCCGGGAGCCGCGATCGAAACGCGCGGCCCCCGGACCGTAGGCGTCAGGCGTCCGCGCTCCGCGCAGCGAGCGCTCGGGACACCCCCGCACGGGACTCCGAGACGAGGCGGCGGAGTGCCGCGTTCGGCCCAGCAGACTCCAGCCAGGAATCCGTAGCCGCAAGCGTCGACTCCGAGACCTGAAGCGCCGGGTACAGCCCAATGGCGATCTGCTGAGCGATCTCGTGGGACCGCGACTCCCACACCTCACCCAGCACCGAGAAGTACCGCTCCGAGAACCCGGCCAGCAGCTCCCGCTGATCGCTCTGCACGAACCCCGCGATCACGGCCTCCTGCACCGCGTTCGGCAACTGGTCCGACTCCACGACGGAGGCCCACGCCGCCTCCTTCGCCTCCAGCGTCGGACGGGCCGCCCGCGCCGTCGCCGCGTGCCGCTCACCCGCAGCCGTCCGGTCCCGCTCGTACTCCGCGGCGATCTCCGCCTCGTCGTAGCGGCCCACCGCCGCGAGCCGCTCCACGAACGCCCAGCGCAGCTCCGTGTCCACGGCCAGACCCTCGACGACCTCCGAGCCGTCGAGCAGCGCCTCGAGCAGGTCGAGCTGCTCCGGCGTACGGGCCGTCGCCGCGAACGCGCGGGCCCACGCCAGCTGGTGGTCGCCGCCCGCCTCGGCCGTCCGCAGGTGCGCGAGCGTCGCCTCCGTCCAGCGGGCCAGCAGCGCGTCCCGGCGGGCCGGGTCCGCGTACAGGTCGATCGCCAGCTTCACCTGCCGGTGCAGCGACTGCACCACACCGATGTCGGACTCCTTGGCGACACCCGAGAGCACCAGGTCCAGGTACGCGCTCGTCGACAGCTCCGCGTCCCGCGTCATGTCCCAGGCCGAGGCCCAGCACAGCGCGCGCGGCAGCGACGCCTCGAAGTCACCGAGGTGCTCCACGACGTACGCCAGCGACTTCTCGTCCAGCCGGACCTTCGCGTACGACAGGTCGTCGTCGTTCAGCAGGATCACGGCCGGGCGGTGCTTGCCGACGACCTCGGCGACCTCGGTCGACTCCGTCGCCGTGACGTCCAGCTCGAAGCGCTCGCCGCGCAGCAGCTTGCCGCTCTCGTCGTCCAGGTCGTAGAAGCCGATCGCGATGCGGTGCGGGCGCAGCGTCGGCTCGCCCTTGGCGCCCTCGGGCAGCGCCGGCGCCTCCTGCCGGACGGCGAACGAGGTGATGACGCCGTGCTCGTCCGTCTCGATCTCCGGCCGCAGCACGTTGATACCGGCCGTCTCCAGCCACGCCTTCGACCAGGCCTTCAGGTCCCGGCCGCTGGTCTCCTCGAGCGCGCCGAGCAGATCGCTCAGCCGCGTGTTCCCGAACGCGTGCCGCTTGAAGTACGCCTGCACGCCCTGGAAGAACTCGTCCATGCCGACGTACGCGACGAGCTGCTTGAGCACCGACGCGCCCTTGGCGTACGTGATGCCGTCGAAGTTGACCAGCACGTCGTCCAGGTCACGGATGTCGGCCATGATCGGGTGCGTGGACGGCAGCTGGTCCTGCCGGTAGGCCCAGGTCTTCATCGAGTTCGCGAACGTCGTCCACGAGTGCGGCCACTGCGAACCCGGCGCGTACGCCTGGCAGGCGGCCTCGGCGAACGTCGCGAACGACTCGTTCAGCCACAGGTCGTTCCACCACTCCATGGTGACCAGGTCGCCGAACCACATGTGCGCCAGCTCGTGCAGGATCGTCGCCGCCCGCACCTCGTACGCGGCGTCGGTCACCTTGGACCGGAACACGTACTGGTCGCGGATGGTCACCGCGCCCGCGTTCTCCATCGCGCCCGCGTTGAACTCCGGCACGAAGAGCTGGTCGTACTTGGCGAACGGGTACGCGTAGTCGAACTTCTCCTGGAACCAGTCGAAGCCCTGTCGCGTCACGTCGAAGATCGCGTCCGAGTCGAGGAACTCGGCCAGCGACGGCCGGCAGTAGATCGCCAGCGGCACCGACTGACCCGTCTCCGCGTTCTCGTACGACGAGTGCACCGCGTGGTACGGGCCCGCGATCAGCGCCGTGATGTACGTGGAGATCCGCGGCGTCGGCTCGAACACCCACAGGTCGTCCTTGGGCTCCGGCGTCGGCGAGTTGGAGATGACGGTCCAGCCCGCCGGCGCCTTCACCGTGAACTGGAACGTCGCCTTCAGGTCCGGCTGCTCGAACGAGGCGAACACGCGCCGCGCGTCCGGCACCTCGAACTGCGTGTACAGATAGGCCTGTTCGTCGACCGGGTCCACGAAGCGGTGCAGGCCCTCGCCCGTGTTCGTGTACGCGCAGTCGGCGACCACCCGCAGCACGTTCGGCCCCGAGGCCAGGTCCGGCAGCGCGATCCGGGAGTCCCGGAACACGGCGGCGGCGTCCAGCGACCGCCCGTTCAGCTCGACCTCGTGCACGGCGTCGGCGATCAGGTCGACGAAGGTCTCGGCACCGGCCTCCGCGCTCGCGAAGCGGACGGTGGTCACCGACCGGAAGGTGCCGCCCTCCTGGGCTCCCGAGAGGTCGAGATCGATCTCGTAGGAGTCAACGGTGAGCAGCTTCGCCCGCTGCTGCGCCTCTTCACGGGTCAGGTTGGTCCCAGGCACGCGGTCATCTCCAATGGCGTTCTACTGGCGGTCTACGCTTGTGACGTTTCGGGTCATCCTTCCACGAGGGGTACGGGAAGGCGATGTCCATTTTCCGCCGGTGAAACCGCGCACCGCGCACCACCGTGGAGGACATGACCAGGTACGACGCACAGCCCATCGCAGCCACCGCGCACAAGGAACTGCGCACCACCGACGACGCGGGCCGCCCCTGCGTGCCCTACACGGCGACCGAAGCCGACGCGGGCTCACCGCTCCGCTGCTGCCTGCGCCCCATCGAGCCCGGCGAGCGCATCGCCCTCGTCTCCTACGCGCCGCTGCGCCGCTGGGCCGCCGCGACCGGAGCACAGCCCGGCGCCTACGACGAACAGGGCCCCGTCTTCCTCCACGCCACCCCGCAGGCCTGCCCCGGCCACGTCCCCGACCCCGACCGCTACCCCTTCGACCGCCCCGGCGCCCTGCGCACCCTGCGCCGCTACGACACCCGCGGCCACATCGCCGGCGGCCGCCTCCTGGAACTCCCCGCCGACGCGACGACCGCCCTCGACGCCGCCCTCGACGAGGCCTTCGCCGACCCCGAGGTGGCCCTCGTCCACGTCAGGGCGGTGGAGTACGGCTGCCTCCACTTCACGGTCGAACGCCCCCGGACCCGCTGACCTCCACGGCCTCCTCCACAGCCTCCGCCACGGCCGAGGCGAACGCCCGCACCCGCGCCGTCCGCGCACCGCGCCGCCACACCACCCCCAGCACGGAGTCCGGCAGCCCCGCCACCGGCACGTGCACCACGTCCCGCCGCCCGTGGTACTCGGCCGTCGGCCGGCACAGCAGCATCGCCCCGCGCCCCGCCGCCACCAGCGTCAGCCCCTCCTGCAAGGTCCGCACGGAGGGACCCGGCACCGCGGTCGGGGCGTGGGCCCGGCGCCAGTACCCGGGCGCCGGCGCGTCCGCCGCGACCAGCGGCACCCGGGCCAGCTCGGCCGCGCTCACCTCGGCGCGGCCGGCGAACGGATCCCGCACCGACACCGCCACGTTCTGCCGCTCCCGCGAGAACGTCGGCCCCAGCACCAGATCCGGCTCCGCCACCGGCAGCAGCACGATCGCCAGATCCACCTCACCGCCACGCACCGCCCCGAACGGATCCGCGAACGGCACCTCCACGATCCGCGTGACACACCCCGGATGCCGCTCCTGGAACAGCGAGATCGCCGCCATCAGCCGGGCGTCGGCCGTCCCCTGGAACCCGATCCGCAGCTCACCCTCCACACCCCGCGCCGCCTCCCGGGCCCGCCCCAGCACCGCGTCCAGCTCCTCGTACGCGGGCCGCAGCTCGGCGAGGAACCGCTCACCGAGCGGCGTCAGCGCCACCCGCCGGCTGGTCCGCTCCACGAGCAGCGCCCCCACCCGCCGCTCCAGCGCGGCCAGCAGCTGACTGACCCGCGACTGCGACACGTAGAGCCGCTCACCGGCCCGTCCGAAGTGCCGCTCCTCGGCGACCGCGAGGAACGCCTCCAACTCCCTGATGTCCAGCACGAGTCCCCCGTAACGGCACGCACGATCGATGAGCCCCGCTCATAGAAGGGTGAGACCTTCGCCGTTGTTCCCGCGCGGTGCCCGGCCGAAGGCTGAACCCATGCACCCGCAGACCACCACCCGACCCCGTCCGGCACGCGCCGCCCACCCGGCCGCCGTCCCCGTCCTCGCCCTCGCCACCTTCACCGTCGTCACCGGCGAGATGCTCCCCGTGGGCCTGCTCAGCCCCCTGGCCGCCGACCTCGGCCGCTCCGAAGGCACCGCCGGACTCGCCGTCACCCTGCCCGGGATCGTCGCCGCGCTCGCCGCCCCGCTCCTGCCCCCGGCGGCCCGCCGCACCGACCGCCGCACCCTCCTCACGGCCCTGCTCGTCCTGCTCGCCGCCGCGAACCTGCTGTCCGCCCTGGCCACGAGCCTGCCCGCGCTCCTCGCCGCCCGCGTCCTCGTCGGCGTCTGCATCGGCGGCGTCTGGGCGGTCGCCGCCGGACTCGCACCCCGGCTCGTCCCCGCCGCCCGCACCGGCCGGGCCACCGCGCTCATCTTCAGCGGCATCGCCGTCGCCTCCGTGGTCGGCGTCCCCGCCGGCACCTATCTCGGCGAACTCACCGGCTGGCGCTGGTCGTTCGCCGCCGTCGGCGCCCTCTCCCTCACCGCCGCGGCCCTGCTGCGCGCCGCCCTGCCCCCACTGCCCGCCGAGACCGCCGTCCGCCCCGCCGCGCTCCTCGCCCTGCTCGGCGCACCCCGTGTCCGCCAGGGCCTGCTCGCCGTCCTGTTCCTGGTCACCGGCCACTTCGCCGCCTACACCTACGTCCGCCCGCTGCTCGCCCGCGTCCCGCACCTCGGCGCCGCGACCGTCAGCGCCCTGCTCCTCGCCTACGGCGTCGCCGGCATCGCCGGGAACTTCCTCGGCGGCGCCCTCGCCGCCCGCCGCCCGCGCCCCACCCTCACCGCGATCGCCGCCGCACTCGCCGCGACCGTCCTGCTCCTGATCCCCGCCGTCGGCTCGCTGACCGCGTCGGCCGCGCTGCTCCTCGCCTGGGGCCTCGCCTACGGCGGCGTGTCCGTCGCCGCGCAGAACTGGCTGGCCGCCGCCGCGCCGGCCGCCCGCGAGGCCGTGTCCGGGCTGTTCGCGGGCGCCTTCAACTGCGCGATCGCCCTCGGCGCCCTCGCGGGCGGCCTGGTCGTGGACGGCCTCGGTGTCACTCCCGTCCTCTGGCTCGCCGGAGCGCTCACGGCCGCCGCGTGCGTGACAGGGGCGGCCACCGAAAGAACCGGCGACCGCCCCTGACGACGGAGGTCGTGCCTACTTGGCGGACAGCTCCTGCGCCACCAGCTCCGCGATCTGCACCGCGTTCAGCGCGGCGCCCTTGCGGAGGTTGTCGTTGGAGATGAACAGCGCCAGACCGTTCTCGACCGTCTCGTCGTTGCGGATACGGCCCACGAACGAGGCGTCCTGGCCGGCGGCCTGCAGCGGCGTGGGGATGTCCGACAGCTCGACACCCTCGGCCGCCGCCAGCAGCTCGGTGGCGCGCTCGACGCTCAGCGGACGGGCGAAACGGGCGTTGACCTGCAGCGAGTGCCCGGAGAAGACGGGGACCCGGACGCACGTGCCGGAGACCTTCAGCTCGGGGATCTCGAGGATCTTGCGGGACTCGTTGCGGAGCTTCTGCTCCTCGTCCGTCTCGTTCAGACCGTCGTCCACGATCGAACCGGCCAGCGGCAGCACGTTGAACGCGATGGGCCGCTTGTAGACGTTCGGCTCCGGGAAGTCCACGGCGCCGCCGTCGTGCGTCAGCTTGTCCGCGTCGGCGACGACCTTCTGCGCCTGCCCGTGCAGCTCGGCCACACCGGCCAGGCCCGAACCGGACACGGCCTGGTACGTCGCGACGACCAGCGCCGCCAGACCGGCCTCGTCGTGCAGCGGACGCAGGACGGGCATGGCGGCCATGGTCGTGCAGTTCGGGTTGGCGATGATGCCCTTGGGGCGGTTCGCGATCGCGTGCGGGTTGACCTCCGACACGACCAGCGGAACCTCGGGGTCCTTGCGCCAGGCGGACGAGTTGTCGATCACGACCGGGCCCTGGGAGGCGACCTTCTCCGCGAGCGCCTTCGACGTGGCACCACCGGCGGAGAACAGCACGATGTCCAGGCCCGTGTAGTCGGCCGTCGACGCGTCCTCGACCGTCACACCGTCCAGCACCGACCCCGCGCTGCGCGCGGAGGCGAACAGCCGCAGCTCCTCGATCGGGAAGGCCCGCTCGACCAGGATCTTGCGCATGACCGTGCCGACCTGACCGGTGGCTCCGACGATTCCGACCTTCACAACAGGTTCCTCCGTACGTGCGTGCGGCCATCCGGCCTGGGGGTACGTCCATGATGCGTCTGTCCAGACCCGACTTGTCCAATCCATTGTCCGGCCCTCGGGACGCTTTGCGACAGGACACAGAATCCGTCGAACCTTTCGGGGGGCTCCGGCGTCGTAGGACACACGAAGCAAGGGGGAGGGGCATTGCTGCGGAGCATGCGCAGACCGGGGCGCGGGCGGGCCGACGACCCGCTGGACGCGGCGGTCGAGGACCGGGTCCGGGCCGTCCTCTCGCTGGGCGGGGTGCCGTACGCGGATCTGCCGGACGGCGTGCAGCAGGTGCGGCTGCGCCTTCTGGAGCGGGCGGCGAAGGGGCAGGAGGCGCCGCGCGACGTGTCGGCGTGGGCCGCGGTCGTCGCCTCCAACCTGGCCATGGACTGGCACCGGGCCCGCCGCCGCCAGGAGCGCCTCGGCGAGCGTCTGGCCTCCCTGCGCCAGGAGAACGCCCGGGACGCGGCCGACACCCGCGTCCTGTCCATGGCGGTCGCGCAGGGCCTGGACCAGCTGCCCGACCAGCAGCGGCAGGTCGTCGTCCTGCGCTTCTACGCGGATCTGCCGGTCCGCGACATCGCGGCGGAGCTCGGGGTGCCCGAGGGCACGGTCAAGAGCCGGCTGCACACGGCGGTCCGGGCGCTGCGGGCCCGGCTGCACGAACAGGAGGTGGTGTGACGTGCCGGACGAGACGCACGAGGACCGGCTCCTGATGCGGGCCCTCGCCGGTGAGCCGCTGCCCGGGGACGATCCGGAGGCCGCCGCGATCGAGGCCGACCTCGGTTTTCTCCGCGATCAGCTGCACGGACTGGGTGACACCCTCGCCGCCCGCGCTGAGCCGGCCCGGAACCCGGCTGCGGCTCCCGCCCGCCGGCGCCGGCCCTTCCGTATCGCGGTCGGCGCCCTGGTCGCCGCCTGCGCGGCCTCGCTCGCGGGCGGCCTGGTGTGGCTGGGCGTGAACGGGGCGGGCACTCCGGCGTTGAGCAGCGCCGACAAGGCCGCGGGAGCCAAGGCGGGGGAGGACGCCAAGCGGACCCCCGAGGGATTCGTGGCCTGCTCGGCCCTCATCGCCGAGGGCACGGTGCTCCGGGTCGATCCCGTGCCGGGCACCCGCCAGGACCGGATCACGCTGCGCGTCACGCGGTACTTCAAGCCGGAGACGGGCGCGCGGACGGTGACGTTCCCGATGGACCGGGACGTGCTGCCGCGCCTGAAGCCGGGCGACCGCCCGCTGATCAGCATTCCCGTGGGGTCCCGGGAGCCGGACAACTGGGCCCTGGGCAAGGACCGCACGCCGCTGCGCACGATGGTCGTCGAGGCGCTTCCCGGAGCGAAGAACCTTCCGTGCGACCACGGCTGAAACAGAAAAGAGGCGGGCGCCGGTCGTGGAGACCGGCGCCCGCCCACCGCGGTCGCTCAGGACTACGGGGTGACCTTCTCGATCTTCACGTTGCCGACGCCCGCGGCGACGCCGCGCTCGTTCAGCAGCTGCACCTGGCCGAAGAACTCACGGCCCTCCGGCGCGGCGGCCGCGGCGGTGACCTGGGCGGTGACGTCCGTGGACGCACCGTTGGCCAGCGACACGGTCTTGGACTCGTCGACCTTCACCGTGCCGAGGGACGGCGAGTAGAAGACGTCGACGTAGTCGTACGCGGTCGAACCGGACGGCACCGAGTAGCCGGCGACCTCCACCGTGTACGTACCGGCGGCCGGCTTGTCGATGCTGACGGACTCCTCGGAGTCGCCGTCGGCGGACGAGGCGACCGGCTTGCCGTCCTTGAGGACCGTCAGGTCGAGGTCGGCGGCCTGGTCGGAGACGTTGCCGATGCTGACGTCGAGCCGCTCGGCGCCCTCGGGCACCTCGACGGTCGTGGTCTGCGTGGCACCGTTCGCGATGCTGGGCCGCGTGGACTTCGAGGAGCCGAGCGGGCCGCCCTGCAGCTTGCCGCCGTCGATCGCGGCGAAGTTGTTCGTCACCTTCCACGACACGTCGGCCGGGGTACCGACCTTCGCCTCGGGGAGCGTCTGCACGGCCGGGTCGAACGCGGCACCGAGCGTCTCGACGTCCAGCGTGTACGGGTTGTCGAGCAGCGGCGACGTACGGCGCGACTCGACCTCGATCTCCCAGACACCGGCCTGCGGGTCCGCGTAGGAACGCAGGTCCGGGCGGCAGGTGTTGGCCGGGTTCTCGTAGTTCGGGTAGCAGCTCGGCGTGGAGGTCTCGTCGACCGGGACCCCGTACGGGTGGATGGAGATGAACCGGGTCTGGCTCTTCTCCTTCAGGCCGCTCATCCGCACCTGGAGCGACTTGGCGCCCTCGGGGACGGTGACGAAGTACGAGGTGGTGCTGTTGCGCTGCACCGAGCCCTTCGCCTGGAACGTGTACGAGGGCTTGGCCAGCGGCGACGAGACGACGACGGTGGCGAGGACCTGCTGGTCGACGCCCTCGGTCTTCGGGTCGTCGACGCGCAGGATCGCGCTGCGCAGACCGGCGGACTCCGGGGTGGCCTGGACCTTGACGGTGACCGGCTTGTTCAGCGGCAGCCAGACGCGGGTGGGCCCGGCGATCCGGAAGGTGTCACCGGAGTTGTTGCCCAGGGACAGCTGGTGCAGCACGGGCTTCGAGGAGCCGGAGGTACGGGTGACGGTGACCTCGTAGGTCTTCCGCTCGCCGGCCTTCAGGCCGCCCTCGCGGTCGTAGAGACCGGTGCCGAAACCGGGCGTCTTCAGCGCGTAGTCGATGGCGGTGTCGACCGGGGCCTTGACCGTGTACGTGTGCGCGGTGGCGCCGTCACGGATCGAGTCCCAGGCGTCGACCACGTCGATCAGACCCGAGCCCTCGGCGTAGGCCTGCTCACCCTTGATGTGGTGGGCGGTCGACGTCAGGGCGGTGCGCAGCTTCGCAGGGGTGAGGTCGATCTTCTTCTGCTTGGCGGCGGAGATCAGCAGCGCGGAGGCACCGGCGGCCTGCGGGGAGGCCATCGAGGTGCCCTGGAGCATCGAGTAGCCGGCCGGCAGCGCGTAGCCCGCCTCGGCGACCGGGGAGCCCGGCAGCCAGGTCTGGGTGGTGTTGATGGAGGCACCCGGCGCGGTGATGGACGGGGCGAAGCCACCGTCCTCACGCGGGCCGCGCGAGGAGAAGGGCATCATCGCGTACGGCTTCTCGACGACGGAGCCGTAGTTGGAGGCCCAGGTCTCCTTGGAGATGGAGGCGCCGACCGACAGCACCTTGTCGGCGAGCCCGGGGTCACCGATGGTGTTGGCACCGGGACCGGAGTTGCCGGCCGAGATGACGAGCTGGACGCCGTACTGGTCGATCAGGCGCGTGTACAGCTCGGCCCGGGCGTTGTTGCCGTCGTTCAGGGCCGGCAGCCCGCCGATGGACATGTTGACGATGTCGACACCACGCTTGGTGACGAGGTCGATCATGCCTTCGGTCAGGGCGACGTTGGTGCAGCCACCGCTCCAGGAGCAGGCACGCGAGGAGACGAGCTTGGCGCCGGGCGCGGCACCGTTCATCTGCTTGTTGCCGAACAGGGAGTTGGCGGCGGTGATGCCGGCGACGTGCGTGCCGTGCTCGGACTCGATGACGCCGATGTTGACGAAGTCGACCTTCTTGCCGACCCAGTCACCGCCGTACGGGTCCATCGGCACGTTCTTGCGCACCTCGACCACGAACGGCTGCCGCTCCACGACATCCGTCTTGGGGTCGTCGGTCCCGAAGTACCCCACCTGGTAGCCGTCCTTGTACGGCTTCATGGCGGTGTCGTCGGTGAAGTCACCGTTGTCGTTGACGTCCACGGTGACGGTGCCCTTGGCGGCGTCGTAGAGAACGCCCCAGACGTCGGTCGTGTCGCCGTCACGGTTCGCGTCACCCTTGGCGTCGCCGCCCGCGGTGTCGCTCTCCTTGAAGGTGCTGAACCCGAAGGTGCCCGAAGGCGCCTTGTACGTACGGCCGTTGGCCGTGAACGTGGGCCCGGCGACGGAGGTGACCATCGGCCGCCAGGTCTTGTCGCCGTCCACGATCGGGTCGGTCGCCGTGACCCAGTCGACGATCTTGCGCTCGCCGGTGGTGGTCTTCTGCAGGGCGGGGTGCCCGAGGTCGACGCCGGAGTCGAGGATGCCGATGGTGACCCCGCGCCCGTCGGCCTTCGGGTTCTTCGCGACGAAGTCGACGGCCCCGGTCTCGAACGAGGGGTTGTACGGGTTCTGCGCGGGGGTGTCGGCGCCCGGCCCGGCATCGGAACCGGCGGCGGCCCGCTCCCCCTTGACCGAGTCGGCGGCCGGGGTCGGGTCGTCGAGCGCGATCTCCTGCCGGAGATCGATGCCGTGCACCGAGTCGAGCTTCTCGGCGGCCTTGATGGCCGCCTCGGCGCGCCCCGTGGGCAGGGTGGCCCGTACATAGCCGAGCTTGTCGTAAGTGCGGCCGACGGAGCCGCCCTTGACGGAGTCCAGCTGCTCGGCCACGGCCTCGGTCCTGCCGGGCGCGGTGGCGACCATGACGGTCACGTTCTTCTTGCCGTCGGCCTGGGCGTCGGCGAGAAGTTCCGCGTCCTGGGCGCCGAGCTTGTCGCTCGAGGCCTTGACGGCGGGGTCGGCGGCCGGTGAATCGGCGGCGAGGGCCACGGGTATCGGCCCGGCCGCGGTGAGCGCGGCCACGAGGCCGGCGGCGGCCGCGAGCCGGGCCGCGCGTCTCGCACCGGATATCGGCGCGTGCTGGGGATCGGAGGTCATCAGCATCCCAAGGTGAGATCGAAAGGGATCCGGATTTCGGTGCCGGATGACCGCTCAGCTTTACGTAAGTGACCACACTTTGGGGAGACTTGCCCGAGGCGGGTTCAGGCCGTGGCGTAGACCCGCCATACGCCACAGGCGGCAAACCGGCACCAAGGGGACCACCGGCCACGCGACCCGTGCGGTCCCGTACCCACCTCGCCCCGGTCGGAACCGGCGGCCGGCCGCCGAGGCGCTCCGGGCGGCAACCCTCCACTCTCCGCGCACCCGGTGCACACACGGCATCGACCCTTTAGCGTCAGGGGATGCATAAAGAGCTGCGGGTGGCGGCCTACGCCGTGTGCGTGCGCGACGGCAGGATGCTCCTGGCCCGCTGGGTCGCAGGCGACGGCACCAAGCGCTGGACGCTGCCCGGCGGCGGGATGGACCACGGCGAGGACCCGTACGACACGGTGATCCGCGAGGTCGAGGAGGAGACGGGGTACGCGTTCACCCCCGGCACCCTCATCGGCGTGCACTCGGTGCTGCGCCGCTACCCCCGCAAGCTCGGCAAGGTCGCCGACTTCCACGGCCTCCGCCTGGTCTACGAGGGCGAGATCACGGGCGGCACGCTGCGTCACGAGGAGAACGGCTCGACGGACATGGCGGCCTGGCACGACCTCGACGAGGTGTCACAGCTGCCCCGGGTCGAGCTGGTGGACGTGGGCCTCGAACTCTGGCGCAACCGCCCCCCGACGGGCCACGTCCTTCCCCGCAAGGTGAACACGGAGTGACGGCGACAAAGCCGCGCCCCGGCCCCGCCCCCAACACCGCGAGCCCCCTGATCCACGTACGCCGATAGGCGACACGCGTTGCGTCGCCGTTCACGCGCAGGCCACCCCCGGTGCCAAGCATCCAAGACGGAACTTGTCGCCGCGTCCGCACCAGGGGAGACCGCGCCATGCCGCGCACACGCTCTGTCACGCAAGCCGTACGACTGGACCGCCGCACCCTACTGACCGCAACCGGCGCAGCCACCCTCACCGCGGGCCTCGGCTACGCGCTGGGCGCTCCCGGCGAAGCGGCAGCGGGCCCGACGAACCCGCCCGCCGCCACCAGGACCCGCACGACCGAAGGCCGCCCGGCCAGGGCCCCGTACACGCGGGGCACGACCCTGGCCGAGACCGCGACCCCGCACACGGCCCCCGCCTCCCACGCGTACCGCCATCTGACCTCGGGCCCCGGCTGGCCGAGGGTCACCCGCGACGACCTGACGGCCCCGCACCGCAACAGGGAGACCCGCCGCACGGCACTCGCCGCGTTCGTCCAGTTCACGGACATGCACATCGTGGACGTGCAGAACCCGCTGCGCTACGAGTACCTGCGCGGCGCGACGTCCAGCGCCTGGCGCCCCCAGGAGGCACTGTCGGTCGCGGGCGCGATCTCGCTCGTGGAGCGGGTGAACAGCCTCCCGGGCGGCCCGGTGACGGCGTCGCCCCTGCACTGCGTGATGACGACGGGCGACAACACGGACAACAACGCCCGCTGCGAACTCGACTGGTTCCTGAAGACGATGAGCGGCGGCGGCATCACGCCGAACACGGGAGACCCGGCCCACTACGAAGGGGTGCAGAACAGCGGCCTGAAGCTGTACTGGCACCCGGACTCCAAGTTCCCCGACAACGACAAACAGTCCCATGCCTTCCCGCGCGTCCAAGGCTTCCTGGAGGCGGCGATCCGCCCCCTCAGCAGCCCCGGCCTGAACATCCCGTGGTACTCGACGGTCGGCAACCACGACGCGCTGCCCGGCGGCTGCTACGCCCCCGCCGACCCGTTCTTCACGGAGTTCGCCGTGGGCGACCGCAAGCTGATGGAGCTCCCCACGGCGGACGGCGAGGCGATCTGGGACAACGTGGAGCGCGGCGGAGACCTGAAGGGCGCCGCGTTCAAGGAACTGCTCACGTCCCGCTCCCGCCAGATGCGCAAGGTCACCCCGGACGAGTCCCGCGCCCCCTTCACCCCGGCCGAGTACGTGGCCGCGCACCTGGACCCGGCCTACCGCGGCCCGGGCCCGGTGGGCCACGGCTACACCCAGGCCAACCTGCACGAGGGCACGCAGTACTACGCGTTCGAGATCGCGCCCGGCGTACGAGGCGTCAGCCTGGACACCACGGACCCCGGCGGCCACTACGAGGGCTCGATCGGCGCGGCGCAACTCGCCTGGCTGAAGGACCAGCTGAACAAGGCGGCGGCCGACCACACCCACGTGATCGTCTTCTCGCACCACACCAGCAAGTCGATGCGCAACCTCAACCCGGACCCGCAGCGCCCGCGCGAGAAGCGCCACGGCGGGGCCGAGCTCACCGCGCTCCTGGCCGCCCACCGCCCGGTCCTGGCCTGGGTGAACGGCCACAGTCACAAGAACAAGATCACCCCGCACCCGGGCTCGGACGGTGCCCCCGGCTTCTGGGAGATCTCGACGGCTTCGCACGTGGACTTCCCGCAACTGGCCCGGGTCATCGAGATCGCGGACAACCACGACGGCACCCTGTCCCTGTTCACGACGCTCATCGAGTCGGCGGCGCCGTACAAGGCAACCCCCACGCACCTCACGGCGACGAACCTGGCGTCGCTCTACCGGGAGCTGTCCTTCAACGCGCCGGGCGCCCGCACGACGCTGGCCGGCAAGCCGAAGGACCGCAACACCGAACTGGTCCTGCGCAAAAGCTGACGCAGAGCCTGCCTGACGGACAGCCTGCCTGACGCCGGAGCCGACCCGCGGGCTGATTCAGCGGGGCAGGACGACGACATAGGCCGCCGGATCCCGGTCCCCGGCGGCCATGAGGGCGGTCCGCACCACGGCGGCCTGCTGCTCCATGGACTCGCGGAGCTTGCGCGGGGTGAGGTGCACGACGGTGATCCCGAGCCGCTCCAGGTGCTCCCGCTTGCGGGCGTACTCGATCCAGACGGAGTCCTCCTCCTGCCGGGGCGCCCGCGCGTCGAGTTCCAGGGCGACGGACTGGTCGGGCCAGAAGGCGTCGACCCCGCCCAGGTGCGGCCCGCCGGGCAGCCGCAGGTCCACGTTCCACAACGGCGCGGGCAGATCGTGCTCGCGCACCATGGCGTAGAGCCGGTCCTCGGCGATGGCGCGCCCCTCCGCGAGCAAGGAGTCGACGGCGTCGACGACATGGGGCCGGGTGAGCAGCCGCGCCTGCGTCAACTCGCGCACCACGACGGCGGGTTCACAGAACTGCCCCCGCACCGCCTCCGTCAGCAGCCGTCGCACGGCCCCCGCGTCGCCGAGCTGTGCGACGGCGTCGGCGAGCGCCCGGGCGACGGGAGCGACAGGGACCCCCTGCAGAACGACCGGAGCCGGCAGCACGGCGGCCCGCACGATCCGCGCGAGATCGGTGGACCGCAACCGCCGCGTCCGCGGCACCAGCACGTCGACGTGATCGACGGAGTTCAGCGGGGGAGCGGCGGCGAACCCGTGCAGGGCGAGCGCGGCGAGCCCGGTGACCAGGGCGTCGGGGGACGCCTCGGCGGGACCCTGCTGCACGGGCACGGCACCGGCGCCCCCGCCGCCGCGCCGGGCGGGGCGCCCCGCGTACAGAAGCGCGGCCCGCACCCGCTCCTCACCGGTCGGCGGGCCGGGGTGCAGCAGGAAGACGCCGGGCAGCAGCTGCCGCCAGGGCCCACCGGGCCGGCACTGTTCCTGCGCGGCGGCGGCGCCGACCCCGTGGGCCTTGAGCTGGGCGCCGCTCATGACGCGCAGGTGGAGACGGTCGAGCTCACGCAGAGGGCGGGGGAACAGCGGGGCGGGGGAGTTGTGGTTCATGACCAGGCCCTTCCCGGCCGGGCCGCACCCGCTAACCGCTGTTACCGTCCCGTCGACAAAGCCGGACAAGCTCGCCCTAAAGTCGAACGGCCGCCTGGCCGAAAGGGCCAGGCGGCACAGCGGGTTACGGCCTGTCATACCCGCATTCAGTAACACCGGATGCCAGGGCGCCCCGAAGGGCGCCCCCGCGCACCCGGATCCGTCACGAGGAGGCGGCCCCGGCGTCACAGGCCTGCCCGCGCAGCGCCCGGGCCAGATCGTCCCGGGCCTCCAGCACGAGCCGGCGCAGCGCGGGAGCCGCGTCCTCGCGCGCGGTCAGCCACGCGTCGGTCGCCGCGAGCGTCGCGTCGGAGTCCTGCAGCGTCGGGAACAGGCCCCGCACGACGTCCATGCCGATCTGGATGGACCGCTCGTCCCAGACCCGCTCGATGACCGCGAAGTACTTCTCGGCGTACGGAGCGGTCAACTCCCGCTGGGACGGCTGCTGGAACCCGGCGATGGTGGCCTCCACCAGCGCGTTGCTCAGCGCGTCCGACTCCACGACCTGCGCCCAGGCCTGCGCCTTGACGGCCGCCGAGGGGCGCGCGGCGAGGCAGCGCACCTGGTGCCGCTTGCCGGATGCGGTGTCGTCGCGGGCCAGCTCGTCCGCGAGGACGGCCTCGTCGGCGACCCCGTACGTGGCGAGGGTCTCCAGGAACGCCCAGCGCATCTCCTGGTCGACCTCGAGCCCGTCGATCTTCGCGCTGCCCTCCAGCAGCCCCTGGAGGAGCTGGAGTTCGGCCTCGCCCGAGGCGACGGAAGCGAAGAAGCGGGCCCAGGTCAGCTGGTGCTGGCTGCCCGGCTCGGCGAGCCGCAGCTCCTTGACCGCGCCCTCGGCGAGCAGCCGCCCGCCCTCCGCGCGCCAGGCCGGCGCCGCGTAGTGGGTGAGCGCCGAGCGGGCCCACGCGTGCAGCATCTGCAGGACGCCGATGTCGGACTCCCGCCCGGCGTACCGCAGCACGAGACCGATGAAGTCGCGGGCCGGCATCAGCGCGTCCCGCGTCAGGTTCCACAGCGCGGACCAGCACAGGGCGCGGGCCAGCGGGTCGCTGATGTCGCCGAGCTGCTCGCGCAGCGTGGCCAGCGAGTTCTCGTCGAAGCGGATCTTGCAGTACGTGAGGTCGTCGTCGTTGACGAGGACGAGCTCCGGCGCCTCGGCCCCGGCCAGCTCCGTCACCACGGTGCGCGGCCCGTCGACGTCTACCTCGGCGCGCGCGTAGCGCTCCAGGGCGCCCTCGACGGTGCGCCGGTAGAGGCCGACGGCCACCCGGTGCGGCCGCAGCTCCGGGTGGGAGGCGGCGGCCTCCTGGACCACGGCGAGCTCGGTGATCCGGCCGTCGCCGCTCAGCGTGACCTGCGGGGTCAGCGAATTGACCCCGGCGGTCTGCAGCCAGGCCCGCGACCAGGACGTCATGTCACGCCCGCTGGTCTCCTCGAGGACCGACAGCAGGTCGCCGAGCTGCGTGTTCCCGTACGCGTGCCGCTTGAAGTACCGGCGCGCGCCCTCGAGGAAGGCGTCCCGCCCGGCGTACGCGACGAGCTGCTTCAGCACCGAGGCGCCCTTGGCGTACGTGATGCCGTCGAAGTTGAGCTTGGCGTCCTCCAGGTCACGGATGTCGGCCGTGATCGGGTGCGTGGAGGGCAGCTGGTCGGCGCGGTAGGCCCAGGACTTGCGGTTGTTGGCGAAGGTGATCCAGCCGTTCTTGAACCGGGTCGCCTCGACCATGGAGAACGAGCCCATGAAGTCGGCGAAGGACTCCTTCAGCCACAGGTCGTCCCACCACTGCATGGTGACGAGGTCGCCGAACCACATGTGGGCCATCTCGTGCAGGATCACGTTGGCCCGGCGCTCGTACGAGGCCTGGGTGACCTTGCCGCGGAAGATGAACTCCTCGCGGAAGGTGACCATGCCCGGGTTCTCCATGGCGCCGAGGTTGTACTCGGGCACGAAGGCCTGGTCGTACTTGCCGAAGGGGTACGGGTAGTCGAAGTTCTCGTGGAAGAAGTCGAGGCCCTGCTTCGTCACCAGGAACACGTCGTCGGCGTCGAAGTACGGGGCGAGGCCCTTGCGGCACATGGCGCCGAGCGGGATCTCGAGGTCGCCGCGCGTGTAGGTGTCCGTCACGTAGTGGTACGGGCCGGCGACGATCGCGGTGATGTACGTGGAGATCGGCTTCGTCTCGGCGAACCGCCAGACGCCGTCCTTGAGTTCACCGACCCCGTTCGACCAGACCGTCCAGCCTTCGGGCGCCTGCGCGCTGAACCGGTACGGGGCCTTCAGGTCGGGCTGCTCGAAGTTGGCGAAGACGCGGCGGGAGTCGGCCGGCTCGTACTGCGTGTAGAGGTAGACCTCGCCGTCCTCGGGGTCGACGAAGCGGTGCATGCCCTCGCCGGTGCGGGAGTAGGCGCACTGGGCGTCGACGACCAGCTCGTTCTCCTCCGCCAGGTTCTCCAGCCGGATCCGGCTGCCGTCGAACACGGCGGCCGGGTCGAGGTCCTCCCCGTTGAGGGAGACAGCCGTCACGGACGGGGCGATCAGGTCGACGAAGGTGCTCGCGCCGGGCTCGTTCGCCCGGAACCGGATCGTGGTCACGGAACGGAAGGTGCGCGGTCCCTCGCCCGGGGCCTCACCGACGGCGGACCGCAGGTCGAGGGCCACCTCGTACCCGTCGACCGACAGCAGACCCGCCCGCTCGCGGGCCTCGTCGCGGGACAGATTCTCACCGGGCACGGGCGGCACTCCTTTGTGACGTTGTTGGGTCCTTGTGGGACCGTTCGAACGCCTATGATCCTCGCACGCGTCCCCTTCCCCGGACATCCGGGAATGGGACCGCCCCGCGAGCGCGTTGTACCCGGGCGTACCCCTTCAGCGACTGCCTAGGAGTGTCATGCCCGCCACGGCCGAGAAGCCCGTCGAGAAGACCCCCGTCGACTTCTGGTTCGATCCGCTGTGTCCCTGGGCCTGGATGACCTCCCGCTGGGTGCTCGAGGTCGAGAAGTTCCGGGACATCAAGGTCCGCTGGAACGTGATGAGCCTCGCGGTGCTCAACGAGGACAAGCTCGACGAGCTGCCCGAGGAGTACCGGGACATGCTCGAGACCAAGGCCTGGGGCCCGGTCCGCGTCGTCATCGCCGCCCAGCAGGAGCACGGTTCCGAGGTGCTCGGCGACCTCTACACCGCGCTCGGCACCCGGATCCACAACGGGGGCGAGGGCCCGACCAAGGAGGCCGTCGCCGCCGCGCTCGACGAGGTCGGCCTGCCCGCCTCCCTCATGGAGCACTGGGACGACACGAAGTACGAGCCCGAGCTGCGCGCCTCCCACAAGGAGGGCATCGACAAGGTGGGCCAGGAGGTCGGCACACCGGTCATCGCGGTCCCCGGCGCGGACGGCGAGCAGATCGCGTTCTTCGGCCCGGTCGTCACGCCGGCACCCAAGGGCGAGGCCGCGGCGAAGCTCTGGGACGGCACGCTGCTCGTGGCGTCGGTGCCGGGCTTCTACGAGATCAAGCGGACGCGCACGGCGGGGCCGGTCTTCGAGAACTAGTCAGTCGTCGAAGTCCTCGGGGAGCTGAACGTTCCGGCTCTCGACGCCGTGGTTCCGTAGCGTCCGGCAGCCGGTCTTCTTGCAGCGCCACCAGTCGTAGGTGTACGTCTCGCCCGCGGTCTTCCGGAGCCAGGCGTCCTCCTCGGGCGTCAGATGCCGGTGCTGCTCGTAGGACTTGCACGTCGGGCAGTGCCGCTCCCGCTCCACCTCGTTGGTCATCGGCCCAAGATGCCCCGGAACTCCGAAAACCGACAGACCCCCGTGAGTCACGTCCTCACGGGGGTCCGTCTTTTCAGCCGCCCGCCGCAGTGAAGGTTGAGAAGACGATCACGAGGCGGGACGTATGTGACGCGGCCATCCCCGTCAGGGGACGAGCAGCAGGTTGTAGGCGCGCTCCTTGGCGGCCGCGTACCGCTTGGCCACGTCCTGCCAGTTGACGACGGCCCACATGGCGTCGATGAAGTCGACCTTCTGGTTCTTGTACTGCAGGTAGAAGGCGTGCTCCCAGGCGTCGAACACGAGGATCGGGGTCGAGCCCTGCCCCACGTTGCCCTGGTGGTCGTAGACCTGCTCGACGATGAGCCGCCCGCTGACCGGCTCGTAGGCGAGGACGCCCCAGCCGGAGCCCTGCGTCGTCGCGGCGGCCTTGGTCAACTGTGCCTTGAAACCGGCGAAGGAGCCGAAGGACTCGGTGATCGCGTCGGCGAGGTCGCCCACGCCGTCGGCGGCCAGCGGCTCACCGCCGCCCCCGTCCTTCGGGCTGTTCATGTTGTGCCAGTAGATGCTGTGCAGGATGTGGCCGGAGAGGTGGAAGGCCAGGTTCTTCTCCAGGCCGTTGAGCGCGCCCCACTGCTCCTTGTCGCGGGCCTCCGCCAGCTGCTCCAGGGTGTCGTTGGCCCCCTTCACGTACGCGGCGTGGTGCTTGTCGTGGTGCAGCTCGATGATCTGCGGATTGATGACCGGTTCGAGCGCCGCGTAGTCGTAGGGAAGCTCAGGAAGCGTGTAGATGGCCATGTACGTGTGCCCTCCGGCTGCTCATTGCACGGCTTATTGCAAGTCATTCGCAAGTGCAGGCTAGCAGCAAGAGTGTCGCGCGCAACGCGAAGGACCCCCGGGCCAGTTGGCCCGGGGGTCCTTCGGGAAACGGTGTGAGGCGGGGAGCTAGGCGCTCACGGCCTTCTTCTCTGCGATCTTCTGCCGGGCGAAGCCGACGACCGCGAGGATCAGGGTCAGGCCGCCGGTGTAGTAGAGCTGCACCCGGGTGCCGGGCTCGCGGGCCATCAGGACGAAGACCGCGACCATGCCGAGCAGCGCCAGGACGGTCAGGTACGGGTAGGCCCACATCTTCACGACGAGCTTCTCCGGCGCCTCGCGCTCCAGCTTGCGGCGCAGGATCAGCTGCGAGATGGCGATGAAGAACCAGACGACGAGGATGATCGCGCCGATGGTGTTGAGCAGCCAGGCGAAGATGTCGTCCGGGCGCCAGTAGCTGAGCAGCACGCACACGAAGCCGAACGCGGCCGACAGCATCACCGCGACCCGCGGCACCCCGCCGGAGATCCGGCCGACGATCTTCGGGCCCATGCCGCGGGCGACCAGCGAGCCGGCCATGCGGGAGGCGCCGTAGATGTTGGCGTTCATCGCGGACAGCAGGGCGATCAGGACGACGACGTTCATGATCTGGCCGGCCGCCGGGATGCCCAGGTGGTCGAGGGTTGCGACGTACGGGCCCTTGGTCGGGATCTCCTTCGCCGTCCAGGGCAGCAGCACCACGACGACGGCCATCGAGCCGACGTAGAAGAGCGCGATGCGCCACATCGCCGTACGGACCGCCTTGGCGACGCCCTGCACCGGGTGCTCGGACTCGGCGGCGGCGATGGTGACGGTCTCCAGACCGCCGTACGCGAAGACGGACGCGAGCAGACCGACGATCAGACCCTCCGAGCCGTTCGGCATGAAGCCGCCGTGGCCGGTGAGGTTGGACATGCCGGGGGCGTCGACGTCGGGCAGGACGCCGAGGATGGCCAGGACGCCGATGCCCAGGAAGAGGACGATCGCGCCGACCTTGAGCGTCGCGAACCAGAACTCGAACTCGCCGAAGTTCTTCACCGCGGCCAGGTTCGAGCCGGTGAACAGCAGCATGAACAGCGCGACCCAGGCCCACTCGGGCACACCCGGCACCCACGCGTGCACGATGCCCGCCGCGCCGATCCCCTCGAGCCCCACCGCCACGCACAGCAGGAACCAGAACGACCAGCCCGCCGTGAACCCGGCCCACGGGCCGATGCCCCGCTCCGCGTGCACGGAGAAGGAACCGGAGGCCGGATACGCCGCCGCCATCTCGCCGAGCATGCGCATCACCAGCATCACGAGGGCGCCGGAGATCGCGTAGGCGAGAATGATCGAGGGACCGGCCGCGGCGATCGCGGTGCCGGAGCCGACGAAGAGGCCGGCGCCGATCACGCCGCCGAGCGCGATCATCGACAGATGGCGCTGCTTGAGGCCGTGCGAGAGCGACGGCTCGGCGGCCGCCGACTGCTCGACGGGCTGCGCGACCGCATCCTCTACGGTTGCCGCATCCTCTGCGGCTGACTGCGCGGACGTCCGAGACATGGATGTGCCCTGTTCACTAGCTGAGACGGGTCATGAGTAAACGGTGCGTAAACGGCCCACAGTCTGTGGGCGCGGCCCGCTCACAGGGAATACGTTTCCGCTATACGGACACGACGCTCACACCCCGCGACGTCCTCGTAGACGCTGCGTGAAGGATCAGGCACGCCGTGCGCGCAACTCCCGCACACCCGCCACGACCAGCACCGCAGCCGTCGCCCCCGTCGACCACAGCAGCTGCGGACGCGCCCCGTCGTCGGTCAGCATCAGGCCCACCACCGCGGCCATCGCGGCGAGCGCCGCCCAGGTCAGCCACGGGAACGCCCACATCCTCAGGACGAGCTTCTCCGGCGCCTGCGCCTCGATGCGCCGGCGCAGCCGCAGTTGCGACACCGCGATGAGCGCCCACACGAACAGCAGCACCGCGCCGACCGAGTTGAGCATGTAGAGGAACACCGAGTCCGGCCACTTCAGGTTCAGCACCACGGACACGAAACCGAAGGCCACCGACGCGAGGACCGCCCGGCGCGGCACCCCGCCGCCGCTCACCTTCAGCAGCGAGCGCGGCGCCTCCCCGCGCTCGGCCAGCGAGAACACCATCCGGGACGCGCCGTACAGGTTGGCGTTGAGCGCCGACAGCAGCGCCACGAACACCACGATGTTCATGATCTGCCCCGCCGACGGGATCCCGATGGCGTCGAGGACGGTGACGTAGGGGCTGACGCCGGCCTTCTGCGCGGTCCACGGCAGCACCGTCACGATGACCAGCATCGAGCCGACGTAGAAGAAGAGGATGCGGAACACCGCGCTGCGCACGGCCCGCGCCACCGAGCGGACCGGGTCGTCCGACTCGGCCGCCGCGATCGTGACGACCTCCAGGCCGCCGAACGCGAAGACGACGGCGAGCACGCCCGAGACGACGCCCTGCCAGCCGTGCGGCAGGAAGCCCCCGTCGCCGGTGAGGTGCGTGAGGCCCACGGGGTCCGTGTCCGGGAGCAGGCCGAAGATCGCCAGCAGGCCCAGCACCAGGAACGCGACGATCGCGAAGACCTTCAGGGAGGCGAACCAGAACTCGAACTCGCCGAAGTTCTTCACCGCCGTCAGGTTCGCCACGGTGAACACCACCATGAACAGCAGCACCCACGTCCACTGCGGCACCGACGGCACCCAGCCGTTCGCGATCTGCGCCGCGCCCGTCGCCTCCACCGCGAGCACCACGACGAGCAGGAACCAGTACAGCCAGCCCACGCTGAACCCGGCCCACCGGCCGAGCGCCCGCTCCGCGTGCACCGAGAACGAGCCGGAGGCCGGCATCGCCGCCGACATCTCGCCCAGCATCCGCATCACGCACATCGCGAGCGCGCCCGCGATCAGATACGAGACGACGATGCCCGGGCCCGCGACCTCGATCCCGGCACCGGACCCCACGAACAGGCCCGCGCCGATCACCCCGCCGAGCCCCAGCATCGTCAGATGCCGCTGCTTGAGCCCACCGCCCAGCGGCTCGTCGGGCAGCGGCCCTTCGGAGGGGAGCGGGGCGTCGTCGTGCCGGGGGTCGTGCATCAGGTGCGTCAGCCGATCTGGGTCGAACAAGGGGGCGCAGGAATTGGCGGGAACCTACAGTCTCGCCGCCGAGCACCCCGCACCGCAAAACGCGCCCGTCCGATGGCTGACCTCAGTGACGAGCGTCACGCCGCGCGGGGTGTACGCGACGGCGTTTGTACGGAGCCCACCAACGGGCCGTTCAAGCCTTTGTCGAGGCGCGACCGTGATCGCCACGAGCCCCCTGGGATAGCGTCACGAAGAACCAAAGCCTTGCCCAGCACTCAGAAACGCGGAGACCCGATGAGTACCGCCACCGCCGCCGTCGCCCGTCCGGGCAAGGTCCTGGCCGACCTGCTGCCCGCCTCCCGCACCAAGGACATCGCGCTGGTCCTCGGCGGCGCCGCCCTCACCGGCATCGCCGCGCAGATCGCGATCCCCGTGCCGGGCTCGCCCGTCCCGGTCACCGGGCAGACCTTCGCCGCGCTGCTCGTCGGCACCGCGCTCGGCGCCCGCCGCGGCTTCCTCGCGCTCGCCGTGTACGCGCTCGCGGGCATGGCCGGCATGCCGTGGTTCGCCGAGGGCACCGCCGGTTTCGCGATGCCGTCCTTCGGCTACGTCCTCGGCCTGATGCTCGCCTCCGCGGCCGTCGGCGCCCTGGCCCGCCGCGGCGACGACCGCTCGGTGTGGCGCACCGCCCGCGCCTTCCTCGTCGGCGAGGCGATCGTCTACGCCGTCGGCGTCCCCTACCTGGCGCTGTCCACCGGCATGAGCCTGACCGCCGCGATCGCCGCGGGCCTCACCCCGTTCCTGATCGGCGACGCGATCAAGGCGGCCCTGGCGATGGGCGCGCTGCCCACCGCCTGGAAGTTCGTCGGCAAGTAACCGTCGGCGAGCAGCCGTCGGCACGTGACCGAGCGGCGCCCGCTAGACGTTGTAGTTCCTCCGGAAGAGGTTCGCCGGGTCGTACGCGGCCTTCAGATCGGCGAGCCTCTTCCGCGTTCCCGCGTCGTACAGGCCCTCGGGCCGGTCCGCGCCGCCGAACGCGAAGTTGAGGGAACGGCCCATGACCTGGCCGGAGACCGCGCCGAACGCCCGCGCGTGATGCGCCCGGGCCGCGTCCCGCCCGCCCTCGCCGAGCGGTGACAGGATCCGCACCAGCCAGGCCGCGTCCCGGTACGGCACCGCGTTCGGCGCGGGCCGCGCCAGCGCGCCGCCCAGGTGGTTGAGCTGCACGACGTGCATGCCGTCGGCGCCGGGCCCGCACGCGGTGAACAGCTCGGTGACCCCGCCGAGATCGAGCGCGTCCAGGAACACGCTGTCCCCGTAATAGGGGTGCGGGAAGTCCGGGTCGCTGTGAATGGTGTGGCTGTCCCCGTACGGCATCTCGCGCACGGTGTCGGAGAGCGCAGGGCCGAGCGCGGCCCGCAGGGGCGCCACGAGCCGCTCGCCCTCCTCCGCGCCGCCCGTGAAGGCGATCCGTACGGAGACGAGGTACGTCCCGCGCAGGTGGGGCGGCATCGACGGCAGGTCCGGGTAGACGAGCGCGGCGAGCGACGAGGTCAGGGTGTCGGGGACGGTCGCGGCCCAGCGCGTGTACTCCCGCACGATGCCGGCGGGGCCGGTGACCCGGCCGTCGTAGCCGAGGGAGCCCCCGTAGAGCCGGGTGACCGGGACCAGGCCCACCTCGATCGCGGTGACGACGCCGAGGTTCGCGCCGCCGCCGAGCAGGCCGTGGAAGAGCCCGGGGTCGCTGTCGGCGGTGACGTGGCGCAGGACGGCGTCGGCCGTCACCACGTCCACCGAGCGCACGTGGTCGGCGGTGTAGCCGAACTCCCGCGCCAGGATGCCCAGTCCACCGCCCAGCGTGTAGCCGACGGCGCCGACGCTCGGCGCCGAGCCGTTCAGCGGGGCGAGTCCGTGCGGGGCCGCGGCCTCGGCGACCGCGCCCCAGCGGGCGCCCGCGCCGATCCGGGCCGTACGCGCCACCGGGTCCACCGTGACGGTGTCCATCCGGCGCGTGCTGACGAGGACGCCGCCCTCGGCCGAGTCCGGCAGCCCGTGTCCGGTGGCCTGCACCCCGACGGGCAGTCCGGCGGCCGCCGCGTGCGCGACGGCGGCCACCACGTCGTCCGGCCCCGACGCGGTGAACACCACGTCGGGGCGGAGGGCGAAGCCGGTCTGGAACCCGGTGGTCTCGTCGTCGTAACCGGCGTCACCGGGCCGGAGAACAAGGGTCTCTGCAGTGGTCATACGGGCACTGTGCCCGCATAACCTGACAGGTTCCGTCAGCTTTCGGTCAGCGTTCCACCGAGTCGGCGACCCGGTCCTCGACCGGCGCGGCCGCGGGCTGGGCGGCGCCCTTCTTCAGCCGCTCCCGCACCAGCGAGAAGCCGACCACGAACACCGCGACGAGGAGCGACAGCAGCACCTGCTCGCGGCCTGCGTCGTCGGTGAGCATGTAGACGAGGACGAAGGAGATCGCCGCGATCGTCGCCCAGGTCAGGTAGGGGAAGAGCCACATCTTCACGACGAGCTTCTCCGGCTGCTCGCGCAGGATGATGCCGCGCATCTTCAGCTGGGTGAAGCAGATGACCAGCCACACGAACAGGGCGACCGCGCCGGAGGAGTTGAGCAGGAAGTTGAAGACGGTGTCCGGCCACTGGTAGTTGAACCAGACGGCGAGGAAGCCGAAGACGACGGAGCCGAGGATCGCGGCCCGCGGCACACCCCGCGAGGTGGTCTTCGCGAACGCCTTGGGCGCGTCACCGCGCTGGCCGAGCGAGAACGCCATGCGGGAGGCCGTGTACAGGCCCGAGTTGAGGCAGGACAGGACGGCGGTCAGCACGATGACGTCCATGACCTGACCGGCGTGGGGGATGCCGATCGAGTTGAGCGCGGCGACGTACGAGCCCTCGTCCACGATGGACTTGTCGTTCCAGGGCAGCAGCGTCAGGACGATGAAGATCGAGCCCAGGTAGAAGATGCCGATGCGCCAGATCACGGAGTTCGTGGCCTTGGTGACGGCCTTCTGCGGGTCCTCGGACTCACCGGCGGCGAGCGTGACGATCTCGGAGCCCATGAACGAGAAGACGACCATCAGCACACCGGTGAGGATCGCCCCCGGCCCCTTGGGGAAGAAGCCCCCGGCGTCGGTGAGGTGCGCCAGGCCGCTGCCCGGGTTGTCGGAGCCCGGCAGCAGGCCGAACACGGCGAGCAGGCCGACGACCACGAACGCGCCGATGGCGACGACCTTGATCCCGGCGAACCAGAACTCGAACTCGCCGTAGGAGCCGACCGCGGCCAGGTTCACCGCGGTGAGCACGAGCATGACGAGCAGGGCCCAGCCCCACTGCGGGACGGCCGGTATCCAGCCGTTGAGGATCTTCGCCCCGGCGGTCGCCTCCACGGCGAGCACCACGACCCAGAAGAACCAGTACAGCCAGCCGATGGAGAAGCCGGCCCAGCGCCCGAGCGCCTGGTCGGCGTAGGCGGAGAAGGAGCCGGAGGTGGGGCGGGCGGCGGCCATCTCGCCCAGCATCCGCATCACGAAGACGACCATCGCGCCGACCAGCGCGTACGAGATGAGGATGGCCGGTCCCGCGGCGGCGATGCCGGAGCCGGAGCCGACGAAGAGGCCGGCGCCGATGACGCCGCCGATGGCGATCATCGACAGGTGCCGGTTCTTCAGGCCGGCCTTGAGGCCGTCGCCGCTGTCCGGCGATCCGCTCTCGAGGGTGTCCGTGGTGGGGGCTGACTGCGTTGTCATGCACGGGTCCTTAGATCTGGTGCAAACGAGCGTTCACATTCAAAGCACGACAAGGCCCCCAGCGGAACCCCTGAGTCCGGATCGTTGCCAAGCCCGTACCGGCGGCTCCCTCCCGCGCGCGCCACCGCACCCGGAGGCGGCCCCCCGGCCCCCGGCGTGCCACACTCGGACGCATGCGCGTGTACCTCGGCTCGGATCATGCCGGCTACGAACTCAAGAACCACCTGGTCGAATGGCTCAAGGCCCACGGCCACGAGCCCGTCGACTGCGGGCCCCACATCTACGACGCCCTCGACGACTACCCGCCCTTCTGCCTCCGCGCCGCGGAGAAGACGGCCGCGGACCCGGACGCCCTGGGCATCGTGATCGGCGGCTCCGGCAACGGCGAGCAGATCGCCGCGAACAAGGTGAAGGGCGTCCGTGCGGCCCTCGCCTGGAGCGAGCAGACCGCGGCCCTCGGCCGCGAGCACAACGACGCCAACGTCATCTCGATCGGCGGCCGCATGCACACCCAGGAAGAGGCGACGAAGTTCGTCGAGATCTTCCTGAGCACGCCGTACTCCGGCGAGGAGCGGCACCAGCGCCGCATCGACATGCTCTCGGCCTACGAGACCACCGGCGAGCTCCCCCCGATCCCGGACCACCACCCCGAGCAGGCCTGACCCCCGTCGACCCCGCTCCAGGAGACCGCGCCCGTGGGGCGCTCCGGGAGCGGGGTCCGGTGCGGATGCCGAGAACGACAACCCCACGGACCCGAGGAGACCGACGGCGATGCCCGAGGGCCACACGATCCACCGCCTGGCCCAGGACCACGCCGCACGCTTCCGGGGCACGAGAACCCAGGTCACCAGCCCCCAGGGCAAGTTCTCCGACGCCGCCGCACTCCTGACCGGCCAGGAACTGACCCGCACCGAGGCCCACGGCAAGCACCTCTTCCTCGGCTTCGGCCCCGAGGACTCCTGGGTCCACATCCACCTCGGCCTCTTCGGCAAGTACACCCTCGGCGAGACCCCCGCCCCGCCCCCCACCGACACGGTCCGCCTGCGCCTCGTCAACGACACGCACTACTCGGACCTGCGCGGCCCCACCACCTGCGCCCTCGTCACGGACGCCGAGAAGCAGGCGATACACGACCGCCTCGGCCCCGACCCGCTGCGCCCCGCCGACGGCCCCGCCAAGGCGTACGCCCGGATCTCCCGCAGCCGCACCACGATCGCCGCGCTCCTCATGGACCAGAAGATCGTCGCCGGCGTCGGCAACGTCTACCGGGCCGAGGTCCTCTTCCGTCACGGCATCGACCCGTACGTCCTCGGCCGCGACATCGGTGAGGCCCGCTTCGCACAGCTCTGGGACGACCTCGTCGCCCTCATGCGAGAGGGCGTCCGCCACAACCGCATCGACACGGTCCGCCCCGAGCACACCCCCGAGGCGATGAACCGCCCGCCCCGCGTCGACGACCACGGCGGCGAGGTCTACGTCTACCGGCGGGCGAACCAGCCCTGCCACCTCTGCGCCACCGAGATCCGCACCGCCGAACTCGCGGCCCGCAACCTCTTCTGGTGCCCCACCTGCCAGCCCGCCGGCGCCCGCTGAACGTCCCCTTCTGATCCCGGCCCGACCCGCAACCGGGTACGGTGCCCGGAAAGGGGGACAAGTGGGACCACCCGTGCGCAGGTCCAGGCCGCACGGATAGGGTCCACGAGCAATGGCGGTACGACGAGAACGGCACGGGCGCGAACAGCGCGCGGAGGCCGACACGCTTCCGGCCCGGTTGAAGATGCGCATGCACCGGGTCCGCACCGCCCTGCGCAAATCCGGCGTCGACTACTTCCGCGGGGACGGCTCCGACTGGATCGCCCTCGTCGGCCTCCTGTTCACCGTGCCGGTCATCGCCTGCCTCACCATCCTCGACCCCGTCTGGTGCTCGCCCGCCGTCCTCGTCCTGCCGATCGTCGCCGGCGGACTGCTGCTGCGCCCGGCCAGCCTGCTCGGCCTGTACGCGGCGGCGGCCGTCGCCCTCATCGTCGAGTCCGTGCAGCTCGGCCCCTACGCCGAGCGCACCGCCGCGGTCACCCCCGGCACCGTCCTCACCGTCGCCGCCTGCGGCTTCTTCGGGCTGCTCATCGCCCAGTTCCGCAGCCGCGTCGGCGTGCCCTGGCGGCGCGGCGGCACCATGCTCTTCGACCTGCGCGAGCGGATCCGCACCCAGAGCCGGCTGCCCAAGCTGCCGCAGGGCTGGCACCGCGAGATGGCGCTGCGCCCGGCCGGCGGCCAGTCCTTCTCCGGCGACTTCGTGGTCGCCGCCCGCACCAACAACGGGCGCACGCTGGAGGTCGTCCTCACCGACGTCTCCGGCAAGGGCATGGACGCGGCGTCCCGGGCCCTCCTGCTCGCCGGAGCGTTCAGCGGCCTGCTCGGCTCGCTCCCGCCGCACGCCTTCCTGCCGGCGGCCAACGGCTACCTGCTGCGCCAGGACTGGGACGAGGGCTTCGCGACCTCCATCCACCTCGTCCTCGACCTCGAATCAGGCGACTACGAGCTCTACTCGGCCGGCCACCCGCCGGGCCTCCAGCTCAACGCGGGCACGGGCCGCTGGGAGGAGAAGGCCGCGGAGGGGCCGCTGCTCGGGGTCTACGACGGCGCCGAGTTCGACGCGATCAAGGGGACCCTGCGCCCCGGCGACGTGCTGATGCTCTTCACCGACGGACTCGTGGAGACCGCCGACCGGGACATCTCCGAGGGCATCGACCGTCTCACCGGCGAGGCCGACCGCTACGTCACCGGCGGCTTCCACGGCGCGGCCTGGCACCTCATCGAGGCGGTGGCCAAGGACGTCAACGACGACCGGGCGCTGCTCCTGATCTGCCGCGACGCGTAACGCTCCGCTGGGTCTGATCCGGCCCCGCCCCGTCCTGCCGTGCCGCGGCCGTCCACGCGACCTTCCCCGGGTGGGGCGTCTCGCGCAGTTCCCCGCGCCCCTGGAAGGCAGCGGCTTCGCCGCGCCTTCCCCCGACACCAGGCTCCCCGCGCCTTGATCGGGGAAATGCGACCCGAAGGGTCTGCATTTCAGGGGCGCGGGGAACTGCGCGAGAAGCCCCACCGGCCCGCAACCGCCGACGAACCAGCGGACCCACGGCGACCTGGCGACCTACACCCCGGCGCCGACCCGCCCCTCATCCCGCACAGAAGGGGACCGCACCGGCATGACCCGCCCCAGCCAAGCGGACCGCCCCGCCGCCATGGGCCCGAGCACGGCGAGCACCAGCACATATCCGGCGATGAAGGGCGAGAGCCGCGCGTCGAGCCCCGCCCCCGCCGCCATCGTCGCGAGAATCAGCGCGAACTCCCCCCGGGCGAGCAGCGTCGTGGAGACGTTCGCCGCGGCCTGAGGCCCGAACCCGTACACCCGGGCCGCCCCCATCCCCGCCAGCACGTTCATCACCAGCGTCAGAGCGACAGCGATCAGCACGGGCCACAGCACACTCGGCAGGTCCCCGGGATCGATCGACAGCCCGAACGCGAAGAAGAAGATCGCGCCGAACGCGTCCCGCAGCGGATGCACCAGCGTCCGGATCCGGTCCCCGGACGCGGTCGAGCCCAGCATCAGGCCGACCATGAACGCCCCGATCGCGTCGGCGACCCCGAACCACTCGGACACCCCGGCCACGAACACGGCCGCGCCGAGGAAGGAGATGACCAGGAGCTCGTCGTCCTTGACGGCGAAGAGCCGCCCCACGACCCGCGTCCCGAACCGCGCCGCGAGCGCGAGCAGCAGCAGGAACCCGAAGGCCTTCCCGCCGTCGAGCACGGCGGCGGACAGTGAGTCGGCGCCCGACAGGATCGGCTGGAGCGCCGCGAGGTACAGCGCGAGGAAGATGTCCTCGACCACGATGATGCCGAGGATCGGCTTGGTCTCCGGGTTGCCGAGGCGCCCGGTGTCGACGAGCACCTTGGTGACGATGGCGGACGAGGAGATGCCGAGCACCCCGGCGAGGACCAGGGCCTCGGAGGTCCCCCAGCCGAGGGCGAATCCGAAACCGAGGCCGGCGCCGACGTTCAGCGCGAGGTACGTCCCGCCCGCGAGGGCCATCTTGCGGCCGCCCTCGCGCAGGTCGTCCACGTGGAACTCGAGGCCGAGGTAGAAGAGCAGCAGGACCAGGCCGAGCGCGGAGAGCATCTCCAGGTCGTGCGGGTCCGAGAGCAGGACGACGCCCGGCGTGTGCGGGCCGAGCAGGATCCCGGCCAGGATGAACAGCGGGATGGTGGGGAGTCCGATGCGTCCGCCGAGGCGGGCGAGGACGGCGGCGGCGAGAAAGGCGCCGCCCATGGCGATCAAGGTGTCTGCGTGTCCGATGGGCCCGTTCCTCCTTGGTCGAGAAGGTGATCCCGAACTTTGGTCAAGGGATCGTCAAGAAAGCGTCAATACTTAGCTTACCAAACGACTTTTCGGGGTCGTGGGGCCGTGCGCGGGACGGCTGTCGGCCTAGGCTCGCTCCATGCGGACGCTGACCCTGGCAGAGATCGAGACCCTGGCCCGGCAGGCCCACGCGGCCCAGACGGACAAGGCCGGCCGCCCCTACGCGGAGCACCTCGCGGCCGTGGCCGGGGGAGTCGAGCGGCGCGGCGGCACCCCGGACCAGATCGCCGCCGCCTGGCTCCACGACGCCGTCGAGGACGACGCCCTGAGCTCCGACTGGCTGGACTCCGCCCCGCTTACGGACACCACAAAAGAAATCGTCCGCGCGCTCACCAAGCGCGCGGACGAATCTCCGCAGACCTATGCCCGTCGCATCCTCGACACCCCGGGCGCCCGCCTCGTCAAGGAGGCGGACCTGGCGCACAACGCCGACCCGGCCCGCCTCGCCGTGCTGGACGAGCCGACCCGCACCCGGCTGACCGCCAAGTACGCGAACATGCGCGCCCTTCTCGGGCTCTGAACGCAGGCGGCCGGAACGCAGCGGCCGCGGCTCAGCGGCGCGAGCGGGCCAGCTCCGCCGCGTCCTTCTTGAACGCCCACTCCATCTTCGGCTCCATCGCGAACCGGAAGGCCCGCTGCACGGGCGGCGTGCACAGCAGCGTGACGACCGTCCCCGCGATCACCGTGACGGCGACCTCCCCGAGCGGCTTGTGGATCCACTCCGCGTCGAACCAGCCCCAGAACCGGGAGCCCTTCGCCAGGAAGCCGTGCAGCAGGTAGCCGTACAGCGTGCCCGCGCCCAGCACGGTGAACCACATCTTCCGCCCCGGCACCCACGCGAAGAAGCACGCGGTCAGGACCATCGAGCAGCCGAACAGGGCGAGCGTCATCACGACCCCGGCCCACCACGGCGCCCCCAGCTCCTGCGCGCTGTCGCGGTGGTAGAACCAGGCGGACGTCATGCGCGGCCCGGCCCAGTACGCGAGCGTGATCGCGGCCAGGAAGACCGGCACCGCGATGATCCGCACCTCGCGTCGCCGCACCAGCTGGAAGTGCTCCGGCTTGAGGAACAGGCCGAGCACGAAGAAGGGCAGGAACTGCAGCACGCGCTGGAGGTCCAGGTCGTCGCCGATGTCGGGCGAGATCGAGGCCAGCATCGCGATGCCCAGCGCGACCGGGACCGGCCAGCGGATGACCTTCCACAGCGGTGTCGTGAGCCGCCACACGAACAGCGCGACCAGGAACCAGGTCAGGTACCAGGGGTCGAGCAGGCTGATCGGCTGCGACGGATCGTCGTCCGCGTACCGCTTGAAGAAGGTGTAGGCGATCTCGAAGATCACGTACGGCACGGCGACGCCGGTGATCAGTCGCCGCAGCCGGTCGGGCCGCATGTCGAAACTGCGCGAGAAGTAGCCGGACACGATGATGAACGCCGGCATGTGGAACGTGTAGACGACCATGTAGAGCGCCTCGGCGGCGCGGCTGCCGTCGGTCAGGGGCTCCCAGGAGTGGCCCATCGCGACGAACACGATCGCCAGGTACTTCGCGTTGTCGAAGAACGCGTCCCGCTGTTTGGGGGCGGGGGCCGCCGGGGAGGCGGGTGCGGGGCGCGGATCGTGCGGGGCTCGGGGGGAGGGCGTCGCGTCCACGGTCGGTGCGGCCGGAGGCAGCGGCTGACTGCGGTGCGACCCGTGCGCAGTGCGGAACATCTGAGGCACCCTAGTGGCGCCTGTGCGATTTCGTAAAACTCTCGACGTCATTCCCGCTTTTCCCTCGGGCGCGCTCGGGATTCACGGAACTCAGGATGGGTGTGTCAGCCATGGATCCGTCATGGACTTATTGCCGACCTGTCCGGTATCCCGCTTTTCATCCCACTTAAACGGTGCATAACAGTCGTTACCGCCCTGGCGAGTTGTCGCATTCATCACAGTCGTCCCCGCGGGATCATCGCGGGGATAACGGGCGGTGATCGCGCGACTGTTCCCGGCCGTCGAATTCTGAGGATTCTCTTTATTTTCCCTGCGGCCACGCCTCGCGTGTGGGTGTGATCACGCCGAGGGGAAAGTGAGGAAATGGCGCGCGAGACCTGGGCGGACCTGCGGCGGGCGTGCGAGGGGCATGTGTGCACCGCATGTGCCCCATGGAAACGATCAAGCCGATTTCACCGGCGCCCGCACCCCCGCGCCCGGCGCGCCGACCACCCCGCCCACGTGCGCTGCTCGTGCGCCCCGGGGGTGTCCGCGCCCCGCGCCCTCACGCGCGCGTGGCCGACGATGCGTCACCGGCCGCATACGGAGCCCGCGTTGGTGGCACGATGGTTCTGGCGGGGGGTGTGGGGCTGTACCCCCCGGGCCGGGAGAGCGGACCGACCTAGGGTGTGATCAGTGTGGCCATTTCGCTGTCAGTGGTGCTGTTGTTGGCGATCGTCCTCGTCGTGCTGATGCGCGGTGGTTCGATCAAGGCGGGGCCCGCCATAGTGGCGGTCCTCTTCGGCTTCTTCCTGGCCTCGACCGGAATGGCGCCCGCGATCAACAACTTCCTCAACTCCGTCGCGTCGAGCATCGCCGCGATCAAATTCTGAGCGGCCGGACGCCGGGAGCGAAAAAGCCCCCGGCCCGGTCCACCTGGGGTGGATCCGGGCCGGAGGCCTTGGAAGAGAGCGGGCGACGGGAATCGAACCCGCGTAGCTAGTTTGGAAGACTAGGGCTCTACCATTGAGCTACGCCCGCACGCAGGACACCAGATCGCGGTGACCGCGGTACGCAGGCATCGTAGCGGGTCCCCGGGCCGGACCGCACACCCGTATCCGACCCGCGCCGGCCGTCCCGTCCACACCCTGCGTCCCACCCCCTGCAAAGGGGGGAGTAGCACTGCCTGCGGGCATGTACCCTACGTGTCGCACCGACGGGGTGTGGCGCAGCTTGGTAGCGCGTCCGCTTTGGGAGCGGAAGGCCGTGGGTTCAAATCCCGCCACCCCGACCAGCGTTCCGGACGGCCGCCCACCGGCGGCCCCGACGCTCGTCGTCGACTCCGCGGGGCTCCCCAAGATCGCGTTGTGGGTCGACTCCTGCTTGCCGTTACTATGCAAGCTGCGTGCCCGTGTGTCTCTCAGACCGTGTCTCTTAGACCGGGCAGGAACCCAGAAGTCAGCCCCCAAGGAGACCGAACCGTGAAGAGCGCCGTGGAGACCCTGAACCCGACCCGGGTTCGGCTCAGCATCGAGGTGCCCTTCGAGGAGCTCAAGGACAGCCTCGACGCGGCGTACAAGAAGATCAACCAGCAGGTCACGGTGAAGGGCTTCCGCAAGGGCAAGATCCCGGCCCGCGTCATCGACCAGCGCTTCGGCCGCGGTGCGGTCCTGGAAGAGGCCGTCAACGACGCGCTTCCGAAGTTCTACACCGAAGCGGTCAACGAGGCGGAGCTCAACGTCCTGGGCCAGCCCGAGGTCGACATCACGGAGCTGAAGGACGGCGAGACGCTGAACTTCACCGCCGAGGTCGACGTCCGCCCGACCATCGAGATCCCGGACTACTCCGGCATCGAGGTCGAGGTCGACGCGGTCGAGGTCACCGACGAGGACGTCGACAAGTCGGTCGAGCAGCTCCGTGAGCGCTTCGCCTCCACCTCGCCGGTCGAGCGTGCCGCCGAGGACGGCGACGTCGTGACGATCGACCTCGAGGCCAAGGTCGAGGGCGAGGTCCTCGAGGACGGGGTCGCCTCCGGCGTCTCCTACACCATCGGCTCGGGCGAGCTGCTGGACGGCATCGACGACGCCGTGAAGGGCCTGGAGGCCGGTGGCGAGGCCACCTTCACCTCCGAGCTCAAGGGTGGCTCCGCCGAGGGCAAGGAGGCCGAGGTCACCGTCAAGGTCACCCAGGTCGCCGCCCGTGAGCTCCCGGCCCTGGACGACGACTTCGCCCAGCTCGCCTCGGAGTTCGACACCCTCGACGAGCTGAAGGCCGACAGCCGCAAGCGCCTCGAGAACATGAAGCAGTACGACCAGGCCACCCAGGCCCAGGAGCGCGTCCTCGAGAAGCTGCTCGAGCTGGTCGAGGTCCCGGTCCCCGAGAAGCTGCTCGAGGACGAGGTCCAGACCCGCAAGCACAACCTCGAGCACCACCAGCTCGGCCAGATGGGCCTCGACCTCGAGAAGTACCTCGAGATCCAGGGCAAGTCGGTCGAGGAGTTCGACGCCGAGACGCGCGAGCAGGCCGTCAAGGGCATCAAGACGCAGTTCGTCCTCGACGAGCTCGTCAACAAGGAGAAGCTGAACGTCAACCAGGAGGAGCTCACCGAGCACCTCATGCGTCGCGCCGCTTCCTCCGGCATGTCCCCCGACCAGTTCGCCCAGGCCGTCGTCGAGGGCGGCCAGGTCCCGATGCTGGTCGGCGAGGTCGCCCGCGGCAAGGCCCTCGCGGTCGTCGTCGAGGCCGCCACGGTCAAGGACACCAACGGTGAGGTCGTCGACCTCGAGGACGACGAGGACGAGATCGCCGAGTCCGTCGTCGCCGACGCCGAGGGCTCCGAGGAGTCCACGGAGGCCTGATCTCCGTAGCACCACCACAGCAGGCCCCCGGGACCCCGTCCCGGGGGCCTGCTGCACCCCAGCGCCCCGAGACGGCACCCACGCAGCGACTCCGTCGCGGGGCGAGACCGGCAGCCCTTCGGGGTCGGCCGGTAACTCTCTGGGGGCGCGACCGGTGGTCCTCTGGGGGCGCACGGAGTGTGCCCTTCAGGGGCGCGGGGAACTGCGCGACCAGCCACGTACGAGCCGCACCCGCCACGCGACCGCCGACGGCAGACGCGACCGCGCCCCCGGTAGGGGCCCGATCGCAACCCCGGCCGAGTCATACCCCCCGCACCCCAGCGGAGCGCATGCGCTCACAGCGAACAGTTCCATTCCCGGGATTCCCCGGAGGGGCCCGCGCGTTAGGGTCCATGAATACGAGGGCAGGGGAGTCCCCGAGCGAGGGCCCCGGCCTCAGTTAGAGACGCGAGACGGCGCGCTAGCCGTCAGAGACGAGCAGGTGGATACGTGACGATTCAGATGCCTTCCGCCGCCGGCGAGCCGTCCATCGGTGGTGGCCTCGGCGACCATGTCTACAACCGGCTGCTCGGCGAGCGAATCGTCTTCCTCGGCCAGCAGGTCGACGACGACATCGCCAACAAGATCACCGCGCAGATGCTCCTCCTGGCCGCGGACCCGGAGAAGGACATCTACCTCTACATCAACAGCCCCGGCGGCTCGGTGACGGCCGGCATGGCGATCTACGACACCATGCAGTACATCCCGAACGACGTGGTCACGATCGGTATGGGCATGGCGGCCTCCATGGGCCAGTTCCTGCTCACCGGCGGCACGGCGGGCAAGCGCTTCGCGCTCCCGAACACCGACATCCTGATGCACCAGGGCTCCGCCGGCATCGGCGGCACGGCCTCCGACGTCAAGATCCAGGCCGAGTACCTGCTGCGCACGAAGCAGCGCATGGCGCGGATCACGGCCCAGCACTCCGGCCAGACCGTCGAGACGATCATCCGTGACGGCGACCGCGACCGCTGGTACACCGCCGAGGAGGCCAAGGAGTACGGCCTCATCGACGAGATCATCACTGCCGCTACGGGTGTTCCGGGCGGCGGCGGCACGGGCGCCTGATCCCCGCGATCAGCACCGGCCGACCCAGCCCACTGCTTCCTTCACCAGGACGGAACACCGCCATCATGAACAACATCCCCGGCAGCGGCCTCTACACGGGCCCGCAGGTCGACAACCGCTACGTGATCCCGCGCTTCGTCGAGCGCACCTCGCAGGGCGTGCGCGAGTACGACCCGTACGCGAAGCTCTTCGAGGAGCGCGTGATCTTCCTCGGCGTGCAGATCGACGACGCGTCGGCCAACGACGTCATGGCGCAGCTGCTGTGCCTGGAGTCGATGGACCCGGACCGCGACATCTCCATCTACATCAACAGCCCCGGTGGCTCGTTCACGGCCCTCACGGCCATCTACGACACGATGCAGTTCGTGAAGCCGGACATCCAGACGGTCTGCATGGGCCAGGCGTCCTCCGCGGCCGCCGTGCTCCTCGCCGCCGGCACCCCGGGCAAGCGCATGGCCCTGCCGAACGCGCGCGTGCTGATCCACCAGCCCTCCGGCGGCACCGGCCGTGAGCAGCTCTCCGACCTGGAGATCGCGGCCAACGAGATCCTCCGGATGCGTACGCAGCTGGAGGAGATGCTGGCCAAGCACTCGACGACGCCGATCGAGAAGATCCGCGACGACATCGAGCGCGACAAGATCCTCACGGCCGAGGACGCCCTCGCGTACGGCCTGATCGACCAGATCATCTCGACGCGCAAGATGAACAACGAAGCGATCGCGTAACAGCACGCTGTATCGTCTGCCGTTCCCCGGCACGGTTCACGTCGAAGTGAACCGTGCCAAGGGGGGCCCGAACGGGGGGCCCGGCAAGGTACCGTCGGATACAGGCACCAGGAGCCGCTGAACGTGGCGTCTCCCAGGCGAAGGGGAAGCACCTCGTGGCACGCATCGGTGACGGCGGCGATCTGCTCAAGTGCTCGTTCTGCGGAAAGAGCCAGAAGCAGGTCAAGAAGCTCATCGCAGGCCCCGGTGTGTACATCTGCGACGAGTGCATCGACCTCTGCAACGAGATCATCGAGGAAGAGCTCGCGGAGACGAGCGAGGTGCGCTGGGAGGAACTGCCCAAGCCTCGCGAGATCTACGAGTTCCTCGAGAGCTACGTCGTGGGCCAGGAAGCCGCCAAGAAGGCGCTCTCCGTGGCCGTGTACAACCATTACAAGCGCGTCCAGGCCGGCGAGAACGGCGGAGCGCAGGGCCGTGACGACGCGATCGAACTCGCGAAGTCCAACATCCTGCTCCTCGGCCCCACCGGCTCGGGCAAGACACTCCTCGCCCAGACGCTGGCGCGCATGCTGAACGTCCCGTTCGCGATCGCCGACGCCACCGCCCTCACGGAGGCGGGCTACGTCGGCGAGGACGTCGAGAACATCCTGCTGAAGCTGATCCAGGCCGCGGACTACGACGTCAAGAAGGCCGAGACCGGGATCATCTACATCGACGAGATCGACAAGGTCGCGCGGAAGAGCGAGAACCCTTCCATCACCCGTGACGTGTCGGGCGAGGGTGTCCAGCAGGCCCTCCTGAAGATCCTCGAAGGCACGACGGCGTCCGTGCCCCCGCAGGGCGGCCGCAAGCACCCGCACCAGGAGTTCATCCAGATCGACACGACGAACGTCCTGTTCATCGTGGGCGGCGCGTTCGCCGGTCTGGAGAAGATCATCGAGTCGCGGGCCGGCGCCAAGGGCATCGGCTTCGGCGCGACGATCCACTCCAAGCGCGAGCTGGAGGAGAAGGACCAGTTCCAGGAGGTCATGCCGGAGGACCTGGTGAAGTTCGGGATGATCCCCGAGTTCATCGGCCGCCTCCCGGTCATCACCTCGGTCCACAACCTGGACCGCGAGGCCCTGCTCCAGATCCTCGTCGAGCCGCGCAACGCGCTGGTGAAGCAGTACCAGCGCCTCTTCGAACTCGACGGAGTGGAGCTGGACTTCGAGCGCGAGGCCCTCGAGGCCATCGCCGACCAGGCCATCCTGCGCCGCACCGGCGCCCGAGGCCTGCGCGCCATCATGGAAGAGGTCCTCCAGTCGGTGATGTACGAGGTCCCGTCCCGCAAGGACGTGGCCCGAGTCGTCATCACGGCGGAAGCGGTCCACTCGAACGTGAACCCGACCCTGATCCCGCGCGACGCCCGCGGCACGGGCAACGGCGAGCAGAAGTCGGCGTAGCCGCACGGCGGTTGGCGCGAGCTGACAAGGAGAGGGGCCCCGGTCGGTTGTCCGACCGGGGCCCCTCTCGTCACGTTTCCGTCGGCGTGCGTCAGGCCTTGACGCGGACCTCGGTGCGGAGCTTGACCGTGATGTCGGAGGCGGCCTTCAGGTCGGGGGACTTGCCCGCGAGCATGTCGGCGATCTCGATCGGGACGACCATCGCGACGGTGCTGTGGTCACCCCAGATGCAGACCGGCATGTTGAACGCCTTCGGGCCCTTGGTGGCCGTGGAGGGGTTCTTGCTCTCGATCTTGACCTCCTGGCACTTCAGCACGAAGTCGTCCGTGCTGTAGTCGGTGGGGTCACCGATGAGCGTGCCCTTGGTGTCGCCGCTCTCGTCCTTGGCGGCGTTGTCCGCGGCCTTGGCGAACATACCGTCGACGAGCTTCGACGGGTCGTCGATCTCGCCGTAGGCGCCCTGGAACTGCAGCGCCTTGCCGCCCAGCGGGTTGGACGTGTCCTTGACCTCGTAGGAGGCGTTGACGGGCGTGCCGTTCTTCAGGCCGTCCTTCTCCGCGTCCTTCATGTCCTGGTCGTCGAAGCCGCCGCTGGAGGACTCGCTCGCGTTCTTCTTGTACTCGCCGAGCACCGTGGCCGGCGTCGTCAGCTTGTGGGCGCCGTCATCGGCGACCGAGGCGCCACCGCCGCCGAAGACGAAGTACGCGCCGACGCCGAGCGCGGCCACGACCGCCACGGCGCCGATGATGAGGCCGGTCTTCTTGCCGCCGCCACCGGCCGGCGGGGCCGGCGGGTACTGGCCGCCGTACGGGGCCTGGGGCTGCTGGCCGTAGGGGCCGGGCTGCTGCGGCTGGCTGTAGCCGCCCTGCTGCGGCGGGACACCCTGGGGAGCCTGCTGGGGGTAGCCGTAGCCGGGCTGCGGCGCCTGGGGCTGCTGGCCGTACGGTCCCGGCTGCTGCGGCTGCTGGCCGTAGGGCCCGGGCTGCTGGGGCTGCTGGCCTCCGTACGGGCCCGGCTGGTTGTAGCTCATTACTGGGGTTCCCTCCCGCTGTTTATCTGCTCCCGACATCCTGACGTACGCACGTGCGGATCGGGCCCTCGGTTTCGGGTTCGGAGCCAAGCTGATACGAACGGGTGGCGCCCGGGGCGGCCGCGTGCTGCGGTGACCTGTTCGAATGTTCTGCCGCCAACACCCATGCGGGCCGCGGTGCTTGGAGCGGCTGCGTACGGCGACTTTCGAACAGCTGGGTGGGGTGAGGCGCGCGCCGCGGAGGCCGCCCGGCGACGATGTGAAGGAACTGTGGCGCTTGCCGCGCGCCCCGGGGAAAACCCGGGACACAGGCACTCCGGAACCCCTCTAAACTGACCCCGTGACCGAGAACACTCAGCAGCAGACAGCGCCCACCTCCGAACTGCCGACCCAGTACGCGCCGGCCGAGGTAGAGGGGCCGCTGTACGAGCGCTGGGTAGAGCGTGGGTACTTCGAGGCGGACGCGAAGAGCGAGAAGCCGGCGTACACCATCGTCATCCCGCCGCCGAACGTCACGGGCTCGCTCCACCTGGGCCACGCCTTCGAGCACACGCTGATCGACGCCCTCACCCGCCGCAAGCGCATGCAGGGCTACGAGACGCTGTGGCAGCCGGGCATGGACCACGCCGGTATCGCCACGCAGAACGTCGTGGAGCGCGAGCTCGCCAAGGAGGGCAAGTCCCGCCACGACCTGGGCCGCGCGGCGTTCGTCGAGCGCGTGTGGGAGTGGAAGGCCGAGTCCGGCGGTCAGATCGCCGGCCAGATGCGCCGTCTCGGCGAGGGCCTGGCGTGGAGCCGCGACCGCTTCACCATGGACGAGGGCCTGTCCCGCGCCGTCCAGACCGTCTTCAAGAAGATGTTCGACGACGGCCTGATCTACCGCGCCGAGCGCATCATCAACTGGTGCCCGCGCTGTCTGACAGCCATCTCCGACATCGAGGTCGACTACCAGGACGACGACGGCGAGCTCGTCTCCATGAAGTACGGCGAGGGTGACGACACCATCGTCGTCGCCACGACCCGCGCGGAGACGATGCTCGGCGACACCGCCGTCGCCGTCCACCCCGACGACGAGCGCTACGCCCACCTCATCGGCAAGCAGATCAAGCTGCCGCTCACCGACCGGTCCATCCCGGTCGTCGCCGACACGCACGTCGACCCGGAGTTCGGCACCGGCGCCGTCAAGGTGACCCCGGCGCACGACCCGAACGACTTCGCGATCGGCCAGCGTCACGACCTCGAGGCCATCGAGGTCCTCGACGAGCGCGGCGTGATCACCGCCCACGGCCCCTTCCAGGGCCTGGACCGCTTCGAGGCCCGCTCCGCGATCGTCGCCGCCCTGCGCGCCGAGGGCCGGATCGTCGCCGAGAAGCGCCCCTACGTCCACTCCGTCGGCCACTGCTCGCGCTGCAAGACGACGCTGGAGCCGCGTCTGTCCCTGCAGTGGTGGGTCAAGGTCGAGACCCTCGCCAAGGCCGCGGGCGACGCGGTCCGCGACGGCCGGGTGAACATCCACCCGGCGGACATGTCGCAGCGCTACTTCGACTGGGTCGACAACCTGAACGACTGGTGCATCTCGCGCCAGCTGTGGTGGGGCCACCGCATCCCCGTCTGGCACGGCCCCGACGGCGAACTGGTCTGCGTCGGCCCCGACGAGGAGCCGCCCACGGGCGAGGGCTGGAAGCAGGACACCGACGTCCTCGACACGTGGTTCTCCTCCGGCCTGTGGCCGTTCTCCACGCTCGGCTGGCCCGAGCAGACCCCGGACCTGGAGAAGTTCTACCCGAACTCGGTCCTGGTCACGGGCTACGACCTGATGTTCTTCTGGGTCGCCCGCATGATGATGTTCGGTCTCTACGCGATGGACGGCCAGCCGCCGTTCCGCACGATCGCGTTCCACGGCATGGTCCGTGACGAGAACGGCAAGAAGATGTCGAAGTCGTTCGGCAACGTCGTGAACCCGCTGGACTGGATGGACAAGTACGGCTCCGACGCCCTGCGCTTCACCCTGGCCAGGGGCGCCAACCCTGGCATCGACGTCCCGATCGGCGAGGACTGGGTCCAGGCCTCCCGCAACTTCGCCAACAAGATCTGGAACGCGACCCGCTTCGCGCTCATGAACGGCGCGACGGTCGAGGGCCCGCTGCCCGAGCCCGAGCAGATGTCGGCGACCGACCGCTGGATCCTGTCGCGGCTCAACAAGACGGTGGCCGAGGTCGACGGCCTCTACGACGACTACCAGTTCGCCAAGCTCAGCGACGCGCTCTACCACTACGCGTGGGACGAGGTCTTCGACTGGTACGTCGAGCTGTCGAAGACGACGTTCATGGCGGGCGGCGAGCAGGCCAAGGTGTCCGGCCGGGTCCTCGGTGAGGTCCTCGACGTGACGCTGCGCCTGCTGCACCCGATCGTCCCGTTCGTCACGGAGACCCTGTGGACGACGCTGACGGGCGGCGAGACGGTCGTCCTGGCCGACTGGCCGAAGGACTCCGGCTTCCGTGACGAGGCGGCGGAGAAGGAGATCGAGACGATCCAGCAGGTCGTCGTCGAGGTCCGCCGCTTCAAGGCCGAGCAGGGCCTCAAGGCCGGCCAGAAGGTCCCGGCCCGCCTCGCCCTGGAGGGCAGCGCCCTCGCCGCGCACGAGGCCGCCATCCGCCAGCTGCTGAAGCTGCAGCCGGAGGGCGACGCGTTCGCCGCCAGCGCCACGCTGCCGGTGGCCGGGGTCGAGGTCGCCCTCGACCTGTCGGGCGCGATCGACGTGGCCGCCGAGCGCAAGCGCCTCGCCAAGGACCTCGCCGCCGCCGAGAAGGACAAGGCCGCGGCCGAGGGCAAGCTGGGCAACGAGGCGTTCCTCGCCAAGGCTCCGGACAACGTCGTGGACAAGATCAAGGGCCGCCTGGCCAAGGCGGACGAGGACATCGCCCGCATCCAGGCCCAGCTGGACCGCCTCCCGCAGGCGTGACCTGACCGACCCGCACGACGGCCGAAGGCCCCCGGAACCGATGGGTTCCGGGGGCCTTCTCCGTGGGGCGGGCGGCGGTCAGCGCGGTCCGGGGCCCTTGTCCTTGCCGCGCACCACCGGGACGAGGCTGCGCACGGCGAGGCCCGCGGCGATCAGGGTGAGGCAGCCGACGACCAGGGCGAGGATCGCGAGCGGGGACGAGCCGGTGGCGGCGAGGGTGCCGGTGCCGCCACCGCCGAGTATCGCGGCGTCCGTGGGCTTTCCGTACATGGGTGAACTCCTGTCTGTAGAGCGGGTGTTGACGGTGTCGTGGGTCAGGTGGCGACCCAGCGGGCCTCGCGGCGCAGGGCCAGGTCGAGCAGGGAGCGCAGGAACACGGCCTGGCGGAACGCGTCGTAGAGCAGCTCCGGGACCAGGGGCGCGGCGAGCAGGGAGGCCCGCCAGCCGAGGCGGCGGACGGTCAGGGTGCGTTCGACGACGAAGAGCAGCGTGATCGCCGTCCAGAACACGGAGAAGCCGTGCCAGCCGACGAGGGTGAGGCTGAGCACGGCGAAGGTCGCGAACAGGCCGAGGGCGAGAGCTCCGGCGCCGAGCAGCATCTGCTGGCGGAAGTAGGGGGCGGTGACCGGGGTCCAGCCGTAGTCGCGCAGGTTCTCCAGGGCGCCGCGCTGCCAGCGCAGCCGCTGGTGCCACAGCTTGCCGAGCGAGGGCATGACCTCGGTGACCAGCCAGCAGCCGTCGGGGGAGACGGTGCGGTGGCCGAGCGTCTTGACGGCCTTGGTGATCTCGTCGTCCTCGGTGAGCGAGGCCAGCGAGTAGTAGCCGTCGCCGCCGCCGACGGTGCCCGCGAGCCGGGCGGCGCGGACCTCGCGCAGCACGGACGCGCGGAACAGGGTGCCGGTGCCGGTGAGGACGACGGCCTCGTTCTTCTTGCGGCGGATCTCCACGGCGTAGCGCTGGTACTCCATGCGCTGGAGCAGGCCGAGCAGTCCGCCGCCGGGCTCCCCGTAGAAGATGCCGCCGACGGCGCCGACCTCCGGGTCGGCCATCGCGTCGACGGCGCAGGCGACGAAGTCGGGGTTGAGGACGGTGTCGGCGTCCTGCACGAGGACGTACGCGTCGTCGTCCAGCTCGTCGAGCAGCGGGCCGAGCGCCTGGTTGAGGGCGCCGGCCTTCTTGTCGTGGTTGTCGGTGGGCACGAAGACCTCGGCCCCGCAGTGTGCGGCGATCCGGGCCGTCTCGTCCGTGCAGTTGTCGGCGACGACCACGATGCGGTCGGGGCGCGACGCCTGCCGGTACAGCCCGGCCAGGGTGGCGACGATCCGGTCCTGTTCGTCGTGTGCGGGGATGAGGGCTACGAGGGACATGGGAGACGACTGTGGGGCGGCGAGGTGGCGGCGGCGGTGCGCTCGGGTCGCGCGCGGGTTGCAGAGCGCGAGGCGGGACGGAACGGGGCTTTGGGCCCGGGCCCTACGACCGCGCGGGCCGGGGCGGAACGTACCGGTAGCCGACGCCGCGGACGGTCTCCACGGGCGCGTCCTGGCCGGTGGCGTGGGTGATGCTGCGGCGCAGGCGCAGCACGGCGTGCTTGACCTTGGTGGGGTCGCCGCCGGGCCGGGACCGCCAGGCGCGGGCGAGGAGCTGTTCGGGGGTGAGCACCTGGCCGGCGTTGAAGGCGAGCGCGAACAGCAGGTCGAACTCCAGGGCGGTCAGCGGGACGAAGGTGCCGGAGAGGGAGGCCTCGCGGGTCAGCAGGTCGAGTCGCAGGACGCCGTCGTCGAGGAGCTGAGCGGCGGGATCGGCGGGCATGGCGCGCCGCAGCCTGGCCAGGATCAGGGCCTTGGCGAAGGGGAGCGGCACGTCGAGCCAGAGCAGGTCGTCGGCGCCGGCCTCCAGGGCGCGCAGCGCGGTCCGTTCGCGGTAGGTGCGGTCGAGCGCCATGACCCGCAGGTCCTCGGTCATCTCGCGGACCCGCTGCAGCACGTCCCACGGCCCCGGGTCACGCAGCCGCAGGCTGAGCAGCAGCAGGTCGGGCCGGTACCGGTACAGGTCGCGCAGCGCGTCCTGCCCGGTGTGCACCATGCGGTACGTGAAGCGCGGGTCCCGCAGGGTTGTCAGGACATGCGGCGGGGCGTCGGCCGGTGTCGCGACGAGCAGCAGCGGCAGGGCGCGGCCGGTCGCCGTCATACCGTGCGCAGGCCCAGGCGGACCAGTTCGGCCTCGGCGAGGGCGTCCAGGGTGGCCGGGTCGCCCTCGCGCCAGCCTTCGGCGAGGCTGCCGGGGGTGGAGTCGGGCAGGGCGCCCGCGGTGCGGCCCACGTCGTCGAGGGGGCGCAGGAGGGTGCGCAGGGCGAGGAGTTCGCGGCCGTCCTCGGTGGCGGCGAGGTCGCGGGCGGCGGCGGCCTGCCGCACCCAGCGCAGCCGGCGCGGCAGCCACAGGGCGAGCAGCAGCCCCGCGGGCACCACGAACAGGGCGACGGCGGCGAGCAGCGCGAGCGCCTGGGCCGGTGCGGGGCCCGCGGGCGTGGCGTCGGCGAGCCGGTCGCCGGCCAGCGCGACGTCGTGCAGGGTGCCGTTCACGCGCGGGCCGAGCAGCGGCAGCCGGGCGCCCGCGTGCGGGGCGGGGCGGTCCGGCTCGGAGATCAGCCGGTGCGCGGCGACGGCGGCCGAGGCCCAGCCGCCGCTCCACAGCAGGACGGCGCCGTCACCGAGGATCTGCCGTGTGCGACGGCCGGGTTGATGTGCGTACCACATGGTCAGATTGGACCCCCGGGCTCCGGGAGGGGAGACGAACCGCGCCGAGCGGGCGGGGCGGTTTACGGCGGATGGACGCGTGCCCCGGGGGGACGGGGGCGGCGGTGTCGGCGGGGCTCCGTAGACTGGCGGGTGTGAGTGACCTCCCCCCGCACGACAGCAGCGACGACCACGAGCCCGCCGACGGGACCGACGCCTTCGACGACATCGTCGGCGCGGAGACGACCCGCGATCCAGACCTCGCGGTGATCGAGGCGGGCAGCCGCACCCTGCGCACCCAGGGCGGCCCCCCGCAGGGCGACGGGATCCCGGCCCGCCCCGAGGACCCCGAGGTGGAGAAGGCCCTGCGCGCGGTGGAGGCCGATCTGGCCACGCGCTGGGGCGAGACGAAGCTGGAGCCCTCCGTCAGCCGCATCGCCGCGCTGATGGACGTCCTGGGCGAGCCGCAGCGCGCGTACCCGTCGATCCACATCACGGGGACGAACGGGAAGACGTCGACGGCCCGCATGATCGAGGCCCTGCTCGGCGCCTTCGAGCTGCGCACCGGCCGGTACACGTCGCCGCACGTGCAGTCCGTCACCGAGCGGATCAGCCTGGACGGCGCGCCGATCAGCCACGAGCGCTTCATCGAGACGTTCGAGGACGTCAAGCCGTACGTCGAGCTGGTCGACGCCCAGCAGGAGTACCGGCTGTCGTTCTTCGAGGTCCTGACCGGCATGGCCTACGCGGCCTTCGCCGACGCCCCCGTGGACGTCGCGGTCGTCGAGGTCGGCATGGGCGGCAGCTGGGACGCGACGAACGTGATCGACAGCTCCGTCGCCGTGATCACGCCGATCGACCTCGACCACACCGACCGGCTCGGCTCCACGCCCGGCGAGATCGCGGGCGAGAAGTCCGGGATCATCAAGCAGGGCGCCACCGTGATCATGGCGCAGCAGCCGGTGGACGCGGCGCAGGTCATCCTCAAGAAGGCCGTCGAGACGGACGCGACCGTGGCCCGTGAGGGCCTGGAGTTCGGCGTCGTCGCGCGGCAGGTCGCGGTCGGCGGCCAGCTCGTGACGCTGCGCGGGCTCGGCGGCGAGTACGAGGAGGTCTTCCTCCCGCTGCACGGCGCCCACCAGGCGCACAACGCGGCGGTGGCGCTCGCCGCGGTCGAGGCGTTCTTCGGCATCGGCTCGCAGCACACGCGCCCGCTGGACATCGACACGATCCGCACCGCGTTCGCGTCGGTCACCTCGCCGGGCCGCCTGGAGGTGGTGCGCCGCTCGCCGACCGTGGTCCTGGACGCCGCGCACAACCCGGCGGGGGCGCGGGTCACCGCCGAGGCGATCGGCGAGGTCTTCGACTTCAGCCGGCTGATCGGCGTCGTCGGCGCGAGCGGCGACAAGAACGTACGAGGGCTGCTGGAGGCCTTCGAGCCGATCTTCGCGGAGATCGTCGTCACGCAGAACTCGAGCCACCGCGCGATGGACGCGGACGAGCTCGCCGCGATCGCCGTCGAGGTGTTCGGGGACGACCGGGTGGTCGTCGAGCCGCGGCTCGACGACGCGCTGGAGGCCGCGATCACGCTCGCCGAGGAGGAGGGCGAGTTCGCGGGCGGGGGCGTGCTCGTCACCGGGTCCGTGATCACGGTCGGCGAGGCCAGGCTGCTGCTGGGGAAGGGCTGATCCGCTGTGCGTACGTTGTGTGCCTCGACCCTGATCGGGGAGTTCTTCATCATCGGGTTCGCCGGGCTCGTGGCGATGAAGGACCCCGATCTGTCGTCCGGGCTCGTGTGGACGGTGTGCGGGGTCGCGATGCTGCTCAGCGTTCTGCTGTGCGGGATGGTGACGCGGCCCGGGGGTGTCCAGCTGGGCTGGGCGCTGCAGATCCTGCTGGTGCTGAGCGGGTTCTTCGTGCCGCTCATGTTCTTCCTGGGGCTGTGCTTCGCGGGACTGTGGTGGGCCTCGGTCCACTTCGGGCGCCGGATCGACGAGGCGAAGCGGCGTTTTGTTGCGGGTGAGCAGTCGTCCGGCGCGGTTTGACCGGCCTCGCGCCGTAGGTCCACCGGTTCATCGCCAGGTGCCGCTGGGTGGGGGCTGGTCGCGCAGTTCCCCGCGCCCCTGGGAAGGCTGCGGCTTCGCCGCGCCTTCCCCAGATCACAGGCGCCCCGCACCTGATCGGGGAAATGCGCCCGAAGGGCATGCATTTCAGGGGCGCGGGGAACTGCGCGATCAGCCCCCACCGGCCCGCACCCGGCGATGAACCGGTGGACCCGCGACGAGGGGCCGGGCCCAGGGCGCCCCATGGCCCCCGTAAACTCAGCCGCACCGCACACCCAAGGCCGTACAAGGAGTCCAGCCGAATGACCCAGCGCACGCTCGTCCTGCTCAAGCCCGACGCGGTCCGCCGTGGCCTGATCGGGGAGATCATCGGCCGCATCGAGCGCAAGGCCGAGTGGACGATCAGCGCCCTGGAGCTGCGCTCCCTGAGCCAGGAGACGCTGGAGCAGCACTACGGCGAGCACCAGGGCAAGCCGTTCTACGAGCCGCTGGTCGCGTTCATGTCCTCCGGCCCCGTCGTCGCACTGGTCGTCGAGGGCGAGCGCGTCATCGAGGGCGTGCGCCAGCTGGCCGGCCCGACGGACCCGATCGCGGCCGCCCCGGGCTCGATCCGCGGCGACTTCGGCGTCATCGTCCGGGAGAACCTGATCCACGCCTCGGACTCGGAGGAGTCCGCCGAGCGCGAGCTGAAGATCTTCTTCCCGGGTCTCGTCTGACCCGTCCGATCCATGAGCGGCCCGAGAAATCAGGCCGCTCTTTGGCATATGCGCCCCGATCGGGGGAACGCGACCCCCCGTCGGCACGTCCCCAATAGCGGGGCGGGGATTCATCTGCTGACAATGGCGAAGACCCTCGCGCCGCGCGTGTGCAGGCGAGACTACGATGGAGCCTCCACGCGCGCACCGCGTCCAACCTCGCCTACCTGACAAGCAATCAAACGCTCCACTTGGGAAGGCCAGACGAATCCTGATGGGGAACTCAATGTCGTTCATCGGCCGTGACATGGCTGTCGACCTCGGGACCGCCAACACGCTGGTGTACGTCAGGGGCCGCGGGATCGTACTCAACGAGCCGTCCGTGGTCGCGATCAACACCAACACCGGTGGCATCCTCGCGGTCGGCGCCGAAGCCAAGAAGATGATCGGGCGCACGCCGGGCAACATCGTCGCCGTGCGTCCGCTCAAGGACGGTGTGATCGCCGACTTCGAGATCACCGAGCGCATGCTCCGCTACTTCATCCTGAAGATCCACAAGCGGCGCTACCTCGCCCGGCCTCGCGTCGTGGTCTGCGTACCCTCCGGCATCACCGGCGTCGAGCGCCGCGCGGTCATCGAGGCCTCCTCGCAGGCCGGCGCGCGCCAGGTGCACATCATCGAGGAGCCCATGGCCGCGGCCATCGGCTCCGGCCTCCCGGTCCACGAGGCCACGGGCAACATGGTGGTGGACATCGGCGGCGGCACCACGGAGGTCGCGGTCATCTCGCTCGGCGGAATCGTCACAGCACAGTCGATCCGGGTCGCCGGCGACGAGCTGGACAACGCGATCATCCAGCACATCAAGAAGGAGTACTCGCTCCTTCTCGGTGAGCGGACCGCCGAGCAGATCAAGATCACGATCGGTTCCGCGTACGACCTGGACTCCGACGAGCACACCGAGATCCGCGGCCGCGACCTCGTGTCCGGACTGCCCAAGACCGTCGTCATCTCGGCCGCCGAGGTGCGCAAGGCGATCGAGGAGCCGGTCAACGCGATCGTCGACGCGGTGAAGACCACCCTCGACAAGTGCCCGCCCGAACTCTCGGGCGACGTCATGGACCGCGGCATCGTCCTCACCGGCGGCGGCGCCCTGCTGCGCGGCCTCGACGAGCGGCTGCGCCGCGAGACCGGCATGCCGATCCACATCGCCGAGGACCCGCTGGACTCGGTGGCCCTCGGTTCCGGAAAGTGCGTGGAGGAGTTCGAGGCGCTCCAGCAGGTGCTGGACGCCCAGCCGCGCCGATGAGCGAAGCGCGCACACCTTAAAGGGTGGGTCCGCCGCACGAGTGCCTGCCACTTCGTGCGGCGGATCGTTGATATATAGGCAAGACATCGCACGACCCAGACATCGCAAGACAATAAAAATTTCCGCGACATCCCAGACACACCAGATATCCCAGACATACTGAGTGACCCGTTTTCTGATTTCTGATTGAGGAAGGCACGGCCGCCGCACGTGAGGGACACACGAGAGAGCCGGCTGCTCCTGGTGCTGCTGATCGCCATCGCGTTCGCTTTGATCACGGTGGACATCCGGGGTGGAGAGGATTCGCCGGCCCAGGGTGCCCGCCAGGCCGCCGCGAAGGTCTTCGGCCCGGTGGAGAACGGCGTCTCCGGAGCGGTCGATCCGATCGGCAACGCCATAAGCGCGGTACGCGACTCCGGAGCCCGGCACGACCGGATCAGCCGGCTAGAGCGGGAGAACGCGGCGCTGAAGGCGAAGCTCGGCAGCGACGACCGCAACCGCAGCAAGATCCACCAGCTCGACAGCATGCTGAAGACCGCCGGAGCCGGGCAGTACGGCATCAAGGGGGCGCAGGTCATCGCCATAGGGTCCGCACAGGGCTTCTCCTGGACCGTGACCATCGACGCGGGTGCCAGTGACGGCATCAAGCGCGACATGACCGTCCTCAACGGGGACGGGCTCGTCGGCCGCGTCACCACCGTCGGCCCCAACACCGCGACGGTGCTGCTCGCCAACGACCCCGACTTCACCGTCGGCACCCGCATGGAGAAGACCGACGAGCTCGGCTTCGCGTCCGGCCAGGGCGACCGCCCGCTGCGCGTCCAGCTGCTCAACGGCAAGGCCAAGGTCAAGAAGGGCGACCGCCTCGTCACCTTCGGCTCGCAGGCCGACAAGCCCTTCGTGCCCGGCGTCCCGGTCGGCCGGGTCGTCCGCGTGGACCCGTCCGGCGGCGACCTGACCCGTACCGTCTACGTCCAGCCGTACGTCGGCTTCACCAAGCTCGACATCGTCGGCATCGTCGTCCAGGCCCCGCGCACCGACCCGCGCGACCAGGTCCTGCCCGCCAAGCCGAAGCCCGCGCCGACCGTCACGGTCACCGCGACCCCCTCGGCGCCCGCGAACGGCGAGAACCCGGCCCAGAACGATCCGGCCCAGAACAACCAGGCGGGGAACGACGAAGCCGGCGGCGACCCGGCCCGGAACAACCCGGCAGACACCGACGCGGCCGGCGACAACGCGGCCGACGACACCGACCAGTAGCAGGGGGACCCGAGAAACATGCGCGTCAACCGGATCCTCCTGTCCTCCGTCCTCGTCGTCGTCGCCCTGGTCGTCCAGGTCTGCATCCTGTCCCGGCTCCAACTGCCCGGCGCCGTACCCGACCTGCTGCTCCTGACCGTCCTCGGGCTCGCGCTCGTCTACGGACACGTCGGCGGCGCCCTCGTCGGCTTCGGCGCCGGACTCCTCGCCGACATCGCCCCGCCCGCCGACCACGCGGCCGGCCGCTACGCCCTCGTCCTGTGCGTCATCGGCTACCTCGCCGGCCTCGCCAAGCCCGACAACGGACGGCTGCGGACCGCCTCGGGCCCCATGCTCGTCGTGGTCGCCGCCGCCGTCGGCACCACCCTCCTGTACGCGGGCGTCGGCGCCCTCGTCGGAGACACCGCGGCCCGCCACGTCGGCCTCGGCAGCCTGCTCTTCACGGCCGCGCTCTACGACCTGCTGCTCGCCCCGTTCGTCGTGCCCGGCGTCATGGCCCTCGCCAGACGCGCCGAGAACGATCCGCTGGCCGACAGCGCGGGCGGCGGCTCCAAGGCCACCGACGTCTCCGCCGGCTGGCTCTCCTCCGGCACCGGGCTGCGCATCGGCAGCCAGCGCGGCGGACTGCGGATGAAGGCCGTCAAGGCGCGCTCGGCGCGCGCGGGACGCATCAAGGGGGTCAAGCGCCTGTGACCAACATTCCTGAGACCGGACGGACGCCCCGCGTCCAGATCCGCCTCATCGTGCTGCAGATCCTCGTCCTCTCGCTCCTGCTCACCCTCGGCGGCCGCCTCTGGTACCTCCAGGTGCGCAACGGGGACGAGTACGCCAAGGAAGCCTCCGGCAACCACGTCCAGCAGGTCGTCACCCCCGCCGTGCGCGGCTCGATCCTCGACGCCCGCGGCATCCCCCTCGCCGACAACGAGACCCGCCTCGTGGTCTCCGCCTCCCGCACCGACCTGATGAAGATGGAGGACGACGGCAAGGGCGTCCTCACCAAGCTCGCCGACGTCCTCGGGATGAAGCCCAAGGAGGTCATGGAGAAGGTCCGGCTGTGCGACGCCAAGACGCCGCAGCCCTGCTGGAACGGCTCGCCGTACCAGCCCATCCCCATCACCGACGAGGCCACCCCCAAGCAGGCCCTGCAGATCCGCGAGCGCGGCGAGGACTTCCCCGGCATCACCGCCGAGCCCACCGCCGTCCGCCGCTACGCGGGCCCCGGCGGCTCCAACACCGCACAGGTCCTCGGCTACCTCTCCCCGGTCACCGACGCCGAGATCGAGCAGGCCAAGGACACCGAGTCCCCGTACCTGCGCTCCGACCAGGTCGGCCGCTCCGGCCTGGAGCGCACGTACGACAAGGAACTGCGCGGCAAGGCCGGCGTCACCCGTTACGAGGTCGACAACCTCGGCCGGGTCATCGGCCGCGCCAAGAGCGACGACGCCCAGCCCGGCGCCAACGTCGTCACCTCCATCGACGCCCGCGTCCAGTCCGTCGCCGAGTACGAGCTCAACGAGGCGATGAAGGCCGCCCGCCACGAGTTCGACAAGAACACCGGCGAGAACTACAAGGCCGACTCCGGCGCCGTCGTCGTCATGGAGGCCAAGACCGGCCGCGTCGTCGCCATGGCCTCCAACCCGTCCTACGACCCGAACGCCTGGGTCGGCGGCATCAGCGGCAAGGACTACGCCCAGCTCACCGGCAAGAAGTCCAACTACCCGCTACTCAACCGCGCCACCCAGGGCCAGGCCGCACCCGGCTCCATCTTCAAGGTCGTCTCGACGACCGCCGCGGTCAACGCGGGCTACCCGTTCAACGGCCGCTACCCCTGCACCAGCTCGTACTCGATCGGCAACCAGGTCTTCAAGAACTTCGAGTCGGAGAACTTCGGCCCGATCAACCTCGGCCGCGCCCTCGAGGTCTCCTGCGACACCGTCTTCTACGGACTCGCGCACAACGAGTGGAAGAAGGACGGCGGCACCAAGCCGAAGAAGAACGCCAACGACTGGTTCTTCAAGACCGCCAAGCAGTTCGGCCTCAGCAAGAAGACCGGCATCGACCTGCCCAGCGAGGTCAGCGGCCGCATCCCGGACCGCAAGTGGAAGCAGGACTTCTGGAAGGCCAACAAGGACGCCTGGTGCAAGGCCGCCAAGAAGGGCGGTGACTACATCCAGCGGCTCTCCTACGAGAACTGCCTGGAGGGCAACCAGATGCGCGCCGGTGACGAGGTCAACTACTCCATCGGCCAGGGCGACACCCTCGTCACCCCGATCCAGATGGCGTCGATCTACGCGGCGATCTCCAACGGCGGCACCCTGCACCGGCCCGAGGTCGGCAAGGCCGTCATCAGCCCCGACGGCAAGCAGGTCACCGAGCTCCAGCCGAAGGTCAACGGGAAGCTCCCGATGACCAAGAAGACCCGCGACGAGATAGACGAAGCACTGGCGGGAGTGGCGACCCGCGGTACGGCGGCCTGGCGCTTCGGCGGCTGGCCCCAGGACAAGATCCCGATGCACGCCAAGACGGGTACGGCCGAGGTCTACGGCAAGCAGACCACCTCGTGGTTCGCGACGTACACCAAGGAGTACTCGATCGTCATGACGATCTCCCAGGGTGGTACCGGTTCCGGCGCGTCCGGACCGGCCGTCCGCAAGATCTACGACGCCATCTACGGCCTCGACGAGAACGGCAAGCAGAACAAGAAGAAGGCCCTGCTGCCCTCGCCGCAGACCTCCCTGCCGAAGATCGGGTCCGACGGCTCGATCGACGCGCCGAAGATCGAACCGTACGCGCCGCAGAAGGAGGAGCCGCCCGCCGAGCAGGAACTCGCCGCCGCGCTGCCCGCCTCCACGTACGGCAGGAGGGACTGACCACCGATGGCCGGCACCAATGGCTTCTCCGTCTCCGGGTACGGGCCCCAGCGCTCCACCATGTCGCGGCTCATGGCCCGCGACTCGCTCGCCCGGCGGCTCGACTGGCCGATACTGCTCTCCGCGGTCACGCTCTCCCTCATCGGCGCCGCGCTCGTCTACTCGGCGACCCGCAACCGCACCGAGCTCAACCAGGGCGACCCGTACTACTTCCTCTTCCGGCACCTGCTCAACACCGGCATCGGGTTCGCTCTGATGGTCGGCACGATCTGGCTCGGCCACCGCACCCTGCGCACCGCCGTCCCGATCCTCTACGGCATCTCCGTCTTCCTGGTGCTGCTCGTCCTCACCCCGCTCGGCGCGACAGTGAACGGCGCGCACGCCTGGATCATCATCGGCGGCGGCTTCTCGCTGCAGCCCTCCGAGTTCGTGAAGATCACGATCATCCTCGGGATGGCGATGCTGCTGGCGGCGCGCGTCGACGCCGGTGACCGGGAGCACCCCGACCACCGGACCGTCATGCAGGCCCTCGGGCTCGCCGCCGTCCCCATGATGATCGTCATGCTGATGCCGGACCTCGGGTCCGTCATGGTCATGGTGATGATCGTGCTCGGCGTGCTGCTCTCCTCCGGGGCGTCCAACCGGTGGGTGCTCGGGCTCATCGGCGTCGGCGCGGCCGGGGCCGTCGCCGTCTGGAAGCTCGGCGTCCTCGACGACTACCAGATCGCCCGGTTCGCGGCGTTCGCCAATCCGGCGCTCGACCCCGCCGGTGTCGGCTACAACACCAACCAGGCGCGCATCGCGATCGGCTCCGGCGGGCTCACCGGCTCCGGGCTCTTCCACGGCTCGCAGACCACCGGGCAGTTCGTGCCCGAGCAGCAGACGGACTTCGTGTTCACCGTCGCCGGCGAGGAGCTCGGGTTCGTCGGGGCGGGTGCGATCGTGCTGCTCCTCGGTGTCCTGCTGTGGCGGGCCTGTCGCATCGCCCGCGAGACGACGGAGCTTTATGGCACGATCGTCGCCGCCGGCATCATCGCCTGGTTCGCCTTCCAGGCCTTCGAGAACATCGGCATGACCCTCGGCATCATGCCTGTGGCGGGCCTGCCGCTGCCCTTCGTCTCGTACGGAGGCTCGTCGATGTTCGCCGTGTGGGTGGCGGTGGGACTGCTCCAGTCGATTCGGGTGCAGCGGCCCATGTCGGCGTAGCCCTCCGGGGGTTCGGCCGTTATGTGGGCGCGCGGGGTCGGTTGTCTGGGGTGGGGTTCGGGTGCCCCGGCCCGCCGTAGCGACTGCGGGTCGTCGCCGGGCGCGCCCGGTCCGGCGGGCCTGCGCCACGGCGCGGCCGTCGTTGGGGCCGAGGGCTTTGCGGGGTGCCGTGGGGCGTCGCCGTTGGGTTGAGGGTCGGCTGGGTGCCGTGGGGCGTCGCCGTTGGGTTGAGGGTCGGCTGGGTGCCGTGGGGTCGCCGTTGGGGCTGAGAGAGTTGTCGCGGGGTGCGGCGTCGTCGTGGTTGGTCGCGCAGTTCCCCGCGCCCCTGGCGGCGCCTGTCTGTCTCGGCGCGCTTTGCCTCCGGCGCCGGCCTTTTGCGTTGGCCCGCCGCCAGCTCCCACCCGCCCGCCCCCTCCGGGGGCGTCGGCCCGGCGCCCGGCCCTTGTCGGAACTCCAACCCTCGGGCTCGCATGTGATCGCCTTGGCCCTGTTGCTCGCGCGGTTTCCCGCGCCTCTGGCGGCGCCTTCTGTCCCGGCGTGTTTCGCCTCCCGGGGCTGGCCCTCTGGCCTGGCCCGCCGCCAGCTCCCACCCGCCCCCTCCGGGGGCGTCGGCCCGGCGCCCGGCCTCGGGCGGAACTCCAGCCCCCGGGTTCGCATGCGATCGCCCTGGCCTCTGGTCAGTACTCCGGTCCTGGGGGCGCAGCCTGCCGCCTGGGGCGGCCCCCTTCGGCTGGAGCGGCTCCGCCGCCGTAGTGGCTGAGGGTGGTCGTGGGGTGCGGCGTCGTCGTGGTTGGTCGCGCAGTTCCCCGAGCCCCTGGCGGCGCCTTCTGTCCCGGCGTGTTTCGCCTCCCGGGGCTGGCCCTCTGGCCTGGCCCGCCGCCAACTCCCACCCGCCAGCCCCCTCCGGGGGCGTCGGCCCGGCGCCTGGCCTCGGGCAGTACCCCGGGCGGGGGTACGTGTTCGATCACCCTCGCCTTGGGTCAGCAGCCCAGTCCTGGGTGCCCTGTCCCTCAGGCAGTCTGGCGGCTGGGGCGGCACTCCGGTGCCGGGTCCAGGGGCCTCAGCTACAGCGGCGTCGCCGCCGGGGCTGAAGGCAGTTTCGGGGTGCGGCGTCGTCGTGGTTGGTCGCGCAGTTCCCCGCGCCCCTGGCGGCGCCTGTCTGCTGCGGCGCGATTCGCCTCCGGCGCGGGCCCTCTGGGTGGCCGCCTCCCAGCTCCCAGCCACCCCTTCCAGGGCGCGTTCAGCTGGCGCCCAGCCGTTGGACAGCAGTTCAGCGCCAGGTACGCGTTCCAGTGGCGCCGACCGTGCGGCAGCACTTCTGCCTCGGTTCTGACGCGGGCGTCGCGTCGTCTTGGACAGTCACGCAGTGCCTGCGGGCCGGCCTCTTCGCCCACGGCCTGCTCCAGGGGTGTTCGGCTCAGCCTTCCGCCTCGGGAGGTACCCCAGGCCGGGGTGTGTGCCCGGTTGCCCTCGCCGTGGGCCAGCGCTCCGGCCCCGGGTGAGCTTTTGGTCGTCCTGGCCCGGGGGTCTCGGCTACGGGAGGCTGGTCGCGCCCGCGGGGCGCAGGCGTACATCGATGCTGCTCCGCGCCCCGGTGGGGTGTGCCAGGTGCCGGGCCGACGGCCCCCGGAGGGGGCGGGCGGGTGGGAGAGGGGCTGGGGCCGGGCGTGGGTTCGGGGCGGCGCCCCCGCGCGGCCGGTCACCGGTTCGATGGGCTGCGAGTCCAGCGGTGCCGCTAGAGGAGCGAGCATCGTCGCCGGGTGCCGGGTGCCGGGTGCCGGGTGCCGGGTTGTCGTGGCGGGGGCGCGCCCGCGTCATTGGGCCGCACAGGAGAGGTGGCTCCGCGCCCCGGTGGGGCGTGCCAGGTGCCGGGCCGACGGCCCCCGGAGGGGGCGGGCGGGTGGGAGAGGGGCTGGGGCCAGGATCGGGTTCGGGGCGGAGCCCTCGGGTGACCGGTGACCCGGTCGGGGCGAGAACGGGGTGCCGGGTGCCGAACGGCCCGTGCCGGGGGCCTTTCCGGTGCCCCCGCGGGGCGGGGCCGCACAGAACCGTGTGGCGGTGCCGCGCTTCGAGGGAGCACCGGTTCCGGTGACCCCGGAGGGGCCCGGCGGGTGACGTGGTCTTTTCGGTGTCGGGGTGGGCGACTAAGTTCGGGTTATGGCGGAGACGAAGCGTGAGGTCGAGCTGAAGTACGACGCCCCTGGGGAGTCGTTCCGGCTGCCTGATCTGCGCAAGGTGGCGGGAGTGGACGGCGTCGTCGGCAAGGGCGTCGTGGAGCTCGACGCCCTGTACTACGACACCGCCGACCAGCGCCTCGCGGCCGACCACATCACCCTGCGCCACCGCACCGGAGGCGACGACGAGGGCTGGCACCTCAAGCTTCCGGTCGCGCTCGCCGAGGGCGTCCGCGACGAGGTGCGGGCCCCGCTGACCGACGGCCCCGTACCCCGCGCCCTCGCCGGCCTCGTCCGCTCCCGCGTCCGCGACGACGCCCTCGTCCCCGTGATCCGGCTCCGTTCCACCCGCGAGGTGACCGAGCTGACCGGCGCCGACGGCGCCCCGCTCGCCGAGGTCAGCGTCGACGCCGTCCGCGCCGAGCGGCCCGGCGGTGAACACCCCGTCACGTGGACGGAGGTCGAGGTCGAGCTGGCGGACGGCGGCGACCCGGAGTTCCTCGCGAAGGTCGGCAAGCGGCTGCGCAAGGCCGGCCTGCACCGCTCCGCCGCCTCCTCCAAACTGGCCCGCGCCCTCAAGGAGACCGGCGCGGCACGCGAACCGGCCCCGGCGCCGGAGCCCCCGGGCAAGAAGGCCGGCGCCCACGTCCTGGCCCGCGTCCGCGCCCAGCGCGACGCCCTCGTCGACCTCGACCCCGCCGTCCGCCGCGATCTTCCCGACTCCGTGCACCAGATGCGGGTCGCCACCCGGCGGCTGCGCAGCGCCTTCAAGACGTACAAGAAGATCCTCGACCCGGACGTCACCGGGCCGCTCGGCGAGGAGCTGAAGTGGCTCGCGGCCGAGCTGGGCATCGACCGGGACCGCGAGGTGCTGACCGAGCGCATCACCGGCCGCATCGACGAGCTGCCCCGCCCGCTGCTGCTCGGCCCGGTCCGCGGCCGGCTCCGCACCTGGGCCACGGCCCGCCGCCACGGCTCGCGCCGGCACACCGTCGCCGTGCTCGACAGCAAGCGGTACCTCGCTCTTCTCGACGGGCTCGACGCCCTGCTCGCCGATCCGCCGCTGCGCGCGAAGCGGGCCGCCCGCCCCGCAGCCGAGCTGCTCGCCGACGCCGCGCTGCGCGACCATGCCAGGCTCGCGGCCCGCGTCGAGCACGCCCTCGCCCTCGACCCCGGCCCCGAGCGCGACCGCGCGATGCACGAGGCCCGCAAGGCCGCCAAGCGCGCCCGGTACGCGGGGGAGACGGCGGAGCCCGCGCTCGGCAAGCAGGCCCGGCGCTTCGCCCGCCGGATGAAGGACGTCCAGACGGTGCTCGGCGACCACCAGGACAGCGTCGTGGCCCGCGAGGCCCTGCGCGACCTCGCGGTTCAGGCGCACGCGGCGGGGGAGAGCGCCTTCACCTGGGGCCTGCTGTACGGGCAGGAGCAGGCGGCGGCGGCGCGCCGGGAGGCCGAGCTGCCGGGGGTGTGGCGAAGGGCGGCGGAGGTCCGCCTTTCGGCGGGTTAGGCTTGAGGGTCACCCCTGTCAGCTCACGAAGGTCCACGGTTATGCCTGCCGAAGCCGCCGCCGCGGCGCCCCAAGCCGTCGAGTCTGTGTTCCCGCAGCTCGAAGCGCTGCTCCCGCATGTGCAGAAGCCGATCCAGTACGTCGGCGGAGAGCTCAACTCCACGGTCAAGCCGTGGGAGTCCTCCGACGTCCGCTGGGCGCTGATGTACCCCGACGCCTACGAGGTCGGTCTGCCCAACCAGGGCGTCATGATCCTCTACGAGGTCCTCAACGAGCGCGAGGGCGTCCTCGCCGAGCGCACGTACAGCGTGTGGCCGGACCTCGAGGCCCTGATGCGCGAGCACGGCGTGCCGCAGTTCACGGTCGACTCGCACCGCCCGGTGAAGGCCTTCGACGTCTTCGGCCTCAGCTTCTCCACCGAGCTGGGGTACACGAACATGCTGACGGCCCTGGACCTGGCGGGCATCCCGCTCCGGTCCGCGGACCGTACGCTCGAGGACCCGATCGTCCTCGCGGGCGGCCACGCGGCGTTCAACCCGGAGCCGATCGCGGACTTCATCGACGCCGCGATCATCGGCGACGGCGAGCAGGCCGTGCTCGACATGACGGAGATCATCCGCGCGTGGAAGGCCGAGGGCCGGCCCGGCGGCCGCGAGGAGGTCCTCTTCCGCCTCGCGAAGACGGGGAACGTGTACATCCCCGCGTTCTACGACGTCGAGTACCTGCCCGACGGCCGCATCGGCCGCGTCGTGCCGAACAAGTCGGGCGTCCCGTGGCGCGTGTCCAAGCACACGGTCATGGACCTCGACGAGTGGCCGTACCCGAAGCAGCCCCTCGTGCCGCTCGCCGAGACGGTGCACGAGCGGATGTCCGTCGAGATCTTCCGCGGCTGCACCCGCGGCTGCCGTTTCTGCCAGGCCGGCATGATCACGCGCCCCGTGCGGGAGCGAAGCATCACCGGCATCGGCGACATGGTCGAGAAGGGTCTCAAGGCGACCGGCTTCGAAGAGGTCGGCCTGCTGTCCCTGTCCTCCGCGGACCACTCGGAGATCGGCGACATCGCCAAGGGTCTGGCCGACCGCTACGAGGAAGACAAGATCGGCCTGTCGCTGCCGTCGACCCGCGTCGACGCGTTCAACGTCGACCTGGCCAACGAGCTGACCCGCAACGGCCGCCGCTCGGGCCTCACCTTCGCCCCCGAGGGCGGCAGTGAGCGCATGCGCAAGGTCATCAACAAGATGGTCAGCGAAGAGGACCTCATCCGTACGGTCTCGACCGCGTACGGCAACGGCTGGCGCCAGGTGAAGCTGTACTTCATGTGCGGCCTGCCGACCGAGACCGACGAGGACGTCCTGCAGATCGCCGACATGGCGATGAACGTGATCCAGAAGGGCCGCGAGGTCTCCGGGTCCAACGACATCCGCTGCACGGTCTCCATCGGCGGCTTCGTGCCCAAGCCGCACACCCCGTTCCAGTGGGCCCCGCAGCTCTCCTCCGAGGAGACGGACGCCCGCCTGGAGAAGCTCCGCGACAAGATCCGCGGCGACAAGAAGTACGGCCGCTCCATCGGCTTCCGCTACCACGACGGCAAGCCGGGCATCGTCGAGGGCCTGCTCTCCCGCGGCGACCGCCGCATCGGCGACGTCATCCGCGCCGTCTACGAGGACGGCGGCCGCTTCGACGGCTGGCGCGAGCACTTCTCGTACGACCGCTGGATGCAGAGCGCCGACAAGGAGCTCGCCAAGTACGGCGTCGACGTCGACTGGTACACGACGCGCGAGCGCACGTACGAGGAGGTCCTGCCCTGGGACCACCTGGACTCCGGTCTCGACAAGGACTGGCTCTGGGAGGACTGGCAGGACTCGCTCGACGAGACCGAGGTCGAGGACTGCCGCTGGACCCCGTGCTTCGACTGCGGCGTCTGCCCGGCGATGGACACCAGCATCCAGATCGGCCCCACCGGCAAGAAGCTGCTGCCGCTCACCGTGGTGAAGTAGGCGAAGCAGCTGAAGTAGCCGCGCCCGCCCGCGTGTTGGAGCCCCCTTCCGGCCTGGAAGGGGGCTCCCGCATATCCCGGGGTCGCATGCCGGACGGGGCGGCCGCCGGATAAATTGGCGGGATGAGTCGTCGCTCCGCCGGATTCGTCAACACCTGGGCCGAGGTGCAGCGTCAGCGCCAGCGGCAGTACGAGGCCGAGCAGCGCAGGCTCCGTGAGGCGGACCGGCAGGCGCGCGCGTACCAGCGGCACGCCGCCCAGGAGTACAAGCAGTACCGCCAGGCCGAGGCGGCACGGCGCACGGCGGAGCTCGACGCCCGCGTGGCCGCGCTCCAGGGGCTGCTCGCCGAGGGCTGCGGCGCCCCCGCCTTCTCGGCGTCGGCCCTGCTGCGGTCCGCGGAGATCACCCCGTTCG